>CAZPOT010000033.1:3549-8969 GCA_964588295.1 uncultured Flavipsychrobacter sp. | reverse complement strand
CTGTTTTTGTTTACAATTAATTTGTCAAAGAAGTTGCAGTAAATCCTGCTTCGTTTACAATTTTAGTCACCCCTGCTTCATCTAATGTTTCAGTCTCAACAGTCAGAATTTTTGCGGGGTTTGTCGTGTCCACACTCCATTTCGCAATGTCCTGGTTGCCGTTCATGTGAGGCGCAATCTTAGCTATGCACCCGCCGCAATTGATGTTTGTTTTAAACTGATATTTCATTGTGTTTTTTATACAAAATTCGGTTGAAAAGGGAGAGCTATGGTTATACTTAAAAGGAAGAAAGTAACACTTAAATAGTGTTTTATAACTTCAACCATTTAAGACGAATGCTATTGCTAACTACACTGACACTACTCAAAGCCATAGCCGCACCAGCTATCATTGGATTGAGCAAAAAACCATTAATGGGATAGAGGATGCCCGCAGCTATCGGTATGCCGATGACATTGTAAATAAACGCCCAGAAAAGGTTCTGCCGGATAGTAGCAACAGTGCTTCTTGATAAATTGATTGCTTTAGGAATTTTGTTGAGATCAGATGAAATTATGGTCATTTTGGCCACATCCATTGCTATATCACTTCCTTTACCCATCGCAATACTTACATCAGCCTGTGCCAAGGCATTACTGTCGTTAATTCCATCACCCACCATTGCGACAACCATTCCCCTTTGCTGTAACTCTTTTACAAACTCAGCTTTATTAGCAGGTAATACTTCAGCTTTGAATTGCTCAATACCTACTTGTTCTGCTATCGCCTTTGCCGTATGAGGATTGTCTCCGGTAAGCATATAAACTTCAATGCCTTCCGCTTTCAATTGCTTTATCGCATCAATTGATGTGTGCTTGATGCGATCAGCAATAGCAATAGCTGCAAGCGTAGCTGTTTTGTCGGCGAACCAGATAACAGTTGCAGCCTTGGCCAGCCACTCATCGGCTTTCTTCTGAAGACTTTCGTCAATCGGGATTTGCTGTGATTGTATTAGCGCATAGCTGCCAAGAAAATATTCAACACCATTATAGATAGCTTTTACACCCTTACCGGTTATACTTTCAAAGCTGTCCGATTGCACATTGATCTTGCTGATATTCTTGAAATGACGGACAACTGCCTCTGCAAGCGGGTGTTCGGACTGTTGTTCAATACTCATCACAATTCCCGACAACCGCTCTTCTTGCACGTCCTTTTTCCAGTTCACAGATAACACTTCGGGTTTTCCTTCAGTTATCGTGCCTGTTTTGTCCAGGATAATGACATTTATTTTTTTCGACAACTCAAGGCTTTCAGCATCTTTTATCAGTATTCCATTCTCAGCACCTTTGCCAATTCCTGCCATTATAGCCGTTGGAGTAGCAAGTCCCAATGCGCAGGGGCAGGCAATAACAAGCACCGTAACCAATGCTAATAAACCTTGTGTTGCCCCGTTTTCACCGCCGAATGCCGCCCATACCGTTAGGCTTATCAATGCTATAACGATAACAACAGGCACAAAAATGCCTGATATCTTATCAACCAGTTTCTGCACAGGAGCCCGGCTTCCTTGCGCATCTTGTACCATCTTGATTATCTGAGCAAGGACAGTGTCGCCACCAACCTTTTCAGCTTTAAATTGAAAACTCCCTTTTTGATTAATTGTTCCTGCAAAAACTTTATCGTCCGTTTTCTTTTCTACTGGCACCGGCTCTCCGCTTATCATGCTCTCGTCAACAAACGATGAGCCTGAATTTACAACTCCGTCAACAGCGATCTTCTCCCCGGGTTTCACCAGAATAGTGTCCCCAACCTTCACTTTGGCTATTGGCATTTCCATCTGGTGTCCTCCGTGATGAACTACGGTCACAGTTTTAGGCTGTAATCCCATTAGTTTCTTTATGGCTGATGACGTGTTGCCTTTTGCTTTTTCTTCAAGCATTTTGCCTAGGAGAATAAAGGCTACAACTACTGCCGAAGCTTCAAAATAAACATGGGCATGTAGCCCCCTGTTATGCCAGTAATCAGGATAGACCGTGTTAAACACACTGAATAAATAGGCTACGCCTGTGCTTAAAGCAACCAATGTGTCCATATTTGCGGAGCGATGCTTTGCCTGTTTCCATGCACCGACGAAAAACTGTTGCCCGAAAATTAATACTACAGGGGTAGCCAACGCCCACATTATATAATTGGCGTAGGGTATATTCATAAAGAACATTCCTATGGCAACCAGAGGGATAGACAATCCAATAGCTCCGATCGTCCGTCGCCTTAATTGATCGTATTTTGCTCTATGGATATCTTCAAGAGTATCCTTTGCTTCTTCAGACTCGTCTATCATCAGGTCGTAACCAATGCCCTGTAATGCGAGTTTCATCTTTGTAGGATCTGTGATTGTCGGCACATATTCAACCTGCGCCGTAGCATTTGCATAGTTTACTGATACAGCAATGACTCCAGGGGTATGCTCCAGCATACTTTGCGAACTGCTGGCACAAGATGCACAGCTCATATTTAAAACCGGGAAAGATTTCTTTACAGTATCTACGTCGTATCCTAGCTCACGTATGGTGCTTACCGATTTGACAACTATTTCAGGATCATCACTGGAGATAATAGCCCGCCGGTTATTTAATTCAACCTTATGCGATGATATACCGGGAACTTTGCTCAGCCCTTTGTCAATAATAAGGGCGCAGTGTTCGCTATCCATTCCTTCCAGAGGCAGCGTAAAAGTATTATCTGTTTCCATATTGTCATATTTAACAGCACAAAATTCGTACGTTGTCGGTCCTTCGCACGTATACCATTTTGGACAAATTGTACAGATAAATGGAGGCTATTATCTAGCTCCTTACATCATCCAATGGTTTTCTGTGAATTGCTCCTATTTGTTTGAATTGCGATGGCGTCATCCCCGTTAACTTTTTGAACTGATTGGATAAATGCTGGGTGCTGCTGTATCCAAGATCAAAGGCTATTTGACTAAGTGACTGCTCATTGTAGATCAATAGCTCCTTGGTCTTCTCTATCTTCTGCAATATGAAGAACTGTTCCAGTGTAATTCCTTCGACCTCCGAAAATAGTTTGCTGATAGCTGAATAGTCCCTGAAGATATGATCGGTTAAAAATTTACTTATGCTGAAATGTTCCTCGATATTACCCGATTGCACTTTTTGAATAAGCAGCGTTTTGATCTGCTCAATTAACTGCATTCTTTGGTCATCCAGCAATTCAAACCCTGATGCTCTCAGGTCGCCAGCAAATTGCTCCAGTACTTTTTTGTCCACGCTTTCGGTTAACTCAATTTCGCCAAGACGGATATTTTTTGCCGACAGTCCATTTCTTTCCAACAATTGTCCAACAGATGTTATGCACCTTGGGCATACCATATTTTTTATTATTAGTTTCATGATGCGCATTTATCTGTGTCCAGTGATCCGTGTATCCTTCCTCCTAATTCCAGAAACAGCTCTTTATAAATCGGATATGAATGTTCAGGCACTATTTCCAGCGTATAGTTACTACCTGGAAAATCAGAGGCCAGATGTTGCAACAGTATATACTGCAGGTGTTGATCGGCTCTGGCCAAATCACCTGTATTGCCTATACAATGCCACTGCAACTTTTCAAAAATTCCATTTTTAAAATAGTTGTAGGTGATTATGTAAAAATTGATGCCATT
This sequence comes from uncultured Flavipsychrobacter sp., assembly GCA_964588295.1. Taxonomy (GTDB): domain Bacteria; phylum Bacteroidota; class Bacteroidia; order Chitinophagales; family Chitinophagaceae; genus Flavipsychrobacter. Next base: position 5,301 of record CAZPOT010000033.1, on the reverse strand, counting down.
TTCTTGATAGGCATTGTAATTCGGTGTGTTCATGTAGAAAGGTGTTGATCATTGCTTCGCACGAATTGGCAAAATATCCCCGAAGGGTTTATCAATGCTGAAAGTATAGCTGTGACAACCCCCTCGGGAATAATGCGCAATTAGTGCTGAGCTGCCTTAACTATTAAAGCCCTGTAAATTGTTTGTCCATCATTTATGACGGTAACAGCATACATTCCGCTTTGCCAATTTGACATGTTAATGCTCATGCTATTGTTCAGCATACCTATATAAACGTTTTGTCCGAGGATATTGCTGATAGATACGATTGTCTTGTCTGTTTGAACTCCGTTCCTTAGCGCAATGTTCAAATCATGCTCAACCGGATTGGGATATACAACCACGTTCGGGTTTCTTAAAACCTCAGATTGTACGCTCAAATAGTCTGCTCCTACCTTGAACTGGCCCATCATGCCATCATCTTCATGCATGAGGATATGGCAGTGAAACATATAGGGAACAGTGGTGTCGGCAAAATCATCAAACTTTGCAATAAATCTTACCGTTTCATTAGGCTGCACCAAGACCACATCTTTTCGCCCTGCTTCTGAAGCGTTTACCGCTACTCCGTCCCGGTCAAGCACGAAGAAGTGGAAACCGTGTAAATGGAACGGATGAGCCACCATTGTGCTGTCCTTAAGCGACCATATCTCTACATTGTTCAATGGTATTCTATAGTCGATCCTATCCATGTCATACATGTTTCCATTCAAGTAAAATGGACCGTCCATCACCATCATGCTGTCCGCAGACATGAGTATGTGACGTGTGACAGTGGCTGAACTGGTAGCATACGGAACATCTGTAACCAGTGAAGCTGGAATAGATGTTACCGGCGATGCGGTAGGAGCAGCAACATTGATTTGCAGAATATTGAAGTCGATGCCGTTCAAAGGACTATTCATCGCTGGGCTACCGGGCGGCATGGGCATTGTAGGGCCACCCTGAACGCCCATAGGCAGTTCTGATGCATAGCTCATTAAATGGATAGTCTGACCAACCATTCCTGTAAGATCAAGTAGTATTTCCGCTCTTTCGCCAGGCGACAACCGTATTCTTGTGCTGTTGACCGGAGCGTTCAGCAAACCACCATCGTTGCCGATAACCTTAAATGCCTTGTTAGCGGTAAAGCCAAAGTTAAACGTCCGCTCGCCCGAAGCATTCAATAACCGCATACGCACAACTTGCGCAGGCATATTTACGTACGGCGAATCTGTTCCGTTTACCAGAACCACGCTATCTACCATGCCTCTTGGCATAAATTGGTTCAGGGTGTCCAACTCTACGGACTGAACAACTATTGGGAAGTCATCAATGCCGTAGGTACGTGGCAGATTGAGGGCAGCTTCATCATTGTCGCGAACGATGATCATTCCGGCATCTCCCTTAATTGCCTGTTCTGCCGTTTTTGCCATCATATGAGGATGATACCAGTAGGTTGCGGCATTATTCCTTACTACAAACTTTGGATTCCAGTTCATGCCATTCATAATCATGCTGAATGGCCCGCCATCATTCAGCGGAGCAACGTGCAAGCCATGCCAATGCATAGTAGTAGTGTCGCCAATTTGATTGGTGACGGTAATACTAACACTATCGCCCTTCCTCATAATGAGTGTTGGACCTAAATATTTAGCCGCATTTACACCGAAAGTCTGAGTGTACCGTCCCGGTTTGAATTGTACACTGTCTGGGTGTACAGTTAGACTAAAT
>CAZPOT010000033.1:0-3449 GCA_964588295.1 uncultured Flavipsychrobacter sp. | reverse complement strand
CCCGATTGGTAGGTAAGAGGGATAGTGAACGCACCCCAACTCATAACCATCCCCGATAAATTTTGTTTTACAAATGCAACCGTATCACGCATATTCATTGCACTGTTCCACTTAGATAGCAGCACCATAATATAACCTTGGTCGCTGCCATAGGCCATATATTGCCAGTTGCCAGTAAGGCTAACAGGGCGAGCAGTACTTGGGAAACCAGATTTGCCAACAATGTTCGTCATTGACGATTGATCCAATAAACCAGAACAAGCTATACCCGGCATTACGCCCATGCCTGTAACGGTTTTGGAAACCAATTTAATGTATGAACTTCCGGGATTGCCGGGTGTACCCTTCGTGCATGTATAGGTAGACATCGAAGATGTCATCGAATTTAATTGGTCCCAACCGGTTGGTACATCGTATCCACTGGTTGTAGTCCAGGTCTCAAAACCTGAATTTGGTATTTGTGCAATGGCAGTACCGCTGATAATAGCAGCAGCGAAAAGAGAGAATATTTTTTTCATTTTTTTTGATTTGTAGATTGTTGAATAAAAAGTACAGCACACGGTTATTAGCCGTGCGTTAAACGTCATAACAATACAAATCAAATTCTTAAAACCCTGTTTGCCAGATAAATTGGCACCGATCTGACAAATGGCGGAGATGAATCGGAAGAGACGAAGTTTTCCGGAGCTATTTGTTCAGGTAGTTCAGTCCAACAATATGTTTGTGTTGCAGGTAGGACTCCCGGTTGCCAGTTGTCGTTGATGGTTGCCTTTGCCTGATAAGAGTGATTATCCTTGATCTTGGCCTTTACTATCTTATCTGTGCAGCATTTACTTTTATGTTCATTCTTACCGCAACATCCTTTTTCTGTATCTTCTGAAAAAGTAATATACCTGAAATGATGGCCGCAGTAATGAAATGAAAAGCTAATGCCAATGGCAGTCGCCATATAGCACACCATTAATAGAATGGTAAATAGCTTTTTCATACCCATAAAGATAAGGATTTCGCTTGATGATAAACTGATACAAATCAGACTAATTGAAGTGGCACCACTAACCATCAGTTGTTTATTTTGTTTATAGCCCGACTTCATTGTTGTTCCTACGCGCCTTTTACATTAGTTTTGTATGGTCCTCTTGTTTAAAATATTTTAATATGAAAAAGATATTTACCTCAATGCTACTCGCTGCAGCCAGCTTACAGAGCTTTGCTCAGATCACATGGACTACGCCAGTTACTGTGGCCAGTGGCTCCACATATGGCAATCTACATCCCCGCGTTGCACTTAACAGGGCTGGCAACCCCATGATCCTTTGGGGTAAAACCGACACCAGAGCCTATTTTTCCCGCTGGACAGGCACTGCGTTTTCTACGCCTGTAGCCGTTGGCAATACCGCAATAAACGTATTTGCCCAATCCTGGGCAGGCCCGGATATGGCTTCCTATGGCGATACTGTGTACGTAACCATGAAGCGTACGCCCGAAACGATGAGCATGAACCATATGTACATGTCGCACTCTTATGACGGCGGCATGACCTTCTCTGACACGGTGAAAATTGACAACATAGGTGCAAATATGTCCCGTTTTCCTATCGTGACTACAAATTCTACAGGTAATCCGGTTGTGGCTTTCATGAAATTCACGCCTACATTCACGACCGCAAGGTATGCTGTAACCCGTTCTACGGATTACGGAATGACATTTTCTCCGGATGTTGCCGCAAGTGCTACAACAGATTCTGTTTGCGATTGCTGCCCGGCATCTATCATTTCTTCCGGCTCAAATGTCATCATGCTTAGTCGCGAAAATATTGGCAATATCAGGGATATCTGGGCAGGAGTATCTACAGATGGAGGAATGACCTTTCCGAGTCATATGACTGTCGACACCACGAACTGGATGATTATGTCATGTCCCTCAAGTGGTCCAGATGGTATCGTAATAGGTGATTCTATCTATAGCGTGTTCATGAGTACTGCATCAGGCACAGCGTTAGTGCATTTTGGGCGTGCCTCAATAAGTGCGATGGCGGCAAAGCACAGTCGTATTACTGGTATGTTTACAGGTCTTTCATCTCAAAACTATCCACGCATTGCTAATGCAGGTAATGCTGCTTGTGTTGTTTGGAAACAAAATACCTCGTCTGGGAATGCCCTTGTTTATTCGTTTACCAATAACATATCCACTGGTTTCACTGGCTACAACGCCATTACTGGCGCAACCGGAAGTGGTATCATGAACGGCGATGTTGCGATGGCTCCCGGTGTAGTGCATGTAGTATGGGAAGACGATAATACCGGCAATGTAATGTACATGAAAGGTACTTACACCGTTACGACAGGCATAGAAGCTATTGCTAGCAAGGAAGTAATAGACGTTTATCCCAACCCTGCAAACGAGACATTTTCGGTGTCCTTAAAGAACATCGACAAGGTTACTTCCTGCTACCTCACGGATAATACTGGAGAAAATTTTGAACTGAAGCCTGAAATAGTAAACGGTAAAGCGACTTTTTCGCTGAATGGCATTGCCAAAGGCGGTTATTACTTTATGCTGCAAGACGAGGCAGGAAAAAGCTATTACAGCAAGCTCATAGTACAATAGTGTTTGTTTGGTTAAAAGTGAAACGTTATGAGAAAGGTATTGGTGTTACTGATTTGTGCATTATTTCACGGAAGTCTGTCGTATAGCCAGCTTACTGACGGGTCAACTGCACCCGATTTTACTTTTACCGATATTAATGGCAATACACAAAACCTCTATTCTTATCTGAATGCAGGCAAGTATGTTGCGCTGGATATATCTGCTACATGGTGTCATCCGTGCTGGCTATATCATCAAACCGGTGTTATGGACAGTCTGTACACCTTGCATGATAATCCAGGCGACCAAACATGGAAAGTTTTTTTTCTTGAAGGTGACGGAAATACAACCCTTGCCGATCTTCAAGGAACAGGCACAAATACGCAAGGCGATTGGGTTACTGGCAGCCTGTTCCCTATTATGAACCCGACTGGCGTAACATTGAATGATTTTATTAGCAATTATAACAACACAGCATTCCCTACATTGTACTTGATATGCCCGAACAAGAAGGTATATCAGGACACAATTAATGCCTATCCGCGAGGCTCGGTTGCCACCTGGCATTATGCAGCATCAAACTTGTGTGGACCTGTAGGTATTGACGACCTGAAAGACACCGACCCATTGACGATATTCCCTAACCCTGCAAGAGATAACACCGTGCTTTATTTTTCACTCAATAGCTCAATGGAAGTAAATCTTACCATAAGTAATGTGGTGGGGCAGAGTGTTTCTAATCGCAGTTTTGGCGTGTTGCAGGGCGGCGATCATTCAATAAAGTGTGATTTGAGCAACCTAAATGCAGGCATATACTTCTTTACAATTTCCGGCAGCAACGGTAGGTATGTGAGGAAGAA
>CAZPOT010000032.1:0-9004 GCA_964588295.1 uncultured Flavipsychrobacter sp. | reverse complement strand
CCGCAGAAAGGGACAAACGGGTTAAAATATCCGTTTGTCCCTTCTCATTTTCTGGGGAAACTCCATCCAGGCTGCATAATAGCTCGAAAATAACATTTACTCTTTCGGTTCGAAGTTCACCTGTTTTACGGTCGTAGAAGATTCCTTCAGGAAACACCAGTTTCTGTAGCTTTTCTTTCTCTTTAATATCGCTGGAATGCCATCTGAGCGCGAGTTCCAGCGAAATGCCGATGGCTTTTTCTATTGCGATGTTGGGGTTCGAAATTTTTGGTGACACTTTTGTCAATTCTTCCTCTATTTTAGCCTTCTCGGCCTTATATTTTCCAGACAATCTAAGGAACGTTTCTTCACTCATTATCTCTTTTACAAAATGCTTGTCTTCTATGACATCAATAGAGTTAATTACCTCAATGAGCTGTTTCCGGTACAAATGCTCCTGCTCGATATTATCTCTGTTGATTTCCTGCCATACCAACAACATATTCGCTTTAAGAGGTTCAACGTACTGCTCTTTTATGGTGTATTTGTTGAGCAACTCTTCAAATAGCACATGCATCTGCTTTGCACTTTTATTGCATTTACAGCCGTTTGTCCTGCATTTGTAATACCATAAGCCTTTTGCCTTAACTATATAACCGGTAAAAGGCTCCTGGCATTCTCCGCACTTTAAAAAAACCTTCAATGGTACAGCATCCCTTTCTCTTTTATGTGATACCCCATACCCTGATGACTGTTCGTGGATATCATTCACTTTAAAAAAGACCTCACGCGAAATGAGTTTTTCATGGGTACCTTCTATCACTTTCCCGTTAAGCATCGCATTTGCTATCAATCCACAGTAAAAAGGATTTTTAAAGATCTTCGTCATTTGTTGCTTGTACATGGCAATTCCCATTGCCTTCAGCTTGTCAATGATCTCATCATTTTTCATACCCTCACTTTTCCAAATAAATGCTTTGCGCAGTTTCTTGCCAACGGCATTCACGACGATTCTACGTTCTCCGTTTGTACGCACAATGTCATATCCCATCGGCGGTTTAGTTACCCATATCCCTTTTTCGTACTTCTCCTTCATTCCTGCGACTGCACGTTGCTTTCGTAGCTGGTTATCGTACTGTGAAAAGATAAAGTGAATGGACTGCTGTAAGACGCCGCTGGGGTTAGATGTATCCGCAGGTTGAGTAACTGCAAATACGGTAACACCGTACTTTTCTCTTAATTCCTCGGCAAGTTTAATGGCACCTCCGCCGGTGCGGCTGAACCTGTCAAGTGTATAGACCAACACATGAGATACTTTCTCTTTGTTTCTTCTGATAAAGTCGAGCATGCGCTGAAACTCCTTTCGCCCATCCGTCTTAGCACTCTCATAGGTGCCTCCGAAGTATGCTTCGATGCTGAACCCGCTTCGTTCGGCATACTCCTGAACCGTTTTACGCTGAAACTCAAGGCTGAGATTGTTATCTGCCTGTTCCTTACTTGATACCCTGGTGTATACCACGGCGCATTTAGTATTTACCTCAACAGATTTGCCCTTTTTTTTACCATACTTTCCAAAATCTGCAATTGTTTTCATGCTGCTCTGTTTATTTTGTTGGCATCAATCAGTGTTTTTGATTGTATAACTAATTGATTATCAATTAATGTGCCAGAATCACCCGTTGACTTCAGTAATATACAGGCCAGCGTTTTGAGACTGTCTATTATCTGATTCGCCTGTTCATCTGTCAACTGTTCACAGCCTTTAAAACTGCGCAGCCATTCAGGGGTGTTTATAGGAACTTCATTCTTTTTCATAGGTCACGTTTAGAATTTATAGATTGTTATTGCCAGCATTTTGCTGCTACCTCGATTGATTTTTGAGTTTTTTGTCTAATTGATATTCCTTTAGTGCACCAACAAGTCCGCCCAACACGTCATTCCACGTGAACTGCTTGTGGTTGGCTCCGATCTCAAGGAGCTTGTGTAGTTTTTCTTCAGCTTCAGCTTTTGAACCTGCCTCAATTATAATCGGCAAAACATAACGTCCCATATCTTATACTGCTTTTTTAGGTTGATTTGATGGTTGTTTCTGATGCTCCGCATCCTGAAGCCCATGATAGACATAGGCGATATACTTGTCTTTCTTATGCAGGAGTTCAATGATCTCACCTACATACTCCAGGTGCTCTTCCTTAAAAAAAGGAATGAGGGCTAACTCCAGCGCCTCTATCTCTTCTTCATTTACTTCGCCGGTAAATGGTCTCCTTGGTATGTTCTGTTGTTTCTCGAATGCCGGCTCTATGGTTACTTCTTCTTCCGGTGTCGGCGTCTCTCCCACACTATTATTACCGTTAAACAGTCCACCGATCAATGGAATGCCGCTAAGTGCTTTAGGGTTTTGTGAAAGGTACACACCTGCAAGCCCGACAATTGTCTCCGTAAGCTTATTAGAAGATTTGTTCTTCTCTTCCCTCATCAAGCTGATCTGTTCCTCGAGCTGACGGTGATATTCTTCTGCCTCCGCGAGTTCCTGGACTTTCTCCTCGTAGTCGAGTTTGAGCCGGTCATACTCCCATTTGCTGCGCTCCTGTGCGATCTGTGTATTTATGGTTTGCTCAATGCCTGCTAACCCGTCCTTCGGTTCTTCCCTGAGCAAGAGATTATATCTAGTGCATCGGTTAGAAGCACCATCGTAAATATTAATTGTCACGCTTCGGGTATCAGGAAGAATAAAGTCTTCGTGATCAAAGAAACGTTCTGGATCGGCATTCCGCGAAACAACCTTCAATTCATCTATACGCACATCATAGTCTTTCGGCTGTTTATTATCTGCTTCGTTTTTGAGCAACTGATAGATCAGGTTGATCCTGTTCGCCGAATATGCTTCTTTAACAATAGCCATATTATAGTTGTTTTATGTTGTTGTTGTTTAAAAACAGGTCAAGTTCATTCACAGTGAATAACAGCCTGGTTTTGCTACTGCGCTGTAAGGCCGTGATTTTACCAGCATATACCATTTTGTAAATGGTGGAAACAGACAGTTTAAGGTAGTCTGCCGCCTCATCTATATTAAGCGGCTTGTCCCTGGGCATATGGCTATAGTTTGCCATTTTCCGCTTAATGAAAGCTATATCTTTGAGCAGCCTGTCCAGTCTCTCTTCTATTTGTTCAAGTCTTTGAGCATTATCCATATTTTCAAGTTTTATGATGCAAAGCTACCATGCGCCAAAAAGGAGCTAACCGTTTTCGGGCTTAAGTCCGGTCAATTCCGGCGAACTTTTACGATCATTATCATTGCTTATCGAATTCTGTCGATTTCCTTCTGTTTCAGCCATTTTATATCGATTTCATTCGTTTTGTATCGATTTCATTCGTTTTGCATCGATTTCTTTCATTTTCTTACATTTTCCTTCAGTTTGACCCTGACTGATCATTCTAAAGGACGAATTGACAAATAAAGTTATGGTGGTGACGAGACGGCTATTCAGCTTCTGGTAGAGTTGTGCATAGTTGTGTAGCATTGTGCAGTATATGGTTGACCTGTGTAATGATGCGTATTCAGCTTCGTTTAGGCACGAACAGAATAGACTGTTCCTATAATGATGGTCAAACCTGGAAAATTGGGGCGACGGTTGTTGTCGGGTGAAGAGGCAGTCTATGTTTGGATAGTATATTTGTGGTAAACGATCTGTTGCGCCGTCAATTAAATGCCATGTATAAAATTCTGCTGATATCTTCAGCCAATTGGGATTCACTAAAGGAAATACCAGCCATGATCAAAAACGCTGGCTGCACACTTGATATTTATGCCGCCAAGGATAGCTGGGTATTGGCTAACAATAGCTATGACACATGGATAGAAGCACCTGAAGATGCTGGAGCCTTACTTAAGCATCTTTTGCAATTTCTGGCAAACCATGTTGAAGAATACGATTGGGTCATACCTGGCGATGATATAGTCGTACGACAATTGAATGAGGTGATAATGGACGATGCTCTTTTTTATAAGGTCATGCCGCTAACGAAAATAGAGAACAGGGCAGTTTTAGGTTCTAAGGCCGGGCTGGTAGAGGTCTGTAAAAAATATGGCATCCAGTCGCCTCGGCAATTAACTTATAACGATGAGCTGACGATTCAGGATATTGCCGGCTATGTTAAGTATCCGATGATCGTTAAGGTTGATGAGAGTGAAGGCGGTTATGGAGTATTCAAATGCAGAACCGAGGCTGACCTGGCAGCTTTATTGCGTAATGTCGAGCATAAAAAGAACCTCGTCTTTCAACAGATGATAGAAGGAGAGGATATCAATACAGAAGCCTTATTTAAAAATGGAATTCTGATGGTGTATAACTATTCACGTAACACCAAAATAATGAAAGACTTTGGTATTTCCACACAAAGGGTATTCTTACAGAACAATGATCTTACAGAAGTCCTTCGAAAAATGGGTGCTGACATTGGGTTAAGCGGGTTCGGCAATATCGTTTTTATGCGGGAAAGCAAAACAGGCAACTATTACCTCATAGAGATCGATATGCGTCCGAATTCATGGATGTACTACGGCAAGTTTACCGGCAATGACTTTTCATTGGCTATAAAGAATATCATCAATAATAAGCTTGAGCTGCTCAAAAGCGAAAAGCAGAAAAAAGAGTTGGTGATTGGCATATACAAAAAAGACGTCTATCGCTGTATTACCACAAAAGATTTTAAAGGATTATTCTTCTGGATACTGAATAAGAAGGGGAGCTGGAAATATATTCCATCGTATGATAAAAAGCTGTTGCAGTCTGTCAACAGTTATCTGTTGAAAACGTTAAAGGTCTATATTGCTAATAAGTTCAGAAAAAATAAGACCTGGGACTAATGGGTGGCTAAAAGGTAAAGAATTTGCGCTGTGAAGAAAGAAATTTATTGTCAGTAAATATGAGCATCGTTGGCTAAGATTAAGGTGTTCTTATGTGGTAATGGTTTAGATCATACTGAGAAAAATTCACGTATGAACATTGTATTAATTATGTATGGTTTAAGAAGGTGAAAGATTATTAAAGAATGATTAAGTGTATATTGTGCAAGTGCACGTGAAAGAAAGCAATTAGCTATCGTTATAGCAAATCACGCTTCGCTTTTATAAATTAGCAGGAGATCATTACAATAAAGAGCTTTGAAATACAAATGGAAACAACAATGCTGATTGTTATCGTTGATGATGATGCTTTAAGCGCCAAAATATCCCAAATGATAGTTAGTTCTGTTATCCCTGAAGCAGAGGTGGCAGTCTTTACAAGTCCCCGTGGAGCAATCTCCTCCTTGTCACAAAAAATAAGACCCCAAAATTTAGCTACAATATTGCTCTTAGATATTCATATGGGTGAAATGAGTGCATGGGAGTTTATCAACGAATTGTCGGATTTACATAAAGATTGTTTGAACAATATGGCTGTTCACATTCTAACTGCATCGATACGACCGAAAGATATCGAGTTAGCAACTGCGAACGTCAATGTTAAGAGTTATATCGAAAAACCATTAAGTGCGGGAAAGGTTAAGAAAATTATAGAAATATCGGAACAAACGCCTGTATAATCTGGAGCGGAAATTTCACGCGGGGAGCCTGTCTTCAAGCCGACCTATCATTACATCAAAATATGTGATAAAATAAAAGACCGGCAAGCCGGTCTGATGTAAGAGCTGGTTTATTGGGCAAACAAATGTGCAAACCATTGTTGATTATGTTGAGCTTTCTTATTTCTACCAGTTAAACTTGGACGGGTAAAGCAAATAATATTCAAGAGACGCACGTCTTGTCCGGTCAAAACGTAACAATGAACTCAGCGCCTTCGTTAGGAACACTTTTCACTGTTATTTTACCACCTAGGCGTTCAATTTGCGTTTTGGTTAGGAATAATCCTACTCCTTGACTGTCAAAGCCTGGATGAAATATCTGGTTCAGCCCGAACAGTCTCGTCCCAAATCTGTCGAGGTCTATGCCTAAACCGTTATCCTTTATTGAGAGAACAACCCGGCCATTCAACAGGGTAGTTGTAATGATAATTTCCGCCCTGATCTCTTCCCTGCTGTATTTAACGGCATTGCTGATCAGGTTGTAGATGATACTGTGCAGGTAAGCCTTATGATAGCTGATTCTGCTGACCTTTAGCACTTTTTGTACAGTTATGTTCTTCTGGAAGATGCTTCCGTGCAATTGCGTCAGTATACTGTCAATAATCTCGTCAAATTCGCAATATTCGTTTACTAAGTCCTTGTTCAGGTTAATCTTGCTGAGTTCGAATAGTGTATCAAGCTCATCAAGTATCTTATTAGCGCTTTCGTTTATCCACTGCATTGACTCTGTTACAGGAAATAAACCGCTGCCATCACTCAGGAATTTGATATTCGCAATCCCTCCACGCAGATTATGAGCAATGATATGGTTGGTCTCTTCCAATTGATTTATTTTATCGTTTAGTTGAGCTGAGGCAGACTCCAATGCGGTGTTCTTTAGGCTGAGTTCCCCGCTTAACTCTGTTAACGAGGTAATATCTACAATATCGCAAGCAAAAAATTTTGGTTCGCCGTTGTTATCGCGGATCAAAGTTACCGTAAGCAAAGTAGAGATCACCTTCCTGGTTTTAGAGATGTATCGTCTCCTGATCGTGTAGGCGGGTATTTCATTATGTATCAGTTGTTGCAGCAACTGTTTATCACTATCAAAATCTTCTGGAAGAATGTATTCTTTATAATTCCTGCTCAACAGCTCCTCCTTTGTATATCCGGTATACCGGCAAATAGCATCGTTTACATCTATCCATTGTCCTGATGGGTCAATGAGTGCTTTACCGGTACCCGAGTATTGAAAAAAGTTGGAGAACATTTCCTTCGTCAGCCGCAAGTCCTCCTCGGCCTGCTTACGTTCATTGATGTCCTTATGCGTACCAATGAAGCGAAGTGGCGAGCCATCAGTTTTTCGTGACATCACCACACCCCGGCTGAGTATCCACTTATAGTTACCGTCTTCGCACCTGTAGCGTAACTCCAGCGAATAAATCGGCACCTGGCCGGAAAGATATTGCTGCATGGCCAGCTCGGCGGCTTTAACGTCATCAGGATGTACCTTTTCTACCCAATCGCTGACTTTTGTGATCTCGCTACTCCCGTAGCCGAATATATCCTGCCATTTATCAGAAAAGGTTATCGTTCCTTTCTCCATGTCTACATCCCAAACGCCATCTCCGGACGCATCCAGCGCAAATTTCCATTTATCTTCTATGTATTGGTGCGTCTGCTCCTTGTCAAGCTTTTGAATGGTGACATACACCTTTTCCATCTCAGGCTCAGCCATTAGCAGGTGTATGGAATAAGTCACCAACTCATTGCCGTTATATACACTAAGCTCGGTATACTCACTTTGATTTGATGCGAAAATTTTATCTATAAGCTCAGCACATTGCTGCATCACGATGCTGTTTGGCAATTCTGTGCCGTCATCGGCAGGCATTTCTGTGAAGTCATGTTTGCCATGCTTTATCCATGCGTCCGTAATTGTATGCTCTTTGTCTACAACCAATACTTTATGGCCAAGTTGTAAAAGTATATGAAGTGTCGTTTCAGTTACTGTTTGCATGCACATCCATTTTTTGCACCTTTTATCTTATCAAATAAAAGCAATAATGAGGTTAATGATACAATTTCTATCAATCTGAAGTTAGCTTAACAAAAAAGGGGAGTACCAGTATATTGCAGGGGTAGTTTTCCTATTGGGTTATCATCGCTCGCACTTTGGAACTTTACAGTTGAATGGGGTGCGCGTTTGGCAGCCCAGTAGTTAAACACATGCGCTACAGCCCTATAGTGGTCTTTGCTCCTGACTTGGATGCGAATACACTCGAAAATAAATATGTACAGTAATATAATGAATAGGAAGTGGGTATGGTAGGCTAGACGATTAAGAACGGCAAAGGTCAAGGGTACGTTAGGCAGGGAGACATAATCGCTAAGCTTTTTTGTTCTGTCGTAACGCCGCTATTGTTTCATCCTTCTCTTTCAACATTCGCTCATATAGTTCAACAATCTTATCAATAGGATTATTTTGATAAAAGATACTATCCGTTATGCTGCCTGAGTTAAAAATGCTCTGCGCTTTTGAGCTGTCCAATTCCTTTATTACATCTATAGGGAAATCAATAATTGCAGCAATGCGGGCGAGTAACTCGTCATTTACTTCTTCAGCATTTTCTATCAGCGAGTAGTTCTGTTGTGTCATTTTAAGCTGCTTTGCTACGTCCTGTTGTTTGATCCCTCTAAAGCTTCTAAGCCTATTAATGTTCCTTCCGATGTGCATACCTAATAAATTACGACTGTAAAGTAAAGACTATTTCCTTGTAAAATACAAGCGTTCATATTGTAATATACAAGTACTACGATACATTAAATCATCAACCGTTATCTATTTTGTGATATCAAGTAACACATCCTTACAGCTGTTTTATAAGCATTTGTTTAAATATAAAAAAGGGTATTTTTCACGGAGCAGATATTCGAATATTTGTAGTACGTTGGCCGTTGATTGAAAATTGACTTGAAAAAAATTAGATCTGTTAACTATGTTAATCTGTTTATATGCAAAAGATTTATTCAAAAATTCTTATCCTTTTCTTAATTACACTTACTGGTTTTGAAGCCCGAGCATTAACCGCAAGTTTTACTTTGAACCATACGGCTGGTTGCTCGCCCCTCGTAGTCAATTTCCATAATACATCTACCGGCGATACTGCCGGATTCATATGGAACCTGGGTAATAGTTCACCGTTAGCTTATCAGACAGATGCATCAGGTACATATCTCATCGCAGGGACGTATACCATTACGCTTACCGCCTACAGTCATACCGCAGACACTGTACGTGTAAGCCATGTGGTGACTGTTTATCCCACGCCTGGAGTCAGTTTCACTGTACCTGACACATCGGTCTGCTATGGAACTCCGATTACTTTCACCAGTACAACTACTTCCGGCACTTATTCCA
>CAZPOT010000031.1:0-12400 GCA_964588295.1 uncultured Flavipsychrobacter sp. | reverse complement strand
TGAATCCCCCAGGACAGGAATGTAGCAAGGGTAGGTGGTCGTAGCGGCGCGATGTGAGTAACTTGCCAGTTTTTTATTAAACTCAGGCCCCGGCCTTTCTATACCGAATTCAATAATAAAGGCACCGCTAAGGTGCCTTTATTATTTTCTGCCCCAAAGCAACGTTGCCGGCCTGCTTCTCAATAATGTATATTGTAATCCATGGTGAGATTCCGTCCTCCGGGAGATTCTACCGCCTTCCCGCTGTTGGCTTTCTCCCAACCATTCTTGGCGTCCCCGTCAGCAATTAACCCACTCAGCGGTAGCAATTATTGTGTCGAATGCCACCTCCCTCCCTTGGAGACGGTTGGGGTAGGCTTAACGCAGCCACATGCAACTAACGAACCGGCAGCCTGGGCATCCCTAAATAGGTAAACTAAGGTCCAGGCAAACATCTATTGTGCATATCTTTGAAGAACAGAGGTCGTCGAAGGACGGAAAAACCGAATTGCATGAATGGAGACCGTATATCTAAGTGATGTCGACACAAAATGGATTGATACATTTTATCCGGGATACCCATATAGGAGCTATGTGAACTATGTGGCAAACTTTGTTAGTATAGACAATTTTATTGCAGTAGTAGGATTGCTGTCTCCTTCGTTTATAGAAGTGAATGGGTTTATTTTTCTAAAAGACCACTACTATGCGAAAAAAATACTGAATGAATCGCGATTCGGCAACGATAGAAAGACTAAGGAACGATACATAAACTTGTTTTGTTTATCCGATCTATACCTGCTAGCTGCTAATGAGTTGAGCAACGATAAAAAATGGCAAATAATACAAGCTGAGTTAATTGCAAAATTTTGGAAGCAACGACTAAAAGAGGTGTTCCCGACAAAGGATTTTGAAGTGGAAGTATTGTCAGATGGGCAATTTGACGAAAATGAGGTTTGCGTAACTTTCTCTCAAAAGTAGCATTTCTCCTCTAGGGGGCACCAACACAACTTTGTGCAACGCGAACTCCATGGTATTTCTAACTCTCTTTGCAAATCAACTCACTAACACCCGGCACCTAAAGTAAAATTGCCGACCACTATCAAAAAATAAAAATCGGCAAACTGCAATTACAGCAAACAACCACATGAGTTGCTTCGCAGAAGCTATTCATTGAGCTATTGAGTCGTTCAGCCATTATATACAGATTGTCATAAGTATCAAACAATTGTGCGTGCTATGCATTTTGCCCTTAACTTCACTGCGCTTTTTATAAAACATAATTATTTAAAAACATGTTCAGGAAGTTTACGGCTGCGCTTGCGGCTTCAATCTGTCTAGCTGCATCAGCTATGGCCCAGGAACCTTGTATCACCGATAAAATATACTGGGAAAACGTAAAGAAATATCCGCAGATATTGGATTACGAACAGCAGTTTGAAGCACAGATAGCAGCAGCTGTAGCGCAGGGCATGCCCACTGCCGGCAAAACTACCCTTGCTGCCAGCGATACCACTACGTTCGATGTGCCTATGGTTATCCATGTGGTACATGACTACGGTAGCGAGTATATTGCCGATACTGTTATCTACAATGCGGTAAAGTATTGGGCGCAGATATACGTTTGCGGCAATGCTGCCGATACTGCTAATGTCATTGATCCCTTCAAAAAATATGTAGGTAATGCACGCATAAGGTTGCACCTGGCCACAAAAGATCCTAATGGTCAGCCTACTAAAGGCGTTGTGCACCATCATTCTTATCTCACTACCAATGCCGATGACCAGGCCAAAATAGGTCAGTGGCCACAAAACAAGTATATCAACCTGTGGTTCATTAACACTTTCGGTGCCACTGCTACTGGCGCGGCTGCATACGCTTATTACCCTTTATCAGCATCATTCACGCCGTATTACGATGGTGTTATCGGTCTGTATAACTATATCAATTACGATATGGCCATCCCGCACGAGATAGGCCACGTGCTTAACCTGCAGCACGTTTGGGGCAATACCAATGCGCCGGAAGTAGCTTGCGGCAACGACCAGGTAGATGACACCCCCCCAACAAGGGGCCATAACCCTGCAGGCTGCGCACCCGGCGCGCTTTTCGATACTGTATGCGCTAATGGTTATGCTAAACATTATACGGCCACAGGCGGTGGGGACTCCCTGGTTAATTACCCCGATACAGTGAACGCGCAGAACATAATGGACTATACTTATTGCCAGAAGATGTTTACCATTGGCCAGTGTGTGCGCATGCGCAATGCACTTACCGGCACCACTGCCGGCAGAAATAATTTAATAACTGCGGCCAACCTGGATGCAACAGGAGCGCTGGCACCTATGCCGGATTTACCACCTGTAGCCGATTTTTCTGTAGAAAGGGCTACCGGTATAGGTGTTATTACCGACTACCGTACTGTGTTTTTGTCTAAAACCAGCGGTGGTAATTTCACGTTCCGCAACCGTAGCTGGAACGATACCATAACCGATGTGAGCTGGTCTTTTTCTAACAACCCGCTTACATCTGCTGCAAATACCGTTTCGGTACCGGTAAGCGGTTTCTCCACTACCGGTTGGGTTACTACATCTATAGTTGCTAATGCTAATTCCGGCAGCAATACATTCTCTAATCCGCAGTCGGTATATGTGGCAGACACAGCTGTAGCCGGGGCTATGGGATATACACAAACTTTTGCAACGCCGTCTTCAGTAAGTAACTGGCCGGCATACAACTATTTCGAGAACCAGTATAAGTGGCAATACTATACCGGCGCCAGCTACGATGGCGATAACGGCTGCATGCGTTTCCGCTCCCGCGATACTACCAATAAGCAGGTAGCCACACCGCTCGGCGATCACGACGACCTGTTTACCCCGGCGTTCAACATTACCACGTCTAATAACGTATATCTCAACTTTATGACTGCCGGCGCATCATCATCTTCTTCCGGTATTTCGGGCGCAGCAGCAGGCGATTCACTGGAAATAGATGTAACTGTAAATGGTGGTCTCAGGTGGGTAAAACTTATTGGTTACAAACGGGGTACCCTGGCCAATAATGGCACAAAATCGGCCGAATTTGTACCTACATTGCCTACCCAGTGGGTAGCACGCGGCGTGCAGATCCCCGCGGGTTACATTACTGCCCATACCTATTTCAGGTTCAGGTACTGGCCGGGCAATACAGGCAACAACCTGTACCTCGATGATGTATCCATTGCAGGTTTCCCTGCAGAGGTAGCTAATGTTGTTGCAACCGACCCGGTAATGACGATATTCCCTAACCCTGCAGATAATGGCTGCCGTGTTCTGGCTACTGCCGGTAAAGATGGTGCGGTACAGTTAGTGGTTAAGGATATAACCGGCAGGGTAGTGTTCCAGTCGGTTCGGTCTTCAGTTCCCGGCGCAGAGGTATCTGTAGATATTCCGCGCAGTGTTACACCTGCCGCTGGTGTTTACCTGGTTACAGCTATTGCCGATGGCAGCGCTGCTACCCGTAAACTGGTCGTTTACTAGTTTTGCCGGGGCGGTTCTGCACATCCGGGGGATAAACTCTGGTTTTCACAGCGTTAAGGTGAAAAAGGTATGTTAAAATACCGCAAAATTGTATTAGCTTTACGCGCCGTAAAATCAGAACGTTTAGGCTGGGTTAAAATATTTTTAATTTTTTTGGTTAAATACCCAAGATTTTTGAAAGTTGTTTCGTCTTATTTAAAAGGGCGTCACATCCACCAAAGCAAATTATTATTGGCGTTCAATACGGATAAGATTTACTAAACTTCGAATTTTTTAATTTTTAAAGATGAAAAAAACAACTTCCCTGTTTTTGTTAGCAACTGCGATGTTTGCAGGTAGTGCTTACGCCCAGGAAAAGTGTGCTACCGACATTGTACATCGGCAGTACATTAAGGAAAATCCTAAGATGGCGGAAAGTGAAAAGCAATTTAACGATGCTATTCGTCGTACACTTGCAGGCCTTGATACCCGTACGCTCAACAAAACCACAATCGGTGCCGATACCATCATCGACATTCCCGTGGTTGTGCACATCCAGCACTCATATGCTACCAGCGACTATCTGACGGATGAGTCAGTTTATAATCTGATCAAGAGAATGAATAATACTTATTCTCTCAACTATGATACTTCGAGTGTCATAGCTCCGTTTAAAAAATACGTAGGGAAGGCAAATATCCGTTTCCACCTGGCTACCAAAGACCCATTGGGTCAGCCAACTACAGGTATCACCCGTCGCTTTACCTACCTTACTTTCGGTAAAGACGATTTTGCTAAAATAGACCAATGGTCTCCGAGCAACTACTACAACATTTGGTTCGAGAACGTGATCGGCCGTGGTGTTGCTGGTGGTACTGTATTGGCTTATGCTCAGTTCCCTTCAGATTACGATTATCGTCCTTACTACGATGGCGTTATTTGCAGGGCCGATGCGCTAGGCGATGGCAGCACGCTGGAGCATGAAACAGGTCACTATCTCAGCTTGTATCACGTATGGAACAGCAGTGGTGCCGCAGCTGGTACTGCAGGTGCCTGCGGTGATGATGAAGTAGATGACACCCCGCCAACTATTGGTCACTTCGGTGGTTGCATACTTTATGATACTGCTTGTGCTATCAACTATTTCAAAATTTACCCCGTTATTGATTCTTATGTTCACAACTCTACCGGAGCTGTTATCGATAGTGTGATGAGGGATTCTTTAGCGAACTACCCCGATACTGCTAATGCACAGAACATAATGGACTACTCCGATTGTGAATTAATGTTCACTAAAGGCCAGGTAGTACGCATGAGGGCTGCTTTGGGTTCAGATGTAGGTCACCGCCGCTTCCTGTGCAGTGATACTAACCTGGCGCTCACTGGTGCACTGGATAGCAGGCCGGATCTTACACCGATCCCTGATTTCTTTGCCAGCAACCAGAGCCTGCCCGGCAACTTAAGGGTGCAGTACTTTACATGCCCAGGTACAGATCTGAGGTTTACTAACAAAACATGGAGGGATACAGTAACATCGTTGACATGGTCTTTCGATAAAGGCGCATCTACACCAACATCTACTGTAACTAATCCTACCTTCAGCACATTCATTAACAACCATTTCTCCGAGCAAGGTTGGGTATCTGTTAAGATGGTAGCTACAGGTAACCATTCCGGAACCGACAGTGTTACTATCAACAACAGGATATACGTTGCCAACCCTACAGCAACTCCTGCTGCCGGCCCGGTTGAAGAATTTAACAACGTAGACGGTGACTTTAATCAGTGGCCTACGTTCAACTACTTCAATAACGAATTCAAGTGGCAGCACGCCAGTGTTGGTCTTTGGGATGGTCATTCTATGATGTACACCGGCTACGATTCCCGCGTTAATCCTTCAATGGGCATCTATCCTGTATACGGTACACCACAGGGCGATTTCGATGATTTCTTCAGTATCCCTTACGATCTTACTTCGTTTGCCAGCGGTAACTGCAACATGAACTTCTATACGTCTGCTGCTTCAAGGTCTAGCAATTCCCTGGATATTAATGACACAATGGTCATCTCTTATTCTACAGACGGAGCTAAGACCTGGACCACCCTGGCTACTTTGGCTAAATCGGATCTTATTAATAAAGGTGCATTGTCTATACCTTATGCTCCACTGTCTCCTGACGATTGGAAACCAAGGACATACAACATCCCTACTACAGCTCGTCAGTCTTATGTTGTGTTCCGCTTCCGTTACAAGCCAGGTGTAGACCATAACGGTTATCAGATCAGCACAGGTAACAACTTCTATATGGACAGGCTGCACTTTAGCCAGTACGCTGCAGGTGTTGAAGATGTGCACACTAACGGTGCTGATGTAGTAGTAGTACCTAACCCAACCAATAGCAATGCTTTTGTAGTGGTTAAGGATGCTGATAACACAACAGCTAAGATCGTGGTAAGCGATGTTACCGGTAAAGTAGTATACACTGCAAGCCAGGCTATCGTAAACGGCGACGCTCGTATCGAAATTCCTCAGTCTGCAATCAGCGTGAAGGGTCTGTACCTTGTTCAGGCGATCACCGGCAACCAGACTAAAACTCAGAAACTGGTAGTATACTAGTAGTAGCTGGGTTACCATAAATAACTAAGCGGGATGCGAAAGCGTCCCGCTTATTATTTTATGTCATATTGTTAATGTGGACAAGGTTGTGGCATTAACCGCCAATAACCATAATGCTGTTAATACAACCTTTCTACCTTAGCCGAGGCGTCAATATCGGTGATCAGGATAATACCGGGCTTTTTCCCAGCTTCCAGTATGCCCGTTACATCGCCAAGACCTAGCGCCCTTGCTCCATTATAAGTAGCCCACCGCAGCAGTATACCCCAGTCCATAGTCGGGTATTGGGTCTTTATAGCCTGCAGCTCAGCCAGTACCGATAATTGGTGATTAGATGCCAGGCTATCTGTGCCTATGCAGATATTAGTGCTCTCGTTCATCAGCATACCTATGTCGGGCAGGCGATTCTCTATATACAGGTTAGCGTTAGGACACAGACACCAGTAAGCTTCCTGTACCAGCGCTTGCACATGTTGTATGTCTTCTTTTGGGGTATAGGTATTGTGCACAAATACAAACCGCCTGTTGTGGGTCATCCATTGCAGGTAAGACCGTATAGACGACATACCTGTTGGCTGGAATGGCGTATCATCAATGCCCAGGCCCTTCAGCAGGTCGCGTATGGCACCCTCCTTGGTCATAAAGAATCGTCCCTCGGCTTCGCACTCCTGGTTATGTATGGCTATGGTGCCCGATGCAGCATGCGCGTCTATCAGGCCGAACAACGTTTTAGATACAGAGTAGGGGGCATGTGGTGTTATGCTCTGGCTCAGCCTCTTTTCCTTTTGTTCCTGCGCCCTGAACTGCTCATATACACTGCTGGCATAGCCAAACGAGCGTTCAGCATTGGCGTCGCTAAAGCCGAGCGATTCTACAAACGTATGGAAGTGTAGCTTGTCTTCAGCCCGTATGTCCAGGGTGTCTGCCGTGTTGGCTATGTCGCCTACTGCTACTACACCATTTCGATACAGTTCATCTAATGCCCTGAACCTGGCTTCTTTCTTTTGCTCTGTGGTGTGTTCGTTGCGGTGCAGCGATACTGTTTGCAGAAAGGGCACAAGCCCTGTATGCTCGGGTATCACCCCTTTCATGTGCGATAGCTCTGTATGACAGTGCACATTTACAAAACCAGGACATATAATACCATTGTATACGGTGGCATTGGCCGGGGTAGTATCTGTTATGGCAATGATAGTGCCATCTGCAGCTATTTCTATGGCTGATCCTTCAGGTAACCAATTTTCCCCGTTATGGATGCGGGAGGCTGTAATGAACATTATGCTGGATATAAAAAGTATAGCAGCAAAGATACCGGAACAATACCAAACAGATGGTTGTTGAAACGCTTATCGGGTAGTGGCGGCCGCAACGGGCGTTTCCATCTCGTCGTAGCCTATCATCTTGTTCAGCTCCGGGTCCCATACCTTTAGCTTCAGGCAGGCTATTATGTCCTTTGCCGTCAGGCGGGTTACGCCCGGGGCCTGCAGTTCGGGTATAGCAGCCATGGCCTCCGGCAGCCGGTAGAAAGGTATCTTGGAATTGAGGTGGTGAATATGGTGGAAGCCAATATTAGCTGTAACCCATTGCATGAAGGGGTTCATAGGCATATAGCTCGATGACTCCAACGCGGCATCTACATAGTTCCATTCAGTATTGCATCTGTAGCGTACTCCGGGGAAGTTGTGCTGCGCATAAAACAGGTACGAGCCCAGCATATGAGACAGGAAGAATGGCAGGAAGAACGTAAGGAACCACGTAAGCGCACCAAAGTGCACAAACAGGTAAGCAGCCAGGGCAAAATGCAATATCAGCACCACCAGCGAATCCCAGTGCTTACGAAAATTGTTCATCAGCGACTGTATGCACATGCCGTACATAAACGTGGTGAAGTAAGCAAAGAACATATTAAGCGGGTGGCGGATGGCCAGGTAGCCAAAGCGTTCTTCTTTGCTGGCTTCCATAAACTTCTGCCGCGTCATAATAGGGTAAGAGCCTATGCTGGCGCTATATAGCTTGGCGTTATTGTTGTGATGATGGTCGTGAGAGCGTTTCCAGATACTGGGTGGCGTGATCATGTAAGCTCCGAAAACGGTAAAGATCACTTCTGCCAACTTAGAGCTACGCAGTATAGTATGGTGCTGGTAATCATGGAAGATGATGAAGCCGCGCGATAACATCATAGCCGCAAACACGCTGCAGGCAATACGTCCGTAAATAGCACTTACCCCGCCTATGGTTGGGAAATAGATGGTCCCCAGTAGCGAACCTACCAAAAGCAACAAAGTAGTAATGGTACAATACCAACTTTTCCAACGGATCTCTTTAGCAAAAGCTTTGGTAGCTAAAATGAGTTCTTTACCCGATCGCATTCTATAGACACGGCATATTTACAAAATTAAACAATATGGAATAGTGGTGTTCACAAAGATAAGGTTTAGCCGTCAAAAGAGAAAGGTTATTATGCACTAATTTCATTAAGGATGTTAAAATTACACTTTTGTTTTAGGTATATTTAAACAAAGAAGGCCATCCGGTTAAGGAGGGCCTTCTTGCTATTGGTATTGCCTGGCTTTTGCTAAACAGGCTTAGTGCTTAATAATTTTAAATTGGTACAGGCCATTTACGCTCAGCAGGTATAGGCCATTGGAAAAATGTGATAAGTCTATCATTACTTCTTTAGCGTCATAGTTTGCGGCTAATAGCTCGCGCCCTGCTATATCGTGAATGATCACATTACGGATAGCCACATTGCCGGACAATGTTATATTGTCTGATGCCGGATTGGGGAAGATGCTGATAGCCGGCACCGACGTGCTTAATGTATTTACACCGTCGGGGCAGTTTATTACCTCTATTACTTTTACCGTGCTGGCAGGTCCGCAGGCATTACTTACTGTATATATTACGCTGTCTGTGCCTGCTGTTGCTCCTGTAATGATACCCGAAAATGTGATAGACAAATTTGAATTAGTTGCCGTCCATTCACCATCAGTCACAGTATCGGTGAGTTCAAGTATATGACCAATACAAATGGTATCCGAACCGCTGATAACGCCAGGGTTGGGTAGCGGGCGAACCTCCATATAAGCCAGAGCAGTGGCTGTGCCGCAGGCATTGGTTATAGAGTATAAGATGGTATCGATGCCACCAGATAGTCCCGTTACAAATCCTTCCGGGGTTACTGTAACAATACTCGTTCCGGCAGATGACCATGTACCGCCCGGGATTACATCATTCAAAAACGTACCCGCGCCC
Source organism: uncultured Flavipsychrobacter sp. (assembly GCA_964588295.1). Classification (GTDB taxonomy): domain Bacteria; phylum Bacteroidota; class Bacteroidia; order Chitinophagales; family Chitinophagaceae; genus Flavipsychrobacter. The sequence goes on along the minus strand of CAZPOT010000031.1, from coordinate 3,046 downwards.
TGGCATATGCTTCCTATGCCTGTTATTGACCCTGCATATGGCCCAACCATAACCGGGTGAAAAATGTACGTATTACCGCAAGCATTGGCTACAGTATACACAACACTATCTGTGCCCGGTGTTATACCTGTTACAATGCCGGCCGGGTTAACATTGGCATTTGTGTTTACTGTTAACCATTCACCACTTGCAGTGCTGTTGCTCAGCGATATGGTGCTACCGGTACACACTATAGAATCGCCGGTTATAGCACTTACCACAGGCGTTTCGCAAAAGTTGAACCTTGCTACAAAAGCACTTCCACTGTCATCGGCATATGGTTGATAGGCGTTGAAAGAGGCTACGCCACTGGCGCTGTAAGTGCTACCGCATATATATACGTGGTGCGCCCCGTCAACTGCTATTCCGCTTCCTCCGTCGCTCGACATACCGCCATAGTAAGATCCCCAAAGGAGTGTACCTGTACTGCTGAAGTCAGAGATAAACGCATCTCCCCCAAAGCTGCCTGTTGGTGCATCATCTACATTAAGATGATCCTGGTAAGCACCGGGAGTAGCTATATTTACAACGCTGCCTGTGCCGCCGGTAATATAAACATGGCCAAATGTGTCTGTTGTCACCCCCCCGATAGCATCCATGCCATTTCCTCCATAGTATGTACCCCATTGCCTGGTCCCCGATCCATCAAACTTTGCAAGAAAGCAATCATAGCCGCTGCTGGGGTAATAATAATCCTGGTGGGCACCTGCCGTAGATATATTGGTGGTACTGGTCGTAAATCCGGCCAGGAAGCTATTGCCGGCAGTATCAGTTGCCACGCTTACAGCCACGTCAAACCAATTACCACCATAATATGTGCCCCACAGCAGGTTTCCGGCCGGGCTGAATTTAGCCAGGAAACCATCATTATAGTCGCCTCCGTCTCCTTCAGTTGCCTGGTGAGCTCCGGTAGTAGCAATGCCCGACATACTTTTGGTGAACCCCGAGATAAATACATTTCCCCAACGGTCGGTAGCAGCACCTATTCCAAGATCCAGATCAGGACCGCCGTAATAAGTTGCCCACAGCAAGCCGCCGGCATTTGTAAATTTGGCTATAAATGCTTCCGATCCTGCTCCAAGTGGAAGGCCAAGGGTAAAAGTAGTTTGATAAGCACCCGGTGTGGCTATGCCATATTGGCTAAATGTTAATCCTGTACAAAATATATTTCCCAGCGCATCGGTAGCAATGCTATTGGCCATATCGGCAGACACGCCGCCAAAATATGTTGCCCATTGCAGCACCCCGTTGTTATCAAACTTAGCTATATACCCATCGTTTAAAGGGGGGCCGCCAGGGTAGGTACCCGTATCAGCCAATGCCGGCTGGTAGGCACCAGCGGTGGCTATACCTGTAGAACTACCCGTTTGGCCCGATATGAATACGTTTCCCATTGCATCGGTAGCAAGCCCACCTACAAAATCATTTTTTTCTCCCCCGTAATAGCTTGCCCATAGCAATGTGCCATTACTGTTATATTTGGCAATAAAGGCATCGGTATTGCCGGCAATGGTTGTTTGATACGCACCCGTAGTAGCAATGTTAGTAAGGCTTTTGGTGTTTCCGCCTACAAATAGATTGCCTGCGGCATCCACGGCAGCTTTAGTGCCGCCATCTTCCTTATCTCCTCCAAAATAGGTAGCCCATTGCAGGTTAGGGTCTATTGTTAATGTGCCGCTGTAGTTAGCAACGTTGTAAGTAAGTATGCTGTCTTTTAAATGATAGCTGCTTTTTATTTCTGCGCCATTGGCATCAAAGCATTTAGGGGCCAGCTCTGTAATAGTGCCTTGCGGAGTGGTAGCCACCAGGCTGCCATCTGCAGCAACCACTAGTTTTGTAGCGCCTTTATATTTAAGTTGTATATCGGAGATGCGGCCGCCCTGTTTCACAACAAATTCGTGCTTCAATGCATTACCCTGGAAGTACAGCACCCAGTCTATATGAGGATAAACCTCTTTAAATGTTATCTTGTTGTAGCTGTGCACTGCCTTGTATGCTGCCCCGCCCACAAAATAATTAGCATAGCTGGCCTGTTGCTCACCTGGCAAGGCCAGTGCATTTTTATTGGCTCCTTGCAGTTCCACATCCATCCGGTACATGGTGTACGATGCACGTGTAGTACAGCCTGTAAGATAGCCGGGTACTCCGGGTATAGATAGGCCGGTAGTGCCTTGCGTTATGGTTTCTGAGAACTGGTAGTGGATGGCATCAGGCCCAATGAAAATGTTGAGACCGGAGTTGGTGTTGATACCAAACCTGATGTCTGTTCGCGGCTTGTAAAATTGGTCGGTTATCTGCCCTTTGTTTTCCGTGAAAGCAATATGGCTGCTATAGCCACTATTCGTTTTGGCTCCTGCGCTAAGCGCAAACAGGCAGAGAAAAAGGCAAATGGATGATGAGGTAAACCGTTTCTGAGCCATAGTGAATTATTGTTTTTTTAATGATGGTGACGGTATAAAGTTACCGGGTTGTATTCTATTTTTTTGTGCCAGCCGTCAGGCCTGCATATATTTTCATCACCTATTTATTTGCTGTTGTACCAGGCAATGCAAAAAACAATTCCCGGTTAAAAAGGTCTATGTTAATTTTTTTTGCGGGATGTATGATAATTGACAAAACACAGTGTTTCAATACTGCATTTTTAGTGCCATTGGCATAAAAAAAGAAGGCTACCCGTTTAAGGATAACCTTCTCATAAAATAGATATGTACCGTATTACTCGAGCTTGAACGTGATAGGCTGGGTATAAGATACCTTAACAGCCTTACCATTTTGTTTACCCGGTTTCCAGTGTGGCATTTTAGCTACCACGCGTCTTGCTTCTTCGTCGCAGCCGCCGCCTATACCGCGCAATACTTTTACGTCTGTAATAGAACCATCTTCATTCACCACGAACTGAACCATTACGCGACCCTGTATGTTAGCTTCTTTAGCTGCCTCAGGGTAGTTAATGTTATCGCTCAGGTACTTCATGATGTCGAAAGAAGGTGCCGGCATCTGCTCCACA
>CAZPOT010000030.1:0-12491 GCA_964588295.1 uncultured Flavipsychrobacter sp. | reverse complement strand
GCATTTGACTACGGATCAAAAGGTTTCAGGTTTGAATCCTGACGCGGTCACTAAATAGGCGCTTATAGCGCCTATTTTTGTTTTATGTCGTTCTATACTTACATATTAAGGTCGCTGAAAAACGGAGATTTGTACAAAGGGTCAACGGAAGATTTGAACCGTAGAGTTGAAGAGCATAACTCCGGGCAAGTACCATATACCAGTAGATACATGCCTTGGGAGTTGGTTTATTATGAAGAGTTCACCACCAGAAGCGAGGCGTTGGCAAAAGAAAAATATTTCAAAAGCGGAGTAGGTCGTCAGTGGCTAAAAGAGCATTTGACTACGGATCATCTGCCAAAGGCAGACAGGTTTGAATCCTGACGCGGTCACTAAAAGCTTCAAACATAGGTTTGAGGCTTTTTTTATGCCTTTCCCGATCTCACTTATCCCTTTGGTCGACACACTTGTCAAATAGCTGTTAGCGAAAATGCTGGGATCGGCTGATATTTCGCCCGTCAACGTACATTGCATAATGATTGGAATAAAAAGTTTTGTGCGCTGGTTAGCAACTAGTGTATGTCTTATATTACCGTGCCTTGTTCTTGTGCCAAACGCTACTGGTCAAAACAAAGATTCCCTGATCCGCCAGTTGCAGCTGGCCAAGCACGACACGCAAAAAATATACATATTACGATCCTTAACGGAGTTAAATAATGACACAAGCATAAGGCAGTATTTTGACGCCGCTGTATCGCTATGCCAAAAAGGCCTGGCCACAAAGCAGCAGCCGCAAGAGCTATATATCACTTGCCTGGCAAGTATATACAGCAATATGGGTTCTTACTACAGGCGTAGATCGGAATACGCCAACGCGCTGAACCAATTCAATAAAGCGCTGGAAGTATCGGACCAGTTGCACGATAAAAAGTTCGAGTCTGTTTTACTGAATGACATGGCTGCACTTTATGATGAGATGGGCAATATGCAACGATCTCTAGAATTCTCTTATAAGGATCTGAAATTGCAGGAAGAGTTGAATGACTCAGCTGGTATTGCGTACTCTTACAATAATATAGCCCACGTGTTCAGCCAACTGAAGGATGACAAGAACACGCTGGAATATTACACAAAAAGCCTGGAAATGTTCCATACGATAAAACACGAAACTGGTATGGCTATGATAACAGCGAATATGGGTACTTACTACTCCCTCCACGGCGCCGGCAAAACAGCGTTGGCCTATTACAAGAAAAGCCTGTTACTATACCGCCAGCTGAATGATACCTACAGTATTGGTGAACTGCTGTCGTGCTGCGGATATGAGCTGGATAAACAGGGTGAAGAAGATAGTGCGCTTGCCTATTTTAACCAGGCACTGTCTATTGCGCGGCAACTGGATGTTAAAGAGAACATGGCGTATGCTTACACAGCAATGGCCAAAATACTGGTGAAGCAAGGGAATACATCCCAGGCATTACAATATGCCACACTGTCGTTACAGATAAGCAAACAGCTGGGCAGTCTTAGGGATATACAGAACAATGCGAAGGTGCTGAAACAAATATATCTGCAAACAGGTAATTACAAAGATGCCTATACAATGCATGACCTGGAAATAACGATGCGTGATAGCATTATCAGCGAAGCTAATTATAAAGATGCCATAAACAAAAAGTTGCAATACGACTTCGAGAAAAAAGAACTGCAGTTAAAACTGGATAACGAAAAGAAGATAGCGGAGAAAGATATCATCATAATTTCGATCCTTTTTATAGCTGTTGTCGTTACCCTGGTTGCCTATTTTTACACGAGGCAGAATAAGCTTAAAACAAAGGTAGAGCGTATGGAGCTGGAGCAACAGCAATACCGCGCCCAGATGAATCCGCATTTTATTTTCAACTGCCTGCATTCTATACAACATTATATAGTGCACAACGACGTTCCTTCGGCAAACAAATACCTGTCAGAATTTGCATCATTAATGCGTACGACAATGGAATATAACCAGCTACAGACCATTATGCTGCAGCAGGAAATAGACTACCTGAACAGCTACCTTACACTGGAGCAAATGCGGTTTGAAGATAAATTTACCTATGAAATAAGTTGCAGTGCAGATGTAGACACGTTTAACATGCATGTGCTGCCAACTGTTATTCAGCCTTTTGCCGAAAATGCTGTTGTGCATGGGTTGTGCTATCTTGACAAACGCGGCCGTTTGTTGATTAATTTTGAAAAACAGGGCAAGTATCTTGTGTGCAGACTGGAAGACAATGGTATAGGCCGTAAAGCATCGCAGGCAATAAAAGCGAGGTCAGGCAAAACACATGTGTCTAAGGGTATGGAATTGATCAAAAAGCGGCTAGCCTTGGCCAGCTCCCTGAATAAAATGAATTTTAGCGTTGAAGTAATTGATAAAACAGATGATGATGGAAGAGCATCAGGCACGTTGGTAGTGTTGAAATTTCCGATTGAAGTATGATGACAGCTATTATTGTAGACGATGAGCAGAAAAGCATCTCTACCATTCGAAAGATAGTAACAGACTATTGTACCGGTGTTGAGGTTATTGGCACTGCCGATAATATTGCCATTGCCACCTCGCTCATATCATCGCTCAAGCCTCAGCTGGTGTTTCTTGATGTGGAAATGCCTTATGGAAATGGCTTCAACCTGCTGGATTCTTTAAGCGAGATCAATTTCGAGATCATCTTTATTACCGCATACAACCAATATGCTATAGCGGCATTTAAATACGCGTCTATAGACTATTTATTAAAGCCGTTAAATATTGTACAGCTGCAGGCTGCTATTGTGCGTGCAGAGCAAAGGATAGCTGAGAAGATAAATGCCGCCAGATACCTGTTATTGAAGCAAAATCTTAGAATTGAAGATAAAAGCGAGCAGCGTATGATACTGGCCGATAATAACGGGCAATATTTTATTACTATAAAAGACATAAGCTATTGCGTGGCTGATGGTAGTTATACGTTCATACATCTGCATAATGGTAAGCGGCATCATGTATCTAAAAATCTCAAAGAGTTTGAGGACATGCTGCCGCAGAACCTGTTCTTTCGAATTCATCATGGTCACATTGTTAATGTTCGCTACGTTATTAAGGTTACATCAGGGAGAGCTGGCAGCGTTATCATGCAGGATGGCAGAGCGTTGGAGATTGCCGCACGAAGGAAGAAAGAGTTCAGCGATTTTTTGTCCGGTTAACTACACTTGTTAGTTCATCCGACACAGTTGTCAACTGCTTTCTGTAAGCCACATTTCGCAGGCTATTTTTATTGAAAAAATAAAAGCAATGCGAAAAATTCTCTTTATACTATTGATGCCAATGGCACTTTCGCCGGCATTTGCACAAACCGTGAGAAAAGCTGCCGCTCCTAAAACAGAAACAGCAAAATCAGAGAAGCCCACCAAAGAGGCAACGATGGACTGGCTTGCTTCAAAGATGAAGGAGCGCCTTAAGGCCCCGAGGCAGTTTGTTTCATACAATAAGGGCATATTTGTATACAAAATAATGTATAGTGCGGCCAGCGATTACTGCACAATGTCTCTCGACCTTAATAAGGTAACAGGTATGAGCCCAGAATATTCTCCTAATACCTACATTACCGGCACTGATTTACTGTATACCAAATGTGAAGGTAACCGGGGTAATAATAACGCCACAACTGTTTCTATTGGTGGCACTAACTACCAGGAATATACAGATCCTTTCGACTTTAGAACAGACAACAGCCTTGCTGAAAGAGTGACCAAAGCGTTCAAGTCGCTGATAGAATACAACTCTTCTAAAAAGGCCGATGGGGAGGCATATTAAATTAATCAACCCACCAACGCTATCGCATTGGTTATTAAACGTCAAAAACAGCAATAAAGGCAAGATTTATTCATCTGCCAAAGGCAGACAGTTTGAATCCTGACGCGGTCATTAAAAGCTTCAAACTTAGGTTTGAGGCTTTTTTTGTTTTGTCTATAATTTATCACCATCGGGGTTTATTTTCGCCACGACTTTTTAAAATCATTATTCTATGAAAATCAAATCTGTCCTGGGTCTTTGCTTGCAAGTTTTGTGGCGGGTTGTTCTAAAAAGTCGTCTACAGTTCTTACATAATAGCCAACTATTTTGGGAACAGAGGCATGCTTTCCGGTGGCGAGGTACGTGGCACAAGGTCGGTTAGTGGTAACAGGTGGAGTTATAACTTCTCCGGCACTTCTTCCAACGGTAAAAAGTTTAATATTGAAGCTGCCTTTACCCGAACCGGTAGTTCGTACCTAGGCGTTTATTACGAACAGACAGACTCTGTTAAATCGTCCAATCCCTGTTATTTTACAGATAATGAACTGGTGAAGAATTACACCACGCTGGGCGACCTTAATTCACTCACTATAACAGGGGCAGATGATAGCTATACGGAAGGTACTTTCAGTATTTACACATACAGCGGCAGTGTGCAGGATGTCATCGATGGCTCCTTCAAACTAAAGAAGTGATTTAATCATCGTTACGTCACTATCCTACAACCTGTCCAGGTAGTCCGCCGCATGATCCAGTAACAGCTTGCGTTTCTCTGCGGGCATTTTATCGAATGTGGCCAGCAGCATCTTCATACGGACGTTGCCTGCAAAATAGTCGCGGTGGGTATGCATGAAATTCCAGAAGAGTGCGTCCCACGTTGTCTGCCAGGCGCCCTTTGGCCAGGCGCCCATCTTCAGCAGGTAGTTGCTGCCGCTTATGTAGGGTTTTGTTACCATCAGCCCGCCATCAGAAAACTGTGTCATGCCATATACGTTGGGCACCATTACCCAGTCGTAGGCATCTATGTACATTTCCATGAACCAGCGGTATACCTCGTCGGGGTCAAACTGGCAGAGCAGCATAAAGTTGCCCAATATCATCAGCCGCTCTATATGGTGGCTATAGGCGTTCTTCAGCACATTTTTTACCACGTGGTCTACGGGCACTATGCCGGTAGTGCCTTGCCAGAAAGATGCGGGTATCTTACGGGTGAAGCCCCATACATTTTTTGTACGCTGCACACGCCCCAGTTGCTCATAAACCACCCTTATATATTCGCGCCAGCCAATTACCTGCCTTATGAAGCCTTCCAGCGAATTGAGAGGCACATTTAGTTCTGTTGCAGCTGCTAATGCAGTGTCCACCACCTGTGCCGGCGTTAGCAATCCGGCGTTAAGCAACGGCGATAGTACTGAGTGATATACTACAGGGTCGGTAAGATGCATAGCATCTTCGTAAGTGCCGAAAGGGGCCAGGCGGTTAGTTATAAAATTGGTGAGCCACTCTTCGGCTTCCTGGTGAGTAACCGGGTAAAATGCGCCTGCTATGCCGAATAGTTGGCTGTCATCGCCGTAGTTACTGCCAAAATAGGTTTGTACATATTGCCGGGCCTCCAGGTAGTAGGTGTTATTTATGGGCATCCCAGGTTTTTGCGGCCTGTGGTTAGCAGGTAATTTCTCCCTGTTATCGGCATCAAAACTCCATTTGCCGCCAACGGGCTGGCCTCCTGCATCCAATAATATGCCCATCTGCTTCCGCTGGTAGATGTAAAAGTCGGCCTGGAAATATCTTTTCTTCTGCTGAAAGAAATCTACTGCTTCACCCAGGTTGGTAAGAAAGTCTGGAGAAGGATGCTCAATTAGCGCAATACCTGCTTTTTTGGCGGCGCTGGTCAGCCTGCGCTTCAGCCAGTCGTCAGTTATTGTGGCCACGTGTATGGCTTGTATCTCTTGGGGAAGGGTGGCAATATAGGTTCTTACATCCAGGGAGGTTGCCTGGCATTCGGCATAGGTAACCTCATAGCCTTCACGTCTCAGCTTATTGGCATAGTATCGCATGGATGCACGATGGAAGATGACCTTCTTTTTGTGGAAATTGTATTGCCTGAAAAACAGTTGTTCTTCCAAAATATGCACTTTCCGGTTGGGCTGTAAGGCCGGGTGTGCTGCAAATAGTTGGTTTGGAAAAATTAATACTATCTCCACGACTAGTCAGTTTGTTTTGTTTAATTTTATGTAAAGTTATTTAAACAAATTTTTATGATGGCAGAAAATCAGGCAACGCATTTAGTTTGGTTACGCAACGATCTCAGGTTGCATGACAATAATGCGTTGATAGCTGCGGCAAAGGGGGCAGCCAGGTTGATACCATTGTATATCTTCGATGTCCGTCTGTTCAGGAAAGATGGCTATGGTTTCATACGTACAGGGCCATTCCGGGCGCACTTCCTGGTAGCATCGGTGCTGGACCTTAAAAAAAGCCTGGTAGCCAAAGGTTCCGACCTGGTTATCCGTTTTGGCCTGCCACAGCATATTATACCCCGTCTTTGCAAAGAATATGGTGTAAGTGCCGTTTACCATACATCGGAACCCGCACCCTATGAGCAAAGTGATGAGCAATTGATAGTTCGTCATTTGCCTGCCGGTACGGCAATATACGGCATGGATAATGGAGAACTGCTGCGTAGCGAAGACGTAGCCAAGCTGCCGGAAATGCCTGATGTGTTTACTGAATTCCGCAAAAAGGTGGAACGTTTTGAAGTGCCGGCTCCCGCAGCTGTGCCGGCAGGGTTGCCGCCATTGCCCAATGGCCTTGCAATCGGCGATGTGCCTTACCTGAAATTGAACATAGCCGAGTCAAAGACGGATGAGCGGGCTTCCATACATTTTGCAGGTGGCGAAACTGAAGCACTGAAGCGGCTGCATAGCTACATATGGGAGCGAAAGGCCATAGCCAGCTATTACGACACCCGCAATGGCCTGCACGGCGAAGATTATTCATCAAAATTTTCGGCATGGCTGGCCAACGGCTGTCTGTCGGTAAGGCAGGTGTATCACGAGATCATAAAATTCGAGCAGATGCACATATCCAATCAGTCTACCTATTGGCTGAAGTTTGAACTCTTGTGGCGCGAGTTTTTCCGGTTCAGCATGCGCAAGCACGGCGCAAGCTACTTCCGGAAAACCGGGTTGCGTGGGAAAGACCGTAAGCCGTGGTGTGCAGTGCTGGCCAGTCATGTAGAAGAATGGATAGAAGGAAAGACGGGCAATGAGATGATAGATGCGTTGATGAAGGAAGTGAAGGGGACTGGATATATGAGCAATCGCGGCAGGCAACTGGTGGCCAGTTACCTGGTAAATGACATGGGGCTTAACTGGCTGGAGGGTGCGGCCTACTTTGAGCATATTCTTATAGACTATGATGTATGTGCGAACTATGGCAACTGGGCTTATGTGGCCGGGGTAGGGTGCGACCCAAGGACCAACAGATACTTTAACATAGCGCAGCAGGCCGAGCGTTATGATCCCGGCAAAGCATTCCGCAAATTGTGGAGCAAGGATGGCAGTGCGGCGGCAACATTTTAGCATCAAAGGCAGGTTTTACTAGAGTCAGAACTTCTGTTTTGATATCAATATCATCAAGGTTGTGATGACTTTTATGTTTTTGGTATGATCTTTATTTTGGAGAAACAAGAATCAAACTGTTAACTTTAACCTGCTGTTTACAGCATCAACTATTCATGAAGATATCATTTCATGGTGCCGCACGCACCGTTACCGGTTCAAAACATCTCTTAACGCTCGATTCCGGCAAAAAAATACTATTGGACTGTGGCATGTTCCAGGGGCTGGGTAAAGACACGCTCAGTTTAAACAAAGAATGGGGCTTCGAACCTTCGGAAATTAACTATGTCATCATCAGCCATGCGCATATAGATCATACAGGTTTGCTACCCAAGCTGGTAAAAGACGGATATAAAGGCAAAATATACTGTACTCCCGCTACGGCTAACCTTGCTAAGTTGCTGCTGATAGATTCAGCGCATATACAAGAGGCTGATGTACTGCACATCAACAAACGAAGGACCAAGGAAGACCGTTCGCTGGAAGAACCGTTATATACCGAAGATGACGCGCTGAAGGTATTCCCCATGTTTGAGACCGTACCTTATAATGAGCGTTACCGCATAGACAAAGGAATTGAAGTTATGTTTACCGACTGCGGACACATATTGGGTAGCGCGGCCGTAAACCTGGTGCTTAAAGAGCAAGGCACCGAGAAAACACTGACATTCAGTGGGGATATTGGCCGGTATAATGACATGATCCTCCGTTCGCCTGCGCCATTCCCGCAAGCAGATTACGTGATCATGGAGTCTACCTACGGCGATAAACTTCACGACCTGGCCACACACGCAGTAGATAAGCTGTTGCGTATCATTACGGAGACTTGCCTGAAGCAGCATGGTAATGTGGTGATGCCCGCCTTCAGTCTGGGCCGCACACAGGAGATCTTATACCTGCTAAACAGGCTGAGCCTGGAGAACAGGTTGCCACCGGTACCCTTCTATGTAGATAGCCCATTATCTATACAGGTTACCGAATTGATCAAGAGATATCCCGATTACTTTAACGGTGACGTGCGCCGCCTGCTTCGCCAGGATGATGACGTATTTGAGTTCCCCGGGTTACAATATGTGCAAACAGTTGAGGAATCTAAAGCCCTGGCAGATAAAAAAGAACCTTGTGTCATTATCTCAGCATCGGGCATGGCAGAGGCTGGCAGGGTAAAGCACCACATTGCCCACAATGTTGGCAACCCGCATAACTGTATATTAATGACAGGCTATTGTGAACCGATGTCTCTTGGTGGCCGGTTAAAAAAGCAACCTGAAGAGATAAAGATATTTGGAGAGACATTTCCTGTTAGAGCACGGATAGAAGAGATCAGCAGCCTTAGCGCTCATGGCGACTATCACGATATGCTGCAATGGCTGAGCTGCCAGGAGCCTGCAGCCGTTAAAAAGCTGTTCCTGGTGCATGGCGAGTACGAAGTGCAGGTAAATTTCCGCGATAAGATAACAGCTAAGGGATTCAGGGACGTAGAGATTCCTTCTCAATACGAGATGGTAAAGCTGTAGTCAGAACTTTGTAGTAAACCAATTAATTTTTAATTTAGCAGTATAAGCGGAAATAGCTCAGTTGGTAGAGCGTCAGCTTCCCAAGCTGAAAGTCGCGGGTTCGAGTCTCGTTTTCCGCTCTTGTAGGCAAGGGAGTCATCAATCTGACTCCCTTTTTTAAAAAACGTACTATCTATGAATAAATTGATATTGTTGCTGCCTCTTTTGTTGCTGAATGCTTGCGAGAAAGAGGCTAACTGTCATAGATGTATTGCCTATACAGACACTTTGAAAAAAGGTAATCCTTATTTCCCCGGGGGTAACATAAAAGATACAACGGTTTGCGGACTAGGCTCAGCACAAAAATTTACAACAGATAACAGTCGTGTGGATACGGAGATAGGCTACGTTCCTCTGTCTTCGGGTTTTACCCCCATGCCATTAGAGCGGACGTGGCATGCAATATGTGATTAAGCTTAACGTGTTTTACTATTGATCATCGGTCGTCACTTCAGCAACTCCTCTATATCCTCATCTCCTTCAAGATTGTTCATTTGAGCCATAATTCGTGGTGCGCGCCATGCTACGCGGCGGCTAAGCGGTTTTACGGTGAATTTTTTAGGATTGGGCAGGCAGGCTATGATCATCGCCGCCTCCTGGCGGGTGAGATTTTTTGCGGGTTTATGAAAGTATGTTTGTGAAGCGGCTTCTATACCGTAGATACCCGGCCCCATTTCTATCACGTTCAGGTAAACCTCCATTATCCGTTTCTTACCCCATGTCCATTCTATCATTTGGGTATAATAGAACTCCGGCACCTTGCGGATGTAGCGGCCAATACCGCTGCCCTGCCATAAGAATACATTTTTAGCTGTCTGCTGGCTTATGGTACTGGCACCCCCGCCACGAACTTTTTTCTTGCGCCCTTTTTTCTCCGGCCCATTAATGCTTTTGTCCATAGAGTTCCAGTCGAAGCCGCTGTGCTCGGCAAACAGCTGGTCCTCGCTGGCTATCGCCGCTAATTTTACTTCGCGTGATATTTCATCCCAGCTTACATAATCGCGTTTAAGGCCGTTACCTATACAGAGGTCGGTAAGCTGGGTAGTAGTGATGGGTGGCATCATCCAGCGGCAGAGTACAACATATACCATAGATGATACGAACATGATGAGGAAAACCCTGAGGGCAAGCCTGAAGTAATTTCGTTTTTTTGCGGGAGCGGATTTCTTTGCCATGCTAGCGGTAAATATATAACAATGTGCGCATTAGGTGTGCTCTCTAAATGGTTACATATACTTAACCCGGCATCGCATTACTAACAGTTAATTTTGCGGGATAGTGTAGCATAATGAAAGCAGTTGAAGTTAAAGAGCGCATAAATAATAAACTGGATGCGATCGCGATATCAGCAGCTATGATCGCTGAAAATTTTGATAATGACGCCATAATTCGTTTCAAAAGCGATCTGAAATTCATCCGTTCATTTCTCCATTTCCTTCGTCTGCAGCGCAACGACCGTAATATGCGGCTGCCAGATAAATGCAAGTACTTGTACCATATAGCTGGAAGCGTTGCCAGTCTGGATATCAAAGATCCGGCAGACAGATCTATAGCAGAATTAACGGAAAAAGCCAAAGCGGAATGGAAACGTCACTATTCAGCAGGGCATTTCCACAAGTTGAAGAAGCTGCTTAACGATTATGATTATTCCCGCATCCGCCCCGAACTATTCGATAATTTTTTTAGTAATGTTTCTGTGTAAAACATTACCACTGCCTGATTTTTATTGCTTAAAACAATAACACCAGGTAATATATTTTAGCTAACCCATTATTGTTAACGAAAAGTTTATTATATTTACAGTTAACGTTTTTCAATTTTATAATAGCGTCATATTACTGTAAATAGAATTATTTTAGGGTTATTTTACCATATCGCTCACATTAGCATCGGGCTTTAATTGAGGTTGGTTTAGTAAATTCGCAAACTTTTCAAGGAAGTGTGTCTGAATAGCTGCCAAAAATTTCATTTTTTTTAAAGTGACATTTTGGTGTAGGGTTTATAAAAATATAAGTATGGAAGTTAAAAGTCCTAAGTCGAAGATTAATCTCAAAAAAGAGTTACACCAATATTTCGGGTTTGATGGCTTTAAAGGGGAGCAGGAAGAAATAATTAAGAGCATTCTTGATGGTAACGATACGTTTGTCATCATGCCAACAGGTGGCGGCAAATCTTTGTGCTACCAGCTGCCGGCGTTGCTCAGCGAGGGGGTAGCCCTCGTAGTATCGCCGCTGATTGCGCTGATGAAAAACCAGGTAGATCTTATACGTGGGTACAGCAGTAAAGATAATATAGCCCACTTCCTCAATTCCACACTCAGCAAGGCCCAGCAGAAGAAGGTGAAGACCGACTTGTTAGAGGGCAAAACTAAAATGCTTTATGTAGCGCCTGAGACGCTTACCAAACAAGAGAATATTACCTTTTTCTCCGATCTGAAGATATCTTTCATAGCTGTGGACGAAGCGCATTGTATATCGGAGTGGGGGCATGATTTCCGCCCTGAATACCGTAAGCTGAGGGATATGATCGATGAGATCAATCCTGAGTTGCCAATTATTGCGCTTACCGCTACGGCAACGCCAAAGGTGCAGGATGATATTGTAAAGAACCTGAACCTGCGCACGCCTAATATTTTTGTTGATTCGTTCAATCGCCCTAATCTGTATTACGAAATTGTGCCCAAAACCAGCAAAGAGCAGGTATTGAAGCATATGGTGAAATTCATCACCGGCATGAAGGGGAAGAGCGGTATTATATACACGCTTAACCGTAAGACAACGGAAGAACTGGCGCAGACACTACAGGCCAACGGTATTTCTGCGGTGGCGTACCATGCAGGACTTGAAGCGCCACTGCGTGCCCAGCGCCAGGACCAGTTCCTGATGGAGGAGGTGGATGTGATAGTAGCTACTATTGCATTTGGTATGGGTATTGATAAGCCCGATGTGCGTTTTGTGATGCACTACAATATGCCAAAGTCGCTGGAGAACTACTACCAGGAGACTGGGCGTGCAGGCCGTGATGGCATGGAAGGCAAATGCATTCTTTACTATTCTTATAAAGACGTGCAGAAACTGGAGCACCTGATGCGCGACAAGCCGCTAAGCGAACGCGAGATGGGTGCACAGTTGATATCTGAAACACTGGCCTATGTGGAAAGTGGTGTGTGCCGCCGTAAGCTGTTGCTGCACTATTTTGGTGAAGAATATAAAGAGGCTAATTGCCAGAATTGCGACAACTGCAACAACCCTAAAGAAAAACTGGAAGTACGCGATAGCACCAAGATAACCCTTGCAGCCCTGGATGAACTGGACGAGCGCTTTGGTATAGAATACGTGGTAAACGTGATACTGGGTAAAGCTAATCCGCAGATACAGACGTTCCGTCACGATAAGCTTAAGTCTTTTGGTGCGGGGCTTATCATGAAAATGGAGCCCAACTTCTGGTATTCGCTTATCAGGCAGATGATACTGGAAGGTATGATCCGGAAGGATATTGAAGAATATGGTTTGCTGA
>CAZPOT010000029.1:13072-20452 GCA_964588295.1 uncultured Flavipsychrobacter sp. | reverse complement strand
AAAAACGAGTACGTCCCGATGTGGGCTGTCTGTCCGAAGACAGGACAGCGGCGCTTTGGTTAGCGCATCCGAAACGAATTCGTCCGCTTGTGAGATTGCTTCGTTCTTCGCGATGACCAGCTTCTTGTGTACGAAAACGAGTACATCCCGATGTGGGCTGTCTGTCCGAAGACAGGACAGCGGCGCTGGGGTTGGTGCATCTAAAACGAATACGTCCGCTTGTGAGATTGCTTCGTTCCTCGCAATGACCGGCTTGGGTTGTTGTTGTTGTGTGTACGAAAACGAATACGTCCCGATGTGGGCTGTCTGTCCGAAGACAGGACAGCGGCTCTTAGGTTAGTGCATCCGAAAACGAATATGTCCTGATGCGAGGTTGCTTCGTCGCTACGTTGCACTGCGCTTCTCGCAATGACCCGGCTTTGGTGGCGGATAGGTTGGGTGACTGGGCGTCGGTGCTCTTCTTAAAAATAGATGTGGCACACCGTGGAGGTGTGCCACATAGTGTGTTATTGCGGTTCTTTAGCGGAGGAGGGTGAGGTTGCCGTTGCGGGTTAGTTGCTGGCCGTCGGTGAAGGTGGCCGTGATCATGTAGACGTACACTTCTTCCGGCTGGGGCTCGTTGTTGAAGCGGCCATCCCAGCCCCTACCCTCCAGGTTGGCTGTTTCGAAGATCGTTTGTCCCCAGCGGTTGTAGAGGGTCATCCTGAACGACTTTAAGCCCTTGCCCAGGTATGTGCGGGGATCGAAGTAGTCGTTAACGCCATCGCCATTGGGTGTAAATACATTAGGGAAGGCCATGTAACAATCGTTGCGGACGACTACTGTATCTGATGCATAGCAATTACCCACTGTAACTTTTACGGCGTACACGCCATCGGCACTTACGGTGATGGATGGGGTGGTAGCACCAGTGTTCCACAACCACGATGTACCCGGCCCAGGTACATTAACCGCATCAGCAAGGACCAGGGTGGTACTGCCTGCACACACGGAAGTATCGGCACCAACATTTACCAGCGGCTGCGGCATAACGGTAACGCTGCGAGAAATGCGGAGCGGCGGACAGGCCCTGTAGCGCACCATTGTTGTAATGCTGAAGGTGCCGGTAGTGCCATATGCATAGATCAACGGATCGACATTGATGACGCTATCGGCATTACCGAGATCCCACACTATAGCAGTGCTGCCGGCCACCAGGTAATCGGCATTCATGGTTACGTAAGTGCCCTGGCATAGCACGGTATCGCTAAGGCGCATGCTTAAGCCAGCTGCTGAATCGACTGTAACAATAGCATAAGCAGTATCAGCGCATGGCACCTGGTCTGTAACAATGAGTGACACGGTATATACGCCAGCCACATTGTAGGTATGCGACGGGCTGGCCACATTGCTGTAGTAACCATCGCCAAAAGACCACTGGTAAGTGGGATTGGTGCTTACTGACAGATCGGTAAAGGAGGTGGATGCGCCCTGGCAGATGAGTGGCGATACTATGCTGAAAGCTGCACTGTCTTTATGCCGGAGATCGATGGTTTGTATACTACTATCGACACAGGTGTAGCTATGGGCAAACAGTTTTACGGTATACACATCCTGAACGGGATATATGTGCGTGGGGTTGGTAACGGTGGATGAAGTACCATCTCCAAAATCCCACGAATACGCTACAGCACCGGAGGAATTATTGACAAAGTCGACCGTATCGCCATGGCAGCCTTTACGTACGTTGTAACTATAGTCTGCAGTAACGCCTGCATATACTGTTACCGAAACGGCTGTCCTGTCGCCCTCGCAGCCAAGAACGGTTTGACTGGCCCAGTAAGTATACGTTCCCGGAACAGATGTATTAGGTACCGGAGCGGTTGCAGAGCCTACCCCACCGGTAGGAGCCGTATACCAGAGTATGTTGGATCCGAGCACGATGGTCCAGTTATTGAACGGCTGACCGGGGCAATAAGCACCGGGATCGTTAGTGATAACAGGCGCCGGCGGACGGGCATTGATAGTAGCCGTAATGGGTGCGCGGGGGCCCTCGCAGGTATTATCGGTCTGGCTTACGTACCATGTGTATACACCGGGCACGGCGCTGGATGGCGTAGGCGCTGTTGGGCTGCCTATGCCACCTGTAGCGCTGGTGTACCACAAGATATTGGTGCCAGGCGCTGTAAGCGGCACCGTAGCCGTGTACTGACAGTAAGTAACATTGCTGACAGTAGGTGCAGCGGGTGTAATGTTGACCACTACACGGATAGAATCGCGGGCGCTCTCGCAGCCATTGATGACCTGGCTGGCATAGTAGGTATACACACCGGGTGTACCGGTAGGCACTACCGGAGCTGTGGCAGACCCTACCCCACCCGCAGGAACCGTATACCAGAGTATACCGCTGCCCGTTACAGTAAACGGAACAAATGCCTCGCCCTGGCAATAGAAAGTATCTCCCGTAATGGTGGGTGCACCGGGCTGTGGCTTGATGTACAAATTGAGGGTAACAAATGAATCGCAGCCATTGACATTGGCCAGGGTGTCGAGATAGGTGCCGGATGCGGTGAGCACATTACCATTGAAGGTAACAGGAGTACCCGAGCAAATGGTATCGAAAATAGTAGTGGCCGATGTTGCCGCCACGGGAATGTTGTAGGTGAGCGTATCGACATAGCAAACGCCATTGCCCAGGGTAACCGTGGCGGTAGCAGTGCCGGCTGTGCTCCACGTAACGGCAGGGGTGGACGAGGTGGAGGTAGCGGGGCTGGCACTGCTGCTGAATGTCCAGTTGTAATAAATATCGGGAGCTGTAGACGGGATACCTGAGACGCCAAGGGTGGCAGGTGCATTCTGGCAAACGCTGGCTGCGCCGGATATGGATGGAGGCGTTACAAAGACGAGGCTGAGGTTATCGACGATCATACCCAGAGTAGAATAGCCCGAGGTATTATCGGACAAGGTGATGCGGAGCCTTACGACTCCCGAGCCTGACGCCACTGAGATGGTGGGGATACCCGCGACCGCAGTGAGCGCAAAGGTGGTATTGGTACGGGTAAAATCCATATTGACATAGGTAGCAACGGTAGCGCCCGTGGCATCGAGCCCAACGATATTGATATGCGAAGTGAGCGGGTTGGGACTGCCCGATGTGCGGCGCGAAGCCTGCATGCTGAAGGTGTAGCTGGCACCCGGCAGCACGCATACATCCTGGTGAAAGCAGGACTCGTCATCGACCTCAGCCACGCGATTAGTCCCTACGGTGCCACCATAGGTGGTCTCGAAATAAGTAGCCTCTACGCTGGTGCAGGATGAGATCCAACTGGCGGATGATGCATTGAAATTGCCGTTGGTCAGCAATTCCTGGGCGTACAGATTGCTCAGCAGGAAAAATATGGCGATAAGTAAGAATAGCTTTTTCATTTCGGTTTAAAGTTATTGATAGTGCGGCAGTCATATAATAGATTTAGTTCTATTAACTGAAAGCTGAAGCATGTGTGTGTGTTTGTTTAAAGACGTGTTTTTAGGGGGAATGGTTAGGAATGGTGTCGTGTTGAAGTGGGAACGCGCAAAGATGAATTTTATTCGGGCATTGATCACGAGTGTGTAGGATGTGGGTTGCCTGGTTGACGTGGAGACGCAAAATATTGCGTCTCTACCACCGATGTTTGTCTGAACCATGATTTTCTTGATCATAAGATTGACGGGATGCCTAGTGTAAGGTTTTCCGAAACAAGAACATCGCGATGGCTGTTTGCCTGGGCAGGACATCGGCGCTTTTGTTAGGGATTTCCGGAGTGGCATATGATTTGCGGGAGTAGGTGGGTTAAACTTTTTTACTTTATCATAGTCTATTAGTTGATGCCGCAGGAAGCCGCAAGGATGGATGACCATATACTGGTGGCCTCTTTTAAAAATGAACAGTTGAGAGAGGCGGCCTTTACCAACCTGGTGCGTAAGTACCACGAGCGGCTGTATTGGCACATCCGCCGGATGGTAGTGGTACACGAGGACGCCAACGACATATTGCAGAATGTTTTCATAAAAGTATGGCGGGGGTTGGCGGACTTCAGGGAGGAGGCCAACCTGTATACCTGGCTGTACCGCATAGCCACCAATGAGACGCTGACCTGGATAGAGCAGCAAAAAAAGCACAAATCGATGTCGCTATCGGGGGAAGAGAATATTTTTGCAGAGCGGCTGACAGCGCACAAAGATTTTTCGCCCAATAAAATTGAGTGGAAATTGCAGAAGGCCATCCTGTCGCTGCCGGAGAAACAGCGTATCGTCTTCAACCTAAGGTACTACGACGAAATGCCTTATGACCAGATGGCTGAATTGCTGGAAACATCGGCAGGGGCGCTGAAAGCATCTTACCACCATGCGGTGAAGAAGGTGGAGGCGATGCTGCTGGGTGATTAAACTTTTTTGAAAGACAATTGTCTTATAATAGTAATGAGTGAAGAAAATAATATATTGAGCGAATTGCGCGAGATGGGTAGCCCGTTGGCAGACATGCCGAGGCGAATGCCCTATGCTGTTCCGGATAATTATTTTGAGCAGGCGGAGGCGGATATCGCTGGCCTTGTAACAGCGCCTTTGAAGGAAAAGCGTGCATTGCCTTATAGTGTGCCAACAGGCTATTTTGCTGCACTGCCGGAAAAAGCGCTGGCGGCAAGCAAGCAGGCCGACAGAGAAACGCGCAGGGTTGCTTTTGTGCCGCGCATGCAATGGGCAACAGCCGCGATGCTGGCCCTGGTGATAAGCCTGGGTGGCTACATTACCTTTCGCGGGCAGGCCCTGAATGAACCGGAGCGCATGCTGGCGTCGGTACCGGCCACTGAAATACAGGCATACGTAGAAAACCGGTACGGCATTGGTGAAGCACGTGCGGCCGGTGATACAAGATTGAAAGAATTGCCGCTGAACAAGCAAGAGATAGTAGCCTACCTGAATGACAACGGGTGGGAGTAATATGACGGGATTTTTATGAAAAGGTTTTTAATAGTATTTGCCAGTGTTTTGTTTTTACTGACTACTTGCCTGCAGGCGCAAGAGCTTGACAAGTCCGCGCGTGAGCGCATACACGCGGCCAAGATGGCGTATATAACAGACAAATTGCACCTGACCATTGAGCAAGCCGGTCCATTTACAGCAGTATATGGCGAATATGAGCAGGAGATACGGGAGCTAAGGAAAACCTACAGGCAAAACTTTATGGCCGACAAGCGTAACGGGAATGCAGATGACATGACCGTGCGCCAGTATATTGACGATAACCTGGACTACCAGCAGGGCGTGCTGGATATAAAAAAGAAGTACCGGGAGCGTTTTCTTAAAGTGATCAGCCAAAAACAATTGCTGGACCTGAATGACGCCGAACGCGAGTTTAAGAAATTGCTGATACAGCGCCTGAACGGGAGTGGAGATAAGGTGAGGAGGTTGAGGTGAGTATCATTCCGGATCAGTTGCGGCGTAGCAAATTGTGCATCTCGTTGCGTGTTCTGTACAAAAACGAATACATCCCGATGCGAGATTGAACGTTTAATCAAATGTGTTACCGCGTTTACAAATACTCATCTCATTGTGCCCACCTCTTCTTTACTTTTCTTTGTGCTGCCGCAAAGAAAAGTAACAAAAGAAAGCGGCACTTTGGCGTATCGCTCCGCGCGCCAAAGTAGCTAGACTGCGCATAACCCTGACAGTGCCGACACGGCTATCGCCGACCATGTAATGACTAAACTGACTTGGAGCGCAATCCTGTCATTGGAGAATGATTGCGGGTTTCCCGAATAATACCTCGCAAAGACCGCGTCATTTATATCCGAAAACGAATACGTCGCGTGGCCGTTGGTCGGCCGCCTTCGCAAAGGCTATGGCAGCTGAAAGAAGACGCAACGGCGGCTGTTGTGGCGATATTCTGGCCTTATTTTATTTCATTACCATCTTACCCCGGCGGCGTGGAGGACGTCTTTTATGGCCTGGTAGGTGTTGGCCATAAGGGGGGCAACATTGGCCGGGGCCACCCAGCGGGCTTCCATGATGTCTTCTTCGGTTTGGGGGATGAGTTTCCGGGTATCGGTGGTGGTCATGCGGTACCATTCAGTTTGCTTAACCAGGTTGCTGCCGCGTTCTTTATATATATGCCAGCTGGTAATAACCAGCCCCTGAGAAGTGAGTGCCTGCACACCTGTTTCCTCGCTTACCTCGCGCAGGGCACATTCTTCCAGCGTCTCCCCTTTATCCAGTTTGCCCTTGGGCAGATCCCACTTACCGCGGCGGAAGATGAACAGAATTTCTCCTGCTGGATTGTACACCACTCCCCCACCAGCTTGTATGACCTTGAAATAGTCGTCCATATGCGCCATCAGCGCCTCGGCATCGTGCTCTTCTATTATTACGCCTGCATTGCCGGGTGTTTCCAGGTGATCGAGCGCCTGCAGAAAGTTTTTCCGGCTGAGGCCTGATAACTGCAGGTAAGCGTTGGTTTCTGGCGATACGGTTTTGCAGCTGAGGATATCGTTGGTGAGTATTACCGGCTTATCAAGATAATATACTTTTTGTGTAAAATTCATGAGGTGTGTTTTGCAGGTTTGCTGAATTGGCGTAGGTTTGGCGCATGAGCACAGCAAAACACTTCGCCGAAAAACTAATGCAAATTAAAGCATTGCAGATGAACGTACAAAAACCGTACACATGGGCATCTGGCTGGTTTTCGCCGGTATATTGCGATAATCGCAAAGTGTTATCTTTTCCGTATGTACGCGATTTTGTAAAGAGCGAACTGGCCAACATGGTGCTAGAACATTTCCCCGACGCTGACGTGATAGCTGGCGTGGCTACCGCAGGTATAGCACACGGTGTCATGGCTGCCGACCTGCTGAAACTACCCTTCATCTACGTGCGCAGTAAACCAAAAGAACATGGCATGGGCAACCAGATAGAGGGTGTGCTGGAACCGGGGCAGAAAGTGGTGATCATTGAAGACCTGGTATCGACAGGCAAGAGCAGCCTGCAGGTGGCCGAGGTGCTGCGTGAGCAGGGTGCTGAAGTAGTGGGCATGTGTGCACTGTTTACCTACGGGTTCCCCGTGGCTGATGAGGCTTTTACCAAAGCAGGCGTGCCGCTGCACACTATAAGTAACTACAGTGCCCTGATGGAAGTAGCCGAAGAAGCCGGTGTGATACAGGCAGACGAAAAAGCTACACTGGAGCAGTGGAGGGTTGATCCGGGGAACTGGAGGAAGTAGTTTAATGGCTGAATTGCGTAATGGCTCAATGGCTTAATGAAATGTTAGCCGATGGGTTGAAACCCATCGCTATAATAATACGCCCTTTCAGGGCTTGAGCGTGTGATGTGAGCGTGAATGTGTTGTTAGCGCGGCAGCTTAAGCCGATG
>CAZPOT010000029.1:0-12972 GCA_964588295.1 uncultured Flavipsychrobacter sp. | reverse complement strand
GGTTGAAACCCATCGCTACTGTAAAACGCCCTTTCAGGGCTTGAGCGTGTGGTTGGGCGTGAATGTGTTGTTAGCGCGGCAGCTTAAGCCGATGGGTTGAAACCCATCGCTACTGTAAAACGCCCTTTCAGGGCTTGAGCGTGTGGTTGCGAGCGTGGTGCAGTGTTAGAGTAAATTATTTGGCAAGCGGGACGCTTGCATGAGGCTGGACGAAGCGGATGCTTCGACCAGAAAACAGTGATATATATGAATTGGCTGAGGTTGATACGGTATAAGAATCTGCTGATCGTGTTCTTCACTCAGTTGCTGGTGTGGTATTGCCTTTTGTATGGGAATACTAAAGCGCTGAATTACGCCTACAAATCGAGCCAGGATTGGATACCAGGTAGTTATGGTTATTACATCAGTCCGGCAGGTATTTTTTTGTATATCTTACTACTTTCTACATCAACGGTTTGTATAGCGGCGGCGGGATATATTATCAACGACTACTTTGACCTGAAGATAGACCTGATCAACAGGCCGGAGAAAATGATACTGGAAAAGCGCATTCCACTACGGAGCGCGATAATTGCCCACACGGTATTGAACATAGCCGGCTTTGCAATGGCGGCAGTATTAGCCTGGTCGGCAGGGCACCTGGAGTGGTTGATCATTCAGTTGTTGTGCACCGTATTACTGTGGTTCTATTCTACTCATTTTAAGCGACAGTTTATTATAGGGAATGTAGTTGTTGCATTACTAACCGCGCTTACCATAGTGGTATTGCTGGTATATGCCCCGGGTGCAGCATTCAAAGTCAACATCTACCCGGTGATCATTTCTATAAACGATGTGATACAACTAATTAATCCTGTGTGGATGCTGATAGGCTATGCTTTTTTCGCGTTCATGACAACCTGGATGCGGGAAATAGTTAAGGATATGGAGGACTATAAAGGTGATGCAGAGGAAGGCTGTGTAACGATGCCTATAAAAATGGGCTTGCAATTTTCGGCGAGATTCACCCAGGTGCTGGGCGTAATTACCATACTGACACTAGGGGGGGTATGCTGGTATTTGTTTGTACACCGATTTATACTCATAGGCAGCTATTTTATTGCAGCCATTATAGCACCGCTGGTATGGTGGTGCTTCTATTTATCTAAAGCGAATACAGTGCAACACTACGGCGCCGCCAGTAAATGGCTAAAGATGATAATGGTGGCCGGTATTTTTTCGCTTATTATTTACCATTTCAGTATTCCGCATAACATATGAACAAGATAATACTGGCGTCGCAGTCGCCACGCAGAAAGCAATTAATGGAGATGGCCGAGCTGCAGTTTGAGGTAATTATTGCCGATGTGGATGAGACACCACCGGTTGGCATGTTAGGTAAGGAACTACCCATATATTTGGCGAAGAAAAAAGCTGACGCGATAAGCCACAGGGCCGCTGGGGCCATTGTGATAGCTGCGGATACCGTGGTGCTGCTGGATGATGATATATTGAACAAGCCGACAGATGCCGTGAATGCGATAGACATGATCACCCGACTGGCAGGCAGAATGCATACGGTAGTGACCGGAGTATGTATACGCCGGGATGAGATGGAGCGGGCTTTTTCGATAACTACAGAGGTTTACTTCAGGAAGCTAAGCGCAGCGCAAATAGAACATTACGTGGCCAACTACAAGCCAATGGATAAGGCAGGAGCATATGCCATACAGGAATGGATAGGTGTGACCGGTATAGAGAAAATAAACGGCGACTACTATAACGTGATGGGCTTGCCTATTGGCAGTGTGCTGGAGGTGCTGGAGGAGTTTAATTAACAGATCAGGAATTCACAGACTAATTAATTGTTCGTATTTTTGATATATGACGATGCAATACACATATAACGACAAAGGCAAGCCTATAGGTGTATTTATACCTATCTCTGAATGGAAGAAGTTAAAGAAAAAGTATAAAGAGCTGGAAGCCGAAGAAGAGGTTGAGGAGGCTCCGCCTACTAAGGAGGAGATACTCAATGATATAAAAGAAGGGCTAAAACAGGTAAAATTGCATCAGCAAGGTAAAATAAAATTGAAAACAGCTCAACAGTTCCTGGATGAGCTATAGCATTTATTTGCAACCTGCGTTTGAGAAACGCAGCAAACGGTTGATCAAAAAATTCCCTTCACTAAAATCTGAACTTGCCACTTTGATCTCAACGTTAATGACACAGCCTAAAACCGGTACTCCATTGGGAGATGATTGTTATAAAATCCGCGTTGGCATTGCATCAAAAGGCAAGGGTAAATCGGGAGGTGCACGAGTTATTACTTGCGTTAAAATTATTCACAACACTGTGCACCTTTTAACTATTTACGACAAAAGTGAACAAGCAGACCTATCCTCATCAGAACTCAGAGAATTGCTTTCGAACATAGAGTTTACGGATTAACTAATGTGACACCATTTCCACCATCATCCTTGCGGCTTCGCTGCCGAGGGCTACACCCATGCCGCCCATACGGAAGGCACCATAAACGCGCGATGAGAATGCCTGCACAACCGGGAATTTATTGGGACCGAAAGCCATGATACCGGTCCAGCGGCGATCAATGGTGAATGGTGTTTGCGGCAGGATGATCTCGCGGAGCTTTGTTTCAAGATCTGCCTGTATCTGTTCGTTAAGATCGAAACTGGTTGTGTTCTCAGTTTTGAAGTCGAGGTTGCGGCCACCGCCGAGGAGGACACGGCCATCTATCTCGCGGAAGTAGTAATAGCCCATATCGAAGTGATAAATACCTTTGAATTTAAGGCCTTTTACAGGATGGGTGATCACTACCTGTCCGCGGCCAGGCTCTACGTGTACATCAGGTAATAATTGTTTGGTGAACGCGTTGGTGCAGATGCTGAAGGTATTGCAGGTGAATGCGTAAGTCTCTTTGCGGAAAGGATCATTGATATGTACCTCTACCCTATCCGGGTGTTCTTCGAAACGGTTGATGTCTGTCCCTGTTTTTATCTCTATTCCTTTTTCTATGGCCAGATCGGTAAGGGCACGCATCATCATACCGCTGTGCAGTTCACCTTCGCAGGTGTTTTCTATCAGCGCCTGGGTGTAGCCGGGGGCAAACCCAAATTCACTGATCTTGTCATTGGCCAGTTTGTAAGCAGGCTTCCCTACCAGCGGCATGAGCACCTGGTTAAGTCTATCCAACTTATCCAGGGCATAAGCTTCTTTAGTGCTGATGAGCTCGTAGCTGCCATTTTCTTTGTAGCCTATTTTGGCATCTCCAAGGCGGGAGCGGAGGAGTTCCAAACCTTTTTTGCGCCAGGCGAATAGCCTTACTGCTTCTGCTTCGCTTACATGGTTGAGGTCATCCAGCAATTCTGTAGCGCTGCCCATACAAGCAAAGCCGGCATTGCGGGTGCTGGCACCTGTGGGGAGTACGCCACGCTCCAGCACAAGCACGCGCTGACCAGGAAATTTATCTTTAAGCTCGATGGCTGCACTAAGGCCTACGATACCAGCGCCTGCCACTATGTGGTGGTAATGTGTAAAGCTTTGTTGTTCCCAGTAGGTTAGCATGATTGTATTGCTTATTTCAATGGCCTCAGTTTATTGGGCCCACCTCTTCTTTACTTTTCTTTGTGCTGCCGCAAAGAAAAGTAACAAAAGAAAGCGGCACTTTGGCAATAGGCTCCGCGTGCCAAAGGAGCTATACTGCGTGTAACCCTGACAGTGCTGAGACGGCTATCGCCGACCTACTTCCGCAATTACGCCGCCGCAAGATTAGCATTGACGAAAAAAAGCGAAGCTTTGCCCCCATCTATCAAAGATATGATTAGTAAAATTATTGTGCGCCGGCGTACATCTTCTCTATGATGCGGACCACTTCGCGGCCTTCTTCGGCGGTGGTCATTATGGGGTAGGCATTAAGGAGTACATCGACCACATTCTGGATGAGCTTATCATGATTGCTCATGCTGCCCTGGTACAGGCCATAATCGTTGGACTTTGCACTTATGTTTATTTCAGGGAGCGCTTCGCCCTGAAGGTTCTGGTATTCTATTGTGTTCAGGTATTGGCCGCCGATCTTCACCGTTCCCTTTTCGCCGAAAATGGTTATAGAGCCTTCCATGTTCCTTTGGTAAGAACAGGTGGTGAAATTAAAATTGACTATCGCGCCGTTTTCTGCCTGCATCACAAAGCTTCCGGTGTCTTCCAGTTCGGTATTATGCTGGTGCGCATAGTTATGTATTAATCCTTTTGCCCCGGTTATTGAGCCATTGAGGTAATACATGATATCTACAAAATGACTGAACTGCGTAAAGAGACAGCCACCATCTTTATCTTTCTTACCGCGCCAGTTACCCTCGCTGTAATATGCATCGCCGCGGTTCCAGAAACAGTTGACCTGCACCATGTAGATGTTGCCCAGGCGGCCTTCATCTACCAGTTTTTTCACCTCGCGAACGGGTGGGTTGTACCTGTTTTGCTTTACCGCGAATATGGTTTTGCCGGCATGTTCTGCGGCAGCTATCATATTGTCGCATTCGGAGACGCTTAAGGCCATTGGCTTTTCTACCACCACGTGCAGGCCTGCGTTAAGTCCGGCAACAGTATGTGCTTCGTGCAGGTAATTGGGCGTGCATACACATAGCACATCTATCTGCTCGTTCTGAAACATATCGTCGGGGGAGGTGTAGAAACGGACGCCAGCGGGCACTTTACTTTTTACGGCTTCATTATTATCGCAAACTGCGACAAGATCAGTCTGCTGGTTATGCATGATGTGGCCAGCATGGCGAGTGCCTATGTTACCGAAACCTATTATTGCAAAACGGATGTTACTCAAAAGATGTTGTTTAATGATGCGCAATAATCAATTCACGCAAAGAACCGCAAAGATTTTTCGCAAAGAACCGCATAAATTTTTAAGCAGGCAGAGAGCGCGAAGTTCATTTGCCTGTACAAATTTAAAAAAAGTTGAAGCAGTAATATATTGTGGTTTTCACCGCCTATAAATCAACGTAAAATGAACCTGTTTATTATCTACCAATCCTCCTTACCTCGGCGGGGACGGGCGGCTTCGATCTGTGCAGTGCAAAAACCCTCAAACCCGGTGGTATCGTAATCGGGTTTGTGCACATTCCACTGGTAGCGGAAATTGTCGGTAGTATTTACCGTAAGCACGCCGAACCGGAGTATAACGGTTTCTATGCCTGTCCACTCGAGCACTTTACTTCGCACACCACCGGGTACTGCCATACCGCTATCATCAACAGTTACGTACTGGGCTGCATTGCCCTTATCTTCCAGGAACAGCGAAAACAATAGTGCGGCTGACAACACACCGAACAAGCCTATAGGCACCTTCCAGCCTTGCATTATGGAATAAGTCAGCAGAGCGCCGGAAATCAGTAATTCTACCACGCGGAATAAACGGTTATTGTCGGGCGCAGTTACAAATCTGTTCATCCGAAGGGTTACACCTAATAATGCAACACCTACCCAAAACAGCGCCAGCCCCCAATAGGTGATGTGCGCATTGAATTTGAATATTATGCCACCTGCACCCAGGAACGCCAATGCGCTGATGAGGTGCAGCGCCGTTACCTGCTGCTGCTTTACTTTTTCTTCGACCAGTTGTAAGGTGTATTGCATTTGTTTTATTCATGAATGTAGCGCTACTAAGAGCGCTACATGTTTATCTTTTATTATGCTTGCTTCCTGCTTAAATCTATCCTGCAACTGTCAGCCAGGAGACAGGACTGCGGCTGTGCTTACGGCAGGTATTTGCTTATTCTTACCTGCTATAGTTAGGCGCTTCTTTGGTGATCACCACATCGTGCGGATGGCTTTCGGCCATGCTGGCTGCAGTGATGCGTACGAACTGAGATTCGTTTTGCAGGGTTGTGATGTCCTTGGCACCGCAGTAACCCATACCGGCACGAAGACCGCCTATGAATTGCTGCACCACCTCGTTGAGGTTACCCTTATAAGGTACACGACCAACAATGCCTTCCGGAACCAGTTTTTTGATATCTGCTTCCATATCCTGGAAGTAACGATCTTTAGAACCTTCCTGCATAGCCTCTACGGAGCCCATACCACGATATGATTTGAACTTACGGCCTTCGTAAATGATGGTTTCGCCTGGGCTTTCTTCTGTACCAGCGAATATGGAACCAGCCATAACACAATTGGCCCCTGCAGCTATCGCTTTCACCATATCGCCGGTGTAACGGATACCGCCGTCGGCAATTACAGGAACGCCTGTTTTTTTAAGGGCCTGGGCAGCTTCTATGATAGCAGTAAGCTGTGGTGCACCGGCGCCTGTTACCACACGGGTGGTACAGATAGAACCTGGACCTACACCCACCTTAACGCCATCGGCACCCGCATCGGCCAGGGCTTTGGCGCCAGCTGCCGTAGCTACGTTGCCTGCTATTACAGGCAGCATTTTGAACGCTTTCTTTACTTTCTTCACCGCATCTATAACACCTTTAGAATGGCCATGGGCGCTATCAAGCGTAATGACATCCACACCTGCTGCTTTCAGTGCTTCTACCCTATCCAGTATATCGGCTGTGATGCCTATGGCAGCACCTGCCAGCAGGCGGCCCATCTCATCTTTTGCAGCATTTGGGTGGCTTTTCAGCTGCAGTGTATCGCGGAAAGTGATGAGACCTATCAGTTTTTTCTTTTTATCTACTATCGGCAGTTTCTCGATCTTGTATTTTTCAAGGATGCCTTCGGCCTTCTTCATGTCGGTGCCGAGCGGCGCAGTAACCAGGTTTTCTTTGGTCATTACCTCGCTCACGCTTTTCCGGGTATCTTTTTCGAAACGCAGATCGCGGTTGGTAAGCATACCAACTAATATGTTATTGGCATCTACAATCGGGATACCACCTATGCGATTGTCGCGCATTATTTTCAGCGCATCGCCAACACTAGCTTCCGGGGTAAGTGTTATGGGATCTATGATGAGTCCGTTCTCTGAGCGTTTCACTTTGCGCACCTGGTCGGCCTGGCGCTCGATGCTCATATTTTTGTGCAAAATACCTAAGCCCCCCTCGCGCGCCAACGCTATAGCCAGCGGAGATTCTGTAACGGTATCCATCGCCGCAGATATCATGGGGATGTTGATCCGTATGTCTTTTGTAAGATTGGTGGTGATGTTTACCTCGCGTGGGAGAACTTCGGAGTAAGCCGGCATCAGGAGGACGTCATCGAACGTAAGCCCCTCGCCATAAAACTTAGATTTTATTGCCATGCGCAAAGGTATATCAATTTTTATAAAAATTGAAAATTGCGTATTGAGCGGATAAATATGGGTATTTACCAGAGTGGGTGTACCTCAACCCGAACATCGCAGTTCCGAAAACGAATACGTCCCGATGTGGGCTGTCTGTCTGAAGACATGACAGCGGCACTGTTGTTAGCGCATCGGAAAGCGACATGTCCGCTTGCAATGACCTTGTTTGTTTATCACCTTGACATTATAACGTAGTCACTTTGATGGTAGTAGCGAGGTTGCGGGTGGTGGCGTCGAGCTGGAGTTGCTTTTCTATGTAGGTGTTGCTGAACTTAGTGTTACCATAACCGGGGGAGACAAAATATACCTCCCGACCAATCACCTGCATTTTCTCCCCCTGGGCCAGGACGCGGCCGAGATTTTCCATTTTTTCCGGATCTGGCATGGCGGACAGATAAGTAATGTAGAGCTTTTCTCCCACCTGAAGTTCCGGGTATGGATTGTTGGCAACCACTTCTTCCAGCTCGGCTACGGTGCGGATAATAGTAACCACTTTATAGCCGAGTTCAGCCTCCAGCATTTTTTCTACATCGGCCCTTATTTTATCGGGCTTGCCTTTGGCGTCGAACACCACATTGCCGCTCTGGATGTAGGTAACCACGTTAGCATAACCATGACCAGTGAAAATACTTTTCAGCAATTCCATTTTGATCAGTTTTTGCGCACTGACATTAATACCGCGAAGGAAAGCTACGTGACGTTTCATGAGTACAGCAAATTCCACTAATTGGAAGAAAAAACCAAGATTCCACCCAAAATATTCGTCTTGTTGATACGTTATAATTTCAAAAAACCATAATTTCAATTATTCTAAACCACCAATTAATATGTTTTATCCTACACTTACGCGTAGAACAGCGGCTGCTGCCATGTTGTTCCTACCGCTATTTATGAACGCCAAAGAGAAAAAGAATAGCAACTATTCGGTGTTCAGCAATTTCCGGACCCTGCCATCCAATACCAATGCAATGGAGCAAACCCGTAAAAAAGTAAACAGTTTGTTCCCTGGCTGGATGATAGCCTCTGACAAGCTTAACGGGCTGTTTACTGACATTAACGGTGCACCTGTGGCTGTTGAAGGCGCTGATGTAGCAACAAAATCTGCAAACATCATTGCCAGGTTGTCGTCTCTTGGCATTATCAGCAATGAATGGGTGAAAGCCAAACAATACAGTGCGCCCAAAGCTGATTATGTAAACTATAAGCAGGTAGTTAACGGACACCAGGTTGCATTTGCCACACTAAAGCTGCGCTACACAAAAGCCGGAGCATTAGCCAGGATCGAAATGAAAAATTATGGCGAGCCCACAGCAATGCAACCACAGATAACTGCAGAAAAAGCCAAAGTAAATGCCACTAAGGATCTTACCGGGCTGACGCTCTCGGCTGTTACAGTAGATGCCGACTGGGTATGGTTCCCTATACCGCATGAGGGTGGGTATACACTGCACCCGGCCTGGCACTTCAGCGCCAAGGGCAAGGCAACAGGTAGCGTACCACAGGAGTTACGCGGCTATGTTGATGCGATAACCGGCGAACTGCTGTACAGGACAAATGAAGTAAAGGAAGGGTTTGACCTGACCGTGAAGGGCATGGTATATAAAAACGGCACCCTTAACCCCGCCACACTGGAGCCGCTACCCGACCTGCAGATGTACATGCCTGCCGGAGCAATGCTGACCACCGATACTAATGGCTATTGCAGCGCTCCGCTGCTTGGATTACCACTTACGCCTGATATTCCGCTTGCGGGACTTTGGTCGACAGTAAATGATGACCCTTCATTTACCACCCCCGAATTCTTGCCAACAATAACTGCTCTTGGTTCTGTTTATACCTATCCTACAACTGCGCCCAGCAGCAACAGGCACGTAAATGCCTACTACCACGTAAACAGGGTGCACAATTTTATGAAGAGTTTCTGGCCAACATTTACAGGCATGGACTTTTCTTTGCCCACAAATGTTGATGTAACGAGCGGCATGTGTAATGCTTATTACGACGGCACATCTATTAACTTCTATGCTGCCGGCGGTGGCTGTAACTCTTTTGCAGAGATAGGAGATATCATTTACCACGAGTATGGACATGGTATCTCTGACCATTTTTACCAGGACATTACCGGATCATCTATACAAAACGGGTCATTAAATGAGGCTTGTTCGGACGTGTGGGCGATGAGCATTACACAAAATCCGATACTTGGCCAGAACTCTTTTACTCCCTATGGAGGTTGGATACGCCGTTATGATATAAGCCCGCAAGTATATCCATTAGATATTACAACACCAATGGTGTGGGACCCGCATTACACCGGCCAGATCATTGCGGGATGCTGGTGGGACGTAGGGGTGAACCTGGGCAGCGTGCACGCTATGACGCAGCTTTTTACCGATGTATATTTTGATGTACCAGACGGCATGGATGGCACAGAAGGCGATATTTACCACAGCATATTGATAAGCGCCCTGCTGGCAGATGATGTTGATGCCAACATCAGCAACGGTACACCACATTACGACCAGATATTAAGTGCATTTGCGAAACACGGCATATACCTGGAGGGCACTTCCACGTTGACACATACTGAACCTAATAACCCTGCTGCGGCAACTGCGATAACGCTTACCGCTAATTTGTCTATGGATTACAGTTCGTATTTTCACGATCTTACAGCGTATTACAAGGTAAATGGCACCGGCAGCTGGACCGCCGCGCCTATGACATCTTCCGGCGGAACTTTTACAGGCACCATACCTGCCCAGCCTGCAGGATCGACAGTGGAGTACTATTTTGCGATGCATGATGCGCTGAACAAAGACAACGGCTACTTTCCTACAGGGTTTAATCCTACCCAACCTTCACAACAGATAACCATTCCTTACCAGTTCAGCGTAGGGTTGATGCCTACCATCAACTATTCATTCGATACCAGTTCTACAGGATGGACTCTGGGCACAACAACCGATAATGCCAGCGAGGGCATGTGGACGTTGGGCACACCAATGCCGTTCTTTGACCCCAGTATATCTTCGATTCTTGACATTAAAGGTTTTGCCGGCAATGATCATACAACCGGGCATGGCAAGTGCCTGATGGCTGGTAAAGGTGGCGATACTGCAACCAGCATTCTAGTAACTGAGGGTACCACAACCGCACAAAGTCCCATATTCGACCTGACTAACTATTCCAAACCGGTATTTGAATACTGGCGCTGGTTCTCGAGCGAGTTTGTTTTTGCAGAAATTAAGAATGATCCCTGGATAACACAGATACGTGATGCATCTTCTCCATCTAACCCGTGGCAGACAATTGAAAGAACCTACAGGTCGGACCAGGAATGGAGGCACAAAGTGGTTAATATTAAACAGTACTTACCTACAGCCACAAAAGTGCAGATGCGTTTTGTAATATCCGACTCAGTTTTATCTAACTGGAATAACCAGGGCCAAAGCCAGGTTACCGGCGATATTGACGATTTCTCCCTCAGGGATGACCACAGCCATGTAGGTGTAGCCGACCTGAACGCTGAGCAGGCAGCCATAGTGCCCAACCCTGCCGATAATGTACTGACTATAACCCTGGCAGAGAACAATGCCGGTGGTGATATACAGCTCTACGATGTGACAGGCAGGCTGGTATTGAAAACAGCTATTACAGCAAACAATAACAAGTATACGCTGAATACCGCCAACCTGACTGCGGGTGTATATACATTGTCGGTGATAACGGGCACGAATACACAGATAACGAAGGTGGTGGTAGCCCACTAATCAAAACATACCTTCCTGATACTAAAATAGCCATCCGCACGGATGGCTATTTTTATTAGCTGCAGTTATTATTAAACGATCTCGCCTATCAGTGTAGCAGACGTTGTTTTATTGACCTTCACATTTACATAGTCGCCCTTTTTAAGGCCTGGCACTGATTTAGGGAATACCAGTATCTTGCTCTGGCTGTTGCGGCCGCACCAGTCGTTGGCGCTGCGCTTGCTATCACCTTCTATCAGCACTTCGTATACCCTGCCCACTTCGGCCTGGTTCATTTCGTTCTGGATAGCCATCTGCTGGTTGATGATCTCTGTGAGCCTGCGGTTCTTCACTTCCTCAGGTATATCATCAGCAAAACGACGCGCAGCCAGTGTGCCAGGACGCTCGCTGTAAGCATACATATATGCCATATCGAAACGGCTGAATGCCATTAATGACATGGACTCCTGGTGCTCTTCTTCTGTTTCTGAACAAAACCCGGTGATCACATCGGTAGTAATACCACAATCGGGGAGTATCTCCCTTACGCGGGTTACTTTATGCATGAACCATTCGCGGGTGTAAGTGCGGTTCATGTGCGCCAGCAGGCGCGTGCTGCCACTTTGCATAGGCAGGTGGATGCATTTACAGATATTCTTGTACTTAGCCATGGTGTACAGTACCTCGTCGGTAATGTCCTTAGGGTGTGATGTGCTGAAGCGAACCCTTAACTGGGGCGACAATAACGCCACTCTTTCCAGCAATTCGGCAAAGGTTACATTATGGCCATCTTTACCCGTGTAGTAGTAGCTATCTACGTTCTGGCCCAGGAGGGTTACTTCTTTGTACCCTTCGTCTACCAGTTGCTGACACTCCCGGATAATGCTATCTACATCGCGGCTGCGCTCGCGGCCACGGGTAAACGGCACCACGCAGAACGTGCACATATTGTTACACCCGCGCATGATGCTTACAAAAGCACTTATGCCATTGCTATCAATACGTATAGGTGCTATGTCGGAATATGTCTCGTCACGGCTCAGGAGCACGTTGACGCTCTTCTGTCCGCCATCGGCCTCGGCTATAAGAGACGGCAGGCTGCGGTAGGCATCGGGCCCCACAACAATATCCACCAACCTTTCTTCTTCCAGCAGCTTTGCCTTCAGGCGCTCTGCCATGCAACCCATTACAGCTACCAGCATACCAGGATCCTTTTCTTTAAGTCCTTTGAAGTGCTGCAGCCTGTTGCGGATGGTTTGTTCGGCCTTCTCGCGTATGGAGCAAGTGTTCACTAATATCAGGTTAGCCTCATCACAGTTGCGCGTGGCACCAAAACCCTCTTCGTTAAGAATGGAAGCTACTACTTCGCTGTCGGCAAAGTTCATAGCGCAGCCATAGCTTTCTATATAAAACTTCTTAGAAAAATTATTGGGATCATCCAAAAAAGGAGCATACGCCTCGCCCTGCCTTGCCTCGTCTATCTCCTTATGCAACACTTCGCTCATTGTACCTGTAAAATTTAAACCGCAAAGGTAAGTTATAATAAGTTAATATAATTCATATTACACCAATTAGGCATCAGAGGCAACCCACCTGTTTTTTAGCCTTACCCGGCCTCTCCAAAGGGAGAAGGAGGTATCTTCCAACTGGGGTTTGTCGCCAAATATTAACGCCTAAGCAATACCAGCGTTTTCATACAACCATAGGCCATATAAACAAAAAGCTGCCCGGATGTTACCCCGGACAGCTTTTATCTGCGGTAATACTTATTTATTCTTTTACAAGGCGCTGGGTAACTGTTTTATCGCCTTGTTTTATTTCAACCAAGTACACACCGGCTGCAAAGTTGCTCATCGGAACAGTTATCACACCGTTCTGCTTAGTGCCCAGGTCCTGGTTGTAGATGCTTACGCCGCTTACAT
>CAZPOT010000028.1:0-21218 GCA_964588295.1 uncultured Flavipsychrobacter sp. | reverse complement strand
TGTGGAAGCACACGGGATCGAACCGCGGACCCTCTGCTTGTAAGGCAGATGCTCTGAACCAGCTGAGCTATGCTTCCAATTTCTCTATAAGAGCGCCCCTCATTCGCTAAGGGAGTGCGAAGATAATAGCATTTTCTTTTTCAACAAAATCTTTTCTACTTTTTTTAAAATCTAATTGATCCTAATCTATTAATATAGGCACAAATGACGGACCACACTCCCCCGCAACTTCCTTAACTTCGGTTATGAAAAACATTCTGTTCCTCGTGTCCTTACTCAGCTTCTTCACCGCTTTTGCAAAAAAACCGGAGTTAAAAACCGTCAGTCATGTAGATGTGAAACGCTACACAGGCAAATGGTACGAAGTAGCCTCTTTCCCGCAAAGGTTCCAGAAGGGCTGCCACTGCACCACTGCAGAGTATACCCTCTCCGATAAGGGCTACATTGTAGTGGAGAACCGCTGCAACCGCGACAGCATAAAGGGCAAACAGTCGTACATAAAAGGCAAAGCATTTGTGCAGAAAAATACCGGCAACGCAAAACTAAAGGTGCAGTTCTTTTTCCCTTTCAGGGCCAAATACTGGATCATAGAACTGGCCGATGATTATAGCTACGCCGTGGTGAGCCATCCCAACAGAAACTATCTGTGGATTCTCTCCCGCACACCCAATATGAATGAGACCATATACAATGGCATTATCACCAAGCTGAAGGAAAACGGATTTGATCTGTCAAGGCTACAGAAAACTGAGCAAAAATGCAATCAATAAACAACAGTATCATATATCGGCAACAAAAAACAGGCAGCCCGTAAGAGCTGCCTGTTTGCTTATATAAACTGTGTTATTATTACCTGTTCATTGTAGCCAAAAATTCGTCGTTGCTGCGCGTGCCCTTCATCTGCTTCAGCAGGAAGTTCATCGCCTCGTCTACGTTCATATCGGCAATATGGTTGCGGAGCAGCCACATCTTGTTCTGCACATCTTTCTCTAGCAGCAGGTCGTCGCGGCGGGTAGATGAAGATGTAATATCAATAGCAGGGAATATGCGCTTGTTAGACAGCTTACGATCCAGCTGAAGCTCCATATTACCTGTACCCTTAAATTCTTCAAAGATCACTTCGTCCATCTTAGAGCCTGTATCTATCAGCGCTGTAGCCAGTATGGTAAGCGATCCGCCATTTTCTATTTTACGGGCAGCACCAAAGAACTGTTTAGGCTTCTGCATGGCATTAGCTTCCACACCGCCCGATAGTACCTTACCGCTGGCAGGCGCTACCGTATTGTGTGCACGGGCCAGGCGGGTTATAGAGTCCAGCAGTATCACTACGTCGTGGCCTACCTCTACCAGGCGCTTAGCCTTTTGCAACGCTATTGTAGACACTTTCACGTGCTTATCTGCCGGCTCGTCAAATGTCGATGCGATCACCTCTGCACGCACACTGCGCTGCATATCAGTAACTTCTTCCGGGCGTTCATCTACCAGCACTATCATCAGGTACACTTCAGGGTGGTTAGCTGCAATAGCATTGGCCACTTCCTTCAGCAACATGGTTTTACCCGTCTTAGGCTGTGCCACTATCAGGCCGCGCTGTCCCTTGCCTATAGGCGTAAACAGGTCCATTATGCGCGTGCTGTAGTTATTGCCGGTAGTGGTCAGGTTTAGCTTTTCAAATGGGAAAAGCGGTGTCAGGTAGTCAAATGGTACACGGTCACGTATCTCATCGGGCAGCTTGCCGTTAATGGTCTCTACCTTCAGCAGGGCAAAGTATTTTTCGCCTTCTTTCGGCGGGCGCACACTGCCTTTTACGGTATCACCAGTCTTAAGGCCAAAAAGCTTTATTTGCGATGGTGATACATAAATATCATCCGGAGAGCTCAGGTAGTTATAATCGCTGCTGCGCAGGAAACCATAACCGTCAGGCATCATTTCCAGTACGCCTTCGCTCAGTACCACGCCATCAAAGTCCAGGTTAAAGTTCGATTGCTTTTCTTCGCGGCGCTGGCGGTTAAACTGCTGTTGCTGCGGCTGCTGCGCAGGCCTTTCTGTTTCCGCCTGTGGTGGCTGCACTTCCGATGTATCTTCGGTAGGCATAATAATGCCCGATCCTTCTTCCGCTTCCGTTTCAGTTGCTGGCGCAGGTGCCGGGGTTGGTACAGGCGCTTCGGGGCGCGGTTGCTGCTCAAAGCGGCGCTGCTGATTATTGTTATTGTTATTATTGTTGTTGTTATTTTGCCTGAATTCCCTTCTCTGCTCGTGCTGCCTGTGTTGTACAGGGGCAGGGGCAGGTGTTGGCGTTGGTGCGGGAGCCGCTGGCTGTGCCGCTTCAGGTGCTGCTGGTGCCGGAGTTGCGGCCATTGCTATTGTCTCTTCTGCAGCAGCTTCAGCATTATCTTTTGGCTTGCGGCCACGTTTTTTCTTTTCAGTAGTTGGTTCGGCCTGCTCAGCGGCTGGTGCCGCAGGTGCTGCCTGCGCCTCTGCTACAGGTGCTGGTGCGGCAGTAGCCTCTTTAGGCTTGCGGCCGCGTTTCTTTTTATCGCTCTCTTCAGCGTTTTTTATGCCAAGAGCTTGTGTATCCAGTATTTTATAAATAAGGGCTTGTTTATCGTAACCGCGGGGATTGTCTATTTTAAGATCTTCTGCTACGTCTAAAAGCTCGGGGATGAGCATATCACTTAATTGCAAGATGTCGTAAGGCATGCCTTGATGTTTTCGGATTGAAATTGTTTGAATAATAATGATGCCACTATAAGTGTCTGATAGAATATTTTTTTGGGAAGGTTATCTGAACGGGAATTCTGCTAACCGATTGAAGAATGGAACAATAGATTGTTTCCGTTTTGCAAGTTTACGACTGTTTTTTATAAAAACGAAAAAATATCTATTATTTGTGACGAGCATGTGAGAACGCCGCAGCCATCCGCACGATGGTCTCATCTATAGCCGTGTAGGCAAAAGATGGTAAAGCTTTGAGCAGCTTACCATTATCGTAAAATGATTGATTCTGCGCATTCCGGGCCGTTTCGCGCGTTATTAGCGGCTTTTTGCCTAGCCAGGCCTGCACACGGCCCAGTCGCCACGCCATATTGGTAATAAAAGCGCCGGCATGTATATGGGGCGGCTTCTTGCCCAGCGTTTTGGCCATGCGGGTAAAAATGTCTTTATATGCGTAATTACCCTCGCTTACAATATATCGCTCGCCTTCTATGTCCGATTGCATCAGTGCCATCATAATGGCCGCTACGTCTTTCACATCGGCCCAGGCAGTAATACCATCGGTGTAGAAAGGAAATTCTTTGTTTACAATACTCATCAGCGCTGCCGATCCTTCACTAAAGTCTCCTTCACCCAGTATCACTCCTGGGTTCACTATTACAGCATTCAGCCCCTCACCTATCCCGCGCCACACTTCTGTTTCCGCCAGGTATTTACTTATTGCGTAGGCCGAATTATAGCCACTTTCGCCCCATTGCTCCTCCTCGGTTATTTCTTTTTTCTGTTCCGATCCTCGCCCCAGTGCAGCAATAGAGCTTACGTACACCATCTTCTCTATGCCTTCTTCTATGGCCTGGTTCACTACATTGGCAGTGCTCTCGGGGTTAAAGTGCAGCATCTTCTGGTGTTCGTTGGGCTGAAAGGATACTATGGCTGCACAATGGTACACATGTGTTATACCAGCCATTGCCTCCTCCACATCGTAAATATCCAGCAGGTCGGCCTTATGCCACGTAACGCCCGGCAATACTATATCAGCTGCCGATGGCGGGCGGCTATGATACAGGGCACGCACCGTAGCCCCTTGCGCCGATAGCATATGCACAAGATGGCTGCCCAGGAATCCGCTTGCTCCAGTAACCAGTATCATAAGAAACGCCAAAAGTAAGATTAACGGCAATTAGTTAAATGCTAAAAAGTTAATAAAGCAATAGAGGCTTAATTGGGGCGCCAATACCGGATACTTTTTACCGTGCTATTGATTAGCTTTGTGTAAACTATATTATGAATAAAAGAGCGAATATATGGTTGCTGGTAGTACTGCTGGTGTGTGGCACCGGCAGCTATGCACAGCAAAGTGCAGAAGAATATAACGAGACGCTTTCCAACTCTACCGATAGCCTGTACCTGATGGCTGCCACATGGATACATGCCTGCCAGGATATAAATGGCAGCAACCCCGACTATGGCGTTCTTGCCCGGCCGCGCAGGGATATGGAGCAATTCCTTAAAAAACAGGTCGCCCGCTTCAAAAAGCCCACAGATGTAGAAGGTGCTGATGAAATGCGCAAAAATCTGCTGGCTTTTTATGAATTTGAGCTGACCGTAGTAAAAGATGTGTTTGTTCCCTTTGAGCAGCTGAAGAGCAGCGCTTCCGATGATGAGGTAGCCAAATGCCGCGAGGCTTTTAAAACTGTAGCAGTAAAAGAAAAACAATACCTGCTGGCCTACAATAAAGCCCGCCAGGAATTTGCCGACAAAAATAGCATCGACCTCATCAAAAAGCCCGATGCACCTAAGCCCGCCTATCGTAGGCCGGGCATGGTCAAAAAACAGCCGGATGCTCAGGCGCAGACCCAGCCACAACCGAAAAGGCACGACGATGAAGATCAGCCTGTGCCGGAGCAGGTAACCGCAACAAAAAAAATAAAAGCGTCTTCTCTACCTGCCCCGCAACCGCAGCCCACAGCTGAACCCGAACGCCGCGACAATGAACGCCCTACATCTGCAGGCAACCCGCACAACAAAATACCACCAAAAGAAGAACCTAAAAAGCCTAAAGACGAAGAGGAAGAAGGAGACGAGTAACAGATTAACATAACAACAAAGCCACGGCATCCCCCGTGGCTTTGTCATTTAAGTTATTTAAGTTAACTGCTTATTTCCAGATCACTTTCTCAGAATGGTGTGTATTACGTACACCCGCCTTGGCTGGCTCATCAGTATAGCCCAGGTATATAAGGCCTAGCACTACATCATCATTGCCAAGGCCCAGGTACTGCTTCATAGCGGGCTTCAGCGTCATGCCGCCTGTGCTCCAGAAACTGGCTATGCCCAGTGCAGTAGCACCCAGCAATATGTTTTGCACAGCTGCCGATGCTGCTGCTATCTCTTCCAGTTGCGGTATCTTGTCATTGGCGCCACGCTTCATCACACTTACTACCAGGTGCGATACATTTTTTATGTTGTTCTCCAGCTTCTCTTTAGTGCCCTGCATGCGGGTTTCTTCAGGCGTATTGTTCCAGTACAGGTTGCCATGGTCCAGGCCAAACTGAAGCAATGCTTCACCAGTATATACATGAAACTGCCATGGCTCTGTGCGGCCATGCGTTGGCGCCCAGTGCGCCAGTTCCAGCAATTCTTTTACTGTATCGTCAGGTATCTTTTGCCCATTCATCTTAGGCCCTCCTACAGAGCGCCTGCTCTTTATTACATCAGCTACTACGGCGTAGTTATTATTAGTCATGCCGCAAAAGTAGGCAAAAGAGCAAACGGGCAAATAGTTAAAAGGTTAAATCCTGCTGTTACTTCATATCATCCGTAACAACCTTCGGGCATACTCGCGCTGTGTCTTTGCGTACTCTGCCTGCTTGATTTACTTTGCGTTCTTTGCGTATGCCCTTTGCGGCCTTTGCGTGAAATTTCCCGGCAAATTTTATCTGACAGGCTACTTACATTTGTACCACCATGGCAAAATTATTTTCTCCCTTACAGATAAGAAGCATCACGCTCAAAAACAGGCTGGTAGTATCGCCTATGTGCCAATATTCCGCTGTCGATGGCTTTGCCAACGATTGGCACCTGGTGCACCTCGGTAGCAGGGCCGTAGGCGGCAACGCGCTGATAATAATGGAAGCTACCGCCGTCACCCCAGAAGGCCGCATATCTCCTAAAGATCTTGGCCTGTGGAAGGATGAACATATTGAACCACTGAAACGCATAACCACCTTCATAAAACAGCAGGACTGTGTACCCGGCATACAGCTGGCACATGCCGGCAGAAAATCCAGCCTGTCTGCACCATGGCTGGGCGACAAACTGGTTACTAAAGCAGATGGCGGCTGGGATACTGTAGCGCCAAGCCCGGGGGCGTTTATGGAAGGCTACCCCGAACCACAGGAACTAACTGTAGAAGGCATACAACGCATAGTAACAGCATTCAAAGAGGCAACTATCCGTGCACTGGCAGCAGGCTTTAAAGTATTAGAGATCCATGGGGCACATGGCTACCTCATCAACGAATTTTTATCGCCGCTGGTCAATAAGCGCACCGACGAATATGGCGGCTCTTTCGACAACCGTTGCCGCTTCCTGCTACAAATAATAGATGCCATACGCAGTATTTGGCCTGCTGAGCTACCATTGTTCCTGCGCATATCCGCCAGCGACTGGGTAGAAGACGGCTGGACAGTTGAAGACTCTGTAAGGCTTGCCCATATAGTTAAAGAGCGCGGTGTAGATGTGATGGACTGCTCATCGGGAGGCGTTGTATCTTATGCTAAAATACCCGCCAGGCCCAACTACCAGGTACCATTTGCGGAAGCAGTGCGTAAGGCTGATATCCTGACAGGCGCAGTGGGCATCATCGTCTCCGCAGAACAAGCCGAAGAGATCCTCCAAAAAGAACAAGCCGATCTCATCTTCATGGCCCGCGAATCCCTCCGCGATCCCTACTTCCCAATCCACGCAGCAAGCGTACTCGGCTACGATATCAAATGGCCTGTGCAATATGAAAGGGCGAAGAGGGTGAAAAAATAAATTACTATATAAAGAGCCTCAATACAAGATAGACGACATGAAAATACCAAAGAAAACAATCGATTTGGATGAAATGAACATTCCTTCAAACGACACTATAATGCTACAATCAGTAAAGAATAACCTGAACATAATTGTTAAGAGTACACAGGATACTGTAGAAATATCCCTGTTAAGTAGTGACGGTTGGGAGATTGATAGTAGTGACGAAACAAAAGTCCGAATCAAAAAAAAAGGATAAGCTCACCCTTCATAACACACCTGCGAATACCCCACGCTCCCGCTCATTGGCGGGTTCAGCTTCCGCACAGCTACACGCACCGAAAGCGCTATGGGAAAAAGTTCTTTAAGCGCTGTGTGTATGTTATATACAAAGGTCTCCAGTAGCTGCCCCTCTCTGTGAAACACCTTTACCACCACCTGGTGTATCAGCGTATAATCTACAAATGGCCATGGCTGCGCATCAGGCACCTGCACATCCACGTCTACCTCAAAAGTGTTGCCCAGCACATGTTCCTGCGGATACAGCCCATGCGGTGCAACCAGCTTAATGGCATGAAGAGAAACGGCTAACATACTCCAGGATATAATTTATTTACAATTTTTATGCCTCCCAGCCCCCAACAACACGGAAAGTCCTGTAAAGACGTTTTATTATAGCGATAGGTTTTAACCCATATCTGTTCGAACCCTTGTAAAAGTAACTGTCATTGCTCCTACGGAGCAAAAGCTTTGTAGCGCTTTTTATTCAGAAATGGGTCGCGCCCCTAGGGACTGTCCAACCCCCAACTCACTACTTAAAACTCACTACTTACAACTTACGACTTATGACTTACGACTAAAAAACACTAAGAACTCTTACACCACTTATTCAACTGGTTCACCATAGCAGCCATATCCTTTGGCAACGGTGCCTCTGCCGATATCAGCTGACCATCCTCTTTTTCAAACTCCAGCTTGTAAGAATGCAAGGCCAGGCGGCTCAGCAACGGGCGTTCCTCTTCCTCATGCTTGCCCTGGTTATACTTGCGCTTTACCGACGACAAATAGAACGGCTTACCATCGCCATACAACTCATCGCACACAATTGGATGACCAATAGATTGCATATGCACACGTATCTGGTGCGTGCGCCCTGTGTGTATCTGGAACTGCATCAGCGCATACAGCGGCCACTGCTCAGCCACACGATAATCGGTTACAGATAACTTACCCTTCTTGGCAACTATCATCTTACCGGCCACATACGGATGTTCGGCTATCATATTTTCTATACGGCCCTGTTCCGGCAATACTATTCCCGTAACAATGCCTGCGTAAAACTTATTGATGTCCCGCTCCTCAAACGACTTCGAAAGATACTTATGATACGCCTCACTCTTGGCAAAGCACACCACACCGCTGGTGTCACGGTCCAGCCTATGCACCACCCACGCCTTTTGCTTCAGCTGGGCTTCCAGCACCTTATTCAGGCTGGCCTGTGTGTGGTCAAAACGGTCAGGTATCACCAGCATACCAGCAGGCTTATTCACCACCACCAGGTCATTATCTTCGTATAGTATATCTATTTTCATTGTCTATCTTTTTTACTTTTCTGTACACTGCTTCAAGCACCACTGGTCGAAGCCTCTCGCTTCGTCCTAAGCCATGCAAGCGTCCCGCTTGCGAAATA
Organism: uncultured Flavipsychrobacter sp.; assembly: GCA_964588295.1. Taxonomy (GTDB): domain Bacteria; phylum Bacteroidota; class Bacteroidia; order Chitinophagales; family Chitinophagaceae; genus Flavipsychrobacter. The sequence goes on along the minus strand of CAZPOT010000028.1, from coordinate 12,793 downwards.
TTTACACACCTGCGCAATATCACCCCAAATAAGCACTCAGGCACATATCCTCCTGCCTGCGCATTTCCTGCTTATCCGCCGGTTTCTTATCACCAAAGCCACACAGGTGCAGCGCGCCATGAAAGATCACCCTATGCAGTTCGTTCTCATAACTCACATCAAACTTGCCCGCATTCTCCCTCACCCTGTCCGTGCTCACATATATCTCGCCGGTAAGGTCATGCTCCGTCTCGCTCAGGTCAAAGGTCACAATGTCCGTGTAAGTATCATGATTCAAAAACTGCTTATTGATCTCCAGCAAATAATCATCGCTGCAAAAAATATAGTTTAGCTTTATCTTCTTTATCCCCTCCAGGTGCGTATGCACAAGACTGTCCAGGTAAGCCGACAGCTTACGTTTATCTTTTAACCCCGATTTGATGTCATTATCCTGGAAAGTGGCAGGCATGCAGCAGAAAATTTGTGCAAATGTCGGTAAAATTGATCAGGATGGTCAGGATTTTAGGATAAGGAAAGATTCTTACTCGAACGATCTTAATAGATTGTGCAGTCAGCGGCCTTCGCGCTCTTTGCCTTCTCTAACTGTAACCTTTGCGTACTTTGCGCCCTACTTCGCGTGCTTTGCGTGAAATTCCATACACATATCAATCAGATCACCCGCGTATCAGCTGCTTCAGTTTCCACACTGCCGACTCGTTCTTAGACAATACAAGATACAGCTCCTTTCTGCCGCCAAAAGTGCGGTAAAACCGTTCCACTCCGGGATCCATGCTACCCTCGCAGTCAAAGGTGTGCTGCCCCATTCGCTTAGACTCCTTTATAGCATGCCACATCAGTAGCGACATAGCCTTGTAGTTGTCAGACTCCGGGTTTTGCCCCAGGCTCAACGCATAACCGCATTGTGCATCCCACACATGCCACAATATACCGTGTATCACTCCCCCGCTGCGGGCTACCCACAGGGTACCACTGCCATTGGCTGTACAGGCATCCAGTAGTCTTTGCAGATCGGCCTGGCTCATAAACGGCACTTTCTTTTTCCGTGCCAGCATGGTGGTGTAAAAAGAATACAACTCGGGCAGTGCAGCCGGTTCTGCTGTTATAGTGAGTTCCTTTTCCGCCTGGCGTATGTTTTTGCGCAGGCTTTCTTTCATGTTAGCCAATAGGGTTTGTTCGTCCTGCTGCAGATCTATCAAAAACGTCTGCTGCACCGCCTGTTCCAGCCCATGCTGCTTAAAAAGCCCCGCCTGCTTCAGGCCCGGCTGCACGGTCAGGCTCCATACATCAGCTTTAGGTATTTGCTTCAGCAGCTCAGCAATCGTCTCATGCTCATAACTATCCCGGTTACTCTCCTTCATGTCGTGCGGAAAAAACACTGTAGGCCCCAGGTAAGGCGTAAAAAAAGGATTGCGCATCAGCGTAACACCCGCCTTTTGCTCCAGCGGATAAGCCCATACCCCACGCACAGTATCACCCTTCATGGCTATCGCTACATCCCATTGGGCACACACCGCATTCAACCAATGGTACTGCGCGCACACCGGTATCTCCGGGTGCTGCGCACAAATGGTTTTATACAGTGCTTTATTACTCATTTTATATACTCTGTTCTAAGCGTCTTTTAGCAGCCATAGCCTTGGCGAAGGGTGCAACTCCGAATTTGAAATTATCAACTCACTTTGCACGCTCGGCCTGCCTAATATCTTTCGCGGCCCTTTGCGAAAAATCTTTGCGGCTCTTCGCGTGAAACTCTCAGATACCTACTTAAACTGCAGCACCTTGGCAGGTTGTATCCTGCGGATGTACAAGGCCGGCAGCCAAAGATATATCACAAAAACGATCAGCGTGGCAATATCCGTCAGCGCTATATGCCACCACACCACCTTTACGGGCACATACTTCATAAAGTAGGTCGCCTCGTTCAGCTTAAAGAGGCCATACGTTTTTTGCAGCCAGCATAGCACCAGCGCTAAAATATTTCCTGCTAGTATCCCAATAGCACTGATGATCGTCCCCACATTTATAAACACCCTTCCTATACTGCCAAACGGCATACCCAGCGTTTTCAGCAGCCCTACCATTGCCGCCCGGTCTATCATCAGCACCAGTATTACGCCCGATACATTGATAAAGGCCACCACCGCCATAATGATCAGCAAAATAATGCTGTTCATAGATTGCAGCTGCAGCCAGTCAAAAATACCACCATTGCTTTCTTCGGTGGTAAAAGAGTCCACCGGCGCATTTACCAGGTTATAATGTATGTAGTTCGATACCGTATCGGCATATATATCATTGTCCAGCGTTAGCTGCCAGGCATTGATGCTGTCAGCCGTCCAGTTGTTCATCCGCTGCAGCAGGCGCAGATCGCATAGCGCATAGTACTTATCTACATCCTCCATCCCGCTATGGAAGGTGCCGCTCACCCTCAGCTTACGCAGCCTGGGGGTAGATCCCGACTCGAAGAACTGGGCCATAACCGTATCCCCCGGCCGCACATCCAGCAGGTCGGCGGTCCGCTGCGATACCATTATCTGCCGGGAATAGCTGCTGTCAGCATAATTGATATACTGCCCTGTAGTGGTAATTCCGGCAGGCAGGTGATAGTCCTGTTCTACACCCTTCAGCCTTACCCCCTCCATTTTACCGTGGTATTGTATGATCACCGGGCGCTGTGCAAACGGCACTACACTCACCACGTGCGGTATATGCCGCATACTGTCCTGCAGCCGCTTATTATAATATATAGGCGGGCTGGTTATCCCGTTCGATTTCAGCGGATCGAAGTAAGTAACATGCACATGACCCGAAAAACTGTACAATTTCTCCTTTATCGCATCTTTAAACCCCGTCGACACCGCCAGCGATAGTATCATCACCGCCGTGCTCAGGCACGTAGCTATCACCCCGATACGTATAATAAAGGAGAAACTGCCTTTTTGCCCGGCCAGGTACCTACGTGCTATGAACAGGGAAAGATTCAAAACGGTTCAAAAATAGGGTATATTAAGAGAGAACCCTTCAGCCCGGGTAGTTTGAACCAATATATTATAATCTTCTTCGCATTCAATTGCAGCTCCGCACGCGTATAGCCCAACTACACACACTTATCAACAATGCCGGCTGTGCCGTCTGCCAACAATTTAGCTTTGGTAGATAACAGGCTCAGTTGAGCGCATACGTAAATTAAATAGCAATATAATGACGACACTACAGGTTGCGGCCGGCTGGGCCGAATTTATCGGCTTTGCATTGGCCATATGGAACGGAATAAAGCTGGCAATGACAGCATCTGCCAATGCAGGCACCAGGTTAAGTAAAAAAGTAGGCACAGCACGGGCACATACCGATGGCGCTATCGAATACTCCAACCGCGCAATGAAGCGACAGCTCATCAGGATAGCCATTTTTACCGCTATTGGCTTACTGGGGTTGATGCTGAAATAACAAAGTAGAATATGGAGAACCTGCAGTTCAATTGCACTAAAAGCACACTTAAATTGTGCATCTGGATCGTCTTCGCACTAATGGCATTGGGTGTATTAAAAGGGGCAACGGCCAGCTACCTGTGTCATAAAGACTCTTTCGACCTGCTGCTGGCAATACTCAGCGCCATTGGCTGCGTCGTTACAGGCTACATGGTGCGCTCCTATTTTATATACCGCAGTGTAACCCTGCATGTATCGGTGGTAGGCAGCCTGTTTTGCATGTCTAATAAAGACAACCGTGGCCGCACCATAAAGGAAAAACAGGTGGAACTCATAAAAATATACCGTGCGTGGATAATTAAAAAAAGGTCGGGCTACAAAATAGCCCTGGTGCTGGATACAGATAAAAGCAGCGAGATACATATAGACACCGTACCTACCCAGCTATATGATATCGAAAAGCATGAAGCAACCGCTATTCTGTCATTCATCCATCAGCAAAATCCACTAATAAAAATGGGATATATGTAATCGCCTTATTAAAAAGAGATTTGTGAAGGAAGATAATTGTGTGAAATAGTGATGGTAATTTCGGGATCTAAGTAAGACTAAAAGGCTATTTCAGCACGCCTCCCTCACATTAAAATTATTTTTCCCATTACCCGAAATACCCGTATCTTTGCACTCCTTTTTAAAAACAAAGGGAAAATTTATTTTGGAAGAGAATCAAGTTCATTCAGAAACAGCCGGAACGCCGCAGGACGAGTCCGTACAAACAACTGCAGCCGCAGCCACTGAGGCTCCCGTTGCAGAAACACCAGCTGAAGAAGCTGTTCAAACACGCGCACCGCGCCATTATTACAAAGAAGTAGCTAATACTTCTCACGATGATTTTGACTGGAGCGTAGACAAGCGTAACGTGGCTTCTTACAAAGAAGAAGACCGCAAAAAGTTCGATCAGGTTTATGATGGCACTTTCAAAGCTATCTCGGAGAACGAACTGATGATGGGTACAGTAGAAGGTCTTACTAAGACTGATGCTATTATCAACATCGGCTTCAAATCTGACGGCCTGATCTCCCTGAACGAATTCCGCGACATGCCGAACGTAAAGATCGGCGACGTGGTTGAAGTGATGGTAGTTGAAAAAGAAGACCGTGGCGGTCACCTGCACCTCAGCCGTAAGATGGCTCGCGCAGCTCGCTCATGGCAGCAGATCGTTGACTTCTACAAAACCGGCGAAGTTGTTACAGGTACTATTACCTCTAAAACTAAGGGTGGTTTGATCGTAGACGTTCACGGCCTCGAAACATTCTTGCCTGGTTCTCAGATCGACGTTAAACCGGTTACAGATTACGACCAGTACGTTGGTAAGACCATGGACTTCAAGGTTGTTAAGATCAACGAAACTATCCGCAATGCCGTGGTTTCTCATAAAGCACTCATCGAGAGCGATATCGAGCAGCAGCGTAGCGTTATCATCGGCCAGCTCGAAAAAGGTCAGGTACTGGAAGGTACTGTTAAGAATGTTACCGATTTCGGTGCCTTCATCGACCTGGGCGGCGTAGATGGTTTCCTGTACATTACAGATATCAGCTGGGGCCGCGTAACGCACCCAAGCGAAGCGCTGCATAACGGCCAGAAACTGAACGTGGTTGTTCTTGACTTCGATGACGAGAAGAAACGTATCAGCCTCGGTCTGAAACAATTGACTCCTCACCCATGGGATAACCTGCCTGCTGAAATAGTAGAAGGCGCTCACATTAAGGGTAAAGTAGTAAACATAGAAGATTACGGCGCATTCCTGGAAATCATGCCTGGCGTAGAAGGTCTGGTACACGTTTCAGAAATCACTTGGTCTTCTCAGCCTATCAATGCAAAAGAATTCTTCAAATTGGGCGAAGAACATCAGGCAGTGGTAGTAACACTTGACAAAGACGAGCGCAAAATGAGCCTGTCTATCAAGCAAATGACTGAAGATCCATGGGATACTATCGAAAATAAATTCCCAATCGACAGCCGTCACCAAGGCACTGTTAAAAACATCACTCCTTACGGCGTATTCATCGAACTGGAAACAGGTATCGGCGGTATGATCCACATCAGCGACCTGAGCTGGATCAAGCGTTACAACCACCCAAGCGAGTTCGTTAAGACTGGCGAAGGTATCGACGTGATCATCCTGGGCATAGACAAGGAGAACCGCAAGTTGTCTCTCGGTCACAAGCAACTGGAAGAAGATCCTTGGAACACTTTCGAAACAGTATTCCCGATCGGTTCTATCCACGAAGGAAGCGTTACCCGCAAGGATGACAAGGGAGCTACAGTTCAGCTGCAGTACGGTCTCGAAGCTTACGCTCCTGCACGTCACCTCCGCAAGGAAGATGGCAGCAATGTAGAAGTGGAAGAAACACTCCAGTTCATGATCATCGAATTCGATCGTAACGACAAGCGTATCCTCGTATCTCATTCTAAAGTTTGGGAACAATCTAAGAATGAAGAGAAAGAAGCTGTAAAGAAAGAAGCTGCAAGCGAAAACGAAAAAACCAAGAAAGCTGTGAAGAATATTCAGAGCAAGGTTGAAAAACCAACACTTGGCGACCTCGGCGCTCTGGCATCTATCAAAGACAAGCTGAAGAAAGCTGAAGACGACGCAAGCAGCGCAGAATAAGCTGAACTAACGTCTCTAAAATAACACAAGAGCCATCCGCAAGGGTGGCTCTTGTTGTTTTATAATCATCAGGACTATTCTTCCCAAAGAGCACAAGATGCGTCACATGCAACGATATCGTGAACATCCGCACTAAACACAAGTATTCGCTTTCAGAAATGCGCCAACCAAATTGCCGCTGTCCTGTCTTCTATCAGCTGCAGTAGCTTATGTGAAGGCACACAGATTGGCAGCCCACATCGGACGTATTAGCTTTTGGATGCGCCAACAAAAGCGCCGCTGTCCTGTCTTCAGACTGACAGCCCACAAGCGGACGTATTCGTTTTCGGAAGCTGTCCTCTTTATATAGCCCTTGCGCTGGCTAAAAGAGGGGATGATGTCCGACCCGTAGGTTGCCGACGGGTCAAAGTGAGGCACGGTCATGGGCTCTGTCATTGCAAGGAGTTATTCGGAAAACCCCGAATCATTCTCCAACAACAGAAATTAACCTGATCTTCGCGCGGAACGAAGCGATCCCGCAAGCACTAGCTAATAGCACTTCCCTTAAGGATAGGGTTAAAGTTGGCAGTTCTTCACTGGCAGCATAGCACCGCAACTGACTCAGACAAAACACCCTGCTTTTTTTGTGGTCAATTCCCGGCACCATCACCCAAGATCCATAAATAAATCTATATTTGTATATCATGGTATAAGCCCTGTCAGGCTTTTGTTCATCCTATGTCCGGTAACATTCAGAAACATTTAAGCAGGCGGCTCTTATTGCTTGTCTGCTGCATGGCAGCCATAAGCGCACGTGCGTCCCATATATTCGGTGTCGATCTGTATTACACTAATGTAGGTGGTAATGTATACACCGTTACCCTCGCTGTTTACGGCGATTGTTCCAATGCTACAAGCTTCTATATGCTCTCATCGTCAACCCCTGTTATAGAGGTGTACAACGGTAATACATATATTAGTTCGCTAACACTTGCAATTCAACCACCAACAAATGGCCTCGAAGTATCTCCTGTTTGCCCGTCTCAACTTGGGTCTACAGCTTGCAACTCAACCACCTCAACATTACCTGGCGTAAAAAAATTCGTTTACACAGCCAATATCACTCTATCTTCTGCGTCCACTATCTGGCGTTTTAAATTTAATGGCAATATGGGTGGCTCTTCTCTTGCAGGGCGCAGCGATGCTATTACAAATGTAAATTCACCGGGCATATCCAATATATCTTTAACGGATACGCTCAACAACACGCTTGGCGGCAATTCCAGCCCGCAGTACAACACCATCCCTACACCCTACTTCTGCATCAATATACCTGCCAACTACAATCCCGCGGCTGTCGATCCCAACGGAGACGCGCTCTCTTTCGATCTCGTACCAGCTATCGATGCATCCACAGGTGTCAGCGTCAACTATGTGTGGCCATACAATGCCACAGCACCTTTAGGTGTGGCCACAGGTACGTTCTCGTTCACGGCAGCCAATGGCCAGCTTAGCTTCACTCCAAATGTTGCCCAGCGTGCCGATGTGGTGTACAATGTGCGCGAAACCGTAGGCGGCGTTCTACGGGGCACCAGCCAGCGCGAAATGACCATCGTTGTGCTCAGCCCTTGCACCAACAATCCCCCTACCGGGTCTATGAGTGGCGCAAGCGGCGGCACCTTCTCTGGTGGCACACAGATCAATATCTGCAACAATATAGGTGCATTTACTTTCCACATCAACCCCACCGATGCTGATGGCGATACCATTACCATGACGACCAGCGGCCTGCCAACAGGCGCCACCTTCAACATCGTAAATAACACTACTTCTGCACCCCAGGGCACTTTCTCCTGGAACACCACCGGTGTTACACCCGGCACCTACACCTTCTTCATCAACTACCAGGATCGCGGCTGCCCTATAGCCAGCAGGCAATCCATTGCTTACACTATCAATGTCTTACCATCACCTACCATAGCTTTCTCCCTGTTGTCTGCTGCCACTTGCACACGCAAGGCAGTTTTCACAGTTACACCAGGTACTGTCTCAGGCCCCTGGATCATCAATATATTACAAGGTGCCACCACGGTACAAACCTTTACGGGTATCACGTCTACCCTTACAGATAGCCTCAATCCCGGTACCTATACCATCCGTACCTACAATAGCGTATCCTGTTATAAAGACACTACAGTTACCTTTGCATCACCTCCGCTGCCTTCTGGTATCATTACCATTACAACACCATTGTGCACCGGCAATGCTAATGGATCTATCTCTGTTTCAGGCACCGCCGGCACTACACCATATACATATGCGTTGGGCACCGGCAGCTACTCTTCATCAGGTACGTTTACCGGCCTTACTGCCGGGGGGTATGTGGTGCACATCCGCGATGCCAACGGTTGCACCAAAGACACCTCCGTTACCGTGCCCGTCGCATCGCCCACGCTGCTATCCGTTTTTGTCCGTCGCCCTACGTGCAATGGCTATGCCAATGGTCGCGTCATCATCATCGGTTACAATAGCGTAGCACCTTACACCTATGCTATGGGGTCGGGTGCTTATTCCGCTGCCGATACGTTCGATAATCTTACTTCAGGCACCTATACATTCCACATAAAGAACGGTAACGGCTGCATTAAAGATACCACCCTGTCTTTTGTCGATTCACAATACCTGCACGGCAGCATATCTGCTACGGCTATTGCCTGCTATGGCGGCACATCTACCGTTACGGTATCGGGCATTGGCGGCTTCGGCACGCCATATGCTTACGCATACAATACCGGGGCATTCGGTCCTTTCGGCACCTTTACAGTGCCACAGGGCACGTACACTTTCCACATTACCGATCCCCAGTCCTGCTTCTTCGATACTACTATTACTATTACCCAGCCTACACCTGTTAGCATTACCACTACACCAACTGCCGCCACCTGCTATGGCTCAGCTACCGGCTCAGTGGCTATAGCGGCTACTGGCGGCACACCAGGGTATACATATGCGGTTGATGGTGGTACTTACGGCGCAGCTACATCTGTTACTGCACTGGTTGCGGGTACGCATACTGTATCAGTAAAAGATGCCAATAACTGCGTGTATACAGCCACCATTACTATTACCCAACCCACAGCTATCTCTGCCGATTCGGTAACTAAGCAATTACCATTATGCAATGGTGTTGCCGATGGCATCCTCCGTATTTATGCATCCGGTGGCACTCCCGGCTACACCTATGCCGTCAACACCGGCTCATACGGCTCGTCAAATGTATTTACCGGTCTTGCCGCCGGCACATACACTTTGCATATAAAAGATGCTAACGGCTGTATCAAAGACACTACTGTTACGCTGGTCAATCCACCTAGCGTAATTCCGGGCGCTACCGTTACGCCATCACATTGCCAGAACCTGGCCGATGGCGCAGTAACACTTTCCGGCACTGGTGGCACTCCTGCCTACAGTTATGCACAGGGCGCCGGCGCATATGGCGCATCACCTACATTCTCACCACTCGCAGCTGGCACCTATAGCTTCCATATCCGCGATGTAAATGGCTGTATCGCCGATACTACACTTACCATTACCAACCTGGTGCATATCATGGCATCATTTGCCGTTACAGCGCCTCTCTGCAATGGCGATGCTAATGGTATTGTTACCGTCATAGGAACTACAGGCACATCGCCCTACAACTATGCGTATAGCACTGGCAGCTATAGCATCACCAATACGTTTACCGGCATCTCTGCCGGAGCCAACACCTTCCATATCCGCGATGCTATTGGTTGTATTGGCGATACTACCATCACCGTTACACAGCCCGCACCGCTAACGGTAGCGGTAACAACCGCACAGCCTTCATGCTACGGCTATACCAATGGCTCGGCTACGGCGGCAGGCTCTGGCGGCACAGCGCCTTTTACCTATGCTATCAATGGCGGTTCATTCAGTGCTGCCACTACATTTACTGCTTTGGCAGCTGGTACATATACCGTTTCGGTGCGGGATGCGCACAACTGTACATTCAATACTTTGGCTATCATAGGCCAGCCGTCACCTTTGGCTATTACAGGCCTCGGCATTACCAATATCTCCTGCAATGGCGGTGCCGATGGTATGGTTACTGTCTCTGCTACAGGCGGCACCCCGGCTTACCAGTACGCCTCGGGAAGTGGCGCATACCAGGTAAGCAATACGCTCACCGGCTTCACCGCAGGTGCTTATGTTATTCATGTAAAAGACAACCAGGGTTGTACTGCCGATTCTGTGGTTACACTCACCCAGCCTGCTACCTTGATGGTCATATCAGCCACAGTTACCAACCCTACATGCGAAGGGTTTGCTGATGGCGCTATCTCCGTAGCTGCCGCCGGTGGTACTACACCATATCAGTATTCTAAAGACAATGCTACATTTGTTGCTGGCTCAACCTTCAACACACTTGCAGAAGGCACTTACACCATATTTGTAAGGGATACCAATGGTTGTGCTGCAGATACTACGCTCACACTCATCGGCTATCCGCACATCAATTTCGATAGCTTCGCTATTAGTTCCGCTGGCTGCGCCGGCAAAAGCGATGGTGGTATCATCATCTATGGCAGTGGCGGCAATTCACCGCTTACCTATTCGCTCAGCGGCATGTCGGCAACTACTGCACCCAACATATTTACGGCGTTGCTGGCAGGTAACTATACCGCAACCATTACAGATGCAAAGAATTGTACTAAAGATTCACTGGTCAGCATACCCCAGCCCGATAGCGTTAAGGTTACCACAACCATTACCCCAAACAGTTGCCTGGGCATGGAAACACAAGGCGCTGTAGTAGCCAATGTTACAGGTGGCACGCTGCCGTATACTTATCTGTGGAGTCTCAATGCCGATACAGCAGCATACATCAGTAACCTGCCCAATGGCGACTATACCGTTTACGTAAAAGACGCCAACAACTGTGGCGACTCAGCAACAGCTACCATTACTTACGACAATTGCTGCACGCCATTCCTGCCTAATGCTTTCTCACCCAATGGCGATGGCCGTAATGAGGTTTACCGCATGGTATATAAGGGCGATATAGAGTTGATAGAATTCTCTGTATACAACCGCTTCGGAGAACGTGTATTCCTCACCAAACAAATAACCGAAGGCTGGAACGGCACTTATAAAGACATCCCCTGCGATATAGGCACCTATTTTTACTACATCAAACTATACTGTGGTAATCGCCGCGATCACATCCTCGAATTCAAGGGCGATGTAACGCTGGTAAAATAGACCCATAAAAAAAGCACTTGCACATCAAAAGAATAAGCAAGGTATACTCACACCAATGAGCAGTTAAGCGACAACAGTCATATAACCGGACAAACAAATCTTTGTATAAACCAATATTTACTTGTTCGCCTGTTAACACTTTTGTGTAAATGTTATTGTACTTATAGCTTGTTAAACAGGCCAGAATAGCCCTTCAAACACCATTACTTTAGAAGGCGAAATGCCATTCATTTCGATATATTATCCACTCAACGTTCGTACACCGTGAAAAACAGCCCAGGCTGCGGGGTAGTTGCTTAAGCCACTTAGTAAAAGGCTGATGTATCCTTCAATTCATTGCCATTTATTCTGTTGGTACCTGTAGTAAATCCCACATATAATAGCTAAAATTTAAATAACTAAATAGGGTGTTTTCCCCGTTTAAAGGCGTTTATCGATATATAATATTGCAGTTACAATTTCACGCTAAACAAAATCATCATGGCTACCATTTTTCAACCACAATCAAGCACCAGTTATTGGAGAGAATTGTTAGAACTTTCGGCCCCTTTCATAACGGTGAGTAATGAAATATGTCCCGTTATCGCCCAGTTCCCAAACATGACCTCAGATGCAATCCAGCACGGATTCTTTCAAAAACTGTCTGACCTAACAGGGCAAATACAACAGTTGAAGGCAACTTGGGCTCAGGAAATAACTGACACGACACTCAAAGACAGGGCTAACGAAATTCTTGGGCTAAAGGATGTGCTGAACAACTTCTCTGCAACCGGGAGTATTGGTATACTGGACAACATTATCACAAATTCGGCTGTAACAAAAACAAAAGTGTTTGCATATTTACAAGACCCACAGACACCGCTGGAGTATTTCCATTGTTACGCTTCACTGCTATGCCTGCTACAGCCATTGCGTATCGCTACATTATTTTTATATCGCAGATCACTCGCCGATATTCACGACGATCTGGTCAGTGAACTGAACGACTTATCGAACGTTTTACAAAAAGGAATAGATGTTGCTGAAACTATAGGAAGAAACAGGGTTACCATGAGTAGAAAACTAGTACTCTTTGATCCTGAAAATCCTCCCGTGTGGTCTACAGAGTTTCGGGTAATGGTTGATGGGGTAGGCATTTATCTCGGGATTTTTGTGCCACCTCCATATGCCGTCCCTCCAAGAAGCCTGGGTGAAATAGAGGAGCATGCTGAACAAAAATTGAACAGCACCAAAAGTGAAAAAGCAGCTGAAGCATCAGCCAATATCCGCAAGTTATATGCTAACATTCAAAACTTGGTCAATATTCTACATTAAAAGATATACTGAATAAATAGTTTAATTCGGCCAATCTTAATCCGACGTCAAGATAGCCCCAAAGCAAAAAGTCCCGACCGCTAAGGTCAGGACTTTTAAATAAATATGGCAACTA
>CAZPOT010000027.1:0-34466 GCA_964588295.1 uncultured Flavipsychrobacter sp. | reverse complement strand
TTCAGCAAGGGCGATGCCGACGTACTGCGTAAGGCCATGGGTAAAAAGCAGAAGGCGGTACTGGATAAGATGAAGGGCCAGTTTGTTAAAGGGGCCATGGAAAAAGGCCACCCCGAAGATAAGCTGCAAAAAATATGGACCGACTGGGAAGCGTTTGCCCAATACGCCTTCAATAAATCGCACTCTACGTGCTATGCCCTTGTTGCCTATCAAACGGCTTATTTCAAAGCACACTATCCGGCAGAATATATGGCGGCGGTGCTCAATAACCAGGGCAATATAGAAAAGATCAAGTTCTACATGGAGGAGTGCCAGCGTATGGAGATACAGGTACTCGGGCCGGATGTGAACGAAAGTCTGAAAGGGTTTTCTGTACCTAAGGAGAATGTGATCCGCTTTGGTATGAATGCCATTAAAGGGGTAGGTGAGGCTGCTGTAGAAGACCTGATAGCCGAGCGCGAGGCCAATGGCCCGTTCCAGAATGTGTTCGATTTTATTAAGCGGGTTAACCAACGTACGGTCAATAAAAAATCTTTGGAAAGCCTGGTACTTGCAGGTGCCATGGATTCCTTTACTGATATGCACAGGGCGCAGTATTTCTATGCCCCTGCTACAGATCCGCTTACAGGTCTCGATAGGCTGGTGCGCTTCGGCAACCAGTTCCAGGCCAGTTCTTCGGTAGCTACCAATAGCCTGTTTGGCGAGGCTGCCATGCCCGAGGTAAAGCCACCCGTTATGCCAACCTGCGACAAATGGGGCCTGCCCGAGCTGCTCGATCGCGAGAAAGAAGTAGTAGGCATCTACCTGAGCGCTCACCCGCTCGATGGTTATAAGTTCGAGATGGATAACTATGGCGTTACGCCGCTCAGCGACCTGGAAGAAAATAAAGGCCGGTCTATCCGTATAGCAGGCTACGTAACAGATGCCGGCCACATGACCACCAAGAAGGGGTCTAAGTTCGGTAAGTTCACAATTAACGACTATTCGGGCAACTTCGAGATCATGCTGTGGGAGAAGAGCTACGTGGCTTACGGCCCTTACCTGGTAAACGGGCAGAAGCTGATGTTGCAGGGCGTATACGACGAGCATAAATACAGGCCGGGTGTTATGGAATTCACCATTAATAACGTGTTGCTGCTGGATGAGGTACGTAAGCTATGGACGAAGCGCATAAGTATGTTTGTGCCGATGGAAAAGGTAGATGAGGTATTTGTGAATTTCATAGAGCGCAATGTAAAGACCAATCCCGGCAGCACAGAGCTTTACATACAAGTAGCCGATCCGGAAACCAACTACCAGGTGCGCCTTAAAACACAAACCCTTAAGCTACAGCTGAATGATGAGATGGTACAGTTCCTGCAGGAAACGGAATATATCAAGTACACAATGGAGAAGGTGTAAGTAAGTAAAACAATACGTTAAAAGTGTTGTGCATAACTCTGTGAATACCCTATAGTGTTATTAGGGCAAACTATTCGGATAGCAGGGATTTATGGATTATCTTTGTGTTACAAAACAACGTAAACAAAAACAAACAAATAACATGGCAGCAGTATACACCGATGCTAATTTTGAAGCAGACGTACTTAAGGCAGACAAATTGACTATTGTTGACTTCTGGGCTCCATGGTGTGGTCCTTGTCTTCAGCTCGGTCCAACCATCGATGCGCTTTCTAAAGAATATGAAGGCCAGGTAAACGTAGGTAAGCTGAACGTAGATGAAAATCCTAACGTTTCTGTTAATTACGGCATCACCAGCATTCCTTGCGTATTGTTCATAAAAGACGGTAAGGTGGTAGATAAGCAGATTGGCGCAGCGCCAAAAGGTGCTTTCGATAAGAAGATACAAAAGTTACTTGCATAATTAGCAAAACATAATAGGTTAGTAAGTGTTTGATAAGCCCGTCGGTCATCCGGCGGGCTTCCAAATTTTATAAGGTACTCATCACAATAGCTGCATACTTGGTGGCCATATCGCAAAACCAACCTCTTGCAAAGAATCAGATGTCTTAGGTAGCACTGCTGTTTTGGTAAAACTTCTATTATCTGTAGATTATGATTGTGTATTTATTTATATATTAACGCAAATGCGGCTGCATTGGCCTTGTTAACATAAAAATATTTTTTTGTAATACACAGTGTTTTCACACGAATAATACATAGGGAAAAGCCCCTGTAACCCTTTACAGTATTGATTTTCATTCATTATGTTATTGAAATGTTTAATGTGTGAAAATTGTCACAAAATATAGCTGCCTTAAGGGTGGGTTCTATTTTTTGAAAAATACTTTACTATTCCGATTTCATTATATACCTTTACCGCAGTAAGGGGCTGAATCTACAACATGGCATAGCTATGTCGTTGTGTGATTATTGTTTTTATAACAAGAGTATTCTGGTTTTGTGCATGCAGGTTTGTGAATGGTATTCCCGCCCTCCAGGAATTGTAAGTAGTTCATTGGTATCTGTTTACGTCCAAATTTTAGCTGATAACACGATAAAAAATTTTACTAAATAAAATTAGTATGCACATGAAGAGTACTTATTTTGCATTGTCATTGTTCCTTTCTGCGAGCTCACTTTCCGTGTACGCACAAAAGGCAGAGTCTCGTACCCGCCCAGTAGTGCCATATCCGCACGCTAAGTTGTCCGCACCTCCGGGTATGGTGTATGTTCCGGGTGGTACAACGATCATCAAGTACAGCCAGCAGGCCAATGATAGCAACTGTGTAAAGAAGGTGAGCCTCAGCTCGTTTTTCATAGATCGTACTGAGGTTACCAACCAGCAGTACAGGCAGTTTGTTGAATGGGTGGTTGACTCCATTGCAATTACCAAGTACCTGAAGGATGAAGAAAAATTCTTCAAAGACAAGCCTGCTGAGACTACTCAGACAGCTGAGGTAAAAACTACAGATTCTGCAACCACTCCTGCAGCTGCAGCTGCACAGGTACCTGCTAACACATCTGCTCCCCAAAGGCGCATCAACTGGGCTCGTGTAAACCACAAAGACCTTTTCAGCAACGACGACTACAAAGAAAAACTGCGTCCGATGGTGGATGAGAAAGGTCAGGTGAAGAAGGATTCTATTATGTTCACTTACGCTTACCTGCGTTCTGCCGGCACAAACCAGAAAGTTAAGCCAGGTACATGGTCATCTATGGACGTTAACGTATATCCTGATCAGGAAATATGGGCTAAGGATTTCCCTAATGCGCAAACAGATATCCTGGTTGAAAATTATTTCACCAGCGAGCCTTATGATGATTATCCGGTGGTTGGCGTTACCTGGCAGCAGGCCAATGCCTTCACTTACTGGCGCTCACATAATGCGTCTTCTTACGACAACGTAGCTGACTACATGAAGAGCTACCACCTGGCATACAGCCTCCCTTCTGAAGCTCAGTGGGTTTACGCTGCGCAGATGGATATGCGGGCGCTTACAGCAATGGTTCCTGCCAACAAGTCTGAAGAAGCTAAGGACCAGCCTAAGGAAGAAAAGAAATCAAAGAAATCAAAGAAAGAGGCAAAGAAGGAAGAAGAAGCCGCTTCTACTACATCAGCAGCACCTTCTATCCCGCCAACCAATGCCGACGATCCAAATTCAGCATGGTCTGCCAGTGCAGCTAACCCTACGCTGAAAGCTGACAGCCTTGCTTTCTACGATCCTCAGGTTAATGACGAAATGAATACTGTTCCTTCGGACAAGCGTGGCTTGGGTGCTAACTTCAAGCAGGACGAAGGCGACCTTACCAGTGATGGTTCAGCATTCACGGTGCCTGTTATGTCTTATGCGCCTAACGGCTTCGGTATTTACAATATGATAGGTAACGTAGCAGAATGGACCAAGGATGCTTACAGTCCGTCAGCGTTCGCTTTCGTATCAGATGTTAACCCTGTATTGCTTTACGATGCAGATTCTACAGATAGCGACCCAATGAAGCGTAAGGTTGTACGTGGTGGTTCATTCAACAGCCCTGCTAAAGAACTGAGCCCATATTATCGCGCTTACGAAATGCAGCAGACTGCTCATAGCTACATAGGCTTCAGGTGCGTAATGGCTGCTCCGGAAGTACTGGGTAAAGAAGTTGCAACACGTAAAAAATCTAAAAAGAAATAAGCAACACCTCAAATACACTAAACATAAACTACAACTTTCTAAAATTATTTAATCCATTAAAATTTAATTGAAGTATGAGCCAGGCTACAGGAAAAAAGAAGGTAGGTCTTAATTCAGTCATCTCATGGGGTGCGAGCGTCGTAATTGTTGGTTTGATGTTCAAGATCCTTCACTGGAAGGGTGGTGAATTCATGATCGCCGCTGGTTTGATGACGGAAGCGGTATTGTTCTTCATACTTGGTGTTGCTGCTATGTCTGCAGAAGAGGAAACTCCTGCTGCTGCCGCCGCCGATAAGAAATCATCTGGTCTCGATGAATTGCTGGCTACTACTATCAGCCCTGCAGTGATACAGAAGCTGGGTCAGGGTTTTGATCAGTTCAATAAAACAGTTGCGGCTGTAAACGGTATTATCCCTACAGCTGCTGTTGCGCAGACTATGTTCAAAGAGATCGAAGCTGCTACTGCTGACGTGAAGAAATTCCGCGATCAGATGAACGGTATTGCTGCAAGCTTCGATGCTTTTGGTAAAACTATGGGTGCAATGACTCAGTTGTCTGCTGCATCTCAGGGTATGCTGAAGGATTTTGAAGTAGCTGGTAAGGGTATGCAGGCTTACGCCAAGAACATGACCGACATGAACCAGAGCTTCGATACATTCAACAAAACACTTACAGCTATCAACCAGATGACTACTTCATCTCAGAATATGTTGAAGGAGTTCGAAGCAGCTACTCAGGGTATGAGGGCTTACAACAAGAACATCACTGACCTGGCTAAGGTTTACCAGGCTCAGCTCGATGCGTTCAGGAAAAACTAATCTATCCATTATTTAAAACATATTTCACAGCATGGCAGGAGTAAATGAGACCCCCCGGCAAAAAATGATGGGTATATTATATCTGGTATTGCTCGGTCTGGCGGCTACCACTATTACCCAGCAGGTACTGGACTCTTTCAGAAATCTTTCTGTAGGTCTGGAGGCCTCAACATCTAATGTTCAGTCAACTATCGATAAAACTTACGCAGGCTTTGCGGCAGGTGCATTAAAAGATGACCCTGTACGTAACCAGCCTATCTGGAACAGGGCACAAGCTGTTAAAGCAGCAGTAGCTGATCTGGATAAGACGATCAAGAGCATTGAAGACGAGTTCAAGAAAGAGTGTGGCGGTTTTAATGAAGAGATCGGAGATTATAACCAGCGCGAAGACGTTGACATCTCTCCTCGTATCATGATCGTTCATCACAGGGCTGATGAACTGAAAAAGAAGATTGAAGAAACAAAAGCTAAGATTTTGGCTCAGCTTAATCCTGCAGACAGGGCTACTTTCAAAATGGCTTTGAATGCAGACGATCCTAACAAAAAGGCAGGCGAGACCAAAAAAACCTGGGAGCAGGCTTTCTTTGGTGATGGTATTCCTTTGACAGCAGCTTTCACAGCTTTGACCAAGATCGAAGCTGACCTTAGGAACACTGAGTCTGACGCGGTTAAAAAGATCCTGGGTGAAACCAGCAAGACAGATCTGGTACTTGATCAGTACGCTGCACTCGCAGTGCCTACAAGCTCCAGCTATGTATTGGTAGGCCAGCCTTACTCTGCGGAGGTATTCCTCACAGCATTCAGTAACTCGCTGAACCCCGAGATCGTGGTTGGTGGCCAGAAGCTGAATGTAACAGGCGGTAAAGGTCTGTACACGGTGAACACTTCCCGCGAAGGTGAGTTCAAATGGTCTGCAACACTACGCATGAAGAAAGCTGACGGTACAATGGGTGAGTGGAAGACTCCCGAAGTTGCTTACCGTGTGGCAAGGCCTTCTGCAGTTGTATCTCCTGATAAGATGAACGTGTTCTACATCGGCCTCGATAACCCGGTATCAGTTTCTGCTCCAGGTATCCCTGCTGAGAAGATCAAGGTGCAGATGAGTTCAGGGTCTATCAAGAGTGCAGGTGCACCTGGTAAGTACGTTGTAAATGTTAGCCAGTCTGGTACCATCAAGGTTACTATATTCGGCGAAGACGAGAAGGGTAAGTCAACTCAGCTCGGTCAGTCAGAATTCCGTTGCAAGCGCGTTCCTACGCCAAAGGCTAAGTTCGCGGGTAAGAGCGGTGGCAACGTGCCAAGGGCTCAGTTAACTGCAGCTGATAAGGTATTCGCAGCTCTGGAAGATTTCGATTTCAACACAACGTTCAACATCAATCACTTTAAGCTTTACGTAGCTAAGCCACGTCAGGATGCCCAGATAATGGAGACTTCCAACAACATGCTTACTGCGCCGATGAAGGCGGCTCTTGCAGGCGCTACAGCCGGTACTAAGGTTTATTTTGACGAGATCTTTGCAACAGGTCCTGACGGTATCAAGCGTCCGTTGGATCCGATCATCTTTACAATACAGTAGTAGAAAATTAAAATACTTTATATGAAGAAGAATATATTGATGGTGGCTCTAATGATGCTCGGTGTTATCGTGGTATCAGATGTTCAGGCCCAGAAAAAGAAAAAAGGTTCTAAATCCAAGACTAAGACTGAGAAGGCTGCGCCTGAAACTAAGGCCGCTGATGCTACTCCTCCTCCGCCGTCAGCCGATGTAGTTCCACCAGCAGACGGTGGTTTCGGAGAGGATACAGGCGTTGCTACTCCTGAAGGTGTAGTAGCTGAAAGTGATTCTTTTGACTTTGGTTCTATCGTTCTCGATACTGCCAGGCCTACAGACGGCTATTTAAAGCTGACCAACCTGAGGGGTGCCAAGCCTTTCCCATTCCCTAAAGAAGATAAGAACTCTGTTAAGTTCTACAAGCGTATATGGAGGGAGATCAACACTGCCGATTCGGAGAACAGGATCTTCTCCATTCCTAACGAAACGCTTATCCAGTTCATCATGGATGGTCTTAAGAATGGTAAGTTGATCGCTTATGAAGATGAGAACTTCAAAAAGAAGATGACGTACAGGGCTGCTATGGGCAAGTTCCGCGATAGCTCTATCATCACACTTACCGATCAGAACACTGGTGACATCACTGGTACTAAAACTGTAGCTAACGAATTCAACCCGGATTCTGTTACTAAGTTCGAGATCAAGGAAGATATCTTCTTCGATAAGGTTCGTGGCCGTGTTGTTACCGAGATCATCGGCATCAGCCCGCTTAAGAAAAACAAAACTACTACTGGTGTAGACATCGGCGATACGCATCCGTTCTACCTCAACTTCAAGCAGTGCCGTGCACTGTTTGCAGCTAAAGAGGTTATCGATGCTCAGCGCGATATCTATGATATCAGCTTCGACGATATCTTCATCCAGCGCGCATTCAAATCTACGATCGTTAAGGAGTCTAACCCAGCTAACATGAGGATCAAGGACAAATACCCTGATCGCGAAAGGCAGCTGAAAGAAGCTAACCGTATCGAGCGCGAGATCGCACGTTACAAGAGGAACCTCTGGAAGTTTTCTTAGTAGTTTCCGTACATAATATTCTTAAGAGCGCATCATCACGATGCGCTCTTATTGTTTATGGCAATTCACATAGTGTTATTAAATACCCACACAGGCTTACAGCGTTTGTTCCGATATTGTAGCGTCCACAAATTTTATAGATGAGAAAGGTTTTAACCATATGCTTATTGCTGGGTGCTGCCGGTTTGGCCCGGGCTCAGGCTACCTTCAAATGCGGATGGACCACATATAAAACAGCCGCAATAGTGCACGAGTATACCTACAGTTACGTTTATAACGATGGCTTCCGGTTGTACCTTGCAGACAGCTCTAAAACATTCATTGCCCCCGATAGTGCAGCTACACTTACTGTTTCCAATCCATACCGCGATAATTCCAAATGCCAGTTGGCATGCTACTATAACGCAAAGAAGAAGGTCATCAAGTCCGAAGAGTATAAAGACAACCTGATACAGATAACTAAGGAGTATAAGTATGATGATAAGAATCGTAAAACCATGGCTACCGAAGACAACCGGCAAACCAATGGCAACTTCAAAAAGGTATTCGATTACTCAACCGAAAAGAATGGAGATTTTGTTATCAATGAAGTGGCCTACTACAATGGCAGAATAGAATTTTATACCAAAACATACTACGATAAGAATAACCAGAAGTACAAGGAAGTCAGGCTCAACGATAACAAAAAGGATATTGTTCATGTAGAGAATTTCTCCTACAACCAGGCCGGCAAGTTGCGCGAGCGCTCGGTGTACTTTCCTGAGTTCAAGGTAACGAAAAAATTCCCGGAGCCCGGTGGAGATGCGCCTGCAAAATGCTACAAAAGCCAGCCGCTCAACATTTCAGATAAACCATCGCTGCACACCAAAATTGCCTTCCTGAAGAAAGTGCTGGGTAAGAACGCAACAACGCTGTTAGACCCCGATTGTAAAGACTTTGAATATCGTTTCTTTACTGCCGATTGCGAGGTGATCATCAGCACTACTAAAACCAACAACATCAAGCAGGTGGTTTTCAGGTATAAAGAGAAATTGTAGGTGGGCGCGGGCCGTAAAACGGGTAGTTTTTTCATTTATTGCTAACACTTTAATCACTATCTTGCAGCAGCAACAGGGATAGTTTTATAATATTATTTTCTACATGTTAAAAGTAGGCGTACTCGGAGCCGGTCATCTAGGTAAGATACATATACAGCAATGGCAGGATATTGAAGGAATAGAACTGGTTGGTTTTTACGATCCTGATGATGTCCAGGCCGCAACCACTATTTCCCAGTATCAGGTGCCCCGCTACACCGATCTCGGCCAGCTGATCGAGTCTGTAGACGCGATAGATATTGTGTCGCCTACTACCACCCATTACGATATGGCCCGCCAATGTCTGCTTTCGGGCAAGCACGTGTTTGTAGAAAAGCCATTAGCTTCCAGCCTGGAGCAGGGTAAAGAACTGGTAAAGCTCGTCAACGAGGCCAATGTAAAGTGCCAGGTTGGCCATGTTGAGCGGTATAATCCTGCCTTTCTGGCCTTGGGCGATATTGATGTCCAGCCGATGTTCATTGAGGCACACAGGCTGGCTCAGTTCAATCCACGCGGTACTGACGTATCTGTCATCTTCGATCTGATGATACATGATATCGATATCGTGCTGTGCCTGGTAAAATCTCCTGTTAAGCGTATTTCTGCCAGTGGGGTAGCGGTTATTAGCGAGAATGCAGATATAGCCAATGCCCGTATCGAATTTGATAACGGTTGTGTGGCTAATCTCACCAGCAGCCGTATATCGCTTAAGAAAATGAGAAAGGTGCGCCTGTTCCAGCGGGACGCTTACATCGGTGTAGACTTCCTGGAAAAGAAAACCGAGATCATCAGGCTGAAGGATACCGACAAGCCGCAGGGTATGATGGATTTTCCGATAGAGGTAGGCAATGGCGACCGTAAGATCATATCGGTGCAAATGCCGGAGATCAGCCAGCTGAATGCTATCAAAACAGAATTGGCAGAGTTCGCAGCGGCTATCATACACAACAGGCCGGTGCGGGTGTCCGTGCTCGATGGCTACCATGCCATGGATGTTGCCCACCAGATACTTAAAAAAATGAGTTTGCACAACGAGTTGCACAATGTTTAGCGCGTAATTACGTTATTAGAGAGCGAAGTAGTAATCATGACAGATTTGTACAATAAATTAAAATATATTTTATCCCTTGCTGTTATCTTATGGATGGGGATCGGATGTAAGAAAAAGGAGACAACACCTGTACCAACATATGTTCATGTAGATTCTTTCATTTTTACTGCATCTTCTGCCACTCCTGTTAATACCAGCCAGATAACTGCCGTCTGGGCATATTACAACGGTAATCCGATTGGTGTATTCGATTTGCCTGCCAATATCCCTATTATTGCCAATGGCACAGGTAAGCTCACCCTCAGGCCGGGTATTGCTGTCGATGGGTTTAACAACTTTATGGCAGCCTATCCTTTTTACAGGAGCGATACATCTACGCTTGTAGCAGCTCCCGGTCAAACAGTTAGTTACACGCCGCACACCGGTTATTACTCAGCTTGTAAGTTCAAGACAATATCCACGTTCGATCCCACCAGTCAGTCGCAGTTCGGCCTGGCCGGCGGCTCTGTGCGCTTACTCACTAATATTGCAACTCAGGTAGGCGAGATATCGCTTACATTGCCTGCCGATACTTTGTCTGAAGACAGCTCTTATGTCAACTTCCCTATACCATTGAACCAGGATGCATACATAGAGTTCGATTATAAGTGCGATGTGCCTGTTTTCATTGGCTTACGTGCCGATCTGGCAGGTCTTATTTTCACCAAGTATTATCTCGGTGGCATCAACCCAAGCGATCATTGGCAGAAATTCTATCTCGCGGTAAAAGACTTTGCCGCACAGTATAAGGCTACTTCTTACAATGTGTTCATCAAGGCCGGATTGCCGGCCGGCCAGTCTACCGGTAAAGTATACCTGGATAATATTCAATTGGTCTATTTCGAATAGTGCATGCAGCTGAGTCCGGTAAAAAAGAACGCTATCAGGCAGCTCGTTCTGCTCGATTATATTGCGTCAGCACTAGCCTGGTTCACCTTTTGGGTGTACAGGCAAAGCCTGTTGATGAAGGTGAGCTACACCGCCACGCTTAGTGTTTTTAGCGTGCGCGATTGGGTAAATACCTTGCTCGTCATTCCGTTAGGTTGGCTGGCGCTCTATGCCATGTCCGGCACCTACTTCGATCTGTATCGTAAATCCAGGCTCAACGAGATCAACCGCACACTCATCTCCAGCATCCTTGGTTGCACTATCGTATCTATAATTGTTTTTGCTGATGATACGGGCGATTATTACTATTTCATCAACGCTATAGGCCACTACCTGCTCATACAAACACTGTTTACCCTATTATTCAGGCTCATTATCCTGTATCGGGTA
The DNA here is from genome assembly GCA_964588295.1 of uncultured Flavipsychrobacter sp. GTDB lineage: Bacteria > Bacteroidota > Bacteroidia > Chitinophagales > Chitinophagaceae > Flavipsychrobacter. The sequence continues at coordinate 23,457 of CAZPOT010000027.1, read as the reverse complement.
AAGGTGAACCTGGTTAAGGGTAGGGTGGGCTATAAGACCATGATTATCGGTGGTAACCAGCAGGCCATAAACATCTATAAGCAGGTGTTGGATAATCCCAAGGTATTGGGCAACATCTTTGCCGGCTTTATCTATTCCAACAAAGAGGCCAGCAATGGCATGAGCAAATATCTGCCGCAGTTAGGTCATCTGTCCGACCTCGAAAGTATCATAGACGAGCACCAGATAGAGGAGGTTATTGTAGCCGTCGATTCCTCTGAGCACCATTTGCTGGAGAATATACTTACCCGTCTTTGCTATCGCCCGGTGGTGGTAAAGGTACTGCCCGACTATTACGATATCCTCAGCGGATCGGTAAAAACCAGCAATGTGTACGATGCTGTGTTGATACACATACACCCCAACCTGATGCCTGACTGGCAGCGTGTTTGCAAGCGCGTGCTCGATGTGTTCCTCTCAGGCATTGCATTGCTCGTATTGTCGCCCCTGTTGCTTTTTGCAGCCATCATGGTATTGTTCTCATCCAAGGGCCCTATCATTTACAAGCAGCAGCGTATTGGCTTATTTGGGCGGCCTTTTTATATCCTGAAGTTCCGCTCTATGTTTACCGATGCAGAACAGGCTGGGCCGGCACTATCCAGCAAAACCGACCCCCGTATTACCAAATGGGGCCGCTTCATGCGTAAGTGGCGGATAGATGAGTTACCGCAATTCTGGAACATTTTTAAGGGCGATATGTCGCTGGTAGGTCCCCGCCCGGAGCGCAAGCACTACATTGATATCATCAGCAATTCTCACCCGCACTACAAATACCTGCACAAAGTAAAGCCCGGCCTTACATCGTGGGGCATGGTACAGTTTGGCTACGCCGAGAACGTAACCGAAATGATAGAGCGCATGCGCTACGATCTGCTGTACATCGAAAACTGTTCCCTCGCGCTCGATGTTAAGATCATGCTCTACACCTTCATTGTTATCTTCCAGGGCAGGGGCAAGTAATCAGCTTATGGGCAAACTGGTAAGGTAGAATTGGATAACATCAGGCTGGTGTATTTTCAATAAGCCAGGTTTCAAAATAAGGCCATAAAGATTTCAGCAAAAAAACTATTGCAATTTCATAACTAAGCGAATATTCACTTATTTTTGCGGCATGAGAGTACGCGACGATGTCAAGGTGCAGCTGGTAAAGCAAAAAGCCATGGAGATGGTTGTATCCGATGGCTTTGAAGGCTTCAGCGTCAACAAGCTGGCCAGGGCTTGCGGCATATCCGTAGCTACCCTATATATCTATTACAAGGATAAAGACGATCTTATTATACAGGTGGCTCTGGAAGAGGCCGAGCGCATGAAGGCCGTTACACTTCATCAGTTCGACCCCGAGATGCACTTTGTAGAAGGTCTACGGCTGCAATGGGCCAACCGTGCACGCTACGCGCTGGAGAACACTACCGCGCTTATGTTCTTCGAGCAGCTACGCACATCCACCTACCAGAAGCAGGTGATGAAAAACATCTTCGATAGCTTTAAAGATGCCATGGGGCGTTTCATCCATAATGCTGTAAGCAGGGGAGAGATGGAAGATATGCCGCTGGAGGTGTACTGGTCGGTTGCGTTTGCCCCGCTCTACTCTTTGCTTAGGTTTCATAATGAAGGCCGTAGTATAGGAGGCAAAAAGTTTAAAATAAACGAGGAGCTTATGTGGAAGACCTTCGACCTGGTAATAAAGTCCCTGTACATAGGTGATAACAATTAATAAAGCTACACTTTAACATCTAACTACACTTTTAAAGACCATGAAAACCAACAACATTCTCATATTCCGCTCCAACATCAAAACCAATTACGACAGGATAAGCGTAGAGCGCATGCTCGATATGCATCCGCACATCGATGAATGGACCCTGGACCAGCAAGACGAAGACTGCGTGCTGCGCGTGGTCACGGGCAGGCTCAACAGTAAGCAGGTAGTAGATATAGTTAAGAACTGCGGCTATATCTGCGAGGAGATGCAGGACTAAGCAGTACTATTTTTTATCTTTTTTCTTAACCACTCAATTTGTTATTCTTTCCATGAAAAAGAACACATCCGTTATTCCTTTTACCGGCTATCAAAAGTTAGTTATAGCCATACTTGCCCTTACCCAGTTCTCAGTAGTACTCGACTTTATGGTAATGTCACCGCTGGGCGATATGATCGTGAAGGCCATGACGCTTACGCCTAAGCAATTTGGCGTGGCGGTATCAGCCTACGCTTTTAGCGCTGGTATTTCCGGTCTGCTGACAGCAGGCTTTGCAGATAAGTTCGATCGCAAGAAGCTATTGCTATTCTTCTATACTGGTTTTATCGTCGGCACTGTTTTCTGCGGACTTGCTACTAACTACTACTTGCTCATAGGTGCCCGTATATTCACAGGCCTCTTTGGCGGTGTTATTGGCTCCATATCCCTGGCCATTGTGGCCGATGTATTCGATATCCATCATCGTGGCCGTGTTATGGGCTTCGTGCAGATGGGCTTTGGCGCCAGCCAGGTGCTGGGTGTGCCTGTAAGCATAAAGCTGGCCGCATATATGGGATGGCAGGCACCATTTATAATGGTGGCTATCCTGGCCGTTCTTATCCTGGCACTAGGTGCGTGGAAGCTGCAGCCTGTTGATAAGCACCTGGCTATTAAGAACGATAAGAATGCGCTGCTGCACCTCTGGCATACTGTAGAGAACCCGCAGTACCGCATGGGCTTCCTTACTATGTCTTTGCTGGCAGTAGGCGGCTTTATGATGATGCCCTTCGGCAGTGCGTTTGCCATCAACAACCTTAAGATCAACAACAACGATCTGTTCATGCTCTTCATGGTATCGGGCGTAGCATCGCTCATCATTATGCCGCTGATAGGCCGCTTCAGCGATAAGATAGACAAGTTCAAATTGTTCGCCATAGCATCGTTGTGGATGACCACTATGGTGGTTATTTACACCAATCTGTCAGCTACACCACTATGGGAGGTAATGCTGCTTAACGTGTTGATGATGATGGGAATAATGAGCCGCTTCGTGCCTGCCGGTGCCCTTACCAGCGGCCTGCCCGATATGAAGGACCGCGGCGCATACATGAGCATCAGCTCATCGCTGCAGCAGATAGCCGGAGGCATAGCCGCAGTGGTATCCGGCCAGATAGTACGCCAGGCCAATCCCACAGCACCTTTAGAGAATTATAACGTCGTAGGCTACGTAACAGCAGGCATTGCCATCATCTGCATTGTAATGATGTACCAGGTGAGCGCTATTGTAAAACAAAAGCTGGCAGAAAAGCAGCTGTAGGACAATTATTTGTTCCTCATACTCCACCAACAACTTGCTCTGAAAGAGCAACAGACAATAGTCCGTAATGCAGTCCCGGGTAAGATATAGCAGATGGTAAGCCTGGAAGAGCGACAGATATATAGTGTGAAAAAGCCGCCGTTTCCAAAGAAGCGGCGGCTTTTTATATCAGTTGATTAGATAGAATGGAGCTGGCAATCTCACCACTTTTAGGTTTTCACTTTTGCCTTTCGACTTCCCCTACACCATGCTCTGTATCTTCTTCTTTATCCAGTTGTGCTTGGCCAGGCCAAAACCAATGTCCAGCACATAAGGTATACTGCTCAGCATGCGCTGGGCTTTAAAGCTACGGGTCAGTTCGTTGTACACTTCTTTTTCCAGTTGCGCCCTGTAGTTCAGCATATTGGTGGCAGAGAAATCGCCCGTGCTAAAACACTGCTTCACCTGTTCAGCTGCAAGGCGGGCGCTTACCACAGCATTGCCCATACCGGTGCCCGATATAGGATTGGTGAGCGATGCAGCATCACCTATCAGCATAAACCGATCGCCCGATACGGTGCCTATGGTAGAGCCCAGCGATACACCAAACCCTTCCAGTGGCCCTTCCTGTTTGGCATCTTTAAACTTCTCGCCCAACTCTGGAGATACTTTAAAATAATCGTAAAACGCTTCTTTAAGATTGATTTTTCGCTTCGCCGTGCGGGTAGATAACAGGCCGAACCCAACATTGGCCATGCCCGGTTTGCCTTCTACAGGAAACACCCACAGGCAGTTAAGGTGGTACTTGGAATTAAAGAATATTTCTGATGTATCCGGCTTCAGGTCTTTTATGTTAGAGAAGTAAGTTCTTACAGCCCCTATATAATGTTGTTTATCTACACGGCCGCCGGCCAGTTGCTTTTTTACTACAGAGTTTACACCATCGGCGCCTATCAGCAGTTTGCCTTTTAGCTTCAGGTGTTTGTCCTTTAGTGTCACTGTTACCCCGTCATCGGTAACAGTATATTGCTCGGGTATTACTTTGGTATAGATATCGGTTTTGCTGGTTTCTTTCAGCAGGTTCAGCAGGTAATTGTCCAGTTCGTAACGCGGACAGGTATACGATTCTCCTTCCCAGTCATACATCACGTTTTTGCCCTTGTAGTGCATCAACGTATGCTTCAGTACCAGCGTCTTCGGAAACTTAATAAACTCTTGCCTGAAGCCGGGCACTATTTTTTCCAGCGTTTCCACTGTCTTTTTGTGCATCAGTTCGCCACAAACCTTATCTCTCGGAAACTCGCTTTTATCCAGTATGGCTACCTTCAGGCCGCTGTCGCGCAGGGCCAGGGCGCAGCCTGTGCCTGCCGGGCCTGCACCGGCAATGATAACATCGTACTCTTTAACTGATTCCATACTCCCCGTTATCTTATATTTTGTGTAAAGTTATTGGAAAATAATTAAACAAAACGTGACATTGGTCAGTTTTCTTCTTACCGTATCTGCTTGCGGTACAGGTAGTAAGCTATGCCGGCAAAAATAAAGTTAGGTATCCACACCGCTATCAGCGGGTCCAGCGATGCCTTGGTAGCAAACGTGGTAGATAGCTGCATGAACATTACATAAATAGCACTGATGGCAATACCTAGTGCCAGGTGGAAACCGCTGCCGCCACGTATCTTCTTGCTGGCTATACAGGCACCTATTACTGTAAGTATCAGCCCAGCAAAAGGTTGAGATGTGCGCCTGTCTTTTTCTACATAAAACATGCTCAGGTTCTCCCGCCCGCGCAGCGATTCTGTGGCAATAAAGTCATTAAGTTCAGGTGTGGTCAAGGCTTCTTTAAGAGCTTCGTTTTTGTTCAGGTCGCGGGGTACAAACGGGTACTTAATGTCCATATCCATTACCTTGGTAATGCTCTCCTTCAGGGTGTCGTTATGGCGGATGATCACGTTGCGCAGGTGCCAGCTTTTCTTCACGCTGTCGTATCGTATCTCTTCAGCCATCAGCTTCTCCGCCATCAGGGTGCCCTTCATTTTCTCTGCCGTAAAGCCGGTACCTTGGTTGTTGGCAAAGTTGAAGCTTTTAATGTACACGTAAGAATTCTTAGCATAGGCCAGGTGCACATTCTCGCCGGGGAAGGCGTAGTTGCCATCGTTAATATACTTATCCTCAAATGCCACGCGCCCTTTATTGGCTATAGGTATGATAAAGTGATTGGCCGCCAGTGATACAATGCACAAAAAGCCGCTACCTATCAGGTATGGCCTCAAGAACCGCTGAAACGAAACACCCGATGAAAGTATCGCAATGATCTCCGACTTATAAGCCATCTTAGAGGTAAAGAAGATGGTAGCAATAAAGATGAACAGGTGAAAGAGCAGGGCGGTGATGTGCGGAATGAAGTCTTTATAATAGTTCAGCACATCGCCGAGTGGCGCATGCTTCTGCACTATATTATCTACTTTTTCTGAATAGTCAATAACACAGGATATCACCACCAGTACCATTATGGAGAAGAAGAACGTAGTGAGAAATTTCCCGATTATATACCAATCCAGTTTTTTTATCATTTTGTCCAGTTGTTCAGTTGTGACTTGGTTTTATTGCTGATAATCAATTGTTTAATTTACTTGCGTTTTCCGAACGGTATGTTCCCTTCACAATGTCCGACAACCGCCGCCGTTGCGTCTCCTTTCAACTGCCATAGCTCTAGCGAAGGCAGTCTGACCAACAGCCACGTTACGTATTCGTTTTCGGAAGCTACCAGCGCCCTTCAATTCTCTGGTATCACATTAGCTCCCATTTCCAACCCGCTTTGCGTCCTCTGCCTGCTCAATATCTCTTTGCGGTCCTTTGCGATAATCCTTTGCGGCCTTTGCGAGAAACCCCTCATCTCATCACAGCCTTTGTTTCAACATCGGTATCATTTCATTTTTCCAGCTATTATAGTCGCCTGCCAGTATATGCTCCCTTGCCTGTTTCACCAGGTGCAGGTAAAAGGCCAGGTTATGTATGCTGGCTATTTGCATGGCCAGTATTTCCCCGGCTATAAAAAGGTGGCGCAGGTACCCCTTTGTATAATAATTGCTGGTATAGCAATCAATGCCATCGTCGATAACACTGAAATCCGTAGCCCACTTTTTATTGCGGATATTGACTACCCCCTTCGATGTAAAGAGCATACCATTACGCCCGTTTCGCGTAGGCATCACGCAGTCAAACATATCTACCCCCAGCGATATGTTTTCCAGTATGTTCCATGGTGTACCCACACCCATCAGGTAGCGGGGCTTGTCTTGCGGCAGATACTCGCAGGTAAGTGCACACAACTCGTACATCATTTCTTCCGGCTCGCCCACGCTTAGGCCACCAATGGCATTACCATCGGCACCCATAGACGATATGAATTCTGCCGATATTTTCCTCAGGTCTTTATACGTACTGCCCTGCACTATGGGAAACAACGCCTGGTCGTAGCCATACAATGGCTCCGTATCGTTCATGTGCTTTACACAGCGTGCCAGCCAGCGGTGGGTCAGTTCCATGCTATTCTTAGCATAGCCATATTCCGACGGGTAGGGTGGACATTCATCGAAAGCCATAATGATGTCAGCGCCTATAGCACGCTCAGTATCAATAACATTCTCTGGCGTAAACAAGTGCTTCGATCCGTCTATATGGCTCTGGAAAACAACACCTTCTTCCTTTATCTTTCTGTTGGCCGCCAGGCTGAACACCTGGTACCCGCCACTGTCGGTAAGTATAGGTCGCGGCCATCCACTGAATTTGTGCAGGCCACCTGCTGCCTTCAGCACCTCCGTGCCCGGGCGCAGGTATAAGTGGTATGTATTACCGAGAATGATCTCGGCCTTCACTTCCTTCATCAGCTGGTCGTGGGTAACAGCCTTTACGCTGCCCACCGTACCAACGGGCATAAAAATGGGTGTCTCTATTTCGCCGTGGCCGGTGGTTATCTTACCAGCCCTGGCCGATGATGCGCTATCCTGCGCGTGTAGTTCGAATTTCATTGTATGACCCGCAAAGGTAAAACGTTGAAGTGACGGAAAAAATATAAAGTGTTTGTAAATTTAGATCACAACGTTTAAAGATAAAACGATGAGGCGGGATCGATGTGCCGGTTTCTGGGCATTGGCACAAAAAAAATGCCGTGCGATTATTGCAGGCAGTTTTTGTATAATATCAGTTAGACAAAGAATATCGTCACCAAACTTTATCGGATGCCATCTCCCTCTCCCTTGGAGAGGGCCGGGGCGAGGTTTAATGTATAAGGCAATGTCTGAATGGTATAAATATGGTTTGTGCGGTTTATGGTAACAGAATATCAGTTGGTATGTTGGAAGCCAATACGCTCATTATAAAGATCTTTCCTATATGCGGAGGGGCTCGTATCTCACAACGCCACTTGCTTTATTTGATTGTTCTGCTAATACATGCTTGGTTGTTTTACAGCAGTATGTACATATTTCAACCGTTGCGTACCTGCCAGGGTAGCATAGGTCGCATATTCCCGCTCTACCGTAAAATGGTAGCGGATGGAGATATTGGGGTACTGTTGTATATGTTCTTCCGCAACCACCTTTCCGGCACTTAGGCGGGGCGAGTGGTAAATATCTCGTTCTATCAGCAGGTGCACGTTATAACAGCCATCTGCAGTAATGGTAAGGAATGCCATAGATACATGTATGTTGACCTCCTGTTCCAGTATATCCAGCAGTTGCTCGGTTACGTAGGCGGCATAAGACAGGTTATCTTCTGTACCGGCGGTTGCCACCGCTATTCGGGTGCCAGGGTCGGCACCGTTGCGTTCTACTTTAAACCATCCCGCGGGGATGGTGTTGTATTTACTATAAGTATTAGCATAGGGAGTATTCCCTGCAAGATCGATCACAATAGCCATTGCACAGTTCCGTATATAATCAGTAATGCCTGTTATCAATGAACACCGTGCCAACACAGTTGCCATTTAACCCATATACACATACGCCTGGTCGGCAATCTGCACCGGATGCAGGCGAATATGCATATGTATACGCTGGTATCGTTATGCCCCAATATGGGCAACCCATTTGTCCTGATGCATATCCCGAAGGCTATTGAGCTAATAACTGCTGATTGTTGTAATTTTGCATTCTTTTTGAATATAATAATGACTAAGACGGTAGCATTTCATACGCTGGGTTGCAAGCTCAACTTTTCTGAGACCTCCACTTTAAGCAGGAGCCTGGAAGCAGAGGGTTTTGTAAAGAAGGGTTTTGATGAGCAGGCTGATGTGTATGTGATCAACACCTGTTCGGTAACGGAGAATGCAGATAAGGAGTGCCGCTATATAGTGCGGGGCATACAGCGCCGCGCGCCGGAGGCGTTTGTGGTGATAACGGGTTGCTATGCCCAGTTGAAGCCGCAGGAAATAGCGCAGATAGAAGGTGTAGACCTGGTGCTGGGCGCGGCCGAAAAGTTCAACCTGGCGCGCCACCTGGCAGATCTGGCCAAAGACCATGCTGCTATAAATGGAGGTGCTAAAATATGTTCCTGCGATATTGAAGATATAGAAGGCTTTAATAGCTCATACTCGCAAACAGACCGTACCCGTGCCTTCCTGAAGGTGCAGGACGGGTGTGACTATAACTGCAGTTTCTGTACCATACCGCTGGCCCGCGGCCATAGCCGCAGCGATAGTATCGACGGTGTGCTGAACAATATGCGCGAACTGGCCGCAGGCGGTACTAAAGAGATAGTGCTGACCGGCATCAACCTGGGTGACTTTGGCAAGGGCTATGATGGCGGCAAGACCAAAGAGACCACTTTTTACGATCTGGTGCAGGCCATGGATGCAGAAGAGGGGATAGAGCGTATCCGCATATCCAGCATAGAGCCTAACCTGCTGAGCAATGAGATAATTGAATTTGTTGCGAAGTCGCGCAAGTTTATGCCGCATTTCCATATACCGCTGCAGAGCGGCAGCAATGAGATATTGGGCCTCATGCGCCGCCGCTACAAGCGCGAGCTATACGCCGAGAGAGTGGCTACCATCAAGAAGCTGATGCCGCATTGCTGCATAGGTGTAGATGTTATAGTAGGCTTCCCGGGCGAAACAGATGCACACTTCAGGGAGACCTTCGACTTCCTGCATGATATAGATGTTTCTTACCTGCACGTATTCACCTATTCTGAACGCGACAATACACTGGCTGCAGACATGAAGCCGGTTGTGCCGGTGCATATCCGCAACGAGCGTAATAAGGCGCTGCGCAACCTGTCTTACCAGAAGATGAGCTATTTTACTGAACAGCAACGTGGCGCTACACGCAAGGTGCTGTTCGAGATAGTGCCGAAGAATGGCATAATGGAAGGGTACAGTGATAACTATGTAAAGGTGCAGACCCCGTACCGCGCAGATTGGGCAAATACCATTGTGGATTGGACGTTATAATAATCAATTGGTTAATAACGTTATAGTGTACTAAATGCGGAAATTCGTTTTACTTTGCGTTTCATATTTTGTTGGCATTATTCTTTATTAAGCCAACGAAACATAAAATAACCTGTTGAACACTTTATGAGTACTACTAAAGAAAAATTATACTTTCTCTGTCACGACTATATAGCTACACGTGTAGCGGTGATCAAGCAAAATGCAGCGGAGGCCCAGGAAGCGGCCAACGATGATACCAAGAGCAGTGCCGGAGATAAGTTTGAGACCGGCCGCGAGATGATGCAGCAGGAGGTGGAACTGAACCTGGCCCGCCTGGGTGATATGTATAAGCTGAAGGTAGCATTAGAGGCTGTGAATCCTGCTATTAAAAGTGATACAGTAACACTTGGTTCGCTGGTGGTAACAGCCGGGGCCAACTACTACATATCAATAGGTGCAGGTAAGCTGCAGCTCGACGGTGCTACCTACTACGCCATATCGCCCGAAGCGCCGGTAGCTACCCAGCTGATGGGCAAGGCCGCAGGTGATACTTTTGAGCTGAACGGGCGCAAGATAAAGATAGAAAAGGTACTTTAATACTTGTTTTAAATACATATCCCGCCCTGTAGCATACGGGGCGGGATATTGCATTTATATGCCGGCACGCATTACACTTGCCTGTTGGTAAACACATCGTTGAAGTGGTCCTGGTAGTTCATGCCAATAGGTATTTCGTTGGCGCCTATGTATACCATTTTATTCTTTACTGCTGTTATTTTATCCACCGGTACTATGTAAGACCTGTGCACCCGTACAAAGCGAGGTTCCGGTAGTTTCTCCACAATAGCCTTCATGCTCATTCTTACCAGCATCGGGCGCTTATCCTCAAAGTGCAGTTTTATATAGTTATCCATCCCTTCTATAAAAAGAATATCATTGATGAATATCTTTTGGGTACTATAATCGGCGCGGATGTACAAGTATTGCGATGCAGGATCAGCAATGTTCATATAGTTCATCTGCTCTTTGGCCTTCTCTATCGCCTGCTCAAAACGACTGAATTTAAAGGGCTTCAGCAGGTAGTCGAGCGCTTTTACGTTAAAGCCTTCTACCGCATATTCGCTGTAGGCAGTGGTGAAGATGACCATAGCATTGCCCCCGGCCGCTTTTAGAAAATCAAGCCCGTTCATGCCAGGCATGTTGATGTCCAGCAGCAGCAGATCTACCTGGTTATCCTTCAGGTAGTTTATTGCTTCTGCAGGCGTGGTGAAGCATTGTTTCAGGTCCACATAGTCTATGCGCGAGCAGAAGGTTTTTACTACTTCCAGTGCCAGTGGTTCGTCATCCAGGGCGATAGCTTTTATCGTCATACAAGGCTAATTTTAAGCGTTACTTTAAAATCTTTTTCCCCGTCAACAATGCTAAGATTATGTTTTCCGGGATATACCAATTGCAGGCGTTTGCGGGTATTGCCTATGCCCAGGCCCGTACCCTTATCCACATGCATAACATTTACTTTCTTATTGTTCACATTCATCTCCAGCACATCTCCTGTTACAGCTATACTGACGTTAATTGCTGAACTTTCCGCCGCATTCACCCCATATTTAAATGCATTCTCTATGAAGGGTATCAGCAAGAAGGGTGCCACCTGCTTCCCGGTCCAGTCTCCGGTAAAGTTATAGTCCATTTTAATATCGGCCGTCAACCGCAGCTTCTGCAGTTCTATATAATCGGCTATATATTCTATTTCTTTTTCCAGCGACACGTATTGTTGAGTGGTCTCGCTCACAGCATAGCGCATCATCCCCGACAGCTTAAGTATTGCCTCCGGAGCCTCCTCTGAGCCGGAAAGTGACAATGAGTAAATGCTGTTAAGCGTATTGAACAGAAAATGCGGATTGATCTGTGCCTTAAGGAAGGCGATCTCGGTATTCAGCTTTTCCTCATACATAGCACGCCATTTGGTATACACACATACTGTAAAGGAAACGCACCAGATGGTAATGAAAATAAAGAAATTGAATGACGGACCAAATAGCCGGAGGGCATTAAAGTGATGCTCGTGGTGATGGTGGTGCTCTTCGTGATGGTGATGCTCCATGAATCCGGGCCTGATCAGGTAATTGACCAGGGCCAGCAAGGCCAGGCTGGCAATACAATATACAACGAAGGCCGGGTAGCGGCGGGTGAAGTATAAAGCGGGAATAGCCACCAGGTAATTAACATAGAACAATATAATAAAGAAAAGGCTGTTGGCTAGCCTGAAGGGCTCAACGATCTCGCCCAGTATGTCTATAATGCGCGGGTTCTCGAAGTGGGGATTGTATAAAGCTGGTACATATAGGAAAATAGCCCAGCAAACAATATGAAGCACGACAGTGCGCCATTTTTTTAATGCGCTCTTTTTATCGGCTGTGTTAGTAATTGGTATGTTCACTGTCGGTTATGCATGCCCGGGTCGGTATTGCGGCGAACCGGGCTTTATTTGACGTTACAAGTTACCTTTTTCCAATGTCTGCTATCAATATTTGTACGTGTACTGGTGTTTTTGTGGGGTGAAAAGCAATGCAATAGACATTAACTTCGCGGCATGTTTCGCCGTGTTGTAGTGTTTATTGTTGTTGTTGCCGCTCCTTTATGGGGGCACGGGCAGCAAATTGATACTACCGGCAACAGGGTATTGAAAGGCGCTGTGGTAAAAGGGAAGCACAAGAGAAGTGATAACCCCGACTTTACACCAGGGCAAAAGGTGATGCATATAGACAGTATAACCCTGCAACAGTACCAGGCGCAAAGTGTGGCTACGTTGCTGAGCCAGCAGGTACCAGTATTCATCAAATCCTACGGCTTCAATGGCCTGGCTACGCTCAACTTCAGGGGCAGCTCTGCGGCGCAGTCGCAGGTGTACTGGAATGGTGTGCCATTGCAAAATGCAGCACTGGGCATGACAGATGTATCGACCTTGCCAGTGATGTTCATGAACAAAGTGGAGGTGGCATATGGCGGATCGGCGGCGTTGCTGGGCAGTGGCAATGTTGGCGGCGCTGTATTCCTCAGTTCGGAGGAGATACATTATACGCCACGCAAGTCGCTATCGTTAAGCGGTAGCGCCGGCAGCTTCGGGCAATTCTCAGGCGGGCTTACTGCCAGCATAACAAATACAAAATGGCATGCAGGCATAAAAAGCCTGTACCAGTATGCGCTGAACGACTTCAGCTTTACGGCGAACGATGGCAGCAGCCATAAGATGAACCACGGGCAGCTGCGCGGTGCGGGACTGATGGCCGATGTGTGGCGCATAATACGGCATGGCAAAGGCGCAGTATCGGCCCAGGTATGGGCACAGCAATACGACCGTGGTATTCCGCCTGCCTTGTTTGAGTCGGCCTCGGTAAAGCAACAATACGACCGGTCTTTTCGGGCATTGGTATTGCTTAGCCCGGGTGCCAATGATAAATACCGTGTAGGGGCCATAGCATCGCTGGTGAAAGATGAGATAAAGTATGATGACGCGGCCATTGCGCTGCATACCACTAATAGTGTGTTTCAGTATTACCAGAAGATAAGCGTAGAGCGTTATTTACAGCAGGGCAGGCATCACTTCTCATTGTTCAGCCCGGTGCAAATTGCCTGGATGCAGTTGCCGGTAAGTAACCTGCTTAAAACGCAGAACAAGGTGGCTATAGCCGGGGCTTACGAAGGAAGGTACTTTGGTAATAAGCTGGATGTATCGGCAAGTGCCCGCCTTGAAACTTTTGATACTGCAAGCCTTGTTGCAAAGGGTACGCGTTATCTGCTGCCCGGCGCCAACGCTGCTTACCAGTTATTGCCGTGGTTACGTATCAGGGCCAACGTGCAGCGGTCGTACAGGGTGCCTACACTTAATGAGTTGTTCTACTATCCCGGAGGTAACACAGCGCTGAAGCCGGAGACAGGCTGGAGCGAAGATGCAGGGTATGCGATGAAGCATTCGTCGGGCAGTTGGGATGTGTTTCATGATGTATCAGTGTTCAACCGTAACATTAACGACTGGATCATATGGCTGGGCGGGGCAATATGGACACCGCACAACATTGCAGCTGTACATAGCAGGGGAGTGGAGACCGAGAACAAGGTTACTTATACCACCGGCAAGTGGAAGGTGCACTTGGGTTTGAATACCGTCTATGTATTGGCTACCACCACCAAGAGCTATCTGTATAGCGATGGCAGTGTAGGTAAACAGATACCTTATTCGCCGCGCTATAACGGGCAACTGAATGCAGGGTTTACTTACAAAAGAGTATACTTAAACTATAACCACACCTACACAGGGTACCGCTTTACTGTTGCTGACGAAAGTGCCTGGTTGGCACCATATACAACAGGCAATGTGCAGGCCATGTATACGGCCTATATAAAACACCATGCAGTGCAACTGACCGCGCAGTGCAACAATATATGGAACGAACGCTATACGGTAGTGTTTGGCAGGCCTATGCCGGGCATTAACTTTCTTGCTGGTTTTAAAGCGGAGCTGCTGTAATTAATACTTTACAAATTTAGTAACGTGCTGCGCCTGGGCGGTAGTGGCCTTGAGCACATACATGCCTGCGGGCAGTGTGCTGATATCGTAGTAAGTGATGCCGTTGATGCCCTTGCTGAACACCTGTGAGAAGGTAGCGAATGTTCGGCCGGCCATATCCATAACCCTGAAGGTAACCGGCCCTGCCGATGTAAGTGATACTGACAGGCCAAGATCATTATGGGTAGGATTAGGCATCACGGTAACCAGCGCAACATCTGATGGTGCAGGTGTGTCTTTAATATTGAGGGCTGCGGCAGCGCACTGGAAGTTGGCAATGCCATAACCAATATGGTTGCCGGGCGATGTGTACTGGCTGGCACACTGCCTGATGGCCGCCTTGATCATTGCGGGGGTAGAGTGGGGCGATGCCTGCCACAAACAGGCTGCAAAGCCTGCTATCTCTGGCGTAGACAGCGATGTGCCGCTGGTAGAGCTGTAACCGGTAGAGCTGAACACAGCTGCATTCTGGCCCATGCCACATACATCAGGCTTTACCTGCCCGGCGGCATTTGGCCCATAGCCACTTGTTGCAGCCAGGTTGCCGCTCACATCCACATTGCCAATGGTAAGCGCACTATCGGCATCGCCGGGGGTAAGCACATAGTGCCATCCGCCCTGGCCTTCATTGCCTGCCGATGCCACGAACAACATGCCCTTGCGGGTAGCTATATTAGCAGCTTTGGCGGCAATAGTAGTTTTACCATCGAAGTCGGTGGCATAATTAAAATCGAATTGAGGATCGTCGAACTGGTTGTAGCCAAGCGAGCAGGATATTACATCTACGCCCACACTGTCGGCGCGCTCTGCGCTGCACAGCAGGTTAAGCAGTTCTATTGGCCGTTCTCCTGCGGCTTCTGTAACGTATAACGCATAAGCCGCCAGCGGGGCAGCGCCTACAAATGTATCGGGTACATAGCCTGCCATGGTGGAGAGCACCTCTGTGCCGTGGTTATCGTAATCGAATACCCAGGTGGTATCTATTGCAAAATTGTGTACATCAACCAGCCGGCCTGAGTTGCGCATACTATCGAAACCGCGATGATAGTCGGTAGCAATAAAACCCTGGTCCATCACGGCTATCATCATACCGTTGCCTTTAAAGCCTATATCGTGCAGGTAATTGCCATTAACCAGTGCAGTTTGCGGCCACGTATTGCCGTAATAGGCGGCGTCTGATGTTGTTTTGTTGCTTGCTGTGCCGGTGGTCTGTTTATGCAATATGCCTGCGTAATAACCAACAAACCTTGTTCCACTTACAAAGGCTACAGTATCGAGCGCGTGAATGCTGGCAGAGTCGTCTATGAGGATGACACACAGGTTGAGCCAGCGCGATGTTTCGTGCAGTTTGCCACCGGTAAGGTGCAGCACGCTATCAACGTAAGCCCGGGTAACAGGCAGGTCTGTACTATCTACCACCAGCCCCTGGTTGAGGCGGCGGGCCAATGCACGGGCAGAAAGAAAAGAGGCAGAATCGCTGAGCGGAACAGTACCATGTTTGTCTGTAAAATTTACCTGGTATGCATACTGAACGGCTATTGCCGGCGTATCGGAAAGACAAAGTAATAACAGAACAAATAGGGTAAACTGCCGCATCATGATATCATACTTAGTTATGGTCAACCGCACGCATGATCACCGTATAGCCAGCAACACATGTCTGGTGGTTGGGGTGATATATGTAATGCGTAAATTCTTTATACACCATACCTACGTTGTAGCCGTAAACAGCCTTGGAGTAAGTGCGGTATGCATACTGCGTAGTATCGAGCGCAGGATTGTAAACAGTTTCATTGTTTTCCAGTACGGTGACTGTGTTATCAAAGTTCATGTAGCCGGTATTGAACGACTGGTACAAATTCTGGTAAGTGTAGTTCCAGTTGTTGTAGAATGCATAATCAGCATCGGCTACCGGTACAAACTGGTTGCCTTTCCATGTATTACCCTCAACTATCGGGAACTCCATTTTAATGAACTGTGCGCCACCCTGTGTCCATAAAATACAGTCTGTAGGTGTATTTGGCGGAGGCGTGGTGGTTAACGGTGGAACAATGGTTGGCGTAAGCAATATGGTATTGGAAGCGCGCCATTCTGCACCATCGTTAGGGCGGCTGTATACGTTCATCATGTAAGAAAGCCTGTTCTTGCTATCGCGGAAAGTGTCTGTAATAGCGTATTTCAGCTGGCTGCGCGATTCGAACTGCGTACAGTTGGTTGTATCGAAAGTAACGGAATCAACGTTGTAAGTAACGTACTTGCCTAACTGGATAGGGAAATAATTCAGGGTCTTATCACCGGTACCGGAGCTGGTTTTTCTGCATGAGTACATGGTTGTGAAGCAAACTGCCAGGGCCAGAATACTGAATATGCTCTTTTTTGTCATAGATCCCGTATGGTGTTATTTAGCGTAAATTTAGTTAAAGAAGCGAAAATAACTATAATAAACGCAAAAAAGAAGTGTAAGTAATTAAGAGTAGTGTGGATAATGTAATTTTTTAAATGGCTTGATTTGGTGATTGCTAGATGGCCGGGCGTATAGTATTGTGCGGTATGCGAGGGCAGAAGTACGCACCCGACGCGGTGAAAAAAATGTTTTTACGGGTGTGGGTATTGATAACCAGTGATTGCGTGTTCCGGTTACACCCGATTTGCACCCGGTAATACCCGATTACACCCAGTTTTTGTCTCGTCCTGAAAAAGGTTGACAAATACTCGTTTTTTCTGGCCCACCTCTTCCTTTCTTTTCTTTGTGCTGCCGCAAAGAAAAGAAACAAAAGAAAGCGTGGTTCGGCAGGCTCACCATGACAGTTGGTATTGGCTCGGGCCAAAGCAGCTATACTGCGTGTAACCCTGACAGTGCCGAGACGGCTATCGCCGACCAGTTGCTGGTGGAGGTATGCACCCGATCCGGGTGAACAAAATGTTTTTACGGTTGTGGATATTGATAATCAGTGGTTGTGTGTTCCGGTTACACCCGATCTGCACCCGGTATTACCCGATTAGACCCGGTTGGTTGTGTAAATCGGGTGTTTTTGTCTCGTCCTGAAAAGGTTGACAGGGTAATCTGTTATGTTTTTGGATGGTGTGTGATGGTTTTGCGTGTTTGTTTTTCATGTGTTTTAAAAAGGATTTTAGGTGGTGTAAAGGTACGATTTAGAGCAGTCTGTTTCCAAATAAAGATATGCACAAAGTATATCGCCGGACGGAATCCGGCTACTGAACCTGCTGTATCTAAGAGCTATGGCGAACGAGGGTTAAAGACTAAAACAAAGCACATTGATTACGAATTCTAAATTTTGTTATTTTTGAAGAACTAATAACCAGCAAAAAATAACAAGTAGAGATTTATTTTGCTGTAATTTTATTTGTTATTTAATAAGTATATAGTGTCCAAAAGTAAAAAAGCTGTAAATGCGGGTGTTCATGGTGCTTCCGGAGTAGAGTTTCAGAAACACTGTGCACTTTATATCCTTTTTGATCAATACAATGCATTCAAAGACAAAAACTATTTCATTTGCTTGGAACACTATGAAGATTTTTTGTTTTGCTTCAGAGACAGCAATGATGTTGTGATTTCAATAGATGCCTATCAAGCAAAGAAAGCAGCATCTCCGTGGGGTATGGAGGGTGAATTGTTCGAATTAATACATAAAATAATTTCTGTCGGTGTTGATTTATATGAGGATGATATACCCAAAATCGACGTCTATACACACCGCCTAAATTTCGTGACAAACAATTCAATTACCCTTAATAACGGTAAAAAAAAGGGCGATGTTAAAATCGCGTTGATTAATGAAGCAAATAATAATGTGCTATTTAATTCTTTGGATTCAACGATTAGAGATAAAATTATTAATGAATTAAAAGCTCGGCAAAATTCTCTCCAAATGCACATTAACGAATTGCAAAGATTTTCGCTCATGCATATTGATTTGCCCAAAACAACCATGTCGCAAAAAGATAATCTAGTGGGATTATTTGACAGGATTTTTGGACGCACGATAATAGATCATAGAGCGGCCGTTGATACCTTACTTCTTCTTTTTAGGGATGCTGAAAATTATATTAATCAAGGTAATGTTGCTAAACTTTTGGACGAGAGAAAGCGAGTCAACTCCTCAACTATTAACGAAACGCTTAAGGTCATAAATTCAAAACAAAAAGCATTTGATCTTTGGCGAAGTAAAGGTGAAGCCTTTGCTGAAGCTCTTAAAATAAGCGTTTGGGAACAGGAGAATTTTAAACTGCAGTTCGACAACTGTTTCGATTTTTTTAAGGACCTAAGGCAAGTTGAGCATAGGAAAATATTAAGTTATGTACGAGACAATAGGCAAAAATGGGTTGAGTACTTTAACGATGTTTCATGTGTTAACGAAATATATGATTCGTTTACATCATGTAATAGGTCAGTTCTCAGCGTATTGGATGTTAAAGCTGCAATTTTCGCAGCATACATTGAAATAAAAGGATAAAAATGGGCACAACATTATCATTCACTTCTTTATTTGTATATTCGGAAGAAAAACAGAAGTGTTTCTATACAACATTTGGAAACGCGGTAAATATTATACACGGTAGAAATACTTCAGGAAAAAGCACACTTTTTCAATCAATTTTGTACACAATTGGCATTAACGATGGCCAAGTGTATTTAAGAGATATATTAGATGATAGTTTGATTTTTAGGTTAGATTGCATTGTTGAGAAAAATAAGAAAAAACAACCTGTAATATTTATCCGAAACAACGAGACTCTTTTTATTAAAGTTGGAAATTGTCCGATCGAACGATTTAATGGAATAAGCGCAAATCAATCAAAAGAACATGTCAAACTCAAGGAATTTGTTGACGATTTGTTTGGATTTTCTTTGAAATTAGAAAGTAAAGATGAATATAAAGCTGCCCCTGTTGAAGCAATGTGGCTTCCATATTATATATCGCAGGCGGTAGGATGGGTCTATTTACGCAAGTCATTCAGCAATCTTGATTTTTTCAGAAATTTTAAATCTGATTATAACGACTATTATTTCGGCATTATTCAGAATATCGACAGGGAAGAGAAGCAACGGTGGGAAAAAAAATTAAAGGAGGAAACTGAACAGTTGCTATCTCTTGAACAGGTAGAAAAAAAGGATAGTAGTATTCAACTTACTAAACTAAGTGATGAATATTTTTTAAATATGTCAAATGAATATTTACTTGAGCATGCAAAAGCGATAGATCAGCTAAAGAAAAATGAAAATCAATATGTGCTCAAATGTAATGAGTTGAAATACTACGAGCAAAGATTAGTAGTGTTATCGAAGGTGTCCAAAAATCACAAACAACAAAATCCGTTACTAGGTCGATGCCCCACATGCTCTCAGTCATTGTCTTTTAGCGTTTCAGAAAGCTACATTTTTTTGCAAGATGAGAATGACACAGATTCATCTCTTAAGATTGCAAGAACTAAAATTAAAAGTATTCAGTCTGACATCAATTCTCTAAGCGAGAAAATAAAAAAACAAAAGGAGGATATTGCAAGACGATATGCTACCTTAAATCAGCACTTCAACCGAGAATTGACATACGACTCATGGTTGGACGGAAAGGCTAATGTTAAATTGCTAAATAATATCAACAACAAGATTGGTGAATTACATACCTCAATTAGCAAAATCAAAGAAGAGCTTGCAAACTTTCAGTCAGACGAAGAAATTGAAAAAGAAAGACGAAAAAAAGATAGAGAATTTGCAGACATTTTTAATATCTATCTCAGCCAGTTGAGTGTTAAACCTATAATAGAAGATCGCCACACACAAGTTTATCAAATATCGTCCTTCCCATCACAGGGAGTTGAACTCCATAAGACAGTAATGGCATATCATTTTGCTTTTAACAAATTAATTAAATCTTCGCCTCACGTCCATAGATTCCCGTTTATGTTAGATGCCATTTTTAAAGAAGATATTGAGGTGGTCAACAAGGGAATTATCCTTCAATTCATAAATAAGAATAGACCTGTGGATACCCAATTAATATTCTCTGTAGCAGATTCTATAGAAGATCCAATAGCTGTCCAGTCTATTAATAAAACATACTTCAATGGACAAGCGAAAATGATTAATATTGGTAGCAGTGTCAATGAGCGCGCGTTCTTGAGTAGCGATCAATCGGATTATACAAGTCTGATAGAAGAAACCTTTTCCATAATCTATGGAGACGACCTTCAAATAAATAATTAGTAATTATTTATTATTGACATTATAGAAGTGTTAGTCAGTATTTTAAAAAAAGATTGCATTTTTCAGCTAAAGCGTAAACTCAGCTGGATGTCAAGCCCTCTCAACCAACGTCAGAACGGTATTGTCTTATAACCTGTTAACCCTTTAGCTTGTTACCCTTTCACTTTAGCGTCTTCCAGGTAGCCCATCCAGTCGTCCAGCTGCTTGCCCTATTTCAAACCCCATCCTGATTACGGCATCTCAGTATTATATCAGTAACCGGTAAGGGTGATTCAGCTGCATAATTAAAATAACTTTTAATGCGCTATTAATAGGTTACCTTTAGTGAGTACCAGTTTTAATTCCCGCCGTTAATTATGCTTACCACGCCAGAGTTACGCAGCCAGTTCGAGGCAGCTTTTTCAAGAATAGTACGGTCGGTTTCTGCTGATCTGCAGAAAAAATGGGGTGGTGTTATTACCTGGAAGGATGATCGGTCGTACCCGGAGATACACCCCGATGTCATCAGCCAGTTTACGCCCGGCGCCAGGGCTGCCTATGTAACGCTGCTGAACAAGCTGAGCAGGGGCAGGCTATAAGTTGCCTTGTACTGATCCCTTTCCGGATACCTGGCAGGCACGATTCGCCTGCGGGCATTACAACCATGTTTATTACAGTACCGCAGCGGTTGCCGCTGTGTTTAAGACTTTATTACCACAACCATATTTATGTACCTAAAACTTACAGTACCTGCTCAGCTATTGCGCCTGCGGGCGGGCGATATCATCAAGCGTTTCCCCTTCAACAGTATTGACGACAGTCCGCAGGATACGTTCGATGAATCGAACACGGACCATATTATGGCCTATGAGATCCGCTCCATCAACCAGCGCGATGATATTTTTTCGCTGATAGGCTCACATGTCCGCACACTGGCTTTTGCTGCGCCGGTAGATGTGGCCAGGCTGTTCATCCGCGGCAGAGACCTTATAGCCGAAAAGGTATGGTGGACGTGCCTGTAGCATCAGGGTAGCGGCCACAAAAAAGCCGCTTCAACCAACGCTGAAACGGCTATTATCTTATTGCCCTATTAACTTGTTATCTTAGTAACTTATTACCCTTTCACCTTAGCATCTTCCAGGTAGCCAGTCCAGTCGTCCAGTTGTTTGCCTTTCAGCACGCGGGGGAACTTGATCATGGCGCCGTACTTGCCGCGGGCGCGCAGGTAGTCTATAAATGTTTTAGGGGGTAGCACTTCTACATATACCTCGGTGAGGGCAGAGGTGCGCTCTACTTCGTAGTCGTCGTTGAGGCGGCAAAGGGTCTCATCGAGGAGTTTCTTTATCTGCGCGGGGTCGGCATGCGGATCATCGCAGCCCAGGTACCAGCGGTGGGCAAAGCGGTTGCCCTCGCGGAAGCCGGCCACGGTAAACTCGCGTATATCGAGGTGCAGCAGCTTGGATACATTGTCGATAGCCTTGTTCATGTTGTCTACGGACAGGTGCTCGCCACACATGCTGAGGAACTGCTTGGTGCGGCCAACGATGGCTATCTCGTATTCCTTAGCATCGGTAAACTTAATAACGTCGCCTATTATGTAGCGCCATGCGCCTGAGCAGGTGCTCAGCATTACGGCATATTCCACATCTTCCTTTACCTCGTGCACCATGTAGCTCTCGGGGTTGTCGCGCACGTTGCCATCCGCATCAAAGTTACGGTCGGTAAAGGGTATGAACTCGAAGAAGATACCGGCATTGAGCACCAGCTTGATGCCGCCGCCCGGCCTGGCCTGGAAGCCAAAAGAGCCTTCGGAGGCCATGTAGGTCTCTATGTAGGTCATCTTGGGGCCCATCAGCTGTTTAAAGCTTTCGCGGTAGGGCTCCATGCTTACGCCGCCGTGTATGTACACGCTAAGGTTGGGCCATATCTCGTGTATGTCTTTTACGTTGTGGTATTTGATAACGCGCTCCAGCACTATCTGCACCCATGCCGGCACGCCGCAGATGATGCCCACGTCCCAGTTCTTGGCATTAAGCACGATGAGGCGGATGCGGTCCTCCCAACGCGGGCGTTTGGATATTTTTTGTCCCGGTTTGTAGAGCAGGGAGGATATCCAGCGGGGCATGTTCTTGGCGCTGATGCCGCTCATATCACCCTCGTAATATTCGCCCTTGGCAAAGAGCGATGTGGTGCCGCCCAACATGAGTATCCCCTTCTCGAACGCTACAGGGGGTATCTTGTAGTTGGCCATGCTGTAGAGCTGCTTAAAGCCCACCTTCTTTATAGACTTGATCATATCCTGGGTAACAGGTATATGCTTGCTGGACGATTCGGAAGTGCCGGAGCTGAGGGCGAAGTATTTGACCTTGCCGGGCCAGCATACGTTCTCGTGCCCTTCCTGGCACAGGTGCCACCATTGTTCGTACATCTCGTTGTAGGTATGCACAGGCACTGTGGCGCGGAACTTGGCGGCGAGGTCTATCTCCCGGGCCAGCATGGGGCCAAAGCCATAGTGCTTACCGAAGGAGGTGTACTGTCCGCGGTCGAGCAGCTGGCGGAGGGTGGTGCGTTGATAGGTTTCGGGCGTGGCTACCGGTAAGTGAAACTTTTTACGGAGTTGTAATGAGCGAGATATCAGGTTACCTAATATGGCCATTGGTGGTTGTTGACTGTGTTTTAAGAACCGGCAAATTTATAAATTCCTGTGTTAAAGTTGTGGTAAGGATTTGGGGCAGGTTTCATGCAGAGGGCCGCGGAGAATTTCACGCAAAGCACGCGAAGGAGGGCGCAAAGTACGCAAAGTGATCATTGGAAGCAGGCAAAGGGCGCAAAGGGAGGTTCTGGGCAGGTTTCACGTCTACCTCATCGGCAGACAGGCAAAGGACCGCAAAGGTATATCGCAAAGGGCCGCGGAGAATTTCACGCAAAGCACGCGAAGGAGGGCGCAAAGCACGC
>CAZPOT010000026.1:34731-35400 GCA_964588295.1 uncultured Flavipsychrobacter sp. | reverse complement strand
TTAAACCACTGGCGCCAGTACCTCCTAGAAGCAGTAGCTGAATACGACGATAAGCTGATGGAGAAGTTCTTCGAAGATCCGAACAGCATTAGCCAGGAAGAAATTCATGAAGCGATCCGTAAGGCAACTATCGATCTGAGCATTATCCCAATGCTTTGCGGTTCTGCCTACAAGAATAAGGGTGTACAGACAGCGCTGGATGCGATCATCCGCTACCTGCCTGCTCCTTCTGACGTTGAAGCAATCAAGGGTACTAACCCTGATACCGGCGAAGAAATTGAGCGTAAGCCTGATGCTAAGGAGCCATTTGCTGCTCTTGCGTTCAAGATCATGACCGATCCATTCGTAGGTCGCCTGGCGTTCTTCCGGTGCTATTCAGGTCACCTGGATGCAGGTTCTTACGTATTGAACATGCGTAGCGGTAAGAACGAGCGTATCAGCCGTATCATGCAGATGCACGCTAACAAGCAGAATCCTATCGACTTCATCGAAGCTGGTGATATCGGTGCTGCAGTTGGTTTCAAGGAAATCAAAACAGGTGATACTCTTTGCGACGAAAAACACCCGATCGTTCTGGAAAACATGTTCATTCCAGAACCGGTTATCTCTATAGCTGTTGAGCCTAAAACACAGGCCGACGTTGATAAGATGGGTATGGCTATTGCCAAA
>CAZPOT010000026.1:0-34721 GCA_964588295.1 uncultured Flavipsychrobacter sp. | reverse complement strand
ATTGAACGTACGTTCGGGCAAGAACGAGCGTATCAGTCGTATCATGCAGATGCACGCTAACAAGCAGAACCCTATCGACTTCATCGAAGCAGGTGATATCGGTGCGGCTGTTGGTTTCAAAGAGATCAAGACCGGTGATACACTGTGCGATGAAAAACATCCTATCGTTCTGGAAAACATGTTCATCCCTGAGCCTGTTATCTCTATATCAGTAGAGCCTAAAACACAGGCTGACTCTGATAAGATGGGTATGGCTATCGCCAAGCTGGTAGAAGAAGATCCTACACTGCGTGTAAAAACAGATGAAGATACCGGCCAGACCATCCTTAGCGGTATGGGTGAGCTTCACCTCGAGATCATCGTTGACCGTATGCGTCGCGAGTTCAAGGTAGAGATCAACCAGGGTGCACCACAGGTTGCTTACAAGGAAGCTTTCACACTTAAGGTAGAACACCGTGAAGTGTACAAGAAGCAGACAGGTGGTCGTGGTAAGTTCGCGGACATCATGTTCGAGATCGGCCCTGCTGAAGAAGAGTTCCTGAAAGAAGGTAAGGGTAACTTCCAGTTCATCAACGATATCTTCGGTGGTTCTATCCCTCGCGAATTCATCGCTCCTATACAGAAAGGTTTCGAAGCATCTATGACCAACGGTCCTCTGGCAGGTTTCCCTGTAGAGAGCATGAGGGTACGTATATTCGACGGTTCTTTCCACCAGGTCGATTCTGACGGTATGTCTTTCGAACTTTGTGCTAAGTCTGGTTTCCGTGAAGCTGGTAAAAAAGCTAAAACGGTTATCCTGGAGCCTATCATGAAGGTGGAAGTGATCACTCCTGATCAGTACATGGGTGATGTAACAGGTGACCTTAACCGTCGCCGCGCTATGCTGGAAGGTATGGACAGCCGTAACAACCTGCAGGTGATCAAGGCTAAAGTTCCACTGAGTGAAATGTTCGGTTACGTAACTCAGCTGCGTTCACTGTCTTCAGGCCGTGCAACTTCAACTATGGAGTTCAGCCACTACTCACCAGCCCCGCGCAACATCGAAGAAGAAGTTGTAGCAAAAGCTCGTGGTAAGAAAGTAGAAGCTTAATCAACTACTTATTATAATTGAATAGCCCCGGAATTTCCGGGGCTATTTCTTTGTGTATTGGTTGAGCATACTTTTTTGCCTGAGAGTAGTGCTTACCCCTCTATTATTTTTAATGCTGCCTCCATTACTTCATCGCGGCCTTCCTGTATACCTTTTATTGTCGGCTTTACTTCTTTGTCTATCTTCAACCCTTTGCGCTGGGTTTCTGTGCCATCGGGGTACAGGATGCCAATGCCCGATATCATGGTTTTGATTCCCCCGGGCAATACTATTTCCGATACGTTGCCATCTGCTCCCGCTGTGGTGCTGCCTATCACCATTGCGCCCGGCGCTGTAGATAAGGCCATTGCCTGGTATTCTGCGCTGCTCTGGGTTTGGCTGTTTACCAATATCACCACCTTGCCTTTATAATTATCGCTCCTTTTTTTACCCACAGGAATGCCTTTTTCGTAAATGAACCTGCCGGGATAGGTTACATCGCAACGTGTAAAGGTGACGAACTGCTTGTATTCCGCGTTGAACCAATCAGGGTACACGAATGGCATCCATGCCGTAGGGTAGCAGCGCATATCAATAACTATCCCTTTTGTATTGGCAAACAAATCTTTAATTTCCTTGATATCGCCGTCTTTCAGTTTGCCGGGATAGATGTAGCCTACGTTGTTGTTCCACAGTTTATAGCCTTCTGTATGGTGTCCATCGTGGTCAAATGCATTAAAGACAGGAGCACCAGCTACGCGGTTGATAGCTACTGTAAAGGTCTGGTCGTTTCTGCGGACCATCAGTTCCGATGAAGGCTTGCTGCTGCGCATCAATGGCCCGCGTGCAAGGGCCAGGTTGCGCAACTGTGTTTCGTAGTTGGATGCTGCGATATAGGGAAGATATTGCTGTACCAGGTCTGCCACCGGCACTCCGTCTATACGCTCAATTACATCGCCGGGTTTCAGCTTTTCCTTTATGGTTAAGGTATCAATATAATAGTCCGTTACCACCAGTTTGTTTTCGATAAACTTTACCTGCATCGGCATGTAGTAGGCACCGCGTACTTTGTCCAGCGTATCGGCACCGCCCCATATATTAGCATGGGTGTCGTGTATACGGGCTATCATCTTCAGGCAGGTCAGCTGGTAGTCGAGTGCATTTGTATCGTTTACAAACAGCGGGATGAACTCGCCCAATACCTTGTTCCAATCTTCGCCTATCAGGTGCTTGTCGGGGAAGAAATATTGGATCATATTCCAATACCGGTAAAGCGATAATAACCTTGTGCCCGCATCGGGGTAGGGTTTTCCGTCATATGCTTCTTCATGTTCAAACCTCGGATTGCCAACAAACTGAGCAGGATTATTGTAATAGAGGCTTTTCCGCTCCATCCTGTTATTTTTTATAAATTCCAGTTTGGTTGTCAGCGACTTAGGTAGATTATCTTTATCAAAAAGATAGCCGAAGTCGGGCATCATTTTGGTGTCTTCATCTTTTACCAATGGCTTACATTTCTTGCATACGGGCTGTTGGCCAAAATGATCTATCCATTTCTCCATTGCGTCATATGCCACAGCGGTAGTAGGCGCGTTGATCACTTTGGGTAGCAAGGCGAAGAGCTCAGCATCCATATTGTACTTGCCGGTTGCAGGGTCATTGTGGTAGTACTTGATGAAGCCCCAAAGCATCCCCAGGTTGGTCAGTTCTTTTATCTTCTCTTCCGACAGCGGGATGGAAGATATACCGGAACCCAATGCTGCTATACTATCCTGAACCGTTTTTACCGGCGGCAGTGCCTGTGCTATGTCTATCCCGTCAACAGTTACCTGCAGGTCGTCTACCCACATTTTGCCTTCGCCTACAATCAGCCCGCCAACAACTATTTGCTTTACCTCGCTTCCGTTATAATCCAGTTCTATAGTATATTGCTTCCAATCTGTAGTGCCTTTCACTGCCCGGTCATGCATGTTGTCAAAACCTTTAACCCGGTTGTAGCGATTAGCTCCGTCCAGTCGCATCCAAAGGCCGGCACCATGCCCGGTTACATTTTCCGTTTTCAGGTAGCCGGTTAGTTTTATCTTTTTGCCCCTCGCCCGTTTATCAATTACGTAGGTTAGCGATGTCCACGATCCATAGTTTTTGTTCCAGTCAACGGCCATGGCGTATCGCCCGTTGTGTTTTACATTACTATCTATATAAAATGCTTTTGCTGTATCATTGGCAGGAAAGCCGGCACCATTTACGTTATCGCCTCCCCAGCCATCGGGCAGGTGCGCACTATTAAGGGTCTCAAAGCCAAGGTTGTATTGCGCGTCGGCGGCAATGGCAGTGCACAGCAAAGCCATGCTGCAAACAAATATTTTCATAGATACCAGTTTATACTAAGATATGCAATTTACTTGCTTATGGTTGCCCGGTCATAAGAAATAAAATCAAAAGCCATTGCCGACGGATCTGCTGGCGCATACCAAATTATATTCAGCGGCTCGTTGGTTACGGGTGACCGCTGGGCGTTAGTCTCCCGACTACGCCCCAAACGGTAGCGGTCGGTCTCTGACCGCAGTAACTCAAAAGCTCCAAGGCGTTACTTCTATTAACCCTTTCTCTCCGGTTGCTAATGATTTTGCGCTACTGTAAACATAATGTTCAGGCTGTTCCACCAAACCTGCGCGAACGGGATTTGAATGTAAATAGTTCAGCTTTGACATGAAGAAGTTGTAAGAAAATACTTCCTCAGCACGGTTTTCCTGTCTCCATAACTGATGCGCGCTATTACGCAAATTGACAACTGCGTTCCATTGAAATCTATGCAAAAGCCATTCTCTCCGGCTCTCAGGTATTGATCCGATAGTATCAATGATCTTTTTGCCGGTAAACTTTTTCATATTAGCAAGCGTCTCACTCAATTTTCCATTTTGACTACGCACAATTAGGTGCATATGATTGCTCATTATTACGTAGCCGTAAACCTTTAATTCTCTATTGTTGATTGCAAAGTTGATACTGTCAATTACAATGTCTCTATATGCTTTCCGTGTGAAAATATCTACCCATTCCACTATAGTAGGTGTTATGAAATAGGTGGCAAACTCATTTTGAATCTGGTATGCTGAACTCATGGTGGTTACTATATTATATTACGCCGGTCGGAGACCGGAACCGCATTGGGCGTAGTCAGGAGACTAACGCCCAGCCTTTGATGAAAATGAATTATGTGACATTCATCTACTCCACCACCACCTTATTCGTAGTCGTCTTCCCATCTATAACAGCCTTTAGCAAATAAAGCCCTTTGGCCAGGTTAGCGGGAATGTTTAGTTGGGTAGTGTTTTGCCACTGGCCGGCCTGTACCGGGTCAAAACGGAATGTATGGCCATTCATGTCTACCAGCGATGCCTGCATGGTAGCGCCTGCGGGTGTATACCATATTATATTCAGTGGTCCGTTGGTTACCGGGTTGGGGTACACAGTACCCACGCTATTAGGGGCGCTCCATTCCACTATGCGCTCCGGCAATACCAGTTGTTCGCCGTTGTCAAAGACCGCTGTAAGGCGGTAATGGATAATTGTCCCGGCTGATACACTTGATGGCGCATCCACATAGCTGTAGTACTGTCCGTAATGTTTGGCACTACCTAGATTGCCTAGCGCGGTGTATGATCCGTTGCCAATCGCCCGTTCCAGTTTGTAGGTGTTTACCACACCATCTATATAAGATGTCCAGCTGGTGAGCACCGCACTTTTGCTGATCATCTGCGCGTTGAAGGCTACGGTACCGGCATCGTCTGTAGGGCTTACTTTACGCACCGGCGAGTGATATTGTACATTGCCGCCCGTCATCACCCAACTCAGCCGGTAGTAATAAGTTTTGTCTAGCAGGCTGCTGTCGGTATAGATGCCCGGATTGCTGTGTGTGGCAGTTTTTACCGACTGCGCATTGAAAGTAATGGAATCTTCTGAGCGCTCTATGGTGTATACCCATACAGCAGTATCTATAAGCGATAACCACCTCAACCTGGCCTGGCTGCCATCTCGATAGGCAACAAAGTTCAGGTAGTCGGTGCCGGTAGGGAACATATGTGTAGGACCGCCATCATTCAGCCAGAGTTCCGATAGTGATTTGGTTTTGAATACCCCGTAGTAACCTTTATCGTAAGGCACCCAGGTCATTTGCGTATAAGGTACGTAAGTAAAATGTCCTGCCGTATCATCGTTCAGCGTATTGTTCTGCAACGATAGGTGTGCCGCATTGGTAAACTGCGTAACCCCCAGCCGGTAAGCGTCATCGGGTACCGGGCAAGATATACAGTTAGTATCGTTCACCACGTTTACAAACTCGCTGTCGGTAAGGTATAGTCGCACGCCTATGCTATCCGCAGGTGTTCCGGTAGAGGTAATGTTGTAGCTGCGCGGCATTATGTGCTGGGTAAGGGTAGGGTTGTGCAGCACTTCTTGCTCGTATAGTGTTACCAATGTGTTACCCGATAAATTGTTTTGTGGCTGTATGGCAGCCATTAACTGGTTGTCGTGCAGGTAGTCGGTCCATACATTGCCGGAGAGGTTATTGCTTTCCACCACCGTGCCTGAAGCTGGTAATATACTGTTGGCCATATCATAGATGTGAATGTCATCAACAGCAAATCCTTCAAAAGTAGCACCGGGGTCGGAATTAAGCGCAAAGCGGAAGTTGACAACCGAGCCAGTACCTAACGGTTTAGGTATAGGTATAGATGCCACGTGCCAGCGGGTGAAGCCGTTGCTGGTCCATGCCTGGAAGGTGGAGTCGTACCAGTTGGTGCCGCTGCCATATGCGCCAAGTCTTGTCCAGGTAATGCCATTGTAAGTATATTCTATAAAGGCTTTATCGCAGAGCACATTGCCGCAATCTTCCACATCAAGCGCTGCGCTAAAGCTGAGCATTGGCTTGTTCATGGCCGTTATATCGAAGCAAGGTGAGTAGAGGTAAGATTGCTCCAGGTTATTATACTTGCCTGTGAGATTTGTTTTCCATGCCTTGCTGCCGCTGGCCGCTTTATTGACCTTAGCCGATGCCGGCGTACCAAACTGCCACGAGTTATTGATACCATCAGCATAATAGCCACCGGCACCAGCCTCAAAGTTTTCCAGGTAAGGATAATTGGTGATGATCTGGCTGTTGCGGAATTTGTAATTAATAATGCTGTCGTTTCCGGTATAGGTATCGCCCGGTGCAGTAAGCCATACGTCTACGCTATGGTTAGTGCCGGCGGGCATATTCAACGGCTGCGAGAAAGTAAAATTGATCGT
The DNA here is from genome assembly GCA_964588295.1 of uncultured Flavipsychrobacter sp. Lineage (GTDB taxonomy): Bacteria > Bacteroidota > Bacteroidia > Chitinophagales > Chitinophagaceae > Flavipsychrobacter. Next base: position 28,363 of record CAZPOT010000026.1, on the reverse strand, counting down.
TGCCTTTGCAGTTATAGAGTCTATTACATTGGCATGTATGGTGCCTGCATCCTCGCGGTAATACACGGTTATGTTGTGTATGGTGTAGTTTACCCCGTTATGTATCTGTACGGTAAGCGGCTGGCTGGCCGCCAGGCCACAGTTGGTAGGTATTGGGCTTATCACGCTCACCAGTTGGGCATCGTTGGCTACAGTATATAGCTTTACATTGTCTATGGTGATGCCATTGCCATAATTGCGTGCTGCTATCAGCGATGTGTCGTTCTGTTCAAAAGATACCTGCAGGCTGGATGCAAAGTTGCGGTTTTGCGCGCGGGCAGCATCAGTTAATGATAGGGATTTGGCTTTTTTCAGATCGCCGGGATATGAGTTCAGGTCGTAGGTAAACAGGGGAGTCCAGCCCAAGTCATCGGCTGCGCGGAAGCTTACTTCATTGCCTGCGGCAGTTTTGGGTGTGCCGTGCAGTATATAATCAAAATCGAGCCTAACCTCTGCGGTTGCGGTATCATATGCCCCCAGGTTAAAGGTGCCGGTAAATTTATTGTTGCTGCCTGCATTGACAGACCTGTCCTCATCCAGACTCACAGACCTGTTGCCGCTGATACTTACAGTTTCGCTTACAAAAGAGCGCATACGGCCTGCGGTGTCTGCTGTTGCAAAATCCCAATGCCCGTTGGGCGATACACCTACAGAGTCGCGGCCCGTAACCGATACCACCGGCATACTTTCAAAGTCGTCGGTAAATGGCAGGGTAAGGGTATCGTTGGGGATATTTTTGATGGTAAATCTTAGCGTGTCATTTGCATGCTGTGGATCTGCAAGCGCGAGGTTAGTCACAGCCACCACGAAATTATATTCGCTGGGTATTGAAAGGTCTAATGCGTTTTGTGTAACTGTGGTAGTGCCATTTGCCGGTATCGTAGCGGTAGAGGCTATAGTATTCCATGCTCCGCCGTTCATGCTATAAGTAACTGCAAAATTGCTGCAAGGTATTGTATACAGGTTGCGCACCTCTATACTAAACGACTCATTATTGGTAAGCGCATTGCTGGTATTCTGCCTGCGGCTGCTGAGGTTGGTCATCCTCACCGCCATAAGATCGCCGTTAGAGGAAGATGCAGTACAACTGCCATCATTGGCCAGGCGGATAACCGCACGACTACGATAGCCACGTATGCCATTTATTATTGGTTGTACGGCCACATACGATTTCTCAGTGGCCGACATGCCGCTGAACGAATAGGTAGTGTCGGTGGTGGTGTCAACAACCTGCATATGCGCACCCACTTTTTTCAACAACTCATAAGCAGTAGCATTGGGTACCGGTGTCCAGTGTATGTTGACGTATGTAGGGCATTGTTCCGTGCTCGCCTGTGCGTTCATCACATCGGTAATAGCAAACCTGGCCGATGTGGCTGTTTCTGAGGTGCCGTTCTTCGTTAGCCTTATGAGGCAGTTGCCCGAATTGATACCCGACGGCATAAACGGGCAATAGCGCGACAATCCCGGTACATTGGCAGCAAGGGTAGTCCAGCTGCTGCCGTTGTTGGTTGATAATTCTACTTTAAAAGAACTGTCGTTAGTTGTTGTATTCCAGAATATTCTGATAGAGTCCCTGTTGCTCAGCTGCTCTCCGCCAATAGGGTAGGTTAGCTCGGTACCTGCAGGTATCATATCATAGGCCACCACATAACGCTGGTCGGCCGATAGCGTGAAGTTGGTTGCTATTTTTATAGTATAAGTGCCTGCGGGAGGATTACTTATCGTTACCTGCTCCACGTTATTGGTATGATCAACTTGCTCGGTAGCTACATTATTTACATTGCCGGGAAGCGGATCACAAACCAGCGGGCGGTGGGTGGTGCCATCGGGCATGGTTACCGTCAGGTCCAGGTCATTGATCAGTTGCTTGGTTGATGCTGCACTTGCCGGCAGATCGTGCCAGCACAACATAACTTTGATCTTCCCTGTATTGGCAGGTACAGTAATTGTTTGTGTTTGTATGAAATCGGCATTGGTTAAGGTATTAGTATAGAAGCGATTGTTATCCAGCATTTTAAGCGACCTTGAAACATCCATACTTCCGAAACCGTAGGTGAAATCCGGCCCGGGGTTACCCAGGTCCATTGCTCCGTTTAGTAAAACTGTTTTTAATACATCGGCCTTGGGGTAGCTACCACCGTTCAGCTGCCTGTAGCGTTGCGAGAGAACCGCCAGTCCCCCCGCCACCTGTGGTGCCGCCATGCTGGTGCCTGCCGCCCACTCGTAGTCATCTATACCAATGGTAGAGTAGGCCCCAAGGCCTACGGCTACTATCTCAGGTTTCATACGTCCATCCTTTGTAGGGCCGCGAGATTCATCTGCCGCCTGGTACAGGTAGTCGGTCATACTACCCACCACTACGTTGTTTTTGGCAGGTTGATAGCCGCCACCAACCGTAGCGAAGCCCGGCAGGTAGGGCGAGCAGTTCATCCAGCCATCGTTGCCAGATGCAAATACATGCAGTACCTGCGGATACTGCAACGCCAGCGTATCCAGGTAGCGGGCATACCCATCATAGGTGCCGGAGTAGTCACAATCACCCAGCAACACCCCGTAAGAGTTGTTGGTGATGGTCATGTTGTAATCGTTATACATTGCCCCGGTTGCCGCTATCACCTGGTCGTACATATAGTCGAGCAGTTTGGCATTTGGGGCCATGCCTTCAGCCATGGGGTCTACTATGCCTGCTCCGCCTACTATGCCATTCACATGTTCGCCATGCGTGCGCATAGGGCCGGGGTGAAAATTGGTGATCCTGTCTTTCAGGTCAGCATGGTATATGCCCGATGCATTGTCGCCCACACCTACAGTTATGCTATCGCCAGTAAGCTCGTAGCCGCCATATATGCCCTTGGCTACCGCTATATTCCCCTTCACCGCCGGCCTGCTCTGGAAGTCGAACGGCACCATACCCGTTACCGGGCTGATATCCAGCACCCCATACCACGAAGCCAGTCCGTGCACTTTATCTGCCGCTATGGTTATTTTGTAAGCATGCTGCTGCTCCATGCTGCTGCTGTTTATCTGCGCACCTATGCCCGACAGAAACTGCCTTATCTCCGTGGCAGGCAGTATTGATGCAAAGGTTACCAGCAGGTCAGTATTACCCCGTGCGGCGGCTGTCTGTTTCCATACATATGCCGATGCTTTCCAGTTTGTTTCAAAGGGTGTAATGCCGTATAAACTTTTTAGCGCTCCTTTGTCTTTTATTTGGTCTGCCTGTACCAGGGCTGTGTAGTTGTTGCCGGGCAGGTAGTCCAGCAGGGTAATGCCCTGTTGTGCTAAAACCGCTCTTTGTTGGGTATTGGCAGCAGCATTCAGGTGAATAACTGTAAGTATAGGTTGGTGCGCTGCTTCACTTACACTATCCATCCACCGGGCGGCATTAGGCTTAATAGCCGCATTGCCATTTCTAAGCTGCAAATTGTATTGGGCATTGCCGGTGAGCGGGGCAAGAAGAAGGGCTGTAATAGTAAAGCGGCGTAAAAATGACAGCATAACAGATTTTTGATGAAAACTGAGTTAAAAGGGTATTTATTGTAAGTTAGGCAAAAATGTCGGTATATAACTATGCACCTATTCAAATCGTTGGCTACCCGCACCCATTGATAAAATACTCAATTAATGGTATTGTGCATGTTAAGTTCCACTCTATTTTTCTACGGGGCAAGGCTTGTTGCCGTTTTTTTTATATTTTCACCGCAACATAATCAAGTATGCATAAATTTTTAGAACTGTACAAGCAGCTGATCCAGCCGGAATGGATAAATGCCCACGGTGGACTCTACGCGGTATTGTTTATCATTTTCGCCGAAACCGGTCTGTTTGTAGGCTTTTTCCTGCCAGGCGATTCACTACTGTTCATTACAGGTGTTATCATTGCTAACTCTACACCTAAGTTTGGCAATGTATTCATAGACCTGGCTTACTGGATAGGGCTGATAACACTTGCAGGCGTTTTGGGTAATATATTGGGCTACTGGTATGGCAGTAAGTTTGGCCATATGCTGATGAAGCGTCCTGATTCCCGTCTGTTCAAGAAGAAGTATATACATGATGCGCACGACTTTTACGAGAAGAAGGGCGGCATGGCTATCTTCCTGGCCCGCTTTCTGCCTATAGTGCGCACGTTTGCCCCTATTGTTGGCGGCATGGTAGATATGAACTACAAGAAATTCACATCTTATAATGTTCTTGGCTGCCTGGCCTGGGTTGTCAGTATGATTATGGCCGGATACCTGCTGGGCGATATACCATGGGTAAAGAAGAACCTGGAAATAATAGTGATAGGTCTGATAGTGGTAACTACCGGTCCGGTACTCTTCAAAATGTTCTTCGGTAAAAAGAAAACAGTACAAGCATAATAGCAACACCTTTTTTAAACCATATCACTTTTTAAACCAATCATCGGAGCCTACATGTCGCAAAACAAAACTATTGGTCTACTCAGCATCCCGGTGCTTGTTGCAGCACTAGGCTATTTTGTCGATATATATGATCTGCTGCTATTCGGCATGGTACGTGTTACCAGCCTGGAGAGCCTGGGCCTTACCGGCGATGCAGCCGTAAAGACCGGCCTCGAGATAATGAGCGTACAGATGTATGGCTTATTACTGGGTGGTATCTTCTGGGGTATTCTTGGCGATAAGAAAGGTCGTTTGAGCGTATTGTTCGGCTCTATTCTAATGTATTCCCTGGCCAACATTGCCAATGGCATGGTGCATACCGTACAGCAGTACGAGATATGCCGCTTTATAGCAGGGATAGGCCTGGCGGGTGAACTGGGCGCAGGTATTACCCTGGTTTCCGAATTGATATCGAAAGAAAAGAGGGGTATAGCCACATCGTTAGTTGCCGGCATCGGCCTTACAGGGGCTGTGGTCGCTTATTTCATCTCCCAGGCGTTCGACTGGCGCGTATGTTTTTACATTGGCGGTGGGTTAGGTCTTGCACTACTGGCTATGCGTGTAAGCGTGTTCGAATCAGGCATGTATGCGCATGTGCAACATAATAAAGAGGTGCGCAAGGGCGACTTCTGGATGTTTTTTACCAAGCGGCAACGTTTCGGAAAGTATCTGTTGGCCATTCTCATCGGTCTGCCTACATGGTATGTTATCGGTTTGCTGATACAGGTATCGGATAAGTTTGGGAAAGAGTTCGGCATTACAGAAAAGATACAGCCGGGTAAGGCGGTAATGTATGCCTACATAGCTATTTCCATTGCCGATATATTGATAGGTATTGTAAGCCATTGGCTGAAGAGCCGCAAAAAGGCATTGTACATCTTTTACGCCATCACCATTGTTGGTATCGTACTGTACTTCCGGCAGCAGGGTGGTACTGCAGCCAATATGTACCTGATATGTGCGCTCATGGGTTTTGGCACCGGCTTCTGGGCGTTGTTTGTTACCATGGCTGCCGAGCATTTTGGCACCAACCTGCGTGCTACCGCTGCTACCACGGTGCCCAATATGGTGCGTGGTTCTCTGCCCGTTATCATTATGTTGTTTGGCTGGCTGCAGAGCGGGCTGCATTACAGTTTCATCACTGCAGGCGCTATTACGGGCGCAGTGGTAATGGTCATCAGCACGGTTGCCGTATTCCTTACAGAAGAGACTTTCGGCAAAGACCTTAACTTTATCGAAGAATAATTTCTTCCGCAACCTCATCAACTGCTTACCATGACCGAAGCGCTATACCAGTTCATCTGGCAATATTCATTATACGCTCCTGCCGGGCTCACTACCACAGATGGTGAATCCCTTACTATCATACATCCTGGCAAACTGAACCGCGATGCCGGCCCCGACTTCCTGGAAGGGCGCATAAAGGTGGGCAACACCACGCTGGTAGGCAATATAGAACTACACATAAAAAGCAGCGACTGGCTGAGACACGGCCACCAGGATGATCCTGCTTACCACAATCTTGTGCTTCATGTAGTTTACGATAATGATGCGGAAGGCGTTGCCGGTAACACGCCTGTGTTGGTGCTCAATCAGCAGATACCCGCACACGTAATACCTAAATACGAAACACTGATGGGCGCTAAAGCATCTTTGCCTTGCGCCGGTCAGCATATGGGTGTACGCGATATCACGAAAGAGGGGTGGATGAGCAGGCTGCTGGCCGAGCGCTGGGAAATGAAGCTGAGCGATTGGAATATCCTCCTCGAAAACTCTGCCGAAGACTGGCGCAACCTGCTCTACTGGCGCATGGCAGCCAATTTCGGTTTCAAAACCAATGCTACTCCGTTTATGTTGCTGGCGCAGTCTATTCCGCTTAATGTACTTGGCCGCCACCGCGACAATCTGCAACAGATAGAAGCTTTATTGTTTGGCCAGGCGGGCATGCTGGAAGGGTCATTCAACGATCGTTATCCAGAATTGCTACAGGATGAATACGGTTACCTCCGCAAGAAATATAAGTTGTCGCCCATAGCCGGGCATTTATGGAAGTTTCTGCGCATGAGGCCAGCTAATTTTCCTACGGTGCGCATTGCCCAGTTCGCCATGCTGATCCATAAGTCGGAGCATTTGTTCTCGCAGATAGTAGAAACGCATACCATTAAGGAAATAGAGCCGCTGCTGGACGTAACCGCAAGCGAGTATTGGAACAGCCATTTCAGGTTCGATGAGGCGCATGAGCATCCCGCACCTAAAAGCCTCGGCAAGTCGTCGGTACACAATATCATCATCAACACCATTGCGCCCATCCAGTTCCTGTTTGCATCGCGCCAGGGTGTAAGCGACCTGGGCGAACGCTCATTGGCATTACTGGAGTCTGTACCCGCGGAGAAAAACAACATTACTACCATGTGGAAAGACAATGGCTGGAATACCGCTAATGCCGCCCAAAGCCAGGCCATGATACAGCTCTACAACAATTACTGCGTTAACCACCGCTGCCTGGAATGTACCGTGGGGCTCAATATCATCAAGTCGACACAAGTACTGTAGCCAAATTTGACAACTTTTTAAAAGTTGTCAAATTTTGTATTTCGGAAATAGTAGAACTTGAATTGCTATTCTCCTGGCCATGTAATATTCAGCGTCTTCTTGCAGTCGGGGTGCAGGCTTACCACCACCGGGCAATTGCGTGCTGCCGTTTCTATTATCTTCTTTTCCTTGTCGGTATACGGGCCGCTGTTGGGGAACGTCATATCTACCTTCACTTCTGCTATACGGCGCGGATCGGCAGCCATTATCTTTTCTACCTCGCACGTTACCCCGTCTATGTTAATGCCGTGTACATCGCAGGCAATGCCCATGGTGGTCACCATGCATGATGCCAGTGCTGTAGCTACCAGGTCGGTAGGGGAGAAACGCTCACCCTTACCGTGGTTGTCTACAGGTGCATCTGTTTCTATTACGCTGCCAGAGCGCAGGTGCGTGGCTGCTGTGCGTAACTGTCCGGTATATACTACTTTAGCTGTCATGGGCTGTTCGTTTTTGTTAAATTTAAAGATGTTAGATTTATTCAAAGATAAAGTTGTAATTTAGTTTTCAGAGAAACTAAAGGTGTAGAAGATACATATTTATGGTCTGTATGAAAAGATGTTTTAAGGGATTACTGATGCTGACTTTGTGCAGCACGGCAGGCTACGCCCAGCAGGTAACCTTTTCATCAGATTCCACTAAGACCATAAAGCAGGATGCGCCTCCCCCAATAGTAAAACTGAAGCCGCCGAAGATCAAGCCTATAATGCATGAGATAAGCTTTGGTATGCGGCTGAACACCAATGGCTGGAGCATTTACAGCGACTACGGCAAATCGAAAGTGCAGGATACCAAGAAGGCCGATATGTTCTACAATCTCATGTATCTCCAGTTCGAGTTTACAGAGAAGAAGGACCCTAAAGAAGAAAAGGTTTCCACCCAAACCGCCAGCAGCAAAGCCAATAGTTCTTACATCTATGGTAAGATAAACAATTTCTATGCGCTGAAGCTGGGCGTAGGTTACCGCAAAATGATAGCAGGTAAACCTGATCCCGGGTGTGTGTCTATACACTGGGCCAATACATTGGGTTTCTCCCTGGGAATGCAAAAGCCATATTATGTAATGGTGGCAGGTTCTGAATACATCAAATACTCAGATGTCGACAAGGAAAATTTCCTCGATCGTGCCGGCATCAGGGGGGCGGGCGGTTTCAGCAAGGGCCTTAGCGAGATAGTTTTTATACCTGGTGGCCACATTAAATCAGCGCTTCACTTCGATTTTTCTACTAACCGTAAAAACGTATTGGGCGTAGAAGCCGGTGTTAATGCCGAGTTTTATTCGCAGCCTATAGCCCTTATGGCCAACAACAAAACGGTCACCAACTTTGTAGACCTGTTTGTTGCCTTCCAGTTCGGCAGGAGGTGGTAGTCCTCACGCAGCATATTTCTTCAGGTAATTAATGGTAGATACTTAGCGGCTAACTTGCTCTATTTATGGTAGTATTCATAACCTATTGTCTTATCTTCCTGAATAGTATAAAAACACCTCCGAAAAAAGCGCTGTCCTGCACATATATTTTAGAGAGGTTGGCACTACATTCGCCAATGATGTAGTAATAATCTACCGTAGTGTCAACAACAGCAGGGCAATCGTTGAACATAACTATGGGCTCATAATTATTTCTGTATTTGTCTGCTGTGTAATATCTGAATGACGGTGCAAAAAGCCAGCTTACACCCAGCTTTGCCTTCCCTGTTATTTGTTTGCGCTAGTTAATAACCCGCTCAAGAACAAGTACGTCATATTGCCCGTACCACCAGTTTCGCGTACTGGTTAGATTGATGTCCTTGAGAAAATTACAGGCGGAAAGCAACGCGAGTAAAACAATTAAAATATTCCCTGTCCACCTTGTTTCGTAAGTGATATGCCGCAGCCAATAGCAAAAGGAAAGCAGATACAATGGAAGGAAAAACAGTGCAACCCTATCCTGCGGGTAAAGTGTATGCAACAAATAATACTGCGCTATAACTACTGCCACGGGTATTACTACCAGTAGCCATAGAATAAACCCCGTACACGATTCGTTGGTTAGCTTTTTTCGTAACAGTAATGTGGTCCAATATATGGTCTGGGCCGCAAAGCCTGCAATTATAAGCGCTATAACGGTGGTCGTCAAAGCCTCATTATTTACAGCCATATTTGCTTTTACCAGTGTTTTCAGGGTGTCGTTTACCATATCGGTGTCACCACCAAAATATAGTTGTTTACTGGCTACAAGTTTTTGTATAGGGCTGGCCACCATTAATGCCAATACGCCGCACGCTGCCAATATACAGGCAGTCGTTTTGCGTATTTGTCGTAAATCCCGGACCTGCTTACCCGGTAGCAGATGCAGTACAATAATAGCCCCCAACAGTGCCCAGTAGTAGTCGAGCAGCACAACGTGGGCATATACAGCCAGTGCCGCCAGGTATAAGGCAAGATTCAGATGCAACAGCTTTCTGTGCTCGTTATAGCAAACTACATAGTATAGAGACGATATCATCAGGGCAATAGATAAGCCATAACCGCGGCTCAATCCCCAGAATTGAAACATGAATGGCTGCAGGTTCAGCAGAAAAAAGACACAAAGCTGCCACAGATTATTACTGAATAGTTTTTTACTTAACAGCCGGCTATACCACAGGAATAGCATTTGAGCCAATAGGTTATCAAAACGACGCCAGAAAGGGGTATCGGGAAAAATATCTAAAAAGAATTTTCGCAACACAGAATTCAGCAGGTGGTCGTTAGAAGATGGCACTTCGAACGAAAGTATTTTTAGGTAGGGCCTTACGGCTTCGGCATGTGGGGCACACTCATCAAAGGTCAGGGGCACATTCTCCATCCTTGTAATGTTGAGCGCAATAAGGCCCATACTAATCAGCAGGAAAACGAGGTCTGCGCTGGACAGATAATATTTACTGCCACCACCGGGCAGGGCGGTTTGTTTCATATTCAGGAGTTTACGTAGCGGTGCTGCTAATATAACTCCTCTTGTATGAAATTATTGTCTTTTAGTTTGTTGGCAGACTCTCTCTATGCTTATTTCAGTAGTGCCGTCCATTCTGCAAGCTCATCATTCATTTTGCCAAGTATTAGCTCCGGGTCGTTGGTGATGAGGGCCTTACCCGCCAAGATATCGTCTGCAAATTGTTCGGCAATGTTGGCTGCATCCGTAAGTGTCCGGTGTGCAGGTTGTTGTCCGGCGGCATCATCATAAGGCATGCCCAGTTTGTCTGTCCTCATCGCGGCAGAATTGCCAGCCAGGTTACCTTTTATGGCCGAGGGTAGCAATAGGCTCACCGTTATGCCTTCCTGTGCCAGTTCTTCCCGCAGCACTTTAAAATAGCCCAGCATAGCATGCTTGGCAACGGTATATAAGCCCAGCTGAGATTCGCCGTTATACCCTCCCATGCCCGATCCCGAACCGGCAAGCACTATCCGCTTCTGCTGCGATGCCCTTACCAGTGGCAGAAAGGCCTGCACCAGCCGCACAGGTGCCAGCAGGTTTACATCCAGCATCCATTGCCATTTTTCGGGCCCTGCCTCGGTTATGGCTCCCTGGTCTATTGCACCTATGGTGATGATCAGCAAGTCCAGCGCGGACAACTGGCTGCTTACCTGCCCATAGCAATCCGCAACCGACGAGGGAGAAGTAGCATCCACAAAAAAGTAATTACCCTCAGCAGGTTTCAAATCTGCCACATACACCGCATACCCACGCCGCCGCAGTTCATCTGCAATGCCCTTACCTACGCCATCGGCCCCGCCTATTACTAAAGCGTTTATCATATTTCAAATGTAGAGAAAGATCAATGTTTTATCGATGTAAGTTGACTGTTGCTATTGTTGGGCTAAATAAAAACAGGATCTGTCAAATACTTGGCCAGATCCTGTTTCTAAAATATACAATCAAGTCTCTTACGATTTCATATTCGTATACTGCAACGGCAGATCAATATCCGACGTGCGGCACAGTTTGATCACGTCCTGCAGGTCGTCTATCTTCTTGGCAGTTACGCGGATCACATCGTCCATTATGGCCGGCTGCACCTTCAGGCCGCTATCTTTAATGATCTTCACAATCTTCTTGGCGTAGTCGCGGTCTATGCCGTTTTTCACCGGTATTGTCTTGCGGATGTACTTGCCGTTGGCATTGGGTTCCTTACTCAGGTCAAAGCAGTTGGCTTCTAGTCCCTGGCGCATAGCCTTGGTCAGCATCACGTCTTCCAGCTGTTTCAGCTTCATATCGCTGTCTACCTCCAGCAATATGGTCATGTCTTTTTTGTTCAGTTCTATCAGCACATGTCCGCCTTTAAAATCGAAACGGTTGTCTATTTCCTTCTTGGTAATGTTGATGGCATTGTCGAGTGTCTGCAGATCTACCTTGCTGGCTATATCAAATGATGGCATAAATAAAGTTGAATGTTAAAAGTGAAAACCTGAAAGTGTGTTTTAAACTTAGCAGCCACAAAATTAATTGTTCCGTTACAACATTGATATCAAAAACGTTAAAAAAGTAGCAGTATTTAACGGGGGATAGTTGGGTTCGTGTTATTTTGTAATTTTAGCACAATACATTTACTGCTTATGACCGTCGCAACGCAGCAGCAACCCATAAATATCAAGGCTTTATCGTGGACCATCGGTACCCACCTCGTATTGCTGTTGCTGTTCTTTCTGTGGCGTTATACAATTCCCACGGTTACTACGGAACTAGGCAATGGCCTGGAGGTGAACCTTGGCAGCAGCGCCGATGGCAGTGGCGACGACCAGCCCATGAATAAAGAAAAGCCCGCTCCGTATAGCGCCTCCGTAGTGTATAAAAATGTGGAAGCTAAAAGCCCGGTTAAGGAAATGATGCATGGTAACGATGCCGATGCGCCAAGCGTAAACGATCCCGGCAAGACCAAAGTAAATGCTACCAACGCACCCGATAAGAAGAATGCTTTAACCCCGCCGCCTGTTCCTAAGTCGGTATATGGTGGTGACAACGGAAGGGGAGGCAACAGCGCCTTGCAAAACAAGCCCGGCACCAGCGAAGGCAATACCACAGGTCCCGGCGACAGGGGAGTAGCCGGTGGCACACCCGGTGCAGCTAACTATACCGGAGAGCCCGGCACCGGCGGCATAGGGCACACATTGACAGGCCGCGACATTACCCCTAAAAAACTGGAAGCCGAATTTAAAGAAGGCGGCAAAGTGGTGATACACGTAACCGTAGACCGCGATGGTAATATTGTGAACAAATACGTAAAATCATCCTCCAGCCCCGAGCTGACACGTATAGCCATGGACAAAATGGCCCACGCCAGATTCAGCAAAAGCACCGGCAGCGAACCACAACAATTCGGCGACGTCACCATTATCTTCAAAGCCAGGTAAGTAATTCCAGCAACACGGTAAAGCCCTGAAAGGGCGTATTATTATAGCGATGGGTTTCAACCCATCGGCTTAAGAAGCATATCCTATATTTGCACCATGAATGCCACTTACCAGGCCACATTAGACTATCTGTTCGGGCGACTGCCTATGTTCTCCCGTATTGGCAAGGCCGCTCTCAAGCCCGATCTTACCAATACGATAAAACTATGCAGCGCCCTTGGCGATCCTCAGCACCGGTTCAAAAGCATACACATAGCGGGCACTAACGGCAAGGGTAGTACCTCGCATTCGCTGGCAGCGGTATTCCAGCAGGCGGGTTACAAAACCGGCCTATACACCTCGCCGCACCTGGTCGATTTCCGCGAACGCATCCGCATCAATGGCCGGCCGGTAAGTGAGCAGTGGGTGGTAAACTTTGTAGAGCGTATAAAGCCTACTATAGAAGAGGTTGACCCATCTTTCTTCGAGATAACGGTAGCTATGGCCTTCCAGGCATTTGCCGATGAGGGGGTAGACATGGCTATTATAGAAACCGGACTCGGTGGCCGCCTTGATAGCACCAATATCATTACTCCAGAACTATCCATCATTACCAATATCAGCTTCGATCATAAAGACTTGCTGGGGGACACATTGCCCAAAATAGCTGCCGAAAAGGCCGGCATCATCAAGCATAAAGTACCCGTGGTTATAGGCGAGCAACACGACGAGACTGACAAGGTATTTGTAGAGCATGCAATAAAACAGCAGAGCCAGCTATATTATGCGCAAACCCATTGGGACATGGTGCGCGTAAAGCAGGATGCCCGCTACCAGCATTACAAGGCCATCAACAAGGCCAATGATGAGATGCTGGATGTGCAGACAGACCTTACAGGCAACTATCAGCAGCACAACATAAAAACCGTCCTTACTGCAGTAGAGCTACTGGCCTATCGGGGCTATAACCTCACTGTGGCCGGAGCAATAGAAGCGCTGAAGAATGTAAAAGGCACCACCGGCCTTATGGGGCGGTGGGATTGGCTGCAGGAGCATCCCGCCATCATATGCGATGTAGCCCACAACCCCGCAGGCCTTACCTACGTACTGCAACAATGGGCACAGGTGCCCGCAGCAAGGCGCCATGTAGTAATAGGCTTTGTGCGCGATAAAGATGTAGCCGAGGCCCTGTCGATGTTCCCCAAAGACAACGTTTACTACTTCTGCGCAGCAGCCATTCCGCGCGCGCTGCCGGTAGAAGAGCTGCAACCCCTGGCCACCAGTATGGGCCTGCATGGCGAAGCATATCCCAGTGTGGCAGCTGCCGTTACCGCCGCCCGTAAGACCATGACCGACGATGACGCTCTGTTGATATCGGGCAGCTTCTTTATTGTAGGTGAGGGGCTAGAGGCAGTTGGTAGGTCAAATGGTTAAAAGGTAAATAGATCATGTCCGGTTTCATAGAGAGATATTTTCCTGATCGCAACGATTTTGCAAATTGCTATCACCCTCCGGCATCAAATGAACAAATTGAATTGTTGGAGAGTCAGCTGGGCTTTTCGCTTCCTGCGGATTACAAGGATTTCCTTTTCAGTACAAATGGCTTTGAAGGGTGGATTGGCCCTTCGTATGCGATATTTGCATCTGCAGAAGAAGTACTTTCTACTACCCAGGATTTTTCAAGGCAATTTTTTCCATGGGCAATTTTTCTCGGTTCGGATGGTGGGGGAGAGATGTATATCCTTGATACCCGGTTTATACCCATGCGATTTGGCATGCTTGGTTTTATTGCTGATGATAACGATTTCAAGCCGCTTGGCAACAGTTTTAACCAATTTATCGAACGGTTGTATGACGACACTATATTTACTCGTCCTGAAAATGACGGAGGGTAAAGATGTATTCCCCCAGTTACCCATGTTAGATAACTTATTATCTAACCTTTAACTATTTAACACTCCCCTTATTTATCCATGTTCGGTGACGTCTTGCCTTATTAACCTATTAACTCTTTAACCTTTTAACTCACCCTCCACTACTTATCCACACGTGTTGACTTATTAACCGTTTACCCTGTTAACTTCAATATATATTTGCACTTCGCGATAAATGTGCGCTGAATGAGCCTGCTACAGGTAAAAAATATTGTAAAACAACATGGCACCGAAACGGTGGTGAATAATGTCAGCTTCAACCTGGAGGCCGGCGAGCGCATTGCCATTGCCGGGGAAACGGGCAGTGGCAAAACCACGCTGCTGCGCATTATAGCCGGGCTGGGCCAGGCCGATAGCGGTGAAGTGTTGTTTGAAGGCAGTAAGGTGAGGGGCGTGAACGAAAAGCTGATGCCCGGCCATAGCGGCATCGCTTACCTCTCGCAGCATTTTGAGCTGAACAATAACTATAGGGTAGAAGAAATAATAGACTACGCCAATAAGCTAAGCCAGAACGAGACCCGGCAGCTGATAGAAGTATGCAAGATAGGTCACCTGCAAAAGCGCACCACGCAAACGCTTTCCGGCGGAGAGAAGCAACGTGTGGCTCTTGCCCGCCTGCTTACCTACAAGCCACGCCTGCTGTTGCTGGATGAGCCCTACAGCAATATGGACCAGATACACACCCATGTGCTGAAGAATGTGGTGGATGCTGTAGGCGAACAACTCGGCATCACCTGTATGCTAATTTCTCACGACCCGGAGGACATACTGCCGTGGGCCGATGAGGTAATGATCATGCAGCACGGTAGGGTGATACAGTCCGGATCGCCGGAGGCGGTGTATCGCCACCCTAAAAATGAATATGCGGCCGGCCTCCTGGGCAAATTCAATACGCTTACCCTAACCCTTGCCATGACCCTGCCCGACAGGCAGATAAGCGCCTTTATACGGCCAGAGGATATGGTAATAGTAGACGGACCAGGCGAAAAAGTGATACAGGCCCGCGTGCACCGCGCCAGCTACTACGGCAGCCACCACGAACTGACCGTAATTGCCGATGGACAACGCCTGTTCGTATACACCCAAAGAGAAGACATACAGGCCGGCGATATGGTTTTCATCAGCATCAAAGGCCACTGACGGATAGAGTTGTTCGTTACTGGTAAATATTGATTACCTGGTTTCACACAGGAAACCAAAATTTAGCTTTAGGTTGTGCTCATGCGCGAATGCATGTTTATAAAAGTCTGTCTCATAATCTGGCAGCAATAATTCACGTCTGCGATTATTAATGCTTTTCGTCTCAGTTGCCATTTTGGTAGAGGGGAAGAGCAACAACGTATCTTTTATACCATTGGAGTGAAATTGAAGGGTCGCATATTCTCTGGGATGCAGATAGCCGGCTTTGATAGCCGCATCTTTATAGCGGGTAAGATGACTAAAACTTTTAGGGTTATGAAATTGCATAACATACACCGGAGAGGCATCAAAATAGTCGTATTCAGTGTTATAAGGGATATTATAGGTAGCAGGTAAATTGTAAAAATGTAAAAGACTATTACCGTAGCGCTCAATGCTGCCGAATGAAAGATGAAGTGCAATTGCCTGCCTGTTTGTGTAAATGCCAAGATTTCGTTCGCCAACATATACGCCTGCCATAGCCAATGAATCCATATAACGAAGATTATCTTCTGTAATGCGTATGTACTCCCGTTCCTCTACCTTTATATCAAGGCTCGCGGCAGTAGGGTAGTTCTTGAAAGTTTGTTCTTTTACATGGCGTTTAATTATTTCCTGCAATAATGCTTTATCGATGCGCGCGATATACGCACTGTATGCGCTCGCCGAATATGCGTTCAGGGAATCTCTATATCTGGCAATAAAGTCTTTATGTATTGTTACCTCCCTGCGATCCCTGTATAGGTTACAAGCGCAGCCCATGTTCAGTTTGTCGAGTAACTGTAGTTCAAAACCATTAGCAAGAGCTTTTTTTATAAAGAGCATTGCGAGATCTTCCCGCTTAAAATATAACGCCAGTTGAAAGGCTTCGATACAGTCGTCTACATATACGAACGAGTAGTTGCTGAAGGTGGTTTTAAAGAGGTTTAGTCCTTTGGTGATGTCTTTTGCAACAAATATTTGCCTTTCTGCATCTATAATATTTTTGTGGTACAAGCAGTAATCTTGCGCATTGGCAAAGGTACCTGCTAACAAAAGTAAAGCGGTGAAGTAACTAATAAGGCGCATAGAGTAAGGTTTTATTTTCGAAAATACACATTCATTCACTCCGGTGTGCGTTGTTTTTACATTTTATTGCTACTATGTTTTGGAGAACTGAAAGTTTCCGTTCTCGGGAAGTCTCTCGCTTAGCCTTGTGTTGAGCCGGGGACTCGCCGATATCGGGTGGGGGTGTACTAACCACTACCTTTACTGACCATTGTTGGCTTCCCCGTCAACAATTAGGATATGGGACGCTTAGCTGCCAGTTACAAGCAAAATATATTTGAAAACCGCCCCCGTCCAACCGCCACGTGACATATTCGTTTTCGGAACAGATATAGCACTCTTTGCGCCTTCTCTGCGTGCTTTGCGCGAAACCCTACCGCACAGGTTCATTCAATGCCTTTGCGCTCTCTGCCCGCTCAGAATATCTTTGCGGCCCTTTGCGAAACATCTCTGCGGCCCTTTGCGTGAAACCTTCCTCTAGCATATCACGCGCCTTTGCGGCCTTTGCCTGCTCCATTAAGTTCTTTGCGTACTTTGCGCCCTTCTCTGCGTGCGTTGCGTGAAACCTAACCACACTCTGTGTGAACTCCCACCATAAACAAGTTTTTCAACAGCTGTTTATAATAATAATTGCCCGCAGGTTTTGGAGAACTGAAAGTTTGCTATATCTTTATCGGTAATTAACCTCACTTATTTACAACTACAACGTTAAAAAACACACACTAATGATGCAAAGGAAGCTATACGTATTCTGTCTTGTATTATCTATGATCTCGTTCTCTTCTTTCGCGCAGAAGGGTAAGAGCGAGGTGTCTTTAGCCTATGGTGCATACAGTATTTATACTTTCGTAAACGAGCGCCCTTACGATGTTTCA
The DNA here is from genome assembly GCA_964588295.1 of uncultured Flavipsychrobacter sp. GTDB lineage: Bacteria > Bacteroidota > Bacteroidia > Chitinophagales > Chitinophagaceae > Flavipsychrobacter. The sequence continues at coordinate 10,941 of CAZPOT010000026.1, read as the reverse complement.
TCGGGTGTGGCCATGCTCAATTACAAATACTACATGACCAAGCGCCTCACGCTCGGTGGTGTAATAGCTTACGAAAACCTGAGCAACTGGGGCAGCTACCTCACCTTTGCACCAGAGTTTACCTACGCTTACTACGATAACAAGGATGCCCGTATACGTGTTAAAATGTATGGTGGTGCATCGGTAGGCCTGGCCGTGTTCGATGATTTCCGCACCTACAACAGCTACTACTCTTACCATCACGATGAGTCTGGCGCTAAGTTTACCGGGCACATCACTCCGTTCGGTATTCGCATTGGTCGTAAGCTGGGTGGCTTCCTGGAGCTGGGTCTGGGTTACAAGGGCCTCTTCAACGGAGGTCTTTCTTACCGCTTCAGCACCAAACACTGGTTCGAAGAAAAACACTACGAAAACTAATACAGGTTACAACATAATTTACAAAGCCGGCTACATGCCGGCTTTTTTGTTGGGCTTTTGTTTTTCGTCTCTCCTGCACAAGATTTGACAACTTTCTAAAAAGTTGTCAAATCTGGCTACAGTTTTATGTCCTCATAAACCAATTGCTGAAGGACCAGCATTAGCACGGATGCGCTAAGTACATGGGAACTCCCCTCTTGCCAAAGAGGGGACGATATTCGACCAGCCGCAGGCGTGTTGTCGAAGTTCGGGAGGATGGGGCGCTATCAGGATAAAAATAGGGCCATCTACCGATGCCCCTACTAACTCATATTTTATACTAAACGCAGTATGTTACTTCTCTAGCATACAGCCCGCCGACTTCATTATTTTATTGCTCTGTTTATCCTTTAATTCCGGAGCATCAAAGTCGCGCCCGGCCATTTTCACCCTTATGCTTTCTATAGGACTTTCTGATAGCATCTTCATTTTAGCTTCTGAAATAACACATTTCACCAGCCATTGAGTGTTGATGTTGGCACCTATTATCTGTACAGAAGGGATTACGTCACTTTCTACAGACAGTTCCAGTACATTTCCATTCGCCTGTTTAATGAGTATGCCGCTTGCTATATTGTCAAATTTGCCTATTTCGGCCATATTCACAGTAGCGTAGTATTTACTTCCTTTCTGGTCCAATATAAATACCCACATCTTGCGTAAGTTGCCAAAATTGTGATTTACACTTCTCACATGCTCTTTAGAATATGGATCAGTTTCATCCTTATCGAAATGGCATTGTGCGTACATAGACAAGGGACCCAGCATAAGCAATGAGGCAAATAGTAGTTTTTTCATTTACAGGTTGTTTAATTATAGTTTTATTGAAAATATTTGCTTGTCGGGCAAAAATAAAACAGGGGTGTATATAATACAACCCCTGCCTATTAAAATTATTTAATTTCTTAAAAAGCAAACGCAGCTTCCACTAGTGCCTGCTGTTCCTGTGCGCTCTTCTTGGCAAAGCCAGTTGCCGGCGATGCGCTGGCTGGGCGGCTCTTGTACTGCATAGGGAAGTTCTCCAGGTTTATCTTCAGGAAGGTAGCAGCGCCCATGTTGGCCGGCTCTTCCTGCATCCATACCCACTCAGCTTTCTTATACTTGTCGCGCAGTGCGTTAAGCTGCTGTACAGGCAACGGATATATCTGTTCCAGGCGAACGATGGCTACATCTTCGCGCTTGTCGGTCAGTTGTTTTTCGCTGATGTCGAAGTACAGCTTGCCGGTACACAGTATCACGCGCTTTACCTTCTTCGCATCTTTAATGTTCGGATCGTCTATCACTTCCTGGAAACCACCGGTAGTAAAGTCGGCCATTGGCGAGTAAGCGCGTACGTGGCGCAGGTTGGCCTTAGGCGCAAAGTTCACCATTGGCTTGCGGAAGTTCCACGCCAGCTGCCTGCGCAGGCCATGGAAGAAGTTGGCTGCCGTAGTAATGTTGGTAATGGTCATGTTCAGCTCAGCACACATCAGCAGGAAGCGTTCCATGCGGGCGCTGGAGTGCTCAGGGCCACCACCTTCATAACCATGGGGTAGCAACAGCACCAGGCCGTTCATATTCGACCATTTCTGCTCACCGCTGCTCAGGTACTGGTCTATGATCGTCTGCGCCCCGTTAGAGAAGTCGCCATACTGTGCCTCCCACAACACCAGGTTGTTAGGGTTGGCCATTGCATAGCCATATTCAAAGCCCATTACAGCAAATTCGCTCAGTAACGAGTTGTAGATATACATTTTACCCTGCTTGTCGCCCAGGCGGCTCAGCCTGTTGTAAGGGGCGTTAGTGTTCTGATCGTAGATAACTGCATGGCGGTGAGAGAAGGTACCGCGCTTTACGTCTTCACCGCTCAGGCGCACTTCTTTGCCCTCCATCATCAGGCTGGCGTAGGCCAGCAGTTCGCCGGTTGCCCAGTCTACCTTGCCCTCAGTTTCAAACAGCTTTATTTTATCCTGCAGCAGTTTCTCTATCTTCTTCAGCGGGCTGAAGCCTTCCGGCCACTGCATCATTGCATTGAAGGCAGCCTTAAAATTGTCTTCTGTAATAGCTGTAACAGGTGATGCGTTGAAGTCTTCTTCTTTAGCTTTCTTCAGTTCTTTCCACCACAGTTCAGGTTTCTGGTATTGGTAAGGCAGTGGCTTCTGCTTCACTTCATCCAGGCGCTGTTGCAGGTCGCCCCAGAAACGGGTCTCCATTTCCTTGGCCAGGCTCTGGGCATCGGCTTCGCCATGCTCCAGCAGGTATTGTGTATATACCTCGCGTGGATTCTGGTGCTTGTCTATCAGCGCGTACAGCGATGGCTGGGTGAATTTAGGTTCATCACCTTCGTTGTGGCCGTGCTTACGGTAGCACACCATATCTATAAAAATATCTTCGTTGAAGCGCTGGCGGTATTTCAGTGCAAAGGCAGCACATTTTACCACTGCTTCAGCGTCGTCGCCGTTTACGTGCAGTACCGGCGCATGCACCATAGAAGCTACGCTGGTGCAATAATCGGCAGAACGTGCGTCATCAAAATCGGTAGTAAAGCCTATCTGGTTGTTGATCACGTAGTGGATGGTACCACCTGTGCTATAACCCTCCAGCTTCGACATCTGCAACAGCTCATAACCAATACCCTGGCCGGCTATCGCCGCATCGCCATGTATCAGTATAGGCAGCACTTTATCGTATTGGTTGTTGTACAGTGTATCGGCCTTGGCGCGTGCAAAACCTGCAACTACCGGGTTCACCGCTTCCAGGTGCGATGGATTAGGCGTAAGCTGTACATTTATCTTCTTGCCGTTAGGGGTTTCAATGTCGGAATGGAAGCCAAGGTGATATTTCACGTCGCCGCTGCCCATGGTCATATCTTCCGGCATGTTACCTTCAAACTCAGAGAATATCTGCTCGTAGGTTTTCTTCAGTGTGTTGGCCAGTATGTTCAGGCGACCACGGTGGGCCATGCCTATCACTACTTCTGCCACGCCTGCATCTGCTGCATCGTTAATAATGGTATCCAGTGCAGGTATGGTGCTCTCGCCACCTTCCAGGCCAAAACGTTTCTGGCCTATGAACTTGGTATTTAGGAATTTTTCAAAGATCACACCTTCATTCAGCTTCTCCAGTATGCGCTTGCGCTGCGCTATAGACAGCGGCTTCAGCATCATCTCTTCAAAGTGCGTCTTCACCCAATCACACTTCTCAGTGTCGTTAATGTAAGTATATTCTATGCCTATGTTGCCGGCATATATGGTTTGCAGCTTCTTCAGTATATCGCGTAGGGTGCCATTTTCCAGGCCTATGAATTTACCTGCAAAAAAGGTGGTGTTCATGTCGCCATCACCCAGGTTAAAGTTCTTCAGCTCCAGCGCAGGCTTACGGTCGCGGCGCGGGCGGATGGGGTTGGTAGTCGCAATAAGGTGAGCACGCTTGCGGTACGAACGGATCAGATCGAACACGCCCAGTTCCTTGGTCACCTGGTCGCCAGACACACTGCCCGCAGCGCCATTTGTTCCGCCTACCTTGCTGGTGGCAAAATCAAAGCCTTCAAAGAATTTTCTCCACTCAGGATCTACCATCGTAGAGTCCTTCATGAAATCATTGTAAAGAGATTCGATATAGGCCGATGTAGGTCCTGTTAAGTACTGATAATCCTTCATTGCAGAGAGAAATATTTTAGCTGTACGGTTAAGAAGTGCGCTTTCAGGCACAATTGCGCAAATTTAATTGAAAAACAGCAAAATCTTCAGATAAATAACAGCCGCATTCAATTTTTTACGCTGGTTCAAACCCGGTAAGTGTCCAACTATAAGGACGTACTATTCGAATGAAATGCCGTGCTGTTTCAGCGCAGTGTCCATCTTGTATTCCCGGTCCACATTTACAGCAGTTACTATTTTGCAATCTTTACCTTCAAAGTATATGTTGTGAGAATAGATGTGCACCTTTACCTTAGTACCATCCCGTTTTATGTGCGTCCAGTGATTCAGGTTGTAAAAGCCGCTTTGGTAAGTCTTTTTCGTAGTGGCCAGCAACGCAGGTACTTCGTCGGGCGGGCGAATGTCTAATATGGTCATCGACAAAAAATCCTGTTCGGAATAGCCGTAATAGTGCACTGCCGCTTCATTTACCGCCAAAAATGCCCGGGTACTGATCTCGTATACCCACATAGGCAGCGGATGCCGGTGAAACATGGCCATATAATCATCGCGGGTGCGCTGCAGGTCTACCGTTATCTTCTTGCGGTCTATTGCATACAGCACAGCCTTGCGGAAAAGGGGTAGGGTGATCTCTTTTTTTACCAGGTAGTCTTGTGCCGCTATGGTTGCAGCAAGCTGTGTAGCCTGTTCGCCATCTGCAGAGGCAAGCAGTATCACCGGTGTATTGGCGCTGTACTGTTTAAAAGCCTCTACCGCCTGTGGTGTAGCATGCTCCAGCAGGGTATCATCTACAAATATCATCGCCGGAAGTGTGGCGCTGGTTGCAGCAACAATAGAGGGGAATTGCACGATGTTTTCCTGCAGATAATCACAAGCCACCAGGAATTTCCTGATGAGGGCAAATCCTGCGTAGTTGTCATCTATGATCCACACGTTTCTTTCTGGCACAGGCAAAGGTTTTAATTTCGCTTATTCAAAGTTATATGCCATTGTATTACAAAGTGCACACCGTCAATAATTTAAGATTTACCAGTCGCTTTTCAACAATCGCAGCCGGCCTGTTATGTAATAGATTGCCGTCCACCCTATAGATACAAGCATCAACGTAGTATGTGTAGGCCCGGTTTTGGCCATCATATTCTTCATCATGTCCATCATCGGGAAGTTCAGCAATTCGGCACTACACTGCATGGGCAGGAAGTCGCCGGGGTGCGATGGTATCTTCCAGTTTAAAAACTGTTGCGCCATTACTTCTATTATGTAGGCATAAAGCAGGAACATAATGGTGGTCATGCCGCTCTTTCGGATCAGGAAAGAAAGGGTGAGCGCAAACCCAAAATAGTTCATGGTCATTATGAACACGTACAGCATTCTGTCCATGTGCTCCGTCATATTGCTGAAGGTTGAGCCATGCCACAAAGCAAAGCCCAGGCCCAGCAGGGTAGTAAAGGCAGTTACAATAATGCTCATCAGTACCACTATAAGCCATTTCGCATGGAAGAATTGTTGCCGCTGCCAGCCGTCTATCACATTCTGCCGGTTGGTGCGGAACTGGTATTCGTTGGTGGTAAGGATAATTATAATGATGGACAATAACCCGGAAAAGAATTTGGTCCAGTGACCTACATTCTCCCAAACAGATGGGAAGGTATAATTGGTATTAATAACATTTACATTGGCATTGCCCAGCTTTAAAATGCCGGACCCTACAAAGTAATTCCAGGCAAAAAGCAGTACGATGAACATACCCGCCAGTAGCCAGAAAGTGCTGTACTTCCGTATCTTAAGCCATTCTATTTTAAGTAAAGTTTTCATTTTAAGTTAAGCGGTTAAGAGTAAAAAATAAAGAGATCATTAAAGTCTGAAGCGTTAAACCAATATCGTTCACTTAATAAAGATTAGCGTTATTGTACCTCATGGTAAAGCCCTGAAAGGGCGTATTACAATAGCGATGGGTTTCAACCCATCGGCTTAAGAGGCTTACTGCTACCTCCGGTCCTCAGTGCCTACCAGTTCCATGAATTTTGTTTCCAGGCTTTTCTTCCGTACATACAAATGCGAGAGCGTTATCCCTTTCGATGCCGCATAACTGTTTACTCCCGCTGCATCAATATTGGCGGTAAAGGTTACTTGCAATACCCTGTCTGCCTTGTTTATCTTTTTCACGGTGCGTAGTTCCGCCAGCGCCTTTTCCAGTGCCTGCATATCATCGGCCATTACTTCCAGTTGATCTTCATTCACCAGTACCTCGTTCACAGGGCCGCTCAACAGTAAGTTGCCGCGCTTCAGTATGGCTACATGCGTACACACGCGTTCTATCTCGTCCAGCAGGTGGCTGGCTATAATAATGGTAATGCCCTGTTTGTTTAGTGTGCGTATCAGTTCGCGTATTTCGGCAATGCCAGCGGGGTCAAGGCCATTGGTAGGTTCGTCCAGCACCAGTACGCCCGGCTTGTCCAGCAGGGCAGCACCAATAGCCAGCCTTTGCTTCATGCCCAGCGAAAATGTCTGGAATTTAGAGTCTTTGCGTTCCAGCAATCCTACCAGCTCCAGCACACGCAGCCTGTCATGCTCGCCATGTCCGCGCAGCGCAGCCGTTATGGCCAGGTTGTCGTATGCCGACATGTAATGATAAAAGTTGGGCGTTTCCAGCAGGCAGCCTATTTTCTTGCGGGCTGCATCGGGTTGCATGCCGCCAAACCAACTATAGTCGCCGCCGTCGGCTTTCAGAACGTCCATTAAAATGCCCAGCAGGGTGGTCTTCCCGCTGCCGTTAGGCCCAAGAATACCGAATACCGAGCCTTCCGGTACATCGAACGATACGCCGTTAAGCGCTTTTATAGAGCCGTAAGACTTAAAAATATTGCTAATAGAAAGAACAGGTGCCAATGGTGAAAAATTTTCATCAAAAGTATAATGTATTCATATGTAACGTATGCCTATTTACCGTTACTTTCCACCGTGTTCACCGTCGGGTAAAACAAAAGCCGGGCAACTCGCCCGGCCTTGTCATATTTATATTCAGTAAGCGTATAAGCATTGAGCCATTAAGCCATTGAGCTATTGAGCCATTAACGCAGCCATTATTTCAATGTTTCATCCAGCCACTTGAAGAACTCCCGCTGCCAGGCTATGCCATTTTGCGGATGCAGCACCCAGTGGTTCTCATTAGGCAGGTACAGCAGTTTAGATTTAATGTTGTGCAGTCTTGCTGCCTGGAATGCTTCCAGTCCCTGTTCTACAGGCACACGATAATCTATACCTCCCTGAACGATCATGATCGGTGTGTTCCATTTGTCTACATAATTGCTCGGGTTGAATTTCTCGTAGCTAACAGGGGCCGGGTTCTTCCAGTAAGGGCCACCTATATCCCAGTTGGCAAACCAAAGTTCCTCCGTAGTACCATACCAGCTCTTCAGGTCAAACAAACCATCGTGAGCAATGAACGTTTTGAAACGGTTGTTGTGCACACCGGCCAGCATAAATACGCTGTAGCCCCCATAGCTGGCGCCCACACAGCCCAGCCTGTTCTTGTCTACATATGGTTCTTTAGAGATCTCATCTATCGCCGATAGGTAGTCCTGTATCGGCAGGCCGCCCCAATCCTTGCTTATCTCCTCGTTCCATTTTACGCCCCAGCCCGGCATGCCGCGGCGGTTAGGCGCTACTACTATATAGCCCTGTGCAGCCATCAGCTGGAAGTTCCAGCGGAAGCTGTAGAACTGGGACAGTGCCGACTGAGGTCCGCCCTGGCAGTACAGTAGGGTAGGGTACTTCTTGGCCGGGTCAAAGTCCGGCGGATATATTACCCACACACCCATCTGTGCATTATCTACCGTATTTACTTTACGTAGCTCGGTCTTGCTCATCAGCAGGTTTTGGTATATGCGGTCGTTCTCATGCGTCAGCTGTATCATGTCGCCATACTGTGGTTTCACTTTAAAGAGTTCTGTTGCATGGTTCATGTCGCTGCGGGTCACAATTATTTCGTTGCCAGACTGGCCTACAATGCCATTCACATCATACTTCCCCTTCGTTAGCTGGTTGGCTACTGGTGTTGTGCTCTCCCTGTCTGGTACGCCTATTTCAAACAGCTGTTCAGTGCCTTCGGTTGGCGCATTAAAGTATATTTTAGCAGCTTCGCCTGTGCCCCATATAAAGCCGCCCACTGTACCATCCCATTTGGCGGTGATGTTGGTTTTTTTCTTTTTGTTTACGTCCAGTACTATAATGTCGTTCTTGTCTGCCTCGTAGCCATCGTGGGCCATGCTCAGCCAGGCAAGTCGCTTTCCATCTCGGCTAAAGGCAGGTGCCTGGTCATATCCCAGCATGCCCTGTGTCCAGTTCTCGGTTTTACCGGTGGCTACGTCATAGTAATACAGGTCGGTATTGGTGCTGGTGGCGTACTCCTTGCCAAACTTTTTCTTGCATACATACACCAGGCCCTTGCTATCCGGGCTCCAAACCAGGTCCTCCATGCCGCCAAATGGCTTCTGCGGACAGTCATACGGCTCATCCACCATCAGGTCGGTTGTCTTGCCTGTCTCAATATTTACAATAAATATATGAGAGAACTTACCATCTTCCCAGCTATCCCAGTGGCGGTTGTTCAGGTCGGTATACACCTTGGCTGTAGTGTTGGGCAGGTCAGGGTAAATATCTGTGCCCTGCATCGGCTTTATAAGCACTTCCTTTGAATAGGCAACAAACTTACCGTTCGGCGCAACCCACACATTTTCAGCGTTTTGCAGGCCATTATATATTTCCGTCCATGAGGCGCCGCCATCTGTGCTTTTGTATAATAGATTGTCGTAGTAGGCATACCAGGCATCATCGTAGCGCTGTGTTACGGTCTTGCCGGCATCGGTCGTCCATTCTTTCTTACTGTTATCTTCCAGGTTTATCCTGTAGTGTTGTGTGGTGCTTTTTTCTGTCTTCCAGTCTATTGTTTTAGAAGAGTAGAAAAGATACTTACCGTCTGCGCTCATACCATCGGCACCCACGCGGCGCACATTCCACAGCAGTTCAGGTGTCATCCTGTCCTGGGCGTTGGCCAGTGCACTTACCAGTAAAAATAAAGGGAGTATTGTACGTTTCATATTATAAATAAGCTATTGAAAACAGGTGTAAATGTACCTGTATAAACTGAAATTTTTTAATGCCCCGCTAATATCATTTCATGCGGGGCTTTGTCGCTGCAGGTTTCTGCTCAAAGTCTATTACATTCTCCCAGCCCGGTTTCAGCATCAAAGGCTCCTTGTAGGGGATCACCACTTCCGGCTGTATTTTCAGGAACAGGTCGCCCGCATCCCACTTGCCATTGCCGTTACGGTCTTCTATTACCCTGAAGGTGTACTTCACCGGTTTCAATCGGGTGAGTACCACAGATGTATTGGTGATAACTTTCTGATAAACAGTGTCATTATCCGCCATTACCTGCAGCAGATGTCCGTTAAGATATTTGGCCGGCAGGTTAATGATTATCTTGCCATAATCCTCATCTTCCTTGGTCCTGAAGACAAATTTTGCCGGCATCGGCTCTGTGCCTGCGCTGTCTTTAGCAAACCCTTTCGCCAGCTTCAGTGTATACAGCGTGTTTTCCTTCCAGTTGATGTGCAGCAATACTTTATTAGCTGTATCGTTGCGCAACAGGTCGTAGGCCACAGGTATGTCGGTGCCATTACTGTCGTAGGTGACCGTTACTTTGCTGCTGTTTATGGTTGGCCTGCGGTTAAAGGAGATCGACAGGTCATTGTTGACGTCAAATGTCCTCTTGCTTTTGTTCTGGCTGTCTACATTTACGCTATAGCTAAAACTCTGGGTCTTCGATGGTTCTTCGGTTTTGCGCATGCCCGGTTTTTGTACTTGCTCTGCTTCCTGGTGCAGCGCAGTATCGCCCGCCTGTGCAAACACCCTTAGCGTAATTTCTGGCACCGTACCGTTGCCGGGTGTCACATCATTATCAGCAAAGCCTACCATTTCACCGTCGCCATCAAACATCAGGTTGTCGTTGGCGTCCTTTATAGCATATATTTTAAAGGCTTTTTTAGGCAATCCCGCAAAAGTGAAGTTGCCTTTGGCATCTGCATGTGCTATGTATCGTGGCTTCTTTCTTACAATAGCGCTATCACCGTCTGCAGCATAGTGCAGTACCACTATTACACCTGTCGAGTCAGGCAGTCCGGTAGCAGCATTCAGCACATTGCCCTTTAATTGCAGGGAATCGAACCAGGCCCCCGTACTGAATGTATAGGTATAACCGCCGTAGGGGTTCCCTTCGTGCAGGTCTTTTATGGCGTTACCGAAAGATATGCGGTACGTCGTGTTGTGCTCCAGCAGCGTGTCCGGTATTTTTACAGTCACCTTTTTCTTCAGGCCGGTAACTGTGGGGTTAATAGAAAGCAACGGCGATATCTGAACCTCTTTACTGGCATCGGTAACCGTTACATATTCGTCAAAGGTTAGTTCTACTTTCTTTAGCCGCGTATTGGTCAGCGAGTCAGCCGGTGTTACCGAAAGTCTTTTTGGAGGCACAACATCTTTTTTACCGCCGGTAGGACTGGTAATATTGGCGCAGCCCGCCAGCGTAGCTACAGCAAAACTTAATAGTAAATAGCGGAAAAAGCCCTTATTCATTTGAGCGCCAAAAGTAAAGTAAAATTATAAGGGAATAGTAGCAGCAGTTCACTTTTAACTATCGGCGTCATCTCCCGCATTACGGGATGAAGACTTGATAAAAATAAATGTCTGAGATTTCTTTTTTCTTTTCAAAACCATGTCCTACATTTGCATCCCTGGCAAGTCTTATACGGCCAGCTCCTACTGAATCCCCCAGGACAGGAATGTA
>CAZPOT010000025.1:0-35511 GCA_964588295.1 uncultured Flavipsychrobacter sp. | reverse complement strand
CAGCACCGCCGCCGGAGCGTATCAGATCCTGTTCAGCACCTGGCAAACTGTAGCAAACGCATCAGGGCTTGACGATTTTAGTCCACTTAACCAGGACAGGGCAGCCATAGAGCTGATCAGGAGACGAAACGCGCTCAATGACGTATTATCGGGTAAGCTGGCCACAGCCATTGAAAAATGCAGGAAGGAATGGGCCTCGTTTCCCGGTGCGGGTTACGGGCAGGGAGAGAGGAAAATGGAGCAGTTAGCGACAGTTTACGTAAAAGCAGGCGGTATCATCACCGTATAAACCCAAGTAACAATGGACAACAATGAGAACAGCATACCCATTTCAGGATTGCTCTATAAATGGTTTGACATTTTGGTAACCGAAGCGGACAAAACCTATTCCGTGACCTATGAGCTGGATAAGACAGTAGCCTATATCACCGGTATAGGATTGGACACCAACCGCGAAAAACTCTTGTACCAGCGTGGTACGCAAAAAATAGAGATCAACAGGCAGGAGATCGTTCCTGAAGGTTTTTTGAGCAAGCGATTGTACCACCTGCCGACCATTGAAGCCCATCTGCGTTTTCTGCGCAGGGGCGGCAAGATACCGGTAGGCAACGGCATCGTTAAAGTGGACTACAAGGACACATCGGACGCACTGGCACCCTTTGAGCCATACTGGATCAGGATAACACTGGATTGCATTCTAAAAGACAATTGAAATGGCAGGTACAATAACAGTTGATGTGCCGGTAAGGCGGAAAGGCCAAAGATGCTATTTCCAGGTCAATATCCAGCAGAATATCACCCGGATAACCGGGATCGAAGCCTTTGTTTCCCATATCGCGCTACCCGGTGGCCGCAAAACACTTGACGGCAATGTGGCCGGAACGGTAAAGCTGCAAGCGGAGAACAGGGCCGGTCTTTCCTTCATCAGCCAGGTATGGGTAGGTGAGCATCCGATAGAGCAGCTTTTGCCCGGACTGGAAGATGTGAATGGCAGCCTTACTCAACTGTTCCCGTCACCATACCACCTCAACCTGTACGATGAACACAGTTGCAGCAGGCCGGTTGACAGCTACATGCTCTACGGATGTTACCAGGATATTTTAGGCTTTCAGTCCAATCTCGATGCAGCATATACGGTCACCCTTTGTTTACATGTACAATAACCCCACGCCATGACACCTGAACTCGTCAACGACTATATCAGCAGGAGGATGAAGGAATTAGGACACGGAGACAATTTTCATACCCGCCTTCGCCATTTTGTGCTGGCTCCGCACGAAGTGCGCAAGATAGATGCCGCCCTACAGCTGTTCATTTTACCTGCGCCCAAAGAAGGTGTACGGATAGAAAGTGACATCGGCTATTACGACCTCTCTGACACGGAAACCAATGAGCTGCAATATGAACACCAGGGAACTATACTACTGACCAATTTAACCCCATTATCACTTCACCTTCAAATGATCCAGGTACTCTATAAATCCAGGTAATATGCCACTAGTAAAAGCAAAATATGAACAGGAGAAGATCGACAGCCTTAAATGCCTGTTGCGCCGCGAATCTGAGAAAGGCAGGGCTAAGGACTACGAGATAGAAGTGGACGGGTTCAAAGTGGTATCACGCACTGACGATGTGGACGAGTTCGACGACTTTGAGCTGCACTTACGCGATACGACCCGGTACCTGACCATTAAGATATTCGACGGCAAGAAGACCCATCGCAATACGCAATATGCTTTTTCGCTGACCGATGATGTATCACAGCCTGTCAATGGTCACGGCACTTTAGGAGAGGTCGGGGAAATGATCCAGCAAAAGCTGGACGAGCAGAGCAAGGAATACCAGCTGGAACGGCTCAGGGAAAAGCTGGCAGAAAAAGAAAAAGCATTAGAAGAGGCTGAAGAATACAGTGAACAGCTGGCAGAGGAGGTCAGGGTATTGAAAGAGAACAAATACAATTTAGGTTCTTTCAATATAGCAGAAATAGGCGCGGAGGTACTTAAATACACCATCGCAAAGAATGCGAACAAATCGCCACTGGCAGCTAACCTTTCCGGGATCCTTGGCGCACTGAATACGGCACAGGAAACACCACAGCAGGGACAGGTGGAAGAAGAACAGTACGAAGCAACCATCGAAGAAGCGGAAGAACAGCCCACACCACAGCAGCTGGCCATATTGCACAGCGTACAGCGTATGGAGCAGGTATTTTCCGCTCAGCAGCTGCAGATCATGACCCAAATGCTCAGGCACCTGATGGAGCATCCTGCCGACCTCATGCCTGTAGCGGAATTACTGAACATTAAAACAAGTGACAATGGAAAAGTTTAAGTATAACCTCACCCTGGCGGCAAAGGATCAAGCCGAGGCCAAGGAAAAAGCGGAGGCGTTACAGGCATTGGCCAGCAAGCTGTCTGCGAAAGAGCTGAACAAACTTGCACATGTCGTGATGCATGACCCGGTAAAGACAGCAATGGCCAAAAAGTATTTAGGCGTATAACCATGTAGAGCATAAACTACCCGATCATGTATCATAGGAACAACATACAGAGAATAACACAAGGTGAGCCTTTGTCTGCAAAGGAGACCATACAGTATTCGCTGATGGGGTTAGTGGTATTCGGTGGAGCGGTCATGTTAGGCCGGTCGGTCATCAAAAAAGCCATCGTGAAGAATGAGCAATCGAAAACGCTGGAAGAAGGATCAGCGCCGACCTATGCGAAGCAGGTAAAAATGGCTTTTCAGAATGATGGCTGGTGGGGAACAGATACAGCCGCGTTGCGAAATGCTTTGCGCAGCATCCCCTCAAAAGATGAGTTCAGAAAGGTCATGGCTTCCTATCAACGCTTGTACAGTTCGAGCCTGCTCGGAGATATGCAGGCTGAACTCAAGAGTTCGGAGTATAACGAGATGCTCTATATCATTTCTGCTAAGCCCGAAACCGCCGGTGGACAGGTCAGCATCGGTATCGACCAATTGCAATCATGGGCCAAAAGATTAAAAGCTGCCTTCGATATGACTTATGGCTTTTTACCCGGGACTGACGAGGAAGCGATCAGGGCGGTATTCCTGGAGATACCTACACAATCGGTGTTCGCACAGGTAGGAACTGTTTACCAGGCTTTGTATGGTAACGCCCTGCTGGAAGACCTGAAAAGTGAACTGGAGTTCTGGGAATACGATGCTATGGTACAGATCATTAATAACAAACCAAAAAGCTAAAACAATGGCTAAGGCAAAGACAACCAGGAAAACCGGCAGCAGGAAGAGCGGCAAGACCAGCAAGAAGGTAGCAGTACGTCAGATGAGTACTGTCGGGTTCCCCAAAAAAACGGGCCGCAATAGCGGCAAGCTCATCCTGGCGACATTGACCATAGGGGCAGCCGGCGTGTTAGGCTATTTCGGCTGGCAGATCATCAAGAAGAAAAGGAGCAGTAAGAACACGAACCTTGATGAAGAGCTGTTGAAGCTGCACAGCACTATGCCTGCCGACAATGCGACGCACACGGCTCACACCGACACAACTACGCGTATACCTGTTGACACGACCACTAAAAAAGGAGGTGTCAAATCCACGGACAGTGACCAGTTCCCGCTCCGAAAAGGCAGCAAGGGAGAAACAGTGAGGCAGTTACAGCAGGCGCTCATCAATAAGTACGGCAGCAGCATCTTGCCGAAATATGGCGCAGATGGGGACTTCGGATCGGAGACATTCAATGCACTGAAGAAAAAAGGATTTGCTACGACAGTTGACGAAAGCACCTTTAATGTGCTGACACAGGGAGCGGACAGCGCTGGTTCTTCATCGGGCGATCTGTCACAGAAACTATGGAGTGCCGCCTTTACCCATAATTTTTCTGGCGTATTGTCGCTTTTAAAAAGTATCAAGAATAAAGACCAATACCAGCAGGTAAGCAACAGCTTTATGCAGCGTAGACTGAACGGTGTCCGCCAGACGCTCGTCAACGGCCTGCTCAGCAGTTTTCATACTGACGAGCAGAAGCAGCAGATCAGGATGGAGTTTTTACGCATGGGGCTGCAATATGATGGCAATAAGTGGAGCTTGTCGGGATTTGAAGGCAGAACCATAGTCACCACCGAAGCTGCTACTATCTGGATCACTGCCACACAAAGTTTGCAGGTGCCTGCCTCTATGGTGCTTGGCAATGAAGTTACCCAGCGCCTGGACTACACCCTCTTTGAGAACAACAATAAATACTTCTTGATCAAAACGCAGTTTATAAAATATCTCTGACTATGAAAACCAAAGAACCCCGCGCTATTACGCACATCATTGTGCATTGCACAGGCACTGATCCTGTGCAGGTCATAGACCTCCGCCGCCTGCCCTATCATTTTGTTGTCACCAGCCAGGGCCAGCTGGTCAATATCCGGCCTGTTCGCCGCCTTAATAGAAAAGTCAAAATAGCCTGGCTCGGCGGCATGGATGGTACGGGCAATCACGCAGACAACCGTACCGAACCACAAAAGGAGACCCTGTTCACCACGTTGGTGTTGTTGTCTGAACGTTTCCCTGAAGCGCAGATCATTGGAGCTGACCGATCCGGCGCATCAGCTGCTCCCAATCCCGGCTTCGACGTTAAAAAATGGCTGGCAGCATACATCCCCGCATTTCTTGAATACTGACAACTTCCATCATTAATCAACATTAAACCGTATTGTATGAAAGAGATCATTCTCGCCGCACTTGTCGCTCATGGCTACAAGGTATTTGTCCGGCCTTTTGAACTGAACATTATCGGCATCCGCAGCCGGAGCGCGATACCTAATGTCTTCAATGATTTTATTACCGTGATCTATAAGGATGATGGCGGCATATGGCAGCAGCATACGTTTGCCGCCACCACAGATCCCGGAACCTTTTGGCTGGAGAACCCACTTACTCCTCAAGGTACAGCCATCCTCAAGGAAGGCCAGTACTTTAACGCTTATGGCATCGGCCTGCACCGCAGCAAGTATCTTGCATTGACCCAAAGGCAACCGGTTACCGTGATCCGAGACATCACCCGCGACGGTTCTTTAGACTTTAACGGCCATGAAGATACCGGCCTGTTCGGTATCAATATCCACCGTGCACTACAGCAAGGTACTACCGGCTACATTGACAAATTTTCTGCAGGTTGCCAGGTACTAGCTAATGCTGATGATTTTAAGACGTTCATGGCCTTGTGTGAACAGCACAAGCAACGCTATGGCAATGCGTTCACCTACACCTTATTGCATGAGTCACCGGCCATGCGGCTGGCGGCCTGAAGGACACCGATTTTCGATTTTTCCGCAGTCATAGCGGGCATAGCACTGGCTTTTGTTACCTACCAATTAATCAAACGTACTTATGAAAACGATGAAACAGTTTATCCGGGAACTCCTTACTGACAAGTCGGGCAGCTACAGCATGCGGGAGTTTGTGATCGCCATATTGCTGATCGTGC
Source organism: uncultured Flavipsychrobacter sp. (assembly GCA_964588295.1). GTDB lineage: Bacteria > Bacteroidota > Bacteroidia > Chitinophagales > Chitinophagaceae > Flavipsychrobacter. Next base: position 30,058 of record CAZPOT010000025.1, on the reverse strand, counting down.
TTATAGTCAGCTGGATCGCGCAGCAGTTTTTTCATAAAGATGTGCCGGACTTTATGTTCTACACCTTCGGCAGCCTGATCGCCGCCGGTTGCTTCGGCTACTCCTTTGAGAAAAAGACTTTTTCGGAACCACCGGCAGACCAGTAGCACTTATTTATTCATTCTTGTTCTTATCATTTTAAACCATAACAAATATTATCGTATGAAACCCTTCATTTTCCTGCTCGTTGGCCTTTTTGTCGGCTACACTATGAGCATCATTTTTAAGACGGAAGCGCATAAGCCCGTACCTATCGTAGCCCACAATGCCACGACGCCAATCAAAAATACCGTTGCCATGACAGGAGTCTACTACCAGGGTGTAGTTGATTCCCTCCAGCAGAACAATGCGGTACTTGTTTCTAAAGTGTCTAACACCCGGACTGAGTTACAGCAGGTCAAAGCACATAACAAAATGCTGGTAGACTTGGTGGATACGCTAATGGCAAATTCAGCCCAAACTACAGATACCATACAAAAGCTGGCTGATTGTGATAGCCTCGGCATTTTGGTACAGGATGTTTTGTATACCTCGGCGGTCAAGGATAGCTTGTATGATAGCATTCTTACCCTGCAACACCAGGAAATGATGAATAAAGACCAGATTATCCAGGCGAACGAGCTGAAATATGATGGCCTGAAATTCTCTTTCGATCAAACCATCGCGCAACAGGATCTTTTGCTGGATAGCAACATTCTACTCGACAAGCAGCTGAAACACTCGCGGACAAAAAATAAGATACTGTCGGCTGTCGTGGTTGTACTAGCCGGGTTAACCACTGTTATAGCATTACATCACTGATAAACACAAGAGCATGAGAGAGAAGACAATTATTTCCTCGGCCACGCTAATTACGTCACTGGTAGCCTATTGGTATTCGAGGGAAGCGGGTAAAGACGGTGTGCCATTCGTGATGCTCGGTGGCTTTGTCGGCTCCCTGATCGGCGAAGCAATGGTAGAGCATATCAATAAAAAACGCAGGTAAGATGAACGTAGAGATCACCAATTCGGGAGGTTGCATTATGTTCGGTTTCGATGGACAATACATAGCCATCAATAAACAGACCATTAAGAACATAACGACGGTCGGCATGGATAAGGTCTGCATAGATACGGGCAAAGGCGTTTTGGAGCTGATGTATATTACCGTGACCGATGTGGTCAAGCCAAACGGTATAGATACAGCTGCTCTATTGCTCAAGAACCTGAAGGATATGATCGCTACATCAACTACCTCCAGCCAGGACCTTTCCACGCAGATCGCACAGCTGCAACAGCTGCTATTACAGACCATTCCTTCCGCCCAAACAGTTGCGCAAATACTTGCCACCCCATTAGTGACAGATGATTCACAGCAGGGCGCAGTTTTCGAGGGATATGCGCCGGTGGGTACGTTGTCCGGCGACACAGGATGGGCTATTAAAATGACCAGGGACAAGAACGGCATACCCGAAGTAGTATGGGCTAACGGCAAAGCAACATTTATCAATGTATGGGACGACCGGTATGATGTCACGTATCGCCTTGCATCGGCACTGAATGCCAGCACTGCGAGTGGTAAAGGCTAAACACTATCAAACTCTTTAGTATGAAAAACTTTGTTGAGGCCATGCAGGTTGAGCTGGCGCATAAGAGAAAGCACAATAAGCTGTCCGTAGAAAGGTTAGCAGCCACCTATGGCATTACCGACAAGACAGAGGTAAAGGAACTGACAGAATTGGCGATAGTCAGGCAGGCCCGCTATATTGCTCAATTGAGCAAACCACTGGAAGAACGCTTCGGGCAGATAGTAGAACTCTACCATTCCCAGGTTAACCTGTCTCACCGTACCAGCCAATCCATTCTCTTGCAGCAGTATTCTACACCAGCTCCTATAGGCTTTATGGCTGGTATCTTTTGTGGTCTGGATAAGTTGCCCGTTACCGGCGGTTATGGCTTCGAGCCATCCGCCGGTAACGGTTTATTGACCATAGCAGGCAATCCCAACCGAATTTATGTGAACGAGATCGACACCTTGCGCCGCAATAACCTGAAAACGCAAGGGTTTGCCAACGTTTGGAATAGGGATGCGTCTAAAGGCTTTTTCGATGTGGCCGGCACATTCCAGGCGGTGATCACTAACCCGCCATTTGGGAAGCTAGACACACCCGAAATGTTCGACACGTTCAAGATAGATACGCTGGATCATGTAATGGCACTAAGGGCATTGGAAACAATGGTGTATAATGGCCGTGCTGCTATTATCATCGGAGGTCATACTACGTACGACGACAAGGGGCGCATCCAAGCGGGGAAAAACCGCATTTTCTTTAATTACCTCTACAGCCGGTATTATGTGGCTGATGTGTTGCAGATAGATGGACGCAACCTGTATTCCCGGCAGGGAACCGGGGTTAATGTCCGGTTGATCCTGATCGCTGGACGTAAGCCCAAGCCCGAAGGAGCGGCACCCGTTTATGACAAGCACAGGGATAGCGTTGTGAAAACATTCGAGGCACTATATGACCGGGTGATAGATGCTATGGACAATGTACCCGACACCAAGAAAAGCCCGGTAAGATCAAGCCTGGAACAGGAAGCAGAAGATATGCTCCGATTATTGCAGGACGACGGGCTGGGCGCACCCTACTTGCCTGCCTCTGATAGTTGCGTTGTGCTGAATACGCAGGTGCCGGATAGTATGGCATTTGAAACACAATCAGCTATTGCACAGATCAAGGAAGAAGTAGGCGGTGATATAGACAATTTCGTGCGCCACCGGTTGCAGTTTCCTACCCGTACTTCTCTCTGTAAGGCATTGTCGGCAGAGCAGATAGATGCAGTAGCAATGGCCATCTACAATATCGAAGCGCGTGGGCAGGGCATGATCATTGGCGACCAGACAGGTATCGGCAAAGGCCGTATCGCAGCATCTATGATCCGGTATGCCGTATGCCAGGGAGTAAAGCCGGTGTTTCTGACAGAAAAGGCCAACCTGTTCTCCGATATTTACAGAGACCTTGCCGCCATCGGGTCGGCACACTTAAAGCCCTTTATCGTCAATGGCAGAGAGCCTAAAACAGACATAAAGGATGAAGAAGGTAATGTGATCTATTCTGCCCCCGCTGTTGCGGAACAGCAGGCCGCATTTCAATCAAAAGCTATCCCAGCTCAATATGATTTTGTGGTGGCTACCTATTCGCAGTTCAACAGCCCTGAAAAGAAACCCGACAAGCCATTGTTTTTACAGGCAATAGCGGAGGATAACATTTTCATATTGGATGAAGCGCACAATAGTTCAGGATCTTCCAATACCGGTGAGTTTCTGCAAAAGGTAGTCAGCGGTACTCGCGGCGTGGTGTTTCTCTCTGCCACTTTCGCCAAACGCCCGGACAATATGCCCATCTACGCCATGAAGACCGCTATCGCTGATTGCAACATGAGCAAGGACGAATTAGTAGAAGCGATAACAAGGGGCGGCGTGGCTCTACAGGAAGTCTTATCCTCTCAGCTGGTAGCCGAAGGGCAGATGCTCCGCAGGGAACGCAGCTTTGAGGGCATAGAGGTGAATTACATATCCCTGGACGACAAGGCAGAAGAACACAGGGCAATAGCCGACAATATCACGGAGATCCTTCGCGATATTATTGCATTTCAAGGCAAGTTCATTAATGAAGCTGTAGACGAGCTGGACAAGGTAGCCGTTGCAGAGGGTAAAGAGGTGGGGATCAGGGAAGGCACTTCTCAGGCCGGGGTAGATAATCAACCTTACTTTTCCAAAGTGTTCCAGGTGATCAATCAAATGCTGTTCAGCCTGAAAGCAGAAGCTGTAGCGGAAAGGGCGATTATGCGGTTGCGCGAGGGCAAAAAGCCGGTAATAGCGTTTGCATCTACAATGGGCAGCTTTATTGAGACACTGGAAAATGAGCAAGGGCTGCCTGTATCCGATGGCGATACCATCAACGCAGATTTTTCAGAGGTATTGAAGCGCGGGCTGGACGGCATTTTACGGTACACAGAAAAAGATATTGACGGTCAGCCCGTGTACAAGAAGTTCGAGTTGAGTGAACTGGCACCCGAAGCGCAGGCAGAGTACAACCGTATCTACGAGCGCATTCTTAACGTCGCAACAGGTATCACAATTTCCCCGATAGATGTCATCACTAAAAAGCTGCAAAGCGCAGGGTATTCGGTTGCCGAAGTAACTGGCCGTAAGTACGAATTGCAGTTGAATGACAAGTCCAGCAAGGCGCTTGTTATGTCACGTAAAAAGATCAATACTAATGACGCGTTCCGTAAGTTCAACAATAATGAGGTAGACGTGCTGATGATCAACCAGTCGGGCAGTACAGGAGCATCTGCTCACGCGCTGCCGACTGCCAAAGTTCCGGCTGCCCACGTGAAGCAAAGGGTAATGATCGTATTACAGGCGGAACTGGACATCAACACCGAAGTGCAGAAGCGTGGGCGTATCAATCGCACCGGGCAGATCATGAAACCGATCTATGACTATGTTACTTCTGCCATACCCGCCGAAAAGCGGTTAATGATGATGCTGCAAAAGAAACTTAAATCACTCGATGCCAATACCACTTCCAATCAAAAGCAATCGATCAAAATATTGGATGTGCCTGACTTTCTGAACAAGTATGGCGACAAGATCGTAAAAGAATACTTGCTGGAGAACCCCGACATTAATACTTTGCTCGATGACCCGCTGAAGTTGAACGATAGTAAGTCGGACGGCAGTAGTGAAGCTACGACCATAGAAGATGCTGCGCACAAGGTCAGTGGACGCGTGGCTGTGTTATCCACCAAAATGCAGCAGGATTTTTACAATGAAGTGGCCGAACGGTATACTGATTATGAAGCCTACCTGCGCCAGGTGGGCGAATATGACCTGGAAGTAGAGGCCATGAACCTTGACGCAGAGACGGTAAGTACCCGTGTAGTAAAAATGGGCAAGGGTACAGACAGCGCATTCGGCGAGGACAGCATTTTGGAGACCATCAGGGCCAATGTGCTGAAAAAGCCGTTCACAAGAATTGAACTGGAGAACCTGTTGAACGATGCGCTGAAGGATAAGGATGCTTTTGGTCTTCAGCAGGGTTTAATAGAAGCATTCCAGGCAGACTACAAAGGACGGTTGGAGGTCGATATACTTGAGGTCGAGGAAAAATACAAGGAGCTTACAGCAGGTATACCGTTGGAGAAGAAGATCAGGAAGATCACTGACGACAGTGCAAGGGATAAAGCCATTATCGACCGGCAAAGAGAATTAGTTGAAGCAAAAGAGACGCAGTTGAGGATATTGCGCACCAAGACCGTCAATCGCAGCCAATACCTGCTCAGGATATTTAATTTCTTTTATGTCGGTAAAAAGCTGTTTTACCCTGTGGAGAACTTTTCGGACGGGAGCACGCTTGTTCCCTGTGTGTTCCTCGGGTATAGCATAGACCTGAAGAAGAAAAATCCATATGCACCCTCCCTGGTAAAATTACGCTTCGCCATGGCCAATAGTAGTAAGTACATTTCCATACCTGCGTCCTATTCCGAAGATGTCATGTCGGTGATCGGTGTCAGTTCTGATGTCAGGCAGCCGGAGAAAGAGCAATTGCTGAGCGATTGGGAACATTATACCAAACAGAACAATACCGACCGTAAGATAAGGCATACGGTTACCGGCAACCTGTTGCAGGCATTCAGTGATTTTAAGGGCAAACTGGTCAGCTACACGACCATTGATGGCAAAACAGTAAAGGGCATCCTGATGCCGGAACATTGGGACCCCGGCAGTGAAGTACAGGATAAGGTTGCTGTTCCCATTATCAAGGTGTTGCCTGTTATCCGCTCTCTTGTAGGTGGACACAATATCACTACCAGCACTGGCATCTCGTTTTTCAGGTACGGCAATAACTTCAGGATGGTCGTGCCTGGCTCACGGGTCAGGGGCGGTGATGTATACCTGGATAAAGACCTGTTCCCTTTCATTGAAAAGAACGTGTTCGAGAAGGTCTCTGATAAAATGGTCGCATTGGTCACGGAGCATAATATAAACAAGGTAGTTGAAGTATTACAGGCCAACCATAGCTGTTCTGTTACACTTAACTCAGCACAGTTCAGGGATATTGAAAAGCATAGCCAGCGATATAGCAGCAGAAAAAAGATAGACATACCGCTGCCACAGGAAGATAGGATAGATAATACTATATCACTACTGGAACTGGAAGCCGAAGCATTGGTAGTGGAATTGGAACTTTTAGCGGCTTAGCTAAGGGGGATAATTTGCACGATGTTCTTTCCATGTATCAGCTCTGTAAGTTTTAAGGAGTTAGCCTTGTGCCATTCAGGAATATCCTCGACCGGCACAAAGCGCCAGACGTTCGACCTGGTAAGCTGTTCATGGTCGGGACCTTTGACAAGCCGCCCCGTTAACACAGAATCAGAATCCATATAAAATCTAAAACACCTGTCCTCATAACTCTCTGATTCGATCATTTTGATAATCTCATCCGGACGCATATAGTTAATTGCATTTTACACAAAGGTATATTATGATAACGACAGCCAATTACCACGACAGCATAAAAAACACAAATTTTAGTGTTCTCCCGGATGCCATTCGCAAGGGACATGATTTTGTAAGGAAGATCACCAATAATGGTGCAAATTGGGACAATTACCACAATAGTGAGACCATTAAAAAGACGGTGGACACATATTTTGAGAAGCTGGCCAGCTTTGTAGAGGAAAAGAAGCAGCACAGCACCTCTCCTGCGAAGAAGACAAGACCTGCAGTCATAAAAAAAGAACAAAACCGTTCAGGATCATCAACTCCTTCGCTGGTAGAACGCGTGCCTGACGAATTGCGCTTTATCCGTCGCTATGTCAATCTCGACGGCAAAACGAAAACAAAGGAGGAAATACTCAGGTTCATCAACAGCCTGCAAAAATCTATACTGGAAAAGAAGATACGCAAGACTTCTTTCTATGCTAAAGAAATACGCTACATCCAGGACAAGCTGATAGAGGTGTATAATGGCATGAAGGCGAAGATCGCATTGATGCTCACGCCGGATACTAAAGAAGAGCTGTTAGCCATCGCCAATGGCGAAAAAGTACTGCCATCTGTCAATTTCATCAAACGGTACATCGGCATGAATGGCCGGGATGGCATGAAGGAAAAAGCCCGGCTGTTACTGTCACAGGTCAACAAGGCATATGCTACAGGTAAGATCGCTAATAGTGACCCATACATCGTTGAGATGCATGAAATAAAGAAGAACCTGGAGAGCTTTTTATCTGAAAAGCATATGAAGGTGCTGGAAATAGAGAAGAATACGTTAAGCGGATTGCAAGGTCTGATCGATGGCTGTGACTGTCAACATCTTAATGGCTTCGATGGGGAGGAAAAATTCACCAAACCAACCGTCATGAGCAGCATGGACTTTGCTGATATGCAGTTCAGGTCGCTTGGGTTCAAAGGGAAATGGTTAGAGCTGATCGGCGACCCATCCAGCCATTTCACAATGATGGTATTTGGCAGGCCGAAATTCGGCAAGTCTTACCTCTGTATCGAGTTTGCCGGCTACTTAGCCCGCAATCACGGTAAAGTGCTGTATATCGCGAAAGAAGAAGGGTTAGACAAGACACTACAGGACAAGCTAAATGACAAAGATGTAAAACACCCCAATCTTTATGTGGCTTCTTCCTTACCAGCTAGCTTGTCTTTTTATGACTTTATATTCCTCGATAGCGTCAACAAGCTAGGCATGGCACCGGATGACCTTACCAGGCTGAAAGCTATGTACCCCGACAAGTCGTTCGTTTATGTGTTCCAGACGACTAAAGAAGGGAAATTCAGGGGGGCAAACACTTTCCAGCATGATGTGGATGCCGTGATTGAGGTACCTGAAAAAGGGAAGGCTGTGCAGTATGGCAGGTTCAACCAGGGTGGCGAAATACAGATATTCTAATTGCTGAGCATTCACTCTGCTAGATGTTAAAAAAGAGAGGATCGGCTGTGGTGGAACGTGTTTTAATCTAGTATTAGTAAAATAAGTGAGATGGAAAATGAACACGGAGTACAAACAGAAAAGAATAACAATGCTTATGTATTGGCAAATAGTGATGGTAAACCACATCCCGCTGATGAAGTACGTAGTTGCGGGGATAGTTTCGCTGAGATAGCAGATTGACTGTAGACACATGTTTAAAATGAGAGAATGTCTCAGGGTCAATAAAGGCTCTGAGAATTTATAGACGATAACACGATTCCATCAATGATAGGAATCCTAATAAGAAGAGGGTGTCTCGGACTTTCTGAGACACCCTCTTCTTATGAGAAGGAAAACTAAAATGCTTATTCTTTCTCTGAAACAGCCTCATAATTGACGCTATTCTCAGCAACACTGGTAAGCGTTTCGTCCGCAGCTTTTTCCTCGGTTAAAGTTTTCGCTAGTATATTAGCAACCTTGCTCATGCCTAAAGTGTTAGCTAGCTGGACAAGACTGCCATAGGTCGCAATTTCATAATGCTCTACTTTTTGAGCAGCCATAATAATGCCAACATCGCGAGTGGCCGAACCATCTTCTGTTTCTTCAATTATACTGTCGCTTTCTTTTAGCAGCCCTTCCATCGCGTCGCACTTTTTTCCACGTGCGGCCTGCCCAAGGAGTTCAAATACCTGTTCTAAACGCGCCACCTGCTCTTTTGTTTCCTCAAGATGTTTGCCAATAGCTTGTGCTAATTCCGGAGACGTCGCTGATTTTTGCATTTTAGGTAATGCCTTAACCAATGCCTTCTCAGCCCAGAAAATGTCTTTTATTGAGTCTGTAAACAACTTCTCGAGAGCAGGCTCAGTTGATCTAGATTTTGCCATAAATTATAGTTTTATAATTCAATAAAAAAATCATGCCTCATTTACATTATTGAAGCCCATATCTGCTTTATTCCTCCTACTCCATTACTGGAGCCAACGTGGGGGACTGGAACGTCCTGTATATGTTTGTAAGCTTCAGGTCGTTCCCTTTCTTACCGTATGAGCATATTAAATGCTGTGATGTGCAGTACCTAGTGGCATAATTTTCAGTGGAAATACGGATAAAGCAAATATGCCTACAGCTAAACACGGTTTCCTGTATAAAAAATAGTCTCAGTATAGTTGTTCTATTGCTGATGTTCCTCTCGCTTGCGGGGCAATTTCTAACTGGCAGGGCCGAGAAAAATGAGGAACGGAATGAAAACGGTAAGCCACCACTTAGCGTGGTGCAATACGCAACGAGCGGTCACTTCATACAGGCCACCTTTGAAAATTGGGAAAGTGAATTTTTGCAGATGGCATTATATGTATTGCTTACCGTTTCACTTCGACAAAAAGGATCATCCGAATCGAAAAAGTTAGATGAAAAGGAAGAAGTAGACAGGGAGCCTGTCCCCCATGCTGACGCACCGTGGCCGGTCATAAAAGGTGGCCTATGGCTTAAACTCTACAGCAATTCTCTGTCCATTTGCTTTGCCCTACTATTTACTCTCTCATTTATTGCTCACTTCTATGGAAGTTTGAAAAATCATAATGAAGAGCAAATGGACAAACATCTCCCTGTTGAAAGCTGGCAAAACTACATTTCATCGGCGAACTTTTGGTTTGAGTCATTTCAGAATTGGCAAAGCGAATTCCTGGCAGTAGCGTCAATAGTCGTGCTCTCCATATGGCTAAGGCAAAAAGGATCACCGGAATCAAAACCGGTAGACGCCCCTTATGGAGAAACAGGACAATAACACGTGAAAGGAATATTTAAACCTTAATGAATGATATTTAATTCGAAAATGGCCTTGTTTTAATTCCTTTATCTAAGGTTTAATATGCAAATTGAAAATCCCAAAATCGGTGGCCTAATCAGAATCAATGGGCAAATCGGGGAAATCATCGACATCTCTAAAGCGTCAGGTATTAGAGTTAGAACGTTGAATCACGCTATTGTTTCCCTTTCAGATAGTGATAACGTCGTACCTATCTTTTTAGGGAAAAAACTTTTGACGGAATGTTGTGGTTTCAGCCGAAACGGAATATTGAAAATACCATTAGATAATGAGCACGTATTTTACTTGAAAGAAAACAACGGGCACATCATTTTACTCGGGAAAAATATGGACCCCTGATTCACTTTTGGGAGGTAAGAACATTGCACCAGCTACAGTCGCTTTATGCTCAACTCGCGGTAAAACAGCTTGAGGTGAGCTTAACGCAATTGGATAACCTCCTCGCAACTAACTAGGTGATCAAATAATTGGCTGGCTGCTAATAAGTTAGTTTTTTGTTAGATAAGTTTTGCGGTTTATCATACCAATAGTTAATACTATGTCAGCGACAACTTCAATACCAACAATTTTATTAATTTTGTAGCTATCATAGTGATAGGGTTTATAGGGGCTGGTCTGTTCTCAGACCGGCTTTTTATTTGTATTTAGCATGTATACCCTCCATCTGTAACTATTCCCTAAGCGAAAACAACTACCGAGTGTAACAATCGGTCCCTCGAAAGGGACTTTTTTGGTTGGCAGGCTTAATTTATATACTCAACTAAGCCGCTTCTTTTCCTCCTTCTGCTGCTTGACGGTGCTTCATGCAACTTGACCAGCCCCTCTTTTTCCATAGTTTCTAAAATTGCTTTCAGATCGATCTCATGCACTTTAAGATTCAATGCCAGAGAGTCAATGCCGATCGGACGAGGTTTTGGATAACGTCCGACCATTTCTTTGATCCTGTCCAGTATCGCCAGTTTATCCATATAGCAAAATTAATTTTGGATGAGTTCTCGGACAAGGGCTAAATCGCTCAACCGCGAAACTATACAGTATACTGTACTGTTTTTAGACTGTCCAATTGCTCTTTGAGATTGTTTATGTTTTTTAAACGGCAACAAATGAAAACATTAAGAAATAGTTTATTTGTAAAATGTTTTACTATCTTTAGGTCCAATTAACACTCACTTCATAATTTTCATCGATGAAAAAACTATGCCTTGTCCTCGTATGCCTCATATGTTCCTTTATTGTTTCTGGTCAATACTGTTCTCCGGGAACGATACTCGGCCCGTCGTCGGTTGTTGTTGGCCATTCCATTTCGTTGTACGATACCACAGGTATTATTAATTACGGGCCTGGAGCATCCGTGCCGGCAACTGGTACGTGGGCTAGTAGTAATCCCACTGTTGCAACCGTTAACTCTGTCACTGGGCAGGTACGTGGACTTTCTTCAGGCACTGTCACAATTACCTTTCAACCTATATCGCCATGCGCTTCAGTAGTAGCTACCCGAATGCTTAATGTATATTCCGGGAACCGTGGACGATTCAGGATGTGTCCGAGCGATACTGTTACAATGCATAACAGTGATACGGTAAGTGCACATTCGTGGTTGAGTAGCAATACGTCTGTTGCAATAGTAAATGACAGCACTGGTTTTGTAACAGCCCTTGACACCGGAAAAACAGTGATCCGTTGCACTAAAATTGTCGGGGGCATACCTTACATAGCCAGTGACACGCTTAAAATAGCATTTGTTACTTCCGTCGGTCTGCATATCTCACCTATGACTATGTGCACTGGTGTTATCAGCGATACTATTTTGCCATCGGCGCACACACCGTTGTTATGGAGCTTTTCAGATGCGGGCATAATACAGTCATTCTGGTCTTACATTGATACTTTTGGTTTCCGGATCCGGGCCGTGGCTGCAGGTCATACCTATTTAAAATATTCCTCTGAATATTGCTTGTCTGTTAAAGACTCTGTAGATGTAACGGTAAATCCATTACCTAATCCAGGATCTCTATCCTTATCTTACCTAATGGGGTATTCATGTGCAGGAAACACTCAGACTGCGACAATTATTGGTAGTGACGGTTTGCCAGGCGTATGGTCAGTCTCAAGTGGATATCCAGGTGCAATCAGAATTGAGCCTACTTCATCTACTACAGCAATAATCCACGATAGCATCGCTTACACATATTCTGCCATACATTACACAGAAGCTAATATTTTCGGTTGCAGTGCTTACGCGTCAGCTAGTATTTACGTAAATGGTCCCCCGTTTGCATCAGGTATAACCGGAACCTCGGTTATACCAATAGGAGACACTATACACTACTCCGGCAGTTGGGCAGTTTCGGCAACTTGGGCATTGAGTTCCGAATCTGTTGCTACTGTAACAGGCATAACACCGCCAACCGCAAATGTTACTGGGATGCTATTAGGTACGACTACACTTTATCATTGGTTGTCAAACGAATGTGGCACAAATTTAGAACATAAAGCTATATCCATTATTCCTCCAACAATAGGAGGCATCTGTTCCAACTTTTCGGCATTTGTGTATAGAGATTGTACGAATCCTCAATTCGGCGTAAGCTTACCCCTTCACGCCGCCAATTATTCGCTCATCACCAGTTTCGGCGATGGGAGCAACACTACGACAATGATACCTGCCAATACTGCTACCGCAATTACAACATTTAATCACTACTACAGTATGTCAGGGTTGTACTCCATAAAACAGGTGTTATACGATGCGGGAGTGCCGTTAGATTCTGTAGAGTACAGCTATCAACAGTTATTATGCAAGGACATAGCAATCTCTTTTTACGAGGATTTCAATAGTAATTGCATTTTCGACAGCGGTGATGAACATTTAAATTATGCAGGTCTGCAAATTGCAGTTGATTCAAATGGAATATCGGTGGATACGATACCAGCTACCAGCGGCTTATATTACCATACTATGGCCACGCCTGGAGACGTTTACAGGTTTAGGTTGATTAATTCTACGGCAGCCTTACATATTTCATGTCCCGCATCAGGTATATTCTCCGATACATTTACGACAGCCGGTACGGCCTTTGCTCATATTTATATGGGCTTGGATTGTAATCCGTCAACCGCGTTCGACCTGTATCCTACACCCGCACTACAAGCAGGCCGTCATAGCGCAATAGGTGGCATGTTTGCAGCAAACGCTAGCTGTGCAGCCACAAGTGGCTGGCTTACAATGTCGCTACCCCCCGGCTTCTATTTGTTTTCTTCGGTGCCTGCTGCCACGTCAGTATCAGACACTACAGCTATATGGGATTTTACAAGTCTCTCAACCAGCAATTTTGCACCGTACATTTCTTTTCACCTTGAGTTAGCAAGCCCCTATTGGTTATACCCCGGCGATATATTGCATAGCGCATATGCAACAACGCCTTTTACAGGGGACGTAGTGCCTGCCAACAATATTAAAATCCGTGTAGACACTGTAAAAGCTTCCTACGACCCCAATCATATCTCAGTTACACCAGCCGGTAATATATTAAGCGGAAATAAACTGCATTATGCAATACAGTTTGAGAACGACGGTAATGATACCGCACATAATATCTATATATTAGATACGCTATCAGATGCATTGCTGCCTTCTTCCGTTCGTATAGAAGGAGCCAGTGCTACTATGAATACAACCGTATTGCATTGGTCAGGTCATACAATATTAAAGTTTGAATTTCCCCATATCATGTTGCCTGATAGCACACACCATGACATATGTAGGGGAATGTTTGCCTATTCTGTAAACACCAAAACCGGTTTAGCTGACGGTACAGATATCCTCGGCCACGTAGGCATATACTTTGATGACAATGAAGTGATACTCACTGATACGGCGTTCAATAGAATAGTACTGCCAAATGTTACCGTTGCTATAAGTGGTTCGGATAGCGTATGCGATGGAATACCCGTCCATTTTACAGCAACTCCTCATTCTATCAACACCCCACACTATCACTGGTATGTAAATTCGGTATCTGCTGGCAGCGATAGTGCAGGATATGTATTACCTATTGCACATATAGGCGATACTATAAAATGCGTCATGACCACCATTGCGGGAGACACGATTAATTCTATATCTAATGCCGTCATCCTACACGGTGGTGAGCCATGGCCGGGAGTCATATCGGGCCTTACATCAGTATGTATAGGTGCAAATATTACACTTGCAGAAACAGCAACAGGAGGCACATGGACTGTCACGAACTCACATGCTTCAATTACTTCTTCTGGCCTAGTTCATGGTCTTATTGCAGGGACGGACACTGTATTATATAGCAAAACTAATGTCTGCGGCACACGAAGTGCTGTGTATCCTGTCACTATTAACCCGCTTCCCAATGCTGGCGTAATATCCGGTTCGTCAACCGTATGCATAGGTACACCTGTAACACTATCCTCTACCATTAGCGGAGGTACATGGTACCATTTAAGTAGTCACGTATCTAATACAGGTTCAGTGTATAGTGGAACGACTGCCGGTAATGATTCAGCTATCTATGCAGTTACAAATATGTGTGGAACAGCAACTATACGCTATGGTCTACATGTTGATGCATATGTAACGCCATCAATAACTGTAAGCAGTTGGCCAGGAACATCGGTTTGCGAAGGTGACACTGTTACATTTAATCCAACACCGATAAATGGCGGATTAGCTCCTGTGTATCACTGGAAACGCTTTGGGACAATTGTAGGCACCGGCAACTCACTAGCATACACACCGACATTGGGCGATGTAGTTACTTGTACTATGCTCAGCTCTGCTCTTTGTGCTGATCATGATTCCGTTACAACAGCGGGGTTAGCCATGACGGTTTATCCGCTTGTAACACCTAGCAATGTTATCACCACAACTGACAACGACACCGTAACAGTTCCCGGACAGACAATCACTTTCAACTCTACCACCACGTATTGTGGAGCTGCTACGGCGTACCAATGGTATGTAAATGGAATATTGGTCCCTGGTGCTACAAGTAGCTCATTCACCCTAACCGTGAATGAGACAGTTGACGTAAGTAGCGTAATCGATTGCTCTATTCCATGTGCAACTACTAATATAGACACAAGTAATATAATTAGGGTAACATACATAGACGCTGACGACATCACCCAACTGAATCGAAATGGCGATAGTGATCTCCAATTAATGCCTAACCCTAACACCGGCAACTTTACTGTATCGGGGTTTGAACAAAATATAGAAAGCATACAGTACGATGTATTGGATATTACAGGTAAAGTTTTCTTACATGGAAATGCTTTGCAGGTGAATGGACACTTAAAAGAACAAGTATTCATGCCGATAAACGCCCCGTCCGGCAATTACATTCTTCGCGTTATTACTCGGAACGGAGTTGCGTACATCAAATACATCGTGCAGAAGTAATGCAAACCGTAATAATCAATATAAGCGAATAAAGTTGTACATGTGTAAGTCACATACGCTATGACTAATTAATAGAACATAACACTAAGTTATGAAATAGCGCTCAACCGCCTTAAAATTCCAATCATTTGGTTCGATAAACTTCCCGTCTGGGGCACAAAAGGTCAGAGTGAGTGTGAGTGCGGGTGCGCCGGCTACAAACTCTGACCTTTCTTCTTTACTCAATCTTACACCCACACTTTACCTCCATGTTTGATCTTGAAAACCTTGAGGTTTATAAGAAAGCCTAAGTCCTTCAACTAAATTGTCCGTAAGGCTGTTCTCATAATTGAAAATCCACCCTCGGGTGGGTGGACTTTTCCGTGCTCAATCAATGTCAGGTTAATGGAATTTGACATCCAGGGTGATATTATCTTACACTATCCTGTAATTTTCAATGACTGTATCAATCCATCGGCTATTGTTAAATGATAACTCAACACTACAGGGCTGCCGGGAAAATTGCCTGAGGTTTCTGCTTTAAGAATGCTTTCCGCTCCTCCTTTTTCTTCAAAGCCTACGGGCTGCATGGTAGCCTCGTAACGTGCATTGGCATCCGCTATCCAGAGTTCTATCTCTTTTCGTCCTTTGTGTGTTTTGCCTTCATCATAAACTACGGCTGTTTCTGAAAAACACTTTGCATAGGCAACGCTATCAAAGCTATTTTGGGCTTTTATTAAATCTACTAATACGTTCGGTAAGTTCATGTTCTTTTATTTTGAGGTTATTAAATAGTTGGTATAGTTCCGCCGTCGATCACAAAATTTGTCCCTGTTAAATAACTGGCTCTTGGTGAAACCAGGAAGCCTACAAATTCGGCCACTTCTTTAGGTTCAGCGGGCCTGCCGTAAGGTATTCCCCCTAGTGCATCCATTACACTTTGCTGAGCTGCTTCTATGGTTGTATTTGCATTTCTTGCGATCTCGCCCAGCCATGCTTCCGATGCTGTCGTATTGATCCATCCCGGGGAAACTGTTAGCACACGGACTCCTTTGGGGGTAACTTCGTTTGATAGACTTTTACTGTAATTGATCAGTCCTGCCTTTGCTGCGGCATAGGGCAGTGTAGAATCGTGGAGCGGTAATTTGCCCTGTATAGAAGCGATGTGAATGATAACACCACTTTTCCGCTCGATCATTTGCGGTAAAAAGCCTCTGTCAAGCCTTACAGGAGCGAGTAAGTTAGCTTGCAGGGTTGACTCCCAATCTTCATCGTTTAATGCTGAAAAACCGCCGGCGGGTGTTACTGAAGAACCAAGGTTATTTACAAGAATGTCCAGCTTTCTATAAGTAGCTAATACTTCGCTTATTACCTTTTGTGCCCCTTCAGCTTTACTTAGGTCAGCAGTAATGAAATGTAACCGGCTGTTTTCTTGTTCAGGTGCATTTCTTGCAGTAATGATCACCGTTGCGCCGGCTTGTAAAAGCCTTTCAGCGATCGCTCTTCCGGCACCTTTTGTGCCTCCTGTTACCAAGGCGATCCTGCCTGATAACTCATTATTGAAATTAAATTGTTCCATTATTAAGATTTATTTACTGGGCAAAATTGGTATGTAAAAACAGTTAGAACAAGTACGGAATTACGATTCATATAGGGATAAATTTGTCCCCTATTGCGCAGGTTGAGGCATACGTTTAATTTTGGCAATATGTATGAGCGCAAGATATTGCCGAACCTGAATTGTGGACTCGATCTTATAGGCGAGGTGCTTTATGGCAAATGGAAGATACGGCTGCTATGGTTTATTAATGAAGGGCATAAAAGGCCAAGTGAACTGCAGCGCAAAATACCTGATGCTTCACGCAGAGTCTTAAACATTCAACTGAAAGAACTGGAGGACCATGAACTTGTCTCAAAGACCATTTATCCTGTTGTTCCACCAAAGGTTGAATATGCACTTACAGAATTTGGGAAGACGCTTATCCCTGTAATCTCAGCACTCGGTCAATGGGGAGATGAACATGAAGCTCACTTGCGCGATGTGATTCTAAAGAGACCGGTAAATTCAGATTCGCACGATATAGCCAACAGTTAGCTTATGTCTGGTCTTGAAAAAGTTTACAGATGCTATAAATACTCGGTTGTTTTTGCCCACTTCTTCCTTTTTTTCTTTAGTCTATACCGCGTGTAATCCTGGCAGTGCTGATATGGCTATCGCCGACCAGTTGCTGATCAATTTACGTCTTCCGGGAGGCGTTCTGCGGGGATGGAAGTATACCAATCCCGACCTGTTGGAAAAAATGTTATACGGGTCTGTTTCTCTTAAAGAAACGTTATCACTAAAAAAATAGTTGTAAATTTAAAAGCAGCCCTTATCTTTGTATCACTAAAAAATTAGTGATACGGCTTGCATTGTTTTATAACCGGAGAATTGCTGAGATGAAAATACAATCATTAACAAAAGCAGAGGAACAGATAATGCAGTTCCTTTGGAAAATTGAGAAGGGCTTCCTGAAAGATATTCTTGAACTGTTCCCGGAACCTAAGCCGCATACGAATACCGTGTCCACAATACTTAAAGTTTTAAAAGAGAAAGATTTTGTAGACTATACTGTATCAGGCAGGCAACATGAGTATTTTCCGCTGATCTCGCAAGAGCAGTACAGCCAGAAATCCATTAAAAACGTTGTGAAGAATTATTTTTCAGGCTCCTATAAAAATGCGCTTTCCTTCCTGGTTGAAAAGAAAGAGATGAGCATAGAAGATCTGGAGATGTTATTGAATGAACTTAAAAAGAAAGACTGATGGCCGGAATCTTATGGTATTTTTTTAAGATGATACTGACATCCGGTGCGCTGTTTTTGTATTATCGATTATTTTTAAGAGATAAAACCTTTCATCATTATAACCGGTTTTACCTTTTAGGATCGGTCTTTGTTTCCTTAGTATTACCCTTATTGAGCGTAACGTATTTTACTGTTCAGGTGAGTAATGAGAATTACCAAAAGTTGAATCAGCTACAGCAAGGTTCTGTAATGCACACTGATCATTTGTATGATCCCGAGTATTTACTGCTCAGTTTTGCATTGATTGCCGCCTTTCTGACAGGCCGGTTTCTGGTAGGCATTTTTAAGATCCTGAAGCTAAAACGGCGTTTTCCTAAGGAGGTGCTTGAGGATGTTAACCTATACATGACAGATCTGGAGCATGCGCCCTTTTCTTATTTTAAAAACCTCTTCTGGAAACATGCTATTCCGGTAGATTCCGGCTTGGGCAAACAAATACTGGAGCATGAAATGGCACACATCCGGGAACGACACACGCATGATAAGATCTTTGTGGAAATTGTAATATCTGTCTTTTGGTTCAATCCTTTCTTTTATCTGATAAGGAAAGAAATTCACTTAATTCATGAATACCTGGCGGATAAAAAAGCCGTAGGACATTCAGATACAAGAGTATTTGCTCAGATGTTGCTGGCCAGTCACTTTTCTGCAAACGCTCTCCCGGGCACAAGTGCCTTACTAAATCCGCATCTTAAGAAAAGACTTGCCATGTTGAAAGCAGCTACAACAAAATTTAGCTACGCCCGTAAAGTTCTTGTGTTGCCTTTATTATCTATTGTCGTTTTTGCCAGCGTTGTCCATATTCAAAACACACAAGCTAAGGCAAATCTTTTTGATACACTGCAAGCGGGCGACAAGTCTGAAAAAACTACAGCTATTGCCAAACCGTTTATTGCTACCCATATCAAGAAGTGCAGCAAGAGCACACCAGCGGTGCCGCAGCAGGATAATGAAGAAAGCCTGAAAGATCGTCAGCAAGAGGCTGCAATAGGGCAAGAAGATTACATGGCCATACATCAAGAAGCGATGGTTGCACATGAGGAAGCAATGACTGTACAGCACGAAGCAATGGTTACACATCATGAAGCAATGGCTATACAGCGCGAAGCAATGGTTGCACAGCAGAATGCGATGGCGATAAAACAGAAATCAATAATAGCCGCACAACAAGCAGCGATAATGAGACAGCGGGCGGAACGAATAAAAGAACAGACAAAAAGTCTTTAGACCGGAGAAACATCTGCTTGAGATCAAGCTCTTCACGAAGGTCTTCCATAGCCATCATTCTAAATATAAAACTACCTAAGATGAATTGTAAAAAGCTCATCCTGTGCCTTGTATTGCCTTTACTTTCCGGCAATAGCTTTGGACAAAAGCAATCTCCAACAGTCCAAAGGCTTGATTCTTTATTCAACGTGCTTACTGCACAAAACCAATTTAGCGGCAGTGTACTTATTGCTGAAAAGGGCAAAGTGCTGTACGAGGCAGGAAAGGGCCTTCGTGACGAGCTAACCGGTAAACCCAACAATGCCCAAACAGTTTTTGAGCTGGCGTCCTGTAGCAAACAGTTTACAGGTGTAGGTATTGCATTGCTGCACCGCGAAGGGAAAATAGACTATAACGCCGATATTACCCATTACCTGCCTGAATTGACTGATTTCAGAGGCGTGAAGATATATAATCTTTTGCGGCACACTAGTGGCATACCAGAATACCTGGCGGGCTTCAGGAAAGACTGGAAAAATGATAGGATCGCCACCAACCAGGATGTGATCGACTATTATGCAATGCACAAAGACACACTGGAATTTCAGCCGGATAGCCGATATAAATACTGCAATACCAACTACGCTTTATTAGCGACGATCATTGAAAGAGTATCGGGGCAGGATATCGGTACTTACCTTTCTGAAAAGATATTTAAACCGCTGAAGATGGACAGAACGTTTATCTACAACCGAAGGCTGTCGCCCCGTAAGATCAGTAATTATGCCTATGGCTACGTCTGGCTGAAGAATTCGTTTGAGAAAACCACAGAAGACGATGAAAAATATGGTGGCGGCAGGATGAGTTATTACATGGACGGTATTGTCGGCAACGTTAAGGTAAACTCAACCGTTGAAGATCTATACAAATGGATCAGTGCACTAAAAAACAATCAATTGCTCAGCCAGCAGGAGTTTAATGAAGTCGTGGCGACCAGCTATACAAGTAATAATAAAGCAGTCAATTATGGCTTCGGGTTTGAAGTACGCAAAAAAGAAGATAGCATTTTAAGCTATGGCCATACAGGCAGTTGGGACGGTTACATTACACTGATCTATTATAATGTTACAAAGGACAGGACGGTCATCGTGTTGAACAACTTTGAGAAAGGCGTATGTCCTTATGATAGGATCGCTGAAATCCTGGACAACAAGCCATCTTCAAACCCACTTCCTAAAAAAGCAGATCTGCCAGCGCCTTCAATCCGGAAGTATGCGGGTGAATATATTGACGCTGAAAGCCCTGCTACCAAGCATATTCTTACCTATTTAGATAAGCATCTGATATATAACACCAATGATGTTAACTGGGATATGCGGTTCTTCCCGACTTCCGAAAATACTTTTCAGGCCATCCGGCAGGGTGGGGCGGATGGTATGATAAAATTTGCGCAGCAAAGCGATGGAACCATAACAATGGAAATGCTCCAGTACGGACAGATCGTAGGGAAAGGGATACGAAAACAGTAGTTGTAAATAGTTGTTAAATATACTTAATATCAAACGCCCGCTTTACCATCAATTGATTCATGAAAGGCCCTTCAACTCAATTGTTCGTAACATAGCCTTTCAATCGATATATTATATTGACTGTTTTTCAGCGTGCATGTATGCTCTTTTGTTGGCCCAATTTTAGTCGCGCAGTTTTGCTGGGCTGTTTGTTTCTGCAGCCATTTTTACATCTACCTAAATACTGTTTATGACTATACTTATTAACGATATCATTCAACAATTAAACGACCTGGATAATGGCGATGTGTGGCTGGACGAGAACTTTGCTAAAAAGCTGGGCCAGGTGAGTGAGGCAGATGCTTTTGTAAGGCCGCTGCCGGATATGCATAGTGCCGCGGAATTGCTGGCGCATCTTATCACCTGGAGAAGGGTCAATATCAGGCGTATGAATGGGGAAACAGTTAAAATGGAAATAGATGATCCCACCAACTGGCGGACGAATGATGAGCTGCGCGTGGATGGGTGGGACGCCCTTAAGCGTGATTTCATCCAAAGCAGGCAGGAGGTTATAGCTCTGATATCGGATAAAGACGACAGCTATCTTGATACTGTTTCCACCCACTACGGCAAAGATTATAAATACCTGTTGCAGGGGCTTGTGCATCACGATGTCTATCACCTGGGGCAGCTGGGTATTACCATCAAATACCTGCAAAAGGCTAAAGGCGGCAGCGAGTAAGATGGCCGCCTGGCTGACGGTTGTAAAGAAATGTTTGGGGCGGTGTAAGCGTACTGTAGGAAATGCGTATTTTTATAGTATTCCGCTGTTTTCATGAGTTTACGATACGCCTTATACATTGTGGTGCTTGTTCTTGTATGTGTTACTATTATCACTTGCAACAGATCGCCCTATTATGCCACTAACAAGATATATAAACGACAGGCGGGTGCATTTGCTGCGAGGCTTAAGGAGCGGCCCGATGTTATGGCGAATGACTCGTTAACCGCATCGTCTTATTTTGTTGGTACTACCAACTTTACTATGCGCAAGCCTAATTTTGTTATCATTCATCATACTGCGCAGCAAACCGCAGCGCAAACGCTGCAGACGTTTACGCTGCCGCGTACAGAGGTGAGCGCGCATTATGTGGTGGGCAGGGATGGTACGGTATATCACCTGCTTAATGATTACCTGCGGGCACACCATGCCGGTGCAGGCAGGTGGGGCAGCATCACCGACATGAACTCCTGCTCCATAGGTATAGAGCTGGACAATAATGGCTCGGAGCCTTTTGCTGATGCACAGATAAAAAGCCTGCTGGTATTATTGCGCCAGCTGAAGCAAGCCTACAATATACCGGCTGCCAACTTTATAGGCCATAGCGACTACGCACCTGCACGGAAAACTGATCCGGGTATTCTCTTCCCATGGAAGACACTGGCGCAAAATGGTTTTGGCCTGTGGTACAGCGATTCGCTCAACACTCCGCCCGCCGATTTTAATTACCTGCTGGCACTGCGAATAGTGGGTTATGATATCCGCGATAGTACAGCAACCATCAGGGCATTTAAGCGGCATTTTATGCAGGATACCGACCGGCGGTTATCTCCTAAAGATATTGGTGTGATCTATGATCTGATGACCAGGAGCTAGCATCGAATATAAATACTTACTGAAATTTTTCGCTATGAACAGGGCAAAACCTCCTCTTTACCGCAAGTATAATAAAACAGCCTGGGGGTATCACCAATCCAGTTTCCGCGATGACAGGAACACTAAGGAGCTGAAAGGTTTTGAAGGTACACACAGGTCCATGCCCCGCTCCAGGGCAGGGTATGATTACACGCCCCTATACCGGTTCCTGCTTTCTAAAGTAGGGCAGAGCTGGGATGAAGTTTTTTCGGAAGCGGTGGGCAGGCTGGATAAACAGGAGCCTGTTTTCCGGCTTGTGGATCTGCATTGCCAGGGTGGTACGGCAGGCACAGTAGGAATGGGTGAGAGTACCTACTATTCCCGGCTTACGGTGCAGGATGGGATATTGGTAGTAGCTGACCCGCTGGCTGCCCCTCCTGAAAAACGGTGCACCTGCTGCACCTGGACATTTAATGGTGTGCCGTATTGATGTTGCTATTTAGGTACAAATCAGATCCTTTCATTGCCTGTATTATGAACACAAAAAAGCGCTGAAGATGGTTCTTCAACGCTTTCCTTTTAGTAAAGAGTATGGTTATCTTATCAGCGTTACACTGCCTTTGTAGGCTTTGTTCTCAACCATATTGTCGGGCTCAGCTACAATAACCTGGTAGTAGTAATTACCCATTTCCTGGGGCACACCGTTATAGGTGCCATCCCAACCTTTTTTGATATCTGTGGTGTAGAATACTTCCTGTCCCCAGCGGTTAAAGATGCGAAACTCTACCAGGTGATGGAACTTGAAACCGATGAGGTGGAATACATCATTATGTCCGTCGTTGTTAGGCGTAAATGCGGTAGGTATGCCGCCATCGCCCACGCTGTCTACAGTTATAGTTACATAGGCGGAATCGCGGCAGCCAAATTCGTTCATGCCGAACACAGTGTAAGTGGTGGTAATCAGCGGCGATGCTACCGGGTTGTTGATGTTAGGATTGCTGAGGCTGCCATCATTTGGTATCCACATATAAAACCTCGCGTTGCGGGCATCCAGCTGAACGCTGCTGCCATAGCTGATCGTCTGGTCGGGCGTTACATTGGTTAACTGTGGCGGGTTGCTTATAATAACGTTGGCAGTGCCCGGCAGACTCTGGCAATTGAGCAGTGTATATACAACAGAGTAGATACCGGCATTTAAGGCTGTTGCGTTAAGGACAACGGGATCAGAGATGGTGGATGTAAAGCCATCAGGTCCGGTCCACGAATAGGTTCCGCCAGGCCACGCATCAGTAACCTGCAGCATCAGCGTCTGATGTTCGCATAACGGCTGGTAGGTGATGGTAGGGGCAGGAGGTGGCGGAGGGTCTGACAATATAATAGGACCAACTGAAGGTGATGTACAACCCGTGGTAGTATTGGTGACATTAATGTTGTCGTATATCCCTGCGGCTAGCAGCCCGGTAGATGGTATATTGATCTTTACATACCCGGTGGCATTGGCTGTTACCGTGACGGGGGCTGCCGGGCTGCCATTGTAGTCGTAATTTACCAGGTAGGCTGTGCCCGGTATCATCCCATCCAGGGTTATGGAGCCATCTGTACCAAAGCAGGTTGTGGGGTCGGTAGATGAAGTATTGGTGATCATAGGCGTAGGGTAAACGGTGAACCCTGCATTAACGGCGCAGTTACCCGTGAACCCATATGTGATGGTAGTAGAGCCCGCACTGACGCCAGTGATCAATCCTGTCGATGGGTCGATAGTAGCTACCAGTGGGTCGGAGCTGGTCCAGGTACCTCCGGTTACTCCATCTGTAAGTATTGTGGTGTTATGTTCGCATATGGCAAGTGTTCCGCCAATGGGTGTTGGAAATGGATTGACCGTTATGGGTGTAGTTACATTACATCCTGACGGTAATGTATAGGTAACAGTAGCTACGCCGGGTGTGAGGCCGGTGAGCACGCCGGTTGGCGATATGCTTGCTATGCTGGCCGGGCTTGCGGTCCAAGTGCCTGTGCCCGTGGTATCGCTGAGGCTGATCGTTTGTGTGGCACATACGTTGGTGGGGCCAATAATAGGTGATGCACCGGTATTGACCGTAACGCAAACATAAGACCAGTAACCGCCTGCGGTATAAGAAATGTTGGCTGTACCGGCAGATACGCCGGTAACAGTTATAGATGTACCTACAGATGCGCTCACAGTAGCTATAGTAGCATCAGATGTGCTCCATATACCACCCGGGGTTGTTTCTGTAAATGTAGATGTACCACCTGTGCAAAATACCACGCCGGTAGTGCTGGCAATATCGGGGTATAGTGTAAGGTTTACATACCCGTTGCCGGAGGCTGTAGCTGTGCCATTGATAAGGCTGGTAGTTAATGCTGTAGGGCTTACATAGTTAGCCCCACCGCCACCGCCTGCGGTAATAGTGTTTACACCGGCAAATACTGTATTGCCGGCACCGCCGCCACCACCACCGCCGTAGCCTGCGCCACCACCGCCGGCAGATTGGCTGCCTGTTGGTCCGGTTCCGCCGTTGCCACCATCGCCCGGGGCAGCTGCGCCTGCAGCACCACCGGTATATGTAATGCCCGCGCCACCAGCTGCACCAAAAACACCCGGCGTTCCGCCTGTGCCGCCAAAGTTAGGTGCATAGCTGCCACCGGTGGCACCTACGGCACCACCATCGCCGCCATAAACAGACGGCGTGAGCGCGCCACCACCACCACCACCAGCCGCTACCAGCATTACGGTACCGCCCGATGTATTAAGCACAGCGGAAGAACCGCCACCGCCACCGCCACTCACGTCGGTACCTACAAACCCAGATGGGCCGGCAAAACTACCTGCATTGCCGCCGTGGCCGTAGCCAGTGCCGCCTGCAGCACCTGTGGTGCCTGTGTAAATGGGTACGCCGGTAGCGCCTGCCATGCCTACGTAATAGGTGAGAGAAGTGACGACCACGGGAGTGGCCACATTTAATGTGCAGGTGATGAGGCCGGCCTTACCGCCAGGGCCACCGTCGGGGAAGCCTGTGCCGGAACTGTTGCTGGCACCACCGCTGCCACCCGCCATGCTAACGATACAACCTGATACGCCGCATACGCCAGGTATGTTAGGTACAGGAAAAAGCGTTTGCGCAAACAGGCTGTTGCACGCAAATAAAATGGTAATAAGTAATGTTAAGGGCCTGAACATAGAGCATTGATGTTTTTTCATGAGTCCGGTGCTGCCGGAAAGACGTTACAGTAATAGACGTTAAAATTACTGATATCGTTGGTATTTATTGCTTGTTACAATAATATATTTTACCATTTCAGCCATCAAAGCGCTTAAATAGTTATCGATCTGATCTTCTCATATTGTCCTGCCTCCTGCAATTTTGCGGTGCATATGGTCCGGTTATTATTTACCAGTTAACGCACGATAATCTTTTGAGTAGAAATTGGATATCTGGTTTTTACATGCAAATAGTATACGCCCGGTGGGGTATTTAACTGTAACTGATGATCAGCGTTAGTGCTGATCGATATTTCCTCAACTACTTTCCCCACCAGGTCATAAACAACTATCTGTGCAGGTTCCTGCGACGCAGATGATATACGGATAGAAAAATCTCCATCGCATGGGTTGGGATATAGGGCAACGCGGTACGACTCACCTGTTATTATGCTGTTTACGGCGGTAACACTGTCGCATGTGCGTTTGGAGTTTACGTTTAGAATAAGGGTTGCACTATCTGAGCCACATTCGTTATAAATAGCGTATTTAACTGTATCGGTACCCGCCAAAAGTCCCGTAACCAACCCGGAAAAGTCTATGGAGGCTACTGCGGGGTTGCTGCTTGTCCACACTCCGCCGGCCACAGTATCTGTCAGCCTTACGGTGTCGCCCTGGCAGATATTTCCAGGGCCATTAATTAGCCCGACCACCGGTGCGATACAAATTGGGGTTGCCCGCACGGCATTGTTTGCATTATCTGCAATGTAGAGGTTACCTGAGGTGCAATAAAGAGCAAGAGGTTTGTTTAACTGGGCTGACACAGCAGGGCCGCCATCCCCCGAATATCCAGCAACCCCGTTGCCTGCCCATGTGGATATTGCACCGGAAGTATTTATTTTACGTATTCTGTGTCCATGAAATTCTGCTATATATAAATTGCCCGCGCCGTCTATATCAACAACCGTCGGCTCGTTGAGTTGTGCTGCTGTAGCTGGTCCTCCATCTCCGGCGCTACCGGCACTTCCTGTGCCTGCAATTGTGCTTATTATTCCGGCGGGTGTTATTTTTCTTACCCGGTTGTGCAGCTCATCGCCGATGTACATATTTCCCCCGGCATCGTATACCATGCTTCTTGGCCAGTAAAGCCCCGCTGCTGTAGCTGGGCCGCCATCGCCAAGGCCTCCTCCTCCTCCTCCTGCTGTCGTGCTAATATTGCCGGCAGGGTCAATTGATCTGATACGTCCGTTGCCAGCATCGGCTATCAGGAGGTTGCCCGCTGCGTCAAATAAAAGGTGCGAGGGATAATTCAGCTTCGCTGCTGTGGCCGGGCCGCCATCCCCGCCAAAACCCATCACACCAGTACCGGCAATGGTAGTGATGATCCCGGCGCTATTCACTTTCCTCACCCTATGGTTGTCGTGATCTGCAATATAAATGTTGCCCACTGCATCGGTAATTACTGCCTGGGGATTGTTAAGCTTTGCTGCGGTAGCTGCGTAGCCATCTCCGGCAAATCCATTGGTGCCATTACCTGCTACCGTATGTATGACGCCATCGGTGGTGATTTTTCTTACGCTACCGTTGCCACCGTCCGCAATGAAAACTTCGCCCGAAACATTTACAAAAACGCCGGAAGGCGAATTGAGATGAGCGGCTGTTGCTACTGCACCATCGCCGGAATAGGCTGGGCCTGATCCGCCGGCAATGGTGGAAATTGTTTGTCCGTTACTAATATTGACCGAAAAGGCACAAACAGTAGCAATTATCAGCGCCGAAAGGGAGGGCAAGTGACGAAGGATTTTCATATAATTGAGCGGTATTTAGTGCGGCTAAATTAGTTAATATTATTTACTGAGATAGATATTACCTTTGCCGCCGCATGCCGGGAAATGCATTTATATCGCTGGTAAAAAAGGATCTGCTCATTGAATGGCGCCAGAAGCATACACTTTTTGGTGTTTTACTATACGTAGGCGGTACCGTTTTCGTGGTGTATATGATGAATGGCCAGCCTGAAGCCCGTGTATGGAATGCTTTATTCTGGCTTACCCAGTTGTTCGTGGCAGTAAATTCTGTCGCCAAGAGTTTTCTACAGGAGCATGCCAACCGGTTCCGGTATTATTATACGCTGGTTCATCCTATAACATTTATGCTCGCTAAAATGACCTACAGCATCCTGCTGATGCTGGTCATGAACCTGGTGACGCTATTTCTTTATTACCTGATGCTGGGCTGGCCGTTAGCCAACGGCGGTTTGTTCATACTCATTAGCTTGGTGGGCAGCCTAAGTCTTTCGTCTGTATTTACTTTTTTATCGGCAGTGGCAGCAAGGGCGCAGCAAAATTCGGCCCTGATGGCTATCCTTGGGTTTCCGCTGGTTACCCCGCTGCTGATGATCTTAAGCAAGCTGGCTGTTATAGCGCTCAGCCCTGTTTATGTGGAGGGGTGGGGCGGACTTGCCGGTATATTGGTGGCGCTGGACTGCCTGATAATCCTTTTGGGGGTAATTCTCTTCCCGTTTCTGTGGCAGGAGTAGGCTTATACTGCGCCCGATTCTGCTTTCACAATAAGTTTATGTATTTGTCGTTTTTTACGTGCATGATACGTGCCAACGCACTATGGGCTTTTTATTTACATCATTGCATGGCACCATTAGTGGTGTCTGCATTGTGCTGCTATATTTATTGGGCGGATGCCCAGTTCATTAACCTATTGCTTATAAAGCTGGTCACCAATGCAGGTATATGTTACTTTGTAAACACAATTCACAGGAACAGGCTTTTTTATTATTACAACCTGCATATATCAAGACGCCTGTTGTGGATGGGTTATTTCACGGTTGATCTGTTCATTTTTGTAATCGCCATATGCTTCATACACCAGGTAATGTAGAAAAGGATATACTGCTTGCGGAAAATGTATTCTTCTCTGCCGTAGGCCGGGATATCATTAAAGGGGCTACCATCCGCGCAGAGAAAGGGCGCATCACTGGATTGTTGGGCCGGAATGGGGCGGGCAAATCTACTTTGCTGCAGGCTATGTACGGTACGCTGCAGGTTGATGAATGCAATATATTTCTTAATGGTACCGCTATTAAAGGTTGTTACAGCAGGCCTGCACTGGTCAATTATTTACCTCAAAAACCGTTTTTGCCTCCCGGTATAAATATTGGAGCTATAGCTCGTCAGTTTAATGCCGATATTTCCCGCATACTGGAGATTTTCCCCGAGCTGTCCGGCGATGTTGATAGGAAAGTTGAAGAACTATCCGGCGGGAGTGAGCGATTATGGGCAACGCTGATACTGTTGATGATGCCCTCGCGTTTTGTATTACTGGATGAACCTTTTACCCATGTTATGCCGCTTTTTATAGACAGGCTGAAGGATCTGTTAGTGCAGGTAAAAATAAATAAAGGTATTATTATTACCGATCACATGTACCGGTACTTGCTGCAGGTAAGCGACCAGCTATACCTGATGAAAGAAGGCAGGTCTGTATATATCCGTAACCAGGACGACCTTGTGGTGCATGGGTACTTAAGTGGCTTTGAAGTATGAGACACTATCTCGGTTTTATGGCCGGCATTATATAACCATTATCTTTTTTTCTCCCGCGGTAATAAAAACTGTAATTTCGCACGCGTTAAAAAACACATATGCAGCAGCTACAAATGGTTGACCTGAAAAGGCAATACCAGAAAATAAAGTCAGAAGTTGACACTGCCATTAACCATGTTATCGAAAGTGCTGCCTTCATCGGTGGCCCCCACGTGAACAGTTTTGCCACAGAGCTGGCTCAGTATCTTGGTGTGAAGCACGTTATTCCTTGTGCCAATGGTACAGATGCCTTACAGATAGCACTGATGGCCCTGGGCCTGAAGCCGGGTGATGAGGTGATCACCCCCAGCTATACATACATTGCCACTGTTGAAGTGGTTGCATTGTTGGGCATCACCCCGGTGTTCGTAGATGTAGACCCCGATACATTTACCATGAATATGGATAGCCTTAAAAATGCTATCACGCCAAAAACAAAAGCTATCATACCGGTGCACCTGTATGGCCAGGCTGTGAATATGGAGCCGCTGCTGGCTATTGCCAAAGAGCATAACCTGCATGTGGTAGAAGATAACGCACAGGCTATTGGCAGCACGTATACATTCTCCAACGGTACTACCTGCAAAACAGGGGCGATGGGCATTATTGGCTGCACGTCGTTCTTCCCAAGTAAAAACCTGGGTTGCTATGGCGATGGTGGTGCCATGTTTACCAACGACGATGAACTGGCCCGCAAGCTGAAAATGATAGCTAACCACGGACAGGAGAAAAGGTACTATCACGAAATGGTGGGCTGTAACAGCCGCCTGGACACGATACAGGCTGC
>CAZPOT010000024.1:0-44064 GCA_964588295.1 uncultured Flavipsychrobacter sp. | reverse complement strand
CGCCTAACAGTTGCCGCAACGGCATTTGCTTGTGCATGCGGTTGAGCGGGTGTAATGGGTGATTATGGTGGTAGTTGCTATTGATCATGCCGAAGCCGTCAAAGCCATTAACAGCGTGATCCTTATTGCCCTTGCCATGCAGGATGGCCTTTTTAAGGTTGGCAGGCTTGCCACCGGCACCGAAGAATATTTTCTCCAGCTTTTCACGCACCTGTACCAGCTTGCGCCACCTGTCAATGTTCATCTTCCTTGCCCTGGCCTGGTCTTCGGTGAGGTAAGCCCACCGGATGCGTTTGGCCACATTGCCGACGTTCAGTTTCATCGAGGCCAGTACCCCATTGCGCAGGGCAACTGTGGCAGGGTTGATCTTATTGACCACATTGAGGACTTTTTTCAGGTTGACCTTTTTGAGGCCCTGGCCTATCTTTTTGAAAAAGCCGCCCTTCTTCTTTTTCTTCTGCCCGGACTTTTTCTTGAATAATCTGCCGAGTTCGGCAAGGTCGCCTGCGCCTTCGAGGTCGTCCAGGCCATCAACGTCATCTAAGCCGTTCAAATACTGTAAATCCATAGGATAGTCTTTTTTTTCACTGTAGGGTACTTCATAATCGAATTTGTCTGTTACGCAGTCCAGTATGACCTGTTTATTGCCGAGCATTGCTACGGGGTAGATGTGCTGGAAATAATCCCTGCTGTACTTGGTGATGCGCAGCTTGTGCCGGATGCCCAGGTTAGTAAGGATGCTGCTGATAAAGGTGGTATAGCAGTCGCAGTCCACCCCGCTTCTGCGGTCATGCCACGATCTTGCCGGTGCGCGGATCTGCTCATAGCCGTCCTTGTCCTTGCGGTAGGCAATATGGTCGTACACGAACTGCCATATCGCTCTACAGGTATTGTAGTCGCTGTTACCTTTCAGTACTGCCGCTATGCCCTTTGTATGGCTGAGCGTTTCGTGGACAACCTTAGGGATAAAGGCCACTGTATCGCTGACGTTGGCATTCTTCTGAACGGTATGCGTATCTACATTCGCTTTAGGGAACAGGTGATCGTATTGTGCGCCGCTTCTGATATTCCGTTGTCTTCTCGCTTCCATAACACACTTTTTGTTTGTTGCGTGTGGGTTTTATTTCTTAACTGTCAGGTCCTGTTTGTGTTCAAAAGCTACTTCTGTCCATCCCAGGTTAACTGTAGTGATCACAGCTATCGTAAATACGATGGATTGATTCCTTAACAACGACTGCACCATATCATACACCACAGAAAAGAAGCTGAGCACCGGTATCTTCACCATCATGTCCTTGATCAGCACCTGCCCATATGCGGGTATTTTGATGTCTTTGTTGACGACCTGCGAACTGCCTACCAGCACATTTTTATGCGTCAGCTGTATGAACGGGTACTTGATCTTAAAGCTGGCTCCTGTCGGGTTTTTCAGCAGGGCATCCACCTTGACCGTCAGCCCTTCGAGGCTTAGCTGGTAGATACTGGCGTTGGGTATGACCTGTAACTGTGCCTGCGCTCTATTGATATTTTTAAAGTAAGCAACCACAGCCACCGCCCCGGCACCCAACACGGTACCCGCGATGATCTTATTGGTGATGCTCATAGCTTACGGTTTTTTCTCCTGCGTTCCAGGTACTCTCCGGTGAGCTTATAGCCCAGCCATATCGCACCGCCCAAAAAAGCTTTCAATCCGTAGTCCAGCAGTCCGTTCATATCGACGTTGGCCAGCAGGATAGTTCCCGTAAGCAGCACATTGCTGAAGTGTGCTGATGTCTGTGCCGTTTCTGTCTTTATCATAGTTTTCGTTGGATTTATAACACAAAGATGAAATGGATTTTAAAGCTGCTTTCCAGGGTTGTGTCGTGTTGTGCAGAGTTATGTCGAACGGTGTTGAACAGTGCAAGACAACGTTATACCGTGTCAGCAATCCAGCTCTATTTCTGACGGCAAACCGAGTTTTTCCAGTATCATACGCACCTGGCTGATGTTATAATACCTGCCCAGGCGGGGGCCGATCTGCTGCTCGAATGGCTTCAGCCATTTTTTCATTGTACGGTCACAAACGTTGTAAACTGTTGACAGCTCAACAAGAGAGTAAGGCAGTAGCTTCAGCTTGCCGTTTTTAATGATTGACTGAACCATAGGAATTGGGTTTTAATGAATCAACAAAAGCTTGCGCTTTGCTGCTTCGGTACAAATATCTAACGCACGGGACAGGCGGCTTTACCGGATTGTGTGATACTATGTATTGCAGTGTATAACTGTGTTGTAGAATTACCTCTTTCGGTAACACTGTCGGTAATGTTTCCGGTCGATACAGATAATGCTGGCACTGTCTAAAAATGTCCGGTTTGTTCCGAGTTGTTCCGGTTGAGGCTGGATCGTATCCTCGGTATTGTATTTGAATATGACCGCATCATACCGTATTACTTGGTAACTAATTATACAATATGAATTTAATATTCGTTAAGAAGTTTAGGGCTATATTTGTTTTCACGGTTAAAAGGAAGATGTATGGACAGGAAGATAGCGGCAGACCAGGCTAATATTATTATTATCGATGACGATCAGCTAAGCATAAAGATTACGAGCCTGCTGATAAAAAGAAATCTTCCGGACTCCAATATCATCGTATTTTATGAGCCTAGGGAAGGGCTGTCGTTTTTTGCTGACGAGATCGCTGGAAGAATGTTTGTTACTCCGGTCATATTGCTACTCGATATACATATGTCAGTAATGAATGCCTGGATTTTATAGAAAATGCTACGAAGATAAACTCCCGGATATTCAATTACGTTACGGTGTACCTTTTGTCCTCCTCCATACATCCCCATGATCTGGAAAGAGCATATATCCACCCGATCATAAAAAACTTTTTAGCGAAACCACTGAGTGATGAGGTTATAAGATCACTGATCGACACTCGGCTGTAACGCTATATTTCATTTCGCCGACCAAGACCAGGATCACGTGGTACGTTTGATCCTGTAACAACTATTCTTCGTTGAACCGATAGAATTTTTTTATAAAATGATAAACTTATCAAAATTGTAATTGTACTTTTATATCCAAATAATTAGCGTATAAGAAAAGCATAATAATAACATATTCAAAAAGTAGCGTTAGCTAACTTTCTTCAACCTGGGAAACCGCGAATTTCAATCAGACAATCGAGAAAGGATGCAGAGCGCACCTCTAAGGGGTGTGGCTTCATCTATTATTCACGGTTGTCAGGGCTTCGCGGTTCCTCCAGGCTGAAAAATAATAGCTCTGAGGTTCACGCTCCTTTCTTTTTTCGTGCTACCGGAACTTCAGGCACATCAAAACCAACACAAATGACAGCGGAGGAACACTACCCGAACTTCAACTATGAAGCCTCGAAGCTATCGGCATTTATGCATGTTCTTGACACCTTTATTATTTCGCTCAAGAATGGCAAAGTAGTTCAGCATGTGCCGGACGACGGAGACAAATTCGAGCGTTGGCTGTTGGGAAATAACGTACGCAATGTAAACTGATCACTATGGGAAAAATCGTTTTAGCCGTAATCGACAACTATCCACTGATACGCGAATCATTAGTTTTTTCACTACAGGACATGGGGTTTGACGTTTCTGTACAAAGCAACCTCAAAGACTTTATGACTGTCACGTCTTTCGCACACCAACCATTACACGCTTGCTGTTTGAATATGACATCAGCGGATGCGCAAAGCATTGCACTTAAAATAAAGGCTGCTATACCTGGAATAAAAGTGATCGGGTATGCGCTGAATAACATAGCCGATCAAGCATTACTTAGCGCGGTTGATCTGTACCTGCCAAAATCATATAGCCGGAAAATGGTTAAAACATATGTGGAGCAACTGTGCGCACCGATAGATTCGGGCTAAAAAATTGCCCACCATTTAAAAACATATTGCCAACATATTGGAAACATATTGCCAACTATTTAGAAACATATTGCTTACCATTTGAAATAAGTTCAAAACGTATTGGTGAGCATTAAAAAAATGGCATTGCGCAATTTGGAAATATGCCTTGATCGTATTTTTAATGCCTGATTTTCAAATAAATAGGGGTGATATCGGCAATTTCACCACAATTAACCATAAAGGGGGTCATTTTCACGGGTAAATACGGGGTTTTTCCCGGTAAAATATCTGATTAGATTGAGTACGTTAGCTCGAATTATCGAAAATTCTGTTTTGTAAATATTGTACACACACTTAATTACTTTAAATATGCAGAAGATTTATTCAAAAATTGTCGTGTTTATTGCGACAATGCTGCTGTCATTTACCTCGATGGCGCTTACGGTAAGCATAACGCCGAGCGTTTCATCAGGATGTCCGCCGTTACAGGTCAGCTTTCACAGCACTACATCGCCTGGCGCAACTTATACCTGGCACATAGAAAGTGAAACATCATCTGCGGATAGTGCATCGCATATATTTTCCGTTGCGGGCATCTACACAGTGACGTTAACGGTAGACAGTGCAGGGCATACTGCCTCCACAACAACAACTATCACTGTCAATCCTCCACCGGTCGTGCATTTTACAGCCAGTGCAACGGCTGTATGCCCGGGTGTGACCATAACATTTACAGATATATCTACTCCTGGCGTTGCCGGGCCGCTCAGGCAGCATTGGGATTTTGGCGATGGAACGTTCAGCACTGCCACAAATGGCGCACATGCCTATCCGACGGCGGGTTATTATAATATCACATTGATTGACACCAATGCAGCCGGTTGTAATGCATCGGGAACTGTAACTTCTTATATTCATGTCTATACCAAGCCGAATGTCTACGTGAATGATGGCTATCCCAGCCAATTCTGTAATGTTCCTGCAACCACCATGTTAGATCAGAGTACAAGCGGCGACGCGCCCTTATCCTACATTTGGAGGTTTGGCGATGGAACAACGGGAACAGGGATTGCATTGAATCATACTTACACTCATCCCGGCATTTACTATCCCAAAGCAATTGTTACAGATGTTCACGGATGCGTGGATAGCGATGCCGTAAATAATCCTATCGTGGTCAATAGTACCGGCTTCAAGTTTGATACGAATGTCTGCCTGAATACAGTAGAGACGTTTATCGATACAAGCCGTGGAGCAAGAAATAGCGTTACCTGGACTTTTGGCGATGGAAGCCCTGTATCGCATTCGGACACAGTAGCCACACATACCTACACTGCCCCTGGTGTGTACACTGCCAATCTGTCTGTTGTGTATCAGTATTATGGTAGCCTGACCTTTACCTGTAGTGTCAATCATACAGTAACGATAACACCTTTTACCGATAGCTTTACCATTACGCCGCTGCATCCTTGTCCGGAACAGGACACGTTGAAGTACAATGGCATAACACATTACGGCGACACCGTCCGCTGGCAATTTGGGGATCATGGTACAGCTTCCGGAGATACGGTAAGCCATATATTCTCTCCCGGCGCATTAGATTCAGTCTTTCATTACGAGGGGTGTACACCATACACAACATATATCCTGAACAGGACTGCCATGTACATTACCGACCGGCATGGATGCAGGGACACGGTAAGGCGTATTGACACGACTTACAATATGATATTTGACATTAAGCCATCCAGCTACGGCGGTTGTGTGTCACTAACCGATACGTTCAGAGTAAGCACTAAAACAACCGTTCCTTATCTATACCCACCCGTGAATTATCCATACGCAACCACCAGCTATCTATGGAATTTCGGTGACGGTTCGCCTACTTCTACCGGTGCCACCCCCATACACACCTTTACTGCTGTCGGCAATTATTCGGTTACTTGCACTATCACCACCGCAAATGGCTGTACCTTCAAGGATACGGTAGTTATAGGCGTAGGCGTACATCCGGCTATTACCTACACGGCAACACCGACGACGCTCTGTTACGGTGGGTCGGTGACATTTACGGCTGATACATCAACCAGTACGGTACATATTGACCATCTGGTGTGGAACTATGGCGACGGAACGAAAGATTCTACCGGCCTTGTATTGACAGCAATACACGAGTTCCAGGCATCGGGTAATTTGCCGGTTAAGCTAACGGCATATAACAGGGGTTGTTCAGCGACATACACGGATACTATCAGGGTACACCCGCCACAGGCAATCATTACAGTTGACTATAATTGTCGTCATACGGATTCATTCCTGTTGCATAATACATCTGTAGGCTCCACGACTTCAACCTGGCTATTGCCTGGGGGCGGAACTTCATCGCTTACCAACCTGAATTATGTTACCAGTACACCAGTGACCATCCGTTTGGCTACGTACAATGCCACATGGGGATGCAGAGACACAGCCTCCGTTACTCTCACCCCGATAAGTATAGATGCGGGATTCACCGTTTCTGATTCTACTCTTTGCGCTCCTGACCTGTTGTATTTCAATTCCATTCTGGACACAACGCATCATATACGCAGGTTTGCGTGGTGGCTGGACAGGCAACTGGTACATGTTGATTCGGCCATGAACGGCTGCGGGGGCATCTATTATCCGGTATACAGTCATTTTGAAGATTCTATGACACATACAGGTATTGATACCATGTCTCTGGTCATTACCGACATACACGGCTGTTCCGATACTTTTACAAGGCACTTGTACCTGGCAAAGCTTGAGGCGGCCTTTAAGGCAACACCGCCGGTCGGCTGCTGGCCCATGTCAGTGACCTTTACAGATACCAGTGTCCATTCGGTATTCGCACCTGTGGATAGTGTTATATGGACATTCGGCGATGGAGGAACGGCATATTCCGATACTACATTTACGTCCCACATTTATACCACCAACGATGAGTATGTGCCGTTTGACACATTCACTGTAAAGGCTATCGTCATCAATAGCTTCGGATGCAGGGATACGCTGGTTAAACCTGCATATATTACCGAAATGCATCCACATGCAGATTTTGGAACAAGAGAGTTCTGCTCTCATTCAGCACAGAACCTGCAAGACCCAGCTAATTTTAGTAACACGACAACTATATGGAATTTCGGCAATGGAGTGTCGGTTACGACAACGGGAAACTCTGTCGATTATACCTATCCCGTAGCTGGGACGTACACAGTTACTGCAATAGCCATTGATAGTATCGGTTGCAGGGATACCTTTAGCGACGTAATACTGGCAACCGATCCGCATGCGCAATTTGCAATGAGTGACACCTTCCTGATCTGCCCGCCATTCAATATCAATTTTACAGATCTGAGTACCCTGTGGGCTGGCAGCGATACCGGCGCGTGGTTCTATACGTACCATTGGGATTTCGGTGATGGCAGTGGATCCCCCTACAGAAATTCTTCTCATGCATACAGCTCCGCTACCACCGGAGACGTGCCTGTTACTTTAACAGTTACAACTTCGTTTGGTTGCGTTAGTACGGTCACTCACATTCTGCATTTCATGAGCGATACCGGCGGGTTTACTTATCCCGGCATGGGTTGCTCCCCCCTCGTCGAGCACTTTACGCCTATTATCGGGTATGTCGATAGTATTAAATGGGAGTTCGGTGACCTGACCACGCAAGTAGCGCTATCCTCCGACACGATCAATCATATTTACCAGCATCCCGGTGTGTATATACCTCAAATGGTCATTTATAAACACGGCTGCCATATATTAAGTCATGGCATGGACACGATAAAGGTAGATTCCGTACATGCGGCCTTTAACTTCTCGCCTAATCCCGTTTGTCCATTTACAGCTGTCACCTTCCATGATGCTTCTGCCAGTATGTATTCCCCGGTCAATACCTGGCATTGGTCGTTCTCGCCATCTGCTACGACAAGTTCTCCTACATACACGGTCGGAGCAAGCGGCCCTGTAAATGTAACATTGACGGCTGCGACAGCCTGGAACTGCTCAGATACGGAGACACATGCTATAACAGTGTACCCACATAGTCTGTCTGCTGGTTTACCTGTGGTCGTCTGTTATGGCGGAAGCAGGACGTTAACGGCAAGCGGGGGAACCGGCTACCATTGGTATCCATCAACAGGGCTTTCCTGTACTACATGCGCTTCACCTAATGCACATCCCCTCGTAACTACAACCTACACTGTTACAGGAACCAACGGTTATGGTTGCGCCGATACCGCAACAGTGACTGCGACAGTGGACATTCCCACAATAAGCATTGCTACATCGCCAACGAACTACGTTTGTTACGGGCAGACAGTTTCACTGACCGCAAATCCCGGCTCTTCAACATATATTTCCTACACCTGGTCTCCGGCAGGCACGCTATCGGCTACTTCCGGTGGCACAGTAGTGGCCTCGCCAACAGTAACTACGATTTACGCGGTGTCAGGAGTAGATATCTATGGGTGTACTGGTTCCACCAACACCCTGATCACTGTATATCCATTACCCGTACTAACCGTTACTGCAACGCCGTCTGCCTTATGTCCCGGTGAATCGTCCACGCTCACAGCAAGTGGCGCTGTCTCCTATTCCTGGTTACCTTCCAGCTCATTAGCTCCGGCAACCGGAACACCAGTTATCGCCACACCGGCAACGACTACGATCTACACGGTGACCGGTACAGACGCACACGGGTGCCAATCCAAATCAACAACGACCGTTACGGTTTATTCACGACCTGACATTACCTTGATCGGTAATACAGGCCCATCGTGCAACGGCGAGAATATACAGCTATACGACAGTGTATCCGGTGGCACTCCTGGTTATACATATGGCTGGACAGGCCCTGGCAGCTATACCTCGGCTGCGCACAATCCTTTATTAACATCGGTGACAACAGCCATGAACGGCTGGTATGTGCTGACGGTCACAGATGCGCATGGCTGCTCCCGCAAGGATTCTACCTACGTCAGCTCGTATGTGCTGACACCATTCTCCATCAGCGGTGATACGGCATTCTGTATCGGCGGTTCTACCACGTTGACCGCCTCACCTTCTTCAGGTCTGTCATTCTCATGGTCACCTTCTGGTTCCCTGAGCTGCCCAACCTGTGCTGTGACCAATGCTCATCCGACCACCACCACCACTTATACCGTGACGGAAACCGACGGACACGGATGTGCCTTTACCAGAACAAAAACAGTCATTGTATATCCTTTGCCTGTCATCCCGCCTATCCAGGGCGAACGCAGCCTTTGTATCCTGCAATGGGCTGATCTTACGGATTCGGTGGTCGGTGGCACCTGGACAGCCTCCGGCAGCGTAACCCTCATGTCGCCATACTTTGGATTGGGCCAAGGGTCTTCAGTAGGGACGGGTATAGTAACCTATACCTATACAGACCTGCATGGGTGTACTAATTCTGATACGTTCCTGATTACCGTACACCCCCTTCCTGTATTGCCGCCAGTTGTGGGCGACACTATGGTATGCTTTGGCAGCACTGCGGTATATACTGACGGTGTACCAGGTGGATATTGGGAGACAGCCGACGAAACAATAGACTTCGTAGACAGCAGCGGCCATTTGACCACCGTAGATACGGGTTATGGCGGCGTGGTATATTTCTACACGGACACTTTCGGCTGTCAGGCTGCCGTCGATATGGAGGTTTATATCGCACCGTCACCAGTACTGGCAGGTATATCAGCCGATACTGTCTGCCTGCACGATTCGTTAATCGTGGTTACTTCGCTTCCAGGCGGTACGTGGACGATCAGCGATCCGTCGATAGCAACAATTGGATTGTCAGGTTATGTCGTTGGACTATCCGCTGGCACAACAATGATCACTTATACTGTTACCAACGCCTACGGGTGTTCGGCAGAAGTGCATAATTTCTTTACGGTAATAGCTATCCCCGATACCGGCATTCTTAATGTGCCGGATTCTATCTGTCTCAATACCAGTACATCGGTCGGGAGCAGCGCGGGTGGTGGCTATTGGACATCATCAGACACGTCGATTGCCATTATTGACAGCTTCGGCAATCTGAGCGGTGTGGACACCGGTTATGTGACACTTACCTACACCGTGTATAACTGGCATTGCAACAGCTCTGCCACGCATACTATTCACGTAATTACTACGCCATATGTACCTGCGATAACAGGCGAAAACCTGATATGCCTGGGCGCGTCTACTACGTTGACAGATGCACTTCCCGGCGGCTTCTGGCTGTCCGCAGATTCTAGTATTGCTACCATAGATTCCTTTGGCGGCGTAACTGGTGTGGGGCCGGGGACAACGCTGGTAGCCTACGTGGTTCAAAATATGTGCGGTATAGGCTATGCATTGGATACAATAACGGTGGTGCCGCCAACTCCCCCAATTACCGGAGTTGCTGCCGTTTGCTCCGGATCAACGACCACACTCGCCAATATAGTACCGGGTGGTACATGGAGCAGCAGTAATACGGATGTGGCCACTGTTGACCCAGCTACCGGTGTGGTTACTGGTGTCGGTTACGGCACAGCTACCATTACGTACACAGCTACCAGTCCTTGCGGCCCGTTCACTGTTACGGTAAATGTACTGGTGGATATGGCCCCGATAATCACTACGAACTTCCTTGTCGCTTGTCAAACCATGAGCGATGGAGGTGTCATTTCCAGTAAAGGCGTGGCGATGGGCGCACCTTCGGCTGGTGAGCCTGGCCCTGTGATTTCGGATGGCGACGGGTGTTTACTGGTGTGCGAGAACACTACTGTACGCTATTATGGTCATGGCGTAGCTGATAGCCGTTTTACCTGGACGTGCATGGGTGGGACAATTGTCAACACTTATGGTGACAATGCTGACAGTATAGACGTATTATGGTCAACGGTAGGCATTGTGGGTAGTATTTCCTTAACGGACACATTCAGCCACTGTATCGGTGAAGCGTCACTATGCATAAGAGTGATATCCAAGCCGCATGCTGAATTTACTTCCAGCACGACAGCTGTCTGCCTTGGCGATGGGATAGCCTTCTTCGACGCTTCTGTGGCAGATACCTTATCTCCTATCGCGGGTTGGTATTGGGACTTTGGCGACGGCACCTCCTTCGGTGACCAGTTTCCGCCACCTCATGTATATGGTGCGCCAGGCGTATACTACGTGACATTGGTCGTATGGAACGCCTGCCATTGTGCCGATAGTTTCCGCATCAAGGTATATGTTGACGAGAACCCAGGCCCGCAGATCCATTGCCCGGCTATTGTCTGCGAGAACGAGATAGCCACTTATTCTATAGACGATCCGTGCGACCCTGAATGGGTGGTGACCGGTGGTGAGATAATAGATGGTGACGGTACGGGTACTATAATTGTTCAGTGGGATGATGCACCTGCCGACGGTCATGGCTATGTACAGGTGACCAATACCTGCGGTGATTGTAACCTGCCAAGCATTGTTTCTGTACCGATAATATTAAACAATGCGCCTATAACAGGCCCTTCTTTTGCTTGCGCAGGGCAACAATACACTTACTCTTTACCGTTGTGGGCGGCAACCGATTATGAATGGGGTGTATTAGGTTATCCTGGAATTATCATCGGCTATAATAACGATCACCGGATGACAGTACAGTTCCCAGGGCCTGGCACTTATACCATTCATGCGTGGTATCAGAACCGTCTAAAGCTATGCGGCGGCAATATAACCAAAACGGTTGTGGTGAAAGATGTCGCTACAATAAGCGGTGTTACTCACATTTGTGTTGACGCTGCTGCAGACTATGGCTATTCCCTTAGCGGTGGTCATACCGGCATCTGGACGGTGACCAATCCTTTGGGGGCTACAACAACCGGCACCGTGCCTTATAGCGGCACATCAGTGTATCTCAATATACCTGGAGTGTGGCTGGTCAATGCTATTGGTGACTTCTGTGTTGATCCTGTCAACGTATATGT
Source organism: uncultured Flavipsychrobacter sp. (assembly GCA_964588295.1). Lineage (GTDB taxonomy): Bacteria > Bacteroidota > Bacteroidia > Chitinophagales > Chitinophagaceae > Flavipsychrobacter. The sequence goes on along the minus strand of CAZPOT010000024.1, from coordinate 32,202 downwards.
TGAGGGTACACCGGCAGCCATTGACAGCGTAGTGGGCGACGATACCGTTTGTCTTAACCGTGTATATACCTACCGTGCTTATAACGATGTTCCTGGAACAACATATGAATGGCAGGCGATAGGCGGCAATGTGTTGCCTGCCTCCGGCAGCGAAACAGTAGATGTGGTATGGACAAGCCCGGGAACCAAACAATTAAAGGTGAGGCATGAGCCTGATGCAGAACCGCATTGTGATGCACCGGTATTTACCTTCGACGTCATACAGGAAGTTATTAACCCTGCAATAACCGGAGATACGGCACCTTGCGCTAATGCGCACAGGTGGTACAACAGCCATTACAATAGGGGCGATGCCTATGACTGGTCAATTTACCCTGATAGCGTGGGCAGTGTCGTTGCCAACTATCATTCGCCGGATGCGAGGGTATTATGGAATAATGTAGTGGCACCTACTCCGGCTTATGTGATCGTAAAAGCTCAGAAATGTGATACTTCTGTATCAGATACGTTCAGGGTCACTGTTCAGCCGCCACCACCTGTCTATGTTACGACCGATACGCCTGTTATCTGTCCTGGTAACGGCATTATTCTAACATCTCACGGTATAGCGGATTCCTGTATATGGAACTTTGGCGATGGTACGACAGCTCATGCTATGGGTGGCCCGATTTACCATTTATATCCGAACAACATCACCAGCGACAATATTGTATACAATGTAAGCGTTACGCCGATATTGCCTGCTGATCCATATTGCCCGACGGCTGGCGTAGGGTTCTACTACATTACGGTACTGCCTGGCCCGCTGGCCTATATATTGAGCAATGACGATGATGTATGGTGTCCGCCGAATGATTCATCGGCCATATTTGGCACAGTTACGGATAACATAGGGGCGCTTACATTCCAGTGGTTCAGGAATGGCTCCGCCATCCCATTGACAAACGCGCCTGATTATATGGCTCCGGCAAGTGCAGGTATTTCCAATTTCTTCATGGTGGTGACAGCATCCAACGGCTGTACAGATACGTCAAATACTATATCATTCGAGGAAAACTGTACCGTTATGCCTGGTGGGTCACATGATACGCTAACCAATCATGACACAGGAGTAGGTGGAGGCGGCTGTACTTTGGGTGAGACGACTGCCACTATTTCGCACGGGTGTAACACTATTACACTCACTGGCTCAACAGCAGGGTATCCTGAGTGGTATGCCTTTACCCCTCCTAACCCTGGTGACGGATGGATAAACTACCCGTATTGGAGCAGAATAACCGGCTCCTATAATGCTGTGGCTCATTACGATGTTCCTGGCGTGTACCGTTTTGCCTATGTTGTCAATTATCTGCCCAGCGGTGTCGGATCGGGTTGCAGAGATACAGTGTACGTGAGAGACACCGTTGGTGTGATCGCCAGCTACCGCACGTTGATCAAATGTGGCCCCGACAACAGCGATTCGGTATTCTTCAGCGATAATAGTTCACACCTGTCCTGGTGGCATATTACCGGTCATACATGGAACGATGGCATTGGTACAGGCTCAGGAATAACGTACTTAGGCACCTATTCGGCAGGTTCGACCATAACAATGACGGAAACCGTGAGCGGAACAGAATCGGGAAATCCGTTCTCTTGCAGCATCACTAAGCCAGTGCATCTGCCTGCTAGGATACCGCACTTTGGATATACTTTCTCGCCGAATAATATCTGCTCCGAGATACCCGTCACATTTACTCCAGCCACCACTTCAGGTGTCGCCAGCTTCCTGTGGCAGTTTGGTAATGATGGCACTAACAGACTGGTTAGTCCTAAATGTTCTTACTCCTTTAATGGATCAGACCCCTTCCATTTATACGCTACAACTATGGTAGTTACTGATACCATTGGATGTACATTTGATACAAGCATGATTCCTGTGACCGTTTATCCTAATAATTTGCGTGGGAGCATGGATCCGGGAAGTGCTGTTTGCCCTGGAAGCGTACCGTTCACTATTAGCTATTCAGAAAGCCCAGGATCAACATCGCCAACATCCTATGCATGGTCTAACGGTGATTCTACATTCGTACCATATACAGATGTCTATAATACTGGAGCTTATACTGTAAAAGTGTACGACGCGCACCAATGTCGTTTTGTGCCGCTTAACGTTGAAAACGTAAAAGTGCTGCGGGTACCAAGGGCACAGATAAGGGGAAGGCTGAATTATTGTACCAACGATCAGATCAACCTGAATGGCTATGCGGGAACCAGCGTCAGCTATCAGTGGTTTATTGATGGTGCCACCTTTGCTCCAATTGATCATATCTCGTTCTATGAATATACGGCAGGAACTTATACGGTCACGCTCGTGCTATCCATGTATGATACAGCAGATGCTGTAGGGCCTTGCACCGATACGGCCACTGTAATCATCAATGTATTGCCTTCTCCTGATCCGCCCGTAATTACTGGGCCGACAATTGTAGACTGTGATCTATATCATTTGCAATTGAGTGCGACAGCATCAGAAGCAGGTACATTTAACTGGAGCAATGCTGATTTTGGGCCAGTAGCGGATGTATATATCGGTGGTGCCATAAATGTAAGGTTCACGAACATGGCTGGATGCAGCTCTTCCGCTGGCACCGTTGTCCCTTCTGCGCCAAGCTACTATTTCCAGTACCTGCCTTCCGGCTGTTACGACATCTGTAAAGACAGGTTCCCTATTACCCTTTATGGGCCGCCGCACGTAACGTTCGATTCATGGGAGTGGAGAAAAGACGGCACACCTGAAAGCTCAGGTAGTGGTGTAATGGATCCGTACCCCGTACCTGGAACCGGGGAGTATCAATGGGTATTAGGTAACGGTCTGTGCGAGCAAAAGTCAGAGCCACTGGATATAACAGCAATAAGTTGTGAGAAGTGCGATAAGATCAATGTCGATATAAAGAGAATTGAATGCGCTTCTGGTGACCCTGCCGTTTATACTGTATACATCAACGTGACTGACCCGGCTTTGGGGGATATATATACGGTCGGGACAGATGGAGGTCCGCTGCTGCCATTCTCAGGGGAAATTATTTCGCCAACGACCTTGCTTACTCTTTCCCTTGCTATAATTGACACCGATGCTACCACAGTAACAGTCTATGTAGAACTGACGCATCACGATGGTACAAAGTGTCTGTATAAGAAACTTATACATCTTCCGGATTGCAGCTGGATAGCAGAGAAACACCTTAGTGATACCGCAAAGGCCGCCCCACTTACCGTCAGTACGGCAATGTTGGTATATCCTAACCCTGCCACACAGATGGTAACCATCTCTTATGATTACGGAGACCAGCCATTTACCGAGAGGAGTATTGCTGTTTTCGACCAACTCGGTCGAAGGACCCAATCATTGCAGGTGCCTGACAGCCACGGAAGCTGGCAGTTGAATACGACGGATTGGACACCAGGCGTATACATCATCCGCATGGAAGGGGATGGTAAAGCTTTGCAGACGCAACGGCTTATAGTGAATAATTAAAAGTGAATACCTCGCAACAAATAGGTTGCGAGGTATTATAATATTTACATATCTTTAACAAAAATGAATATTGCCATGAGGTTGGTTTTTATAATAATACTATCAATTCTATCATGCTCAAATTTATTTGGGCAGCAGTACCAATGGGCGAAAGGTGGGGGTACTACTGATGCGATAACGGGGTCCTACACAAATGAAGGGTCTTATTATATGTATACGGATCAGAACAAAAATGTGTATTCTTTAAACATCATTGGCAGTCATTCTACAATGACAGCTGACACCTTTACACATAGCGCCACTCCTTTTGTAGTAAGTAATAATGTACTAGTCACAAGCTATAATTGTAATGGCGTTATGCGCTGGGCAAAGTTGCTTACATGTTCAGCTTACGACGCCTATCCTGTAGGCATGGTTGTTGACAAATCAGGGCATGTGTACATAAGTGGTGTTTTTCTTCACCAGGCTGGAAATTTCAGTATCGGATATGATACAACTATAGCAACAAGTAATCAGTGTGCGGCAACCATCCAGTTAGACACGAACGGTCATTTCAATTGGATACGATGGATAGGTCCCAATACAGTCGCTAACAGAATTGCAAGCACCCCTGGTGTGGGTGCAGTCACCTTGGATAAACAAGAAAATCTGCACTATATTAAAATGTATAAAAGTGGGTCTCAAATTACCCCAACTGTTCTTACTGCATATGGCACCTACGACGTTGTGTATGACGCAACCGGTACTCTACTTAGTGCGAAGAGACTGCAATTGGATTCTACTTTACAGGTAGAACATGCGTCAATTGATACTTCAAGCGGAAAATTATACGTCACAGGTGTAAACAACGGATTGATTAGTTGGTCTCAGGTAGCTCCCTACGCAGCAGCATTTGACGTAAATAGGAATGTTATATGGCAAGACACAATTCGAGCTCCTTTATATGCAAGCTCTGGAGCTGCGGCTTTTTTTGCTTCTGTGGCCACAGATGGGTTAGGACACGTGTATTTTGCTGGTGATGGTTTTGGCTCTGCTGCTTTTGGAGGAGATACCGTAACTAACGCTCCTTTCGGTATGGGGTATACTGCATTCGTATTAAAAACTGATACATTAGGCAATGCTATTTGGATGACCGGTTATGCTTCTAGTTTAAGTATTTGTGGTTTGAACGCTATCACGGTTATGCCCAATAACAAGGTTGCAGCAAGCGGGTGTTTTGTGGGTACGATTATAAGTGGAAGTGAAACAATAACTGACTATTCTGGCGAATCACAAAATGTATTTTTTACAATATTAGACACTGCGGGTAATATCCAAACTTTGCAACAGCTGCATGGACCAGGTAATCCAGACGATTCTCGAGGTATAGCGTCCGATAAGGTAGGCAATTTATATATCGGTGGACAAGTCGCCAGCAGCATCTGGGGTGGTTCAATGACACCATACACATCTGTAGGTGGTAATACGGATTTCTTCGTCATGAAATACGGTGTTGATTGTGGATGTACATCTATGCCAATGGCCTCATTCACTTATTCAGGATCACCGACCGTGACATTTAATTACACCGGAACAACGGCAGGTATAGATAGTGTGCGGTGGTATTTTGGCGACGGCGGTACCGCAATAACGTTTAGCCCTACCCATACCTATACTGCTGCCGGTGTTTACTCTGTCACTGTGCGCATATATTCCGCGTGTGGTAACGATATCCGATTTGCAACGATCACCATTCCATGTGTGGCCACCCCTGTTTGCAGTTTTACTTCTACAGGTTTATCAGCTACGAGGAATTTTACTTACACCGGTACACCAGCAATACCTGACAGTGTTGCCTGGACTTTCGGAGACGGAGGACATGCGACGGGGCTTACCGTTTCACATACGTATGCGTCGATAGGAACATTCAACGTTTGTGCTACTGTTTACACGCCATGCGGTAATAACACTGTGTGCAATACAATCATAGTTACCTGTACCAGTTCCCTGGCAGCTGCTTATACGCATTCCGGTTATACGCCTGTTGGATTTACCTACACTGGCACGACAACCGGCCTCGATAGCGTTGTTTGGCACTATGGCGATGGAGGCCACGGAACAGGACTGACAAGCACTCATGCTTACACGTCTATAGGATTGAAAACGGCCTGTGTTCTGGCTTATAATCATTGTGGTGTAGATTCATCATGCAGCACGTTCAATGTGCCATGTATAGCGGCACCTGTGGCAGCATTTACATCGTCAGGAACAACAGCTACCCGAAACTTCACCTATACCGGTACTGCTGTTGGATTGGACAGTGTTGTATGGAATTTCGGTGATGGCGGTCACGCTGTCGGTAATACTGCAACCCATACATATGCAACTACAGGTTCATTTAATGTTTGTGTAACCGCTTACTCGCCTTGTGGGTCAAATACTTCCTGTACTACAATTACGATAACCTGTCTTACTGGCCCTACAGCATCGTTTACCAATACTGGTGTACCAACTACAACGTTCACCTATACAGGTACGACAACAGGCTTGGATAGCGTAGTATGGCGATATGGTGATGGCGGACATGGGACAGGAACCTCTTCTGTACATAGCTATACCATTGGCGGGACTTATACAGCTTGTGTATTAGCCTATAACCACTGCGGATGGGATTCAGCGTGTGTAACAATTGTTGTGCCTTGCATACCACCGGTGGCCAATTTCAGCAATTCCGGCACATTGGTGCAGAATTTCACCTACACCGGTACGGCACCAGGAATAGACAGCATTGTATGGACATATGGTGACGGTAATACAGACACCGGCTATACCGCCAGTCATGTATACGCAACAGAAGGTACTTATCACGTTTGCGTAATGGCTTATTCTTACTGCGCAGCTGATACACAATGTAACGATGTAGTGATCACCTGTCCGCCACCTGTAGCAGCTATCACCAACAACAATGATACTTTCCATTATTCAGGTACTACACCGACAATCGACAGCATTGTATGGGATTTTGGTGATGGCTTTACCGATACTGGCATGTCTCCGGTTCATCCTTATGCTGTAACAGATACCTATACAGTTTGTGTAAGAGTGTACGGTTACTGTGGAGCAGATACACTTTGTACCAATATCATTGTCACCGGAGTAGGTATCAGCACCGTATCATTGGACAATATCAGCGTATATCCTAACCCTGCAACTAACCAGGTCAACATTCAGGGTATAACATCGTTGACAAGGTTCAGGCTTATTACTGTAACAGGTTCAACGCTGCGTGAGGGAATGTTGCAGATCGGCGGCAATAAGGTAAGCCTGAACGATTATGCGTCGGGAGTGTACATGATAGAGCTATCAGGGGGTGATGGCTCAAGGAAGACTTTTAGAGTTATTAAAGAGTAATTTTTTCAAAATGGCGGCTTGTTAAGCCGCCATTTTTTTTAATAAGTAATGGTTAACCCTCGGATTAACGTCATGATTTCTGAATTTTATCCCAATTTTACAATTCAATGAGCCTTTTTTATTGTTGTAGACATTGATAGCCAATAACTTTATAGTAGTATTTTTTTACCGCTATGAAATTGTGCTTATGAGAGTGTTAACAAGTGTGCGCGAAGTGAAACCCTATACATTAAAAGAAATATCCAGCATCTACGGCGTTTGCGACAAAACTCTGAAAAGATGGCTCAAACCATTCAAGGAAGAAATTGGTGAAAGGCAAGGGCGCTTTTACAATGTAACCCAGGTAAGATTGATCTTCGATAGGTTAGGTCTGCCTGGAATGCTTGACGAATTTATCTGAAGAGCATAATTCTGCACAACTCTACACAACTCTGCATAACCCTGCATAATTCTACAGATACGGTAATCGGCTCAATTCCGCTAATATAGCTTTGAAGGTTAAAACCTTAATCTATGACAGTAGAAGAATTGAAAGCTTACCCCAATCTAGGGCAGCTTACTGACGAGCAGGCTAAAGGTATACTTAACACATTAAATACCCTTGCTTCAATGGTGTTTGAATATACCTGCCATCAAAATGGCATACTAATTGATAATCAATTAGATATAACTGAAGAAGATAAAACAAACATAAACTTTGCAGCATGAATAACCTCGAATTATTTCAGCAATTTGCGCCAGCGGCCTCCAACCAAATAGTCGTAAACTTAAAGCAGGCGGTTGTTTATACAAGGGTCTCTTCAAAAGAACAGCACGACAAAAACCTTAGCCTGGACTTTCAGGCAAAAACTATAGCAGAATACGCGAAAAGGAATGCTATTAACGTACTGTCGATGTTCGGTGGAACTTATGAAAGTGCAAAAACAGATGGTCGTAAAGAGTTTTTACGGATGCTCGACTTCATTAAGAAGAACAAAGGACGCGTAAGCCATATTCTTGTTTACACTCTTGACAGATTTAGCCGTACGGGTGGTGGGGCTATTAAGCTAGCGCAAGACCTGCGGGACAAATATGGAGTTACGGTATTTGCGGTTACTCAACCAACCGACACCACGAATGTGAGCGGTGTCTTCCAACAAAATATACAGTTTCTGTTCAGCGAGTTTGATAACCAGCTTAGGAAGCAAAGGGCAGTAGCTGGAATGAAGGAAAAATTTGAGCGAGGTATCTGGTGCTTAAAGCCGCCATTGGGTTATGATGTATTACGTTCGGATGGAGAAAGGAAGATCATTATAAACAAAGCGGGGCAGCACTTGAAAAAGGCATTCAAGTGGAAATTGGAGGGGGTAAAGAACGAAGAAATATTGACGAGATTAAATGCCCTGGGACTCAAGACATACAAGCAAAAGCTATCGCAGATATTCTCTAATCCATTCTATTGTGGCATTATCGTCAATAAAATGCTTAATGGCAAACTCGTTGAGGGTAACCATCCCCAAATTGTGTCACAGGATGATTTTCTTGCTGTAAATAACATTCGTAAATCTGCCAACAAGTATGGTGTTCCCCATAAGGATGAAATTGAAGAATTACCACTGAAAGTGTTTATGAAATGCGATGTGTGCAATAAGGGCTATACCGGCTATATAGTTAAGGCAAAGAATATCTACTACTATAAATGCCGTACAATAGGTTGTGGTTGCAATAAGAATGCTAAAGACCTGAATAAGAAGTTTGAAGAGTACCTTTCAACTTTGGCGATACATCCCGATTATATCGAGCCGTTGTACAAAATCATGGCTGAAAAGTTTGATGCGCTTAAACACACAAATAGCCAGCAAACAACCGGATTAAAACATCAGCTCGGTGAAGTTCAGACCAAGATCGACAACCTCGAAGAAAGCTACTTTATTTTGAAGCAAATGGGGCAGGAGACCTATAATAAGTTCATGGCTAAATACGCCGAAGAGAAGGCTAAAATCCTTGATGGAATGAGTACAGTTGGTAAAGACTGTTCGAACCTGTCAGAATACTATATTTCAGCCCTGCGATTTTCGATGAAACTCCCTGCTGTATGGGCTTCCAGCCCTGTGGCAGTTAAAGAGAAGATACAGAATACCATCTTTCCTGACGGAATAGTATATAATCACAAAAATCAGGCATTTCGAACCGAAAAAATAAATGAGGTATTTTTGCATATTTCAGGCCTGACACGCAATTCAGGCGGAAATGAAAAAGGACAGACCAACTATAAAGTTGATCTGTCCAGTCAAGTCGAGTTGGCTGGATTCGAACCACATGTTCCATGAAATAACAGAAGTATTTGTATTGTCGCATTTTCCCCTACCTTTGCGGCAGCAATGGTTTCCGTAGTGATACGGGATTAAAAGGGAATCCGGTGAGAGTCCGGAACATTTCCCGATGCTGTGAGCTTCATTTATAGCTTTTTGTATTCTTCTAGCCACTGTGCGCCTTAGGCGACACGGGAAGGCCGCAAAAAGTGAAGCGAGTCAGAAGACCTGCCTTTGCCAATAGTGCTTATCGCTGCTTTCGGGAAGAAAAGCGCAGGTAAGAAAAGGGTCATCCTAAGGCGGATAGTGCTTTTCTCAACTGTTTTTGTTTATTCCATTGGCGGCATTTAACGGAGTGTTTTAATACAACCTTTATATGCGCAAGTTTACATTGCTTTTGGCCACCACCATGGGGCTGTTCATTTCGGCCATCAAGGCCCAGACCGTATCTACCTTCGAAGCGCTGACGCTTGCCGGTACTGATACCGCTTACATCAACTATTCTGACCCAAGCGCCGATGTGGGCTTTACCGATGGGCTGGTGTACTTCCCCTGTGTATACGATACAGGCTTTGGCACCGGCTACTGGAGCTATGGCTTTGCCTACTCTAACATGACGGACTCCGTGACCAGCGGGTATATGAATCAGTATTCGGCCAAGACGGCTATTGGTTACAGTGGATCGGCCAAGTACGCGGTGGCTTATGGTACCGATAATTCTGTAAAGCTGCAGGGCATTGCGGCAGGTCAGCCTGTATCGGGCTTCTACATCACCAACAATACGTATGCTTACAACAGTATGCGCGATGGTGATACCTACGCCAAGAAGTTTGGTGACACTACGGGTACGGGCATTACCACAGGGCAGGGTACTGCTCCGGATTGGTTCAAGCTGGATATCTATGGCTACAGGCTGGGCGTGCGCCAGCCAGATAGTGTGACTTTTTACCTGGCCGATTTCCGCGGTGCCAGCTCTGCTGATTACATAGTGAATACCTGGCAGTGGGTGAACCTGATGCCACTGGGCCATGTGGACAGCATCAGCTTTAAACTAAGCTCATCGGACAACAGCTTCGGGTTTATGAACACACCTGCGTATTTCTGTATTGATAACTTTACTACGCATGAGTCGTCTGTAGGTGTTGCGGCCACGCAGGCTGTGGCTGCTAAGGTGTATCCTAACCCGGCAACTGATGTGCTGTACATAGATCTTGCTGACGACAATACGCAAACTATATCTGTAGTGGATATGAAGGGTAGTGTGGTGTATACGCAAAATGTATCGGCTAAGCATATTGAGGTAAATACGTCATCTTTGCCTGCAGGTGTGTATGTGTTGCGCCTGGATGGTGCGCAGAAGGCGAGTATGCGGTTTGTGAAGGGATAGTTTTGAAGTGTGGTTTAAGTTCAGTGTTTTCTGCCCACCTCTTCTTTACTTTTCTTTGTGCTGCCGCAAAGAAAAGTAACAAAAGAAAGCGGCACTTTGGCAATAGGCTCCGCGTGCCAAAGGAGCTATACTGCGCATAACCCTGACGGTGCCGATACGGCTATCGCCGACCCTTTGGTTGGTATAAGTTGTTAGCGGCGTTCCTGAATTTTAAGGGTGGTTAAAGATTGAATTGTATGAAGTACTTGTTTGGGTTATTGTTGGTATTGAGTGGGTCGTTCCGGCTTGCGGCGCAGTATGCGCCGCAGGCGGGGGTGACGGGTAGCACGGCTATCAGCCAGTCGAGCAGTGTGTTTGTGCGGTGGGCAGACCAGTGTAGTATACAGAGGGGTTATCTGAACATAGATTCCCCGGCGCTGGGTTATACCAGCTTTGGGGATAGCAGCATGGCGTTAGGCATGCCTGACCACAGCATTGTGAGCCTGGGCGACAGCGGTGTGGCAACCATGCATTTTCCCGGTGTCATCTACAACGGCCCGGGGCCTGACTTTGCTGTTTTTGAGAATGGATTTATAGATCCGTCCAACGACTCGCTGGCTTTTATAGAGCTGGCTTTTGTGGAGGTAAGCTCGGATGGTATCAACTACCAGCGCTTTCCTGTGAATTCGCTTACGCCTACTACAACGCAGGTGCCGGGATCAGGCGTTTATATGTATGCCAACCTGATCAACGGCTTGGCCGGTAAATATGGTGCAGGCTATGGTACTCCTTTCGACCTGGAAGACCTGCCGCCGGTATCGTGGCTGAACAAGTCGGCCATTACGGATATACGTATTGTGGATGTGATAGGTGACGTGACCAGGCATGCCACCCGGGATAGTGCAGGGCGCATTATTAACGATCCTTATCCTACGCAGTTTCCTACGGGTGGTTTTGATCTTGATGCCGTGGGGGTGATTCACTACACAGGTGGTACAGGTGTAGCCTCCGCTACAGCCAATACAGGCATACAGTTATACCCGATGCCGGTAGCTGATAAACTGTACATAGACGCAAGTAACGCAGCAACAGCCACACTGACCGATGTGAGCGGCAAAGTGCTGACCAGTGTAGCGCTGGCACAAGGGCAAAACCAAATAGATATGGACGCCTATGCGCCCGGTGTATACCTGCTGATAGTACACAACCATAACGGTACCAGATGCGTAGAACGGGTTATAAAGCGCTGATAGGGCTGGCTATGCTGGCCGGATGCGTAAAGGACAAACCTGATACGCAACGGACGGTTGTGCCTACTGAAAAGTCGGGCGTGTACGTGGTATGCGAAGGGCAGTTTACCGCGGGCAACGGATCGCTATACTTATATAAGCCTGTCAAAGACAGCGTGTATGGCGACCTGTACAGCGCAGCTAATGGCCAGCCGCTGGGCGATGTGTTCCAGAGTATGCGGATGATAGACAACAGGCTGTTCCTGGCTGTAAATAATTCTGATAAGGTAGTAGTGGTGAATGCCGGTGATATACAAACAGCCGGTGTTATTGGCATTCCATCGCCCAGGTATATACTGCCTGTGGGGCCTGATAAGGCTTACGTATCATCGCTGTACCATAACAAGGTATATGTGATCAATACAGCATCGCTGCAGCTTGTTGATTCTATCCAAGTGTCGTCGCAAAATACAGAGGGTATGCTACTGTATAACGGTGATGCCTACGTATGTGCGTGGGATACCGCCAGCAGGAATATTTACAAGATAAATACTACTACTAATACCGTAGCCCAAACTATACAGGTGGCAGGTGTAGCGCCACACGACATACTGGTAGATAAAGAGCAGATGCTTTGGGTGCTATCGGGCAACCAGCCAAGGGGCAAGCAGGCCTACTGGACCCGGATAGATCCCAGCACAGGGGCCATCCTTAAGACCTATGCATTCCCGCCTACGGCAGAGCCTATAAAGCCGGTGCTGAATACTACTAAAGATACCCTCTATTTTATAGAGGTAAACTACAATGGCGGGACCGCTGACAATGGCATCTACAGGATGGCAATACATGCTGCTGATCTGCCGGTGGTGCCTTTCATTACAGCCCAGCAATACCAGTATTTCTGGTCGGTAGGGGTGGATCCGGTTACCGGGTATATTTATGCCGGTGATCCGAAGGGTTTTAACCAGAAGGGGAGTGTGAATGTGTACAGGCCTGATGGTGTGAAGGTTTCTTCGTTCGGTGTTGGGGTAGGGCCGGGAATGTTTTTGTTTGTGGAGTAAGTTTGTTACTTAGTTGCTCATGATATCTGCCCACCTCTTCTTTACTTTTCTTTGTGCTGCCGCAAAGAAAAGTAACAAAAGAAAGCGGCACTTTGGCGTATCGCTCCGCGCGCCAAAGTAGCTAAACTGCGCATAACCCTGACAGTGCCGAGACGGCTATCGCCGACCATGTGCTGTGAATTAGCTTACATAAGCCTGGTTCCGAAGGAAGAAATTCTTGTTTTTCTGGAACGAGTCGTCAGAATAATATAAGCTGGTCTTAATTCAAGAATTTTACTTTGCTTAAAGGGAAAGAAAAAGCGCAGCTGTTAGGGCTGCGCTTTTTGTATTTTATGAGCGTGAAAACTATCGTTTGATGACCAGTTTTACCTGCTTCTCGTCGGTATCTGTGCGTACGGTGACCAGGTAGATGCCATCGGCCAGCTGCCCGGAAAGGGAGAGCTGTTCGTTGAGCGATCCGTTGTGTACGGTAATGGCGCGATGGTATACAGAGCTGCCCTTCAGGTCGCGGATGTCTATGTTGACCACATTATCGTTGGCTGTGCCAATAGCGCCTGTCAGGGTGAAATCGCCGCTGGCAGGGCTAGGGAATATGTTCACATCTGCTATTGTAGCGTTCAGTCCGTCTATGCCAAGGAAAGATGCGTAGATGATAACAGTGTTACTAGTGTCTCTCTTAGGAATCGCACAAACATCTGAACTCATTACCACACATTTTACAGTATCGTTGCGGTAGATGTGCGGAGCGAAGGTAGCGCTGGTAGCGCCTGCCTGTGCAACCCTGTTTATATACCACTGATAAGTTGGCGCTGCGCCGCCCCAGGTAACCTCGCAATGGAAGGTCACTATCTGGCCCAGGAAGGCCACCGTATCGTTTGGTGTAAATGTTATGTTGGCATTTGGCGTAAGGTGCGGATACAACACAAAAGTATCGGTTGCAGATGCGGTATCGGGCAGGTGGCAAACAATGCTGCTGGCCAGGCGCACGGTAATGATCTGAGTTGTTGTTGGCGAATAAGAATAAGTATTACCAGAGCCTGATGCTGCCAGTACTCCATCTTTATACCACATGTAAACCGGGGCAGAACCGGGGTTGACAGCAGTTGCCGTGAAAGTAACCGGTGTGCCGCTGCAGGCAGTATCGGGGGTATGTGCCAGCGTTACGGATACAGGTACGTTGGCTACCACATTCATAAATGCAGTATCGGAATAGCCAACAGTAGGCGATGCACAGGCAAAGCTGCTGGTTACGCGGGTAGTGTAGTAGCTGCCATTGGCAGGTGCAGGTGCAGTATATGTAGCATCGGTAGCGCCGGGGATGACAACGCCATTTACCTTCCATGTAAATACCGGTGAAGAGCCTGCATGCGTAGTAGATGCGTGGAAAGTAACCGGTGTGCCATCGCACACGTTATTGGTAAACGGATCGAGCGAGACAGTAGGCGCATAGTATATGCTTGTATCTACAAAAACAGTGTCTCTTCCGGTACACATATACATATTGGTAACCGCCACATCGTACTGGCCACGCAAAGTGATGACCGTAGTCTGTGTTACAGCACCATTGCTCCAGTTGTAAGTTGCGCCCGGGTTACCTGCGTTCAGCACAGCAGGAGAACCACCGCATATGTAGGCTGTATCGTCACCCAGGTTTACCACCGGCTCGGGGTACAGCAGTACAGAGAAATTGGCGGCGTAGGTGCACGAATGTGCATCTGTGATCACTACAGTATAAACCCCATCGTTAGCAGCAGTAGCATTAGTAAGCGTAGGATTTTCTACTGCCGAAGTAAAGCCGGCAGGGCCGCTCCACGAAAATGAATATGGAGAGGTGCCGCCGGTGGTATTGCTGAAGATGGCCAATGTGCCGCCAGGGCAGAAAGGTGCATTGGACATTGGTGTTGCCGTAAGCACCGGTGGCTGCGTTACTATAACTGTAGCCGTTTCGGTACAGCCGCCCCCCTCAGTAACCACCACGGTGTATGAACCTGAATCGAGGCCGATAAGAGAAGAAGAGGTGGAAGTAACACCTGTAGAACTGGTCCACGAATAAGTATAGGGAGTTGTACCACCAGAAGCTACTACCGATGCCATACCATTGTGATACCCGTTACAGGTAACATCTGTATGACTCATGGTAAGCGTAGGAGGTGTACAGGCATAGGCACTTTTACCCGCAAATGCCGTGAGCAGAGATAGGATAAACAGCATGCGTTGTGTTGTATGGAATATTTTCATATACACTTAGATGAATTAGGTACAAATATAATTAAGAATATGCCTAAATCAAATAAGAGCCGGTTTAAAATTTGTTCGTTGATGATTTATGATTGATTTTTTTGATGAGGTATGGGGCGATGCCAGCCAATGCGATGTTTTATATATGCCATAACGTGGGAAGAATGTGCAGTTTAGGTAACTTTGCGCGGAGAGAAGAATTATGATATTTTCATCGAAGCTGATAGAGGATGCGGTGCAGGAATTTTCGCGCCTGCCGGGTATAGGCAGGAAAACGGCGCTGCGCATGGTGCTGCACCTGCTGAAAATGGAGAAGGGAGAGGTAGATGAATTTACGGGTGCAGTGGGGCGTATGCGACATGGCATACAGTTTTGTAAGGAATGCCATAACGTGTCGGACTCCGAGGTGTGTGTGATCTGCGTGAACCCCGGCCGCAACCGCAGCCAGGTGTGCGTGGTAGAGAATATACGCGATGTGATAGCCATAGAGAGCACACAGCAATATAGCGGATTGTATCATGTATTGGGCGGTATCCTGTCGCCGCTGGATGGGGTAGGGCCGGACCAGCTGAACCTGGGCAATCTGCACAGCAGGATACAAACCAACGAAGTAACGGAACTGATAATGGCGCTGAGTCCGACCATTGAGGGCGACACGACAGTATATTATATAACCCGCCAGCTAAAAGATCTGCCAGTGACCATAACCACCATAGCCCGGGGCATCTCCTTTGGCGGCGAACTGGAATATGCGGATGAGATGACCTTGGCCCGCTCTATAGCCAAGCGCCTGCCGGTAGATAATTATGTGAATGTGAAGTAGGGTGTACCTACCCATCAAGCAATGACGCAAAAAGTTTTGCCATACAAAACTGCAAATGCTACATTTGAGTAGTTATCGCAGACATGAAAAAACAAATACTAGCAGCCATACTGTTTTCCGGAGTGGCCGGCGCCAGCCAGGCGCAGGACAAGCCAACGCCGCCGCAACAACAACCAATGGGCAGGCCTATTCAACAACGGCCCGTGAGGGGACCTCAGATGGGGCCACAAGAAAGCATGAACAGAAACCCCATGGCAATGATACCTATCAGGAACCTGGACCGGAGTTTTACGGGCTTTAAACAGGCATTTATACAAAACATGTGGCGGGTGTACCCCGGCTGGGCAAGCAGTGTAGGCTTCCACAGGTATGATAGTGTGCTGGTAGTGCCAGATGGTAAGGCCAGGCAAGAGGAAATGATGTTCTGCCATCGTAACCTGGAAATGCTGAAGCGGTTTACCTACGACTCGCTGGGGCCTACAAATAAAACTGATTACAAGCTGATAGAGAACCAGCTGAACTATACTGTCTTTAACCTTACGGAGCTGAATGCGTGGGAGTGGGATCCATCTCAGTATAATGTGTGCGGCAGTTTTGCCGATATGCTGGGCAATAATTATGATTCGCTGGGCAGGCGCCTGCATAATTTTTACATACGGATGGGCAAGGTGCCGGCTTACTACGCTGCGGCCAAAAGCAATATAAAAGGTCCGTCGAAAGAGCATATAGATCTTGCCATAGAGCAGAACGAAGGTGGTATATCGGTATTTGAGAAAGACCTGGATGAAGCGCTGGCCCAAAGTAAGCTGAGCAAGGAGGAAAAAGAAAAAATAAAGGATCGGGCAGACTCTGCTGTAAGGGCGATAAAAGATTACGTAAGCTGGCTGAAAACGGTGCACCCGGGCAGGAGCTTCCGGCTGGGTAAAGAGCTGTATGAGAAGAAGTTTGCGTTCGAGCTGCAGTCGGGCTACACAGCGGATGAGATGTACCAAAAGGCGCTAAAGCATAAAGAAGAACTGCACGCCGAGATGTATAAGCTTACACAGCAGCTATGGCCTAAATACATGAAGACTGCTAAAATGCCTACAGATAAGCTGGCCGCCATCAAGCAGTTGATAGACAGGTTATCGGCCAACCATGTGAAGCCGCAGGAGTTCCAATCGGCTATAGAAAAGCAATTGCCGGCATTATCGGCTTTTGTGAGCAAAAAGAAGCTGCTGTACATCGACCCATCAAAACCGCTGGTAGTGCGCAAGGAGCCGGCCTATATGGCTGGTGTTGCAGGTGCATCTATCAACGCGCCCGGACCGTATGATAAGAACGGGAATACTTATTATAACGTGGGCAGCCTGGAAGGCTGGGACGGTAAGAAGGCAGAAAGCTACCTGCGCGAGTACAATCACTACATACTACAGATACTGAATATACACGAGGCTATACCGGGGCACTATACGCAACTGGTGTATGCCAACCGTTCGCCAAGTATTGTAAAAGCTATACTGGGCAATAATGCTATGATAGAGGGCTGGGCGGTATACGCTGAGCGTATGATGCTGGAGAATGGCTACGACGGGGACAATCCAAACGCAACAGAAGCATCGCCCGAGATGTGGCTGATGTATTATAAATGGAACCTGCGCAGCACCTGCAATATGATACTGGACCACGATGTGCATGCCGGCAATATGGAAAAACAGCAAGCCATGGCACTGCTGCAGCGTGAGGCCTTCCAGGAACAGACCGAAGCAGAGGGTAAATGGAAGCGGGTAAGTGTGACACAGGTGCAACTGGGCTGTTATTTTACCGGCTATACAGAGATATATGATCTGCGTGAGGAAATGAAAGCGAAGCAGAAAGATAAATTCAGGTTACAGGAGTTTCATGAGCGCTTCCTTAGCTATGGATCGGCGCCGGTAAAGTATATAAGAGAGCTGATGTTGTCGCCGAATGGAAAGGCAGATGAATGATATTCAAATTCCAAGATCCAAAGTCCAAAATCCAGAAGATAACTTCCAGAGGCGGTTTGAGTATTAGTTTGAAGATGGGAAGGGAAAATAAGAAGTAATCCAAACCATTGATAGTCAATTGGCTGTCTTATTTACGTAATGAAGAAATTATCTTTTATAATCCTGTTAGGCAGCTTGTTTTGCGCTGCTTCTTTAAGCGCCACTACACGCAGGGTGTTGTTTATTGGTAATAGCTATACCTACACCAACAATATGCCGCTTATTCTTAAAAATATTGCGGCTGCAATGGGCGATACTTTGGTTTACGATGAGAGCGACCCGGGTGGTTATACTTTTCAGCAGCATTCGGTATTTGCCACTACCATTACCAAAATATTCTCCCAGCCATGGGATGTAGTAGTGCTGCAGGAGCAGAGCCAGCGTCCTGCCTTCGACCCATCGCAGGTGGCAGCGGAAGTGTACCCCTATGCTACCCGGCTGGATAGTATGGTAAATGCCAACGATACCTGTACGGAAACTATGTTCCTGATGACGTGGGGTAGGCCTACCGGGGATCATGACAACTGCCCGTTCTATCCGCCAATATGCACCTACCAGGGTATGCAGCAGCGCCTGCGTGAAAGCTACATTGAGATGGGGGTGACGAACAATGCATCGGTAGCGCCGGTGGGTATGGCGTTTAAAGTGATGATGGATAGCGTTTATTCGCCATGGCTGATAGGTGCAGATAGTGTGCATCCTTCTGTGGCGGGTTCTTACCTTGAGGCTGCAGTATTATATGCATCTATATTCCACAAACGCTCGTTGAATTGCACCTATACATCGGGGCTTTCTGCTGCTGATGCTTACCTGTTACAGCGTGTTGCAGATAAGGTGGTGTTCGATAGTCTATCGCTGTGGCAGGGGCCGGGACATTACCCGTATGCAGGGTTTGCCTCTGCAGTATCGGGAACTAATGTGACGTTTACATCACAGTCGGCTGAGCCGGGAGGGCATAGCTGGAGCTTTGGAGATGCATCGACCGACACTACAGCTAATCCTGCGCACACCTATAGCGGTACAGGTACCTATGCCGTAACACATACAATAACCACCGACTGCTTTACGGAAACTGCAACGCGTACTGTGCAGATAGGCACGACCGGTATTGAGTACCTGGGTTACGGGCGATTGAATATTGTGAGCCCACAGGGTGGAGGAGTAATTCGCTTTGATGCACATATGCAAAGCGGAGACGAACTGCGCCTGGTAGATATGGCTGGCAGAACAACACGGAGGTATGATGCTACTACTATGCCAGCTACAGATCAGCTGATTCCCGGCATTTATATCTACAGGTTATCTGCTGCTAATGGCCATGTGCAAACCGGTAAGGTGGCTGTGTATTGAGTTAAAGGGTTAAAAAGTTAAAAGGTAAAGAGTTAATAAGGCCAGATCCAACAACAAATCATGAAAACTACACTCCAGGGATTACGTACAGCTATTTATTTTGTAACAGATATTGCAGCTGCCAAAAAGTGGTACTCAGAAGCATTGAGTATAACCCCGTATTTTGATGAGCCATTTTATGTAGGGTTTAATGTGGGCGGCTACGAGCTTGGGCTGCACCCAACTGATGTTGCTAACAACAGCCAGCAAAATAGTGTATCTGTTTACTGGGGTGTAGATGATGCATACACCGCTTACGAGGCTTTAATAGCTGCCGGAGCCACTCCGCATGAAGTGCCTAACGAAGTTGGCGGTGGCATTGTGGTTGGCGCGGTAAAAGACCCGTGGGGTAATGCGCTGGGCGTTATTTATAATCCGCATTTTAAGTTGGGGTAATTTCTCCGTCGCAGTTTCGAACTATTAAATGCGGAGGTAAATTGAACCTGCCATTATCAATTTCGCATTTGATTTTATATGCCAGAGCTTCATAGTAATTTAGCAATTCTTGTGTTTGCTCAAATGGCAGATTAAAGTATGTTGACAGTAGTTTATTTATTTCATTTAGAGAGTTAAGTTCGTGGAATTGAATGGCAATTGAGAATATATTTTCGGCTGTTGTCAGTAAGTTAGCAAGGTGCGCCGTTATAGATGATAAGAGCCATAAATTGATGTCTTCTTTCAACAAGGCAGAGTTCCTAATTGCTGTATACGCCGATGTGAAATCTCCTTTGGCTAAATATAAGCCGGAGAGTTTAAACCATGCCCAACTATTTAACGGGTAGGCTTCAATCGCTGCTAGTATTTCACTTTCTTCTGTATCTTCTTTTGTAGATGAAATTATCTCGTTTGACAACGTCTCATTTAGTAAACTGTCGTGGTATCCATGCAAGATAAATTCTTCACACATAATTTGTGAAAACACATAAAAATTAGTAGGGTTTTTTTCGCTTGGAGTTTGTAAATACTTTTGATAGGAGTCATGCGCTTCTACAAATTTGCCCTGCCAAAGCAGACTATCGCCCAATAACGCATACGTGATCTCATGAGACCCTTTTTGATGTTTGAGTGATAGCGCTTTTTTATAGAACTTTTCCGATAATTTATAGTGTTTGCAAACAAAAGCTACTCCTCCTAATTCCTGCCACCAATATTCTTTCGTCAAATATTCCTCATTGAGTTTTCTGGATTGGTTATAAAATTTGAAGGACAAATGAGGCAAGCTTCTATTTCTGTAGAAGTTTGCAATATTGTAGCTGAAAATGCCTTTTGTGCGGTGATCCGAAAAGCGGTGTATAGCTTTTAATAAATTTTGCGAATAAGTATCAAGATTATAGTTTGTAGTTAAGAACACGTTGTTTAAATGCTGAAATTCATTGACAAGCTCGTTTTCAATTGCAGTATCTATCAACTCTTGCAATTGGAAAGCACAGTCATTTTCAATTGCAAAAAGACCAATTTGTTGTAAGTTGCCTTGAGTTTTGTATTTACCCTTATATAGTGTTATGGTTCCTTTTAAGAGTTGCAAACTACTTATTGGAGCATATCTTGAAAAACAAGAAGACAGTATAAACAATAACTCAGCCTCTTCCGCTTCAATCGAATCACTGTTTACATATGGGTTAAGGACAAAACGTTGAATGTTCATTTCGTCAATGCTGTCTAGTTCGAAAGAACCACCATTTGTAGATACTGTAATATGGAACTTACCAGCTAGATTATCTAAGACAATTTTGGTTTTGAAAGGATGTTTTTCGTCTTGTAATACATAATGTTTTGAGTAGTATTTTTCAGTCCACTTTAAAATCCTCTTTTCAAAATGTTGACCTAAGGGTGAGTTATTTTCTATAGTTAAATTTGTTTTTAGTGATATGGTATTTTCAAACCTATTTTCTAGCGCAATAAAGAACGATTTATCAATGTAATGTTGATGAGTGAGTTTTATTGTTACTTGTTTTTGGGTTGGTTTTATATTTAGTGTATGTAACAGATAATTGGCCCAAATTCCTCTGAATGATTTTGTTCTTGTGCTATAGAAAACTAACAATACCGGAGTTAGAATACTTTCGTAATATTCTAGCGTGTCTAATTTAATAGGAATTGAAATGTCATCATGTATGTTTTCACTATCCGTACCTTTTAGCTGTACTATAAAAGATTTGCCCGTAGAACTATTGTTCTTGAATATCTCTACATGAATATCTTTTCCATAATCCTTGTGAAAGTCATTTGCAACCCATCCGCTTGGAAGTATATTAGCGAATTCTTTTCGTGATTCTTCTTCGATTATGTGTTGTCTTACTCTTTTCACTAGATAGTTTAAAGTATTGATTTTTCTATTAATTTCTGTACGTCATCCCATCTTATTAACTCATCTGGATGGCTGGCATAGTATTTCTTTCTTTTACGTACTTCATCAATTTGCGCTTTCGACACAACTAATGTTGGTGAGTCGTTACTGTTGCTTATTTGGTTGTCAGTTGACATACTATAAAGTTAACGATTTGAATTTAATGAAGTCGCTTATTCGTTTACGAGTAGACTCCGCTATCGACAACATAAAGCCCATGACCGTGCCGCACTTCGACAGGCTCAGTGTGACGCTACGTAGTAATCTATTTCATTCGAGCATCATTATGGGTTCCCGAATACTTGTTTCTTAGTAGTCACGCGAGATAAATAAATAAGGAGCGCAATCGCGCTCCTTATTTTATACAACTTATACAATTTACTTCAGCGCCACATCCCCGGCAGCTTCATTTCTCATGGCTACTACGCCATCGAAAACATCTATCAGTACCGGTTTTGTTTTGTCAATGTCGCCGGCAATTATTTTCTTGCTCAGCATATTGATGATGTCTTTCTGTATCACGCGCTTCAGCGGTCGGGCGCCGTATTGCGGATCGAACCCGCGCTGTACCAGGTAGTCGAGCGCATAATCTGTGAACTGCAGGTCTATACCTTGCTCCATCAGCTGTTGCTGCAGGTGTTCCAGTTGTATGCGGATGATCCCCTTTATCTCCTTCTTCATCAGCGGGTGGAACATGATGATGTCGTCTATCCTGTTCAGGAATTCCGGTCTCATGTTGGCTTTCAGTAATTCCATCACCTGCTCTTTGGTTGCCTCTATTACATCGTGTATGTCTTTGCCGTCTTTTATCCCGGCAAAGTTTTCCTGTATAATGTGGCTGCCTGTGTTGCTGGTCATGATGATGATGGTGTTCTTAAAGTTCACCACACGGCCCTTATTATCCGTTAGGCGGCCATCGTCCAGTACCTGCAGCATGATGTTGAATACATCGGGGTGTGCTTTTTCTATTTCATCCAGCAATACCACAGAGTATGGCTTGCGGCGCACGGCTTCGGTGAGTTGTCCACCTTCGTCGTAGCCTACATATCCCGGAGGCGCACCTACCAGGCGGCTTACGCTGTGTTTCTCCTGGTATTCGCTCATGTCTATGCGGGTCATCATGCTGTCGTCGTCGAAGAGTATTTCGGCAAGCGCTTTCGCCAGCTCTGTTTTACCCACACCGGTAGTACCCAGGAATATGAACGAACCTATTGGTTTCTTAGGGTCGTGCAGCCCAGCCCGGCCACGGCGTATAGCATCTGATACTGCTTCTATTGCTTCATCCTGCCCTACCACACGCTTGTGCAGTTCTTCTTCCAGGTGCAGCAGTTTGGCACGTTCACTCTGCATCATACGTTGCACTGGTATGCCGGTTGCCTTGGCTACATTCTCTGCTATATCTTCTGCGTCTACCTCTTCCTTCAGCAGGCGCTTGTTCTGGCTATCTACTTCGTGCAGTTGCTTAGACAGTTCTTCTATCTCGGCTTCCTGCTGCTTTACTTTGCCATAGCGTATCTCTGCTACGCGGCCATAGTCACCTTCGCGCTCGGCCTGTTCTGCTTCCACCTTCAGGTGGTCGATAGAGGCCTTGGCCTTGTTGATCTTATCCACCATTTCCTTTTCTTCCAGCCACTTGGCCTTCAGCGTATCGCGCTGAACAGACAGGGCCGAAATGTCGAGGTTCAATTCCTTCAGCTTGGTCTCATCGTTCTCGCGCTTTATAGCCTCGCGCTCAATTTCCAGCTGGCGTATTTTGCGGATGAGTTCGTCCAGCGCTTCTGGCATAGAGTTCATTTCCAGCTTCAGCTTGGCTGCGCTTTCGTCTATCAGGTCTATGGCCTTGTCGGGCAGGAAGCGGTCGGTAATGTAGCGCGATGATAATTCTACCGCGGCAATGATCGCCTCGTCTTTAATACGCACCTGGTGGTGGCTCTCGTAGCGGTCTTTCAAACCGCGCAATATGGAGATCGCATCTTCCGGTGTTGGTTCATCCACCAGCACCTTCTGGAAGCGCCTTTCGAGTGCCTTGTCCTTTTCGAAGTATTTCTGATATTCATTGAGTGTGGTAGCGCCTATGGCCCTCAGTTCGCCACGGGCCAGGGCAGGCTTTAATATGTTGGCGGCGTCCATTGCGCCTTCCATTGCACCTGCGCCCACAAGGGTGTGTATCTCATCTATAAAGAGGATCAGTTCACCATCGCTTTCGGTTACTTCTTTGATGACCGCTTTCAATCGTTCTTCAAATTCACCGCGATATTTGGCACCTGCCATCAGCGAACCCATATCCAGTGCGAAGATGATCTTGGACTTCAGGTTATCGGGTACGTCGCCGTTGATGATACGGTGCGCCAAACCTTCTACAATGGCTGTTTTACCAACGCCGGGTTCGCCAACCAGTATGGGGTTGTTCTTAGACCTGCGGCTGAGGATATGCAGCGTGCGGCGTATCTCTTCATCGCGGCCAATTACGGGATCCAGTTTGCCGGCGCGTGCCAGTTCGTTCAGGTTCTTGGCATAGCGCTGCAGCGAGTTGTACTGCTGATCGGATGTCTGGGAGTTGACCGTGTTACCTTTGCGCAGCTCTTTAATGGCTGCTACCAGGCCTTTTTCGGTAAGGCCGGCATCCTTCAG
This sequence comes from uncultured Flavipsychrobacter sp., assembly GCA_964588295.1. Taxonomy (GTDB): domain Bacteria; phylum Bacteroidota; class Bacteroidia; order Chitinophagales; family Chitinophagaceae; genus Flavipsychrobacter. Next base: position 7,914 of record CAZPOT010000024.1, on the reverse strand, counting down.
CAATTTGCCGGTGTCATCGTTGCCCTGCAGCAAGGCAATAAGCATATGCTCCGGTGTTACAAACTCGTCGCCAAAGGTTTTGAGTATGTTGGAGGTGCGCAGCAATGCGTTATTGGCATCTCGGCTTATGTTTTGTCCCGGCTCGCCACCTTGTACTTTAGGCAGGCGGGCCAGTTGTTCCTTCAGTTTATTTTCTAAAAAGGGTATGCTTACGTTATTTTTCTTGAGCAGGTAGGTGACCGGAGCATCATTATCATCGATCAGGGCCTGTAAAATGTGGCCTGTTTCAATGTTGGGACTCTGGGCATTAAAAGCCAGCTGCTGCGATTGCTGTACAATTTCCTGCGCCTTGATCGTGAAGTTGTTGAGATTCATTTTCCGGGTATTTTATTTTACAGATAAAGCCGTAAAAACTATTCCAAAATAAGAATTCAGAAAAAATGTCATATAAATAATTGGTTCATAGACAGTTTGACGTAAAAACTCACCAGCTTACGCTCAAATTGGCAGTTATTGTAGCACCTTAAATATGTCGGCGAGCGGTATATCTATCTCCAGGCTGTAAGAGTGGAATGTATCTGTACCGGAATAGGTGCGCAGTTCCCAGTGGCCGGTATTGTTGATGAACCAGCTTTCTAAGGATCTTGTTTCCGGGTCGGCGATTACGTATTCTTTTAACGAGGGGATGTCCCTGTACAATTGAACTTTTTCTCCCTTATCATAATAGTTGGTGAATGCGGACGATACTTCTACCAACAAGTCCGGATTTGTGATGCTCGTATTGTCAACTTCTGATATGATGGGTTGGATATTAACAACGGTAATGTCAGGATATGTAAACAGCGTAGTATTTTCGACATGTATCCTTGTTTTGCGATAGACGTGCAAATCATTTTTTGAACGTGATCGTAACAGATTGTATATCTTATTTACAATAGCTTCGTGAGCTGTTTCCTCATTGTCCATTTTAACTATCCGACCTTGGAAATATTCATGTTTGTCAGGAGATATTCTTTCTAACTCCAGATACTCCGGGATGGTTTTACTGTCGTCAATATCTGTCGGGTCAGGGTCGCCCCAATCGTAGACCCTTCCTCTGAAATATTCATGTTTTGTAGTGCTCGCGTTTTCTTTTTCAAGGTATTCTTCTACAGAAATGTATCCTTCCCCGAATGCAAGTGATGGTTTACGAAATCTCATTTTACAAATTTACTATTTACATTTAGGGTATGTGGAATGACGGTTGTTAAAGAAAAATTTTGTTCGTCATTCCAACCATTTTGGCAGCAACCGCATTTAGTATATAGCAGCGCTTAAAAAACAGGTCTATTGAAGATACCGTTTTCCCATACATCCGATGAGCACAGCCTTATTATACGTTGTATAAAAGGTGATGAGCAGGCGCGGAAAACCGTGTACATGCAGTACGTGGAGGAGATGATGGTATTGTGCCTGCGATACATAGCCGACAGGGAGGACGCCCGGGAAGTGTTGATGGATGCGTTCCTGAAGTTCTTTAACAGCCTGAAGGATTTTGAATACAGGGGGCAGGGCAGCGTAAAGGCCTGGCTGAAGAAGATAACAGTGAACTACTGCCTGATGTTTCTCAGGAAACGGACAATGAATTTTCAGACGCTGGATGACAGGGATGGCTCTAATGACATTGCTTTCGCAGGTGATGTGGCGGGACAGATGAACGTAAAGGACATTCTGAAACTGATACATGAATTGCCGCCGGGGTGCAAAACGGTTTTTAACCTGTACGTATTTGAGGAGATGACCCATAAGGACATAGCACAGGAGCTGAATATTACAGAGGGGACATCTAAGAGCCAACTGCACCTGGCGAGAAGGATACTGAAAGAAAAAATACTGGTAAATACATAAAGAGTAACATTATGCTACCGGAAGAACAAGATATAGTGAACAAGCTGAAAGGCGTGAGCCTGGCAGAGCTGTACCCCGGCTTTGATAAGGAAAGGGAGTGGGCACTGCTGAACAGCAAGCTTAAAGGAAATACAAGGCCACTGCAAATGGGCCGGCTGAAGGCAGCAGCTGCCGTATTGCTTTTATTTATCTGTAGTGGCTATGCATGGTACATGCTGCAACCCTCGGGTGAGCAGAACAGTGCCGCTGTTGTATCTAATGCTGATACGCAAAAGGATGAATATGTGGCCTCTATAACCGGGGATACGCCGCCGGGCAAAAACTCTATGCTGCCCCAACGACAGGAGAAACCCAAAATGTCTGCGGATGGCTCGGGCAAGAGTGCGTTGAATGCATCGGCAAAGGCCACGGACCCCATCTGTAATGGTACAGACTGTGCCCTGGAAATATGCATATACCAAACCAAGAAATGCGGCAACGATAAACCTAAAGAACTATCTGACTGCAGAACGCTGGAGCCCGAGCAATCGGGAAGGTTGAAATATACCCCGCCTGAGCCTGACGGCAAGGGATGCATGGTAACGGTAGATGAGCTGAGGATAACACGGGTAAGTACAGGAGAGTCGATAGTGATAAGCGCGGACAGCGGCAGAGTAACGCCAGAAGAGGTGCTGCGCTGCCTGACGGGAGAGGCCAGTTGCAACATGTTGGCCGGTATGTTTGAGAAAGATTGCAGTAATGAATTGCTGCAGGGAAAGTTAAAAATAGACAGCAGAGACGGGGATGTGATCATCCGCTAGAGATACAACTGATTTACTGCGTAATTTTAAGGACCGGTCTGATGGGCCGTGCAGAGGGTGCTAGTCCAATTTTAAATAGACGATCATGAAGAAATTACTTATAGCTATTGTATGCGTGATGTTATGTGGCAGTATTAAACTGCATGCACAGAAAGTTCCACCACCGGCAAAAGATGTGGAAGCTGGTGTGATGAAGTTTGAGACTACTACACATGACTATGGAGAAGTAGCCGAAGGGCCGACAGCCGAATATGATTTTGTATTCACTAATACAGGTAAAAAGCCGATCATTATCGCCAGTGCGCAAGGCTCGTGCGGTTGTACTACGGCAAGGTTTTCTCCAGATCCCGTGATGCCCGGCAAGAAAGGTAAGATACATGTGATGTATAACACCGAAAACAGGCCCGGTCCGATCTCGAAGATCGTTACCGTGATATCTAACGCAGCAGAACCTACTGCTATATTGCATATTAAGGGTAATGTGAAAAAGCGGGGAACCTGAGTGGTTTGGAGTTATGTGACTTTACAATGAAATGTTTTCAGTTAAGTCAATTTTACTTAATAGTTTCCCTAACTCCATTCCTCCATAGTCGAAATTCCTTTGATGGTCATCGATCATACGTGCAAAAATACTTTGCTCTTTTGGCATTAGCGGAAGACTAATGTTTATTTTCAATTTCCCATCATTATCTTTCTCTACCAAATTTGTTTTGTCAAATCGGCCATTGTTATAGAAAACAATAAGTAATGCTTGGGTTGCCGAGTTGTTTCGGTTATGCCTTTGCTCGTTTTTGGGAAAGAATCCTTGTAATTCCGCAAATAGTTCTTCAAGCGATAGTGAGTAATTTTTTATGTTAGTGTACAATTCTGGTTTGATGTACTTCATGCATATTAGCGAAATAAGCAATGTTGGGAAGATATAACTATTAGAATTGTACCCAGTTAAAACTAATCTCGCATAGGCAAATAACTTTGATTGTCTACGTAGGGATAAATTCCATTTTTCAAAAAGGAAGTGAGAAAAATCTATGATATCAGATTGGTCATTAGAGAAAACACTATGCCGTTGTCGGTTATCAGAATTGATGAATTCGTTGAAGTTATAATAGTTATAAAGGTATTGGCAAAAGTTTTTTGTCGACGGGACAGGAATAGAGTACTCGACATCTATAAATCTACTCAAGTATTCTTCAGCGTTTAACTGTTCACTGCCGTATACTCCTCTTATTGCATGCCCAAGTTGAATTTTGTCAATTGATAAAATAAAAACTATCCCTGGCACGCTAAAAAAATGTTTAATTTGTTCCAGAATACTTACCGCATAATCTGGTCTACACCTATCTAATTCGTCAATAATGAAAAGTAAGGGCATGCCAGCATTTTGTCCCGCTACAAATTTTTCCAAGTCTTTTTTAAATGCATTAACTCCATTTTTCTTTTTGTCATATTCATCTATTTCCATTTCTAAAATGTCCATAGCACCCTCGCTCGTCTTCTCAATAGCATCTACAAGTAAATCTGTGTCGATATATTTTTTAGCTATCCCTTTGGCTAGAGCAGGAAGGACTTTTTTTGAAATAATAGTTGCTTTCTTTACAAGGTTCGAAAATGCTGCTTTTTTGCTTGGGTTTAAGCTTTTAAGCTCCGCCATAATTGCAACCATTGGGTCGTCATTAAAGTCATTTTCCCAAGCGTTGAAAAAGACAGTTTTAAACCCATTATTTATAAACATCTGCTTTGACATTTTGAGAAATGTCGATTTGCCAGCACCCCATTCATTATTAACAGCTAAAACAAACCCATCCGCATAGGATGATACAATTTGCATCAATATTTCTGCGTACTTCTTCCGGTCTAATTTGCAATTTTGAAATGGATTTTCTGAAGGAATGTCAATGTCCTTGTGTCTTAGAATCATAGCAATTTTTTTTGATTACGTTTTCCTCGGCTTCTTCTTTGCCGCCGGGAACAATACGTTGTTCAATATCAGGCGGTAGCCGGGGGAGTTGGGGTGGAGGCTGAGTTCTGTTGGTGGGTCGCCGATATTGTGTTGATAGTCTTCGGGGTCGTGACCGCCGTAGAAGGTCCAGGTGCCTTTGCCATATTCCCCATGTATGTAGCGGGCCTCGTTGGTGGGCTTAAAGTCACCCATTACCAATACGCTTGATTTCAGGTAAGGTTTCAGGAAGCCTGTTGTCTGGCCCATAAAACCTTTTATGGTTGTAGTATGGTCCTGGCACAGCATGGCAGGCACGGGATCGAACTTGGCAGAGAAGGTGAACAGGCTGAAATAATCAGTATTCATGGGTACTGTCTGCTGGTGTATCTCTGTGGCGTCTATGCTGGAATACTCATACCTGTAAGGGTTGGGTAACAGGCTGAAATCTTTGAAAGCAAAACAATTGCTGAAGTTCAGCTTGCTCTGTGCTGCGGGGTCAGATGGGTCTCCGTCGAAAGGCACTTCGCAGATATCTACGCCATCGGCGGCCAAGGCAATATCGTAAGAATCGGTAGCCGAGCACATAGCGAACATAAAGCCGCCGCCGGCCACAAAGTCGCGTATCTTTTTGGCTACGGCGAGTTTCAGCTGAGATACTTTTTTAAATCCGTGCTTGGCAGCCATTGCTTCGGCGCTGCGCTGATCGTTCTGATACCAGGTGGTGTTGCGGAAGCTCATCCAGAATTTACCATACTGGCCGGTAAAGTCTTCGTGGTGCAGATGCAGCCAGTCATACTTGTGCAGGTCGTCGGCCAGTACCTCATCGTCATATACTTTGTCGAAGGGTATTTCTGCATAGGTGAGTACCATGGTCACGGCGTCATCCCATGGTTCCTTATTGGGTGGAGTATATACTGCTATTTTGGGAGCTTTCTCCAGCTTTATCACGTCGCCGTTAAAATCGGGGTTGGCTATTTGTTGCACAATGCCCAGGTATTGGTCATCGCTCATTTCCTCGTAGGTAACGCCGCGGAGCTTGCAAAGGCGCACAATGGCGGGCGCATCGTCCATACCAAAGCTGCCACCTTTGTAGTTGAGCAGCCAGTCCAGTGTCATACCCTCTTTCAGCGCCTCATAGGCTATGCCGTATGCCTTCAGGTGGTTGGCCTGGCCTTCCGCATCCATTGGTATAAATAACTTAGATGCCTGTGCATTGATTGATGCCAGCACACTCAGGCACACTGCTGCTAAAAGCCGGGGAATAATAACCTTACGCATAAAGCTGTAAGTTACCTAATAACGCTGACAGAGATAAAAGGAGGCGAAAGATTTTAACAAAAAGCAGAGAGGCAGCTAGATAGCTGTCCAATTTTCGAGTTCGATGTTGTCAATTCTGCTGAAGTGAGCGGTATTATTTGTTACCATATCGTTTGCTACAGCTGTTGCACCTATCAACAAATCAAAGTCATCAACCATTAATCCGATTCTTCTTAACCTGGCTTTTTCTTTAGCATAAAGATCAAGGCAATTAAAAATAGGGATAATGTGGAATTTAGGTAGAAAAGGTAAAACGATAGACTCTAAATAAGTACGGTTATTGCTATTTTCAATGCCAAATTTCAGTTCGGCAACTGTAATTTCTGAGATAAAGCAGTTCTTTTCTGCTACCTCGTCAATTTTGTTGTTAAGGTTGTATTTGCCTTTCAGGAAGTAGATACAAATGTTTGTATCAAGCAGGTATTTTTTCAAAGTGATTCAATGTTACGATTGAAGGAACGACTATTTCTTATTTGAGCAATAATTTCCTCCGCAGAATCGTCAGACTTCCATGCGCCAAAAAGAGATTGAAAGGTATGACTGTCCGTATCGGAATGTTTTTCTCGCATGGAATGTGATAGAAGCTCTATAAGCTGGAGCTTACTGTTAGCATCCAAGTCCTTTAATAACTCAAAGTAATGTTCGGCAAGATCTATTTTAGAAGTCATGGCCTCGTTATATGTTTCAAAGATACTAGTAATATGTGATATTGATGGAACAGAGGTGGCACAGAATTTAATGCGCCTGCTGGTATGAAAACCTACAGTGTATACCTGCTTAAAAAGATAATGGTGCTCAACTATTACATTATCTTCTTTGTGTTGCTGATAGCAGGATGTATTGCGGTGCACTGGTTTGTGAAAGAGAATAACCTGGCGGTATTGCTCTACCTGGCTATTTTACTGATAGATGGCCTATTCTGTTATTATCTATCTGTGGCGGCAGCGTGCCATAGGGTAAGGGTGGAGATTGATGAGCGGACGCTAACTGTAGACCAGTCAAATGGAGAACCTGCCAAGATGCTGCTTGAAGACATTATTGAATATGAGGTCATAGGTCGCCGTATAGCGCCCAAGGATATCTTGGAACTGACGCTGGCGAACGGCAAGAAATTGAAATTTGTTTGTAAACTGCCCTGGGGCGCGTCTGATGACTTTGATGACCTTGTTAATTATTTCAAAAATCGGCCGCAAGTAGAAGGGCTGGAGCGTGTTTCGGAGTTACCGACGCTGGAGTAGCATTGTTTTATATGTTGTAATAAGTAGATTTGTATATGCGTTCTGCTACCGCCTATACATCAGTTATTTCAGGGCCATTGCCTGGGCAATATTCTTTTATCTTATATTATTTGTTGTCGTAGCATTCGTAGCCGATGAATACTCGCCTACTGACGAAGTGCTTGCTGTTTCGGCCATTATAGGCTGGCTGGTTTGTATGCCGCTTAGCTATTATGCCGGGGTATGGCTGGCATCGCGCCGGTTTTATGTTGTTCTTGCCGGAAACAGAATAGAGTTGACCGATAAGGATGGGTTTAGTAGTTTCTTCGACATGGACCAGGTAGATAAGGAGGTCCGTTTTTATGGCCTTGTTCCTAAGTATTTCAGTATTCATATATCAGGCAGTAAGGAAAAACTTTACGGTAAAATATTCCCGTTTACGCGAAATGCGGCATTTTCTGCACTGGCAATTGCTGTAAGAGATCATAAAAAGGGATGGGGTATCCGGTTAGACAAGCCCGGAGATAAAGCCGATCTGTTGCAGAAAGATCACTTTGCCAAGGGTGACGAAAATAAATGGCGACGGAACTTGAGCCTGATTTTCGGAGTGCTGGAAATCTTAGCCGATATATCGGATGCGTTTCTTTGACTCCTTTCAGAGAAAAGCGCTACTTTTTTGTATTATTCCCCTACAAGCGATAACTTTGCAGCCAAATTCAGCAATAGATATTTAAAATAATATGTCAGGACAGCT
>CAZPOT010000023.1:0-56109 GCA_964588295.1 uncultured Flavipsychrobacter sp. | reverse complement strand
CAAAGGGCCGCGGAGAATTTCACGCAAAGCACGCGAAGGAGGGCGCAAAGCACGCAAAGTGATCTGGAAGCAGGCAAAGGGCGCAAAGGTGCGTGGGGTAAGGTTTCACGTCTGCCTCATCGGCAGACAGGCAAAGCACCGCAAAGATATATCGCAAAGGGCCGCGGAGTATTTCACGCAAAGCACGCGAAGGAGGGCGCAAAGCACGCCAAGTGGCCATGAAAGCAGGCAAAGGGCGCAAAGGTGGTTGGGTAAGCGCATATATACACATTGCTTCTGCCCACCTCTTCTTTACTTTTCTTTGTGCTGCCGCAAAGAAAAGTAACAAAAGAAAGCGGCACTTTTGGCTATAGCTCCGCGGCCAAAAGTAGCTATACTGCGCATAACCCTGACGGTGCTGATACGGCTATCGCCGACCATGTGTTTGTATATGCTGGCCGTATTGAGGTGTTGTATTCCTAAAGCTAGCTAGTGCGAGAAATGGGCTTCGCGTTCTTTGCTCCTTTGGGGTTAGGTTTAGCGGTTGTGCTTTGCGTGAAATTGTTCTTAACAATAGAGCGGGCTTTTAATTATTGCCCGATATTTGATGTATAGATGCTAAATTGCGTATTATGATAAAAAGAGTATTGGCTGTGGCGTTGCTGGCGGGTAGCCTGGGTGCTTCGGCTCAGGATGGCAGGCTGCCTGGTGCCAAGAACAAAGCGGAAGCTGCTGCTGAGGCCATAAACTACGAGGTGGTGGGTGCGCCCATGCCGCCCTTCTACCTGGTGACGCTGGATACTATGATGGATAATAAGCAGGAGCGCAAGGCCATGAAGAATACGCCGGGCTACCTAAGATCGGCGCAGCACACCAAGGTGTATAGCGAGCGGTACTTTGACAACAAGGCCAACCTGATGGTAATGATGTTTAACCCCACCTGCGGCCACTGCGAAGACCAGACGGAACGTTTTAAAAAGGACATTGGCAGGTTCAGGAATACTAAGCTGATATTGCTGGCCAACCAGCAGATGAAGCAGTATCTGCCCAACTTTATAGCCAACCACGCGACCGCGAAGTATGGCGATAAGATGTATGTAGGCTATGATAGTACAGACTTTATTAAGAAGACTTTCCTATACCAGGCACTACCGCAGATAAACATCTACAGCCCCGAGCGTAAGCTGATCCGCACGTTCTCCGGCAATGTATCTATGGATACGTTGGCTCAATATATACAGTAGGCGATGATGCGAACAGTGTTATTAGCTGCCTGTGTAGTGCTGACTGGCAGGGCTTTTGCGCAACCGGCGGTAAGCTACAATTATCCCGGCAACCCTATGCCTGCATTGCGCATAGCTGCTGCAGATACGCCATCGGCCAGGTATTGCAGGGAACACCCGGATAAGGTGACGCGCACGCATGCGCGCATCTACACCGAAAAGGATTTTGACTATAAGGGGCCGCTGTTTGTAATGCTGTTTAACCCCAATTGCAGCCATTGCGAAGACCAGGCTGAAGCGTTGATGAAGCGCATTGATGAGCTGGGCAAGGCCAAAGCCAAAGTGGTGATGATAACAGATACGACGAACAGTGTGTACCTACCCAATTTTATTGCTGCTTTTAAGATAGCTGAGCATAAAGATGTGGTGACCATAGGCACCGACATTGGCGACTATATAAAGAATGCCTTTTTGTACCAAAGCCTGCCGCAGATAAGCGTATATAGTGCCGACAGAAAGCTGGTGCGCAACTATAGCGGCGGAGTGGCGATAGATAGCCTGGTGCAGTATTTGAGGTAATGCACCTGCTGATAGTTGATAATAAAAGAGGCTTTGGTATTAACCCAAAGCCTCTTTGCTGGTAACGTAATGCCTTACTTTGCGCACATAATCGAAGTAGCCTGTTTGCAGGCGTACCAGGAATAACAACAGGATAAGCACGCCTACGCCGCCTAACACGTATGTGAGCATCGGCTCATCGGCTACGTAATGCAACACGCCTGATACAATGAACAGCACTGTGCAGGCGATGAGGATGAGTATTGGTCCACCCATATCGAGCTTGCGCATCTCGGACTTGATGGTGACCTTGGTCTTGCCATTGTCTTCGGCCATTTTTACTGATGTGATGGGTAATGTTTTGATGGATTCTTCCTGCTCGGCGTGGGGAACAATAGCCAGTTCATCGTATTCCTCGTCTTCCATTACCTCGAAGTCGAGGTTGTGGATCTTTACGTGTTTGCCGATCAACCGACGTTTCAGATCTTCGCGGGTCAGTGAAGATTGGTACGAAAAGGAACGTGTAAAAAACATACGCTAAAATTTTTTACGGTTAAGAACTATTTTGTATGAAAGTTAAATAATATTCTGTGAATATCAAATGTTAATGTTGTTAAATCCAATGCCTCAAATTTCAGGCCAAATTGTACCGCATGTGTTTACAGTATTGTGATATGGGCTGTTTGTGTATGTATTAGAAACCGGATAATGATTGATTTATTGTGTGTAACGATTAAAAATAATTTGTAAAAATTAGTTAATGCGTGTGCGAAATTTTTTGTTGCGGGTGGCTATGTTGTCAAAAAAATTCGACAAGATTTTTTTGGGGGAGAGGGGGGTACAACTGTTCAGCTTGAGTGCTTAAGGTGAAGTATATAATCCGAAAACGATGCTGTCAGTCAGGAGGCAGGACAGCGGCTGTGGTTAGCGCTTTGGAGTGGCCTGTTAAGGGTTTATGGGATAATCCAAAACGATGCTGTCGGTCAGAACACAGGCCAGCGGCTGTGGTTAGCGCTTTGGACTGGACTTTAAGGGTTTATAGGATAATCCGAAAACGATGCTGTCTGTCAGGAGACAAGACAGCGGCTGTGGTTAGCGCTTTGGATGTTGCGCCTGGAGAATGGTATAAACTGTTGCAAATAAAATAGCCCGGAACGTGCGTTCCGGGCTATAATTATACAGATGGCTTTGTGCTTATAACAGTTTAAAGCTTTCGATGAACTTGGTAGTGAAGTTACCGGCGCGGAAGTCGGGGTCGCGCATGAGCTGCATGTGGAAAGGTATGGTTGTCTTCACACCTTCTATCACGTATTCGCTAAGGGCACGCTCCATTGTGTTGATGGCTTCTTCGCGGGTTTGTGCTACTGCTATCACCTTGGCGATCATAGAATCGTAGTAAGGCGGGATAGTGTAACCAGCGTAGATATGCGAATCGACACGCACACCGTGGCCACCCGGCGTGTGCAGGGTAGTGATCTTACCCGGGCAAGGACGGAAGTCGTTGTACGGATCTTCGGCATTGATACGACACTCAATAGCGTGGATCTTTGGTTCGTAGTTCTTACCGCTTATAGGTATACCTGCTGCGATCTTGATCTGTTCTTTGATCAAGTCGTAGCTGATCACTTCTTCTGTTACACCATGCTCTACCTGGATACGTGTGTTCATCTCCATGAAGTAGAAGTTGCGGTGCTTATCTACCAGGAATTCTATGGTACCTACGCTCTCGTAGTTGATAGCAGCAGCAGCCTTGATAGCGGCTTCGCCCATCTTCTGGCGCAGTTCCGCCGTCATGAACGGAGAAGGTGATTCTTCTACCAGCTTCTGGTGGCGGCGCTGTATAGAGCAGTCGCGCTCGGAGAGGTGACATACGGTGCCAAACTGGTCGCCGGCAACCTGTATCTCTATATGGCGTGGTTCTTCTACGAACTTCTCCATATAGATACCATCGTTCTTGAACGATGCAGCGGCTTCTATTTTGGCAGTGTTGTATGCATACTCCAGTTCGCTCTCTTCCCATACTACACGCATACCTTTACCACCACCACCTGCGGTGGCCTTGATGATAACAGGGTAGCCCATAGCCCTGGCAATGCCTTTGGCTTCGTCTACGCTTTGCAGCAAACCATCGGAGCCGGGTATTACCGGTACGTTGGCCTTTATCATTGTTTCCTTGGCCGTTATCTTATCACCCATAGAGTTGATCATCTCGGGCGTAGGACCAATGAACTTAATGTTGTATTTGGCACATATCTCGGCAAACTTGGCATTCTCTGCGAGGAAGCCATAGCCTGGGTGGATAGCATCGGCATTGGTTATTTCCGCCGCTGCCATTATATGTTGTATGTTCAGGTAAGAGTCGCTGCTCTGTGCCTTGCCTATGCACACTGCCTCATCGGCAAAGCGCACGTGGAGGCTCTCCTTGTCGGCAGTAGAGTATACCGCTACGGTACGGATACCCATCTCTCGGCAGGTACGAATGATACGCAGCGCGATCTCACCCCTGTTGGCAATCAGTATTTTTTTAAACACTTAATCAAATTTAATTGTGGAGAATTCGACAATTCGGCAATTCGACAATTTGCTAATTGAAGCTGTTATTGTCGAATTGACGAATTGGCTCATTGTCAAATTTACATTGGCTCAACAAGGAACAGTGGCTGATCGTACTCAACAGGAGAAGAATCGTCTACCAGTACCTTAACCACGCGGCCGCTTACTTCGCTTTCTATTTCGTTGAAGAGCTTCATGGCTTCGATGATGCATACCACCTGGCCGGCTTTCACTTCGTCGCCTACGTTTACAAATACCGGCTTATCAGGGCCAGGGCTGCGGTAGAAAGTACCGATCATAGGCGACTTAACAGTAACAGCCTTTGAAGAACCAGCATCGGCAGCAGGAGCAGCAGCCGGAGCGGCCGGAGCGGCAGGTGCAGCAGCGGGAGCAGGCGCAGCCATCTGTGGCATTGCCATTGGCATAGCCGGAGCAGCAGGCATAGCATAGGTAACCTGGCCGGAAGAGAATTCCTGTTTGATAGTGATCTTGAAATCGCCATCTTCAATGCTCAGTTCGCTGATGCTGGATTTGTTGATCGTTTTTATCAGCTCCTGTATTTGCTTATATTCCATGAATATTCAATTTTAGGAAAAGTAGTTATTAATAATACGGTTGAAAATTATGTCAATAAAAAAGCGAAAGACAATAATACTAAAGAACGATGACAAAATAAAGTATACCAATTTCTCTGTTCTTTTCACATTTCTGCTGCGTTGCATGAGTCCTTAAATAATCTATTATTCGCGGATCATGCGCCTTGCAGTAATGAAAAATAACTATCTAACTTAGCAAACTTTATTCGGTCATCGTTCTTAACAAATTGCAACCTGATGTGAACCAAACTTCAACTTATTAACCTTATTGTCTTCCAGGGCGGCTAAACAAAACCCAATTGAGCTGTTAAGCTATTGAGTGATTAAGCCATTATATAACTATTCTTTTACGCGTTCTACGTATGCTGCTGTTTTAGCGTCTACCTTGATCAGGTCGCCTTCGTTTACGAACAGTGGCACCTGCACGGTTGCACCTGTTTCCAGTGTTGCAGCCTTCATGGCACGGGTAGCGGTATCGCCCTTCAGGCCCGGCTCAGAGTAAGTAACACGCAGGTTAACACTTGATGGCAGTTCTACGCTCATCGGCATTTCTGAATCTGTGTTGAAGATAACGAAGCACTCCTGGCCGTCTTTGTACAGTTCCGGATGTTCTACCATGCTTTCTGCGATAATGATCTGCTCGAAAGAGGTATTGTCCATCAGGTTGAAGCCGCTATCGTCTTTATACAGGAACTGGTAGTTGCGTTTTTCCACGCGAACGGGGAAAATGTTATCGCCAGAGTTCCAGGTATGTTCTATTGTACGGGTGTTGTCTACGCCTTTCAGTTTAGCCCAAACCTTAGCTGCAGCGCGTGCAGTTTTGTTCTGGCCGAATTCTACTACGGAATAAAGATTGTTGTCGAGCTTGATGATCAAGCCAGTACGCATGTCTGCTGTTGTAGCCATGAAATTATTTATTTTTTTATACGGACTGCAAATGTAAACATAAAAAGGATAAAGAAAAATCTGAAGGCGGCGGCAGGGTAGGAGTGTGGAAAAATAATGCGTGTGGAGTGATGTTCTATTTGAGTATGACTGATAGAATACAGTTTATTGGGGATTTGCTTTGGTATGTTCCGTGATAGGTACGGGGATAGAGTGGATGGTGGATTTTGATGGGGAGGGTAGGTAGATGAATATGTAACATTGGCCGTTTGTAGCGGCTTTTTTGTTTTCGCAAGCGGGACGCCTAGGTCAGTAGGGATTTATAGATTGGAAATATTGTTGTAGCTTTCACTAAGCACAAAGCGAAAAGGATTTTGTTCAATTTGTAAATCATAAGTTGAAGATACAATACAAATGAGAGAGGTAAATTTGATATCAGTTATTGACGCATTTACAGGCTTGAAGCAAGAAACGTTTAGATCGTTCTTGAACTATCACTTTATTAAGATTAAAGAAGATGAACTTAAAGATCTGGGTGTGTTAATTGAACATTTGAAAACACTTAGTTTAAATCCGTCTGTATACGATAAATTCTTTGTAGGATATTCAATACCTCAAATTGGGAAGGAATTTGACTTGTTAAGAATAGACGACGATTCTGTTGTAAATATAGAATTGAAACGAATGAATACCAATGAAAAAATAAAAAAGCAACTATTTAGAAATAAATACTATCTCAGTTTTTTAAAAAAAGAAACACATGTGTTTTCTTATGTTGCTGAAGATAAAAAAATATACAGTCTTGACGACAATAACAATCTTGTTGAATTAGGTATTCGACAGCTTTTGGCAGCATTAGCATCTCAAAGAGTAGAAAAAATATCGAATATAGACAGTTACTTCAATCCATCAAACTATCTAGTTTCTCCTTTTAATTCAACACAAGAATTTATTAAAGGGAAATACTTTTTGACAGCACAACAAGAAGAAATTAAAAATGTAGCCCAACTAAGGTTCGGTGATCCTAATTACATAATTGTTGCAATTAAAGGGAAAGCGGGCACTGGAAAGACACTTCTAACATATGATATCGCCAAAGAAGTTTATAAGAGTAAAGAAGTTTTAATAATTCATTGCGGAATTTTAAATAGTGGTCACGTAACACTACGTGATCGCTATGGATGGGACATAATACCTATAAAATATGTTTACGGCAAAGATTACTCAAAGTTTCATTTGATAGTAATCGATGAGGCGCAACGAATTCATAAATATCAGCTTGATTTTATCATTGGAGAAGTAAAAAAGTTTTCAGCAAACTGTATTCTTTCGTATGACGGGCAACAGACTTTACGAAAGGGCGAAATTTCCGCAAATATTGCTGCGGAAATTGAAACCGCCGCTACAATCAAGCCTTTCGAATTAACTACAAAAATTAGAACAAATAAGGAAGTTGCGTCTTTTATTCATTGTTTGTTTAATAAAAACGAACCTACTGATAAATTCGCATATAGTAACATTGATCTATCTTATTTTGACAACATTGAAGATGCAAAGCTTTTTTTGTCTCAGTTGAGAGAGGGCAACTGGAAAATAATAAATTATACGCCTTCCACTAAGACGGTACTTCCGTATGACCAATACAATGTTCAAGAAGAAACAGATAATGCACATACAGTGATAGGACAAGAATTTGATAATGTAGTAGCAATTATTGACTCACATTTCTACTATAAAAAAAATAAATTATCGACTCAGAGCTATAAAAAAAGACCATATTATCATCCAACAAAAATGCTGTTCCAAATAGTATCCAGAACAAGAATTCGATTAAAGGTTATTATTATTAAAAATGAGGAAATTTTAGAAAGATGTCTTCAAATACTGCAGCATCACTGAACAATTTTGTACTGGCAAAGACAAAATTCGCGACGGCAACGAAGCTATTGTAAGATATAAGCAATTAATTTAATCATTGAGGGGAAGATTAAATACACCCTTGAACAATAGCTTTAAGCAGTTTGAAAATTTCGATAAAAATTCTTCAGACAATTGTTTCATATCGTAGCAAAGAATTGAGGTCGAGCTAGCAACAGAAAATCACCCCTTTTGCTCCCTAACCCTGTTCAAGATGCTCAGTATAGTATTGGCGTGTATGGGTTTGATGATGTAGTCGTGGATCTCTTTGTCGGATTTTGCTTTGGCGATGTCGTCGTTGGAGATGGAGGAGCTGGCCACGTAGATGATGGTGCTCAGATCTTTATCTGCCTTCAGCAGTTTGTATTCTTCCATAAATTCCCAGCCGTCCATTATAGACATGTTGATGTCGAGGAAGATGAGTTCGGGCAGGGCAGCGTTGGTTGCCACAAGCGTTTTTAATGCTTCTATAGCGGCCTGGCCATTGGCATAGGTAGATATCTGTTTACTCGCCTCCAGCTTGTTGAGCGTTTTGGTGAGCAACAAGGTGTACAGTTTGTCGTCGTCAACTATCCAGATATGATTCAGTGGTGTACTCATTTAAAAAATATTTTGAACGTTGTTCCTTCTCCTAATTTACTTTCTACTTCTATTTTACCTCCCATATATTCTACCTGGTTTTTGCAGATGAACAGGCCCAGGCCTCGCGCATCGCTATTGCCATTGAACGTTTTATAGAAGCCAAATAGTTTATCTCCGTTTTTCTCCAGGTCTATGCCAATGCCATTATCTGCAATAGTAAGCACAAATTGGTCATTATCCATATAGGAATCTAATGTAATTACTGGCCGGCGCCCGGGGTGGCTGTATTTTATGGCATTAGACAGGAAATTGAGCATAATGCTTTCCAGGAAGGCCGGGTTGAAGTTGACGGTGGCATCTATCATCAGCTTATTCTCTATGATCACCTGCTTTTGTATGATCTGCTCTTTCAGCAGGTCGGTAGCCTTGCTGATGAACTCGACAAGGAATAGCGGTGTGAACACGAGGTTGACGCTGTTGTTGATAGACACCACATCGTTGAGGTTGTGTATGGTCTCATCGAGGCTGTTGGACACTGTTTTAAGGTGCTCCATCATTTCGGCCTGTTCTTCGGGGCTTTCGGCCTCTTCCAGGAATGATACGATGGATTTTATATTGCTGGTATGCGAGCGCAGGTTGTGCGATGTGATGTAGGAGAAATTGAGCAGGCGCTTGTTTTGCTCGTTCAGCAGGTTGAAGGAGCGTTCCAGCTCCAGCGCACTCTTCTTTCGTTCTGTAATGTTCTCGATCTCCATTATTATGCCCAGTGCCTGGTCGTGCTCGCCGTAAACGGGGTGGAAAATGATGTTGTACCACTTGCCGGTTTTACCATCGTCGGACACGAAGCGCTCGTATTCCACTTTGTCGCCGCGCAGTACTTTTTCGCGTATCTGTTTCAGCGATCGTCCGCGTTCATCGTTATAGCCTGTAACAAACAGGTCATCCTCCTTCAATAGCTTCTGACGCCTGGAGATGATATAATCCTGCGCCGGCTTGTTGAAGGAAATGATCCTGAGGTCGTCCGTCAACAAGAGGTAGCCTATCTCGGTATTGTCGAATACTGTTTTCAGGTTGGCCTCCGATTGCTCAATAAGGCTTCGGGAGACAATCTGCTCCGATATATCTTTGGCAATAATATAGATGGCTACCACCTTTCCGTTGGCAGTAACCGGCATGGTGGTGAGGCTTACCTCGCGCTGTTTTCCTTTAGCCGTTATGAACGTGCATATACAGTTGACCGACTTGCCTGAACGGGCAAGTGCAATATCGGCCATTGCTTTATCCCTGTGTTGCGGTGCTATGAATACGGCAAAGTTTTTACCCACTACAGACGCAATATCGGTTTCGGCGAGTGTGGCCATCTGGCTGTTGGCGCTGGATATCTGTTCGTCCAGGTCGAGCGCAAAAACGGCATCTGGATTATGGTCGAAAAGTGAACGGTAATACTGCTGGCTGAGCGATAATTCATCATACACCCTGCGGGTATCGGTAATGTCCTGCATGGTGCCAAACAGCCTGTATAGCGTGCCATTCCGGAATTCGGCTTCGCCCAGTGCTTTTATCCAAATCCTGTTGTGCTTGTAGGTAACCAATTCAAAGTCCATATCGAATTTGGTGCCCTTGCTCATGGTTTCGGCCACAGCCAGCTTTATCCTTGCCTGGTCTGCACTGCTGCAAAAGCTAAGTGATGAGTCGAGCGTGAGATCGTAGCCCTCCGGTACTTCAAACATCTGCCGCAGCACGGGGCTGCACAGGCTGGAGCCATTGACGAAGTTCATCTCCCATGCACCAACTCTTGATACATTGCCCATCTGCATGTCCAGGTGGCGCATGCGCTCGGCGTTTGTAGTGTTCTTCAGTACAATGCTTACGGCCACTACTTTGCCGGCTACGATGATCGGAGCAGATGTTGCTTCCCACCATTGGTCGTAATCGTCATTTTTAGTATGAGCGGTGGTAATGATCTTTTCCCCGTTCACGCATCGTGTGAACAGCAGGCTGAAGCCTTCTTTCATTTCAGGCTCTACATAGGTTAGTGCATTATCCCCCGGTACGGCTACTACTCCAAAACGGGCTTGTATATACTGCGCAGCGCTATTGCTGAGGCATATAATATGCTGTTGGGTATCGAGCAGGTAGGCTATGTCTTCCAGCGATTCGAAGTAGGCATGGCAAAGTATTGCAGGCGACGTAGCGTTGCCATCCGCCTTATCTGTGCCGTTTGTATGGGCAGGCAGATGTATTCCTTGTTTTTCATGCTCGGTTGTCATAAAGGTAAAAACCTATTTTTTGCGTGTAGTGTTAACCGGTGCAGTCAGGTTTTCGCAGCGCCGTGGTTTAAACCGGTGCTGGTGTATTCGGTTTAAAATTAAGTGGTTATGCTATTAAAACCAAATGATATTAATGTTATAAATGTGGGGCCAGATCTATAAGCATGGCTTTGGCCTGCTCGTTATCGGGGTGCTTTTTCAGCAGGTGGCGCAGGCTTTTATCTGCGTCATTATTACGGTTGTTGTTGTGATACCACACTGCGAGGTTAATGAGGTTCTGCTCGTAGTCAGGGTCCAGCTGCTGTGCCTTTAGCAGGAAGTTGTAGGCCATGCTGTTATTGCCCTGCTGCATGTAGATATAGCCCAGGTTGGTATTGGCGCTTACATGGTTGCCATTTTGCCCAACAATAAAAGAGAACACTTTTTGTGCTTCGGGCAGGTTCTTCATGGTAAGCAGGCACACGCCGTATTTGTTCTGGAAGTCGAGCGAGAAAGGCCATATTTCTGTAGCGCGCTTATACCAAGGCAGTGCCTTGTCGGGGTTACCATTGCGGTAGTAGGCATCTGCCGCCCTGTAGGCGGTCCAGGCGTCGTTCATGTCTGCGGGCTTCAGCTTGTCTGCATGTTCTATAACCTTACCAATATTGTTGAGCAGAGAGTAAGCGCGGATATAGTCGCGGTTTTGCTTTTGGCTGGCTTCAGCATCTGCGGTCTTATCCAGGTAGGCAAGGGCAGAGTCGAGCAGGCCGCGGGATGGGGCATATCGCTCGTAAAACTCCATAAAGCTACGTGCGGTGGTGATGGCATCGGGGTGATCGTTGTTGAAACACCTCATGCCCAGGAAGGCGGTGATCTGCTTTTGCAGGGTATCGGCGAGCGGACGCTTACGGATATAGTGATCGGTTACGGCTACATGCGGAATGTCTATACTGCCGTTATGTGGCATGTGGCAGGTGATGCAATCGTTGTTTTTGGTGGCGCGTACCTGCATACTTTCTGTGCATTGTTTCTGGCCTGCGGCATTGCCGTGGCAGCTCTGGCAGGCATTGAGATACTGCGTGCGTGGGGTGAACTTAACACTGACGTGCGGATTGTGACAGGTGATACAGCTCATTTTGCCGGACGTTACGTAGCACTGGCTCTTCTTCATGCGCTCCACATGCGAAGCCATGATCATCTTATCCTGTGCACCCTCGTATTGCGGCATGAATACGTTCATTACTTCCGACAGTTTCATGCCAGGGTGGAAGTCGTAGAAGGTCTTGCCATCGTTAAGCACTGCGATGCCCTGCAGGTGGCAGCGCTGGCAAACATTGTTCTGCAACTCGGTAGATAGCCTGCGGGGATTAACAATGCTATAGTCGGGGCCCTTGGATGTATCTACAGGCTTGCTGTTGCCACGCTCAGCAACATGTATACTGCCGGGGCCATGGCAGCGTTCGCAATCGATGCCGGTTTTTATGACGTTATATTTATTCTCGCTGTTGGCCACAAAATCGGGGTAGCCGTTGTGGCAACTCATACATTCCAGCTGTATCAGTCGCTGGAAGCGCGTGTTGGCGCCTTTTTCAAAACCAGGGGCCAGATCCCAGCGATGCTTTTGTGTGTAAAAGGTTATTGGTGCCTGGTACAGGTAGCCATTAACGCTAAAGATATGCGAGTTGGTATGCTGGCCGGAGCCTACCACGTAATCGACCCGCTGTATGAGCTTATGCACGGTGTCTTTACCCTCCATGCGAAACTCCATGATGAAGAACGAATCGCGGTTCCAGTAGGGTTTGTAGTAATAGTCGAGCGCAGAGTCGTAAACCAATGCATGGGCGGGCGAAAAGTCGGCCGCAGATTTTTCTTTTGTGGCCATCCCGAATGACTGGCCCATGCCGGTTTGGATGAATGTTTTATACACTTCCTCGTGACAAGTGCGGCATGTTTGCATGCCTACGTAGTAGGCTGAAGTATCGTATACATTGCGCCAGGGCGAGGTCGGGTGATCTTCGGCAACTTCTTTGGGGGTGTTGCAAAAGAATGCAGGCAGGGTAACAGCCAGCAACGCAAGGCTCAATAATATGCGGCGTAAAATACGAGGCGACATCAGACACCAAATTTAAGGGTATAGCCTTATATGCAGGCCAATTTATCTTTAAGAAGGGTTCACGCAAAGGGCGCAAAGATTTTTCGCAAAGGGCCGCAAAGTTTAAATGGGAGCAGGCAGAGGGAGCAAAGGCTTGTGTTTTGAAAAAGGTAAGATTAATAAATTTTGAATTATCCTTTTAAAAACTGGCACGCTAATTGGATTATTGAGTGCAAAAAGGAATAAGTTATGAAAACATCAATCATCACAACAGTACTGGTAACAGTTTTGCTGGTACTGGCAGCCGGCAGTGTTTCAGCGCAAGGCCGTTATTATCGCCATCATCATGGTTATTACAGGGGTGGTTATGGGCCACGGGTAGCTGTGCGCTACGCCCCGCCGGTGCGGGTATATAATGGCCCGGCCTACTACAGTGCTCCTGCTTATTGCCCTCCACCGCCACCACCGCCTCCAAGGTATTACAGGCGTTATTACAGGCATCATCGCTGCTACTAAAATAGGAACAGAACGGGGACCACATGAAGCGGTTCCCGTTTTTTATTGAAGGTATTGGTGTATTATTCAGGTGATATTTTTTTGATAAAGAACTTATTATAATTATTTCTAAAAAATACCTCTGATGGTTAGGATTTTAAGGACAGTTTACGCATATTTGTATACTAATCCCGGTATATGTCTTACCTAATTGTTGATAGCGGTTCCACCAAAACAGACTGGTGCTTAATCAGAAAAAATAAGAAGCCTGTGCAGTTTACTACACAGGGCATTAACCCGTTTCTGCAAAGCCCGGAGTCTATAGCGGCCATGCTGAATGATGAGTTGCCGGCCGATAAGCTGGAAGCCAAACCAGAGGCTATCTACTATTACGGAGCGGGCGCTGCCAGCAAGCCTAAACAGGCAATGATGCAGGACATACTGAAGAAACACTTTGCACTTAAAAAAGTATCTGTACAGAGTGATATAATGGCTGCGGCGCATTCTTTATGCGGAGACAAAAAAGGAATAGTGTGTATACTAGGGACCGGCAGTTCATCGTGCTACTACGACGGTGAAAAGATAAAAGAACGCCGCCCGTCGCTGGGCTATATAGCGGGCGACGAGGGCAGCGGCAACCATATGGGTAAGCGTGTACTGCAATATTATTCTTATGGCACTTTTGACGCCCAGCTGATGATGGACTTCGAGATGCGGTTTGGCAAGGATATAACTGAGATTGTTAATAAACTTTACCACCAGCCATATCCTAACCGTTACCTGGCATCATTTGTAGCCTTACTAAAGGAAAACCGTGGCCATTATATGGCAGAGAACATTATTGAAGATTGCCTGAATGACTTTTTCCAGACCAATATCTTAAAGTACAGGCAAAGCTGGAAGAGCCCGCTTTATTTTTCGGGCTCTGTAGCTTATCTGTTCAGCGATGTGATCAATAACCTGTGCGACCAGTACGAACTGGAGTGCGGCGATATAGTGCAAAGCCCTATGGAGGGATTGCTGGGATACTATAAAAAGCAGCTGTAATTATTTCTTCCTGCCTGCAAGAGTAACTGCGATGCCAGCCACCAGGATAATGCCACCTGCATAGGTAGGCCAGCCTACATGTTTTGTTTCCTCTTTGTTTACCTCTACCGGGCCTATCTTGGCTACATTTTTCTCCTGGGTGAAATTGAAGCCTGAGAATACGATCATCAATACCCCTACAATCATTAGTATTATTCCTGCTACGCGCATAATTGTGTGTTTTTACTACCTGTATAAAAACCGTGCACCTATCGAATACGGCTATAGTGTTATAGGAACAGATATTTGTATGTATGTACATCTATTTGTAATTTTGTGTTACAAAAGAGGAAGTAGAAAAATGATCAAAATAGCAAAAACACAGGGGCCGGTAATAGATGTGATCAGGGACCGTTGGAGTGCAAGGTCTTTTGTCAGCAAGGAAATAACTGGGCAGGAGATGCATACTATGATAGAGGCCGCCACCTGGGCCGCCAGCGCCAATAACGAACAGCCATGGGAATATTATTATGCCTTTAAGGGAACGGCCAGTTTCGATAAGCTGGCAGAGAGCCTGATGCAGGGCAATAAGCCATGGGCCACTAATGCCGCTGCGCTGATAGTATCGGTAGCACGTAAAACATTTGCAGCCAATGGTAATGAAAATAAAATGGCGATGCACGATGCCGGCATGGCCAATGCGCAACTGATGCTGCAGGCAAAGGCTATGGATATACATACCCATGCCATGGGCGGATTTGACAGGAATATGGTTGGCGAAACACTGCAACTGGACGATCAGAAACAGATAGTATGTATGATAGCCGCCGGTTACCTGGACCATGCAGATAAACTGGAAGAACCATTTAAAACAAGAGAACTAACAGAAAGAAGCCGCAAACCTGTTGCGGAAATAGCGAGGGAAATATGAATGAGTTAAATATACTGGTGTATGCACCCAACCCAGAATTGCTGGAGCGCATGCTGCACATTATAGCTGAAGAGCAGGATTGGAACGCAGAAGGCACTACTGATGAAGAGCGTGCGATAGAGATGTTTCACCGGCGGAAGAACGAGCTGGTAGTAATAGGCGGCGACGTGAACAGTGTAACGGATATAAAACTGAAAAAGTTGTTTACAAGGCTGGACAGGCACGTGAGCATACTGAATTTTTATGGCGGCGATGACTGGTACCTGCGCGTGCAGATACGGACGATAATGAAACTGGATGAAGAAGCACCCGTAGTGATGGACAATCCGTTTTAAAAGGATAAATTATGGCTACAAAGAGCGGCATTGTAATAAGCAGTGCCGTTTTTGCTTTTTGAGGCCAATAGCGTAATGAAAGTTAAACTTTACAGAAACTGATCTTGATCAAATTTTGGCGTTAGATAAATAATAAATTTGTTCAGGCTTGTAATAAAACAAACAGGCCATGTACTAAAATATAAACAACAGATCATGGCAACAGTAAAGGAATCATTCAAGATAAGCGGCGAGCAGCTGCTGAAGAAAGTGAAAGACATCATCCATGAAGGGAATGTCCGTAAAATAACCATTCATGATAAGGATGAGAAAGAGATCATGAACTTTCCGCTGACCATAGGTGTAGCAGGTGTGTTACTGGCACCAGTACTGGCTGCTGTAGGCGGCGTGGCCGCGTTGCTTACAGAATGCACTATTATGGTGGAAAAAGAGGTTGACGATACCACTGATCCGAAAGATGTGGTGAAATTTTAGGCTAACAGGTAACTGTAAATAAAACAGCCGGAGTGTTGCGCTCCGGCTGTTTATCTATGCATGGTTAAGTATTAATGTGCAAAGTCTGTGTCGAAATTCAGCATCCTTTCTTTTGGTGGGTTGAAGTAGCCGAATTTAAGGTTGGGGAATTCTTCGTGTATCAGATCGATCATTTGCTTGATGCCCATTGCTTCACCGGTGTCGGCAACGCCCATTTTGCCCAGGTACCAGTCGGGATCGATGTTGAAGTTGCGCCATTGGATCATGCTGATATCCGTTTCGCGGATGAACTCACACAGCGCGTCGAACTCGGCAACGCTATCAGTCATGCCGGGAAATACGAAATAGTTGATGGATGACCAGCCGCCGTATTTGCGTACTATCTTCAGGCTTTCCTTCAGATCTTCGAACTTATAATTGTTGGGCTGGTAGTATTTGGTATATATTTCGGGGCGGGCAGAGTTCATGCTCACGCGTATACTATCCAGGCCTGCCTGCATCAGTTGTTCCACTGCAGCAGGTTTACTGCCATTAGTGTTGATGTTGATGCTTCCTTTAGATGTGTGCTTACGGATCTCTATAATAGATTGCTTAATGGTTTCCCACATCAGCAGTGGTTCACCTTCGCAACCCTGGCCGAAGCTTACAATTGGGTAAGGTGCGGTCTCCAGGTGCGGCACTGTATATTCTGCTATCTCTTCGGCAGTTGGCTTGAACGTCAACCTGTCCTGGGTAGAAACTATGGTCTCATCTTCCGGCTGGAAGGAGATACAGCCTATGCAATTGGCGTTGCAGGCAGGAGATGTAGGTATAGGACACTCCCAGCGGCCCATAAAGTAATTGCGCGATGCCGGGCAGCTGTATGTAAGTGTGCACTTTTCGGCCAGGTGCTTTACCAACCTGTTGTGGGGATAGGCCGCAACAAATTTATCTACGCCTTCCCTTATCGTCCGGTCGTCGTAGCCCGCACATTCCTGGCGGATGTCGCGCTCTATGCGTACCGCGGGAACATAAAATTTATTGTTCAGCCAACCCGCTGCTGTGTAAGAGAACAGCGGCAGGGTAGGTGCATCGGGCATGGTTTCGAATGCTGCCAGGTATAACCCGGTATGTGCAGGGGGAATGAAAGCTGCCACAGCCCAGCCTTTTTCGCACAGGCGCATCTCTCCGGTTTTTACGTCAATGCCTATGCCGCGCCTGCCGGGCAATTCGTATAATGTTCCGCCATCGGGCAGCTCTATCCATTCGTCTTCCGGTATCTCGCCGGCGTCCCATCCACTGCGACCTGCTACATATAAAGAAGTATCTTCAAAGATATTCCCCTTACCGTCGGAATATAATATATACGGACTTGTCATCTGTTACTTTGCTGAAAACTGCAAAGATACCGGCTATTTTCCGTTTTTGGTGTTGGCAAGGCTTATCACCCGGCTTTTCTGCCAGTCGCCCAGGTATTTTGACGGGGTAATGACCATGCAGCCCATCACTATCAATACCACAAACGTGCGAGTAAGGATATTGCGGTAAAATTGCAGGTGTTTGGAAGACTGGAGAATAACAAGAATAATGGTGAACAGCAGGTTGATACTGCCGATAGCGTACACAACCTTAGGATTGTTATAGCCATAAACCAGGAAGTATAAAATGCCGGCGATAGACAGCGACAGTATCCCCGACGCCAGCAGCGATATTACCACGCGGGTAAAGGTGACATTGGCATAACTGCTTTTCTTAAAGCAGGCACGCAGGCGTACGCTGTTAAACAGTAAAACTCCGCCCAGCAGATACAGCACGGCCAGGCAGATGAGTGCCAGCGCAATAACGGGCCGCCCACCGGAAATGGTCAGCAGGTTCATCAGCACACCAGCCAAAGCCATGAGGGCAAAAACTTTTTCCAGGAATCTCATGCGCTGTAAAGATAGGGTTATGCACCATTATCTGGCAAATGCATGGCGGAGGATTTATTTTACAATAGATACAGGCCACATACATTATACGTTATCTTTGATAAATAAACATATAATTTTTTGTATGCGTTTTTTCTTTTCGTGTATAACCCTGTCATTCCTGGCCTTTGCTGCAAGTGCTCAATCAGAATTAAAAGATTCCCGCGAGGTGATCAAAAAAGGTATAGACCTGTACGATAAAGAGGAATACAGCCGGGCTGTGAAGGTGTACCAGGAAGTGCATGAATGTGATACCAACTATGCGCTTGCGGTTTATGAAGAGGTGCTGGCGCTAATTGCTGACAGCCAGTTTGTGACGGCCAAGCAATTGGCCGCATCGTCTGTAGGATTGCGTTATGGCTACCTGCACGATGCACTAATGGAACTAGGTAATTGCTACGACTACCTGGGGTTGACAGACAGCGCATTGATGACTTATGATTCTATCATTAAGCTATACCCACAGGACTACCTGCCACATTACGAAAAAGGAGTAGCTTATTTTAGTAAAAAGAACTACGATGCAGCTATAGCCAATTTTCAACAGGCACTGCTGATCAACCCGGATCATTTTCGATCTCATTTTATGCTGGGTAAAACCTACGCGTTGCAGGGCCGCCTTACGGAAGCTATGATGGCGTTGGAAACATCTTTGCTCTGTACCAAGGATGCCAACCAGGCCAAAAGTGTATTCAGCGTATTGTCGGCTATAGCAGAGCAAACAGACGAGGTGAAGAAAGCTTATAATGGAAAGGCAGAGCAATACAGCAATCCTGCTTATGATGAGATAGACCAGTACATTAATGCTAAACTGGCAATTAACGCATCTTATAAACTGAAGATAGCTATCAATGACAACATATTCCGCCAAACGCAGATGATGATGGAGAAGCTGAAATTCGATCCGGCAGACACCAGTTTTTCCATGCAGTTTTATGTGCCGTGGTTTGCGGAAGCCAATAAGCAGGATAAGTTTGAAGCGTTGATATTGCTGATGTTCTCAGATTTCGGGTTAGAAAATGTAGACTTCCTGGCCAAGCATAAAAAAAGTGCGGTTGAAGAGGCCCGGCAAATCGTATTCCCTGTGCTCAACGAAGTGCGTGTTACCCGCCAGCTGCTTTACAATAAGCGCAAGGATAGCAAACATCTGTATCATTACTTCTCCGAAAGCCAGATATTGATAGTGGGCGAGACAAATGAGAAAGGCGATGCATTTATTGGCCCGGTGAAAGTGTATAAGTCAGATCAGTCGTTGCTGGCAGAGGGGAGCTATGATGATAAAGGAAAGACGGGTTTATGGAAATACTATTACAGGGATGGTACACTGAAGAAAATGCTGACTTTTAAAGAAGATAAAGAGTGGGGTACTGTAACTGAATATCATCCCAACAGAGAGATCAGTAAGATATCGACGATGGATGATAAAGGTGAGGTGGTAATGGAAGAGACCTACGACTACAAGGGCTGGAAGAGCGGAACAACAAAGGTTGTTTCCGTATCGGAAACGGAGGAAAGTTCCTACCATAAGACCGGCGTTAAAGAAGCAACAATAGGCTTTGTAAACCATAAGGTAAAAGATGGCGCCTACACTTTTTACTATGATAATGGTAACATAGACCGGGTAGTGTCGTTCAGCAAGGGTGATTATAGTGGTCCGTACAAGAAATACTATGAAAATGGCGCCCTTAATGAGGAGTATGTAATGGAAAATGGTAAAGTAGAGGGCAAGGAAACCATTTATTTTGACAATGGCAAGGTGCATAAAGAGATACTCTACCGTGGCGGAAAGCTTGAGGGTACATATACCTTCTATTATGAAAATGGTAAAACAGAAGAAAGCGGTGCGTACCGGAGAGATAAAAAGAACGGTGTGGCCAAACGATATACCAAGGACGGAACGTTATACTCTGAAATAGAATATGACGATAATGTGCCTGTATCCATTCAGTTTTTTGGTGAAGATGGGAAGCCTTATTACACGTTAGAGGAGAAGCGTGGTATAAAGCAATACACCGAATACCACCCGGATGGCAGTAAAGCTGCTGATATGGAACTGAATGGATGGGGCCAGCCGAACGGACGCATTACCTACTACGACCATGCGGGTAATAAGGCTACCGAGGTGCAGTGGGTGGATGGCAGCAAAGACGGCAGGGCGACCGTTTACTATAAGAACGGGAAAGTGAAAATGGAGCAGAACTATGTGCACGACGTGCTGGATGGCTTCTTCCGCAGCTACCACGAGAACGGTGTACTGCAAACAGAGGGCTGCTATAAGGATGGCAAGAAAGAAGGGCTATGGAAATATTACTTTGCCAACGGCGCACTGCAATATGAGGGCTATTTTTCGGCTGACGACTGGAATGGTTATTCCCGCGACTATAATATTGGCGGTAAGCCTGAGTCAAAGTTTATCTATGATAAGGATATGCTGACAGGTTGCGTGCTGTATGATACTGCCGGACACAGAACAGATAGCCTGACGTTTCCGCATAATGGCAGTTACAGGGTGCCCAACCGTATAACCAGAGCTGCAGACCAGGAAGGTACATTAAAGTACGGCGAACTGCATGGTAAAATGATCACCCATCATGTAAACGGGGCAGTATGGCAACAGCAAAATTATAAATACGGCAAGCGCGATAGCCTGAACATTGTATACTACCCGAACGGTGCCGTAGAGAGCAAACTGAACTACAAAAACGGCGAACTGCACGGTAACACCAAGAACTATAACGAGCTGGGTGAAGAAGTAAATGACGATAACTATGTTGAAGGAAATGCTGAAGGGTATAGAATATCATCGGCCTGTGGCAGAGTGTTCGTAAAGTATCATTATGCCGATAACGAAAAGGATGGTGAGCAGGTATATTATGGCGAGGACGGTAAACCAGCCTTTATATTGTACTATACGGAAGATTGTATAACAGGCTACAGCTATTTGGGTAAGGATGGCAATATGCTGCCGGTAACCCGCCTGAAGAATGGTGCCGGCCAGGTGAAAGCATACTACCCGAATGGCGCTGTAGCTATAGATGCTACGGTAGAGCGCGGTGTATTTAACGGCCCCGTAACGGTATACTACAGCAATGGTAAGACAGCAGAAGAGCGTAACTATAGGATGGATATGCTGGATGGCGCATTTAAACGGTATATGCCCGATGGTAAACTGATCTATCAGCTGGACTATAAAGACGACAGGGAGCACGGTGTAGAAAAGACCTTTGATAAGAATGGCGTGCTGGTAATAAGTAAAGAATACTACTACGGGGTGCCACATGGTAACGTAATAATTAACGACCCTCTAACCCGTAAAACGACAAAATATGTCTATAATTACGGAGAATTAATAAATGTGAAAGAATGATGAGTAAGGAAGGGCTAAACATTAGTTCCCGCTACCTGTATCTTTTGTTACTATTGATAGGCTATGCCCATACTGTGGCAGCCCAGGATGAATACAAACAGATCATAGACCGGTATAAAACCGAAAATGCGGTTATTCTTAATATAACCGAACACCTGGTGATAAAGAATGTTGGCGGTAAGCTGGTAGCTTCCAGTGAGATATCTAAAGAACGCCTGCTGATAAGCGAACGTTCGCCGGCTATGTACAATACGGAACATATCTATCACAGCTACTTTAATCAGCTGATGCAATACAATGCCGAGGCACAGGTAGCGAGTGATAATGGATATAGGCGGAAGAAAGACTACCTGGATAAAACAATGAAGTCGGAAGATGATAATATCTTTTATGACGATAGTAAGATTACCCAGATATCATTTAGCGGGTTGACGCGATATTCTGTATTGAAGACAACCTACACCATCAACCATACAGACCTGCACATGCTGCCCTCGTGCTATTTCCAGGAGAATATCCCTGCTGTTAAGCTGGTATTTATAGTTACTGCGCCTAAATATGTGCAAATGAAATTTGTACTGAAGGGCGACCATACAGGCTGGATAAAGCAGGATAAGGACGAAGACAGGAATACGGTTACCTATACATTTACAGCGGAGCATGTGCCGGCACTGAAGGAAATACCAGACCAGCCATCGATACTGTATTATATGCCGCATGTTATCCCGTTCATAACCTCTTACCAGTTGCCCAAGGACGATAAGCCTACGGATATGCTTAGTTCCCCGGCTTCTTTGTATTCCTACTATTGGAATTTTATAAAAGATGTGAACCTGGCTGACAATGAACTGCTGAATAAAACAGTGGCAGATATAACAAAAGGCGATAAGACCGACAGGGAAAAAGCGGCCCATATTTACAAATGGGTGCAAGACAATATTCACTATATAGCGTTTGAAGATAGCCTTGGCGGGTTTGTGCCCCGGCAGGCAGGCGATATCTGCCACCGTAAGTTTGGCGATTGTAAGGATATGGCGAGCATTCTTACCGCTATGTGCCGCAAGGCCGGGCTGAAGGCATATTTTACCTGGATAGGTACGCGCCACAGGCCGTATACCTACGAGGAAACGCCATTGCCAACAGTAGACAATCATATGATATGTGCGCTGTTGCTGGATGGGCAGTGGATATTCCTGGACGGGACGGATAACCTGATACCGTTCGGGCTGAATCCTTACAGTATACAGGGTAAGGAGGCGCTGATAGGCATAAGCGAGCATGATTTTAAAATTGTGAAGGTGCCTGAAACAGATGAAAAAGTAAATGCAATAGAAGACACTACCTACCTGCATTTTGATGGTAAAGGGATTAGCGGCCAGGTAGCCCAGGTGTACCGGGGATACCCGGCCTGGACGCTGGAAAGCACCATTATGTATTACAAGAACGAGGACCGGGAAAAATACATAAAGGCACTAACCACGAGGGGATCCAACAAGTATGTACAGAACAAATGCACCTTTACACAACTGGACAATGATCAAAAAGCTGCGCGGGTAAGCTCTGACTTTACGATAGATAATTACGTGCAGAATGCGGCCAAAGAGTACTACATCAACCTGAACCTGAACCGTAATTACGAGGATAACTGGATAGATGTGGAAGACCGGAACGTCCCTGTGTCGTTTCGTTATAAATGTAAAAATTCAGATGTTGTAGTGCTGGATATTCCCAAGGGGTATAAGGCCACTTACGTACCGGCCGATGCGTCGGGTGGTGTAGAGGGGCAGTGGAGCTACAAAATATCTTACAAGACAACGCCTGAGCAGGTGATATTGACCAAGGACTACGAGATAAAGACGATGTGGCTGCCGGTAGATAAGTTTGCCGAAAACAACAATGTTGTAGAAAACCTTAAGAAACAGTATAAAGAATCAATAGTGCTTACCGCCAATTAATAACCATATGAGAAATGCTGCCTGTATTTTATCCCTGTCACTATTGCTGTCAGTGCCGGCCATGGCGCAAAAGTTTGTTGCCGACGATTGGGAGGCGAAGCCCCAAATGCACCAGGTAGATACTGATTTTGCACGCGCCGAAGCTGTGGTGATAGACCAGTCTGTAAAGATAGAGGTAGTGAAGGAAGGCCAGCAAAGCTATATTTACCGCACGCTGCACCGCACGGTAAAAGTACTGGATGAAAAAGGGATAGAGGGCTTCAATAAGATGAGTTTTCCGGCATCGGAAAGCGTGGAACTGATAACGCTGAAAGCACGCACCATTTTGCCCGATGGTAAGATATACGAGGTGACGAAGGACAAGATGAAGACCTCGAAGAACGAAGAGGATGGCTCATCGGAACTGGCATTTGCCATGGAAGGGGTAGAGAAAGGCGCAGAGATAGAGTTGCTGTATTGCTACAAGCGCCCGGTAAGCCTTTTCGGCTCAGAAACATACCAGTTCTCTGTGCCTGTTATGCATGCGGGTTTTAAGATAATATCGCCCACCAGCATTATTTATGAGGGGAAGGGTTACAATGGTTTTCCTAACACGCACGACACGCTGCTTGATGATCGGCGGATAACTACAGCTGACAAATGGCATATACCGGCATTGCGCAGCGAGACGTATGCTTTTTATGACCTGAACAGGATGCGTGTAGATTACAAGGTTAGTTACCTGCCGGAAGATAAGCCTAACGTGCGCATGTTTACCTGGCAAGACTTGGTGCGCCGCATGTATGACAACTATTACTCGGTTTCAGAGAAAGAGACCAAAGCTGTGAAACGTTACCTGGATGATATAGGCGTTAAAGAGTCGGACGCGGAGGCAGATAAGATCGCCAAAATAGAGAATGCAATAAAAAATGGTATCGTTTACTACAGGGAAATTGCAGATCCTAATGCATGGAAACTGGATGTTATCATCAGCAAAAAATCGGCCACGGAAACGGGTTTGAACCGCCTGTTTGCCAATTGCTTTAAACAGGCAGGTGTTACCTGCGAGCTGGGCGTAATATCTAACCGCTACCAGTCATTGTTCGACAGTGAGTTTGAGAACTGGAACCTGATGGAAGATTTTGTGATCTATTTTCCCGGCACTAAGAAGTTCCTGTTCCCTACCGGCGCGTATTATCGCTACCCGGTTGTTCCGGCATCTATGCTAACCAATAAGGGTGTTTTCTGTAAGATAGCCAGCCTGGGAGAGGTGAGTAGTGCTATAGCTGACATACGCACAATTACCCCGCTGCCATACACTGAAAGCAGTCATAATATCGACGCTAAGATCACATTCAATGCCGATATGGATGCCAAAACAGACCTTACTTATTCTTTCAATGGTTATTCGGCTGTAGGTGTGCGAGAAGTAGCGCTGCTATTGCCTAAAGATAAGATGAAAGAGTTTGTACGTTCGGTAGTGAGTATATGCGACAAGCCCGAAAACTTAATATCTTACACCACAGCCAACGAGGCGTTCGAGAACTATAACACAGGTACGCCCCTGCAGATAACAGCCACCGTAAATACGCCGCAACTGGTGGAGAAAGCAGGTAACAAGTACATACTGAAGATAGGTGACGTAATAGGCAGGCAGGAAGAACTATACCAGGATAAGGAGCGCAGGTTGCCAATTGATATGTCTTATCCTCATTCGCTGAACAGGACCATTAGAGTTACATTGCCAGCGGGCTACAAGGTGCTGAACCCGGAAACGATAAACATAGATGCGGAGCTTAAAGATAAGGATGGTAAAGCCACCTCCGCTTTTCACTCGGGCTACAAGATGGAGGGCAATGATCTGGTGGTGAATATAACGGAGTTCTACGCCCAGCTACACTACGAGATAGCAGACTATGAAACCTTCCGTAAGGTGATCAATGCATCGGCCGATTTCAACAAAGTAAACCTGCTACTGTCTGATAAATAAAGAGCAACAGGTTTATTGGTTTTCGTCTTTGTTCAGTTCTACGTAAACCTGGCCGTGTGCAGCTTTAACGGTGTAGCTAAGGTATATTGCCTGGCCGCTGGCCAGTACGAACTCAACATCGTAGTCGGCATATTTGGTAGATTGGTCTGTTATCGCAGAGCTGACTATCTTAGGCTTATTGGCTTGAAGGAAATTTTCGCAGCCATAGCTGTATAGTCTGGGGTAGCTTGTTTCAATATTGCCCAGGCTAACAACTGCCGCTTCGTAAATGCCTTTGGCCTTCAAATCATTTTTGCCGGTAAGGAATATAGGTTTTGACCGATCGTCTTTACTTATGTCTGCGGGTTTTATACCGTAATAAGCCAGTGAGTCCAGCTTGTCCTGGGTTAGTTGAAAGCGGTATAATGTATGCAGTCCGTCGCCCTCATAAGCTTTGGCATTTTTTTCGGTTATGCGCTCTATTTCACCCGAGCAGTAGGCGTATATGTTTGCACGGCTATATTGTATCAATGCTTTCAGCGCCATAGCCTCAGGATTATAGGCAATACCCTCTACATGCGTACCTTCTTTAGGGTCTTCAACCTTGGCTGTTACTGTACCTTCGTGGGCTTCCGGATCGTAATTTGCCGGTTCATCGCCACAGCTTATAAGCAAACCTGAGCACAGTAAAACTAAAAGGGATCGACGCATAATTTGTTACTGATGAAACAGTTAAATACAATTACATGGAACGGGTCCAAAGATAAGTTGTTTTTGGTCATAATACCACCGGCCGCCACCGTGTAAAAGACCCGTTTTTCCGCCGTTCATGAACTATTTCGACCGTTTGTGAACTTATTTGACAGCGTTTTATGTATTGTTATTAACCTTGTATCGAAATTTGATTGTGTAACAAGATTAAATGAAAGGATATGAAGTACGTTACATTTACATTATCGGTTTTTCTCCTGGTTTTTTACATCGCCACTGCATGCGCTGTTTTTTATTTCATTTTTAAGAGCATTTAATTCACTTTTTTCTTATTAATTTTTATCAAATTAATATAATTATTTGATAATATACCCGCCCGCGTTGGCTTTCAAAAGCACCAAATTTATCTTTGGTGCTTTTTGCACATGCTGTTAAAAACTTAGCCCCTAAAGCTTGCGTTCTGCAACTACATTTGCTAAAGGTCGTCAAGAATAATTTACCAATCACACATCTCGCAGGCCAGCCGGTAAGCCGGCCGCAACAAGAAGTGATAAACTATCGGAAAGGCATAGGAAAAATGCCCGCAGGTTGTGGAAAGGGGTAAGTTATCGGCTTTAGCCAGGCCGCAAAATTGCAGAAACAGAAAGTGTATGAACGATAACGAAGTACTGCTTAAAGAGAATAAAGACAGGTTTGTTATACTGCCCATTAACTATCCCAGGATATGGGAGATGTATAAAAAGCATGAGGCCAGCTTCTGGACCGCAGAGGAAGTAGACCTTAGCGGCGATATGAAGGACTGGGGTAACCTTAATGATGGGGAGCGTCATTTCATTTCTCATGTATTGGCATTTTTTGCTGCCAGCGATGGTATAGTGAACGAGAATCTTGCTGTAAACTTCATGAGTGAAGTGCAGGTACCCGAGGCGCGTTGCTTTTATGGTTTCCAGATAATGATGGAGAACATCCATTCTGAGACCTACGCATTGCTGATAGATACCTACATTAAAGACCCGATGGAAAAGGATCGCCTCTTCCACGCTATAGACACTGTGCCGGCTGTTAAGAAGAAAGCAGAGTGGGCATTGCGCTGGATAGAGCAGGGCTCTTTTGCTGAGCGCCTGGTGGCTTTTGCAGCAGTAGAGGGTATCTTCTTCAGTGGCAGCTTTTGCTCTATCTTCTGGATGAAGAAGCGCGGCCTGTTGCCCGGTCTTACTTTCAGTAATGAATTGATAAGCCGCGATGAGGGCCTGCACTGCGAGTTTGCCTGCCTGCTGTATAGCATGCTGAGCAATAAGCTGAGCCAGGAGCAGGTGTACAAGATCATTACTGACGCAGTGGCAATAGAAAAGGAGTTCATCTCTGAAGCGCTGCCGGTAGACCTGATAGGCATGAACGCACGCCTGATGCAGCAATACATAGAGTTTGTGGCAGACAGGTGGCTGGGCGAGCTGGGCTATCCTAAGATGTTCAACGCCACTAACCCATTCGATTTTATGGAAATGATATCGCTGCAGGGCAAGACCAACTTCTTCGAAAAGAGGGTGGGCGACTACCAGAAAGCTGGTGTGCTGGGCAACAAAGACGAGCAGACATTCTCTCTGGGAGAGGATTTTTAAAATATATTGATTAGTAACCTTATTAAATAATTCGGAGCATGTACGTTATTAAAAGAAATGGAAGGCAGGAGAGTGTAAAGTTTGACAAGATAACTGCACGTATTGAGAAGTTATCTTACAGCCTCAGTCCTTTCGTAAATAGTATCGATGTGGCCAAGAAGGTCATAGAGGGTATTTATGAAGGTGTGCGCACCACAGAGCTGGATAACCTGGCTGCTGAAACTGCCGCATCGCTGACCACCAAGCACCCTGACTATGCCTTGCTGGCCAGCAGGATAGCTGTGAGCAACCTGCACAAGAACACCACCAAATCTTTCTCCGAGACCATGCGTAAACTGTATGACTATACAGACCCTACGAATGGTAAACACCTGCCAATGATAGCAGACGACATCATGGAGATAATAGAAGCTAACGCAGAATTGCTGGATAGCTCTATCATCTACGACCGTGATTTCGGTTTTGACTATTTTGGTTTCAAAACACTGGAAAAGTCTTACCTGCTGAAGATAAATGGTGTTATTGCTGAACGCCCGCAGCACATGTACATGCGTGTGTCGATAGGCATTCACAAGCACGATATTGAGAGCGCCATCAAGACGTATAACATGATGAGCGAGCGTTGGTTCACTCACGCTACACCTACACTGTTCAATGCAGGTACGCCTAAGCCGCAGATGTCTTCCTGCTTCCTGCTGGCTATGAAGGATGACAGCATTGATGGTATCTACGATACACTGAAGCAAACTGCCAAGATATCGCAGAGCGCAGGTGGTATTGGCCTATCTGTAAGTAATGTACGTGCTACAGGCAGCTACATTGGTGGTACTAACGGTACCAGCAATGGACTGGTGCCTATGCTGCGCGTGTTTAACGACACAGCCCGCTATGTAGACCAGGGTGGTGGCAAGCGTAAAGGTGCCTTTGCCATATACCTGGAGCCATGGCATGCTGATGTATTTGAATTCCTGGACCTGCGTAAGAATCACGGTAAGGAAGAACTGCGCGCCCGCGACCTGTTCTATGCCCTGTGGATACCAGACCTGTTTATGAAGAGGGTAGAAGAGAATGGCAACTGGAGCCTGTTTTGCCCTAACGAAGCGCCTGACCTGCACGAGTGCCACGGTGCTAAGTTTGAAGCATTGTATGAGCAGTACGAGCGCGAAGGCCGTGCACGTAAAACCATCAAAGCGCAGGAACTGTGGTTTGCTATAGTGGATTCGCAGATAGAAACAGGTACGCCATACCTGCTGTATAAAGATGCAGCAAACGGTAAGAGCAACCAGCAGAACCTGGGCACCATAAAGAGCAGCAACCTGTGCACAGAGATAATAGAATATACCAGCGCTGATGAAGTGGCGGTATGTAACCTGGCCTCTATAGCACTGCCACGCTTTGTGAACGAAGGCAAATTTGACTTTGAGAAATTATACGAAGTAACTTACCAGGCAGCGCTGAACCTGAACAGGATAATAGATAATAACTACTACCCGGTAATAGAAGCAGAGAATTCCAACATGCGCCATCGTCCAATTGGACTGGGTGTGCAGGGCCTGGCTGATGCCTTTATATTGCTGCGCCTGCCATTTGAAAGTGAGTTGGCACGTACGCTGAACAAGAACATCTTCGAGACCATATACTTTGCTGCTATGACGGCAAGTAAAGACCTTGCCAAAACTGAAGGACACTACGAATCATTCCCTGGTTCGCCGCTGTCTAAGGGTATCTTCCAGTTCGATATGTGGAATGTGAAGCCTACAGACCGCTACGATTGGGAGGGCCTGCGTGCAGAGGTAATGAAGTACGGTACACGTAACTCATTGCTGGTAGCGCCAATGCCTACAGCATCTACATCGCAGATACTGGGCAACAACGAGTGCTTTGAGCCATATACATCCAACATCTATACACGCCGTGTATTGAGTGGTGAGTTTGTGATAGTGAACAAGCACCTGCTGAAAGACCTGGTGAGCCTGGGCCTCTGGAACAATGACATGAAGACCAAGATCATTGCAGCCAACGGTTCTATACAGAATATACCTGAGATACCTGCCGACATTAAAGAACTGTACAAAACAGTATGGGAAATAAAGCAGCGTAGCATTGTAGATATGTCTGCCGACCGCGGTGCATTCATCTGCCAGTCTCAGTCGCTGAACCTGTTTGTTGATACGCCAACAACAGCCAAGCTTACCTCTATGCACTTCTACGCATGGAAGAAGGGCCTGAAGACAGGTATGTACTACCTGCGCACACAGGCAGCTACACAGGCGGTACAGTTTACTGTAGAAAAGCAGGTGGCCAACGATATCACCCCAATGATACCGCACACACCAGCCGCTACTACACAAGAAGACATAGACGGCATTGAAGCTGATAGCTACACCGGACCTACATGTACAATGGAGGAAGGCTGTATTACTTGCAGTGGATAGTTTTCAAAGTCAAAACTCAAAAGTTAAAACCTGGAACCAGGTTGATATATAGTAAAGCCGGGCAATTGCCCGGCTTTAGTTTTTATGTTTACAGACTATTTTGCTTTCTTCAGTAGTTTTTTGATTCCATTAGAACTGGTAATGAAGCGGAAAGTACCTAGCTTGTGGTCTTTGTCTAAAGTCAAACTAGTAGTTTTTGTACCTGCCTTACTATAAACTGTTTTAAAAACATATACCTTGGCGGGGTCTGTTTCATCTATACCTATGAATCTGAATGATTGCAGAGTGCCATATTCTTTTAACAGATCATTGTTTTGTTCATTAGTCCAAAGTGGATGCGTCTTTTTCATGTCATCCCAGCTCGAGCTAAACATAGCATTGATGCTATCACCTTGTCCGGCATTATAGAACTTCATAAATTTAGCCATGGCATTTTCATAGTCTGCCTTTGTTTGGCCGAATGAGATGACTGGTATTGCACATAGTAATAGCATTATACGTTTCATATAGTAGGTTTGATTTTATATAAAAGTACTAATTATATAGAAACAACAAAGCCGCCCCATCCGGAGCGGCTTTGCAGTTATATGAAACAGCTAATTACAGGTTACCGCGCTTAGCTTGTTCTTTTTCTATTGATTCGAAGAGGGCTTTAAAGTTGCCTGCGCCGAAGCTCTGGGCGCCTTTGCGTTGTATGATCTCGAAGAAAAGGGTAGGGCGGTCTTCTACCGGCTTGGTGAAG
Organism: uncultured Flavipsychrobacter sp.; assembly: GCA_964588295.1. Taxonomy (GTDB): domain Bacteria; phylum Bacteroidota; class Bacteroidia; order Chitinophagales; family Chitinophagaceae; genus Flavipsychrobacter. The sequence goes on along the minus strand of CAZPOT010000023.1, from coordinate 25,491 downwards.
AGTTGCAGCAGGTAGCCTTCTTCATCGCAGTCTACAAGTATGCCCAATTCCTGCAGTGGAGCGATGTCCTCATCTATTTTACCTACGCGGTTGATGAGGTCTTCGTAATAAGCTGCCGGTGGCGCATCCAGGAATTCCACGCCGCGTGATTTCAGCTCGCGTACGGTTTTTACTATGTCGGCTGTTGCTACTGCTATGTGCTGTACACCTTCACCTTCGTAAAAATCCAGGTACTCTTCTATCTGCGATTTCTTTTTGCCTTCAGCCGGTTCGTTGATCGGGAATTTCACATAGCCATTACCGTTGCTCATTACCTTACTCATCAGGGCAGAGTATTCAGTATTGATCTGCTTGTCATCGAAAGACAGGATGTTCACGAAGCCCATCACATCTTCGTACCACTGTATGGTAGGGTTCATGCGGTTCCAGCCCACATTGCCCACGCAATGGTCTACATACAGCAGGCCTGCATCGGTTGGGTTGTAGCTGCTCTTCCATTCTTTGTAGCCCGGCATAAAAATGCCGTTGTAGTTCTTGCGCTCTACAAACATGTGCACAGTCTCGCCGTAGGTGTAGATACCTGCCATGCGCACTTCGCCGTGCTCGTCGGTAAGTGTTGTTGGCTCCAGGTAAGACTTGCCGCCACGTGCAGTTGTTTCTTCATATGCTTTGTAGGCATCATCAACCCACAGGGCCAATATCTTTACGCCATCGCCGTGTTTGGCAATGTGCTGCGTAATAGGGTTAGAAGAGTTGAGCGGGGTGGTGAGTACTATCCTTATTTTACCCTGTTTCAGTACGTAAGATGCACGATCGCGCACACCTGTTTCCGGACCCGCATAAGCCAGGCTCTGGAAGCCGAATGCTGTTTTGTAAAAGTGTGCAGCCTGCTTGGCATTGCCCACATAGAATTCTATATAGTCGGTACCATTGATAGGCAAAAAGTCTTTTGCCTCTTTCATTTTCTGGCTAACTGTTTGTGCTTGCATTGTAGTTGTAGTTTTTTTGGTTGAATGTTGATATTGAATGGTTGTTACTTAATCCTGCCGGGTGCTATTATCTATAACAGCCAAAAACGAATACGTCCCGATGTGAGATTGCTTCGTTCCTCGCAATGACCCGCTTTTGTGAGGTTTAAATCCTGCTCCACTCAGCCATTGCCGACGTTCTTAATAATGCCCTGAGTTGTGTTGCTCGTTTGGGATTCATTAATATGTGCTTATCATGTTTTATCAACTATTACTCTATCCAGCTTATTATATAGCGGTCATCTTCTACTGCCAATGCCTCGTTGGTCATCTTCAGCGGATGGAAAGTGTCTATCATCACCGCCAGTTCTTTGGTTTCTTTAGCGCCAATGCTCTTTTCCACAGTTCCCGGGTGCGGCCCGTGTGGTATGCCGGCAGGATGCAGCGTAAACATGCCGCGCTCAACGTGCTTGCGGCTCATAAAATCACCATCTACATAATACAGTACTTCATCGCTGTCTATATTGCTGTGGTTATACGGTGCCGGTATGGACAGTGGATGGTAATCGAATAACCGTGGCACAAACGAGCAGATAACGAAATTATGCGCATCGAAGGTCTGGTGCACGGGAGGTGGCTGATGCACGCGGCCGGTGATTGGTTCAAAATCGTGTATGCTTACTATATAAGGATACTCGCAGCCATCCCAACCTACTACATCGAACGGGTGGTTGCCATACCATATAGGGTACAGTAATCCCTTCTTCTTGGTTTGTATCAGGAACTCGCCCTGCTCATCTATAGTCTGCAGGTCTTGTGGTTTGCGTATGTCGCGCTCGCACAGTGGTGAATGCTCCAGCAACTGGCCGCTTTTGCTCAGGTAGCGTTTAGGGAAAGTAATGGGGCTGAACGCATCTATAATCAGTAGCCTGTTATTTTCATCTTCAAATTCTATCTGGTATATAGTACCGCGTGGTATCACTACATAGTCGCCATAGCTGAAGGGCAACTGACCATACTGTGTCTTTACCACACCACGCCCTTCGTGTATGAACAGTACCTCATCGGTATCGGCATTTTTGAAGAACACATTGCCGGTAAGTCCTTTTTTAGGTGCAGCAACGGTAATTTCCACATCGTTGTTGAACATGAACACCTTGCGGCTCTTCAGGTAATCCTCCTCCTGTTGCACATTGAAGCCTTTAAAGCAGCGGTGCTTCAATATATTGTCAGTGGCAGCCTTCGGAGATATATCTACCGGCTCTTCGGTCCTGATTATCCTGGTTGGCGGATGTACGTGATACAGCAATGAATAATTAGACGAAAAACCTTCTGTGCTGAATAGCTGCTCGGCATATAGTCCGCCATCTGGCTTGCGGAACTGGGTATGCCTTTTATGAGGAATAGACCCCAGTGAATAATAATGTGGCATTGCTGCTTTTTTGGTCGATCAAAATTAATGTTTTTATCGCTGTTTTCGATGGGCTTGGATGGGGTTTAAAGTCTACAATTATTCTACGCACATAATGTGCACACGGCTGCCGTTGCCTAACTGGTTGCCGTTCATCAACTTTTCCGACCGTTTGTAAAATTTCTCGTGGTTTATCCTGATGCGGGTATAGTTTTTTAACTAATTGATAGGATGAACATATTGTTGATTAAAATAAAATGACTGCATTAAACAACGCTTTTGCGCTAACGTCTTTACCATGAAACACTTGTACAAGTTCTTTTTCACCGCCACCTTTTTTATTTCCCTTATCTCATCCGTTTCCGGTCAAACGGTCTGGTCGCCGGCGGCAGGCAGTAACTGGAACACAGCAGGCAACTGGAGCCTGGGCATACCCACGGCAGCAACAATTGCCCAGTTCAGTGCCAATCCCACATCGGGCAGCGTAACGCTGAACGCGGCAGCCAATGCCGCGGCCATCAATATCACATCGGCCCATACGGTAACGCTTACTATCACCAACAGCACGCTTAGCTCCAATTCTATAACGCTGGCAGGTGCTACTATCAATAGCCAGCCCAATACTGTTATTGCCAACAATGCTGGTAGTAATGGTACGGTTGTGTTCAAAACCGGCGGGCTATCGATGCAGGTAAATATTGGCGCGGGCAATTTTATTGTTGCAGGTGCGGGCACCAGCCTTGCCAGCGGTAATACTATCAGTATATCATCGACACTGGCAGGCAGCGACCCCAACTTTTTAGGTAGTGGTACATGGGATGGCGCTACCGGGCTTAACGGAGGCGTACTGAAATTATCGGGAAGTAATTCCGGCCTGACAGGTACGGTAACAGTAGGTAGCTCATCTTCCACGTATAATAGCGGTATACTGGAACTGGCTGCAACCGGTGCTATTCCTGCGGGAACAGGAGTTACGATAAATCCTTTCAGCCAGTTGTACTTAAATGTTGCCGGCACTTTTACCGGCGGCAGTTTGTCGCTGAATGGTACAGGTAACAATGCCTCTGCTTATGGCAGGGGCGCATTGCGCAGCAGTACATCGGCCAGTCAATGGAGTGGCGATGTAACACTGGCAAGCAATAGTGTTATTTATGCCGGTGGTACACTTACCCTGGCAGGTAACCTGGGCGGTTCTGCCTCACTAACCAAGGAAGGACCAGGCAACCTGGTATTAAAAGGTACAGGTAACACCCATAGCGGAGATGTAACCATAACTGCAGGCACACTTACAGTAGCCAGCGGTTCTGCTCTGGTCAACAGCAATATATCGCTGAGCCCATCTGCAGGTGTAAGCACTACGCTGGCGCTCAACAATAGTGCACAAACCATTAGCAGCCTCAGCAGTACGTTTACCAGCACCTCCGGCACAGCTACAAACACCCTGGCGCTGGGCAGCGGACATACATTAACAGTAGATCAGTCAACCAACACAACCTTTGGCAAGGGCGCGGTATCTACCCTTACGAGTATTATAACCGGTAATGCAACTGTCATCAAATCCGGCACTGGTACACTTACCCTCAACAATGGCGGCCATACTTTCTATGGTGGTCTTACTATTACAGCGGGTGAATTAAGGTTTTGTCCGGCTGCCAGCACCACACTGGGTAGCGGCACCAACTATTGCCCGCTGAATCTGCAGGGTGGTGTATTTGCTACTACAGGCATAACAGCATCTGTAGTGTGCAGTTTGGGTGTACTTAATAATATAAGCGATGCAACTATCACGCTGGATAGCGCTACGGTTCATACGGTCAGCTTTACCGGTCTTGGTACTAATACCGGTATGCTCACTGTAACTAATTGGAAGGGATCATTCAACGGAACAACAGGTACAAAAGGTAAAATATTTATAGGCAGCAGCGCTACGCTTACTGCTCTGCAACTGGCACAAATACAGTTTACAGATGGCCTGCGTATTATTCCGGCAACACAATTGTCTACGGGTGAGGTAGTGCCACTGGCACCCATCAATATCACGGCTGCTGCATACGGTCCCTTCATCAACGATGTAGATAATACTATTTCAGTGTCGTACAGCACACCCGCCAGCTATTTTACAGGCGTGTTCAAGGTTCAGCTGTCTGGCTCTGCGGGTACTTTCTCCAATTATACCTCCAATATTATAGGCACGGGTACCTCGGCAACATCGGGTACTATAGTGGCCACCATTCCTGCCGGCACTTCGGGTAGCTCTGCGTACAGGGTACGCGTGGTGAACAGCGCGCCATACAGCGTTGGCAGCGATGACAATGGTTCCGACATACAGGTAAACAATGCGTTGCCAATAGTTACATCGGTAAACAGCTATACCAATAAGTTGCCCGGCGACACCATAACAATAACCGGATCGCTGTTCGATACCGTGCTCAATAACAACCTGGTTTACTTTGGCCCGGTAAAAGCTTATCCGGTAGCGGGTAGCAGTACTGTTAGCCTAAAGGTGCCGGTGCCATTTGGTGCTGTGCTGGGGCCAATAGGTGTATACGATACTACTTCTAAACTAGTAGGCACTTCAAACGGGTACTTTGTTCCGGGTTTCAATAATTCTTATTTCGAAGCACATAGTTTCAACTTTCAGCCCAGGAAAGACTACATGGTAAGGCTGTGCCCTAACATAGCCGCAGTGGGCGACCTGGACGGCGACAACCTGCCAGACTTGGTGACCGTAAATAAGATCAGCAGGAATATATCTATACTGCAAAACACGGGTAGTGGGGTAGCAACCTACGATACTGTATTGGTATTGGCCTGCCAGGGTAACCCATCAAACGTAAAGATCGCCGATATAGATGGCGACGGCAGGCAGGATATAATTGTGGCCAGCGGCAGCGGTGGATCCAGTATCATGATATTCCGCAATACAACTAATTACTCATCTGCTGCACCTCGTACTATATCCTTCGCTACACGTTCCGATATTGTTATCAACTCCATATCTACACACCCGGGTGTGCTGGGTATAGGCGATTTTGACAATGATGGTAGACTGGATATAGCAGCAGCATGCTACGCCCCGTCAAGTCCGTATAAAATGGTGATATTGCGCAATAACAATACTGTTGGTGCCACCAGTTCTTTCACTTTATATGGCTACAATACCGGTTCCAGCAGTACGCCTTCTTCAGCAGCTACCAGCTCTATGTGCGTAGGCGATTTTAATAGCGATGGGTTGCCCGATATTGGTGTGGTTACGCAAAACGGATATGCAGCAGCAGGCGTGTTATCAGTGTTTAAAAACACAAGTACCGGTCAGGGCATTATTAACTTTGCCAGCCCGCTGGCGCTGTCTACAGGTGTTTTCCCGCTCGATGTGCAGTGTGGCGACATGGATGGCGACGGCAAGCTGGACCTGGTAACCACACAGTCGCTTTCCAATTCGGTTTCAGTTTTCCGGAATACTTACACATCAGGCAGCAGCCTTGCATTTGCTAGTGAAACAGTAGTCACCAGCTCTATGGCCAGCCCCGCCGGAGCAGCAATTGGCGATCTTGATGGCGATGGCAAGGCAGATATAGTAGCTGCAAACTTTACATCGTCTGGCAGCGTTACAATTTTGCGCAACAATTCTACTGCCGGAAGCCTGTCTTTTACCAACCTGGGCAACTGGGTAACTAATCCGTACCCGGCCGGCGTTACTATTGCCGATCTCGACCTCGACGGCTATCCCGAGATTATAACCGGAAATGCTGGCAACGATGCGGGTAATACCATATCCATTTTCAGGAATACACCTGTACCTGTTATCGGCACTATATCGCCATCTTCCACAAGCATATGCCAGGGTGCGTCTACTACCTTGTCTTACTCGTTGGCATTACCTGCCGGTGAAACAGGTGTGTGGAGTTCTTCAAATACCTCTGTAGCTACCATAGATGCTGTAACCGGTGTGGCATATGGTGTTGGTGCAGGTAACACCACCATTTCATATACAGTTACAGTTACTAACGGCAATATATCTCGCAGTACCACTGCCACGCTTACTGTAAATCCACTACCTGCCGTTACCCTTACAGGTTTCAACAATGTGTGCCAGGGCGGCACCACTACACTTAACGGTTCTCCTGCTGGCGGTTCATGGTCGCATGCCAATGCCGTGGCTACAGTAAGTTCTTCAGGCGCGGTAACCGGCGTAGCATCGTCGGGTACAGATGTTATTACCTATACTTACACCTCAGGTTTAGGCTGCATTAATACAGATACACAGGCCGTTACTATCATTAATGCGCCCAACACCGGAACAATTTCAGGTGCAGATAGTTTTTGTACCGGTTCAACAGCCGTTTATACATCAAGCGGAGATGCTGGCGGAAAATGGTATTCTTCGAGTAGTTATGTTTTGTCTATAGATTCTGTTACAGGCACAGCAACCGGTAACGGAGAGGGTTATGTTGATATAACCTATAACCTTACAAGTGGTTGCGGCACATATAGTGCAGATAAGATAGTATATGTAAAAGGTTTTCCGGAGATGGCCAACATATCTGACCCAACAACCATTTGCGTTGGTCAGTCTACAACCCTTAATGCAGATATCTCCGGTGGCGAATGGACAAGCAGCGATACCGACCTGGTAACGGTGACAGCGAGTGGTATTGCAACAGCATTAGCAGCGGGATCGGCCGATGTATTTTATACCGTTACCAACGATTGTGGCGCAACCAACAGTTACACAACCCTCACCATTAACGATGTGCCGGCTGCACCACCTGCTATTACCGGTACATCAACCTTATGTGTAGATGGGCAAACAACTTTATCAGATACTACTGCCGGCGGTACCTGGACCAGCAGCAACACAGCTATCGCCACAATCAGCCCTGCGGGCGTAGTTTATGGCGTATCCGTTGGCAACATGCAGATATCTTACACCGTTGCCAATAGTTGCGGTAGTTCCGCTCCGGCTATTCTGCCCATATCCGTGGTAGGCTACCCCAATGCCGCTATTACCTCGGCTATAGCTCCATGTACAGGTCACACAACTACAATTGTTTTCTCCGGCACAGACGGCGCCGCAATAACCTACAATGTTGACGGCGGCAGCGATATGATGGGCACGCTTACCGGTGGTACATACAGTTATACTACAGATACCATTTCAGTATCGCATGTTTATCAACTGCATACAGTAAGCAATGGATACTGTACAACAGTAAAAGATACATCTGTTACTGTGTCTCCACAAACGATGGCTTGGTTAGGAGGTGCAATGAGCGCCGAAACCGACTGGAATACAGCAGCTAACTGGTCTTGCGGTGTTGTGCCGGGTGTAACAGACGATGTATTGATACCTGCAGCGATATATATGCCACTATTAACTACTGCAGCAACTGGTAGCGTTCATAATATCACTATCAACAATGCTACATCTGTTGCCCTGGGCAGTAGCGCTGTACTAAATGTAACTGGTGATGTTACTATCAACGGTATTATATCAGGAACCGGTAAAGTAACGATGAACGGTGTCAGCACACAGGCAATACGCGGGCACGGCACAATAGCTGCGTTGCAATTGGATAATGCTGCCGGTGCATATATCGACACCCCTGCAAAAGTGACGATCACGCGTGTACTGACCGTATCTGCCGGCCAATTCAATACTAACGACAGCCTTGAACTGTCATCTTCGGATACGGCCTATACCGCCCGTATAGATGTATTGCCTTCGGCCAATTCTATTGCGGGTAAAATAATTGAAGACCAATATGTTCAGGGCGGGTATCGTCGATTCAGGTTCTGGAGCCATCCGTTTAATCAATCAATATCATTGAGCCAGGTACAACAATATATAGATATTACCGGCCCCGGTGGTTCGTCTAACGGGTTTACAACTACCGTTACCAATGCGCCATCGGCTTTCAGGTTCGATCCGTATACAGGTAACTCTTCAATGAGTTATGATCCGGGATGGAAGCCATTTACAAAGATCAATGCATCAGCCGCAGATAGCAACAAACTGCAGCGCCACCAGGGTATCCGGCTTTTCTTCCGCGGTGCAAAAGGGCAGGGCCTCACATCGTCTTATGCCTACAGTCCACTACCAGTTACAGTAAAAATGATAGGGTACATCAACCAGGGTCCACAAACCATTCACATGGCAAAAGGTTCGCTTGATACACTGCAAGAGTTTAATATGATCGGCAATCCATACCCGTCGCCAGTAGATATTGCTACGGTCATCTTCAATGCCAAACAGTCGGGCAATGTAAAAGGTAGTGCGTTTTATGTGTACAATTCGTCGCTGGGCGTTGGTGGCCAATATATGGCTATACCATTTGGCACTACTGAAGCTATTCCATATTATCTGCAGGCCAATTCCTGTTTCCAGGTAAGAGCAGCGCATGATGGAGACTCACTGAACTTTGTAGAAACAAATAAGGGTGCCGATGCTGATAACTACCTGTTTAAAGCTCCGGCTGATTATCTGGTGCTACATGTTTACGATACATCTTATCATATGTGGGATGAATTGCGCATACAGTTCAACAGCCAGGCTACCGACAAAAATGATGATAATTGGGATGCTACCAAGCTGATGGGGGCCGACTTTAATTTTATAGTTTGTCTGCTGAAGGCAGAAAGTTAGCTATAGATGCACGACCATATAATAAGGAACAGGTGATCCCATTGGGCCTCAAGAGTGCATACCAGCAGGACTTTATTATAAAAGCCGACCAGTTGGCTATTCCTGAAGGGGCGGATGTGATGCTCCATGATAAATTCCTGAACAAGTATGTAGCATTGCAACCCGATGCAGAATACAGATTTTCCATTAGTAAGGAGAACACCACCCAGGGCGATGCGCGTTTTGAATTGACTTTGAAACCTGCGGCCGATGTGATGGATAACCTATCACTGGAGGTGGTACCAAATCCGGCAACTGATAAGGTATTGATATCGTTCAAGTCGCCAAGCGACAAGTCTGCAACTATAAGGGTTACCGACGTGAATGGCGTCACAGTATATAGCAGTACGTCCACTACGCTTTTGAAGGCTCCGGTAGCAGTACCGCTTAATGGTTTCGCATCCGGTGTTTATCTGGTCGAGGTTACCCAGGGCAACACAAAACTTACCAGGAAGCTGGTGAAGGAATAGATTTTTATATGTTGTTTTAATCGGCGGCTTGTTGCTCAACAGGCCGCCGATTTATTAAGGTAATACCTGTATCTGTTTAATCTATAGCAAATAATAGTTAAAAGCTGGTTGTCATAGGCTTTACTCTGTAACTTGCACACCTAAATTATTTCTATCTGGCACCTATAATAGAAACGAAGGGGTTATATAAGTCTTTTAAAGACTTTAAAGCCGTTACCGACCTGTCGTTTACCATTGCTCACGGCGATGTTTATGGATTCTTAGGACAGAACGGCGCAGGGAAAAGCACGACGATGCGCATGCTGCTTGGGCTTATTTTTCCTGACCAGGGACAGATATTCATAGATGGCCAGGAATTCAATAATCGCAAACGTCACTTGCTCAGTAAGATAGGGGCTATTATAGAGCGGCCCGATCTGTATGGGTATCTCACAGGTTGGGAAAACCTGAAGATGTTTGCAGCGTTGAGCGACAAAAATATCCCGGCTACACGTCTTCATGAAGTATTGGAGATAGTAGGGCTGAAAGGTCGGGAGAATGATAAGTTCAAAGCTTATTCGCAGGGTATGAAGCAGCGACTGGGTATAGCCATAGCGCTGGTGCATAAACCTGATCTGCTGATACTGGATGAGCCAACTAATGGGCTGGACCCCCAGGGGATAGCAGAAATGCGCTCGCTTATCCATTCCCTGAGCAAAGACCATGGCAAGACCATTCTGATATCGTCGCACTTGCTATACGAGATAGAGCAGGTGGCCACCAGTATGATCATCCTCCACAAGGGCCGTAAAGTAACTGAGGGAAAAGTGAAAGACCTGCTGAATCCTGATGAGACTTTGGTGGATATAACGCTAAGGGGCGATGCTGCTCCTGCCATACAAGCTTCGCAATGGGCTGCCGGCCTGGTGGGGCACGAAGAAGATACATTTACGTTTAAGATGAACCCTGCACACATACCTGGTATTAACCGCTGGCTGGTGCAGCAGAATATAGACGTGGCAGAAATAAGATCAAGACATTCACTGGAAGCATATTTTTTATCACTTACCGATGATTCAATTACTGCGCATAGAACTGTTTAAAATATTCAAGCGTCCGCGCACCTATATCAGTTTTGGTATAGTTACGGCCATCACCTTCGTGATACAGCTGGCTATGCTTACAGACGGTAAGGGCTTTGTAAACTTCGCTCTTTCTGGCGTCAACGAACAGTTCGACATACAAGGGAATATCCTGAACGGATACCTTATAGCCTATATTATATTACAGTCGCTACTGATACACATACCACTGTTGGTGGCGCTTGTAGCCGGCGATGCGCTGGCCGGAGAGGCTAATGCAGGTACGCTGCGGCTGTTGCTCACCAAACCACTGGACAGGTATAAGGTGGTATTGATGAAGTTTACCGGTGCCTTTATTTATACCGTACTACTTATTATATGGCTGGCGGTTGTTGCCTTGTTTTTATCTCTGCTGCTGTTCGGCAAAGGCGATATGATCAACCTGAAGAGTGAAGCATTCGTAATGCTATTGCAGGACGATGTAATGTGGCGCTATGCCCTGGCCTTTGGCTTTGCCGTATTGGCCATGACCACTATCGCTTCTATGTCGCTGCTGCTCTCCGCATTTGCCGACAATTCCATTGGCCCCATTATCGCTACAATGGGTATTGTAGTGGTGCTTACTATCCTGTCTAACCTGGAATTGCCGCTGTTTACGTTAATTAAGCCATATTTGTTTACTACCCATATGATAGCCTGGAAGGGCTTTTTCGATGCACCTGTTCCTTATTTTGCTATTGGCAGGTCGGCGCTGGTGCTGGTTGCCTACACCATAGGCTTTCTGGCAGCCACCATATGGTACTTCAATAAGAAAGATATTAAGTCATGAGAAAGAGTGTATCGTTTGCTTGTTTGTTGCTCATATGTTCAGTTGTTGCCCGGGCCGATGACGGTACAAAACTGTTCTATGCGCTGCGCTCCAAGATACTTACCGTAAAAGATTACACTGCTGATGTAAAGGTGAAGATCGATGTCAGCTTTATGCGGGTACCACAATTGCGGGGCACGCTTTACTTCAAAGCGCCGGATAAGATGCGGCTGGAACGCAATGGTGGGCTTTCCATGTTGCCTAAAAAGAACATTAACCTTACCATCAGTAACCTCATTCCCTCTGGCAATGTTACGGTAATAGACATGGGGCAGGTAACGGTAAAAGGTAAAAAATTGCGGCTGCTAAAGGCAATACCGGAGGACGAGACAAGTAATATTATCCTGACCAAAATATGGGTAGATGAAACAAGTCTCGTAGCCACCCGTGCCGAAACCACCACCCGCAACGACGGTACGGTGATCATGGATCTGGATTTTGGAAGGTATATCCCTTATGGCTTGCCCGACAAGGTAGTGATATACATGAATGTGAAGGATTACAAGTTGCCCAAGGGAGTGACAATGGATTATAACGATGAGACTGAGGCTACAAAGGCGCCCAAAAATGCCACCCAGGGTCCGCAAAAGGGTACTATAGAGATCAACTACCTGAAGTATGACATCAATACAGGTCTTTCTGACGCTAAGTTCGGGAAGAAGTAAGCAATGTTAAGCCTTATATACATATCTGTTAAATGCTTTGATGGTTGTAAATCTTATGTATATTTGATGCCTGTCTGACTTTTCCTCAGGGACAGCCCATGATTATCAGCAAAAAGAGTATTACTGATATATTGAATTTTCGATTGTTGTGGTTGGCCCTCACCATACTATCATGCTATTTGATATCGTGTAACGGAAGTGCCGGCCACACCGATGCCTACTACGACACTTTATACGATCATATGAACAGGGCAATGGCTAACAACCATAGTGTGGAATATGTCCGCCAGTCCGATTCTATATTGCAACACACTAAGTCCCCCGGTTCGTACCTGTACTACAAGCATTACGAACTGAAAAGCAGTTATTACTACGAAACCGGCAAAGTAGATTCTGCCAAATTGTTGATGGATAGTTGCGCTTATATACTGGAGAGTGGCAACCTGACCGAGAAGTACCCCATGGAATATGCCCATGTGCTGGACGCAAAGGCAGACTACGCCTTTACTGATAACGACCTTGACCGAGCCTTTCGTTACTACTCCAAAACCCGCAACATAAGATTGAGTGTACAAGACGATACCTGTGCACTGAGCAACGCTACCTACCACCTAGGTATGGTAAGCTACAGGCAGGAGAAATATGCTGAGGCGGCTGATTTCTTTAAAGAAGCTATCAAAGAAATAGCTCATTGTGAAGACCACTTCACCAGGTATAATCGTACACAGGAGGAGATGAATAATATTGCGCTGTCTTATACCAACCTCAGGGAATACGACAGTGCACTCAGGTATTACTCACGTGCCCTGGCATTCATCGACAGCGGCGGACGACGGTATGAAAAAGACCCTTTATTGCCTGTGGCTAAAGAAAAGGCCAGGGGGGTAGTTTATGGAAATATAGCTAAGATATTTATAGCCCTGGGTAAAGTCGATACTGCTGAGAAGTTATTAATAAAGAGTATAGCCATCAACGCCCGGCCGGGCTTCGAAAATAAAGACGCCATGTTCAGCAACATGCAACTTGCCGAGCTCTACTTCATGGATAAGAAGATGGACAAGGTGGGCGTGCTCTTAAAAGAGCTGAGGTTGGCTCTTGATACGTTTCGTAATCCACCAGTGAACCTGCGGTGGCATAAATTGATGTATGAATATGCCCGCATGCGCAACGACCCTGGTAACGCATTGGTGTACCTGGAAAAATACCAGGTGTTAAAAGACTCTGCGCAGGTTACTATAGATCATTTGAAAAAAGTGGACTACGGCGGCCTGCTGAAAGACCAGGAAACACAGTACCAGATGACCATGCTGAAGAAGGATGCCCAGTTGAGCAAGGTGTACCTGTGGGCTACCATTGGTGTAGTAGGTGTGGCTTTCATCATCATCGGTCTCGTATACTTCAGTTACAGGCGCGGCCGTACCAACATCAGCCAGCTAACGGGACTTAACCAACAGGTAAATGAGCAAAAGGCGCAGCTGGAAGAAGCAATGGTGCAGCTGAAGGAAAACAACGACGAAAAGGATAGGATATTGCGTATTGTGGCCCACGATCTGCGTACGCCCATCAATGGTATCATGATCATCAGCGATCTTGTGATGCAGGAAGAAGAAGACCCCGAAAAGCGTGAGTCGCTGCAAATGACCATCGCCGCCGCCAAGAACCTGCTGCACCTCACCAATGAATTGCTGGAGTTTAGTGGTAACGCGAGACTTGCCGACAATGGTGTATTGGAAAGTGCCAACCTTAATGAATTGATGCGGCAGTCTGTGGGCTTGCTCATGTTCAAAGCACAGGAAAAGAAACAGATCATCACGTTCAATACCGTTCCGTACCCGGTAATAGTAGATGTGTACAAGGATAAGATCAGCAGGGTGTTGAGCAACCTGATATCTAATGCACTGAAGTTTAGTAAAGAGGGGGCATTGGTAAAGGTAACTTTGGCCACGGAGGGCGATGAGGCAGTAATGAAGGTGGAAGATTTTGGTATTGGTATACCGGAGTCTATGATCGGCCAGATTTTTGAGCCCTTTACGCCTGCAAAACGGCATGGCACATCGGACGAACGCTCTTATGGCTTAGGCCTGTCTATCTGTAAGCAGATAATAGATGCCCACGGAGGTAAGTTGTATGTGGAAAGTAAAGAAGGTGAGGGATCTATTTTTTACGTAAGATTGCCTATTAAAGAAGGGTCGAGGCCCGAACAAGTATGAAGCTGATAGGCCTGATATCCGATACCCACAATTACCTGGATGATGCTGTTTTCCGCCACTTCGATAAATGCGATGAAATATGGCATGCCGGAGACTTTGGTACGGCTGAAATATCGGATAAGCTGAAAGCCTTTAAACCACTAAGAGGCGTTTACGGCAACATAGACGGTTACGATATCCGCAGCGAATTTCCGGAAACCATCCGGTTTAATTGCGAAGAAGTAGATGTACTGATGACCCACATAGGCGGCTACCCCGGCAAATATGCTCCCGCCATAAGGCCAAAACTGGTAGCTAACCCACCTAAACTATTTATTTGTGGTCATTCCCACATCCTTAAAGTAATGTACGACGAAAAATTGCAATGCCTGCATATGAACCCCGGTGCCGCCGGCAGAAGCGGCTGGCATAAAGTGCGTACCCTTATACGCTTTGTGGTAGATGGCCAGCAAATGAAAAACTGTGAAGTAATAGAATTAGGTACACGAGGATAAGGCTACTTTAAAGCACCCACCATCTTTTTTATCTCCCAACTATCGGCTGTATTATCGGTATTGCCGGGTATAATGGCAGAACTGTGCAGTTCCAATGCCCGTGTCTCATCGGCCAGTTGGCGTATGTTACTGCTTCGTACACCGCCACCGGGCATTATAATAATACGTCCTGCTGCCTGGGTTACTAATCGCCGTAAAAGTGCACTGCCTTCAGTGGCTGTCGCCTGCAGGCCCGATGTCAGTATCCTGTGGCAGCCTGCATCAATAATAGCTTCCAGTGCTGTAAGTGGGTCTTTAACCCTGTCGAATGCTTTGTGGAATGTTACCTGCATGGGGTGGGCCAGTGTTACCATCTGCTTTAGCACGTCGGTGTTTACCTCGCCATCTTTCGTCAGCGGGCCCACCACCACGCCTGCGCAACCCATTTGTTTCAGCTGCCTTATGTCGCTGTACATGATCTCCAG
Organism: uncultured Flavipsychrobacter sp.; assembly: GCA_964588295.1. Lineage (GTDB taxonomy): Bacteria > Bacteroidota > Bacteroidia > Chitinophagales > Chitinophagaceae > Flavipsychrobacter. The sequence continues at coordinate 10,195 of CAZPOT010000023.1, read as the reverse complement.
TTCTTCGGCGCTGTATACAAAGTCACCACCACGGGGGCGCACCATTACATACGCCGGTATGGCTATATGGTCTATAACATAGCGGATGATACCGTAGCCCGGGGTTACACCTCCCTCAGCGGGGCTGGAGCACAACTCTATACGCGATGCGCCTGCCTGGTATGCAGCGAAACAAGATTGTACATTATAGGCGCATATTTCCAGCAGGTGCTTGCTCATAAGCAATTGATATTAGTAAAGGCTTTTGGCTTCGTATATTTTCTCCTCCTTGCCGCTTCTTACTGCAAAGCTGAAGCCCTTCTGTAAGGCGAAGCCTCCGTACTGTCCCTTTTTGTTCAGCGCTATAAAACCTATCTGGAAGTTCTTATAAGCCTCGGGGTTCTTGTGGTTAATGCGCTCTACAGCTGCGCGGCAGGCTTGCTCTGGTGTCATCCCCTGGCGCATCAGCTCTACTACCAGGTGAGAGCCTACAATTTTTATTACCTCTTCGCCCATGCCCGTGGCAGTGGCTGCGCCTACCTCGTTATCTACAAAAAGGCCCGCACCTATTATGGGCGAATCGCCCACACGACCGTGCATTTTAAAGGCCATACCACTGGTGGTGCAGGCACCGCTCATGTCGCCTTTTTTATCCATGGCCAGCATGCCTATGGTATCGTGGTTGCGGCTATTGCCGGGTGTGTCTTCTATAGCGCGGTGCATCCTGTTCTCCACATTCATCACCGGCTGGTATTTCGATTCCTTCAGCCAGTCTTTCCACTCAGCTTCGCTTTTGGGTGTCAGCAGGTTCTCCTTCTTAAATCCGTTCTCCAGTGCAAATTGCAGTGCACCTTCACCGGCCAGCAGCACATGTGGGGTCTTTTCCATTACCGCCCGCGCTACCGATATAGCATGTATTATATTCTCCAGGCACGCTACAGATCCGCATCGTCCGTTTTCGTCCATTATACTCGCGTCCAGTGTCACACGTCCATCCCTGTCCGGGCGGCCGCCATAGCCTACTGTCTGGTTCTCCGGGTCCGACTCTGGTATTTTAACGCCTGCTTCAACAGCATCAAGTGCCCGCCCCCCCGTGTGCAATACATTCCATGCACCTACGTTAGCTTCCTTGCCAAAATCCCATGTCGAAATGACTATTGGCTGGTCTTTTACCGCAGCGGCCACTTTAAGCTTATTGGCCGGATGATAAGCCAATAGAGTTTTACCACTTGCAAGCAATGCCGATGAGAGTAACGAAAACTTTAAAAATGATCTGCGATCCGACATTAAAAATTATTTCAGCGTACAAGATAGTGCTATTTAGGCATAAATTATTTACTGTTCAGGTAATATCCGGCCGTTTATCGACTTAATTCTACGTCACCCGTATTGGAAATTGCAAGATGTTTTGTTATTAGTTTCACTTGCTATTTCACCCGGGTCTTTTTTGCACACTGCCATATTTTCTCCTACTTTAGAACTTCGAAATCAAAAGGTATGAACGAACAGATAAGGGAGTTGTCTCCCAAAGCTTTATGGAACCACTTTGCAGATCTTAATGCAGTACCGCGTCCTTCTAAAAAGGAGGAGCGGGTCATAGCGTTTATGAAGGCCTTTGGCGAGGGTCTTAGCCTGCCCACCAGGGTAGATGCTGCAGGCAATGTGCTCATCACCAAGCCCGCTACCAGCGGCATGGAGAACAGGGAAACAATAGTGATGCAGAGCCACCTGGATATGGTGCACCAGAAAAATGGCGATACCGTTTTCGATTTCGATAAGCAGGGGATCGAGATGTATGTAGATGGCGACTGGGTGCGTGCTAAAGGCACAACGCTGGGTGCCGATAACGGTATCGGCGTGGCTTCTATCATGACGTTGCTGTCTTCGACCGATATCGAACATCCCGCAATAGAAGCGTTGTTTACTATTGATGAAGAGACCGGGATGACGGGCGCGCTGGAACTGAAAGGTGGCTTCCTGACCGGCAGTATATTGCTGAACCTGGATACCGAAGCCGATAACGAACTGACCATTGGCTGTGCGGGTGGGGCAGATGTTACTGCTACCGGTACATACACTACAGTTGCACCCGGTGGCGGAGAAGCCTTTACACTGTCTGTAAAAGGACTCACCGGCGGACACTCGGGTGGAGATATACACCTGGGCCGCGGCAATGCCAATAAGCTGATGAACCGTATCCTGCTCAGGCTTACAAAAGAGTGCGGCATACAGGTAGCCAGTATAGATGGTGGTAGCCTGCGTAATGCCATACCGCGCGAATCTGTTGCTGTTATAGTTGCACCTGCGGCTAATGCCGCAAAGGTGCAGGAGCTGGTAAACAAGCTGGCCGCAATACTGAAAGACGAATATAAAACTACGGACCCCAACCTTACCGTAAATATTGGGCCGGCCACTATGCCGGAGAAGGTGATGGACGGCACCTTCCAGCAGCAGTTGCTACGTGCCGTGTATGCCTGCCCCAATGGTATCTACCGTATGAGCCCAGAGATAGCCGGACTGGTGCAGAGTTCTAACAACGTGGCCCGTATACTGGTAAAAGAGGGTAGCTATAGTCTGCAGTGCCTTACCCGCGGATCGGTAGATACAGAAAAGATAGACCTTGCAGATGCCGTCACTTCAACGTTCGAACTGATGGGCGCAAGCGTAGCACAAACCAATGGCTACCCCGGCTGGCAACCACTGCCCGGCTCGCCGATAGTGAAGATCATGTCGGGCCTGTACGAAGAAATGTTCCACGAACATGCCCATGTAAATGCTGTACATGCCGGCCTCGAATGCGGCATCCTCGGCACCAACTACCCCAGCATGCAGATGATCTCTTTCGGCCCCAACATCACCGGTGCACATTCGCCCGACGAACGCGTACAGGTATCATCGGTGCAGAAATACTGGAAATACCTGCTGGAAACGCTGAAGCGTATACCGGTGAAGCAATAACAAGTTACATTGCATAGGAGCCCCGCTGTTGCGGGGCTCTCTTGTTTTACGCAGTTTCTTTCTATATCTTTAAGCAACATGTCTGCCCGCACTTTTGATGTCATCCGCACTACGATTTTTCTTACTGTGATATGCATTCTCTGCAGCTATATACACAGGCCGTATGATGAAAGGAATAATCGCACCTTTTTTGATTATTATCGCGACAGGGATTCCTCAATGAGGAGCGATGTATTACAGCTTACAAAAACGCTTGTAGAGAACGAAGCGGAGGCGCCCTATATTTGGTTAGAGTTAGAGTTACAAGGGTATATTCGTCGTTCAAAGCAGGCGCAAAAAATCGATTCCGCTATTATACGTATTCGGTCACACCTGTCAGACCAATATATAAACCAAAGCAATGTGGATGGCGTGCAGGTGGAATTTGAAAACTGTATCACATGGATGTTGGGCTTTCTTCCGTCAGACAGTTCAGCAATGCGGCTTGTAGCTTGGTCTCCGTTTTGCTACGACTATTACCATGCTAAGCCAGGGCAATGGTTAAGGACAGCCTTGTTCACAGAACCTCCGAGCGGCGGGGGCTGATACTGGATTGGTTAAAGACTCGACTGAATGGAATACAATGCATGATTTTAAAAAGGATGTGTGAGTTGACGGTCAATCGGTGTTGTTTTTGCTACGATTCAGTGGTAATGCTACCCAGACCAACGACTACTGTATACAATCCGGGAGACAATGTAGCTAAAGATTTTGTTCTTGCAGCAATTCCTCACTATCGATACCACGCCGAACACTATTTTGATCGGCAGTTACTTGAAAGCGGTAGCTATCGCACAGCAAAATTGACTGCTGATTGTCCTGCGCCCGGAGATTATGAATTGAACGGTTTTTCAAGAGTCAGATGGCATAGAAGTGTTTGGGATACCCTTCCCTGGTACTTCAAATACCGCGTTATCGGCAAGGGAGCAAGCCTTATACTGGACGCCCATCAATATTGCTATCGCTGTGTGCCCAACCCTATTGCCGTATCCATTCCCGGTTACCCGCCGGGTAAAATAAAACTATGGTCTAAGCAGGAAAAACTGGTGCATAGAGAAGGTGTGCAGTGGGAGATATTCATAACCGATACTACTGTAGATAAGATAATAGTGTATGCCGATGCTACCGATGTGCATGGCCACACAGCCACAGTACATGCGGCAGAGTATGCAATAAAAGACCTCGACGGGCTTAGATTAACTATAGATGGCAGCGAACCGACAATAATGCCCGCGGCAGATATGCTCAAAGCACATAGTATACAAGCCACCGACGGCGTATCGGGTTTTACGCTCAGGGTCATCAGTTACGACCTGGTAATTATCAACGCAGAAAATAAAGAAGTCGGCACATTTTATATAAACAAAAACATGCTGGACCCGGACAGCCTTATACTGAAAAAGGCACTATTATCGCTCACTCCGGGTGCTCATATTTACTTCTGCAACGTACTCACAGAGCACAACATATCTATACCCGGCGCGGGCATAACGATCGAGTAGACAATTTATTCTGAAATAAATGTATCGGTAGTGTTATTTTTATTGAAACAACATTTCTATATTTGCACTCCCAAACGGGTAGATGGCGCGTTGGTCAATCGGCTAAGACGCCTCCCTTTCACGGAGGAATGACGGGTTCGACTCCCGTACGTGCTACTCTACGGGAAGAAGAACAAATTAATCTTTGTTTTTCTTCCCGTTTTTCTTTATAACCCTTGCCTGTAGCGGCGATCAGCAGCAACACATTGTCTTCATTTGCGGTTCGATAGGTACGGTTCTGATAAAGCAACTTTTCGGGGAAGGTCGAACCGATAATACGACGTTTTCCCTCTAAACCCGCTTCTATAAAGAGTTTGTCGAGATTGTTTAGAAAATAGAAACCAAAGTCTATCATCTCACGAACATCTGTTGTGTTATTGCTCAACTCTCCCACTTTGACGATTAGCCGGTCGATTTCAGGTTCTAGTTTAGACTTGATTTTTTGATATTCACTGATATCTAACTTACCGTCCAGCATCAAAGTTTGAGCCTTATCCAAGCGTTGCTGATAGGTCGCTAGCTCTGCTTTAAATTGTTGTAATTCGACCGATCTGTCCTGGCCTTTTTTCTTATACGCATCTGTCATGATGAGTTCATAAGTCGCTAATAGCTTCTTGTGGCTGCTTACAGATTTCAGTAATCCAAGAAAATCTTCGTTAGCTTCCATGGCCTTAATACGTTCGTTACAACGTCCCTTGCAGTGATAGTAGTAGTATCGGGAACTTCGACCTTTAGATGCACTGCCAGTTAATGTTTTGCCGCATTGAGGACACTGTAAGAAACCACGTAATGGCAGCTCATCTTTTTGGCAGAACGGTGAAGCTGGCAGGCTACGTTTGCGCCCCTCTAATACATCCTGAACTTCATAGTAGAGACCATCTGAAATAATTGGCTCATGCAGACCTTTTACGATCATCGCTGCTTCCTGCTTGTAAGCAGGAATGCACACCTTGCCTATATAAACTGGATTTCTCAACAGGCACCAAAACCTTGTCCTACTTAAACCTAATCCTTTCTTCTTGAGCAGGTGGCGCAGCTCTTCTATATGATAATGACCGGTCGCAATCATTTCATATGCCATCTGTACAAAGCCTGTTTCCTTGTCGTCAGGTGCTATACACGGTTTATTAGACTCTGTACGGGCATGGCGATAGCCATAAGGTGCAGTGCCGATATATCGCCCTCCTTTCATTGCTTTTCGCATACCCGCAATTACATTGAGTGCCCTTCGGTCATTCTCTACTTCAGGAGCAGTCAGATACAGTGCTAGAAGAAATTTCTGTTCTGGAATTTCCATGTTCAATGGCTGATCAATACCCTGGGTCTCCACACCCAATTTATTAAGGTGATTAATCATAGTATATGCTTCCGGCGCATTACGGGAAAACCTATCCCACTTCAAGAAAAGCAACAGGTCAACGACATTCTTATTCTTTTTAAGAAATGCTAGTATTTTCGTGAACTCCGGCCTATCAAACGTCTTTGCCGAATAATCTTCTTTGTAGAAGCCGACCACCTCAATATTATTCATGGCACAATAACGGTGCAGCATTTCTTCCTGATGGGCAAGGCTGTTCCCTTTCTCAGCTTGCTCGTCTGTACTCACCCTTACGTATAATATTGCTTTCCTCTGCTTCATTTGTCTTTGCTTTAATTTCAATAATGTTAGTACTTGTCTTTTTGTGCTGCTTTTCTATGATCACATTAGCAATGGCATAGAGCCATTCCCTAATCGTGATAAGCTGCTCATCGCTATATGTTACCTCTTCATCATTCCAAATGCTTCGCATCTGTTCGAGAGATACCCGGTCTGTAAAAATATCGCCGTCACTTGCGGTCTCGTTGCTTTCTGCACTAATAAGTTCATAGTGTTTGTTAGGGCTTTTCCTATGCATTTTAATTTCATAATTAATTGATTATCAATAAATATGCCAATTTCACCGCTTATTGAACTTACAATGAAAATGATCGCTGATTTAAGCTCAGTTTACGGCGGATTGATCATAATGTATAGTAGCCTAAGTTATGCAGTATAGCATATATCCATTTAAGGCCTATCCCATACTTACTGTTCATTTACCAGTCGTTTTTTGATGCTGTATCTGCTGACCCTTGTGACGTTGGTGCATTTCAAATTCTCTCAAAACATCAACAATGCTTCCTAGCACATCATTCCATGTAGCTTTTTTATACGTCGCTGCGATGTCAAGTAGCTTACGTAGTTTTTCTTCAGCCTCGGCTTTTGAGTTAGCCTCTATTATAATAGGCAACACATATTTTCGCATATCAGGTTGTTTGCTTTGTTTGGTTCTGCTTATTTTTTTCAGCATCTTGCAGGCCACGATGGACATACGAGATATATTGTTCGTTTTTATACAAGTACTCTATGATTTCGCCGATATACTCCAGGTACTCTTCTTTAAAAAAAGGAATAAGTGCCAATTCAAGTGCTTCGATTTCTGAATCGTTTACCTGCCCCGTAAATTGACGCCTTGGTTTGTCGTCATTTTTTTCGAATACCGGCTCTAATGTCACTTCTTCATCCTCTGTTTGCGATGACTGACCCATTGTATCACTATTATTGAACAGCCCACCCAGCAAAGGAATGCCATTCAGTGCTTTGGGGTTTTGAGACAGGTATACGCCTGCTAACCCCACTAAGGTTTCTGTAAGTTTATTGGACGATTTATTCTTATCCTCCTTCAACTGGAGTATTTCTGCTTCTAGTTGCTTATGGTATTCTTCAGCCTCTTCCAGTTCCTGCACTTTTTCCTCATAGTCCTTCTTTAGCTGTTCATATTCCCATTTACTGCGTTCCTGGGCAATTTGGGTTGTCACCGCCTGTTCTATGCCTGCAAGTCCATCTTTAGCAGGCTCATCTTTGAGCAATAGGTTGTATCTGGTACACCGGTTGGACATACCGTCATAAATATTAATTGTCACACTTTTAGTATCTGCAAGGATGAAGTCTTCATGATCAAAAAACCTTTCTGGGTCAGCAGTTCGGGAAACAACTTTCAGTTCATCTATTCTTACGTCATAGTCTTTAGGTTGCTTATTTTCGGCTTCATTTTTCAGCAATTGATAGATCAGGTTGATCCTGTTTGCCGAATATGCTTCTTTTATAATAGCCATATGTTAGTGTTTGCAGTTATTTTTTAAAAACAGGTCGAGTTCATCTATAGTAAAAAGTAAGCGGCTTTTGTTGCTGCGCTGTACTGCCATGATCTTCCCTGCGTATACCATCTTATAGATTGTAGAAACAGACAGTTTAAGATAATCTGCTGCCTGCCGAATACTTAGCGGCCTATCTCTGGGCATATGGCTGTAGTTGGACAGTTTACCTTTTATATATGCTACGTCGCTGAGTAATTTATCTAGTTTCCTTTCAATGCTTTCGAGCCTCTCCGTGTTATCCATAACTCAAGATTTAGTGATACAAAGCAACCGTGCGGCCAAAGGACGGTTTCTGCGTTGGGTATAAGTCATACCGTTACCAACAATATTATTCGTTAATTGTCATGTTAGCGATTCCGCATTTTTCAATGATTTGTTTCTTTCAAGTAGTTTTCCGCATTTTTAACCATTTCAATTCCTATCGTTTATTCCATTTTACTATCACTTGACCAGTAAATATGCCCCGCCGTTCCAGATCAAATGTATGTCGGCGCGGAAGAGCTGGTGTAACGATTAGGTAGAGTTATGTCGGATTATGCTGGATTATGTAGGAGATAGCATAAGACGGTAATTGCAAGTAGCACTCATAACGTCTTCAATATCTCGGCCTGTTATAAATTGGAGCCAGTATTTAGATGAGAGTCCATATTTATAAAAGGTGCTTGTATGCTGAATGGTATGCTTTATTATATTCCCCCAATAAAATAATGAGGCATCATATAAAATAGTTCTACTCAAATCCTGTACTGGTCGGACGACACAAAATTTGGTGGAAGATTCTGTATTAATCGTGTACGGATCATGTATGGATAATAGAGGTGAAAGATTATTAAAGAATGATAAGGTATTAATATCGCATTTGCACGAATAAAGCTCTGTAGGACGCTTGTCTCCCGTACAATTAACGTATTTTGTGTGACGAGTATGAAGAATATCATCCTTTTCATATTTCCATACCCAGATATCAGGGTTTTTATTTCGTACACATACGCTATATGAACTTTGTAAGTAAATTCGCACGAACAATAATCTAAAACTTTAGCTTATCGATTAAAACACTCAACAACATACAGCATTTAAAAAAGTAGTATTATAAATAGTACTGTTCCATTTCAAAACTGCGACACTTTGAACCCAGAACATTACAATTGGTATAGTACGCCGTACGGCGTAACTGTGTCTTTTGTTCTGGGTGGGCTGTCGCAGGCCTTGAATGGGCATTAGATCATCAGTTACGCTCATTTTTTTAATACGGCCTATGAAGACCATCCGCATTGCGATTGCCGACGACCACGAGGTTATTCGTGCAGGCATCATCAGCCTAATCAGGCATTTCCCCCAATATGACGTTATAGCCGAAGCCGAAAATGGCAAAGACCTGCTTGAAAAGCTTTCATTGCTACAAGAACTACCCGATATCTGCATGGTTGACATCAGTATGCCTGTGATGGACGGCTATCAGACCATTCCCGCTGTCAAAGCTCTTTACCCTTATATAAAATTCCTGGCGGTATCAGTATTCGATCATGAATACAGCGTGCTAAAAATGATTCGTAATGGAGCCAATGGATATTTACTTAAATCCAGTTCAGCAGAGCAGTTATGCATTGCACTCGACGAGATATATCATAAAGGCTATCATTATTCTGAAATAGCTTCCGAAGACACCTTTCACACCGCCCGTAATGACATAAAACGTTTTCTTACTGACAAAGAAGTAGAATTTGCAGTGCATTGCTGTAGCGAGATGACCTACAAAGAGATCGCAGAAAGAATGCATGTAAGTGAGCATACAGTGTATGACTACCAGAAGAACATTGCCAAAAAGATCGGTGTTAGAAACAGGGATGCAATAGTCCTCTTCGCATCGTCCACAGGTCTATTGCCATTAACTAATAGCCCATAAAGCGGCTATTGCTATGTCAATCTCATAAAAAAATTGTTAGCATTTTAAACGGGATTTTACACGTACAAAAGAGGGTATTTTTCACGTATGTAGAAATTGAAATTTTTAAAATGAATTGATTACGTTTATACAAATTACTGAAAATCTATTTTGTAAGTATTTCAACTGTTAACACATAAACACCATGATATGCAAAATATCTATTCAAGGTTTCTTATTTTCATTCTGATCACTCTGGCCAGCTTCAATGCGAAAGGATTAACTGCCAGTTTTACTTTGAACCATACGGCGGGTTGCTCACCGCTTGTAGTCAATTTCCATAATACATCTACCGGCGATACCGCAGGATTTGTTTGGAACCTGGGTAATGGTTCACCGTTAGCTTATCAGACAGATGCATCAGGGACTTACCTCACCGCAGGGACGTATACCGTAACACTTACCGTTTACAGTCACACCGCAGACACTGTACGTGTAAGCCATGTTGTGACTGTTTATCCCACGCCTGCAGTCAGTTTCACCGTACCTGACACATCGGTTTGCTATGGAACTCCGATTACTTTCACCAGTACAACTACTTCCGGCACTTATTCCA
>CAZPOT010000022.1:0-61175 GCA_964588295.1 uncultured Flavipsychrobacter sp. | reverse complement strand
ATATTTTTCATAAGGTGTAAATAAGACTTCAGTTCTCTGGAGTCTTATGCTTTTTATGGCACTGCCATTCTTTTTTATCTTTCATATCTGCCCCTTGTATTATAGTTTTGCCGCCGTATGGATATTGTTTGCACGCCTGAAGAGCATAAAATCTTTGACATAGTTAGCAAGGCAGCAACTGAATTAAATGTACGATGCTACCTGATAGGTGGTTTTGTAAGAGATAAATTATTGGGCCGCCCGACCAAGGATGCTGATATAGTATGTACGGGAGATGGTATTGCTTTAGCGCAGCTAACAGCAGCTAAACTGGCACCACGGCTTACGGTTAGCTTTTTTAAGAACTTTGGTACTGCCCATTTCAGGTATAACGACTTTGATGTGGAATTTGTAGGTGCACGTAAAGAATCTTACCGCGCCGATTCTCGCAAGCCCGATGTAGAGCCCGGTACGATAGAAGATGATCAGCGCCGCAGGGACTTTACCATCAATGCCCTGGCCATCAGCCTGAACCCGGAAGATTACGGTAGGCTGACAGATCCTTTTGATGGATTAGCAGACCTGAAGAATAAACTGATACGTACCCCGCTTGGTCCGGATATTACGTTCTCCGATGATCCCCTGCGCATGATGCGTGCGATACGTTTCGCCACCCAGCTGAATTTCGACATACTGCCAGAAGCCTTCCGGTCTATTACGGCCAATGCAGAGCGCATCAAGATCATATCGCAGGAGCGGATCACAGATGAGCTGAACAAGATAATGGCTGCACCAAAACCTTCTATAGGATTAGACTTGCTGTATCGTAGTGGTTTGCTACAGCATTTCTTTCCCCAGATGGTGGCATTAGCCGGTGCTGAGTTTATAGATGGTAAAGGCCATAAGGATAACTTTTACCACACACTGCAGGTAATAGATAATGCTGCAGCGCGTAGTAACGATCTGTGGCTGCGGTGGGCTGCTCTACTGCACGATATTGGCAAGCCGCCAACTAAGCGCTTTGAAGAAGGCCATGGGTGGACCTTTCACGGACACGAGGTAGTGGGTGAGCGCATGACACCAAAGATATTTAAACAGCTGAAGCTACCCCAGAACGAGAAGATGAAGTACGTGGCAAAGCTGGTAGCATTGCATCTGAGGCCCATTAGCCTGAGTAAGGAAGATATAACTGATTCAGCCATGAGGCGACTGTTGTTTGATGCGGGCGATGATCTGGAGGACCTGATGATATTGTGCGAGAGCGACATTACCTCTAAGAACAAACAAAAGGTGAAGCGCTACCTCGATAACTTTGAACTGGTAAAGACCAGGCTTGCCGAAGTGGAAGAAAGTGATCGTATTCGCAACTGGCAGCCACCGATATCGGGAGACCAGATCATGCAGTTATTCAACCTGCAGCCATCGCGCGAGGTCGGTATCCTGAAGACAACTATAAGGGAAGCTATATTAGACGGGCTGATACCCAATACTTATGAAGCAGCTCACCAGCTATTGATAACAAAAGCGCAGGAATTGAACCTGCACCCGGTAAATGAATAACAGGCAATTATTTCAGCAACATATGGCGCCTACATCGCCTGCGCCGCTTGCTCTCGAGATCGTATCAGCAGAAGGTACAAAGATGTACGGAGCTGATGGTAAGGAGTATCTTGATATCATAGGTGGTATAAGCGTGTGCAATATCGGGCATAGGCATCCCCGTGTTGTGGAGGCTATAAAAGCGCAGGCTGATCAATACCTGCACATAATGGTATATGGCGAACTGGTGCAAAGCCCGCAGGTGCAGTTTGCAAAAATGCTGGCCGATCATCTCCCGGCATCGCTTAATTGTGTGTACTTCACTAACTCGGGTTCAGAAGCCACGGAAGGAGCGCTGAAGCTGGCGCGCCGGGTTACTGGTCGCACGGATGTGATCTGCTGCAACAATAGTTACCATGGGCATACCATGGGGTCGCTCAGCATTATGGGCGATGAATATTGGCGCAATGCGTTTCGTCCGTTATTGCCCGGTGTATGGCATTACGATTATAATTCTGATGCGCTGATTGATGCGATCAATCAAAACACCTCATGCGTGGTGCTGGAAACTGTGCAGGCAGAAGCCGGTGTTATAGAGCCAGCCAACAACTGGCTGCAACGCGTGCGCGAAAAATGTACACAAACCGGCACTTTGTTGGTGCTTGATGAGATACAGTGCGGCTTTGGCAGAATCGGCAAACTCTGGGGTTTTGAACATTATAGTGTTACCCCCGATGTTGTTTTGCTGGGTAAAGCGCTTGGCGGCGGTATGCCACTGGGTGCATTTGTAGCGTCAAGAGAACTGATGAGCCAATTCAGCGATAATCCTGTACTTGGCCATATTACTACCTTTGGTGGACACCCTGTTTGCTGCGCAGCTGGTATGGCCGGTATGCAGGCATTACTGGAAGAAGAGCTGGTAGAAAAAGTGGCAGCTAAAGAAGCTTTATTTCATTCCCTGCTGGTGCACGACAAAATAAAAGCAGTACGTAGCAAGGGCTTGTTGATGGCCGTAGAACTGGATAGCGCTGATGCAGTTTTGCAAGCCTTGCAACGCTGCCTGGAAAAAGGCTTGTTCTCAGACTGGTTCCTGTTTGCTGCCAATTGCATTCGCATTGCTCCGCCGCTCACCATTTCTGAAGACGAGATCCGCCAGGCTTGTACTATATTGCTTGCTTGTCTCTGATCTATTATTGTGTTCCTCCGCCTGATATGCCACTAGACGTGGCATTGCTACCCGTAGAGGTGCCACCGGAATGCACTACTGCGCTGTGCTGATTGGCAATGTTCCTGATGCAATAGTTCGCATTGTCGCCTACGAAAAGACCATTGCTATTGTCGAGGATGACGAAAGATGGCTTGCCGAATCGCTTGCTTATACTGCCGTCTCCGGCTACGGTATTGATATAGCCCGATGGTGTAATGATACGTATGCGGTTGTTGCCGTGGTCCGACACATATACGCTGCCGTCTTTGCCTGTTGCAAGTCCGTCGGGAAAGTTGAGCATAGCTTTCCGGGCAATATCGCCTTCTCCGCAGAACCCCGCCTTACCTGTACCTGCAATGGTAGTAATAATACCGCCCGTCGTTACCTTACGTATGCAGTGGTTAAAACAGTCTGCTATATACAGGTTGTCTTCGGCATCGAACGCAAGGCTGCCCGGCTGGTTGAGCTGTGCTGCTGTAGCCTTGCCGCCATCGCCGCTGTAGCCACCCAATCCGGTGCCGTGGCCTTTGGCATTACCGGCATAAAGGGTAATAATGCCTGCCTTATCTATTTTGCGAACACAGTTATTGTCCGCGTCAGCAATGTACAGGTTGCCGGCTTTATCAAAAGCTATGCCCAGTGGGCCCTGTAGCTGTGCCCGGGTGGCAGGGCCTGTGTTGCCCAAATACCCTGCCGTTGCGGTACCGGCAACGGTGGTTAAGGTGCCGTCTTTGTTTATTTTCCTTACGCAGGCATTCAGGTATTCGGAAAAATAAATGTTGCCTTCCTTATCTATCGCCAGGCCCGATGGTTGGGCAATGGCTGCTTCGGTAGCTTTAGCGCCGTCGGGTGTATAACCTGTTTTTCCTGTTCCTGCTATGGTGATCACCTTGCCATCGGCAGCTATCTTTCTTATCCTGTTGTTGCCGGCATCGGCATAGATGAGGTTGCCATCTGCATCTATTACTGCTCCGGGTATTTTGCTCATATTAACCGCTGTTGCGGCTATGTTCTCACCATTGTAGTCTTCTCTGCCGGTACCTGCATACACGGTTGCTACCTGCGCATTACTGTTGTAGAACAGTGCAGATACTGCCAGCATTACTACGATCTTACTTATCCACTTCCCCTGTTGCATAAACACCTCCTTTTTACTTTAAAACCACCGGGTGGTTGGCTGATATAAAGTTACCGTAGCGGTAAGGCAGTAGCGCAATATTGTTGACAAACGGTCGGAAAAGTTGATGAACGGAGACTAAAATAAAAACAGGCGGGATAAACCCGCCTGTATATGATAATTGGATGACAATTAGATTAATAATCCAGGGTCAGTTGATACACATGTACACCGATATTCAGCTGCGCCATGTTGTCGCAGAGGTTAGGCGTATTGTTGCCCAATCCGTAGTTCAGTACACGTGTTTCGCCATTGAAGCCGGTAACATTAACAACGCCGGTCTCTGCATAGTTACAATCCAGTGCAAACTTCAGCGGTGTCTGTATAGCGTAAGAAAATGCATGTCCGTTAGCGCGGGTCAGCGTAGTGTTACCGGATATAGAAAATGCATCATCGCTCCTGTCACCGGTGTTATAGCCGGAGATCCATTTGCGGGTCAGCGCACCTTTCCAGGTCACATAAGTATTGGGCGTAGTGGTCATGGTGTCGTTAACCAGCACACGATAATACCAGTTACCCACAACAGTGGTATCTACACGAGTAACCTTGGTAGTGCCTGAGAGACGGATATCATTTACGTAGTAATTATCGTATCTGATAGTGTGTATTTGATTCGAATCGGAATAATTCCCGGAATAAGTAACTATTATATTACCTCTGCGGTTCTTACCGTCAAGGCACATACAGTTTTCGTTACCAAAAAATATCGTAATTGTATGCAGGCTGCTATTAGTATCTACAGCAACGATGGCGCAGGTGCCGAAGGTGTTGGTGCCCTTCATATACACGCCGTTGTAGTAGTTGCCGGCCGCATCTGCAATAGAAATGGCATCATTGCTAAGCCATTCTATCCTGGATGCATCAGAAGCGTAACCTCCTGCATCATCTTCGTCGGTCAGCGGATTGGACTCGGTTTTCTTACATCCACCAAAAACGAATATGGAAAGAGCCAGAAATAGTACACTTCTTTTAAGTATCGTGCTGTAATGCATAGATAAAATTGATTGACTTACAAGTATAGCAAAAATCTAAAAATCCCGCTAATATACTAAATATAACGGAATACAAAATAGCTGACTGTTGAGGTTAGAAAAGATATTCCCCGGAATCAGTGGTTATTTAAGCGTTACCCATATCCTGTCCGCGTCTTTTTTGCGCAGGCTCAGGTAGTATCCCGCTATTTGTATGGCCAGTGGGTCGCCCAGGGGGGCTATCATTTCCACCCAAACCGGCTCACCGGGTATGCAGCCCATTTCCATGAGCGTCAGCTGAAAATCACTCTCATCGTGGCTATGTATCACCGCTTTAGCCCCGGTGGGCAGTTCCGACAGTTTTATAGCCTCGCTTTTCTCCGCTATCATATGCCAAAGTTACGGGCTTTCAGGGTGTTGTATTGTCATAAACGTATAAGATTAATCAAACCAGATATGCGATTTTTTTTAATTGAGCCGCCGTTTCCCTAATTTCGCAGCCCCAAAATGGAAGCCAACCTGTACATACAACGCTGCCTGCAACTGGCCCAATATGGAAAAGGGTATACCATCCCCAACCCTATGGTGGGTGCTGTGCTGGTACATAATGGGCGTATAATAGGGGAGGGCTGGCATAAAATATACGGCCAGCCGCATGCCGAGGTGAACTGTCTGCAAAGTGTTGCGGAGGCAGACAAGCACCTGATACCGGAAAGTACAATGTATGTGAGTCTGGAACCTTGCGCACATACAGGCAAAACCCCGCCTTGTGCGGATAGGCTGGTAGCCGAGCGGGTGAAAAAGGTGGTTATCTGTAATGTTGACCCTTTTGCACAGGTAAGCGGCAGGGGTATACAGATACTTAAAGATGCCGATATAGCCGTGGAAACTGGCGTATTGGAGCAGGAGGGGCTTTGGGTTAATCGTCGTTTCTTCTGTTTTCATACACAACAGCGCCCGTACATAATATTGAAATGGGCGCAAACCATGGACGGCTTTATGGCTCCGGCCGACCGTAGCCGGTTTGCCATTACCAATAGCCACACACAGCAACTGGTGCATAAATGGCGTACAGAAGAGGCAGCTATACTGGTGGGTAGCACCACTGCTATTAATGACAACCCGCAGCTGACATCGCGCCTGTGGGCAGGCCCGCAACCGTTGCGTGTAGTGCTCGCAGGTAAGCACAAGCCGCCAGCCGATAATCATTTATTTAGCAGCGAAGCACCTACACTCATTTGCAACGATGATAGGGACGAAGTGGCAGGGAATGTTCAATATTTACGGATACCCGGGGGCAATAGCCAACTGAAAGATGTGCTCGGCATGCTACATCGGCAAAAGGTGTTGTCGGTAATTGTGGAAGGTGGCCCGGCAACGCTCAACAGGTTTATTGCCGAAGGGCTTTGGGATGAAGCCCGGGTACTGACCGGTGCGAAACAATTGGGACAGGGCATTGAAGCCCCTCACTTGCCCAACAGCAACCCGGCTTTTGCTACCAATATAGACACAGACCAGTTACAAGTATTCGTAAACAGGAACAGCGCTTACCAATACCCGGCAGGAATGCCACTGTAAGCAGCAGATATTTTTACTTTTTTATTTTTCATTTTTACTTTTTTCAAACATGTTTTATCTCATCGCAACCATAATGCTCAATGTATTGATATCGGCCATCTTTAAGATGTTGCCTAAATACAATGTAGATGGGTTGCAGGCTATTGTTGTTAATTATTGTGTGTGTGTGGTTACGGGCAGTGTATTCCTGGGGCACGTACCTTTTCATGCGGAGCATCTCACGCAGTCGTGGTTCCCGTGGTCTCTGCTGATGGGAGCTGCGTTCATTTCTATATTCAACCTGATAGCTTATTGCACGCGTGTGGATGGGATAACTACGGCGACAATTGCCAACAAGCTTTCGCTGGTTATACCTGTTACACTTTCTATCGTGCTCTTTCACGAAGCGTCTGGCATAGCTAAGATATCCGGTATTGTACTGGCACTGCCGGCAGTATACCTCACCACCAGGGTAAAAGAGGAAAATGGTAAAACGCCAAGTCTTTTCTGGCCACTGCTGCTGTTTATAGGTAGTGGCCTGCTGGACGCACTGGTCAACTACGTGCAACGTACCTTCCTGGAAGGTCCTGAGTTGCAGGGCACCTACACAGTTTATTGCTTTGCTGTAGCCGCCTGCTTCGGGCTGATCACCGTTGCTATAATGCTGGCTTTGAAAAAGATAAAGCTGCACTGGCGCAACATTATAGCCGGGATATGCATTGGTGTGCCCAACTATTTCTCTATCTACTTCCTTATAAGGGCCATCAACTGCGGTGTTATGCAGAGCTCGGCTACCATCCCTATTATCAACATTGGCACACTGGTGGCGTCGGCATTGGCTGCAATGACCATCTTCAGGGAAAAGGCTAATGTACAGCGTATAATAGGCCTTATTTTATCTATCATTGCCATCGTGCTCATTGCCTCAAGCGATATAAAATGGTAACAGGAGATAAATACACAACTATAGTCGCGCCTGGCACCGGCGATTTCCGCGACCGGGGCAGTAAGTTTCTGGCCTTCAGTTACCCTGTAAGTAACCTGCAGGAGATAAAGGATAAGCTACAGGCATTGAAGAAGGAGCATCCTAAGGCCAATCACCATTGTGTGGCCTGGCGCTTGGGTACCGATGGTATGCAGTATCGCGCAAGTGATGATGGCGAGCCCGCCGGCAGCGCAGGGAAACCCATGCTCGGGCAGATAGACAGTATGGGGCTGACCAATGTGCTGGTGGTGATAGTACGCTATTTTGGCGGTACGCTACTGGGTGTACCCGGTCTTATCAATGCTTATCGCACGGCTACGGCTATGGCATTGGAAAACCTGCCAAGGGTAGAGAAGTGGATAGAAGGCATGTATAAGATCAGCTTCGATTACCCGGCCATGGGCGAGGTACTGTACCTGCTTAAACAAGCTGATGCCACCATATATCAGCAAGATCTGCAGCTCTTCTGCCTCGTAAAGGCTGGCATCCCCCGGCCTAATATTGCCACATGCGTAAAAAAGCTGTCGGAGTTAAGAGGAGTGACCGTAAAACAGCAATAGTAAATACGTAGTCTAAGGTGGACCTTTGCGTTCTTTGCCTGCTCAAAGACCTTTGCGATTCTTTGCGAAAAAACTTTGCGTTCTTTGCGTGAAACATTCAGACGGTAAGTGTAACATGAATCTACTGGCCGACCATAATGCCCGGCTCATTCGGGAAGAAGCGCTGAAGCTCGGCTTCAGCAGCATTGGTTTTGCCAAAGCAGTGCCATTGGATGATGACGCCCGTCGATTAGAACAATGGCTGAACAAGGGATATAACGCCGGCATGGGCTATATGGCCAATCATTTCGACCTCCGGGTAGATCCGACTAAGCTGGTGCCCGGTGCGCGGTCGGTGATCACCCTGACTATGAATTATTATCCTTCGGTCTCCCAACAACCAGGCGCTCCCAAAGTAGCAAAATATGCGTGGGGCACAGATTACCATTACGTGATAAGGGAAAAGCTGAACCAATTGCTGGCATATATGAATGCCAACATAGGTAAAGTAGAAGGCCGCGGATTTGTAGACAGTGCCCCGGTGCTGGAGCGCAGCTGGGCAGTGCGCAGCGGATTAGGGTGGATAGGCAAGAACGGCAATGTGCTTACTAAACAATCAGGCTCTTTCTTTTTCATAGCTACGCTGATCACCGATTTGGAACTTACGCCCGATGCACCGTTTACTACCGACCATTGCGGAACGTGCACCAGGTGTATAGATGCCTGCCCTACAGATGCCATAGTGTCGCCTACGGAGATAGACGCCAATAAATGTATCTCTTACCTCACCATAGAACTGAAGGACGCTCTGATACCGGCTGACTTTAAAGACAAAATGGAAGGCTGGATGTTTGGCTGCGACGTATGCCAGGATGTATGCCCCTGGAACCGCTTCTCTAAACCCAATACGGAACCCAACTTTACGCCGATCCCCGAAATTCTCAGCCTGTCGTTACAGGAATGGAATCAGCTTTCAGAAGATGCCTTCAATAAGATATTCAAAAACTCTCCCCTCAAGCGCAGCAAATGGAAAGGCATACAGCGCAACCTGAAAATAATCTCCTGATACGCCCGTAGCTCAGGCCGTCAATATAGTACGTTAACGGATGAAAGGCCCTGTAAGGGCCGGTTACAATAGCATCGGGTTTCAACCCGATGGCTTAAGATGCTAAATAAAACAAGTTCGCCAACCTTTTTACAAGATTGGCGAACCATATAACTTACCTCGAAAATTTATTCTTCAATGCACTCAGCGCATCATTCATGCTCACTGGCGCTTCTTCTTTTTTAGGTGCCGGTTTACCTCCGCCGAACTGCTTAGGTTTTGGCGGACCTTGCTTGGTGCGCGCTTCCGGCTCCTGGGTTTGCTTTATAGAAAGTGCAATGCGCTTGCGGGCAGCATCAACTTCTGTAACCTTCACCATTACCTGCTGGTTCAGTTTCAATACCTCGTTAGGGTCAGTTATGTATTTGTGCGATATCTCCGATACATGCACCAGGCCATCCTGCTTCACGCCTATATCTACAAATGCGCCAAAGCGGGTCAGGTTGGTCACCACACCCGGCACTATCATGCCGGGTATCACATCATCAATAGAGTAGATGGCGGCAAACTCAAATTGCTGTGCTTCACTACGTGGGTCGAGGCCCGGCTTCTTCAGCTCGTTAATGATATCGCGCAGCGTATGTTCACCTACTTCTGCGGTTATGTATTTCTTAGGCTCTATCTTCTTTACCAGCTCTTCGCTACCTATCAGCGATTTTACGTCAGTGCCCATATCGTTGGCCATCTTACCAACAATAGTATAAGCTTCCGGGTGCACTGCGCTGGCATCCAGCGGATCATCCCCATCTTTTATGCGTAAGAAGCCCGCGCACTGCTCATAGGCTTTATTGCCCAGGCGCGGCACCTTCATCAGTTGCTTGCGACTGGTAAACTTACCTATCTCTTTCCTGTAATTAATGATGTTCTCCGCTATTGATGGACCAATACCGCTCACATAAGAAAGCAGGTGCTTACTGGCTGTGTTCAGGTTAACGCCTACAGTATTCACGCAGCTGATCACTGTCTGGTCAAGGCGTTCCTTCAGGCGCACCTGGTTCACGTCGTGCTGGTACTGGCCTACGCCAATGCTCTTAGGATCTATTTTTACCAATTCTGCCAGCGGGTCCATCAGCCTGCGGCCTATGCTTACTGCACCACGCACAGTAATGTCCTCTTCCGGAAATTCTTCCCTGGCAATAGCCGAAGCAGAATATATAGAAGCCCCATCTTCATTAACTAGGAATACAGGCAAGCCCAGGTTTAGTTTCTTTATGAATCCTTCGGTTTCCCTGCCCGCTGTACCATCGCCAATAGCTATACATTGCAGGTTGTAGGTTTTTATAAGGTTACGCACCGTATGCTCTGCATCCAGCAGGCGGTTATTATTCTCGTGTATATAGATGAGGCCTGTTTTCAGCAGGTTGCCCTGCTCGTCGAGGCACACTGTTTTACAACCTGTACGGTAACCAGGATCTATAGCCAGCAGGCGCTTGCTACCAAGTGGCGAACTGAGCAACAACTGGCGCAGGTTCTCAGCAAACACATTGATCGCCTCTTCATCCGCCTTAGTCTTCAATGCCATGCGGAATTCACTTTCCAGGCTGGGGTGCAGCAATCTGCGCCACGAGTCTTTTATGGCTTTTTTTACATGGTCTGCTGCCTCGTTGTTGGCTTTCACAAAATGCTTTTCAGCCAATGCTATGGCATCCTCTTCTACAGGGGTTATCACCATGCGTAAAGCTCCTTCCATAAAGCCACGCATAATGGCCAGCAGCCTGTGAGATGGTATTTTGGATATTGGTTCGGAGAACTCAAAATAGTCTTTATACTTACTTGCTTCGGTCTCTTTATCAGCTAACACCTTGCTTTGCACGGTTGCCGTTTGCTCAAACAGGCGGCGCATACCGGCACGCACTTCCGCATGCTCGTTCACCATTTCACTGATGATGTCGCGTGCACCTTGTAGCGCTTCGTCAACACTTTTTACCTGCTCGTTTATGTGGCTTGCAGCAACCTCTGCCAGGTTCACGTTCCCTTGTTCCAATAGCAGGTTGGCCAGCGGTTCAAGTCCGTTTTCCCTTGCTGTTTGTGCCTTGGTTTTGCGTTTGGGTTTATAAGGCAGATAAAGGTCTTCCAGCTCAGCCAATGTAAGCGCAGCATCTATTTTCCCCTGCAGGAATTCGGTCATTTTGCCCTGCTCTGTTATGGTTTTTTCTATAAATGCCTTACGGTCTGCAAATTCCTTTAGTGCAGTAGCCTCATCTTGTATGGCCTGCACCTGCACTTCGTCAAGCGCCCCTGTTTTATCTTTCCTGTATCGGGCTATGAAGGGAATAGTAGCACCCTCTGCCAGCAGTGTCAATACAGCTTCAACATCCTGTTTTCTTAAATTCAACCTGGCGCTCACGCCACTCGCAAAAGCTAACATATTTTACTCAATTCTTAGGGCTGCGAATGTAGGGAATGCTGATTAAATTGGTATGCTTTATTTGTAGTCGTTTACGGCTTAGTATATTCAGAGTCTTCACATTTGTAGAATGGTAGAAGCCGCGAAAGAGAGGGGGCATTAATCGTTTTTGTTGAGAGCGTTAAGGGTGGGACTATTAGGCGCGAATTAATATGTTTGTCCACTGTACTCGTGTGACTCTAAAAATAAAAATTTAATAGTTTCTATTCATGAGATACCTGTTCTGGTACAAGCCACTTTTTATAATACCACTTCGTAAGTAAGATTATATTAGTAGCGGGCACAATCCAAAAAACACGATATTGAAACCGGTAGTGGACTGTTGAAAATGTAGAGGTAACAAATGCATTGACTATTAGAAAAAATAATATTAATATGTATAAATTTTTGTAATTATTTGTAATTATTTCCCTATGTAAAAGAAGTAGAGCTATAGATGTAATAGCAAAAAATAACAAATACACAATGTTGGCCGATTCGCCACTTAACGACTTTGAGTTTTGTTTTGAGCGAACATAGTCATTCAGTTCGTATGGGTAATAGTTTTTTATTCCCGTGTATGTTGAAGAGCCTTCAGGGTGTACAGTCATTTCCCCAGGGGTGTTGATAGTAAAAAATTGTTGAATGGTATAAATAATTGATTTTTCGCAAAATTTTATTACATATTGTGGCGTAGAGAATATGTCATGTATTATATATTTATATTCGGCATTATTAGACTCCCATCCCCCGGTTTTGTATAAGGGGCTATTAGAGTTCCATAAGAAAGCCCATGATACAGCAGGAATTTGATCTTTATAAGCACACATTTTTAATTGCTTTTTATCGCAATTCTCATCGAGATAGTTTTTTAGAATGCCCGTCTCTGCAAATTTTGTCATCATAAACACATGACTGGAGGGAGAAAACACAAAGCCTCGGTCCTCGTTTTTGTTCATATTGCTCATCAGTAGGAAGAAAGAAAGGGCTGTCGCTATCAAGATAATACTGCGGCGTACCAATATTGTATGTTTTTTTATTAATGACCATATTAGTAGACCCAAAGCAAAAATTAGCACGATTAAGAAATGTGAATTATGCATACTTATTAAACAAAATAAAATCAATGTAATTCCTAATCCTTGCCATTTGCTGCCTTTATGCTGTACAAATAGCAGTACCGATAAAAAAAGTACTGCACTAAAAATATCAGGCATAAGGAATGCAGCTACCCATGGTGCGCAAGTAAATGCGCAAATCGTAAATGTGATTGTTATCATTATATTTACTGGCACATCCCCTCCCCATACGTGTTTTATATATTTATGTATTGCCAGTGCCGTGACTATGCACTGTACGATAAGGGTATACCATAAAGAGGTAACCAAATTACTATAGCGAATAAAATAGCCATAAAATGGCGTTCGGTCGATTGGTAGTTGGCCAATCATTGGCGCATTAATATACGAACCCGTATCGCCCTCCACCAAAGGATATCCATTATAGAATGCCACCCAAGACAACAGTAGTGCAGTAATCAGCGGGAGAAAGTAATTTTTATTACTCAATATTTGATTTTGCAAGTGAGAGTTTTAAGCCAATTGTAAAAATAACGCAATTTACTTTACGGGTATCATTCATCTGCAATATAGACTGCAACCAACGTACGGAAATGAATAGTGAAAGTATGTGAACTTATATAAACAACAAAAGTGCCCCAGACCCTTAGGCCCGGAACACCGTAACCGCACATGTGCAGCGGTTTTATCTTTAAGCTGTAACTTTTGTTTTGTGTAGATATTTATCGGCTTTTTTCACCAGGTCGTCTGCTTTTTTCTTCAGCTTTCGGCCTTGTGCTTCAGTGTCGCTTTTTACTTTCAGAAATGTGTTTTCCAGTAATAAGCCGGCTATTACTCCTGCGGCTGCGTATGTTAGTATGCGTGTCATCTTCATATATTTTGCTTCAATTTCTGCCACTATCTGTAAATAAATTGTGCCAACGGAGATATTAGGTTCCTGCTATTATCTAATTTTATATCAGAACCACTCTTATGTTTGAAAATAAGCGACAAGCGCTGGCCCCTGTAAGCGTATTTTACGGGCGCATATTGCGCAGTTTTACCATCGGTATGCTCATCCTGTTGATCTGTTTGGTAATCGGTATACTCGGCTATCACTACCTTGCCGATATTCCCTGGATAGACGCGATTCACAATGCCTCGATGATCCTCAGCGGGATGGGGCCGGTGGCCGAGGTGAAAGGCACTGGTGGCAAGTTGTTCTCATCTGCCTACGCCTTATTTAGCGGTGTAGTGTTCATCACTAATATTGGTATCATACTGGCTCCGGCTGCACACCGCTTCTTCCACAAACTACATGTGGAAGATGATGATAACAATGATGATAAAAAAACTAGCTAAATTGATCGGCTTTGCCCCCTCAATTGACTCACTGATCTTAGCAGCACTTTACGAAATTACTTTGCGATTCTTTGCGTGAAACCGTCTGACGACAGCGTATCTTTGCCCCCTCAAATAAATTCGCCATGGGCTACAAAGACATACCACGCGGCAAAGTGCTGGAATGGGTAAAAGAAACCTACCTCGGCAAAGAGGTGAAAGACTCCCGTTCTCCTGCCGGCAACTGGTTACAGTTCACTCTGGAACATATAGAAAAGGGTAGTGCTACGCTAACCATGGAAGTGCGCCACGAGATGACCAATCCCTATGGTAATATTCATGGCGGTATGATGAGCCTGGTAATTGACGAGGCTATTGGCTGGGCCATCGTGAGCCTGGATACTGAGATGCATTACACATCGCTTACGCTCAATGTTGACTTTTTGTACGCTATCTCTGCTGGTCAGCGTCTGCGGGTAGATTCCAAGGTAATGCGCTCCGGCAAAAAGATCATCTGCGTAGAGTGCCACGTGTACGATATGGAAGGCAAAATACTAGCCCGTGGCAACAGCAACCTTATTGTTACCGGTATGGCCTTTGTTTAATAAGCCAAACTAATCAGGAAAACTTCAGAGTGTCATGGTGAGCCTGTCGAACCACGACACGGACATGAGCACATTATATCATTAAGAGACATCTTCAAACAATGGCAACCTTCACTACAGAACGCCTCAAGCAAGCACTAAAACACTTCTTTGGTTACGACGATTTCCGCCTTAATCAGCTACCCGTTATAGAAACTGTATTGGCAGGTAAAGATGTAATGGGCATTATGCCAACAGGCGGTGGTAAAAGTATCTGCTACCAGCTGCCGGCTATGCTATTGCCGGGTATCACCATCGTAGTATCTCCGCTTATAGCACTGATGAAGGACCAGGTGGATTCGTTACTAGCCAATGGTATTCATGCGGCATATCTCAATTCTACACAGTCGCAGGAAGAGCAGCGGGACATTATTACACTGGCGCGTGCCGGCAATATAAAATTGCTGTACATAGCGCCTGAGCGTATACCATCCAACAGTAGCTCGTTCATAGATTTTCTGCGCACGCTCAACCCATCCTTATTTGCTATAGACGAAGCACACTGTATCTCTTCATGGGGACACGATTTCCGCCCCGAATATCTGAAGCTGGCCGTGCTGAAGCGCAACTTCCCGCATATCCCCGTTATTGCGCTTACGGCCAGTGCCGACGGGCAAACACAAAACGACATCCTGCAAAAGCTGGATGTGCCATCTGCACGGACATTCATTTCCAGTTTCAACAGGCCCAATATATATTATTACATACGCCCCAAACAAAACACCATGGCGCGTATAGCAGAGTATGTAAAGAAACATAAGAACGATTGCGGCATCATCTATGCATTGTCTCGCTCCTCCACCGAAGATATTGCGGCCAAGCTGCGCACTGTGGGCATTAATGCTGCTCACTATCATGCCGGCCTCGATCCTGCGGAGCGTGCCCGCGTGCAGGAGGCTTTCCAGAAAGATGATATCAATGTAATAGTTGCCACGATAGCCTTCGGCATGGGTATCGATAAGTCGAATGTGCGCTATGTCATTCATCACGATGTACCGAAGAATATTGAAGGTTATTACCAGGAAACAGGCCGTGCAGGACGCGATGGGTTGAAGAGCGATGCTATATTGTTTTTCTCCCGCGGAGACATAATGAAGCTGAAGGGCTTTGTGGAAATAGATGGCAATGCCGCGCAGACAGCTGTATCGCTGAAGAAGCTCAAAATGATGGAGCAGTTTTGCGAGAGCGATACCTGCCGCCGGCAATACCTGATGAACTATTTTGGCGAACAGTTCCCGGCCTACTGTGGCTCCTGCGATTACTGCATGAGTTCTCTTGAGGAACGCGACGCCACTATTGATGCGCAGAAATTCCTGTCGGCAATAGTACGCACAAACGAGCGTTACGGTGTTGGGTATATAATAGACATACTGCGTGGTTCCAATAGCGAAAAGATACAGCCTGCACATAAAGAATTAAAGACCTACGGCATAGGTAAAGACCTGAAGAAAGAAGAGTGGCAGTGGCTGGCACAGCAAATGCTGGCTGGTGGTTTTGTATCGCGTACCGAAGACCAGTATGCTACTCTGAAGCTGAACGACAAAAGCCGCGCCATACTGAAGGGGGAAAGTAAGCTGATGCTGGTAATGCAGAAAGCAGAACGCGAGGAGGTAATGCAGGAGGAAACGCTCGACTACGACCGCGGGTTGATGACCGCACTCCGCTCCATTCGCCACGACCTGGCCGAAAAGGAAAATGTACCAGCCTACAACATTGTGCCGGATAACACGCTGGTAGAACTGGCCACGTACCTGCCTACAAGCTTCAACGAGCTAAAAGATATCTCCGGCTTCGGCGATTATAAGGTAAGCAAGTATGGTGGTGCCTTCCTGAAAGAAATAGACCGCGCCATCCGTACACGCAACCTGCAGTCGCGCATGGATATGAAAGTGCCGAAGAACTTTAAAAAAAGCACAGAATCTAAAGCTGCCGCCGGCGAAACCCATAAGGCAACATTAGCACTCCACAAAGAGGGTTACACAATAGAAGAGATAGCCGAAAAACGTCGTTTATCCATATCAACAGTGGAAGGGCACATAGCTAAATTCATAACCACGGGAGAGGTAGATATCTTCAAACTGGTGTCACCCTACAAGGTCGATCGCATTATGGAACTCATAGCAGAATCCGGCAATCAGAACATCGGCCTCCGTCCCCTCAAAGATCGCCTCGGCGACGATTTCTCCTTTGGTGAAATACGGTTGGTAATGGAGTATAATAAATTGTTGAAATAGAAACCACGAATAAACTGTACAAGTCCCGAAGGGACGTATTATTTTAGCGATGGGTTTCTAACCCATCGGGGGAGGAAGAAAATGAGGCAAAGTCCTGAAGGGACGCATTATTTTAGCGATGGGTTTTCAACCCATCGACGAGAAGCTATAAACAAACCAATACATGGGTCAATCACTCGTAAATATTTTCGTGCATATAATATTCAGTACAAAGAATAGAGAACAGTTTATATCTCCGGCAATAGAGAATGACTTGTACGCATTTCTGGGCAATGAGTGCCAGAAATTAGAATGCAAGCCAATTAAAATTGGCGGCCATTTTGATCATGTCCATATTTTATGCAGGATGTCAAAGCAAGTTTCAATTGTCACTCTATTAAAAGCAATAAAAGCACATTCATCGATCTGGATAAAGACAAAAGGCGAATCGCTCGATAACTTTTATTGGCAAGATGGATATGGGGCTTTTTCTGTTAGTGAAACTGATATCGATAGGTGTCGGCGTATATAGAGAATCAACACGAACATCATAGCAAGTATACATTTCAGGACGAGTATAGAGCAATTCTGAAACGATATAACGTTGACTACGATGAAAGGTATGTTTGGGATTGATACCTTGCTACACCGATGGGTTGAAAACCCATCGCTAAAATAATACGTCCTTTCAGGACTAATGACCTTATTGTTTATCTCCGCATCACGCCCTCAACTCTCCCCCTTAAACTTCTCCATTGTCACACTGGTATCAGAGCTGATACCTTCAGATTTGAACACCTTCAATACTGTACGCAGCAATATCTTAAAGTCGAGCGCGAACGATATGTTTTGCACATACCACACATCGTATTCAAACTTCTGCTTCCAGCCTATAGCGTTGCGGCCATTGGTTTGCGCCCAGCCCGTAATGCCGGGCTTCACATCATGACGATGCTTCTGCGTCTCGTTGTAGAGTGGCAGATACTCCACCAGCAATGGGCGCGGTCCCACAATGCTCATGTCGCCTTTTATCACATTGATCATTTGCGGTAGCTCATCCAGCGATGTTTTGCGGATGAACGCACCAACCGGCGTCAGGCGCTCGGCATCAGAAAGCAGGTTGCCATCCTTGTCTTTCTTATCGTTCATGGTTTTGAACTTCACCACCTTAAATATCTTCCCGCGCTTACCAGGCCGTGGCTGAAAAAAGAATGGCTTGCCATCGTTAGCTACAATAAGCAGCAACACCAGCACTACAAACAATGGGGAGAACACCACAAACACCGTAAGCGCCACAGAAAAATCTGCCAGCGGCTTTATGATGCTGATGTAAAACTTTTGTGCTGCGTTGTGTTGTATCTCCACCTGTATTACTTTTTAAGAATGCCGCTAATGTAGTCTATGTATTTCTTGGCCAGCACCTCCCTGTCAAAGTTCTCCTTCGCATAGGCATAGCCGCTTTCGCCTTCTTTTTGCAGGCGTTCAGGGTTAGCCAGGTACTCGCGGATGATGCGGTTATATTCGCTGATATTCTCGGGCTCTACATACGTGCCTGCGCCTGCATCTTCCAGCAACTCGCGAGATACACCGTCTATCGCCATCAGTATCGGCTTCTTGCAAGACATGTAATCGAAAGTCTTGTTGGAATACACGGTCTTAAAGGTATCTACACGTTTTAGTACCGATGCCCCCATTTCCGATGCCAGTATATAACGGAACACTTCTGCCTTTGGCACAGGGTCCAGGAAGCGGACATTGGTCACTCCACGGTCTGCTGCCATTTTCTTCAGGCGTTCTTTCTCCATGCCCTGGCCTATCAGTAGGAACAATACATTGGTATCCTTCAGCGCTTCTCCCGCATCTATCACCTGCTCCAGGTGGTTGGCTACACCATGCGCACCCACGTAGGTAATAACAAAATGGCCCTCCAGGTCGTGCTCTTTACGGAATGCAGCCGCATCAAAATTCTCCAGCAACTTTTCCGATAAGCTGAAGTCCGATGCGTTGCTTATCTGTATCAGCTTGCTCTCGGGTATGTTCTTTTTATCGCGCAGCGTTTTGTAGAAAGCGGGCGTCAGTACATTGATCAGCTTCGCACTCTTGTAGATGAATTTCTCTACGCCATACGCCAGCTTGATGACCATGCCATTGGTCAGCACGCCTGTATCTATTGCTGATTCCGGCCACAGGTCGCGCACCTCAAATACAAACGGCATACCGCGTAAGCGCGATATCAGGTAGCCACTGCCGCCCACAAACAATGGCGGAGATGTTACTATAACCACATCAAACTTACCCTTGGCTTTAAACAGGCCAGCATAGCAAGACGAGAACATGAACGAGAAGTAACCCCACAGCCTGCCTGCAAAACCATTGTTATAAGATTCCGATACATGGCAACGCCATACGGTAACCTTACCTTGCTGCTTTTTTACAAAATGCTTCCCCTTGTACTCTTCTCTTTTCTCGTGGCCATTGGCATGCATCATGCCACCCAGCACTGTAACGGTATGGCCCATATCGGTCCACACGCGTGTCAGTTCATTCCACCTCGATCCGCCCGGATCATCTTCTTCCAAAAAGTACTGATGTAGTAGTAGTATGTTCATGTATTGCTGTTATCTGCTCCCGCTGCTCAAATATAATAAGCTGCGGTAAAACCTTAACCTATCTTTATTGTCGTATCTATAGTGTTAGCTCCTGTGCTGAACACTATTTCCTTTATCTTTTCTTTTTCACCGTAGCGCGATGAGTGCCAGCCATCCTGCTGCGTAGCTTTCAACTCTTTTTTATCGCTGCCCGTAGCCACAATGCTCACCCGCTTAGCCGCTTCAGGCATTATGTGCCACAGCTGTCGTAGCTGCATGGCTTCAGGTTTGTTCACTACTTTGTCATGTACATGCCATTCTGCTACGCCTTTCTTCTTTACAATGGTGCGTTCATGGGTAATGCCATTGTTAATGTAGGTAAAAGCATGTACGCTGCCTTTAAATATATACTGCACGTTTTCTTCCTTCAGCGTTGTACCAGGCGATTGTGTCCAGTAATACCAGATAAACCTCCCACCTTTCAGCATCTGGTCTTTATCATCCAGCATTACGGTATTGTGAGACGCTGTGCCGCTGAAGTAGCGGATGGTGTCATCATCGGTGTTATACTTATAGCTGCCTGCATCGGGTAATATATTCACGCCTTTGTACCATATGTCCAGGTGCAGGTTGTCTGCATGCTGTGGCCGGTCTTTATAACTGCCGCATTTTATAAAGGTAAGTGTCTCCGGTTCGCGTACTATATAGTAGCCGCCCTTTTCAAAAGTATGTACGCCATTTTCCGGTTGCCATGTTTTGCGGGCATTCTCAAATATGCCGTACCAATGGGCATCTTCATTATGGTCGTTAAATTTCAGTTCCGATCCTACTGCCAGTGCCAGCGCCTGAAGCTGTGGCCTGTAGTCCCTGTATTCAGCATTGCTCAGCCTGAAGAACAGCGCACCATCATTGGCGCCATAGTTGGGAAGGTAGCCATTCTCATCTATCATGCAGGTACGCAGGAATACGAACGAGCGCTTAGCCCGTTGGTACACTACATCTGCAAATCGTTCCTTGTTATTGTCGGCAAGTGTTATACCCCATGTCAGCAATTGTGCTACAATACGATGATAGTTCATCGAATATTGCAGGAACGTGCCATCGTCATATACCTGGTAGGCCACTTCTTCTTCAAACCACGCCTTACCTTTTTTCTTCCACGCATCAGCGCCTGGCATAGTGGGGTACAGCAGCCCCGCAAGGTACAGCGTCAGCGTCTCGGTGATAGCATGGTTATTGCGCACCGCTATACGCGAGAAATTGATATTGTTATACACATGATGCATATGCCAGTATATGGTATGCTGCATCTTGTTGAATACTTCTTTGGTCAGGTTGGGGGAATTGCTATAATAGTACAGGGCAAATGTCCAGTTCAATACTCTTAGAGACATTTCCTGGCTGCACCTGTAGTTAGGGCCGCAATTGATTGGATTGTTCTCTATCCAACTCAATATATCAGCAAACACCATTTGGCTGCAGTCTTCGCCAAAGTGATAGTCATACCTAAGAATATCGTAGATGTAAGAGAAGCGCGATTTCTCCCACACAAATTTTATGTCGCCCGCCTCTTTCGAATAGTCGGGTATCTCTGTCCAGTGCTTGTGCTTGTCGTATTTGTATCCGCTATCCGGGTTAGTTACCCAGTCATAGTCCTTGCCAAGGTCGGCATTAATACTGTTAAACAAAAGCAGCTTGCCGCTTTTTAGTTGTTCGTAGCGTTGTTTTAGGTCCTTATCTGCGTTCTTGGGAAAGTTCAGTGCCTCTTTCGATGCAAAGAAAAAGCTTACCGGCAGCATTTTCCATTCGTTCAGTGTCAGGTATTGTTTGTACTCAGGCGCAGCAGGAAACTTCCGCTTCAGCAACCCCGATCGGCGCATCAGCTCATGCCCGGCCCGGAAGCGCATATAGCGCATCCCCATATTGCCTGCCAGGTTCATTATCCTATTTATCTTACCTGTTATACCCATACACTAAAATGTAACAATAAACTCCGCTCCTTTATCCGGTTCACTTTTCACAGTAATAGTGCCCCCCAGCGATTCTATCTGGGTTTTGGTAATGAACAATCCTATACCCTTACTATCATATCCATGGTGGAATATCTGGTTCAGGTGGAATAGCTTATGTTCAAATCGTTTCAGGTCTATACCTATGCCATTGTCTTTCACGCTCAGCAGGGTATGGCCATCTACTACTTTTGTCGATACAATGATCTCAGCCGCCCTGTTAGGCACGGTATACTTCAGTGCATTGCTCAGCAGGTTATACAAAATACTTTCCAGGTAGGCTTTCGGGTATTTTACCGATGCCTGCTCCAGCCTTACTTCTATCTGTGCATGTTTCTCATAAATGCTGGCATGCAGCTGGTTGATGATGTTGTGTATAATATCATTAAAGTCGCAGTCATCGTATGCAATATCCTTGTTTAACCTTATTTCCGCTGTTTCCATCAGCGTATTCAGGCTATCTATCAGGGCCACGCTGCTCTGGTGTATCAGGTTCATCACCTCATCTTTTCCCAGTTCATCAAAAGAGTGTTCGTCGGGATCCGATAGCATTTTTATATTGCCTGCAGGACCACGCAGGTTATGCGCTATCATATGGTTCAGCTCATTCATCTGGCTTACCTTATTGATAAGGCTCATTTTGGCTGCTTCCAGTTCAGAGTTCTTTCGGTTCAGCTCAGCCTCCAATTCCTTGCGTTGTGTAATGTCTGATATCTGGGCTATAAAGAATCTGGGTGTTTCATCATCATTCCAAACAAGCGATACGTTCAGCAATACCCATACTATTTTTTTGTTTTTAGCTATGTATCTTTTCTCAAGATTTACAAAGTTGACTTTTCGGTTCAGCAATTTTAGTACGGCTATTTCATCAGCAGGCAGATCTGCAGGATAAGTTATCTCCCTGAAAGTCAGTTGCAGTAATTCTTCTTTGCTATAGCCGGTCATCTCGCAGAGGGCGTTGTTAACCTCTATAAATTGGCCATCAGGGCTCAGCAGAGACATGCCCGTTCCTGAGTAATTAAATGCATTAGCAAATGTATCCCTGCTTTTTTTCAATTCCTGTTCGGCAAGTACCCGTTCTGTTATGTTTGCACCGTAAGCTATTATAAGGTCCAGGTGTCCGGTTTCTGTAAATACCGGCGATAGCCTGCGTAAATGATAGGATATTGCCCCTTCTTTATTTACAAGCCGTTCTTCAAACGATACAACCTTCCGTTCTCTTTTAACTCTGTTTAGCCACTCCTCTCTTTCCTCTCGTACACGCGGCGGCTGATTCCTGATGGCAACATAATCTGCAAGGTTCTTACCTATCAGCCATTGCCGCAGTTCGTTGTCCTTTACTGCGCTTGGGTTAACGAACATAAACCTATGATCCGCATCATGCACCGCAATATCCGCAGGTATATTGTTCAAAATCCGCTCATAGAACAGGCGCTGCTCGTCAAATCGTCTTTGGGCGTTCTTTTGCTCTGTTATATCGCGCAGTCTCCATATTTCGGCATTTCTGCCATCGGCAAGCGATATTGGTATATAATCCCTGCTGTATGTCTTGCCGTTGATCAATTCTACTTCATCATTGCGCACAGGTTTGCGCGCAGCTCGTACTTTTTCTGCCCGCTTTGCAAAAGCCAAAGGATCTTTCACTTTAAGGCTGCGGGCTGCTATACTATCTTTTACCAGCGTGCCGGTAAACTGCGCAGGTGGTTCTGCTATATCATAAATATCACAAAATGCCTGGTTCGCAAACAATATTCTTGTCTCATCAACCACTACCATTCCGTCCTGCAGGTTTTCTATCAGTGTAGATAGTAGTTGTTGGGTAGAGAAATACTGACGCTCATCATTTTTCTTCTGGTCTATATCTACATGTGTGCCTATAGCTCTCAGTGGCGTACCGTCGGCTGCACGCGCAATGATAACGCCGCTGCTTTGTATCCATTTATAGTTGCCATCTTTACATCTGTACCTTAATTCGCAGGAGTAGTTCGATACCTCGCCTCGCTGATAGAGGGCCAGCTGCTCTTTAGATCTGGCATAATCATCCGGATGCACCAATTCTCTCAAGCTATGATTGGCGATTGCCGGTTCAAAATACTTATCGAAGTTATTATGCCATTTTTCAGAAAATAGCACTTTGCCGGTCACCATGTCCATATCCCACATGCCATCTCCCGCCGCGTCCAGCGCCATTTTCCATCGCTCCTCCTGTAGCAGCGGTTTCGCCATTGCATGCGGTAACACTACTACATATACCCCATCTTTATCGGCGCATATGCTGAATATCTGCACGTCCGTTTCAGTACGTACATCCTTTCTCTCTGCAAGCGCTTTTGCAATATTCTGCCTGTGTTTATATAGCACAGAGGTCGTGCCGATATCTTTCAGTTTCACCCCTGTCTTTACTACCTGCCATGCAGTTTCACCCCACGTATGGGTCACCTTCTCTTCGTTCGACACACGTATTACTACCTCGCCTATGTGGCCAAGCGTAAGGGCAATAATTTTGTATGTTTCTTCTCCGTTCGGGTGCATCATCAGTTTACTAGTTCACGCCAAATAACTCCATAATATGGGCTACTATCCTTGGCGATGTTTGGCCATCCCACATTTCAGGGATGCCACCTTTCTTCCAGTTACCGCTGAATAGTTTGTCCATAGCGGGGGCCACTGCCTTGGGGTCTGTGCCCAGCAGTTCGTTCGTGCCTACTGTGCAGGTTTCCGGTCTTTCTGTGCTGTCGCGCAATGTCATACACGGTATGCTCATTACGGTAGCTTCTTCTGTAATACCTCCCGAGTCTGTAATTACTGCCTTGGCATTTTTTACCAGGTAGTTAAATTCCAGGTAGCCCAGGGGCTCTATTATATGCAGGTTAGGTGCACTCACTCCCGCGGCCTCAAGTATTTTGGCTGTGCGCGGGTGTATAGGGAACACCAGCGGAAGCCCGTGCGATGAGTTCACTATCTCATCTATCAGGTACTTCAGGTTTTCCTGGCTGTCCACATTGGCCGGGCGGTGTAGGGTCATAATGATGTATTCCTTCTCTTTCAGGCCCAGCGTATTCCACACTTCAGGCTGCTGGAAACGTGGCATCTGCTTGTGGAGTGTGTCTATCATGGTGTTGCCCACAAAAAATATCCTGTCTTCGCCAATGCCTGCCTTGCGCAGGTTGTTGTTGGCCACGTCCGATGTAGTGAAGAAATAGTCGGTGATAGAATCCGTCACCATGCGGTTTATTTCCTCGGGCATGGTCCAGTCACCACTGCGGATGCCGGCCTCCACGTGGGCCACCTTTATATTATTCAGTTTTTTTGCGGCTATAGAGCACGCCATGGTCGATGTTACGTCGCCCACAACTATACACAGGTCGCAAGGCTTTTCCATCAGCAGTTTCTCATAGCCCATCATTATCTTCCCGGTCTGCTCGGCCTGTGTACCGCTGCCTACTTCCAGGTTGTGGTGTGGCGCAGGTATGTTCAGCTGCTCAAAGAAATCAGCACTCATCTTTTTATCGTAGTGCTGGCCGGTATGTATCAGCCTGTACTGTATATCCTTACCATTTTTCTGCTGCACCTCTATTGCATCAATTATCGGTGCTATCTTCATGAAATTCGGCCTTGCGCCGGCTATTATATCTATGAGCATATCTTAAAAAACTAAAATTAAAAGTCAAAAATTAAGACCACCAACCCTCTTTCAATCCTCTCTCCCGGTAACACCTCCCTCTCCCTTGGAGACGGCCGGGGTGAGGCTTATAACATTCATTGAGCCATTGAGCTATTAAGCAATTAAGCCATTCAGCCATTATTCCACATTCACCCACCTCCTCGTCAGCAGGCTTTCAATAGCTGCAAAGCTGGCAAGGGTAGTGTTTACTGCATCGTCAAATGGCACCAGTGCCTGCCCGCCGTTCTTTACCCTGTCTACCAGTAGTTTGAACTGTGTGGCATGGCCCTTGTCAATAGTGGTCTTCAGCTTAGAGAAGCCACTGTAGCCAAAGCCCTCCGTCACGCGGAAGTTGTCGGTTACTATCGTCCTGTCCTGGGCATATACTTCTATACGCTCTTTACTGTAAGACTTACTGCCGTTAGAGAAGTAGTTGATCACACCTGTACTGCCGTTCTCATATTCCAGCAGTATCGATGCGCTGTCGGTATTAGCCTGCGGATTGATGCCCATGGCATTCATACACACGCTCTTTATCTTGCTGCCGGTCAGGTAGGTGATCAGGTCCATATAGTGACAAGCTTCACCTACTATACGGCCACCGCCTACTTTCATATCATGTACCCATACGTTCGATGGGATATGACCTGCGTTCATCGTGGCTATCACGTTCATCTGCACATTACCCGTCAACTGCTTCACCTTCTGCATATGCGGACTAAACCTGCGGTTAAAGCCCACGGTCAGCGTTTTATCGCCCTTGTAAGCTTTTATTATGCCGTCCAGTTCTTCCCTGCTCAGGGCTAGTGGCTTTTCTACAAATACATGCTTGCCGGCCTCCAGGCTTTCTGTTACCATGCGGGCGTGTTCGTTATGCCTTGTGGTAATGATCACCAGGTCTATGGTCGGGTCATTAATAATGCTCTTATAATCGGTAGTGCTCTTGCCTATCTTGTGTTTTTTGGCCAGCGTAGTACCGGTAAGGCCCTGCGCGCTGGCTATAGAGTAGAGTGGTGCATTGATCTCGCTCAGCACCGGCAGCATGGTCATTGCAGTAAAGTTGCCCGCACCTATTATGCCTATACCTCCTCTGCCTGCTTCAAACTTACCATCGGTTATAGATACCGATACAGCATGTTTGCTCTGCTCAGGGTATTCCAGTATCGATGCTATCGAGTTCGGGTTGCTGATGTTGCCATATATCTGGTCAAAGTTTTCCAGCTTCACACGCTCCGTTATCATGCCGGCCACGTTCAGTTTCTTTGTCGATATGGCCTGGAGTATCGCCTGGAAATTGCGCTTCTCCGTCCACCGTACAAACGGCAGCGGGTAGTCTATGCCTTCCTTCTCATAGCGGTCGTCGTACCTGCCGGGGCCGTAAGAGCAGCTCACCTGGAAGGTCAGTTCCTTTTCATAAAAATCCGCACGGCTTATATTCAGGCCTATAACGCCTACTAGTATTATGCGGCCACGCTTGCGGCTCATCTTGGCTGCCTGCGCTATTATTTCGTCGGTCTTGGCGCTTGCTGTAATGATCACACCATCGCAGCCCTGTCCGTCAGTTACAGATACCACATACTTCACCTGGTCCACGCCATCGCGCGGATTGATAGCAATGATGCCCTTCTCTTTAGCTATGGCTATTTTCTTAGGGTCCAGGTCTACACCTATTACGCGGCAGCCATTGGCCACCAGCAGTTCGGCTGTTATCATACCTATCAGGCCCAGACCTACAACAACTATAGTTTCGCCCAACTGCGGATTGCACAGGCGTATACCCTGCAACCCTATAGAGCCTATAACAGTAAATGCAGCCTCTTCATCGGTAACATTATCAGGTATAGAAGCCACAAGGTTCTTGGGGATGCACACATATTCTGCATGCGGACCGTTCGATGCCACCCTGTCGCCTATTTTGAATTCGTTTACACCATCGCCCACGGCTATTACCTTACCCACGTTGCAATAACCCAGCGGCAGTGGCTGCCCCAGCTTATTGAACACCGCATTAATGGTAGGTTTCAAACCATCGGTCTTTATCTTGGCTAATACTTCTTTTACCCTGTCAGGTTGCTGGCGGGCCTTCTGCAGCAGGTTGGCCCTGCCAAACTCTACCAGCATACGCTCAGTACCCAGCGATACCAGGCTGCGGGTAGTTTGTATCAATACACATCCCCTTTTTACTGCAGGTGCAGGTACCTCTTCCAGCACTGTCGCGCCCGTCTTGAACGATTGTATGATCTGTTTCAATATATATGTTGTTGAGTATTATTCTTCAATATACGTAACCCTTCGGTCACACCCCCTTTTTCGGTGTGCAAAGGTAATTATTATCTCCATCTTTAATACTACACGCCCATTATCCAATTCTTAATAACGCCCTTATGCAAAGAATTTATCTGAACAGTTCGGCGGCATTTGTAATGCCGTCGTTCGGGTAGGCGATCTCCAGATCGCCGAATAACAAAATATAAGGACTGCTGCTGTCAGCCTCACACCCCCGCCTAAATACATTACCAGATTTGTCAACTTTCAAAAAGTTGACAAATCTGGCTACAAGTTACCTCCATTGCAGCGCATTATTTCCTACAATGCGCTACCTCCTGTCGCTAGAGTTCAGCGTAGCGCTCTCGTGACTACATAAGTGAACCAGTCTCCGACTGGCCAGGATAACACCTTATTTTATCCCCTCAAATCACAACACATCAGTAGCAAAGAACAAAACCAATACTTAAATACTGACCATAATGATTCGGACAAAAATCCATTGGCCCCATTTTTAAGACAACATTATAACACACACCAATACCATTTTTACCTAATTTTAGCCCCCAGATGACATTCATGGAACATGTAGGTAGGATCTCCCTGATGATAAAGGGCGGCTTTACCAAACCTGAGAACTTAAAAGTTTATTGGAAAGAGTTTATGGAACAATGCAACGACATTGGCATCCGCTCTTTGCCTATTGTCATCATCATATCCCTGTTCATAGGTATGGTTATGACGGTGCAGTTCTCTTACCAGCTCGTCAGCCCGTTCGTACCTAAATCAATTATCGGTACCCTCGTCCGCGATTCAGCCATCCTGGAGTTCTCACCAACAGTAACGTGTATCGTATTGGCGGGTGTTGTTGGCTCCAAAATAGCCTCCGAGCTCGGCAATATGCGTGTAAGCGAGCAGATCGACGCATTAGAGATTATGGGCATAAATACACGGTCATACCTTATATTACCCAAAATATTTGCCGGTATGATCGTCGTGCCGTGCCTCATAGTATTGGCTATTGCTATCAGTATATCCGGTGGTTACCTGGCCGGCCTGTTTTCGCACATCCTTACCCGTCAGCAATTCCTTACCGGTCTTACCACAGGTTTTATGCCGTACAACCTGTTTTTTGCAATGGCCAAATCATCGGTCTTTTCGCTCATCATTACCATAATCCCTTCTTATTATGGTTATCACGTAGAAGGAGGAGCGCTTGAAATTGGCCGTGCATCCACCACGGCAGTGGTGGTTAGCTGTATCCTCATCCTCGCTGCCGACTATGGACTTACCATCCTGCTATTATAATAAAATACATTTATTATCTTGCGCATATCTTTTTTTGAGCAGGCCCTTTTCCTGTTGTATCTTTGTGCCTGCAAAAGCCCTATTACAGATATGTCACTAAACGTCTTAAATATCACATGGTGGTGTCACACTGACCTCAGTTTATCCTGAGCTTGTCGAAGGGTTGAAGTGCGGCAAGATGACTGACCTTGTCATTGCAGAGCGAGGCAACTGATTCAAATAACCCACATGCCATGACCCGGTCTAAACTATATAACTCATTCACAATCAACAACCACATGACCCGATTCTGCAATTTTTTTCTCAAAGACCTATTCATACAGCGATTCTGTCAATTCTCTATTCTGGCTGATCCTGATTCAGGCAACTTCCATGACCCGCCCACAATCACCTAACTCATTCAGAATCAATTACGACCTGACCCGGTTATGCAAATTTTTTCACCCGACATCGATAGCCGCGCCAACAATACCTCCCTTTAGGGTCGGGGTTCGCATAACCCGGTCCCAGCCGCATAACTAACTCAAAATCAATTACACCTTGACCCGACTTCCTCAAAATATTGTTATACAACACTTCAATACTTAAATACCAACCACTGATTCTTATAACTTATCCGCCCTGCAGTAACTCTACACAATTAACATCTCATCTATCGGAATTTGGATTTTGATTCCTGGAAATTAAATTAATTTTGTACCCTCATGTCCGACGCGATCAAGCACGAATGTGGTTTGGCGTACATCCGCCTGCT
Source organism: uncultured Flavipsychrobacter sp. (assembly GCA_964588295.1). Taxonomy (GTDB): domain Bacteria; phylum Bacteroidota; class Bacteroidia; order Chitinophagales; family Chitinophagaceae; genus Flavipsychrobacter. The sequence goes on along the minus strand of CAZPOT010000022.1, from coordinate 31,886 downwards.
TAAGCCACTCTCTCATTACCACGTAAAGTACGGTACCGCAGTGTACGGCCTCAATAAGCTCTACCTGCTCATGGAAAAACAGCACAACCGCGGCCAGGATGGCGCAGGTATTGCCAGCGTAAAGCTGGATGTGCCCGCCGGTAACCAGAACATGCACAGGCTGCGCGTTAGCGGCCAGCAGGCCATCGGCAAGATTTTCCAGAATATAAATGAAGAGGTGGCAGACCTGGAAAAGGCCTATCCCAACATCCTGCAGCACCCCGGTTTTATGAAGGGGTATATGCGCTTTGCAGGAGAGTTGTTGCTGGGGCATCTGCGCTACGGCACACAGGGTAAGAATAATATAGAATTTTGCCATCCGTTCATCAAGCACGATATCAACCCAACCCGTAGCCTGGCTATGGCGGGCAACTTCAACCTGGTGAATACCGACGACCTGTTCGCTATGCTGGCGCAGCACCCATCGGGCACCATGCGCGAAAGCGACCTTGGGGCAATGATAGAAACCATACACTACTACCTGTGTATGGCAGATGAGACAAACCCTGAGTCGCTCAACATAGAGGGTATCCTCAAACAAGCTACCATACATTTCGATGGTGGCTATGTATTCAGCGGGTTGATAGGTAACGGTGATAGCTTTGTGATGCGCGATGCCAACGGTATCCGCCCGTGCTATTATTACAAGAACGACGAGGTTATAGTGGCCGCATCAGAGCGTGCCGCTATAATGACGGCCTTCAATGTTACCAAAGAAGAGGTGATCAAACTGGCTCCGGGCCACGCTATCATCATATCTGCCGATGGTGACTTTAAGGACGTTGAGATATTGCCTGCACGTAAACTCACTGCATGCAGCTTCGAGCGCATTTACTTCAGCCGCGGCAGCGACCCTTCTATATATAGGGAGCGTATGCAGCTGGGCCGCAACCTGGCGCCAACGGTGCTGAAGGAATTGGATTACCACCTGAAGCACACTATCGTTTCTTTCATACCTAATACCGCCGAAACAGCATTCTACGGCCTGATAAAGGGCCTGGAAGACTGGCTGAAGGAGATAACGCTGACGCGCATCATGGCGCGTAAAGACGAGCTGACCGCTGACGAGATGCGCGAGCTCATCAACCGCCGCGTCCGTATCGAGAAGATTGCCATTAAAGATGCCAAGCTACGCACCTTCATCACGGAAGATGCATCGCGCAACGAGATGGTGCAGCACGTGTACGACATTACCTATGGCACCGTAGAGCGTGGCGTAGATACGCTTGTGGTTATCGATGATTCTATAGTGCGTGGTACAACGCTCAAGGAAAGTATCATTAAGATGCTCGACCGTCTTGGTCCTAAACGCATAATTGTTGTGTCATCTGCTCCGCAGATACGCTACCCTGATTGCTACGGTATAGATATGAGCCGCATGGGTGATTTCATCGCCTTCCAGGCCGCAGTTGGTCTGCTTAAAGAAACAGGTAGAGAACATGTGCTTACAGACACTTATAACGCTTGTAAAGAGGCAGAACAAAACAACAAGCTGAAAGAACAGAACTTTGTAAGGGCAATATATGAGCCATTTACAGCCGAAGAGATAAGCGCTAAGATAGCCCGCATGCTGCGCCATGCTGATGTGAATGCAGAAGTAGATGTGATCTACCAGAGCATAGAAGGCCTGTACGATGCGTGCCCTAACGACAAAGGCGACTGGTACTTTACCGGAAACTACCCAACACCGGGTGGCAACCGTGTGGCCAATCGTGCCTTTATCAACTACATGGAGCAGAAAGAAGGAAGAGGTTACTAAGATAACAGGACTATATAAAGCAGATGAGGCATCCCGCACGTGCGGGATGCCTCATCTATTTCGCAGGTAGTTCGGGTGTATCCCTATCTTACTATCTGTGCGTATACTACGTCGGCATTATGTACCACTTGTGCTACATACATACCAGCGGGTAGCCGGCTCAGGTCCACGTCTGGATGGTTAGCCTGTGTCATTACCGCTTTAGAGCTCTGGTCGTAGATGGTAACACTGTATGTCTTCCAGTCGGCAGGCAGCTCCAGCGTTACCTTGCCATTAGCTGCCGGGTTAGGGTATGCCTTTACCGTGCCGCGCACAGGCTCACCGGGCACGCTTGTCAGGTCTCGTGCATTGTCTCGGTAGCGTATGTTGGTAATGATCTCGGCACCGGTGCTTTCAAGTGTGTCGGTCTTGGTGGTAGTTACCCATAGCGCAGGGTAGTGCTCTCCGTTCACCAGCCATTTATACTCAACCGTGTTCCGTGGTATATGCAACGGGAACCCGCTGAAGTCTATTGTATCGATCTCGTGTATAAAAGACCGCACCCGTATGCAGTTAGCTGGTGTGGTAAAGTAGGGTGTAACTATCGTTCCCCAGCCATCGACCGTTGTTTTGCGGTAGCCCGTTTGCTTCAGTGAGGCTGTCCCGGATAGTCCTATTGTCAACGAAAACCTTGAGCTGTCCACATTATGATAGTTCAGTGGAAAGTAATACCAGTCGTCGTCAATGCTATAGTTAAAGGGGGTGGGTATACCCGCTACCCTTGATGCAAATGCCACCGCGGAATAGCGGCTGGGGCTGGTCTTCTTTTCGAAGAAGGTATACAGTTGGGTTAAGGGAACAGGTATGAACGTGGTGCCACCAATGAAGGAATCGGCTACCTTATAGCCATAGGCCGTAAACGATATGAGTGCATACGCAAGGCTTACCGATAGGGCAGTTTTATAGGTATCCACGGTTTGGGTCAGCGGCACCAGATCGCTGTAGTTCCAGTTGACGCCGGCTCCGCTATCGGCCAGGTTTATCGTGTTGCCTACAATGTTGGCATTAGTATAGCGCAGTGTATCGCCTGATACAGGCATATCACTGGCTGTGATAGTGATCTGTGCGTGCGCAGATAAGGTGAGCAGCACGCTGAACAGAAGTAAGATACGTTTCATTATATAAGAATGTTTATCAAATATACTGTTTTTGGTGTATGTACAGGTCAGGCAGCCTCATATATGTCCTATCTTTGCGCCGCAATTATTATGACAGCAATTAAGCCTTTCCTGAGACTAAGCGGACTGGAGCCACTGGTAGTGCGCCCGGAGATGAACTTTGTGAACGTGGGTGAACGTACTAACGTAACCGGGTCTAAGAAGTTTGCCCGCCTCATACGCGAGAACAAGTATGAAGAAGCACTGTCTGTAGCGCGCCAGCAGGTAGAGAACGGTGCCCAGATACTGGACGTGAATATGGACGATGCCCTGCTGGATGGGGCACAGGCTATGACCACCTTCGTGAACCTGCTGCAGGCTGAGCCTGATATTGCGCGCATCCCTATCATGCTCGACTCTTCCAAGTTCGTCATCATAGAGTCGGGGTTGAAGTGTATACAGGGTAAGTGTATAGTGAACTCCATATCGCTGAAGGAAGGCGAAGAGAAGTTTATAGAACAGGCAGAGATATGCCATAGCTATGGCGCCGCTGTTATAGTGATGGCCTTCGACGAGACGGGCCAGGCCGATACGCTGGAAAAGAAGGTCTCTATCTCCGAGCGTGCGTATAAGATACTAACGGAGCGTGTGGGCTTCCACCCGGAAGATATCATCTTCGACCCCAACATCTTTGCTATAGCTACCGGTATAGAAGAGCATAACAACTACGGTGTAGACTTTATAGAAGCTACCCGCATCATTAAGCAGCGTATGCCGCTGACCAAGGTGAGCGGCGGGGTGAGCAACATATCGTTCTCGTTCCGGGGCAATGAGCCTGTGCGCGAAGCTATGCATAGCGTATTCCTGTACCACGCCATAAAGGCTGGTATGGATATGGGTATAGTGAATGCAGGCCAGCTGGTGGTGTATGATGAGATAGAGCCGCAACTGCGAGAACTGTGCGAAGATGTGATACTGAACCGCAGGCCCGATGCAACAGAGCGCCTGGTGACATTTGCAGAAACAGTAAAGGCAAAGGATAAGGAAGATAAGAAAGACGATGCATGGCGATTGGCTTCTGTTGAGGAACGCCTGAAGCATGCACTGGTAAACGGCATTACCGACTACATAGATGCCGATACAGAAGAGGCGAGGACCAAATACGCAGCTCCGCTGGAGGTAATAGAAGGGCCGCTGATGGACGGTATGAACGTAGTGGGCGATCTGTTTGGCAGCGGTAAGATGTTCTTGCCACAGGTGGTAAAGAGCGCCCGTGTGATGAAGAAGAGCGTGGCCTGGCTTACACCATTTATAGAAGCAGAGAAGGAACAGAAGCGCCTGGCGCATCTTGCTGCCGGCACTATTGGCGAAGATGAAGCCGGTGCGCCTAAGATACTAATGGCTACGGTAAAGGGTGATGTGCATGATATTGGTAAGAACATAGTAGGCGTGGTACTGGGCTGTAATGGCTATGATATCATAGACCTTGGTGTAATGGTGCCTGCCGATAAGATACTGGATACCGCAGAAAAGGAACAGGTAGATATAATAGGCCTGAGTGGCCTGATAACTCCATCGCTGGATGAGATGGTGCATGTAGCGCGCGAAATGAAACGCCGCAATATGAAGCAGCCACTGCTGATAGGCGGTGCCACTACCAGCCGCATGCACACAGCGGTAAAGATAGCGCCGCAGTATGATAACGGAGTGGTGTATGTACTAGATGCCAGCCGCAGTGTTACAGTAGCGGGCAGCCTGCTGAGCAAGGAAAATAAAGACGGCTTCCTGCAGGTAGTGAATGTAGAGTACGAGAAGCTGCGTGAGGACTTTGCCAATAAGAAGGGCAACAAGCAATATATACCATTTGCGGAGGCACAGGCAATGCCGGTGGCTATTGATTGGACCAACTACCAGTTGCCTAAGCCCAATAAAATGGGCGTTACCGTATTCAACAACCACGACCTGGCGGAGATAAGGCAATATATAGATTGGGGACCTTTCTTTATTGCCTGGGAGATGAAGGGCAAATTCCCGGCAATACTGAGCGATGAACATGTGGGTGTAGAAGCTACAAGGCTATATAACGAGGCCAACGAAATGCTGGATAAGATAATAGCAGAGCAGTGGCTCGTTGCTGAAGGCGTAGCGGGCTTCTGGGCGGTAGATAAAACGGCGCCCGATACGCTGGTTATAAAAGATGATGCAGGTAATACACTGACAACGCTGGAGATGTTGCGCCAGCAGGTAAAGAAGGCTGAAGGACAACCGGAGTTCTCCCTGGCCGACTTTGTGAAGCCTGCCAGTATAAAGCCTGAAGAGCAGGACCACATGGGGGCATTTGCGGTGAGCATACATGGCATAGAGCCGCACCTGAAGCGCTTTATGGATGATCATGACGACTTCCATAAGATATTGCTGCAGGCGCTTGCCGACAGGCTTGCAGAAGCCTTTGCGGAGCTGCTCCATAAAAAGGTGAGAACCGAGCTGTGGGGCTATGCTGCCGATGAGCAGATGCCGATAAGCGAGCTGGTGCATGAACAATACCAGGGCATACGCCCGGCACCGGGCTACCCGGCCTGCCCCGACCATACGGAAAAGCTGAAGCTATTTGAGCTGCTGAAGGCAACTGAGAACGCCGGCATCACGCTTACAGAATCGCTGGCTATGTACCCTGCGGCATCGGTATGCGGTTGGTACTTCAGTCACCCGCAAAGCACCTACTTCGGCATCAACAAAATACTCCCCGACCAGCTGGAAGACTATGCCCGCCGCAAAGGCATGAGCATAGAAGAAGCCACCAAATGGCTGATGCCGGTATTGGAGTAAGAGTGAACAGTAATAGCTTTGCAGAATAACATATAAAACAAGAATAGTGAACAACGAACCGCAAGATATAATAACAGAGGGCCTGAGAGCAGAACCGCAACCGATGCCGCCGGCTAACCAGCAGCCTAAGGTGGTGCGCGTGTTGGCGATGATCGTATCGTTCATCTGCCACCCGGTGTTTATGCCGCTGATAATGGCCGTGGCGCTCAACATGCTGTCGCCGGTGAGCTTTAGTGGTATTACGCAAAAGCAGCAGGGCATGCTGTTGATCAACATTGTTATCTCTTCAGTGCTGTTCCCGCTGGTCTCTATCTTGCTGATGAAGCCGCTGGGTTTTATCACCAGCTATCATATGCCTACGGCCAAGGAGCGTACCATTCCGCTTATGGTGACCATGGTGTTCTACTTCTGGATCAGCCACGTGTTCAACAGTATGACAGCTATTAATGTACCCTTTATTTTAAAGGTGCTGATGCTGGGTAATTTCTGGGGCATCATTCTGCTGTTCGTCATTAATATCTTTACCAAGATAAGTATGCACACGGCCGCCGCCGGTGGTATGCTAGGAATCATCATTGTGTTAATGATGACCAGCCCAGTGAATATGATCGTTCCGTTCTTTAGCGCTATGGTGATAGCCGGTATAATAGGCACTGCGCGTATGCTGCTGAATGCCCACCAGCGTGGCGATGTGTGGCTGGGCTATATAGTGGGCATAGTAGTGCAGATAGGCGCTTACATATATCTTAAATAAAGAATTTCACGCAAAGCACGCCAAGGAGTATCGCAAAGCGCGCAAAGACCATTAAGCAGGCAGAGGACGCAAAGGCACCCGATAAGAAAGATAAATGTTTTCTAATGATAGAGCAGGTAATATCTACATGGCAGATACATAACCGCATCAACATGTACCTGCTTGATGCGATAGCTGAAGAGCACCTGGGTGATACCGCATCGTCTAAAGGGCGCACTGTTGGTGAGCAACTGGCGCATATGCATAATGTACGCCTGATGTGGCTGAAAGCATCCGAACCTGCATTATTGGATGGCCTGGACAAGCTGGAGAAAGATAACCTGACAAAAGCAGGCCTTACAGCCGCGTTCAACGCCAGTAGTGCTGCCATAGAACAGTTGCTGATACAGGGTTTTGAAGCCGGTAAGATAAAAGGCATGAAGCCATACCCTATGACCTTCCTCGGTTACATGATCTCGCACGAATCACATCACCGTGGGCAGGTAGTATTGGCCTTAAAGCAAAGCGGCCACCCAGTAGATAAGAAGGTGTTGTTTGGGATGTGGGAATGGGGAACCAGGTAGCGTTACAGCTAAGCACTAAAACAGGCTCGTCTTTGTTTGTTGCGTACCTACGGCACGCCGGATATACGGAGATTTGCGTACTACAAACCTGTTGCCACCTAACGGGGCAAGGCCTTGAGTTTAAGAGTCCATCTCTTGCAGTAGTATATCTTTCGCTCCTACAGAGCTCATCTACATCTGTCTTACTCCCGGGATTGCATCCCGGGCTATTATCTTTCGGTCTTTCAGACCGATCTCTGCGGACGTTGATATCATTGACCAAACGAGATAGAAGCCTGCGATTGGTATAAATAACAAAGCCGTCCTTTCGGGCAGCTTTGTTATTGCAAGTTATGAATTGTCTCAAACTGAAAACTGTAGCCAGATTTGACAACTTTTAGAAAGTTGTCAAATCCTTTAATACAATTACGATTCAGGATACAGGATAGCTGTAAACTGGTTGTTGTTAGTGAACAGTTTTTTAGCTGCTTCCTGCACTTCGGCTGGTGTCAGCTGGTTCACGTACTTTTCGTAGTTCATTATCCTGTCTTTATCCCTTCCCCAAAACAGGCTGCTGGTCATCTTTTCTGTCCAGTACTTGTTCTCTTTGGTTTCGGTCTTGTACTTTTCTATCCACTGGCTCTTTACCTTGTCCAGGTCTTTAGCGTCAGGGCCTTTGTCCTTCAGGTTTTGTATCTCGTCTTTAGCGGCTGCCAGCAGCTTGTCTACATTTTCAGGGCCGCAAGGCAGGGCCAGCTGTATAGCATAGCGCTCGTATGGCTCTTTAGACATGTTGCCGCTAAAGCCACCACCATAGATAGCGCCCATCTTCTCGCGCATTTCTTCTATCACCTTAATGTTCAGTATCTCAGCAACTGCCTTTGTTTTCAGAGACATGTCTTCTGAATACGGCATTTCGCCTGAGTAGAAGGTAAGGATAAGGCTCTTAGGCTCTTTGCCCTTGTGCACGGCCATCTGGTTAGTGCCCTTTACTATGCGCACGCCATTGTCTTTGTAAGACACGGTTTTGTTTTTAGCAGGGATGCTGCCCAGGTACATTTCCAGCATTGGTATAGCAGTTTCCGGCTTTACGTTGCCTGCCAGGAAGAAGTGGTAGCCATCAGCGCTGCCAAACTCATCAGAGTATATCTGTATAGCACGGTCCAGGTTGATGCTGGCCAGGTCTTCTTTCTTAGGGAATGCAGTGCGTGCCAGCGGGTTGTTGTTGAACATCACCTTCAGCATAGTGTCTGCAAACGCAGCCTGCGGGTTAGCTGTGATGAACTGCAGCATAGCGGTCTGCTTTTCTTTATAAGCCTTGAATAGTGCCTCGTCTTTGCGTGGCTGCATGATCTGCAGGTACAGCAATTGCAGCATAGGTTCAAAGTCCTTAACGGTGCTGCTGCACTTGATCTCATCGTCTATTTCGGCGATGGTCATAGATGCTTCAATCTTCTTACCAGCTAGTATCTTTTCGATCTCTGTAGGGTCGTAAGCGCCGTAGCCCATGTTGTCCATGATCTCGGTAGCAAACTTTACATTGTTCTTATCGGCTACATCGTAGTTGTTAGAACCACCTTTCTTGATACCTGTCAGCAGGATCTCATCGCTCTTGAAGTCTGTAGGCTTGATGGTAACCTTGATGCCATTGCTGAGTGTATAAGTAGTAGCGCCGAAGCCATCTTCTGCCTGCTGGTTAACTACCTTGCCCGGAGTTGGCTTGGTGCTCATCAGCGAAGCGGCTACCTTCTTCTCTTCGTCTTTCTTAACTACCTGCTTAAAGCCCTTGGTGGTCATAGCCAGCAGTTCTTTGTCTGAAGGGAATTTCAGGTCAGCTTTTTCAGGGCCGGTGATCAGTGTAAAGGTATTAGGGCTTGCAGTCCATTTCTTAATGGCTGCGTTCACTTCTGCTACGGTAATGCCCGGCAGCAGGTTCTTCTGGTAATTGTATTCGTTGTTGATGCCAGGGAAAGATTCGCCTGCCAGGAACGCGCGGATGTATTCTTCAACGTAGGCCTTACTATCTGTAGTGCTCTTTTCGTTGTAAGCTTTCTCTATGCTGCTGAGCATATTTTTACGTGCTACTTCCAGCTCGGTATTGTTGAAGCCAAACTGCTTTATCTTCAGCAATACGCCAGTTGCTGCATTCATCGCTGTTTCTACATCATTGCCGTTGATGCCGCTGGAGATGATGAAGCTTTCGTAGCCATGTATCAGGTTATCGTTACCGGCATATGCATAAGGGAATGGCGGCTCTGCGCTCTGCGTCAGTTCATTGAGGCGGCGGTTGATCATCTCGATAGCCAGTGCGCGCACCACGCTGTTGCGATAGTCGCCTATTGTTTTATCCTCTGTTTTTTTAGCATAGGGGAACATGATGGTCAGCTCGGCATTGGTCGCTTCCTTATCGGTAACTACCATTGCTTCGGGCGCCTTACGTGCAGTTACATCTATATAGTTGCGCTTCTTTTCGTTGGCGGGATTCTTAAAGCTGCCGAAGTGATCCTGGATCATTTTCTTAGCCGTGTTCACGTCAATATCTCCCACTACGATAACAGCCTGCAGGTCGGGGCGATACCAGTCGTGGTAGAAGCTGCGGATAGTTTCGTATTTAAAGTGGTGGAGGATCTCATCCTTACCAATAGGCAGGCGCTGAGCGTATAGAGAACCAGAAGCCAGCTTAGGGAAGTACTTCTTCAGCATGCGATCTTCAGCACCCTTGCCCAGGCGGCTTTCTTCCAGCACTACGCCACGCTCCTCGTCAATATCCTTATCGGTAAGCAATGCGTTGTGCGACCAGTCTTCTATGATCTGGAAGCCTTTCTCCAGGTTGCCCGGCTTATCGGTAGGTATAGGCAGGATGTAAACGGTCTGGTCGAACGCAGTATAAGCATTCAGGTCAGCACCAAATTCCACACCTATAGACTGCAGGTAGCTTACCAGTTCGTTTTTCTGGAAGTTCTTGGTGCCATTGAAGTTCATGTGCTCCATGAAGTGTGCCAGGCCCAACTGCTCATTGGTCTCCAGGATAGAACCTGCCTTTACAGCCAGGCGCAGCTCTACCTTGTTAGCAGGCTTGTGGTTGTTGCGGATGTAGAAGGTGAGTCCGTTATCCAGTTTGCCGGTAAGCACATCCGGATCTTTTGGTATTGGTGATTTCAGGTCCTGCGCATTGGTAATGGCAGGCAGGGCGATAGCAATCGCCGAACATAATACGGAGGTCCGTATAAAGTAGCTGATCCGATTCATATAAATTTTTATCTGGAAGCGAAATTATGGTGATTTTGGTGAACGGCATAGCGTTGCAAGCCGGTGCAGTTGATTTTAACAATTGGGGCAGGATGAGTACCCCTGTTTGGGGTAGGTTTGAGTAGCCATCGGGTTGAAACCCGATGCTGTTGTAACCGGCCCCTACAGGGCCTGGAGTTGTGTGTTGTAGTGGTGCGTATTGAAATTCGGTTTGGGCTGTCATCGGTTTGAGTAGCCATCGGGTTGAAACCCGATGCTATTGTAACCGGCCCCTACAGGGCCTGGAGTCATAGCATCAATGCAATATCGTCTGCAGTACCTGCAAAGAGCGGATGTTGCTCATATGCTGGGTGTGGCGTTGCAGGAAGGCAATGTACCATTCGGTCAGGCGCATGCGCATGGCCGATCCCATTTCGGTGTGCTCCAGCGTATCGTAGTTGCCGGTGGCCATCAGGATGCTCAGCATCCGGCAATCTTCATCGGCCATATAGGGTGGTATGGACGGCAGGTGATGGGTGTAACCCCCTTCCTGCAGGTTGAGGTGTGGCGTGTCTGTGCTGTAGCTGCCTTTGATCTCGTAGCCCAGTTCGCGGCTGCAATTGATGATAAAGTATAAAGGGAAGTTGCCTACCTGACTACGTGGTGTTTTATCAAGCGTGGTAAAATACTGGTAGGCAAAATCGAAGAGGTCGGGTTGTGGTGCGGCCTCGGGTAGCAGGCGCAGGAGCACTTCTACCGAGAACAATGCCACACTGTTCTTTACTATATCCTCCAACAGTGTAGTGTATATATATGCAGGCTGATACTCTTTGATGTGCTGCATGTTTTTTACCGACTGGTGGTAGATGACCATATCCAGCATAGTACCCGGTTGCAAAAGCCCGGCGCGGTTGCGCGATGCTTTACTGCTGCGCACGCCCTTTACCATGTAGGTTTGCACACCATAGAGCGATGTGAAGATGGTACACACCAGGCTGCTTTCGCCATACTTTACCGATCGCAGAACGATGCCTTGTGTATTATTCATTACCCCGGGCAGCAATTAATTCATGAACACCATTTTGCCGGCGTAGGTTTGAGCGCCATCTGTGCTGGACGCAAAGATGAGATACACGCCTGACTGTGGCCTGTGGCCTTTATAGTCCAGCCCGTTCCATACTGCCTGGCCGCCGAGTGCAGTAGTGCGGTACACCAATTGGCCGTTGATATCAGTTATCCTTACATCGGCATTGGTAGTGAGCCCCTTTATGGCTATTGTGCCTTTGTAGTTAGATGGTACAGGGTTGGGGAAAGTAAGCACATTCGATGCTGTTTCGGCTCCTTCGGTAGCAGTACTTCGGTAGCACATCAGGCCCTGATCTGTGCCAATGTACACATCGCCGGTAACATCGTCTATGGTTATCTTCTCTATCTTATTAGATGGCAGCGGGCTATTGTCGGTAGTGAAGCGATAGATGATGCTGCTGTTACCGGCATCGGGCGATAGCAACCAAACGCCATTATTCGTGCCCACCCACTTGCGGTTGGCTCCATCTATGGCTATAGTTTGCACGGTTTCGCCGGCAAACAGGTAGCCTGCATACTTATCGTACTGCACAATGGGTATTTCGGCATCGCAGCGCTGGCCCAGGCAGCTTGATGCATTGTACAGGATGCCTATGCCATTTACGGTGCCTATCCACAGGTTGTCGTTCTTATCAATTGCTATGCTTTTTACATTGCCATCGGGCAGGTTGCCGATGCCGGCACCAGAGGTCATATGGAAAGACACATCGTCGCTTGGGTCGGATAATGTACCCTTGGTATCGTAGCCTATTACACCACCACCATTGCTGCATACATACCATACATGGCCCGCATTATCGAACACCATAGGACCTCCGCTGTAGGGGTAATTGCGGGCGTAATTGAGATAATACTTATACCAGTTGGACGTAGCTTTTTCGCGTACATACAGTTCGTGGAACGATCCGTACATCGATACCCAAAGATTGTTGTCTTTGTCCATGGCTGTGCCCACCACCTGGTAAAAGTTAGAGCCACCGTTGGGCTGGCTTACTTCCAGTGCCGATCCATTCTTATAAATACTAAATGAATCGTTACTCTTCAGCTCGAACAGGCCATCGCTGAATGAACCTGCATACACTGTTCCTGTACTCTCGTCTTTGGTAATGGTAACAAAGTCGGCCATTTTATAGGAGATAGGGGAGTATGTGTAGGAACTGAATAGTTTCCACTTGCCGTTTTTGTAATTAGAGAAACCGTTGAGGTTGCCATTGGTCAGGAACAGATCGTTGTAGCCGCCGTGTGCTACCCATACATCGCTGTTGTGTGCATAAATGTCGTAAGAGTTAGGGTCCGAAGGTCCGTCGGGGTAGATAGGATAGTAGAGGCCAGCCCGTGGGCGCCATGCCAGGCCGTGGTATAAACCGCCTATCCATACGCTGCTATCGGCCAGCTGTATCACTTTAGAAAAGCTATCAATAAAGGTTATGGAGTCTACCTGGGTAAAGGTGGTGTCCAGCACGCGAATGTCGGCAAAGCGGCGGATGAAGTATTTGCCATAGCCACCGTCTACACCTGTAATACCTGTAGTGTCTGTTGCAAACACTTTAGCAGCAGTATCGGACTGTAACTGGTATATGACCATGGGCGTACTCATGATCAGCTTGTTGTTAATTACCTGTATGTCTTTGAATACGTGCGTGCTGTCTATCTTTTCCCAAACCTGGAAGTTTTGTAACTGCGGGCTGTTTTCGTTGGCGCGGTACATGCCCGACGGAGTAGCGGCATAAAAGTACCCGTTGTAGGCAGTAAAGGCATTGATGGCTACCAGCTGGCTGTTCACAAAGAACTGGTAGGTTTCCTCAACGCTCTGTTTTTCAAGGTCCAGCACCACAACACCCAGGGATGTGCTGAGGTATGCGCGGCCATTTTTGGTGTATATGTTGTTGATCTTCTTATCGCCGGCTACCGTTTTTAGTTTTATATCGGGGATATTGACGAAAGAGTTGTCTTTGAACAGATCGATATTGGAATTGGTGTAGGCCAGCACCGCAGTGTTGGTTTGCTTATCGTAAGCAATGCACTTCATGCCGATATCGGACATGCCGTTCACTTTGCTGTAGCTGGTCGTCTCGTACGTTTTAGGATCGAGGGTGAAGAAGGCCTGCTGCGATATACTATAAATGGTGAAGCCATCGGTGGCTATACCGTAGCTGCTGTTATATGGCAGTAATGATGTCCAGTAACCAATAGGCTTTTCCTGGGCCCAAAGGCCGGAAGAAAGGAGCAGGCAGGTGATAAATATGTAAATATGTTTACAACGCATAAAATACGGCAAGACCCAAATTTATTACAAATAACGGACAGGCGCTGTTAATATTGCTTTGCTGCCATTTGCTGGGCCGGAAATATGGGATTGGCTATATTTGCGCCTATGGCGGGTACACATCCTATAGGTATTTTCGACTCAGGCTATGGCGGATTGACGGTGTTTAAGTCTATTGCCGAGCTGATGCCGGGTTACGACTATGTGTACCTGGGCGATAATGGGCGTGCCCCATATGGTAACCGCTCTTTCGAGACAGTATATGAGTACACACTGCAGTGTGTGCAGTGGTTTTTTGAGCAGGGATGCCCGTTGGTGATCATAGCCTGTAACACGGCATCGGCCAAGGCGCTGAGGACCATACAGCAGAACGACCTGCCTAAAATAGCGCCAGATAACCGGGTGCTGGGGGTAATACGGCCCACGGCAGAGGTGATAGGCACCTTTACCCGGTCGGGCTCTGTGGGTATATTGGGCACGCGGGGTACTGTGAACTCGCGATCTTACGAGATAGAAATTGAGAAGTTTTTTCCGCAGGTAAAAGTGCATCCGCTGGCGTGCCCTATATGGGTGCCGCTGGTAGAATACGGGGAGTATAATACGCCCGGTGCGGAGTTTTTTGTACAAAAATACCTGGACGAATTGTTGAGCACCGCACCGGATATAGACACTATTTTGCTGGCCTGCACGCACTATCCGCTGCTGATGGATGCTATAAAGCGGAATCTCCCCGCCGACATTAAAGTAGTAGCACAGGGCGATATTGTGGCGCATAGCCTGCAGGACTACCTGGAGCGGCACACTGAAATGAAAGCCCGGTTGACGACGAACGGTACTACACGCTTCTACACTACAGATGATACTGCCGATTTTGACAAGCATGGGGCAGCGTTCTTTGGGGGGGAGATACGATCGGAGTTCCTTCATTTAGGTTAGGCCTATCTGCCTGAGGAATAAAAATGACGTATTTTAGCGGCCATGCTGATCACCGAAAGCCCATCGGCGCCCAAACATCTTGCCTACCTTGACTCTGCACGGGGTATTGCCGCCATTATGGTAATGGTGTATCATTTTATTGTGTTCAAATACCCTGAAGAGCTATCGGTGAAACTGACCTCCATTATTTTTAATGGCAGCGATGCAGTGTCGTTTTTCTTTGTGCTGAGCGGGTTCGTGCTTTCTTATAAAACAGTAGTGCTGGGCGAGCCTATGGATGTGCGGCGGTATTTTGTTAGCAGGTTCTTCAGGCTGTGGCCGGCATACCTGCTGGCGGTATTGTTGAATGTGAATAATAACCTGAGTAATTTCCATTATTCGGCTACCGCGCTAAAGGATACGTTTGTTGAGAACAATTCAAATTTCTGGGAAGAGGTGTTTCTGCTGCGTACCCCTGCACATTATTACATACCCGGCTGGACACTTGGTGTGGAAATGACACTATCGCTGCTGATCCCCTTCCTGATACTGATAGGACAGAAAGATAAAAGGCTGGTATGGTGGCTGGTATTGGTAAACCTGCTGTGCGGGTTCAACATTTATCTTACCCACTTTTTGCTGGGCATGCTGCTTTGCTATCTTTTTAATTATGTGCGGTCTGCTGAGTTTAAGACCACCAGGTGGTATAAATATCGTTACGTGCTGATAGCTATAGCTATAGTGCTGTTCTCGGTGCGCCATATCAACCATATCTCCAGGTTCGGGCCATCATATTTTTACATGGCTGCATTCTTCTTTATTGACTTCTTTCACTTCACGGGCTTTGCTTCGTTTGTGTTCCTGGCGGCTATTATACAAAGTCCGCGTACCCAAAAGATATTGTCGCATAGTATTCTTACCTTTTTCGGTAAGATATCTTATGGTATCTACCTGATGCACTGGCTACTTGTAGCTTACGCTTACTCCTTTCTGGACGATATGAAGCAGAGCATGCCAGAGCATACCGCGCTATGGCTGCTGTTTGGCGCTGTGGTGTTGGGTACTATATTATCGGCTACATTAATGCACTACTGGGTGGAGCTGCCGTTCATCCGTATAGGTAAGAACATTGCCCGGCGCATGAAACCATCGATTACGGTGGGTGGGGCAAAAGAGGCATAATATCTTTAGCAATAAGATCGTGATGCTCGTTTAGCCTCACCCCGGCCCTCTCCAAAGGAGAGGGCGGTGTCTCCGGCCAACTAAAGTGCCGATTAATCACTCCCACTTAGACAACTAAACTGTTTTGTAATAAGTTGCGTACCTACGGCACGCTAAAGCCTTATTCTAGCATATACTACAAACCTTTTGTCCTTACAGGACAATGACGTGATGACAACCAATTAGTTTTTCGGATTGATAAGTTGCAATGCAATAAATAAAAAACGACAGCTAGAGAGCTGCCGTTTTGCTTGCGCGTTTTTTTGCTTGTTGTTGCTTTATTAAATGTCTTGCGCCTTTAAAGGCAAGCTCTATGGCTTTCCACTTAAGGTAGCCGAGTATCACTTCTTTAGCGGCAGTGCCTGCGGCCTTCTTCACCTTGTGCATTACTGTATGGTGCAGCGCTTCTCCGTCTACTTCGGCTGCTATGCGTACCTTATCGATCTTTGTTTTCTTAAAGGTAAGCTTGTCTTCAACCGTTTTAAACAGCCTGCGCTGTATAATAGGCATCAGTGTAGCCACAAAAGGGTTGGAAATGGGCAGCATACCGAGCAGCGAGGAGAGGTCGAAACCTTCACCGCCAGCAGATTCGCCGGCACCCTTCTTGCCCGTAATGGACTTGAGTGAAAAGATCTCTTCTTCGTCGAGCTCCTTTAGCTGCTTTTGCAGCCGCTTCTTTTCCTGCTCCAAAGCTTTAAGGCTGTGCAGTTCCCTGGGATAGATCTTCATTGCGGTTTATTTTTTAGAAGGTTCATCATCATCGTCATCGTCGTTACGTTTTTCTGTAAGTACCCTGATGAATAAACCGGCGAAGAAATTAGTTATGTTTTTGCTAAGGCCAATAGCTGCCAGCAGCATCAACACAAACACGCCCATAGTAGCAAAGTGCGCGCCCACTTTGGCCATGCCCATCTCTACAAACGCTTCTGATATACCCAGCCCCATGAACATAATGACCACGAAGAGGATGAACATGCAGATGAGAGAGAACATAACATAGCTGAGCAGCTTGGCGGCACCGCTCATAACACTGAGCTTAGCCAGCTGTACATGCACATCTATGTAGGCCGATATTTTGTCTTTGATGTTGCTAAATATGCTCATATACGGCTGCCGGGATTAAGAATGATAGATCTCTTCTTCCAGGTCGGCAGTTTTCTTAGCAAACTTGCTTTTCAGATTGTCTAATGATTTTTTCACTTTGTCAAGGTCGTCCTGGCGGGTTTCTTTGTCTGTTGCCAATACATAACCTACTGCTACGCCAACTGCTGCACCTATAAGGAAGGTAGCAATTGTATTACCTGTTTTTGCCATAAAAATGAGATTTGATTTAAGTTCTGATTATTTCGGTTAAAATACCATGCCAAAGGTACGAAACATGGAAAAATTTATTTTGTATAATATTTGTTATCTAAAATGTATTGCTCTACCGCCGGGGGCACTATGTACTTGATGGATCGTTTCTCCTTTATCTGCCGGCGGATGTAAGTAGAGGATATCTGCAGCAGGGGAGCCTCCAGCAGCGTTACCTGTGCTCCGTAAGTGTCCTCGATCTCAAAACCAGGCCTGTTGTATACGATAAACGAGTACTGAGCCACCAGTTGCTCAAAATTCTTCCAGCGATGCAGGTTCTGGAAGCTATCGGCACCCATGATGACCGAAAAGCGTTCCAGTGGGAATTTTTCGGTGAGGTAGGTGAGCGTATCTATGGTGTACGATGGCTTAGGGAGATTGAATTCCACATTGCTGGCGCGGAACTTGGGGTTGTCTTCTATGGCGAGGTTCACCAGGTGCAGCCTGTCGTGCTCGTTGAGCAGGGAATGGGAATCTTTGAGGGGGTTATGTGGCGATACCACAAACCATACCTTGTTGATATCTGTGTGCTCTATAATGTGATTGGCTACTATTAAATGCCCGGTGTGAATGGGATTGAAACTACCGAAGTATAGTCCGATGTGCATAGGGTGCAAAGATAAAAACAGTCGGCACACGAAAAGTGCGGCAGGTATTTAATCATTTATCCTTAATGTGTTTGATAAGGGTGGCCAGGATTTTAGGAAAAGGGGTGCGTACAGCGTAAATGAACGTATTGGGTGGAGGTGCATGTTCTCACGTCTCTACGTGCTGTGGAGAATGAGCCTTAGCGGCAAATGTTGCCAGATGAAATAGGTTTTTAACGACTACTTCCAGTCCAACAGCCCAAAGTCGGTAACCAGGCGGCAGATGTTGCCGTAGTCGTCGAAGCCTATGTAGGTGGCGTAGAGGCCTTCGCCGTAGCCGGTGGAGAAGATGGCTACATTACTGTTCTTGCCTTCCCACATCAGCCAGCTGCGGGTGTCTTTGTAGCTTTTGCGCATCTCGCGCGATATAGTGGATAGTTTCAGGTCTTCTTTATACAGGCTGTCGTACTCTACATAGCCCGATGCATCCATAAAGGCACCTGTGCCGGAGTCAACATCATAGCCAAATATTTCGTCTTCCTCCAGGTCTTTAACGTCCTGTCCTTCGGTAAGGGCGTCGGTCCACTTTATGGGTTTAGTGTCGGTAAATTTGATACGGGCCAGGCCAATGCGTTCGTCATCGCCATTAATGGAGGCAATGGCCAGCTGCACAGGGTATTGCCCCTTGGGGAATTCTATATCGAAAGGTTCTTCGAGGTACAGGGAAATAGGATCGCAGGCGTAAATGCGACCTTCTTTAATGGTCAGGCGGCCAATATCGGTCATAGAGAACTGCAGCATGTCGCCGTCTGCATCTTGTTGTGCAAAGCCGGGATTAAAAGCAGTTTCCAGGAAGGCAGGCGCGTCTAAGAATACCATAGTTTGCCAATATTACAGGCCTGTTACGCAAATGCCCACAGATGCAGGTGTAAGCGCTGGGCCGTTGTTTTCTTTAAACACGTTGGTAATGTTGTAAGAGCCGAATATGGAAAGATTGCCCCAGCCTATGCGTGCTGTTGCGGCAAAGTTCCACGGGCTGTAGTAGCGCTTGGTATTCTCTTTATACTTGATGTTGGTACCGCCCACAGAAGTAAGCTCTTTGGTGTGCGCACCCAGGAAGGCACCTACGGTTACCCCTATTGCGGCCTTCATGCCCAGGTTGCGGTTTTGCTTATTGCTGAACCAACGCAGCTCGAAAGGTGCCTGCAGGTAAGTGGTGTTCACCTTATAGCGCTTGCCGGGTGTAGGATCGGCGATAATACGCGCAGCGGTAACGGTGCCGGTATCTGTATTCACCAGCATCTGCTTATCCAGGTACACTACTGATGTATTGATACCCAGCCCGGCAGCAAAGCTCAGGTTAGATTTTTTTATTGGGAAATCGTAGCACAGATAGGCGTTAAAAACGTAGCCGAAAGCCTTTGTTTTAACAGAGTCGGGTTTTTTCATCCAGTTGTTGTAGCCAAGTTGTACCATCAGGAAGTCGCGCGATGGTTTTACAACACCAGAGTTTTTGTTGCCAAACATTGCTGCAGAGCTGTCTTTTACAGACCTTCCCTCTCCGCCGGAGGTAACATACACCTTGCTCTTTTGAGCAAACAGGAGTGTACACTGTATGAACAGTAGCGAAAATAATGCAATACGTTTGAGCATAGTTTTGAATTAGTGTGCAAATATAATAGCTGGGTAACGGAAATTTTGTTAAAAAAAGACAATATAATGGCTCAATGGCTTAATGGCTGGATGGCTCAATGATGTTGGGGTAAGAAATGCCTTAAAAAGATTGATGTATTTTGCGCGGGATTATGGAGTATACGGACGAGCATTTTATGAAGGAGGCGCTGAAACAGGCCAGGCTGGCTTACGATGCCGGGGAGATACCTATTGGCGCTGTGGTGGTGTGGGACAACAAAATAATATCGCGCGGGCACAACCAGGTAGAACTGTTGAATGATAGCACTGCCCATGCTGAAATGATAGCATTGACATCAGCCTTTAACGAGCTGGGCAGCAAATATCTGCCGGATGCCACGCTGTATGTAACGGTGGAGCCCTGCCTGATGTGTTGTGGTGCCTTGTACTGGAGCAAAGTGAAGCGGATAGTATATGGTGCAGAAGATGTAAAGAATGGCTACCACAAAACAACGGGCGACAACTGGCCTTTCCACCAGAAGGCTGATCTTACGAGGGGCGTACTTGCAGATGAATGCGGCAGGCTGATGAAAGATTTTTTTGCCGCATTGCGGTAGTAACTGCACGGTTGTAGACAACATATGCACGCCTGTGTGTTTTTTGGGAACTTACAGGAACGAGTCACTTATTTTTACATTGCAATAATTTTAAACCACCCAATTAATAAAAGAGAAATGAAAAAACTGATCCTCACCGCTGTTGTAGCCGTTATGGCCAGCCAGGCATTTTGTGCCGTTACTATCCGTTACGAGAACCGCGATTCCAAAAAAGTAACCATGAAGGGCCGCATGGACGGTAATGATAAGGAAGTAACATTTGAGAATGCTACATCATCTGTTACCATACAAGGCAGTGGCACTAAGTGCATGATAGAAACAAAATGCGGCAAGGTAGAAGTGAAAGACGGCGACCACATCATTATTAAAGATGGCTGCATCAAAATGAACAACTAATAAATTAGTATTAATATTGGAGCACCTGCAGCAATGCGGGTGCTTTTTTTATTTTTACTTAATACAATGAGCATTTATACCTGGCATAAAACAGAAGCCACTTTTACACAACTGGAAGAGAACAAACCTACCGAGACCACAACCGGCACCAAAAAGGTAGGGCTTATAAAGCGCGACGGCAAAATATATGCGTTTGCTGCGTTGTGCCCGCATGCCGGCGCGCCTATGTGCGATGGCTGGCTGGATGGCATGGGCCGCCTGGTGTGCCCGCTGCATAAATATCGCTTCGACCCCATCAATGGCCGCAACACCAGCGGTGAAGGCTATAAATTGTTTACCTACCCTGTGGAGGTAAGGGGGGATGAGGTATTTATTGGGTTGATCAATCAATGACTAGTCGATGTATGGTCCGGGCAATAAGCGGTTGCTTACTTTTCGTATATGAAAGAATTGATAAACTACATATTACAGTTCGGCAGTCTGACTAAGCAGCAGGCAGAATTGGTGATGAGTAAAGCGGAAGAGCTAAGCCTTAAAAAAGATGACCATTTTTCAGAAGCAGGAAAAATTCCGAGGCAGGTAGGCTTTATTGTAGAAGGTGTTATCCGGGGTTATTATTACAACAACCAGGGTGACGAGATCACCCGTTGTTTTATCAGTGAAAACAGCCTTGTAGCAGATTATGTCAATTTCGAGGCAAAGGCAATCTCTTCTGAATATCTGCAGGCATGTACCAATTGTAAGCTTATAGTATTTTCAAAGCAGGATTGGGAAGACCTGTCCCAGATAAATGGCTGGGATATTATTAAGAATAAAATGGTACAACTATGTATGTATCAGAAATCAAGGAAGGGCCCGGTTATTTCCCAGGACGCTACTGCCCGTTATAAAGAGTTTATGGAAAACTATCCATCGCTAATTAACCGCATTCCGCTTGTATATGTGGCGTCTTATTTAGGTGTTACCCAGCAGTCGTTGAGCAGGATAAGGAAAAATATCCGTTAGGTAATTATTTACCATATGGTAATTACCGGGGTTGGGGTATAGCGCAATTTTGCTGCATTGATCATTAAATGCATACAAAATGAAGACAGCACTTATTACAGGAGCCAACAAAGGCATAGGCTACGCAACCGCAAAAAAGTTATTACAAGAAGGGTTTTATGTTTATATGGGATGCCGTGACCTCAGCAAAGGCAAGGAATCTGTTGAAAAATTAAAAGCTGAAGGGTTGTCTTTTGCAGAGGCTATTCAGCTGGATGTGACGAATGAAAACTCTGTTAGCGCTGCCCGAGAGGCGATTGGCAAAAAGGCCGGCGGGCTGGATGTGCTTATCAACAATGCGGGCATCAATGGCGGCCAGCCACCTTACACCGCACTTGGAGCCACCTCAGACCAGTTTATGGCCGCTTTTGATACGAACGTGATCGGGGTGGCAAGAGTTACGAACGCATTTATCGACTTATTGCGAAAATCGGATGAGCCAAGGATCGTTAATGTGAGTACAAGCGTAGGCTCTCTTTCTTTACAAGCTAACCCCGACTGGCCGGCATATAGTTATGCAAAATATGCAGTTTACGGAGCATCGAAAGCAGCATTGAATATGTACACCATCCACCTGGCTTATGAACTGCGTAACACAGCGTTTAAAGTTAATGCAGTTTGTCCGGGCTATACAAAAACAGATTTTACAAATCAGACCGGAGGTGAAGTAGAAGTTGCCGCCATGCGTATTGTAAAATACGCGCTGCTTGAAGCGAACGGGCCAACGGGTAAATTTTTCAGCGAAGAAAGTAATCCTGAAACAGGGGAAATTCCCTGGTAGCAATACTACACGTACCTACCTGATAGCAAAAGTGCCGGCAGTTATAGCCGGCACTTCTTAGTTAGTAACTATGTTTTTTTTATTAATGGCGTTCCCTGCCGCGGCCACCACCTTTGTAGCCACCGCCACCACCACGGTGATCTCCGCCGCCGCGGGATGAGCGAGTATCGCCAGAGAAGCGCGGGCCGCTCTGGTTACGGCTATAGCCGCGCTCGCCACCGCCGCTTGGACCACGGTAGCCGCCGCGTTCGCCGCCGCCTGATGATTGTTCGGCCTCTTCCAGGCGTACTTTGCGGTTCTTGAATTTCTTGCTGCTCAGGTGCTCGCGGATGTAATCAGCAGCATCGCTAGGCACGTTAAAGAAGCTGCTCAGGTCGCGCACGGTAATGCGGTCGATCATGTTAGGCTCTATGTCTGTGCTTTCTGTGATGAACTGTAGCAGGCGCTGAGCATTCAGGCCATCTTTTTCGCCAAGGTTAATGAACAGGCGCTTGAACCTGGCGCCACCGGCAGCACCGCTCCTGCGTTCGAAGCCGGCATTCAGGTCTTCGCTCTCCTGGTAAGCATCAATAGTATCTTTCAGCTGCAGCCAGATCAGCTTGCGGATGAGCTCGTCTTTATCCACGCCGTCAAACTGTTCGTGCATAAAGTCGTAGTACATCTTGGCAAAATCGTCCTTAGGTTCAGCGGTAGCAATCTGCTCCATGTAGTAGAACAGGCGCTTGCGCACTACTTCTGCACCATCAGGTATGTCTGTCTTGTGGAACTTTTGTTTTACCAGTTTTTCTATCTGGCGGATGTTAGATATCTGCTTAGGCGATACGATAGACATACAGATGCCTGACTTGCCCGCACGGGCTGTACGGCCGCTACGGTGTGTGTATACTTCAGGATCATCGGGCAGTTCGTAGTTAATAACGTGCGTAATGTCGTTCACGT
The DNA here is from genome assembly GCA_964588295.1 of uncultured Flavipsychrobacter sp. Taxonomy (GTDB): domain Bacteria; phylum Bacteroidota; class Bacteroidia; order Chitinophagales; family Chitinophagaceae; genus Flavipsychrobacter. Next base: position 8,765 of record CAZPOT010000022.1, on the reverse strand, counting down.
CTATACCACGCGCAGCTACATCTGTAGCTACGATCACCTGCAGCTGGCGACTCTTAAAGCGTTCCAGCACCTTGCTGCGCATCTTCTGGTCCATATCGCCATGCAGCGGGCTTACATGGTAGCCCATCTTCATCAACTTCTCAGCCACATCCTGGCAATCCTGCTTGGTGCGGGTAAAGATAATACCGTAGATATTGGGCGCGAAGTCGAGCAGGCGGCGCAGTGTTTCGAAACGGTTGTGGTGATTGGCCACAAAATACTGGTGGTCTATATTCTCGTTGGTAGCATTAGCTGCGGCCACAGAATATTCCTGCCATTCCTTCATAAAGCGCTTGGCTATGCCGCGAACGTCATTGCTCATGGTGGCAGAGAACAGCCATGTGCGTTTTTCTGCCGGCGTGTTCTTCAGTATCAGCTCAATATCCTCGCGGAAGCCCATGTTCAGCATCTCGTCGGCCTCATCCAGTACTACGTACTTCAGCTGCTCCAGGGATATGGCTTTGCGCTCCAGCAGGTCTATCAAACGGCCCGGAGTGGCCACTATTACCTGGGGATTAGCTTTTACATCGCGTATCTGGCCCATGATAGGCACGCCGCCGTACACGGCAGCTATGCGCAGGCCACGCATGTGGTCGCCATATTTCTGCATCTCTGTCTGTATCTGCATACAGAGTTCGCGTGTAGGGCTCAGGATAAGGCCCTGTACCGAACGTACGGATACATCGACATGGTTAAGCAAAGGCAGGCCGAAGGCGGCTGTTTTACCTGTACCCGTCTGGGCCAGGCCTATAATATCTTTATCACCCTGTAACAGGTGAGGGATAACTTTCTGCTGAATAGGTGTAGGTGTTTCGAATCCCAGGTCAGATAATGCCTGTAATAATTCTTCTCGCAACGAGAAGGAAGAAAAAGAAATCATTAAAAAGAACTTTATAATATGAAGGCGCAAAGTTACGTTGATTTATTGAGAAACCTCTGAATTTGTGAAACATATTATAGTTTTAACATAATAGGTGGAGCAAACTACTCTATCCGTCATATAGTTACACGTGCAGTTTGTTTTCCTGACATAATCAATAACTTTACACAAATAACATCTTATAATCTGTATGAAGAGCCTTATTCTCGCTGTATCAGCTCTATTTTGTTTCGGATTTTCTTCGGCCTGCGCTCAACAAGCGGAAAGCGTTAAGGCTACTTCAGCCGACAAAAAAAGTAAAAGGACCGATCCTGCTCAAAAGCCGGTCTGCTACATAGGCTTTGGTTCAGGCATTAATAATCCATGCGGTATCATAGGTTTCGATCTGAACATAGTATTGGCACCCCACGTTACCCTGGATGCAGGTGCCGGTACCAGTACATGGGGCAACAAACTGTATGTAGGTGCCAAGTACTATCTTAACGAACCGCAGCGCGGGTGGGCCTTTGGCGGAGGGCTTACCTTCAACTCAGGCATAGAGAATATGAAGCTGACAACTGAAACGGTGAATGGAAAGAGGCAGGTAATATTAAACCTGAAGCCACAGAATAATATATACCTGGCCACCTATAAATATTGGAAGATAGGTAGGCGGTACAATCGCTTTTTTATAACTTTTGGCTATTCTGTGCCGCTCAGGGGCGATAAATTTGAACAGACTTATGGTCCGCAGCTTACCGATGTGGGCGAGCGTGTGATAAAGATACTATCGCCCGGTGGCCTGATGATGGGCTGGGGTTTCTCTTTCGGTTTGTATAACAGGCACGCAGGTTAGCATCTTTAAATTACCTTTGCGGCCCGATGACTAAGTTTCGTTCATTACCTAAGCTAGCCGGAGTATTGCTTTTTACGGTGCTTTTAAGCATTGGTTGGGGCAGCTATGGGCAAAATACTACAGTAGATACAGTAGTGAAAATAGGAAATGACGCTACTGTGACAATTTCGGGTAAGCACGTGTTTCAACCTAACCCTAAACGGGCCGGTTTATACTCTGCTATTGTGCCGGGCCTTGGCCAATTCTATAACCGCCAGTATTGGAAAGTGCCGGTTATCTACGCCGGATTGGCGGTAGCCGGATACTATTTTGCAGATAATCTTAAGAACTACCAGGATTACAGGAAGGCATACATAGGTCGAATAAATAATCCGTATCCTACTGATAAATACGTAGGTATATACACAATAGATCAGCTGCAGCAATTACAGAACGATTATAACCGCTACCTTAACCTTACCGTACTGGCCACAAGCGTGGGGTATATGCTACAGGTAATGGAAGCCATAACAGGCGCCCATCTTAAGAACTTCGATGTATCGCGGGATATCTCTCTCCATGCACAACCTATGGTGTATCCGCATGCACTAGGTGTCAGTATTGCTGTTAACTTCAAGTAAAGCACTTTAGGGGATTAGCCAATAGACTAATATAATGGCCTCTGTATTGACTTTAGTTAATTTTATTTAATAAAGAAATTTTAAAAGTTCCCAACGTCCGGGTTTAATTTTGCGTCTATATAGGCAAACAATCAAATTTTTAACTGTAAGCCCAACACGCTACTCTAATCTTTAAAAAGACCAAATCATGAACATCGGATCAGCTATTAAGTCTATCAGGAAGAAGCTCTCTATCACCCAGTACGAGCTAGCAGAAAAATGTGAAATTTCTCAGACTTCCTTATCCCAGATCGAAACGGGTGTTAAGCGCCCAAGTCAGCGCACCATCAGCAAAGTATGCAGTGTGTTAGACATTCCTGAATCTATCATCTATATCGTTGCTATGCAGGAGGCCGATGTGCCAGCCAGCAAGCGCGGCATCTATGATCTTGTGTACCCATCTATTAAAAGCCTTGCGCTGCAAATGGTTAGCGCAGAGCATATAGCATTAGTTGAAGAGCCCCTAAACTAATAAGCTGCAAGGCTTATTGGTCCTACACCAAACGAACTTATTGGACATGATCCCTGTGCTTAACAGCACGGGGATCATTTTTTTAGTGAGGCATGCATTAACCGTGTTGCTGCCAACTAGTTATCTTTACGGCATGCATACGCTGGGGCAGGCTTTTTACGATCTGAAAAACGAACTCGCATCGATATACGATGAGCGTGAAGCCGCTGCCATAAGCCATGAGATACTGAACCACATAACAGGGCTGAGTAAGCTGGACCGGCTGATGAGCAAGGATGAACCACTGAGCGACCTGGAAGAGTTGAGGTACGATGAGGCCCGTAAGCAGTTAGCAGCAGGCATGCCGCTGCAGTATGTAATGGGTAAGGCGTGGTTTATGGAGCAGGAGTACGAAGTAAATGAGCATGTGCTGATACCCAGGCCAGAGACCGAAGAGTTGGTGCACTGGATAATGGAAGATTGCAGGCCCAACACCCAAATCAGCATTATAGATGTAGGTACGGGTAGTGGCATCATCCCCACATCTTTAAAGATGGCCATGCCAGAAGCAGACATTACTGCAATAGACATAAGTGAAGCTGCCCTGGAGGTGGCAAGCAGGAATGCAACCCGTCATGGTACGGCCATCCGTTTTATAGGAATGGACATACTGGACAGGGAGCAACAAAATAATACCGGGCTTTACGACGTTATTGTGTCCAACCCGCCATATATACCTGTATCGGAAAAGGTAAATATGCATAGCAATGTAAAAGATCATGAGCCATCTATAGCGCTGTTTGTGCCGGACGATGACGCATTACTTTTTTACAGGGAGATAGCGCAGTATGGCAAAACACACCTGAAGCCGCATGGCAGAATATATTGTGAGCTGGAGGTGAACCACGCCGTGGAAACAAAACTGCTGTTTGAACAAATGGGCTATGTGGATGTAGAGATACGAAAAGACATGCACGATAATTGGCGAATGATAAAAGCAGTAGCCCAATAATACATGCGACTATTTACAGACAAGAAAGATATAAGGTTTGCCGGTATAGTAATGCTGGTGCACCTGGCGTTTTTTCTGCTGGCCTGTATGTATAAGCGCATTTATATGGGCGACTCTTACGAATACATCTACGAGGCGTGCAATATCAAAAATCTATTCTTCTGCTATAGTGGCAATCCTGCGCTACCGATAGAGCCGGAATATATGACCCAACGGCAGCCCTTGTATCCGTTGCTGTTGATGGGTGTTTACCTGTTTGCGGTGAACAACTGGATAGTGCTGGTGATACAAAACTGCCTATCGGTATTCAACATCATTTATGTCCGCAAGTTGATCGGGCAGCTTGGGTTTGATTCGCGATACGATTGGCTGTTGCTTGCATTGCTGATAGCTTACCCTGCGCAGTTCATCAATGCCAACACAATAGCCCCCGACGTTTTGTTACAGACCTGTACAGTACTGTATGTAGGGGCTTTTTTGAAATTATACAACAGCGGTAGCCTGAAAGATGCGATGTGGATGGGGCTGTGGCTGATAGCTGGTTTGTTTGTTAAGCCTGTGTTGTATCCGTTTGTTGTTGTGCACATACTGGTGGTAGTTGCAGTATTCATGAGGCATAAGGTACAGTTGCAGCGTCCGCTGGCTATTGCTATTTTGCCGCTGTGTGCGGTATTGTTGTATAACTACAGCAATTATACACGTACCGGTAAATTCCATTTTTCAAGTAACCAGTCGTTTAATGCAATTTACTACTTTAAAGCTTACTATGGCGCAACGCAGGGTGCTGATAGCGCAGCGCGTTTTATAGTCGGGGAGCGTGCGGCGATAGCTGCGCTACCCGAATATAAAGACCGGTATGATGCTGCCAACGCAAGAGGTGTAGCTCTGCTGAAAGAACATTTTGGTCCGTATATGTGGTTCCATATAAAGAATGCAGGCCGCATATTTATTGATCCCGGGAAGGCAGAGATGGATCTTTTTACCGGAAAGCTGACGTACGGCAGGCTTTACACAGACAAGAACGGAGGTTTATTTAATGCATTGAAAGAAAAAGGTATCGGAGGATTGAACGGATACATAGCAGGCAATCCATCGCTTGTATGGGCATTGCTGATACTCGTTTTTAACCTGGTAAGAGCCTGGGGCATGGTGCTATTCTTTACAGGCAGGCGTATAGCCGGCGGTATCCGTTTGTTCTTGTTTGTATTGATGGCGTATTTTGCGATGGCAGCGGGGCCTATAGCCAACACCAGGTATTTTTTACCGGTGTCGCTGGTGGCTGTTGGTTGTGCGGCTATAGGATGGGGCAATTATTTATATAAAAAACAGGCGAACGGGTAATTGGAAACACTGAAAAAATATACGCCATTCCTGGTATCAGTTGTGCCGATGTGGGTAGTGCTGTATTTTATCTATCCCAACTATCAATATTACGTTGACCCCGACGGCGCCGCTTACCTTACTATATCCAGGCGGTATGCTGAGGGGCATTACATACAGGCTATAAATGGCTACTGGAGCCCGTGGAGTTGCTGGCTTACTGCACTGCTGATGAAGCAGGGCTTATCTGTAATACCTGCATCGGCTATCATCAATTCTATAGGGGCAACCGTCTTTTTGTGGATCACGCAATCTTTATTCATTCGGTTCAATGTAGAACGGCAACTTCAGTGGTTGCTGAACGGTGCATTGGTTGTGTTTTTGTGCTGTGCAGTATTCTACCAGTCGTTCGATGATCTGTGGGAGTGTTTTTTCCTGCTGGCATCTTTGCGCATCCTGCTGGCGGACGGGTTTGTTGCCAGGCCATCGCTGTGGGTATTGAATGGAATGGTAGGTGCGCTTGCTTATTTTGCCAAGTCCTATGCTTTCCCATTCTTTATTCTGAATACTGTTTGCTGTTCCTTTTTGTTGAGCGGTAATAAACGGCAATGGCTAAGCATCAATGTCACATCGATAGTAGCGATGTTAATTGTCAGTGCCCCGTGGATATACGCCTTGCATTTTAAGTACGGGATATGGATGACCTCTACAGCAGGTCCGCTCAACACCTCGTGGTACCTGGTGGGCCATCCTTACTGGCGCGATGGTATTGCTCAATTACTACCGCCCGCGTACCCCGATGGCCCTTATTACTGGGAAGACCCCTACGCAGTGAACGGCCCCACTCCGCATTTCTGGAGTTCGTGGCATTTGGCGGGTCTGCAGGTAGTAAGGTTGGGCCTGAATTTTCTGAAGTTGCTGGTCAGCAGTTTGCAATTGTCGGTATTCTTCCCGGTTGTTGCGCTTGTGGTCATTTTTACTTTAAAGCGGAGAAAAGAATTGTCACGCTATCCTGCTGACATAAAGGTTGCTGCTTTGTCTTTCCTGCTCTTCCCACTGGGTTATTTGTTGGTCAGCTTTGAGCCACGATATATCTGGTATATGTTGCCTGTTAGCCTGTTGCTTGCGGATGTAATCATTAAGCGGGCTAAAGAAAAGATAGTAAAGAAAGTATCTGTTACAACAATTTTTTGGCTGCTGGCTGTAAGTATTACACTATACCCGGTACAGCAGTTGATAAGGATGAATGGCCTTGGTTATAGTGATAAGCAAACGGCGCAGCAGCTTATTAGCAGGAATGTGTATGGATCCTTTGTAAGCAATGCACAAAGCAGCAGAGAGGTGCAGGGTATTGTGCGGGTAGCTTATTTTTCAGGGAATCCATGCTATACTATTCCGTATCCTAATGCAATAACTCATGAACAATTGCTGAAAGAGATACGCAGATATAACATTCCGTATTACTACTACATTTGCCGTACTGCAGGAGACAAGGATTTTATCTTTACCGATGAACGCGGAAGGGCTTTGCCGGAAGTAGAGTTAGGCAATGCACAGGGGTTGAGGGTGTTTCAGACGGATACCGCCTTGCGACGGGGAATGGTTTACAAACCTTAACACAACGTGAGGTTTGTTGTTCCGTAATGATGCGTATCATTGTAAAAACAACAAGGTGCTATGTCTAAACCGATGCTACCCAACGAGGCTTTTATAGCTGCGGCTGATAGCGATATTACGTTGCCTGACGGCTGGACTGTTGACGACCTGAATGAGCCACAATTGTCCTCCTATAAACAGCCGGAAGAGTTCGCCAAAAGCATTCAGGCAACACTGCCCGAAGCTGCACGCACTGTAGAACAGCTGGTTGCAGCACTATATGCGCAACTCGACATTTACGTGCCTGTTACCTACATGGTCATCAATTCAGATACCGACTTCCATATATTCCTGCTGGTAGATGAAACTACTTACCATTCGCCGCATAGGGTTGCTGCAGACCTGCTGTGCGAAAAGTACACAGGAATGAATAGCAATATATCACTGCGCTTTATGTTCACAATAGACCGTCAACACCATACCTCATATCTCACAACCAATCAATATGTGGCTAAATACGAGTATCGCATCAGTTGACATGCGATGAGTTGACGTCAATTGAAAATATCTTGAATTTGGAGTATGACACAGATGGCACTGAAGGAATTGAGGAAGAAAGTAAAACAGCAGTTGAATACCGCTGATGAACGTACTTTGAAAACCATTCAGGCGATCCTTGCAGTACAGCAGGAAGAAGATGAGGCGGAACTGGCGTTTGAGGCAGAGATGGAGAGAAGGTTTGAGGAAATGGATCGCGGGGAAAACTGTGTGACGCTTACCATTGATGAGTTAGAACATGGCGCGTTAAGTTATCTGGAACAAAAGAGAAAGGCCGGGTAATGAACAAAGAATTTAAGTTACCTATCACGAAAGTGCAATAAAAGATTATAACGAAGCTTTTTGCTGGTATGAACTTAGAGAAGCAGGGTTAAGGCGGCGCTTTTTACAGCAAATGCACGAAAAAATAGCGTTGATACAAGCATCCCAGGAAACCTACGGAGTAAAATCACGATTAGGATTTCGGGAGGCTGTTCTGCCCGATTTTCCCTACTCTGTTGTATATAAGCTTAATGTAAAGCAAAGGGTTGTATATATTTCATCTATTCACCATCATAAACTTCACCCCAGAAACAAGTTCCGGAAGTAACGTATCCTTTTTGTGCCGCAGCTTTCAGTTTTAACTTTTTTAAAATACCTTTGCACCCGGAATATAAAAACCAAAATATGGCATCTAACAAGATTAATGAACTTTTGGGCGACAAGGCCGAGTATTACCTGGGCCACACCTGCCAGACAATCGACAAATCATCTTTACATCTGCCTTCTCCTTCGCATTTAGATAATGTATGGTTAAGCTCTAACCGCAACATACAGACACTGCGTAGCCTGAACAGCATCATGGACCATGGCCGCCTGGGTGGTACTGGTTATGTATCTATATTGCCTGTAGACCAGGGTATAGAGCACAGCGGTGGTGCGTCTTTTGCGCCAAACCCGATTTATTTCGATCCTGAGAACATTGTGAAGCTGGCTATAGAAGGCGGCTGTAACGCTGTTGCTTCTACTTATGGTGTACTGGGTGCCGTAGCCCGCAAGTATGCGCATAAGATACCAATGGTGGTTAAGATCAACCACAACGAATTCATCTCTTACCCTAACAAGTTCGACCAGATCATGTTCGGCACCATTAAGGATGCATGGAACATGGGCGCTACTGCGGTTGGTGCTACCATCTACTTCGGTTCAGACGAGAGCGCACGCCAGATAGTTGATGTGGCTAAAGCTTTTGAATATGCACATGAGCTCGGTATGGCTACTATCCTGTGGTGCTACCTGCGCAACAGTGGCTTTAAGAAAGATGGTGTTGACTACCACACTGCTGCCGACCTTACCGGCCAGGCCAACCACCTGGGCGTAACTATACAGGCAGACATCATTAAGCAGAAATTGCCTACCAACAACGGCGGCTACAA
>CAZPOT010000021.1:0-69628 GCA_964588295.1 uncultured Flavipsychrobacter sp. | reverse complement strand
AAAAAGCATAAGACTCCAGAGAACTGAAGTCTTATTTACACCTTATGAAAAATATACCCGACATAAATTTAGAGAAAATATTGGAATTTTGAACAAACACTTCAAATATTTTTTGCAATGTGTTGAGGGTCAGGGCAAAAAAAATAAGACTCCAGAAACCTGAAGCCTTATTTACACCTTATGAAAAATATACCCACACCAAAGGTCGGAGTATTTTTGGAATTTGCAAGTTCTTAAATGTTAATTTTTTATTTTTGGAAAGATAATGTTAAAGAAATACATATTAGTAAATTGGGTACGCGAATTGCTATAGATAGGATATGAACAGAAAGTTGATAATTGCATCGCTGGTTGTATTCTTTTTACCCGGTTTCGCCATATTGAAGGCACAGACAACGGATACGTTATATGGTGGGCAACTGGCAGAGGTAAAGATAAAAAGCAAATGGTTGAATGACACAGAGCGTTATCACTACAACCAAACGAAGTTTTACATAACCACTATATTGCCATACCTCAATGCCAGTACGGCGTTATTTAACGAGATCAATGCGAAGGCTAATGATCCCAAGGTGTCTAAAAGAGAGTACAAACAGTTCATTGCCCGCAAACAGGAGGAAATGAAAACCCAGTTTGAGGATAAGATAAAGGCGCTGAATACAACGCAGGGAGAATTGCTTGTAAAACTAATAGCCAGGCAGACAGACCTGAACCTGTATAAGATGGTAGCAGAGGTGAAGAATCCTATTGCAGCCATGAAGTGGCAGAGCTGGGCATTGGTACACGGCATGAACCTGGACAGGAAGTACCACCCGGAGGACGAACCCATGCTTGAAAATATTATGGAGGAATTGGGCTACCCATTACCCGCCAGCTACGCCGTTAACTAATCTGCATTACGCTCATATAACGTGGTACGCCCCGATGCCGACGTGTATACCATGTGGTAATGTTGCATCATGTAGTGATACAAGTCGGCAAAGCCTTTATCTTGGAGATAAATCTTATCGTAACACCACAAGACCACATAATCAATCGTTACACCCGACCTTTGCTGGTAACCCTGTATATCGGCCGCCGGCGGCGTCCCTTCAATACCATTGCCTACCGACAAATACGCATAAGGACTGACCTTGTCTATCCAGGCGATGGGAAAATAACCTGTATGCGCTTCGTAGTTATCTAACACGATCAATGGCTTGTTGCAGCCAATATAATCAAGCGCATGCGCAAAGTGATAACTGCGATTGGTTATCGTGTGCCATTTAACGTCCTTGCCGGCCGGTGCCAGATCAAGCGGCAAAACAACAGAATATGGTTTGATATGCTCTGCTACTGAAGTATAATCTTCCACAGCATCAGCGGCTACATTCTGCACCTTAATGCGAATAAAGAATAACACCGTAAAACAAGCCATCAGTATCAACCCGCCTGCGTTCTTAACCTTCTGCGGCAATGTGTAAGCAGCAATCAATCCACCAATTGCCAACAGAAACAATTGCGTACGCATACTGATGAGTATGGCCCTGTGCAGGAAATCCTCTGGAAACAACAGGTAAATGATCAATAGTATCACGAAGCTATATAAGAACCCATCGTATTTAGCAATCAGCTCTTTGGCTTTTATTCTTAAGAATAGAGCAATACCCAGCATGGTACAGATAGTGAAACCCGCTATACCCGTAAATAATTCTTCCCGCACTGTTCCATTTATACCATATTTAAACTGCACCAGTTCTATGAGCCTGTAGAAATGGTGTTGCAGATGGATATCCGCCCCACCCTGCTGATCTGTAAACCACAGCATCAATGCAGTAAAAGGCGCTATAAGAATAGTAAACTCCAGCGAAGCGCGGATGAATTCAAATATACGCGGGCGGTTTGTATGCGGCTGCGTAGCGACTTGCGATATGAGCAATGAAAAACAGGTGATAGCACCGAACGCAAATGGCAACAACTGCGAAAAGAAGGTGAGCGCAGTAAAGGCAAAAAACACAAGTGTATTAATGGTATTGCGCCGTTCTATAAACCTGAGCCAACTCCAGACCATCCAGAAATACAGCGCAGTACCCAACGAAAAATTATAAAATCCCTTTGCCAGTGTGTGGTGAAAAACAAAGAGAAATACTATTGTTATCAAGTAAGAACTACTCCCGCTTACCAGCTTCAGCAGTTTATAAAATCCAAAGATGAGCGTCAGCGCATACAGCGTAAGGAATAGCTTTTCAGCCGCAACACCACTGACAAAATACATACACCACCCCATTATAACAGATGAAAGCCAATTGGGGTTAGGCGCATAAATAACATTGTAAAACCTGCCGTAAAAGACCACGTCGCGCCCGCGCCATATATCATGCAATACACGGGCATTGTATAAATGGCAGGGGCCATCACCCGTAAGATAAAAGGACGGCCACCATATCTGCACCAGGCACATGGCTATACCCATTATCATTAAAGCATACAATAGTTTTACCCTGGGCATGTCATGTTTACGGTTATTATGTTGCCAGCACGTCTTCTTTACTGAGCAAAGATAAAGCGCAGGGTTACACCTGCCTTGGTATTGGTAGTAGGATAAGAGGTAGATACGTATGGGATCGTCTGCTGGCGATCGTAGAAAAAGTGCAGCGTCAGCCGCGAGTTTACCGCATAGTCTACAGACGGAGACACCCTCAATACCTTCTGGCCACGCGAAGTAACACTAATGTTATTGGCAAGGAACGTATTACTGTTCTTGTCATCGCGCAGACCTATATCCATCTTAAAGATCAGCTCGTTCTTCAGCTTCTGGACACCGAATACCTCGAACGGCAGTTTTACCCCTTTCTTCCTGAAGCCGAAGCCAATCACGTATTCGGTGCTTGCATTCTCACTCACCTGGTAGTCTATAAGACTCAGGCTCATGGTCTTGGATTTACGCACTTCGAACTTAGCTGTGAAGTTGTTCTTCATAGACAGGTCTATTCCTATCAGCGGGTTAAAGGCCTGCTGTATAGTAACATTGGGCACCTGGAAGAACGGCACATAGTTGCGCGAGTTGGAATCGATGAACGATGGAAAACCTAATCCGTACAGGTCATTATATAACAACGAAGAGTTAAACCCATTCATAGACATGCTACCTGTGTAGTTATGCGTGAGCGTAAGATTGTTCAGGTATTTGGCAAAGAATGGGAACTTACTCAATCCGTTGTACTGCACCTTCCAGTTTGGTAACGGGTTAAAGTACTTGAACGGATTGTCGGAGATAGACTTATGGGTATAATCTATCAGTGCCTGCGATTGTGCAGGGTTACCTGTAAATGCCGCAATGAACGCCGGTATCAATACATCCTGCGAGAACTGTGTATAGCCCTTGGTATAGTTAGGATTGGCCGGATCGGGCAGGCCGTTGGTATACGGGTTGCTGTTACCCAGGCGCTTGGATATTATTTCCCTATTGGCCAGGAACTGGTTGTATACGCTTGAATATACACTTGTATTCTTCATGATGGTCTTCACCGCTATATAGCTGATGTTGAACGAACCATTTTCGTACGGATTAAAATGATGGAACTCGCCGGTGCCTGTATCTTTAAACAACTCGTTGTGAGACTTGCTGAAGCTCTTCGTCAGAGACAGATCGACCCTGAAATCTTTGAACGGAACCAGTGTTGCCGTAGCAGAGAGATTGGACGTATAGGTCTGCTGGAACTGCGCATTGAACAGGGAATCCCTTGTCAGCTTACCATCAGATGCCTTTTGCTCCAGCCATGCCTGTGTAGGCTGATATCCGTATACATAATTTAATCCCGGTGCTGCAGAATAACTGTTCACACCCATAAAGCGGGTGCTATCCAGGTAGCCCGGCAATATAGAACCACCTGTTTGTGTATAGTTGACAGACACACGCGTAAGCATAGTAACAATATGACCGGCCACACGTACAGGAACAGATAGTTCAGGCAACTTGGCACGCCTTGCCTTGCGTGCTGCCTTACGTGCTTTTTTCTTCTTTATTTTTTCTGCTTTGGCCCACGCACGGTCTACAGAATCCTGCAGGTCGGTCAGTGAGTCCAACTGCTGATCTGTTAATGATGCAGGGTTTACATTCAGGAACAGATTAGGTGGCCCCGGAGGAGGTGCCGTTGTAGTAGGAGTGGTATTGCCACCTTTGCCATTACCATTACCGCCGCCATTATTATTATTGCCATTACTGCTACCATTGCCGTTACCACCATTGTTGGCACCATTACCCGAACCGGTGTTGCCACCAGAGTTTGGCCCCTTAGTGCCGCCGCTATTACCCTTAGTACCACCGCCGCTTGTTGCAGTGCTGCCGCCGGTAGTTGTATTGCCACCGCCCGGGTTAGGATTAGTAGGATTGCTGCCCGTAGCTGAGCCACCAGCACCTGTAGTGCCTGTATTACCCACAGTGCCGCCACCATTAGGCGCACCATTGGTGTTAGTAGTACCGTTGGTTCCTGTAGTATTACCTCCCGGTGCATTAACACCGTTACCTGCTCCCGGACCCGGTCCGTCATCCACATCGCCCTGCAGCTGTGCACCCGGCAATACCTTACCCGATCTCTTCAGGTCCTCGATCTTTGGTGCTGGCCCTGCGGGACGGCCATTTACGCCACCACCGGGAGACTGCTCTTCTTTCTGATTTTGCCCACCCTTGTTTTTTACAGGCTTAGTGTTCAGCGCACGCATCCACCGCCATTTGCTGTACAGCTTATTCATGTCCAGGTCGCCCGATATCTGCTTGGTGTTGGTATTACCTATAGTATTACCCAATGCATAGGCTACCGGCGCAGCACCTGTCCAGGTATAATTGGCAGAGTAGCTCATACGCACGTTTATCCAGTCGGTAAGCGGCAACTTACCTAATGGCACTGTATAAGAGCTATTGAACGTTTGTGTATAAGAGGTATTATGCCCGAACCTGCTGATCACCCTAAGTACAGAATCACGCTTCTCTTTGTTGTCTATCCGGCCATATGGCTCATCCAGGCGCGATATGTTGGTTGCCGTATAATCGAGCGACAAAGACTTGGTCAGTTCCCAGCGTGTGGTATAAACTCGCGTCCAGTTAAAGTTTTTGTAGAAGGTAGAAGGGCTTACATAACCCGAACCATCATTAAGATCGCGTACGCGGGTTTCTTCAACAAGCCTGTTCAGATCGTTGCGCAGCGAGAAGCTGGATGGCAGCGGCTTGATGTTGAAATCCTTCACCAGGGAGAACCACTTGGATTTCGATTTGATCAGCTTCTTGAATGGTTCAATAGGCTTGGACTGTATGCTGTAAGTATAACCAATGCCCAGCTTCTGCGTATTGATATTATCTAGCGCTATCAGCGAGTTATGCTTGAACTGGTTGTTGTAGGAATAGGTAAAATCAAAGTTCTTTATACTCCATGGCATACGCGGTCCTTTAGTATTGGGGCTACCATTGATGCGTACATTGGTAAGGTTGAGACTGGTGATCGAAGTGAAGTCCTGCGATGCCTTCTTAATAGAATCGGCTTTCGCAGCGCTTCCGGCAGAGTTCATGGCGTCAGACAGCAGTACGTCCTGGTTATATGGATTGTACTTAGGGGTAGTAACGTTTTGCGTATAGCCTGCATATACTGGCAACTGCACATGCCATTTTTGCGGCATCAGCTTACCCATGTTCAGGTTGGTAGAAATGTTATACTGGTAATAATCATCCTGCGAACGCTGGCCAATCTTCTGGTCTATGCTGCCATAGCCCTGCGTGTGCATACTGCCCGACAGGTTTACATTACCCAGGTCGGCAAGCTGTACTGCTACTTTACCTGCAGCAGCATAGCCCGGCTGATCTTTGGTGCCTGCCATACGCATTTCATCAAACCACACTTCTACACACTTGCCCAACCCGTCGTCACCGGGTGTTTGCGTGGTTTTCTTTGGGTTCAGTATACCCAGCATTATATTCTTGGCACCGCCAATATTAGGATTACCTACTACCACTATTGTATTACCCTTGCTATCGGTAGCATAGTAAGGAATAGTGGATGGCAGATTCAAGGCATCGCGTTTTTTCTTAGCCTCTACAAGATCCTGCAATACCAGGTTCATTTCGTTAGCAGCAGGCCACACCAGGTAGTCTGCACTTACTGTGGGCTGTGTTATTGCCAGCGGCATACGGTATTCGTAATAGTTGCCGGTAAAGTCGGCACCCAGGCGAATGAACGCATTTACATCGGCATCCCTCACCGGTATCTGCCCCACCTGCGATTCCGCATGTATAAACATACGCAGGTAGGTAAACTGGCGCATATCTACATTCACTTCTTTAAATACACCGCGGGCATCACCATCGGTAAGTGAACATGCTTTCAGCGACAGCGCCTGTTCGTTCTGGGCAATAGCCAGGCCATTATTACCGGTGGTCAGCTGGCGCTGCACGCCCGGGGGCATTACATAAGGGATAGGTGCGCGGGAACCATTTTCTTCAACGCTTACAGATGTTACAGAAAAGTCGGTAGTGGTAGAATTTTGTTGTGGTTGATTTTCACCCGGAGTAGTAAGCGAGTAATTATAAGTACGCCACTGGCTGCGGCCCAGTTCCAGCGATGCGAAACGCATAACGGTACTATCCTGCCAGCCGCTAAGGAACATACGGATGAAACGGATAGAACGGAAGTCTGCTATACCACCAACTACATTATTATAATTACGCACCGGTATTTTGAACTGATACCAGGTCTCGGAAGCCTTTTGCCCGTTAGGCAGCTTTACATCAGCATCCTGCTGGCTGATGATGTAGTTGCTACCCACCCTCATATTATTAGGATCCAGGTCCAGGCGATACTGGTAATAGTTCTCTGCTTCGTTCAGCGTATTGTCCCTGTTTATATCCTCAGACTCAGGAATTGTAGTTGCAGACGTAGCGTAGGCTGAATTAGGGTCAGTAACCGGGGAGTTGCCTTCGGGATTGTTAAAGTGTTTGTAACGCCCCATTATCCCGGTCTTATTATTATCGTATTCGGCTCCGCGGTAGTATTTATAGTCGTCGCTCGATGGGTCGGTTGCCACCTTAAGATAAGCCGGATTAGTGGCGCCCAGCCTGTTGCGCAAAGTAGTGAGGAAGTTAGCGAACTGTGTGGCTTCTTTTGTAGAGGCCATTTCATCGTAACCAACGTCCTGCGCTGCACGGGCTGTAGGATCGTTATCGAAGGCGCGGGTTATCTGCTGCTGGAACCTGGGCACATAACCCCAGATTGTTGTATCTACCTTGTTCTGATCAAAAGGATATGGTACCCCATTTTCAAAAGACATCCTGGAATCCTTCAGTACATCTTCTGATACGGAACCCAGGTTGATATACAGTGACCCACCGGTTTTAAGTCCCTGCGTAAATGGATTGAGCATCCAGAACTGGATATACTGCACATTCGAGGCTTCGAAGTCGGTATTATCTATAGCACGTTGTATACCACCCCACCTGTCTTTAGGGCTGGTAAGCCTGCCACTGTCATCAATACGTACTGCATCAAAGTTATAAGGGCCACGCTCACTCGGGTAGAACGCAAGGTCAAACGTACTCAGTGATGTCTGTAACGATTGGGCGGGCCGGTTGGGGAATACATCCTGCACCTGCACCAGCCTTATAAAGTGCTGGTTGCTGTCGTTTCTTACATAGTCGGGCACACCGCTGCTCACATCCACAAGCGTTGGCTCTATGGTATACCATGCCAACCGCGCCCTATTCTCGCCGTACTTCAGCTGGTCACTCAGTGCAGCCTCCGGGAACATTGTCTTGCCGGTTTTATCTACTGCACCAAATGGAGTAGATGCCAGCGACCATGCCTGAGCCGGGAATCGCAGGTCGTAGCTGCTGGTTGTACCCTCAAAGTCGTCTATATACACCGCACCTTCCGGATCAAGCGCATTGATCTGCTTAGGGTGACCGGGCAATATACCCGCTACCTCGCCCGATATATTGACGAATGATGGCGCTGTAGTAGAATAGATAGGCAGTTTGTCCAGCGCGCGGGTAATGGCAGGCACTTCGCTCTGGTAGTTGGCATCAAGGCCTATTACCGTATTCTTTATCGGGTCTTCGCCAAAGCTTACCTTCTGGGTAAATGGCCTCTCGTTCAACCTCATGAACGTAGCGCCGAGGGTCAGCTTTTTGTTCATATAGTAATCGAACCTGGCACCCATAAAGTTCTGCTGCTGGAAGCCGAAAGTCGAGTTATCCTCGTACTGGATGTTGATAGGCACACCGGAACTGAGGATACCTGAGTTCAATATCTTTAACCGGCCAAGGCCATACTCTATCTGGTAATCCTGGTTCTCTACCAGTTTGGTACCGCCGGCCGTTACACTCACAGAGCCTGCCGGGATGTTGAAACCACCGAGGAATATTTCTGATGAAGTAGAAGACTTATACGTTCCCTTCAGCGCATACCTGTTCAGGTTCTGGAACTGCTGGGCAATGGTCTTTGTAGAGTCGTACAGGGCCTGGAATATATACCGGCGCTGGATGACTGGCGTAGACGCCGCATCAATAGCTGTTGCCAGGTCGGCACCAAATGGTTCCAGTACGGGGAATATGATCTTACCCTGCTGCATGTTGATCGTTATGCCATCTACAAAGTCAAACACCCCATCGGGCTGGGCCTCGTTCTGCGAGTTCAGGCGATCCAGGTTCAGCAACTGGATGAACGGAATACCTTTCTTAGGCCCTTCAGGGAAATAACGCTTATCGCTACCTGCCGGGTCCTGGTACATTACGTTCAGCGTAAAATTCTCTTTGGTAAGACCAAAACCTCCCAGCGCATACACGTTCTTCATCATCAGCTTCCACACCGGCAATTTCGGCCTGTTGGAAGTTCCTTTCAGTAATTTCAGGTAAAGTACTTTGGGGTTGGTCGTGTCTGGCGGAAGGTCCTCTGCAAACTCACCCACCTGGTATACCTGGCCTTTATAAGTATAGCGGTAAGCAACACCCAATACATCATCGGGGTTCATCTGCGTATGCAGCATAAGGTAACCCAACTGGGGATTGAAGTTATATTCGCTGGCAGCCAGCTGGCGTGCTGTTGTGCGCTCAAAGTCTTGTCCCAGTGTTAGGCCCAGCAAGGTTGCCGCGTTTGATGCATTACGCTGAGCACGGCTATTAGGCGCTTGCAACATTTCAGTATACAGCCTGTTGCTACGGTTATCAGGCACACCATCACGTATGCCCGGCGCACCGTTGTTCATGTTGGCCATGTAAGGGTTGGCTTCGCCAAGGTCCTGGAAACAGAGCACATCGCGTACACCATTCACTGCACCGTTACGGTTAGTTACCCACACTTGTATCTTGGTGATCTGCACCTGAGAATTGATAACCGGGAAATCCTTCAGTGCAAGGTTATACCTGTCGTGGAAATACTGCCCCAGCAGGAAGTCTTTATTTTCCTCGTACGCATCGGCCTTTATAGAGAACTGCTGCGCCTGGGAACCGCCCTGTATGGTAAGGCTCTTGCGCTGCGACTTTTGCTGAGATACCACACCCGTAACCCACAGCTTACCAAACTGCAACTGCGTTTTAAGACCAAACAAAGATTGCACGCCACTGATGAGGTTGCTCTTCAGCGGGAAACTGATATTACCAGCCTCAATCTTTTTGATCATCTCATCTTCCTTGCCGCTGTAGTCCAGCTTTTGCATGTTCTGGTAATCAAAAGTAGCCTTGGTGTTGTTGCTGATGTTCAGCTTCATCTTATCACCAATGGTGGCCAGCAGGTTGATGTTCATCTGCATGTCGAAGTCGAAGATGCCGTACTTCTGCGCACGCTGAACAAGGGTTGGATTTTTGATGTTCTGCCAGTTGCCACCAAAGGTTACGTCTACGTTACCCTGTGGCTTTACAGATATGGTGTTGCTACCAAAGATGCGATCGAACAAACCATCCTTGTACATCTGCGGCAATTCAGGTTTTTTGTTGAAAAGCATCATTGCATCCAGGCGGCGTTGCCAGTATGCGTCGTCATCAATTTTCGCCCTGTACTTCTGGTACTCCGCCAGGCTCATATAGGTTGGGTTCCTGTTATACATGGAGCCCATCCTGTCGTTGTAATAATACCTGTTAGAGTCAGGGTCGTATTCAAAAGTCTTTCGCTCCAGTTTAGGATCGGCCAGGTCTATAGATTTAGGGCGCTCCAGGTCTGTGCGCGGGTCGCCCGTTTTATCATGAATGGGGAATTTCAGTTTGTGCGCGGTATCCGCCACGGTATCATCAGGCGGCGGTGGAGGGAATGGGTAAAAGATACGCCTCGGACGCGCTGCTGCATTCAGTATGACTACCGCAAGTATTATGAAACCAATTAATTTATATCCGAAAAAACGCTTACCCTTCAATGTGTTATCCCTTTTTTATAAAGCGCGAAGCGCCTCTTTTATCAACTCTTCCACAGATAAAGAAGCGGCATTGGCTACTTTTTTAATAGCCGCCTCCGCCATATTCCTTCCTATACCTAAGTTGACTAATGCTATTAACGCATCTTCAGTAATTGTATTGTGTTTCTGCGCCTGTGGCGACAGACTATTTTTGCCGGGCTGCAGCTTGCCTTTCAGCTCCAGTACTATTCGTTGTGCTGTTTTGGCACCAATACCTTTTACTTTTTCTAATGTCTTAGCATCATCAAAGGTTACAGCGCGCTCCAGTTCGGCTGTAGTAAGCGACGACAGGATGATCCTAGCCGTGGCGGCCCCTACCCCGCTGATGCCCAGTAACTGGCGGAAAGTGGCGCGCTCTTCTTCTTCTGCAAAGCCGTAAAGTACCCACGCATCTTCCCTCACCTGCAGGTGAGTGAATAAACGGCAACGATCGGAATTGACAATAAGGCTGTAGGTCTGCAGCGTGATGTTTACTTCGTAACCAACCCCGCCTACATTAAGATATAATAACGACGGCGATTTGTATACCAGCTCGCCCTCCAAAAATGCATACATATAAACTCCCAGGAAATTGTTTATTGCGCCCACAACAGGCAATAAAAGTACGGTTCGCGTACAGCGCGGAAAGATACAAAAAATACGCGTATTGTATTTATGCAGATAGTTTGAATATTAATTTTAACAGTATAGATTTGCCGTACTGCCATTTATTATGCACAACACTACTATCTCCATACGGATCGCCAATAAAAACGACATTAAAGAAATGTTTTCAGTAAGAATGTCGGTTAAAGAAAACGTGCTGAACAATACCGCCCTGGTAACCGATGATATCTGCAATGATTATATAAACCGGCGCGGGCAGGGCTGGGTATGCGAAACTGAGGGTAAAATTGTTGGCTTTGCTATTGCCGACCTTGAAGGAAACAGCATCTGGGCTCTTTTTCTGCGACCAGAATACGAGGGCCGGGGTATTGGCCGGCAATTGCACGACACTATGCTCAACTGGTATTTTGAGCGGACCGACACCGATGTATGGCTGTCTACGGAGCCAGGTACCCGCGCCGAACGATTTTATACAACTGCCGGCTGGAGAAATATGGGCCTGTCTAAAGGCGAAACAAGGTTTGAAATGAGCAAAGAAGATTGGCAGAAGGGCAGCTAAAGCTCAGCCAGCTTCTTTACAAAAACATAAGTGGCCGGACAGTGTACCACATTCTTCCTGAAAGTTTCCACGTATTCCTCAAATGGTTGTTTGTCGTGATGCGGGAATCCGGCACAGTCTGCAGGTCTTATGGCATAAACAGAGCATTTGTTATCGGGCATCAAAAACTGGCAGGGTTGGCTGGTATTTACCCAATGTCCGGACTTTGGCTCTTTCTTTAACCACCTGGCTTTAAAGTCAGCCGGCTTCATCCGCAGGTGTGTGGCTATGCGGGTTATATCTTCGTTGGTGAAGGCCGGTGTCATAGTCTTGCAGCAGTTAGCGCATTGCAGGCAGTCGGTTTCCTGCCAGGCATAAGCATCTGCTACTTGCTGCAACGTATCAAAATTATCCGGATGGTTCTCCGCTGCACTATTCAGAAAAGCCACTAAACCCGGGCGTTCTTCCTGTGCTTTTATCCGGAACTGTTCAAGATCCATACTATAAAAATACGAATGTATCCGCAGGATGCTTACTTGTCACACTGCTCGGCAACATATTCACTTATCGACTTGCCATCCATTATTTTCTCTTTCCCATCGCCAATGGCAATAGCACCTTTCAAATCGGCACACATCCCTTCTTTATCTTTTAGCATCAGCCTGCAGATAGACCTGTTCGAATATGCACCGGGGTAATGTGGGTTTAACGCTATTAACCTGGAAAAATAAATGATCGCATTTTTATGATCGAGCAAAGAAAAATACGACATGCCTAATTGATTAAGCGCATTTTCGTCATTAGGATGCTTGTCGATGACCTGCTTGTATTTCACAATTAGTTGTCGATAATCATCCGGCGTAGATGCATTGCAGGTGCTTGCAACTTGAGCTTTCTTTTTATGTTGACCGAATAAATGATGCGAGCAGGCACTAAACAACATAAGAATTACTATCCGTTTCATAATGCGCTTATTTAAAGGCAAAATACTATATCATAATTACTTATTCTTCCCCTCCAGCATAGGCACAAAAGAGAAATCACCGGTTTCTTCCTGGCGGATGGTACCGTCTTTGTCTTTCAACACGCGGAGCATTTTCTGTTTGCCATCTTCGCCTACCGGTATTACCATTATGCCTCCTGGCTTTAGCTGCTCCACCAGCTTAGGCGGTATGAACGGTGCACCACAGGTAATAATGATCTTATCGAACGGACCGAATGAAGGTAAGCCCTGGAAACCATCGCCATAAAACCTTTTGATATTGAAGTATTTCTTCATGAAAAAGAACTCCCCAACAAAGTCGTATAGCTCTTTCTGGCGCTCGATGGTATACAAGGTAACTCCCATTTCAGCAAGCACGCTGGCCTGGTAGCCACTACCGGTGCCAATCTCCAATACTTTATCAAATTTCTTTATCTCTAGCAGCTGCGTCTGAAAGGCAACAGTAAATGGATGAGATATAGTTTGGCCTGCCGAAATAGGGAATGCCCGGTTCTCATATGCCTGCCTTTCAAAGGCCGGATCCAGGAAAAAGTGCCGGGGGATGGCATCTATTGCCGCCAGCACCCTTTCGTCCGTTATTGCCGGTCTGCCATTTATGGTCTTTTCCCTCAATATCTGTACTAACTGCTTCCTGAGTCCTTTTTGCAGGTAAGAATCTTCTCTTGGCTTGGTGTGCAACATGTGCTGTAAAGTTAAAAAAACCGGCATTTCCTTTCAAGAAAATGCCGGCACTAAAGGTCAATAATTTATTCTTTTATTCAAGCAGCTATTAATGTCACAGGATATCCAGCAGTTCTTTCAGGTGCGATATCTCGTAAGTAGGTTTACGGTCGTGAGGGATTCCATGAGGATTGAAGTAAACAGAATCCCATCCGGCATTTATTGCCCCTAAAATATCTATGTCCACCGCATCGCCTATCATCACGCTTTCCGCCACATCTGCCCCAGACAGGTTGAGCGCAAACTCAAATATCTCTTTGTATGGCTTCATACTGTTGCTCTTTTCAGATGTAACAATATGTTTGAAATATCTTGCTATACCTGAATATTGCAGCTTAAGACGCTGGGTGGTCTCGAAGCCGTTAGTGATCAGGTGCATTTCGTACTTGCCTTTGCAATACTCCAGCACCTCTTTGGTGTGTGGCATCAACAGGGTGCGCGTGGGCAATATTTCCAGGTAAGCTACGCTCAGCTCATGTGCCAGCGCAGTATCGGCCACCTTAAAGTCAAGCAGCATCAGCCACATACGCTTCCAGCGCAGTTCGTCGCGTTTTATCTGCCCACTGCGGTATTTTTCCCACAGCCTATCGTTATGAATATTGTATGCTCTGAACATCGCATCAAAATCTTCAATACCCCGCTCGGCCAATTCACATTCCTTGTATAGCTGCCGCATGGTCTCTTCAGAATTTTTATCAAAATCCCAAAGCGTGTGGTCCAGGTCGAAGAACAGATGCTTATATTGTTTACTCATAACAGATAGTGCAAAATTACAACTATAGCAAGGCCGTAGTTGTTACCTTTTGTTGATTAATAGAAATAAAAAAGCTATCCCGGTTACCCGGAACAGCTTTTTCAGGAATATGTTCAGGCATTACTTTTTACGGTAATAGATCCTATCGTCGTTAAACTCGGTAAGCGCCTGCAGTGGTGCATTAGCCATACGCTCGTATATGCGAGATATCTCTATCTGCTCTTTGTTCTCGTGTACTTCTTCCAGGTTATCTGCATGTACAGAAAACTCATCCAGTTTGCGATGCAGTTCTTCCTTCATGTTCACAGATATCTGGTTAGCACGCCTTGATATCACGCTGATAGATTCATAAAGGTTACCTGTTTTTTCTTTAAGTGCGATCACATCACGTGTTTCAACAAGTGGATTAACGGATGCGAGGGATTTTTTACTTGTGCTCATCGCGTATTTTTTTGACGTTATTATTTGCTTCTGTATTCAACTTTTCCGCTTCCTGCAAATATTTGGATTGCGGGTAATTATCTTTCAATTCCCTGAATGCACTGATAGCATTGGCGTAGCGCTCTTCCTGCTTTTCTTCTATGCTGGCCTTCGCATACTTGAACATAGACTTCATGACCATGAACTGGTAAAGGTCGCTATTAGGAGACTCCGGGTAATTGCGCATTACACTTTTGTAGGCAACTGCCGCAGCCTTGTATTGACTTATGTTGTAATACAGCTTGGCAGCATCGGCTTCCTTATTTTCCAGCTTACCGTGCAACTGTGCTATGTATTGGTTGGCTTCAGCGGTCCTTTTGGAATTAGGGAAACGATTAACATAAGACTGTAGCGCCTCGATTGCCTTAAGCGAGTTGGTCTGATCTAAAGTATACTTAGGAGAATATTTATATAAGCAAACAGCGCTCATCAGTTCACACTCTTCAGCGTCCTTGCTTGAGGGGAAGTATTCAGTAAAATTTTTGAAATTGTAAGAAGCGTCTATATACGCCTTCATGTAGTACAAAGAGTAACAATATTTGTAGTAAAGCGCCTCAAAATTGCGGGTGCTTTTCATAATAGGCATCAGGTCTTTGTACAGTTCATATGCATGCGCATAATCCTTTTTATCAAAGTACTCATTGGCCTTGGTCAGCTTGTAGTTCACGTCGCTGCTCTTACGCACCTTCTCAAAATTGCCGCACGAAGCCAATACAACTACGCTCAACAACAGATACAATAAATTTTTAACGCGTTTCTGCATACAGGGTCACAAAGATATTAAAAAAGTGTTTCCTTCCGCTATCTGATTTGTTAAATGATGGCTCTTGTCCGAAACACCTGTAAAATCAAGCAATTAACGAGTTATCCACAGCATTGCACACGTTACCCACAGGCGCCAGTACAAGCCACCTCCAAAAACACTATAAAACCCAATAGCAGCAAGACTTTCATCCATATGAAAACCTGTGGATAATTAATGTGACATTATTAATGTGGGAATTTGTGGGAATTTGTGTTATTTTGTGGTAATAATCTCCAAAAATGACCAATTTCCTCGGTGAATACGAAGTAGCAATAGACGCCAAAGGGCGTTTCCTGCTGCCGTCGGGCTTCCGCAAGCAATTGCCGGAAAGCAACGGGGGAAATTTTGTGGTTAACCGGGGATTTGAAAAGTGTTTAGTGCTGTATACGACTGAGGTGTGGAATCCTATAGCGAATAAAATAAATAAGATGAACGATCTGGTGCCGAGCGTCAGGGATTTCAAACGTTTATTTATGAATGGTGCCACACCTATGGAATTAGATAGCGCAGACAGGCTGCTGTTACCCAAGCAACTGCTGGAGTATGCCGGGATCAGGAAAGACATGATCATAGCAGCCCAGGGCAATAAAGTTGAGTTGTGGGATAAAGATACTTATTACGAATATCTCCGCCAAAATGCTGCTAAGATCAGCGCACTGGCGGCGGAGGTGGCTAAAGATTATGGTAACCCATTCAGCATAGATGAGTAACCAGGAATTTTACCACACAACAGTTCTTTTACATGAGGCGGTAGACGGCCTGGCGATAAAAGAAGATGGCATCTATGTAGATGCCACTTTTGGCGGCGGCGGTCACAGCAGGCTGATATTATCGAAGCTGGGACCTAAAGGCAGGCTGGTAGCTTTTGACCAGGATGAAGATGCCTGGCGCAACAAACCTGAAGACGACCGACTGATACCGGTGACCGAAAACTTCATGTACCTGCGCCGCTTCTTGCGGTTGCATGGTATAACTGAGGTAGACGGTATACTGGCCGACCTGGGAGTTAGTTCCTTCCAGTTCGACACGGCAGACAGGGGCTTTTCCCTGAGGTTTGACGGACCACTGGATATGCGGATGGATAAACGCGGCGACGTAACGGCAGCGCAGATCCTGATAACATATACCGAGCCACAACTGCACAAGCTGTTTGAACAGTACGGAGAGGTAAGAAACTCTAAACAACTGGCCAAACATATTGTAGATAACAGAAAGGCAACAAATGTGAATACAATAGCAGCACTGAAAGCAATGCTGGCACCGGTGATGAGGGGAGGGAATCCTAACAGATACCTGGCACAAGTGTTCCAGGCACTGAGAATAGAAGTGAACGATGAATTGGGGGTATTGAAAGACTTCCTGCAGCAGTCGGCACAATGCCTGAAACCGGGAGGACGACTAAGTGTTATTTCCTTCCACTCGCTGGAAGACAGGATAGTGAAGCAGTACATAAAGCGGGGCGTGTGGGACGATAACGAGGACAGCAATATAGTTCTGAAGGCCATTAATAATAAGCCGATAGAACCAACAGAAGAAGAAATAAAAGTAAATAACCGGGCGCGCAGCGCACGGCTGAGAGTAGCAGAAAAGATATGAGCAACGGGGAGAAGACAGCGCAGGAACAATTAAGCCCGGCGCAGCGTGTAAGGGGCGACTGGAGACAGTTGGTGGAGAAGTTGTCGTACAAAGCTATTGTCAATAACATCCCTTACTTCGGTTTTATAGCGCTACTATGCGTTTTTTATATAAGCAACAGCCATCGCGCCATAGAGATACAGCGGGAGATGAACAAGCAAAACATGGCGCTTAAAGAGTTGAGGTGGAAGTACATGGACGTGAAGAGCCAGCTGATGCAGGTAAAAACGGAAACACAGGTAATAAAGAACGCAGAGGCCTTGGGCCTGAAGCCATCTTTGCTACCGGCGTATAAAATAAGCAAGAAGTAAAAATTTTCGATATAAGGCGGTAATGAGCTTAAGCATTAAACAAGACATTCGGTTTAGGGTGTACCTGGCATTCACGGGCATTTGCGTGTTCGGGCTTGCTATTGTCATCAAGGCCGCAATGATACAGTTTAAGGAAGGCCCCAGGCTGAAAGCGCTGGCTAAAGAAATGCATACCCGGTTCGACACACTGAAGGCCGACCGCGGTAATATATATAATGAAGACGGCGTGCTGCTCAGTTCTTCTATCCCGGAGTTCGATGTACATATCGATTTCTCGGTAATAGACTCTGCACTGTTCGCTAAGAAAATAGACACCCTCTGCATTTGTCTTGCAGATCTCTTTAAAGACAAGAGTGCAGAGATATATAAAGAGCAATTTGTACGCGCCTACGAAGACGGCGAAAAATATTATTTGTTGGGCAGGAAACTGAAATATTATCAGCACGAAGCACTCCGGTCTTTCCCTATATTCAATAAAGGGAAGGGCTATGGCGGCTTTATATCCGAGCCTCACGAAAAAAGAGAAGCCCCATACAAGAGCCTGGCCTACCGCACCATTGGCGTCTTCAGGGACAGTAATGTTACCGGTCTGGAGGCTACTTATAATGATGAGCTGACGGGAGAGAACGGCCGCCGTATAGTGCAGAAATCAACAGGCGGTACGTGGATACCCATTGACGGATCGGAAGTGGACCCGCAGAACGGCCATGATATAGTGACCACCCTGGATATGAACATACAGGATGTGGCCGAACATGCCCTGCTGAGCCTGCTGCAGAAATACGAGTGCCAGTATGGTACCTGCATTGTTATGGAAACCCACACCGGCAAAATACGTACGCTGGTGAACCTGGGCCGCCAGATGGATGGCAGCTATGCAGAAGACTTTAACTACGCCATGATTCCTACCGAGCCGGGCTCTACCTTTAAGTTGGCTACGCTGATCTCTTTGCTCAACGATAAAATGATCAATGTAGATCAGCCGGTTGATGCCAATGGTGGTGCCATAACATTTGGCAACCGTACCATGAAGGACTCTCACCTGGGCCTGGGTGTTATGCCTGTATGGAAAGCGTACGCGGAGTCGAGCAATACTTGTATGGCCAGGTTGGCTAACGAGCACTATGCTAACAATCCGTCAAAATATATAGAACACCTTAAGGCGCTGCACCTGGACAGGCCGACAGGAATAGACCTGCTGGGTGAGCGTCGTACGTTTATCACTATGCCGGGCACCCCCAGCTGGAGCAATACTACCCTGCCATGGATGGCTACAGGATATGGTGTAATGGTATCTCCGTTGCATACCTGCATGCTATACAATGCGCTGGCCAACAATGGTAAAATGATGAAGCCATACATAGTAAGCGCTGTAAAAGAATATGGTAAGGTAGTAAAACAATACCAGCCAACAGAGCTTACCACTATAGGCGATTCCAGCGTTATAGCACAATTGCGCAAATGCACACGTGCCGTAATAACGGAAGGTACAGGTAAAGGCATTGAGTCTCCGTTTTATACAATGGCCGGCAAAACCGGCACTGCACAGGTGGCAGATAAAGGCATACGCTATACCGATGGCGTGTACCAGGGCTCTTTTGTTGGCTACCTGCCATTTGAAGATCCTAAGTATACTATATGTGTGGTCATCCGCACGAAAGCGCATTCTGCAGCCTACTATGGAGGTACTATTGCAGCACCTGTGTTCAGGATGGTGGCCGACAAGATATTCTCGGAAAGTATGGGGTCATGGTCGGCGCCGCTTGACAGCTTTGCGAAGACCGGAAGCGGAAGGCTTACGTCCAGCATGGCTACAGCGCGCAATTACCGCACATTACTAACGGCAGTAAAAAAGCCCGCACCCACGCTTACAGATTACCTGAATACGATGATGCAGCTGAATGTTGACTCATCAAAAAACATTGCGATACAACCGGCAAAAATATACCGCAACCTGATGCCCGACGTAAAAGGGATGGGCCTGAAAGACGCAGTATACATGCTGGAAACTTGCGGCCTGCAGGTGCAGGTGTTAGGAAAAGGAAAAGTTCAGTCTCAGTCTATACAGCCGGGATCAAGAATAAGTAAAGGACAAAACATAACAATACAACTGAGTTAATGCAGACGCTTAAAGACATACTGGTAAACGTAGACACCCGGCAACTGCTGGGCGATACAGCTGTGCCCGTGAGCGGACTTTGCATAGACTCCCGCAAAGTGGCTGAAGGCAACGCCTTTATAGCCATTAAAGGCAGCACCAGCGATGGTCATGCTTTTATAGAAAAAGCTATTGCCGACGGAGCCACAACAATTGTGTGCCAGGACATGCCGGCAAATATAACAGCCGGCATCACATACATACAGGTTAAGGATAGCAGCATAGCCACTGGCCTGATGGCGGATAACTTTTATGGTAATCCATCAGCGTCGCTTACAATAGTTGGTGTTACAGGCACCAATGGCAAAACCACTACTGCTACCCTGCTTTACCAGCTCTTTGAAAAACTGGGTTATAAATGCGGGTTGTTATCCACAGTGCAGAATCACATTCATAACGAAGTGATCACTGCAACACATACAACTCCCGACGCAATATCTATACAGGCACTGCTGCGTAAAATGGTAGAGGCCGGTTGCACGCATGCCTTTATGGAGGTAAGCTCGCATGCGGTACACCAGCATCGCATTGCAGGCATCAGGTTTGCAGGTGGCTTATTCACCAATATCACGCACGACCACCTGGATTATCACAAAACTTTTGATGAGTATATCAGGGTAAAGAAAGCGTTTTTTGATGGCTTGTCGGCCAATGCATTTGCACTTACCAATGCCGATGACAAGCGTGGAATGGTGATGCTGCAAAATACCAAGGCAAGAAAACTGTCTTACAGCCTTCAGATGCCGGCCACTATAAAGGGTAAAGTGCTGGAGAACGCTCTTACCGGCCTGGTGATGAATGTAGATGGTGTGGAAACACACTTCAGCATGATAGGCATTTTTAATGCTTACAACCTGCTTGCGGTATACGGTGCTGCGCTGGAACTGGGCGAAGATAAGATGCAGGTGCTGGAAGTACTAAGCGCATTGCGCGGTGCACAAGGCCGCTTCGAAACCTACATGTCTCCTGTAGAGCGTGTGCTGGGAATCGTAGACTATGCACACACGCCGGATGCATTGATCAACGTATTGGCTACCATCAACCAGCTGCGCACCAATGGACAGCGACTGATAACAGTGGTAGGCTGCGGTGGCGACAGGGATAAAACAAAGCGCCCTATAATGGCAGCCGCAGCGTGTGAGCACAGCGACAAGACCATCCTGACATCGGACAATCCACGCAGCGAAGACCCGGAAGCCATATTGAATGATATGGAGGCAGGACTTAACACTACGCAGAAGCGCAAGTGTATGAGGATTACCGACAGGCGGGAAGCGATAAAAGTAGCATGCAACCTGGCTATGGCTGGCGATATCATCCTGGTAGCAGGCAAGGGCCATGAGACTTACCAGGAAATAAAGGGGGTGAAACACCATTTTGACGACCGCGAAGAACTGGCCGAAACGTTTAAAACACTGAATAAATAACAGGCATAAATGCTGTACTATTTATATAAATATCTGCACGACACGCTCCACCTGAAATTGGCAGGGATGGGCTTGTTCAACTTCATCACCTTCAGGGTGGCAATGGCAATCATATTGTCATTGGTCATCTCTATGCTCATGGGTAAGAGGTTGATAGAGTTCCTGCGCAAGAAGCAGATAGGCGAAACTATCCGCGACCTGGGCCTGGCGGGAGAAGCGCAGAAGAAGGGCACCCCTACCATGGGCGGCCTTATCATCATCGCTGCCATACTCATCCCTACCCTGCTGTTTGCAAGGGTGGCCAATGTATATATAGTACTGATGATCATCTCCACTATCTGGTTAGGGCTCATCGGCTTCCTTGATGATTATATCAAGGTATTCAAAAAGAATAAAGAAGGTTTGGCCGGAAGGTTCAAGATAATCGGCCAGGTGGGGCTGGGCATCATTGTAGGGCTCACTATGTACTACAACGACAATGTAGTGATCAGCAGGGAGATAAAAGACAATAAAACACCAATTTATAATACGGAAGAAAAACTGGAACGCGAGGTAATGCGCAAAGACGAAGTAGGCCGTGAACATAAGTTTGCCAACGTACGTACTGCTACCACCACTCTTCCGTTCATTAAAACGCATGAGTTCCGCTACGAGAAGATAGCAGCCATCTTCGGCGAAAAGAACATCGGCATCACAACACCTATTATATATGTGCTGGCAGTTATCATCATCATAACTGCAGTATCTAACGGTGCTAATATTACCGATGGTATAGATGGTCTGGCTACAGGTGTTTCGGCTATTGTAGGCGTTTGTCTTGGTGTATTTGCCTATATATCCGGCAACTACATATTTGCCGGCTACCTCAACATTATGGACATCCCTAACCTGGGCGAGTTGTCCATCTTTATCGGAGCATTTGTAGGCGCATGTGTTGGCTTCCTGTGGTACAATGCCTATCCGGCACAGGTATTCATGGGCGATACCGGCAGCCTTGCATTAGGCGGCATCATCGCATCGCTGGCTATTATAGTGCGCAAAGAACTATTGATACCTATTGTGTGCGGCATCTTCCTGGTAGAGAATGTTTCAGTAATGCTGCAGGTATGGTACTTCAAGCGGACAAAAAAGAAATACGGCGAAGGCCGCAGGATATTTAAAATGGCACCGTTGCATCACCACTACCAAAAACTGGGCTATCACGAATCTAAGATAGTTACCCGTTTCTGGATAGTAGGCATCATACTGGCCATAATGAGTATAGTAACATTAAAACTGCAATAAGTAAAAGTGGAAACAAACAAGAAAAAGCTCGTGGTTCTGGGCGCTGCTGAAAGCGGCGTTGGCGCTGCATTGCTGGGCAACCAGCAGGGCTGGGATGTGTTTGTGAGCGATGGTGGCACTATTAAGCCCAACTTCAAAGCTATGCTGCAGGAGCACGGGATAGTGTTTGAGGAAGGCGGACATACAGAGGCTACAGTACTTGCTGCTGACTGCGTGGTGAAAAGCCCGGGCATACCCGACAAAGCAGAAATAGTAAAGAAAATACGCTACAAGGGTATAGAGGTGTGCAGCGAGATAGAGTTCGGCTATCGTTACAAGGGAAATAGCAAGATAGCAGCTATCACCGGCAGCAACGGCAAGAGCACCACCACAAAGCTCACCTGGCACATATTTAAAACAGCAGGCTACGATGTAGCTATGGTGGGCAATATAGGCCGCAGCTTTGCCCTGCAGATATTCGAAAAGCCTGCAGACTGGTATGTAATTGAAGTGAGCAGTTTCCAGCTCGATGACATTCACCAGTTCAGGCCAGACATAGCAGTCTTACTTAACATCACGCCCGATCACTTAGACAGGTATGAGTACAAGTTTGAGAACTATGTAGCATCAAAATTCAGGATAACAGAAAACCAAACGGCATCAGATGTGTTTGTAGTAAACGCAGACGATCCGGCAATAAATAACTACTTAACTACCCATTCGGTTAACGCCAAAACAGTATTTTTTACAATGGACGAACAAAAGATTCACGACGAAGGTGCGTTCGCGGATAGAGACTCTTTGCACATTAAATATGGCACAGAAGACATGCAGGCCTCTATTCACGACCTTACCATTAAGGGAAGGCACAATCAATACAACTCTATGGCAGCGGGCATCACAGGACGGGCAGCACATATCAGGAAAGAGAAGATCCGTGAAAGCTTTGAATCTTTCGAAGGTTTGGAGCACAGGCTGGAATATGTGGCTACCGTACGCGGCGTTGATTTTATCAACGACAGTAAAGGCACCAATGTCAACTCTGTATGGTTTGCGCTGGAAAGCATGACCAAGCCAACCATATTATTGCTTGGCGGCCAGGATAAGGGCAACAACTACCAGGAGATCGAAGACCTGGTAAGAGAAAAGGTAAAGGCTATTGTGTGTCTTGGCGTGCACAACGAGCCTATTCACCAGTTTTTCGACAATATAGTAGAGACCATTGTGGATACTACCAGTGCAAAAGACGCTGTTAAGGCTGCATACGCGCTTGCTGATAAAGGTGATGTAGTACTGCTTTCACCGGCATGTGCCAGCTTCGACCTGTTTAAGAACTACGAAGATCGTGGCCGCCAGTTTAAAGATGCCGTGCGGGAATTATAATAAAGGATAAAACCGGAACAATGAGTGTACATAAATTGCTGAACAAAACTAAAGGAGACAGGGTCATATGGGCCGTGGTGCTGATGCTTTCGCTCATCAGCCTCCTTGCCGTGTACAGCTCTACCGGTTCACTGGCCTATCGCTCTGATAAGAATTCAAGTTACTTCCTGCTCAAGCAGGTAATGGTGCTCGGGCTGGGCCTGCTCATCATCTATTGGGTACATAATATCAACTATACAAAGTTTGCAAAAGTTGCAGTGTTCTTATATTTAATAAGCCTGCCGCTACTGCTGTATACCCTGTTCTTTGGCACCAGCCTCAACGAAGGCTCCCGCTGGATAAAACTGCCAGGCATCAACCTGACCTTCCAGACATCAGATCTCGCAAAACTAGCCCTGTTCATGTTCCTGGCACGCGTGCTCAGCATGAAACAGGCCGTTATAAAAGACTTCAAAAAAGGCTTTGTGCCTGTTTTGATCCCCATGTTCCTTACCTGTGCATTTATTGCACCGGCCAACCTTTCTACGGCATTGATGCTGGGCGCCACTTGTAGTATAGTGTTCTTCATTGGCCGTGTAGAGGTAAAACACCTGCTGCTGTTGTTTGCTGCAGGCATTATGGGTGTTACGCTGTTGTTCCTTGGCTCAAAGCTCACCGGCTGGGGCCGTGCAAAAACATGGGAACAACGTATAGTAGATTTTACCGGTGGTAAGAAAAAAGACGACCCTAAACAGGAAGATGTATACCAGGTGCAGCAGGCTAAAATAGCCATTGCCAATGGGGGAGTTACCGGCCGTGGACCAGGCAACAGCCTGCAGCGCAACTTCCTGCCTCACCCCTACTCCGACTTTATCTACTCTATCATAATAGAAGAGTACGGACTGATAGGTGGCGCACTGATAGTGTTCTTCTACCTGCTTTTCCTATGGCGAAGCATATTGATCTTTAAACGATGTCCCTTTGCCTTTGGTGCATTCCTGGCGGTGGGGCTTAGTATAACGCTGGTATTCCAGGCCATGCTGAATATGGCCGTGAATGTGCACCTGGTACCGGTAACCGGCCTTACCCTGCCAATGGTAAGTATGGGTGGTTCCTCTATCTGGTTCACCAGTATCGCCATCGGCATTATACTTAGCGTAAGCAAGTATGTAGATGAGATGGAAGGCTCTAAAAAGAAAGCCGGAAAGAGAAAGGTAGAGAAAAAAGAAAAAGGCGTACTGGCAACCGACATAGCGCCTGAAGTACAGGAAGAGGAAGAAGAAGTAACCGACGAGCAGCTGAACGATGCAGGGTCGAAAGTATTTATACAAACAGGTAAAAAAGGCGCCGCAGCAGGGTTAAAAACTGCATAGGCGAAAATGATATGAGCAATTTGCGCGTGATAATAGCAGGTGGTGGTACCGGGGGGCATATCTTCCCCGCGGTGGCTATAGGCCATGCTTTGCAGCGCATACAGCCGGGTACAGAACTATTGTTTGTGGGCGCCAATGGCCGTATGGAAATGGAGAAGGTGCCACAGGCCGGCTTTAACATAGTAGGGCTGGACATAGCAGGCTTCGACCGGAGCAATATGCTTAAAAACCTGTCCCTGCCCTTCAAGATATTGAAGGCCCGTATGAAGGCCCGACAGATATTGAAAGACTTTGCTCCAAACGCGGTAGTAGGCGTGGGTGGCTATGCCAGCTACCCTATGCTCAGCGCAGCACAGGGCATGAATATCCCTACGCTGATACAGGAGCAAAACTCTTACGCGGGTAAAACCAACAAAATACTGGGCAAAAAAGCCGAGGCAATTTGTGTGGCTTACGAGCATATGGATCGCTTCTTTCCCAAAGATAAGTTGCTGCTTACCGGTAACCCGGTAAGGAAGGAGATAACAGATATGAATACCACAGCCGGTAAGGCTGAATCGATATTTGGATTTAAGAACGGTGTAAAAACCGTACTGGTAGTTGGTGGCAGCCTGGGCGCTAAAGCAGTAAACGAGGCTATTGATGCTGGGCTGGACAGGCTGATGCAGGAAAACATACAGCTGATATGGCAGACAGGCAACCCTTATTTTGAACAGGCCAAGAAACGCGCCGAAGCATTTAAGGGACGAGTGACCGTAATGAATTTCATTAAGGAAATGCCCGAAGCTTATACGCTTGCAGATGTGGTGGTATCACGTGCTGGCGCTTTAGCAATAGCAGAACTGTGCATCGCTGCAAAGCCTGCCATATTTGTGCCGCTGCCCACAGCAGCCGAAGATCACCAGACCAGCAATGCTATGGCCTTAGTGAACCAGCATGCAGCAATAATGATAAGGAACGACAAGGCTATAACCGAACTTGTTCCGGCCATCAAAGATCTGCTCAACAATATTGAACAGCAGAACGAGATGAAGGAAAATCTGAGATCACTGGCAATAAAAGATGCAGACGAAAGAATAGCTCATAAGATAATAGCAATAGCAAAATAGTAAGATGAACGTAAAAGCAATAAAAAGAGTATACTTTATAGGTATAGGCGGCATAGGGATGAGCGCCCTGGCCCGCTTTTTTGTTGCACAGGGCGCTGCTGTAAGTGGTTACGACCGCACAGAAACAGCGCTTACTAAAAAGCTTGCGGAAGAAGGGATGAGCATTCATTATACCGATGATGTTGCGCTTGTTGATAAAGATGCAGAACTGATAGTATATACACCTGCCATACCAAAGGATCATAAAGAACTGAACTGGTTGCGCGATAATGGCTATGCCGTTTACAAGCGTAGCGACGTATTGCAGTGGATCAGCGAATCTCTTCATGCCATTACCGTAGCAGGCACACATGGCAAAACAACAGTTTCCACCATGATCGCCTACCTGCTGCGCGAAACGGGTTATGGCTGTAACGCGTTCCTGGGCGGCATATCAGTAAACTACAACAGCAACTATTGGAGCAGCGCCAACGACACTGCTGTAATAGAGGCTGACGAGTATGACCGCAGCTTCCTGAAGTTGTTCCCGGATATCGCCGTGCTCACAGCCATGGATCCCGACCACCTGGACATTTATGGAACTGCTGATGAGATGGAGCAAGCCTTCATCCAGTATACGCACAATATAAAAAACGGTGGCACGCTATTGGTAAAGCATGGCTTACACCGATCATCAGAACTGAATGCCACCAACAAGGTTACCTACAGCTTATCTAACGATGCCGCAGACATCTATGGTATAGATATGATGCAGCGCAACGGAGGCTACACTTTTAGCATTAATGCTAAAGACTGGCGCATAAGCGATCTGGAACTGAACATAGGCGGCCTGCACAATGTAGAAAACGCCATTGTAGCGGTTGCCGTTACCCAAATGCTGGGTATCGATCCGGAGAAAGTGAAAACCGCTCTGGCAGGCTTCAGGGGCATAAAGCGCAGGTTCGAGTATATCATTAAAAACGAGAAAGTTGTTTTTATTGATGATTATGCACACCACCCCGAGGAACTGGCGGCCTTGATAAGGAGCGCAAAGCACCTCTTCCCTAATCGTCGCTGTGTGGTAAGTTTTCAGCCGCACCTGTTCTCTCGCACACGCGATTTTGCAGATGGCTTTGCACACAGCCTGGATATGGCCGATGAGGTATTGCTGCTGGACATTTACCCTGCCCGTGAATTGCCAATGGAAGGAGTGACCACGCAGATAATAGCAGATAAAATGAGCACACCGCACACCATCCTTTCTAAAGAGGGTTTGCTGGAGTACGTGAAGAGAGCTCCGCTTGATATGTTCATCGTATCAGGTGCCGGAGATATAGATAAGCTAGTGGAACCAATAAAACAGATACTGGAAGCAAAACAATAATGGCAACCAAACGCAAAATATCGATACGTAAGGTATTGCAGGTGTTCACAACACTTGTGGTTACTGTATCGTGCGTTATTGCCATCAGCAGCGCCGCTAAAATCGAAGGTGCAAAATACCTCGATCGTGTAGAAGTACACATCAATAGTGGCAAGAAGTACCATTTTATAGAAGCAGAGCAAATACTGAACGAAACGATCAACAACAGGAATATAGACATAATGCACATTCCGGTAAATAAGCTGGACATACAAAGCATGGAGCAGGTACTCAGGGCCGACCCCTGGGTTGCCGATGCCTCACTGTATGTAGATGCTGCCCGGGTATTGCATATCTCTGTTACGCAACGCATACCGGTTGTCAGATTATTCCAGCAGAATGGCGCCAGCTGCTATATGGATAACACTTACAGCCTGATGCCGATAGCACCAAATTCTGTTTTCTATACATCAGTTGTCACTAATGTACCGGTATTAAGTAACGATAGCATCAGTAAAAGTATGAAGCAGCAGATTGCCATGCTGGCTCGTACCATACAAGCGGATACATTCTGGAATGCACAGGTATCGCAGATCATTATCGATTCAGATCGCACATTCGAACTGATGCCGGTACTCGGTCAGCAACGCATCATATTCGGCGATACATCACGCATGAAGGAAAAGTTCAGCAACCTGTATTCTTTCTACGTCAACGTACTGAACCGTGTTGGTTGGGACAAGTACGAGACACTGGATGTGCGATTCAAAGGCCAGGTGGTTGCAGCGCCATCACTCCCTTACAAAGGACCTGTTGATAAGGCCGCAAACGGCATGAACTGGATAAACAGTATTGTGCAGACAGAAGCCGCGATCGACTCATTGCACTCTCAGAAGGAAGCCGTAAAGGCAGCTGCAAAAGCCGAACTGGCAGTAGCCGATAAAAAAGAAGCAAAGCCGGAGAAGAAGGAGGCAAAGAGTGCAGACAAAAAAGATAAACCAGGCGCAAGAAAAGTAGCAGCAGAGGTAAAAAACGCAAAGCCGCAGGCGAAAGATAAAAAAGAGGAAAAGAAAAAAGAGGAGAAAAAGGCGGTAAAAAAAGACGATAAAAAAGATACTAAAGCAACACCGAAAAAAGACGACAAAAAGGATAAGGGCAAGACAAAAGAACCTGTTAAGAAGGACAATAAAAAGGAGCAAGCCAAAGACAAAGGCACCCCTAAAAAAGACGAGAAGAAAAAAGAGGAAAAGAAACCAAAATATACTTTACCGGAACATAAAGACCACCAATAATAATTATTATTTTTAAACAGAAGTGATATGAGCAACAAACAACAACCTATCATAGTTGGCCTGGATATAGGGACCACCAAGGTAGTGGCCATAGCAGGCAGAAAAAACGAGTTTGGCAAGATCGAGATCTTAGGATTCGGTCGTGCTGAATCTGCCGGCGTGAGCCATGGTGTTGTAATGAATATAGAGCAATGCATACGCTCTATAGAACAAGCCATTGAACGATGTCTGGCATCCAATCCACAGCTGGAGATCAAGGATGTGTATGTCGGCATTGCCGGGCAGCATATTAAGAGCCTGCAGACGCGTGGCGACAGGGTGCGTACCAACGTAGAAGGCGAGATCAGCAAGGACGATATAGACCTGTTGATAAAAGATCAATATAAAACTTACATCCCTGCCGGCGATCAGATCATCGATATCATCCCGCAGGACTTTACCATAGATAGCACAGGCAACATCACCGACCCTATAGGCATGAGCGGCGTTAAGATAGGTGCCAACTTCCACCTTATAACAGGTGATAAGAATGCTATCCGCAACATCAACCGCTGTGTAGAAAAATCTGGCCTTAAAACACAAGACCTCGTGTTACAGCCACTGGCATCTGCAGCAGCTGTAATGAACGATGAGGACCTGGAAGCCGGTGTAGCTATTGTTGATATAGGTGGTGGCACTACAGACATGGCTGTGTTCTATGATGGCATACTGAAGCATACTGCTGTTATACCGTACGCAGGTGTCAATATCACCAACGATATCCGCAATGGTCTTGGCGTGCTCAAAGCACAGGCCGAGCAGATGAAGGTACAGTTCGGTATGGCACTGGCACAGGAGGCTAACTCTGGTGCTTACATCACCATACCTGGTCTTCGTGGCTTGCCGCCTAAAGAGATATCCGTAAAGAACCTGGCCCATATCATCCAGGCGCGTATGCAGGAGATCCTCGACTATGTGGTGTATCACCTGAAGCAGGTAGAGCTGGACAAGAAGTTACTTGGTGGTATCATCCTTACAGGTGGTGGCGCACGTTTGAAGCACCTGCCACAGATGACGGAATTCGTTACAGGTATGAGCGCACGCGTAGGCCTGCCTAACGAACACCTTGCAGGCGGTCATGCCGAAGCGCTGATGAATCCTATGTACTCAACATGTATTGGCCTCATTCTCCGTGGCTATCACGACTTTGAGAATGGCCGTATGCGCTTTGCCGGCCAGGGTGGCAATTACATTCATGTACCCGGGGCAGAAGTAGAGAAGATAGACCTGCAAAGCGTAGCTGCCGAAGATACTGCTACTGAAGACGAGATCGAAGAACAGCAGTCAAAAGCTGGCCTCAGCGAGGAAGCCAAAGAGCGCAGCCGCAAACGCAACGAAAAAGTAAAAGGCATGTTCGATATGCTGAAGGGTAAATTCATCAGCATCTTTGAAGACGTTGACGACCAGATAATAGAATAAGCAACAAACAACATAAACAATAACAACTCACAACTAACCATTATTTATTAACCCGAAAATTTAAATTAGGTATGATACATTTCGAAATTCCAAAGAATCAGTCGTCTATCATTAAAGTTATCGGCGTAGGTGGCGGCGGCAGCAATGCCGTAAATTACATGTACAACCTGGGTATAGAAGGTGTAGACTTTGTAGTCTGCAATACCGACTCCCAGGCACTGGCGCTAAGCCCGGTAGTCAATAAGATACAGTTAGGCCCACATCTTACAGCAGGCCTGGGCGCCGGCGCTAACCCCGAGATCGGAAAACAATCTTGCGAAGAGAGCATTGAAGACGTTGCCAAAATACTGAAAGTAAACACCCGTATGGCATTCATTACTGCGGGCATGGGTGGTGGTACAGGTACCGGCGGTGCACCGGTGGTTGCCAAGATCTGTAAAGACCTTGACATCCTTACCGTGGGTATCGTTACCACGCCGTTCACTTACGAGGGCCGTAAACGTATGAAGCAGGCCCAGGAAGGTATTGAGCGCATGCGCGAGCATGTGGATACCGTGCTGATCATATCCAACGATAAGTTGCGTCAGCAATTCGGCAACCTGCCTTTCACACAGGCATTTGCCAAGGCCGATGATATCCTGGCTACTGCCGCTAAATGTATCACAGACGTGATCACTACTACAGGCTCTATGAACGTTGACTTTGCCGACGTTTGTACCGTTATGAAGAATGGCGGTGTAGCTATCCTGGGTAGCGCATCGGTTGCAGGCGAGAACAGGGCATTGCACGCTGTTGAGCAGGCACTTAACTCTCCGTTGCTTAACGATAGTGATATCACAGGCGCTAAATGGCTGCTGTTGAATATTACATCCGCTGCAGGCGAATTCGAACACACAATGGACGAAGCTGAAGCTATACAGGCTTATGTACAGCAGCAGGCGGGCGACAACTGCGACGTTATCCTGGGTATGGGCCACGACCCGAACCTGGGCGATAAGATCGCGGTAACTGTTATCGCTACCGGCTTCAACTACAAGGAAATAAACATGGAGATGCCAACCCGTAAGAGGGAAGCTGAGAAGATCAACTTCAAACTGGAAGAGGTAACTCCTGTTATAGAAAACACCATCAACTTCGAGCAGAAAGCAGCACCAGTAGTTCCTGTCGATCTTACACCAACTCTGGTTGAAGAGCCCGTAATGCAGATCAGGATACAGGAAGAGCCTGCACCTGCGCCAATTCCAGCGCCTGTTATTGAGCCTGTAGCAGTTGTAGAAACTCCTGCGCCAGCGCCATTCGTGTTCTTCGAAGACAAGAAAGAGGAAGATACTTCTATGCGCCTTGTAATTAAGAACGAACCGGTACAGGAAGAAGTAGTAAAGATCGGCGAGCGCGTTCTTACTGCCGATGAAATAGAGGAAAAACGCCGTTTCGAAGAGCAGAAAAGGGCCCTGGAAGACCGTGCCGAGCGCCTGCGCCGCATGAGCTTCAACATCAAAAGCTCAGAAAGCACTGATGAAATAGAGAACGTACCTGCTTACATGCGCAAAAATGTACAGCTGGATAACGGCAGCTCCGCATCAAACCACTACAGCGGCTATAGCGTTGGCAATAACAATGGCAATATCAACACCATCAATACATTCCTTGATGGCAACAAGCCAGATTAATTGAGACAAATGACACTTTTTATACAGCTCCCGTTTCCACGGGAGCTTTTTGTTTACGCACAATTAGCAATGGTTCATTAATTTTACACTCGTCTTTCCAGTATGTTACAGAAACTTGCCATTAAGAATTACGCTATAATCGATCAGCTCACTATTGAGCCTGATAAGCAGCTGAATACTGTTACCGGGGAAACTGGCGCAGGTAAGAGTATCATTCTCGGTGCATTGTCGCTCATATTGGGCGAGCGCGCAGATACAGCCGTGCTCATCAACAAATCTGAAAAGTCGGTTATCGAGGGCTATTTCGATGTACGCGACAATGACGCCTTTAAGGCAGCCATTACAGCCGCAGAGCTGGACTTCGAAGACCAGTGTATCATCAGGCGGGAAATAGCGGCCAATGGCAAATCAAGAGCCTTCATTAACGATACACCTGTAACGCTCAGTACGCTCAATCAACTTACCTCTTTACTGGTAGATCTCCACCAGCAGTTCGACCATACGGCACTCGAAGACAACAGTTTCCAGATGGAATCGCTGGATGCCATAGCCGGCACCACCGCCGCAAGACAGGGCTATAAGGAACTGTACAGCAGGTACAGGAAAGTAAGGAATGAATTGAATGACCTGAAAGACAAACAGGCACAATGGCAAAAGGAAGCAGACTATAAACAGTTCCTGCTGGATGAATTGGTGCAATATTCATTTAAAACCGATGAGATTGAAAATGCCGCAGCACAGTTGAAGCAACTGAGCCATTCAGAGCGTATAGTACAGGTGCTGGGCAATGCCCGCAACCTGCTGGAAGAAGGGGAACAACCTTTCCTGAACGAATTGAAACGTATGAGCCAGCAACTACAAAGCGTTGGCGAAATTATGCCGTCACTTAAGCCCTTGCAGGAACGGCTCAACTCCTCATGGGTAGAGCTGAAGGATATTGCTGCCGAACTGGCCCAGCAGGAAGAAGAGGTAAATCTGGATCCACAGGTGATGGATGAGTTGCAACAACGCGTGGATGTAGGCTATAAGCTGCTGAAAAAGCACGCGCTCAATACCACCAACGAGTTACTGGAGCTACAGCAAAAGCTGGAACAGGAACTGGAAGGCACACTCAACATAGGTAATGCTATAGAGCGCCTGTCGAAAGAAGAAGAGACACTACATAGCGAGTTGCTGAAAGAAGGAACTACCCTCAGCAATAACAGGAAGAAAGCCATCCCGGCATTCGTAGCAAAAATGAATGATCTGCTGGCACTGGTAGGCATGCCTAACGCACGTTTCGATGTGCAGTTGGTACAGGTACAGCCCACAGCCAACGGCACTGATAATGTCCAGTTTATGCTGGATGCCAACAAAAGCGGCAACATGCAGCCAGTGCAAAAAGCAGCATCAGGTGGCGAAATGAGTCGTATTATGCTGTGCATAAAATCTATGACCGCTAAGGCGCTGCACATGCCTACCCTTATCTTCGATGAGGTAGATACCGGTATATCCGGCGAAGCCGCACGCCAGGTAGGCGCCCTGCTTAAAGAACTGGGACAGTATCACCAGGTCATCTGCATTACGCACCAGCCACAGGTTGCCGCTCGCGGATCAAGGCACTTCTACGTATTTAAAGAGGCTGATACCACAGGCAAACTCACCACTAACATCAGGGTACTGCAGCAAAGCGAAAGAGTATTGGCCATAGCCCGCATGATAGGCGGAGAAAAACCAAGCGATGCCGCTATGCTCAACGCCAGAGAGCTGGTAGAGGCTTAGAACAGTTGATAAATTAAGTACTGACAGGCACAGGCCTGCCAGTACTGCTATTCACCCTTCACCATTTCCCCCTCTGCTATCTCATCATTAGCATCAACTAATACCTGTTCGCCTGCCTGTAGTGCACCAAAAACCTCTATCCGCGACATATCCTTATTACCCGTTGTCACATCTACCTTCACCGTCTTGCCATTGCGCACGGCCAGCACATATTTACGTTCGGTAGAGGTAACCACTGCGGATAGTGGCACATACACCGCTTTGATATTCCCAGCCGATTGTATCAGCACATCGGTATAGCTGCCTGCAGATAGTTTACCGTCCTTGTTATCTACATCCACCTCTATACGCTCGCTCCTGTATTTGCCCGATATGCTACCGGCCTTACGCGTTATGTTACCGTACATCACTTGTCCGCCTTGTGTGCCGGGTGTAAAAGATAGTTTATCTCCTTCCTTTAGCGCTGGCGCAAGGCTCTCGGGCACATCTACCTGCAACCGCAGATGTACTATATCTTTCAGTTCCAGCATGGGCTTATCCTTTGCGGTAGCACTCACCAGTGCGCCGGGCGATACGTTTCGCTCGGTCACCACACCGGCAAAGGGTGCCCTTACTACCGTGTAATCCAACATAGCCTGCTGCATCTCCCAGTTGGCTTTCTCTGCATTGCACAGCGCGCTGTCAGCAGCCATCTTTGCCTTTATAGAAGATATATCCATGGCCGATACCGCACCTTCTGTCTGTGCGGCCTGTTGCAGGCGGCTATATCGCTCTCTGTCCACCACCAGGTCGGCCTTGCTGCGCGCATATCGTTCTTTCGCCTGCATCACCGCCTGCGTCAACTCAGGCGCTTCCAGTTGCATCAACACGGCTCCGGCAGCTACGTGTGTACCTATATCCACCTTTACTACTTTTACATACCCGTTTATCCTGGGGAAAATGCTCACTTCATTATAGGCCGTCAGCAGGCCGGGAAGCTTTATAGTTGCAGACACTCCACCCTGTTCTGTCATGGCCAGTTTATAATGGGGTTTGGCAGGCTTTGCTTTCTTCTGTTCTTCCTTGTGCGCACAGCCGGTAACACCCAATGCTATTATTGCAATTACTATTAAATATCTATACATGATCTTGTGTTTAGTTTTCAGGCATTAATGAAACAGATTGATAACCGGAACGTTGTCGTACCCAGCCGTATACCAGTGGCACTATAAACAGCGCGGCAGCCGTGGAGGCAATAAGTCCACCTATCACAGCTATACCCAATGGGGCTGTTTGCTCTCCGGACTCGCCCAGTCCACTGGCCATAGGCACCATGCCCGC
This sequence comes from uncultured Flavipsychrobacter sp., assembly GCA_964588295.1. Lineage (GTDB taxonomy): Bacteria > Bacteroidota > Bacteroidia > Chitinophagales > Chitinophagaceae > Flavipsychrobacter. The sequence continues at coordinate 34,837 of CAZPOT010000021.1, read as the reverse complement.
TACCATAGCACAACTGGTCATCAGTATAGGGCGCAATCGTATGCTGGCGGCCATTCTCGCAGCCTTAAAGGGATCTTTGTATTCCATCCGCAGCGCTTCAGCATTGGTCACTATCAGGATGGCATTGGCTACCGATACGCCCGTGCTCATGATAAGCCCCATATAAGATTGAAGGTTTAATGTAGCGCCCATAAGCAGCAGAAATAACATAGCACCCAACAGCACTGCAGGTATAGTAGACAATACAGAGATCGCTACACCTACCGACTGATAGTTAGCGATGAGCAATAGCAGGATAACAACTATAGCCACGGCCAGGCCGGTCTGTAGAGAATCCAACGTTTCTGTAAGCAAAGCCGACATACCGCGCACTTCTGTTACCAGTCCACGGGGAGGTGTTCCCATCGCGGCTATAGCCTTATTTACCTCCTCTGTCGCACTACCTACGTCTTTCTTATAAATGTTGGCACTAACCGTAAGAAATCGCCTTGGGCCTACCCTATCATACTCTCCCGGCAATGTGTCTATAGAAAGCTCGGCCACATCCGATAGCACCGGCCGTGCCTTACCCTTCGCCAGCGTAACCGACTGTAGTTCTGCCAGCGAGTTCATCATATGCTCCGGCACCTGTACCTGCACCTGGTAAGTGTAGGACACCTTCTCATCCAGCCACTGCACCTTTTCTGTAAACCTGCTCGATGATGTTGCATCGGTTATGCTCCGGGCCACTTCATTCAGCGTAAGGCCCATTTGTGCCAGCTTAAAGCGGTCTACCCGTATCCTTATAGTGGGAAACTTCAGTGGCTGGGCAATATGTACGTCCCGCAGAAATGATACATGCTTCAGCGTATCCTCCAGCCCCGTTGCATACTGCACCACATCTTTGTAGTTCTTACCATATACACGCACCTCTATGGGCGTAGCCGCCCCCTGCGCCATTATCTTCTCAGTAAGCTCTATAGGCTCAAAAGATATACTCACTGCAGGGTAATGCTTATGTATAGCCGCTCTCAGCTTATCCTTTAGCGCATCAAGCTTTACCTTATAGTCTTCGTTCAGGTTCACTAATACCAATGCTTCATGGGTGCCGCTGTTAAAGATGTACAGGTTGCTGGTGCCATAGCTGCTGGGCACAATACCTACGTAGGCCGAACTGATGGCCACATTCCCATCTACAGCAGAATCTACTACCGCAAGTATACCCTTCACATCGCGTTCGGTTTTCTCCAGCCTTGTACCATCGGGCTCTTTTATACGCACCTGTAGCTGCCCGTTATTGGTTTTAGGCAGCAGGTCCTTTCCTATAAAAAAGTAACACAACCCTGTCGCCACCAGTGCCAGCAGCACATAGGCAGTTACTATCAGCCGCCTTCTTGGCATCCACCTGTCTATAGTGTTGCCCAGCCTACCTTTTAGCCGGTGAAAGAAGCCTGCTCCGTGTTCATCTCCTTGTTCGGCCTGCGTACGTTCATTGTCGCTGAGTGTCAGTGCAGGTTCATTCGCTACGTAGCCATGCTTTGTAAACATCTCTTCTTTCAGCAGCTTATTGGCTATAACCGGCACCAACGTTTGTGCTGCCACAAACGATACTATCATGGCAAACCCGATAGATAAAGACAAGGGTACAAACATGGCTTTAGGCACTCCCGTCATTACGAACGATGGCGCAAACACGGCCAGTATACACATCAGGATCAGCAATAGCGGGAACGATATCTCCTGGCAGGCATCCAGCACAGCCTGGCGTTTAGGCTTACCCATTTCCAGGTGCTGGTGTATATTCTCTATCGTTACTGTGGCCTGGTCTACAAGTACGCCAATAGCCAGCGCCAGGCCGCTCAGGGTCATGATGTTGATCGTCTGTCCGAACAACGACAAACAGAGTATGGCGCTAAGGATAGATACAGGTATGGTAATGATAACCACCAGCGAGCTGCGCCAATCCTTCAGAAACAGCAATACCATTATGCCGGTAAGTATAGCACCCAGCAAACCTTCGCTCACCAGGCTTTTAACAGAGTTCATCACAAACACACTCTGGTCAAATTCGTAGCTGATGTGTACATCCTCCGGCAGCAGGCTTTGCATCTCTGCCAGCTTCGACTTTAATGATTGCACCACGCCCCAGGTGGATGCTTCGGCTGTCTTTACCACCGGTATATAAATAGAACGCTTCCCGTTTACCAACGCATAGTCAACAGTTACGTCCGATGCATCTGCTACTGTAGCCACATCATGCACAAACACAGTATTGGCGCCATCAGATACAATAGGGATATCGCCAAACTCTTCTACCTTCTCTTCAAGAGAATTAACAGTAGTTACAAACATAGTACTGTCTATGCGCAGGTTACCCGATGGGGTCATGGCATTGTTCTTCGCAATCGCCTCAACTATCTGATCGGGCGAAAGCCCATATTGGCGCAGCTTTTCAGGATCTGCGCTTACAACTACAGAACGCGAATTGGCACCGAACGGAGGAGGCGCAGACAGGCCCGGCACAGTGGCAAACATAGGCCGTACACGCGTCACCGCCAGGTCGTATATCTCCTTCAGCGATCTGTTGGGGCTGCTGAACACCAGCTGCCCTACCGGTAGGGACGAGGCATCGAAACGGATAACCTGGGGTGGCAACGCACCGGGCGGAAAGAACTTAGACGCCCTGTTCACCTGCAGGGCCACCTGTGCCGATGCCTCTGCCATATTGGTTTGTTCGTAGAAAGTAAGTTTGATAAGGGTAAGCCCCTGTATATTCTTACTCTCCATGTTCTTTACCCCGTTCACGTACAAGAACTGGTCTTGCAGGCGTGTAGCAAAGAAGCCATCCATCTGTTGCGGAGACATACCTCCGTACGATTCTATTACATAAATAGTAGGCAAATTCAGCTTGGGAAATATATCTATAGGAATGTTCTTAATGGCCATTAAAGAGAACAGTAACAGCCCTCCGAATAAGACCATTATTGTAACGGGCCTTTTTAATGCGGCTTTTACCATGTTCTAAAATTTAATGCTTTGAATAAATGATTGTAACTGGCCCGATGCTATGCTCTTGTCAAGTTCTGCCATATACAGGCGTATCAGCGCATCTATGTAATCGGTCTGGCTCCTGTAGAGTACGAAAGAAGCATTGGTAAGATCTATAAGCGATATGAGGCCTGCCTTATACTGCGCAGCCTTCTGGGCATACGTAGCCTCAGCAGCGCGCAATTGCACAGGTATCTCTTTCAGGTTGTCAGTTGCCAGCTGTATAGACCTGTTGGCCCTCACAGATGCGCTATTGTAACTCAGCACTTGCTGCTGCAGCTCATACTTTGCCGCATTCCATTGATACAGGTTGATCTGCTTCCTGTCGCTCTTGTATAGCTGGTTAAACAGGTTGTAGGTGAGCGCCAGGCCGAACGCATAATTGTAACGCTGGTAATTAAGCCCCGTGGAGAGATCCCTGAACTGATCATTGTATTGTATACTGGAGCCCCTTGCCCACAGCGCTGTAACAGCCATTACCTTCGGCAGGTAACTCCTGTTGATCAATCGGTCATTAGCCTCATACGCCGCTACCTGTTGCTTGTAATAATCAACAACAGGATTATTGCTATCAGCCTGCGGCAATGGGATGGTCAATGCATCCCGCATGAGGCCGGGATTAAGCGAATCCACCACCAGTTGCTCTGCTGTTATACCGGAGAGAAAAGATAGTTGCTCTCTTACTTGCAGCAAACGGTCGAGCGTAGTATTGTAGTTGATACGCGCTCTCGACAATTCGGCAAGGGCCATTGCCGAATCTGCCCCCGGGTATAAGCCACTGCCTACCAACGCGCCTATTACGTTGCATATCTTCTGATAACGGCCTATGTTCTGCTGGTCGGCCTTTAGCTGTGCTCCGCTCCTGGCCATCTCCAGGTATAGCCTCGCAATATCTGCATCCAGCAGGTATTGCGCCCTGGCAGCATCTGCATGCTGCATACCTGCCAGCGACCTTGCATAGCCAAGCTTAGCCCCATTCAGGCCGAAGTTGTATAACTCATATTCTCCGTAGAGTATGCCCAGGTTCCCCGAGGCCAGTTGAGTACTATTATCGACCCGCACCCCGGCAGATGTGGAAGGCGTGATACCAAAGGTAAAGTAGCTGCCCGCCAGCGAATTATCGGTACCGGTATTTACCTGCTCAGAAAGCCTGAAGGATGGAAGAAAGGTGTGCCTTGTTTCTTTTATGCGGCTATCGGCAGCCATAGCCAGTTGTTGCTTGGCCATAAGGGCCGGCAGATAGCTGTTAGCACTATCTGTAATGGCAGATAAGGTATATCTGCGCTGCGGAAATGCTACTGCAGGCAATAGTAATATTGCACATAATGCAGTACAGCACTTCCTTCTATAAAGGGCTGTCATTATTTACATTAATAAGTGAAGAATGGTGTTGTAACGGGAGTTATACAACACCAACGGGTGGCCCGCGCAAGCCCTGTGAGATGATGAGCGAGGTAAGCCTGTAGCTAAGTGGCTTGGCTACTACCCTATCGGTATAGGTGATATTGAGCGGCTGTATATATACTAACACTGCCGGCTCTGCACTATCTAAATGGAAGCGTTTGTTGATCTTGATAACAGCTTTCTTTACAGGAGACACCTTAACATGCTCCTTCCTGCTAATGGAGGCTTCGCTTTTTATGCCCATCGCCGGGTAAGGAGAGGGCAACGTAGCTACATAAAAGAAATGAACGGAGAAGAACACACTATACACTGCAACAAGCAGTATACGAGATACCCATAAACCGGATGTGCTCTTCAACAACATACGGCGAAGGTAGTACTTATCAATAAATATTAAGTTAATTCGTGGCAGTGCCCGGCAGTTACGGCTTTGGCGCCTCTGCTTTCTTCTCTTTTACCGGCCTGGTGAAGAATGCATTGACCAGCAACCCCGTATTGTACTGGTACACCTGCTTGCCACCCACCAGGGAGCCCTGCTGCACAGTTTGGTTGTATGCGCACGCTTCTATCTTCAGCATCTTGTTGAACTGGTAACCGATACCACCTGCTATACGGTTCTGATCGAAGATGTTCTGATTAACGTTTGATCCGAAACCTATGAACAGCTCATCAAATCCTACTGCATACCAGGTGTTGTCTACACTTGTTTTATGGTTGATGGGATAAACCATGCGCAGCATGTAGCGCATCCTGTTGGTGTAGTTGTAGCCATCTACTGCATAGTCTGCCGCCTTCTGGTTCACCTTGCCTATCAGGCGTTGCTCCAGCCGGTAGCGGTGCACTATTTGTAGCCTGCCGAGGTTGTTGTTCCACATGGCCTGCTCAAAGAAGCGGTGCTCCGGTATTTTGTACGGGCCTGCCGGGTAGTCGCCGAAAGGGAACGACTCTATATAGCCATAGCCGGCGGTAAGGATAAGGCTGTTCTTAAAATGATATTGTAATCCCACGCGAGCCAACGATTGCTGCCAGTCCTTAAAATCCAGGCCGTCCCTGCGCCACTGGTACTCTGCCCATAAAGACACATGCTTAGTAAGGAAAATAGTGTTGAAACTAGCCAGCCACGCTATAGTATTATTAGTGGCAAGGCGCGGTTGTGCGGTACCGGAATTGATGCCAGCAACCAGCATGAGCGTGACTATTATTAAGGTCTTGAGTGTATGCTTTAACTTCATAGATATTACAATAAATGGCCGGGAGATCACCTCCCGGCCGTAAATATAGTCTGCATGCAGCCGTTCCTTTCTATGCTCAGGACATATGACCGCCACATTACATTTAGATTAGAACAAGATTAGAAACTCATTAATTCAGGCTGCGGAAATCCACAGGCACCAGCTTACTTACACCCGGCTCCTGCATGGTTACACCATATATAACGTCAACAGAGGCCATTGTCTGCTTATTGTGCGTTACGATGATAAACTGCGAATTATCTGAGAACTTGCGGATCATCTGCGTGAACTTGCCTACGTTCGCATCATCCAGCGGCGCATCCACCTCATCCAGTATACAGAACGGAGCCGGCTTAATGAGGTAAATGGCAAACAGGAACGCCGTTGACGTCAACGTCTTCTCACCACCCGAAAGCTGAGTAAGTGTACTTGGCTTCTTACCCTTAGGTTGCGCGTATATTTCTATGTTACTGTCTGCTATATTATCCGGATCAGTAAGGCGCAGATCACAGCTATCTTCTGATGTAAAGAGCGCCTTGAACACCGTTACAAAGTTCTCACGCACCAGGTCGAACGTTTCGCGGAACTTGCTGTTGGCGGTATTCTCCACTTCTTCAATAGTAGACAGCAAAGAGTCTTTTGCTGCCACCAGGTCGTTGCGCTGCTCCACAATAAAATCGTGGCGCACCTTCATTTCAGAGAACGCCTCTATGGCGGTCGGGTTCACCTCTCCCATATTGTCCAGGCGCTTCTTCATCTTCTCGGCATCCGCTGTAAGCTCTTCAATAGTATGTAAGCCTGTGCGTGGGTCGTTCAGTATATCGTCCAGCTTCACCTTGAACTCAATACTCAGCCTTTCACTCATACCGGCTACCTGCAGTTTCATGGTGTTCAGCTTATCCTTTATGGTCTGCAGCAGTAGCTCTGCCTGTTCCTTCTCCCGGCGCTTCTGGTTCAGGTTGGCCTCCTGGCCGCTTATACCATTACGCATGGTGTAGTAGTCCCTGTCCTTTTCGTTCAGCAGCTTTTCGTCTGTCTCTTTGCGGGTCAGTAGTTCGTACAGTTCGTTATCACCGCTGTGCAATGTTTTCTCTGTTTCTTCCAGCTGGCCGCTTATCTGCTGCAACTGCTCGCTGTTGCTGGTTATCTGGCGCTTCAGCTCTACCAGCTGGTTGCTGCGGAATGCCAGTTCCTGCTTCAGACCGTCCAGCTTGCTGTGCTGGCGGGTTGTAGCAATGTTGTGCTGGTTGTATTGCGCACTGGCATTGTTAAATACCTGCTCTACTTCGCTAAACTCAGCGGCTGCTGCTTGTATCTGTTCCTGCAAGCCTGCAAGCTCTGCCGTTATGTCCTCCAGCTGTGATCGTGTATCCTGTATGCTCTCGTGCGTATCTTCTAATTGACCCTGCAGGTCTTCCAGACGCTTGTCGCCATTCTGGTTCAGGTGCTCAAAATTCTCTATCCTGTTCTTCAGGTTCACAAGGTGGTTCTGCAGTCGGTTTATCTCCTGCCTTGCCTGCTCTATAGCCCGGTCATTCAGTTCGCGGTTAAAGCCGGTTATCTGTGTTTGGGTATCGGCTATAAACTGCTTCAGTTCGGCAGTCACATTCTTCAGATCTTCTATCTCCTGTGCCAGGCGTTCCAGGTTCTTGGCACGGCCTATCTTATTACCTTCAAACAGGCCTACGGAGCCGCCGCCAATAGTGTACTTGCCACGCACCATCTTACCTGTCTTATCTACCAGCACAGTGCCATTCTGCAACTCTGCCGATGGGATAGACGATGTATCTTCCGTAATGTACACATGGCCCAGCAGGCGCTTTGCCAATTCAGCATATTGTGCATCTACCTTCACCACATCCAGCGCCGACACTGCATTAGCAGGCGCCTGAACTGTAACATCGCTTGGGGCACCAACATGGTCGAGTATGAAGAAATTGGCCTTGCCTTTCTTGTTGCTTTCCAGCAGGTGCAATGCCTTTGCCGCTTCTCCGGCATTGGCCACCAGGTAATAGTTCAGGTAGTTGTCCAGCACGTTTTCCAGCGCTGTACGGTATTCATTCTGCACAACAAAAACATCACTCAATAGCGGCGCTTCATTGTTCCATTCTTTATTTTTCTTCAGGAACTTGATACTGTCCGGGTAACCTTCCAGGCTTTCCACCAGTGACTTCAACAGGTCGTGCTCATTGCGGCGGGCGTCCAGCTTACGGTTCTCGTCTACCAGCCTTGCCCTGTAGCTTTCCATCTGGGCCTGGCTTTCCAATATCTTAGCCTTTACTTCTTCGTGCTTTTCTACCAGGTCCTGCAGCTCATCCTGTTTGTCTTGCAGTTTGTCCTCAGTATCTCTTAGCTCATTGGCTAGCTGGCTGATCTGTGTGCCGCGCTGCGCCTTCTCTTCCTGCACCTGCTGTATGCTGCGCTGCAGGTTCATAATAGAGGTATCTGCAATAGCTACACGCTTTTCTGCATCAAACTGGCCGCGCTGGCGCTGCAGGAAATCAGCACGCATGCGCTCGAGCACTGTCTTCTTCTCATCAAATGCTTTACGGCTGTCATCTACTGTTACCCTCAGGGTTTCCAGTTCGCCACGCATCTTCTCCAGTTCGCCTGTAGCCTCGCTTATCTGCTCTTCGGTAAAAGCGATCATTTCTTCCAGGTTCTGCGATTGACCATCGGCACCGGATAAGAAGTCGCGCAGTGTCTTTTCCCGATCTTTAAGATGCTCCAGGCGCTGTGCTGCCAGCTTCTTATCGGCTTCCAGTTGACGGATACGATTGGCCAGCTCGTTGAACTGCTTTTGCAATCCGTTCAGTTCCTGCTCCTTTTCAATCAGCTTCACCTTCTGCTGCTCTACACTTGCCTCTTCGGTAGCCACTATAGCCTCCAGTTGTGTGCGGCGGTCAGTCTCGGCATCATTCTGGTCGTTCAGTGTTTTATACTGTTCGTTAAAGTGTTCCAGCGATGCTTTCGCCAGTTCTATGCTTACTTCCTTATATTCACTCTTTACTGCAAAATAGCGCTCTGCCTTACGTGCCTGGCTTTCCAGTGTACGCAGGTTATTGCTTATCTCGAACAACAGGTCCTCGATACGTGATATATCCTGCTCAGTAGCTTCCAGCTTTTGTTTTGCTTCCTTCTTACGGGTTTTGTAGATAGATATCCCGGCGGCCTGCTCCAGCATTCTGCGGCGCGAACCTTCTTTGTCTTTGATGATATCATCGACCATGCCCAGTTCTATAATGGCATATGAGTCGTTGCTTACGCCAGTATCCAGGAACAGGTTATGGATGTCCTTCAAACGGCACGACACATCATTCAGGCGATACTCGCTCTCGCCGTTCTTATAAAATTTACGGGTGATGGTTACCGTGGTAAATTCTGTAGGCAACAGGTTACGCGTATTCTCGAACGTCAAGGACACCTCGGCCATACCCGATGAGGTACGCGTTCGCGACCCGTTGAATATCAGGTCTTCCAGGTTGTCGGAACGAAGTGATTTTATTTTATGCTCACCTATTACCCAACGTATGGCATCCACAATATTGGATTTGCCACAACCGTTGGGCCCTACAATACCCGTAATGGGATTGTCGAGCACTATGTGCGTTTTGTCTGCAAAGGATTTGAACCCTTTGATCTCCAAAGACTTTAACTTCAACGTTATAAAATTTAGGGACTGCCAAGCTTACGAATGCACATAATAAACTATTCGCTTATATGAATGAGCATCCGTAAAAGGTAAAGTAAATCAAAATCTGCTACATCTGCAAAAATTGATTGCATACCACCGTCATCTCAACTATTCCTGATCCATGCCAAAGAATAAAAAAAACGCCCCAATCGGGTAATGAATGCATTAATAACCAATAGATTACATTAGTGGCACCGGGTCATGACAATATGAGTGAGCAGCTATGCCGTTTATCAGACCAATTAGAGAGGCTCGTACATCAAAAAAATAAAAAAATGCACAAAGCGGGTCATGATATAGTTGGCATTCAATCAGTTGCATAAAACAAACCGGGCCAAGGGAGAGATTCCGGACTGCGGAGCCAATAATTGGGAACGGAAAACAATAAGCAGAAATATGGCATAGGAAAAAGGATTTATTGTGCCTGCAAGTTACGTAAAAAGTACGGTGAGGCAAACGTTAAAAACACCTTTATTTTAGGATAAACGCATAAGAAACGCCCGACTAAAAGCCGGGCGTTCAAATATAGTTTTAAAGACAAGTATTAGTATATCACCATCCTGCTGCGGGCAGTAAATTTGCCGTTCGTTACCTCGCAGATATAGACGGCAGGTTTCAGATTCTGGGTGGCAACGTTAATAACACCTGCCCTATCGAACTGAGCAGCCGCATCCTGGAACATGATACGGCCATCTGTAGCCATAAGCCTGACGGTAACCGGCTGCCCCATCAACTGGCCATTAGTAGTTGTAATGGTAAAGTTGCCCCTGCTTGGGTTAGGGGAGATATTGATGACATCGGCAATATATGGAACAGTGGAGATGCCGTTCGGATATTCGTTCTTTATCGACTTCCACATGCCACGGCCGTATGTTGCCGCCCACAGCTCATTAGTTTCGTAATTGATATTCAGGTCCGTTACCTCTACCGATGGCAGATTGGTGTTATACAATGCCCAGTCGGTCATAGTAGTATCCCTGTACCATATAGCCACATCGCTGCCGATATATTTGGTACCTGAGAAGGAATCGATAACGATACAATTTACCGGTATGTTTGGCAATGTGCCCGTCCTGTTTGTCCAGGTGTTGGTTGCCCTGTTGTAGGATGCTACTTTTGGCGTACCATAGCCGCTGAAAGTTACCCAAAGCACGTCGCGTTTCTTTGGTTCTACTGCTATTCTTGAGATATTGCCACCAAAAGATGGCCCGGGAATAGTACTCCATGTTCCTCCATAATCCGGAGAGAATTTAATAGTGCTGTTGTCTAGTGCAGCATAGATGTATTGTTCATCAGTAGCACACATAGCTATATGTTCTACATTGTTGGATGAGCTGAACTGCGGAGAGATAGGATCCCATGATCCCCCCCTGTCGGATGAGGCAAAGATCTTTTCTATGCCTACCAGCAATTTGTAAGGAGTGGTAGGATGAATGATATATGGAGTTATCCATAAACCGGTAGAAGATGTAGGAATACTGCTGCCGATATCCTGGTAGGTAGTGCCGCCATCGGTGGTTTTAACGATACCACCGTTCTGGGTGGAAGTGTACCAGATATGCGTTGGATCTTCATAATCTATACGGCATTGCATACCATCGCCGCCGGTGAGGTCGTAATCGGCACCATTGTCTACCATCTTGGTGCCATTGTCCTGAGCACCACCAATGCACCATGGCACACCAGCCGCTACTGCATTGCGATAAAATTGTGTGATGCCCATACCATTAGTTATGTTAACCCAGGGGCCACCCACCGGATCGGTAGTTTTATAGATACCGCCGTCGCAGCCCTGGTAGAGCTTACCATCCAGGGGGTTATAGGCCAGTGTATGTTTATCCGCATGTACTGTTTCTACACCTGGCAGACCACCCCACCACGTGGTAACAATATCCCATGACATACCACCATCGCTGGAAAAATAGTTGTTTACTCCGCCAATTATTACATTGTTGGCATTAGTTGGATCTATGGCAATACAGAGATCGTACCAGCCTTGCCCACCACAACCGGAAGTGGGTAAGCCCAGGTCGTAACCCAGCAGGTTCTTAGTACAACTGCCATCATTCATATACAGCGGAGAATAAGAAACACCCGCATTGGTAGAGCCATAAATGCCTACCAGGCCTGAGTTAGCATCGTCCGACACTATAGCCTTCACTACATTGGGCGCTGCTGGTGTAACTGCAATATTAACACGCTGCGCATTAGTAAACGATGTAACTGTTGTCCAGGAGACACCACCGTTGGCCGAACGAAGTATCTGAGCCGATGAAGAGGTATAATTGGTAGCATACACAATAGAGGTATCTGTAGGATGATAGAGCACCTGCTTATAATCGCCGGGCTCTATGTTGGTCCAGTTGGTTCCTCCGTTGTGCGTTATGTACATACCGTTATTTGTAGCCAGCAACAGTGTGTTTGTATCGCGGGCATTCATTGCCATAGAGCGGCACCACATATAAGTGGTAGGTGTCCACGATAAACCTGTTGTGTTCCATGTTACGCCGCCGTCGGTACTTTTAACTACACCCATACTAAAATTATCAGAGGCATCACCATCGCCGGTGGCTACGTAAATAGTATTGGGATTAAGCGGGTTGACCACAATAGCAGCTACACCAAGTGTGGGTAGATTGCCGTAGAGCGGAGTCCAATGCAAACCGCCATCTACAGTTTTCCAGGTGCCGCCACCTGCAGAACCAGAGAAAATAATGTTGGGATTGGTTGGATGGAAAGCGACTGCGTTAACACGCCCCAAACCGGAATAACCACCGTCGCATGAGTCAGGCCCCTGGAATACCCAGTTGGCCGGAGTGGTAGTTGTTTTCTTTGCTTTCAGCTGCTGTTGCTGATCCAGGTATTTGCTCCACGCCTGCCATGTGGCCATGGGGCCTACAATATATCCATCCTTATCCAGGTGTTGCTTCTGGTGCCATACCCAGCGTTCAAAGAGATATTCGGGGCCTTCTTTTTCCACCTTACCCTGTTCATGGGTCTCCCTTTTGCGTTCGTGTTCTTTTTCTTCCTTCTCTTCTGCTTTATGCTCCCTGATCAGTTCGCTCAGCTTTATGCGGCGATTGTCTTTAGGCATCCACGGCTGAGCCTGCGCCGCCCAACAACACATAGTCAGGGATATAGCTACAATTATTTTTCGCATTTCTATTGATTTGTACTAACAACCTTATTTTTTAGTGATTTTCTTTACAGCATATAGCATCCAACGATCATTACCATTTACCCTGTAAAAGAGTGTATTGGTTACGTCCTGAGGTATTTCGTCCGGTATACGCACCTTACCCATGGCAAATGGTTGCAGTTCCAACGTATCGCCCTTGTGAATAGCATCAAATGGCACTGTTTCGGTAACGTACTTTTTACCTTTCTTATGAGCCCTGGCAATATTGCACATCATAAAGCCATTTTGCCCACGCCAGAAAAACGTTGCAGGGTAGGTATCGGCGGTCCATTTTATAATAAAATGCTCACCCGTTGGTGGTGGTGATTTTGGCGTAGCCGGCTTTGTTTTGGTTTTATAAGCTTCTATAAGTGTAAAGTTGGTTTTAGGTAATGCCCGCTTCGCCATTACCTGCGTGGGCATATTAGTTAAAACCATAACGCAGACCAGCAGAGCTGCCATTTGTCTTATTCTCATATTATTATTAAAGTATGTAAAGTTAACTAAAACAAACAAATCAACCTCAATTCATCACACCATCCACGATTTTGCCTATTTCACCGGCGCTTGTCTGGCCTTCTATGAATTTATGCAACTTACCCGGTTTTATAATGAGCGTGGCCGGGATAGAGCCCTGCCACGATTCTTCTATTTCGGGTACAAACTTGTTAGGGTCTGTTTCCGACAGCCATACTACCCGTGGCAGCATTCTTTTGCGCTGAGCAAACATTTGCAGTTTCCCCGGGAAATCTTCTTTAAAATCGAGGCTCACCATCAGCATCCTTACCGGCTTGCCCTGGTAGTGCTGATACAGGGTGTTGAATTCCGGCAGTTCCTGCACACAGGGCATACACCATGTAGCCCAGAAATTAACTATATATACGGTATCTGCCGATGCGGCCCATTTGTTGATGTCTGCGGCCTTCATTGCATCGATACGCTGAGCATACGCTTTACCGGCCAGCAGGGCAATAGCTAATGATATTGCTACTTTTTTCATCATTATGCAATTTATGCTAAATAACGTTTAGCAACTGCTAAGGATATTCCAATTTACATGCCATATTGTAAAGCAAAATCTGTGTAAATTATTTTAACATCCCCATGTATTTGGCATAGTCCTTTTTACATTTGACGCACGAACACAATTATTACATCGCTTGGCCATCATTCAGTCATACAAAAAACTCAGTGCATTCATACAGAACGAGAGCTTTGAGCCTATGGTGAGCTGGGGCCTGCGTATGGCCATAGCCGGCACCGTACCCATGATATGGGGCCTTGCCACCGGCCGTATTGAAGACGCCACTTGGATAACCCTTACTGCGGAAGCCATATCGTGGGTGGAGATGAAGGGATCCTTCAACTGGCGGGTAAGGACCCTGTTTATAGGCGCACTCCTGGCACTGTTCTGGGGAATAATTGGCACACTAACGGGGGACAGTATAATCCTGAGCGTACTCTTTATGTTCGTGGCGGCATTTGTGGCTACCCTGCTTAAGAACCTGGGCGACCGCGCCAGTGGCCTGGCCATATGCGTGTACCTGATGTTCATTATCTGCAATGCCTACCCCGACAGGGATAAGTTTGACGTAGCGCATCGCATCTACCTGATCATGATAGGCTCTGCCTGGCCGATACTGGTGGGTATATCAGCCTCGCTTGTCGAGCCGGTGCAGCAACCGTTTCGCCGGCAGATAGCGCTGATCTGGCGATCTATTTCCACCCTTGTTGATACCATTACCCGCAGCGCTGTAGATCCTAAGGCACGGCAGGAGATCTACGTAAAAGAAAAAGAGATACGCGCTGCAATAGATCACTCGTTCGACTTCTTTGGCCGCATGGCCCATCAGGCCAATACCAGCGACAACCGGCAAAATCAGTTGTTGTTATTACGTAAAAATGCCGCACTGGTATCGGTAAACGTAATAGCGATGGCCGACGAGATGGAGCACATTAACGTGGGCGAACTGGACGAGACCCTGCGCGTAAAAGCCGCCACATTGTTCAGCGCACTAAAAGAGGCGATCAGCCGTATGTCGGTGTACGTATTAACGCTTAAGTCCGAAGAAAAGCTGCTGGCCATATCGCAGATCAACCGGTTGAAAAAGCTCACTGCCCTTATTAAAGAATACCCGTTACCTGCCGACCAACAACAGGCAGATGCCATTAACCGCATACTGCAGCTTACAGGCCGCACCATAAAACTGCTGGAAAGTGCCATACAGCGGGTAGACCTGATGGGGGGCGATGTTCCGGTATTCCGATCGTACTCGCATGTGAAAACGATGCTGGTGCTGAACCCGAAAAAGATTGCCAGCAATATAAAAACCCTGGCACACTTCAATACCCTTACGTTCAGGTTTGCACTGAGGTCTGCCATTGCTGCATGCATTGCCGTATTTATCTTTAAATGGTTTAAAATAGACCATGGTTACTGGATCGCCTTCAGCCTGATGATAGTGATACAGCCCTATTTTGGTGCCACGCTGAAGAAGGCGATAGACAGGGTTGCAGGTACGCTGCTGGGCGGCGTAACGGGCAGCCTTTTATTGCTACTGCCGGCCGGCACACACTTTAAAGAGGGTATTTTATTCATCACCTTCCTGCTGATGGTTTACTATGTACGGAAAAATTATGCAATAGCTGTATTTGTGGTAACCGTGAACCTTGTACTGCTTTTCAACCTGGATCATTCGTTTAACTACAAGATACTGATGTTTCGTGCGCTGTGCACCGTGGGCGGATCCGCCCTCGCAGTACTATCGGGCTTCCTGCTACTACCGGCCTGGGATAAGAAATGGCTGCCTACCCACCTGGCTGATGCTATAAAAGCCAACTACGACTATTTTACAGGCACTTTCTACAGCCAGGTGAATAACTGGACCAAAAACAAACGCATAGCAGAATCAAAAAACAGCGATGTATTCGATTCCTTTAACCGTTACATGGAGGAACCGGGGAAGGAAAAGACAAGCGAGTATTACGACATACTTACCTGCAATGTGCGCATAGCACGCGACCTGAACACCATAAACCTGGAGCAGGAAGAAAAGAAAGCTATTGATTCCCGGCCTAACCCTGCCCAACAGGCAGTGCTGGAAGAGTGCCTGTCTCTGTTCCACGACATATTGCCGATGCTCAAAAAACTGAATCCGGACATTGATATCAATACCATCACTATAAACGAGCATACACCACCGCCCTTCCGCCTGAATGATGTGCAGATGGTATCGCTGGAAAAACTGCGGATAGAATTAAAGACGATGAAGGGAGATTTGGGGGAATTAGTGGGTTAAGTGCGGATTGAGCTGATACTACCATAAGCAGGTTCAATCAACCTATGTTAAGTAAATGCATAGCTTCGCGATATGAACTACCTGGGGCACGCATATCTTTCCTTTGGCAATACCAACATACTTACCGGCAACATGATCGGCGACCATGTGAAGGGTACACTGGTTGCGCAAAACAAGTACCCGGAAGAGATATGGAAGGGCATTGTGCTGCACCGGAAGATAGATGAATTCAGCGATGAACACACGGCTACCAAACGGGCTAAAGTATTTTTCCGGGAAGATTATGGCCTGTATGCAGGTGCCATAATGGACACGCTATATGATCACTTTTTAGCGAATGATCCTAAAATATTCCCCAACGCGCAGGCGCTTGGCGATTTTTCTACGAAAGTTTATGATCAGCTGGAGCAAAACCGGGAATGGTTCCCCGAGCATTTTGCCAACTATTTTCCTCATATGAAAGAGCACAACTGGCTATATGGTTATCGTGCTATAAAAGGTATGGAGCGCGCGCTCAATGGTTTATACAGGCGTGCAGGGCATATGCCAGCACCTGAAAAAGCCTACGAAATATTTGTAGCCAATTATTACCACCTTAACCAGTGTTATTTCGAGCTGATTGACGATATATTGCCATTTGTTAAAATAGAAATAAACAAGTGAGGTTTCTATCTGTAGAAAATTTATTTTTGCCCGTATTGCCGGGAGGGTCATCTATGACCGGTAACGGCAAATGTGAAGAATAAGAATAGCGTACAGAGCGTAGAACAAACATGCAGCCAACAAAACACTTTTATATAGTTACCATTTTATTGTCGTTATTACTGATAGCCTGCCACTCCAACTCGCAGCAGGTATCGGCGCGTACCAATAAAAATGGCTTTGGTCTTAACCCGGTGAGTACGCCAATAGCGCCGCTGGTATTTGATACTATGTCGCCCCAGATAAGGGATATAACAGCTAAGCTAGATAAGTTTTACCAGGCACAGGTAAGAGCCGGGTTTAACGGCAATGTGCTGATAGGCTATAAAGGCCACGTTATATATGAAAGGGCCTTTGGCCTTGCCAACCGGGAAAGAAAGATACCACTTACCGCTAACAGCAGTTGCCAGCTGGCATCGGTTACCAAAACCTTTACGGGTGCAGCTACCCTGTACCTGTACCAGAACAAGCAACTGGATATAGACCAGCCGGTAACCACGTATATAAAAGACTTCCCTTATCCGGGCATTACCCTCCGTATGTTGCTTGACCACCGGTCGGGCCTGCCGGATTATACGCACTGGGTACCCAACTACAAAAGCGATCAGCGCACACCAATATACAATGATGAGATGCTGGCGCTGATGACCAAGAACAAACCGCACCTTGAATTTAAGGCAGACACCCGCTTCACCTATTGCAATACCAACTATGCAGTACTTGCTAAAGTGATAGAAGTGGTGAGCGGCATGCCATATGCCAAATTCATGCACGATTATATCTTTCAGCCGCTGGGCATGAACCATACTTTTGTGTACGACCCGGCTAAGGGACTGCCGGAGGATGCCGCTATCAGCTACCGATACAACTGGGCGCGCGAACCCGATATGTTTGCAGATGGTGTGTATGGCGACAAAGGCATATACAGCACCCCGGAGGACATGTATCGCTGGGACCAGAGTTTTTACAAGAATACCCTGCTTAACGCGGCGACGATAGACCTGGCTTACGGACCGTGCTCCTTCGAGCGCCCGGGCGTAAAGAACTACGGCCTTGGCTGGCGTATGCTTTGCTACCCCAACGGCAGCAAGGTAATCTATCATAATGGCTGGTGGCATGGCAACAATACATCGTTCTACCGGCTGATACAGGATAATTTTACTATAGTAGTATTAGGCAACAAATTCAATAAGTCCATCTACCGCCATGGTGCAGCTATCTGCAACATAGTGCGCGGTACAGCACCCGATGGCAGCGCCGGCGAAGGAGAGGAGTAGCACTGTTATATACCATTGTGTTACAATTAACAATTCCTTTCCGGTGAATTTGTAAAAATGTGCCTATTTTAGTTTTACTTTGTTCGCAGTGAAAAAATTGTTTGCCATATTGTTTGTTTTTGTTTTACTCTTCTCGGTACTCCCGATACGCGAGATAGGTAAACTTTTGGGCAAGCAGCAAACAACCGAAGAAGTTCATAACGACGACACACCTGCCGGCGATGACGACTTTGGCGGCAAGATCAAAAAAGAAATGGATCCGTTCCTGGTATTCGAGTTGCACGAGCAATCGGATATATTGAACAGCTATAACCATAAAGTGCAGGTGGCCATACACGGCGCGTCTATTTTACCTGACCATTACATCCCCAGAATACCTACTCCTCCTCCCAATATCGGTTAATACACTACTCTTTTGCGGCAGTTAATGGCGTGCAATATGTGCTGCCTGCTGTTTATCTGTTTACTGCTGGTTTACCCCGGGTTTACAGTCCGCATCCTTTCCACTCAAGAGAAAAAAGTTTTTTAACCACTCAGCCTGCTGTGCATTTATCTCTGCAGATATGTTCCGCAAGGCAGGCATCATTAGTTTCTATGGAACAGAACAATTCAATCACAAAATATCTGAAGAAGGATTTCTTCTCAGGCCTTATCGTATTCCTCGTGGCGCTTCCGTTATGCCTCGGCATTGCGCAGGCATCACACGCTCCGTTGTTTGCCGGTATAGTAGCCGGTATCATAGGCGGTATAGTAGTCGGCTCACTTAGCGGCTCTCACCTTAGTGTTTCCGGTCCGGCTGCCGGCCTCACCGCCATTGTACTTGGCGCCCTAACCGAACTAAAGACATTTGATATTTTTCTTTGCTCCGTAATTATTGCCGGGGCACTACAGCTGCTGATGGGCTTTTTAAAGGCCGGCAAGATAGCCAACTTTATGCCATCCAGCGTTATAGAAGGGATGCTTGCAGGTATTGGCCTCACCATCATTATTAAACAGGTACCAGAGGCTGTGGGTTTTGTAAAAGACAAGGCCGATGAGCTGGTGGATGCCGACGACGGCTTCCTGATGAATACTATCACTAATGCCCTGAACCATGTACAGGTGGGTGCGATCGTGATTTCTGCCATTGGCCTGGGCATACTTATCCTGTGGCAGACCAAGGCATTTAAAAAAATGCAGATGATACCGGCCGGCCTTATTGTGGTACTACTCGGCGTGGCCATTAATACTATATTTAAAAGTAGCGGCTCTGCGCTCACGCTCGATAGCATACACTTGGTAAGCCTGCCCGTAGCCAGCTCGGCCAGTGAATTCCTTGGCCAGTTTACATTGCCCAACATCAACGGGTTTACCAATCCTCTGGTATGGAAAACAGGTATAGTTATTGCCATTGTTGCGTCTATTGAAACACTACTGTGTATAGAAGCTACCGATAAGCTTGATCCTTACAAACGCTACACATCTACCGACAGGGAACTAAAAGCACAAGGCATTGGCAATATGCTAAGCGGCCTTATTGGCGGCCTGCCAATGACATCAGTTATTGTTCGCTCATCTGCCAATATCAATGCCGGCGCGCGTTCTAAGATGTCGACTATTATTCACGGCTCTTTGTTGCTCATCTGTGCAGTTTCCATCCCGGTGCTGCTCAACATGATCCCTAAAGCATCGCTGGCAGCCATACTGGTATTTACCGGCTATAAATTATGTAAGCCTTCAGTGTTCGTGCATATGTGGAAAGGTGGTCTTACCCAGTTCATTCCATTTGTACTTACAGCATTCGCGGTAGTGTACTTCGATCTGTTGAAAGGCGTAGGCCTGGGTCTGCTGATCAGCATTTTCTATATCCTCCGCCAGAATGCACGCATACCATTCTACTACCAGCGCAGCACCTTCAGCAATGGCGAGTTGATACAGATCACCCTGGCGCAGGAAGTTTCGTTCCTGAACAAGGCAAGCATCAAGGATACCCTGCATAACCTGCCCAGCGGCAGCAAAGTGATCATAGACGCCAGCCAGACTCAGTATATAGACTTTGATGTATTGGACCTGATAACAGACTTTGCGCAGACAACAGGCCCCGATCGTAATATTCATGTACTGCTTGATGGTTTTAAGAACCGGTACAATGTACCTAACACAGTTACAGAACGCGATATATTGTCAGACTTTGTGCAGGCCGGCGAGGTGCCGAAACGTTCTGCCGGTAATTATCAGAAACTATTAAAACAACTTAAAGGCGCAAATGCCTAGATCATTTAACCCTTAAAAATTGAAATAAAGAAAATGAAAACATTCAATCAGCCATTATCTAAATTAACGCCCGGAATAGCCCTCAACCTGTTGAAGCATGGCAACTTCCGTTTTATGAATAATTTCCGTGTTACCCACGATCACCTGGAAAAAATGCACTCTACCAAAGATGGCCAGTTCCCGTTTGCCGCTATCCTCAGCTGCATGGATTCCCGCACATCGGCAGAGCTGATATTCGACCAGAGCTTCGGCGATATCTTCAGCATACGTATAGCAGGCAATGTGGTATCACCAAATGTCCTTGGCTCGCTGGAGTATGCTACTGCTGTGGCCGGCTCTAAGCTGATTGTAGTATTGGGTCATACACGCTGCGGTGCTATAAAAGGAGCTTGTGACCACGTCGAAATGGGCAACCTGACACAACTGCTCGACCACATTAAACCATCGCTACAGGCAGAGAACACCGTAAAAGGAGACCGTACAGGCAATAACCCTGAATTTGTAGATGCTGTAGCAGCATTGCATGCAAGGAACACCGTGCACGAAGTGCTAGCAGGCAGCCAGATCATCAACGACCTGGTGCAGAGCGGCAAAATAGGCATTGTACCCGCCATGTACGATATAACAACAGGTAAAGTGCATTTCTTTGACGCTGATGCACAGTTGCCGGAAATAGTAGAAAGTATTGAAGAAAAAGCAATGGTAGGTTAAATGATATCAGGGATCAATTGGTTAACAGTCAATACGGCAATAAGGTTTACCGCAATACCTACTCTGTCACCTTTAGCGTCGGACCTAACTTAACCAATTAACCCTTTACCCTTTTAACTGAATACATAAGAGTTTGCATCTTGAGTGGTTTTTAGATGTGTATAATAGCCCTGGTTATCGTGCCGGGGTTATTCATTTTATATACCTGCTCAAAACATTATTTGGCAACGCTCATGGGCACATTAGGACTCTCGGGGTTAACTGTAACTTTCAGTTGAGCCGGTTGCACAATAAGATCCATATCTTCCATTGGTATTGCACCCAACAACACTTCTTCGCCAAGTACCATGGCCCCGGTAAAACAGCTACGGTTTTTAAATGTTATCTGTATCGGCCCAACATATGGAACCAGTCTTTTGCTGCTATCTGCTATAGTTACTTCCCGCTCTTCAAGCTGCTTAAGCTTTAACTGATTAGCAATATGCTGCGGGATACACAAATGAAGTGCACTTGTATCTACTAACGCCTTCGCCATATACGGCTCTATGTCTGCAGCTAAAAGGTTTGTTAGCTGAATTTCTGTGTAGATAAGTCCCATGTTGTAAAATTACAATTTATCTCCTCGTCGCCCGTTTAGCCTCAGTTAAATTTTATACCTTCGCACCTGCAAATAAAAATTCAATAGCAAATGCCTAATCGTGTTTACGACAATATCCTGCAGACAGTAGGTAATACCCCATTGGTACGCCTTAACAAAGTAGTAAGCGACCTGCCTTGTAAAGTATATGCCAAGGTGGAGACCTTTAACCCCGGCAACAGCATTAAAGACCGTATGGCCCTTAAAATGCTGGAAGTAGCCGAGCAGGAAGGCAAGATAAAGCCGGGCGGCACCATTATAGAGGGTACCAGTGGCAATACAGGTATGGGCCTTGCATTGGGCGCCATCATAAAGGGCTATAAGTGCATATTTGCCACTACAGATAAACAAAGCAAGGAGAAGGTAGACATTCTGAAAGCACATGGTGCAGAAGTAATTGTGTGCCCTACCAACGTAGATCCTGAAGATCCGCGCAGCTACTACCAGGTAGCCCGCAGGTTGCAGACAGAGATACCTAACTCATGGTACGTAAATCAGTACGACAACCTGGCCAACCGCCAGGCGCACTACGAGCAGACCGGCCCTGAAATATGGGAACAGACCGAAGGTAAGATAACGCACCTGGTAGTGGCATCGGGTACTGGTGGCACCATCGTGGGTACAGGCCGCTACCTGAAGGAAAAGAACCCTAACATCAAAGTATGGGCTATCGATTCTTATGGCAGCTTGTTGAAAAAATGGCACGAGACCGGCGAACTGGATATGAACGAGGTACACCCTTACATATCTGAAGGCTTCGGCGAAGACTTTTTGCCAGAAAACTATGACCGCAATGCCATAGACCATTTTGAAAAAGTAACAGATAAGGATGGTGCTGTTATGGCCCGCCGCATCACTAAAGAAGAAGGTATATTCATCGGTTACTCTGCCGGCTCTGTGGTTGCAGGCCTGCGCCAGATGAAAGACCAGCTGACCAAGGACGACCTGGTAGTGGTTATCTTCCACGACCACGGCAGCCGCTATGTGGCCAAGGTGTACAACGATGAGTGGATGATGGACCGCGGCTTCCTGGAAGTAAAGACCGTGCGCGAACTGCTGAGTGGCCTGGGCCGCCGCCGGCTGGTAACTATAGACCAGAACAGCAAAGTAGCAGATGCTATGGAGCTGATGAAAAAGTACGACATAGAGCAGATACCTGTGATGCTGAATAATGAACTGACCGGTGCGGTAACGCAGAGCGGCCTGTTCAAAAAACTGATGGAGGCTACTGATGTGCGTGACCAGCTGGTAGGCGACATTATGGAAAAATCTATGCCGGTTGTAGAAATGGATATGCCTGTGGAGCGCCTTACGCACTACATAGACAAAGACAACGGCGCAGTGCTGGTACGCGATGAAAGCGGCCAATACCAGATACTGACCAAGTACGATATGCTGAACGCTTTTTCTAAAGGATAATTTTGAGCGACACAAAGACAACAATTAAAGACCTCGTAACAAAGCCACCGGTAGTATTTCCACTGGTGGCTTTGTTCCATTTCATCTTGCTGGGCATGTCCCTCATTAGCCTGGTAAAGGTGCCGGCATTTACCACAGAGCTCAGCGCACTGTGGATGCTGGGTTATACCATTGCCTGGCTGGGCGCCACCGCTATGCGCAAATGGGGCGCAATACTGTATGTACTGATAACAGCTGCCGATGTGGTAACCTGGTATGGTGCTACAACTGCTGCCGATAAAAATACGCTTACCAGCAACCTGTTCCTCATCAGCCTGGTATTTTCCTTTTTCATCATCCTGTATTACCGAAGGCTCAGGTAAATGACCCGCCGGTTCACAGATATGACAGGCCATACAGTGGATATCTCCTATCCACCATGCCGTATTGTATCATTAGTACCCTCGCAAACCGAACTGCTATATGATCTCGGGCTTCGCGATGAGGTGGTGGGCATCACCAAATTCTGCGTGCACCCTACAGAGTGGTTCCGGAACAAAAAGCGGGTGGGCGGCACTAAAACCGTGCATATAGACATTGTAAAAGACCTGCAGCCCGATCTTGTCCTGGCCAACAAAGAGGAGAACGTAAAAGAGCAGGTAGAAGAACTGGCCACCTTTTGCCCTACCTGGACAAGCAACATACAAACCATAGAAGAAGGCCTGCAAATGATACAGCAGGTGGGAGAACTCACCGGCAAGGCAACTGAAGCAACAGCGCTGGTCAACGAAATCCGCACCGGCTTTAATACACTGGCCCAAAGTAACAGAACTAAACGTGTGGCTTACTTTATATGGCGCGCCCCGTGGATGTGCGCTGGCGGCGATACTTTCATCAGCGATATGATAGCCCGCATGGGCTGGGTAAACGTACTAGCCGATAGAGACCGCTACCCGGAAATACAATTAGAGGAGCTAACCGCCCTGAATGTAGATACTATTCTCCTGTCATCAGAACCCTACCCTTTTAAAGACAAGCATATTGCCGAGATACAGGCAGTACTACCCAATGCAGATATCCGCCTGGTAGACGGCGAAATGTTCAGCTGGTACGGCAGCAGGATGAAAAAAGCCATTGCTTACCTGCAAAATATGCTGCACTGACCGATAATAATTAGCAAAAATCCCCCATATAGGTAACCTTTGCTGGCGTAATTTTGCATCGCCCGCAACCCGGGTGTAAAATCAATTGTTATGAAGGAATTTTTCAAAATGTTCTTTGCCTCGTTCCTGGCCATGGCTGTGGCGGGCATTGTTGTCTTTGGTTTGTTCATTGGTATACTGGTGAGCGCTACCAAGGCTATCACAGAAAATAAAGACAAGATAGCCACGGGCGATGTGCTCACTATCGATTTGTCGCACAAAGTACGCGAGCTGGGCGAAAGCAATTCGCTGGCCATGTTCAGCAAAGAAAGTGCTTACGATGCTGGCCTGTACGACATCAGCAAAGCGCTGGAGCATGCCGCTACCGATAAGAGCATAAAAGGCATACTGATAAAGCTGAGTGCTGCACCTGATGGCTGGGCTACCCTGCAGCAGTTGCGTTCATCAATAGTCAACTTCAAAAAGTCGGGCAAGTTTGTTTATGCCTATGGCGAGACCATTACGCAAGGTGCTTACTTTGTAGCTACCGCGGCAGATAGCATTTACCTGAACCCTGCGGGAGATGTGGAGCTGAAAGGCTTTGCCACTACGCTGGCTTTCTTTAAAAATGCACTGGAGAAACTGGAACTGCAGCCGGAGATATTTTATGCGGGTAAATTCAAAAGTGCTACCGAGCCTTTCCGCGCTGATAAGATGAGCGACCCTAACCGCCAGCAGGTAACAGAAATGCAAACCAGCCTGTGGAACGAATACCTGAAGGCAGCATCCGCCTACATGCACACCACGCCCGAAGCCGTGCATAAACTGGCGGTTGACGGCACGATACAGTTCCCAGCCGATGCACTGAACAATAAGATGGTAGCAGGCCTGCTCTATTGGGACCAGGTAGAAAGCCGCATTAAACAAAAAACCGGCCGCAAAGAAAGCGAGACCATAAAGTACATATCTATAGACGACTACGTGAACAGCAACAGGCTGGATGACGGCAGCAGCAGTAACAGGATTGCCGTACTGATAGCTGAAGGTGAGATTGTAGATGGCGAACAGAATAACAGCGGCCAGATAGCCTCTGAAACTTTCTGCAAAGAGATACGCAAAGTAGCCAAAGACGATAAAGTAAAAGCAGTAGTGCTGCGCGTTAATTCCCCTGGCGGCAGTGCCCTGGCATCGGAAGTGATACTGCGCGAACTGAACCTGCTAAAGCAAAAAAAACACCTGATAGTGTCCATGGGCGACTATGCAGCATCGGGCGGTTACTATATATCATCTAATGCAGATAGCATTATAGCTATGCCCAACACCATTACCGGCAGCATAGGCGTATTCGGTATGATGTTCAGCATAGACAGGCTGATGAAGGACAAGCTGGGCGTTACCTTCGATGGCGTAAAGAATGCACCATATGCCGATATGCCAACCAACACCCGTCCGCTTACACCAGAAGAGGCTAAGCGCATGCAGGCATCGGTAGATACTATCTATGGCATATTTAAACACCACGTAGTACAAGGCCGCAAACTGAGCCAGGCAGATGTGGACAGCATGGCACAGGGCCATGTATACACAGGTACAGACGCATTGAAGCTGCACCTGGCAGATCGCCTGGGCACGCTTGATGATGCTATTATAAGCGCAGCATCTATGGCCAACGTTAAAGACTACCGTGTAGTAACGTACCCTGAACCAGAAGATAAGCTGGGCATGATCTTCAAACGCTTCAAAAAGAATACAGACGCCAGCGCAGCAGTAAAAACAGCTATAAAAGAAGAAATGGGCAGCGAAGAATACCAATGGTACGAGCGCCTGCAGAGCCTGCGCAAAATGAATGGCAAAGCCTTAATGCTGATGCCATTTGTGCCGAGTGTGAACTAATATACATTAAACGATTACATAGCGAGCGCCGGAAAATCCGGCGCTCGCTTTTTTAGTCATATCCCGTTGCAGGAAGCTAGTGCTATAGTACTGTAATGACACTAGTATTTACGTTTATTTGCTCTGCGAACATGCAAACCTTTCACTACCAGTGTTTTCCCTCCAATTCACAAAAAAAATATCCGCCAACCGAAAACCACATTTCATAACTCCTCGTAAGTGTATCATGTAAAACAATTAAAAAACACATAAACACAAACTACAGATTTATGAAACGTTTTCTTTTGATCCCCGTAATAGCAATGGCCATGATAGCAGGCAACGCCGCTACAACATTTGCACAGGAAAAAACAGTAATGGTGGGCGGCGCAGCCATGTATCCATCTAAGAACATTGTAGAGAATGCAGTGAACTCTAAAGACCACACCACGCTGGTAGCTGCTGTAAAGGCTGCCGGTCTTGTAGAAACATTATCCGGCCCTGGCCCGTTCACCGTATTTGCACCTACCAATGCCGCATTCAATAAGCTGCCAAAAGGCACAGTAGAAACACTGGTGAAGCCTGAGAATAAAGCTAAGCTTACATCTATTCTTACTTACCACGTAGTGCCAGGCACCATGGATTCTAAGATGATCATGGAAAAGCTAAAAGCTAATGGCGGCAAAATAATGCTGAAGACCGTGAACGGCGAAGAGCTGACTTTGATGATGAAAGGCAAGAACCTGATGATAATGGATGCCAAAGGCGGTATGGCCAAAGTAACCATTAAAGACGTATATCAGAAAAATGGCGTGATACATGTTATTGATACTGTGCTGATGCCATAAGTTGACGCACATTTAAGACTATCTTTGAGGGGAAATTCATAATTTCCCCTTTTTATTTTCATATCTGTACAGTGACTAAGGAAAACATCTCGGTATTCGACATTTTTAAGATTGGTATAGGTCCCAGCAGCTCTCATACACTTGGCCCCTGGCGAGCAGCAGAGCGTTTTATACATACCGTAAAAGGTATTGGTATAGATAAGGTTACTGCAGTGCGCGTGTTACTCTATGGCTCGCTGGCCAAAACAGGTAAGGGCCATGGTACAGATGTAGCTGTTTTGCTGGGCCTGTGTGGTGAAGACCCGGTTACGTTTGATGTGAACCAGATAAACGCCCGGATAGAGCATATTGCCGACAGCAAAAAAATGCTGCTCAATAAAGAAAAGGAGATCCCTTTCGATACTACTACAGATATGGTATTCCTGATGGATGAAAGTCTGCCCTTTCACCCCAATGCGCTCACCTTCCTATGCTCTTTCAACGATGGTAATGAGATAGCAGAAACTTACTACTCTATAGGTGGCGGCTTTGTGGTAAAAGAAGGCGAAAACAAAACTTCCGACGACTCTTTTAGCCTGCCCTACCCTATAGAGCGTGCCGAAGACCTGGTGGCTGCCTTCAAGAAAACCGGTTTGTCCATATCGGGTGTGGTAATGGAGAATGAAAAAGCATGGCGCAGCGAGGAAGAAACACGCCGCGGTGTGCTGAAGATATGGGAAGTAATGCGCGACTGTACCTTCCGCGGCTGCCATATTACCGGCACGTTGCCAGGTGGGCTTAATGTATCGCGCAGGGCTGCCGCTCTAAATAGCAAACTTACAGAAGGCAAAAAATACAATAGCTACGATGAGTGGATCAATGTCATCCGCAGCGGTGGCCACTCTTTCAAATACACGCTCGACTGGGTAAGCTGTTTTGCATTGGCGGTCAATGAAGAGAATGCCTCCTTCAGCCGCGTGGTTACGGCGCCTACCAATGGAGCGGCGGGTGTTGTGCCGGCAGTGCTGCAATACTTCATTGCTTTTTGCGATGGCTATACCGAGGATAAGATCGTCAAATTCCTGCTTACCGCTTCAGAGATAGGCAGCATATTCAAGAAGGGTGCTACCCTCTCTGCTGCTATGGGCGGTTGCCAGGCCGAGATAGGCGTATCATCGTCTATGGCCGCAGCGGCGCTTACAGAGGCATTGGGCGGCACACCGGGCCAGGCTTTAATGGCGGCGGAGATAGCCATGGAGCATCACCTGGGCCTTACCTGCGACCCCGTAGGCGGACTGGTACAGGTGCCTTGTATAGAGCGCAACACCATGGGCGCCATTAAAGCGATAACGGCCTGCCAGCTGGCCCTGCAAAGCAATCCGGACAAAGCCCGCGTATCGCTGGATGCGGTAGTGAACACCATGTGGGAGACCGCGCTGGATATGAATCATAAATACAAAGAAACTGCCGAAGGCGGACTGGCTACACAATTGCCTATCAGCCTTAGCGAATGCTAAAACCTGCGCTATGCCATATACTTACGAATATCCCATGTTTGGCTACACCGCAGACGCTATTGTAATAGCGCCCGATGAAGGTGTATATAAAGTTCTGCTCATAAAGCGCAAGCACGAACCTTATAAAGACCATTGGGCATTCCCCGGTGGTTTTGTAGACCAAAACGAAGTAGCCGACCAGGCCGTATTGCGCGAACTGAAAGAAGAAACCGGGCTGGAAGTAGCACATATGTCCCGCCTCGATGTGTTCGACAAAGTGGGGCGTGATCCTCGGGGCCGCACAGTAACGGTAGCCTATACCTGCATTCTCGATCAGCCTGTTACGGCTACGGCGCTGGATGATGCTGCCGATGCCCGCTGGTTCGATATCCATGCATTGCCGCCACTGGCATTCGATCATGATGAAATGATGACTATGGCGATCGCCCGTCTCGGCCTTTAACTACTATTTTGATACAAGCTTTTGATACCTCACTAACAATCAATAGTTTTACCGCCATTGTATGAAATTAGTGAACGACATACTGCAGCACATAGCATACAGCATTGCTAATAACGAGTATGTATGGACCGACCAGGAGCGTATAGCCATAAAAGATAACGGCCATTTTGCCGGGGAATGGAGCGATCTCTATATCTCTGCCAATGCATTTCTTAATACGAGCGGCGGCAATATCATCATTGGCATTAAAGACGATGAAGACAATAACCGGTATGTCTTTAATGGTTTCGATGATCGCAATGAGCCTAAGCTACAAACATTGGTTCACCAGTTTACCGATATCCAGGGTAATGCCGTTGACATTACAGAATATATACACTTTGAAAAAGTACCCTTCCAGACCGGCGAAGTAATGGCACTACAGGTTGATGCACTGCCTGAAAGCCTGCGCCCTGTTTGTTATAAAGGGTATGCTTATCAGCGCTCTGTATCCGGCGACCTTAAAATACCCGGGATTAAAATAAACCAACCCGAGAGCGAGGCACCACAGGCATTGCGGGAGTCTGCACCTTCCGAAGAGCCATTAGATGCAGCTAAGGATGAAACACCAGCACCACCGGCTGAAGAAAACGAAACCGTCTTCCAGAAAGCATATTCCGCCGAACTTATCAATATCTTCGGTACCGACTATATCTCCCTTGACCCTGAACTGAAGCTCATGCTTTCTTATATTTATGAGCGTGGTCTCATCAACAATAAGAAATACCCCGAAGCTGACGAAATAGGCAACAGGCTGTGGCAAATAAAAAACAGGGAAGACAATAAGATCGAACAGGATCTGCACCGCAAAAAGATAAAAAAGGCACTATTCCTGCTGGAAAAGAACGACATGATCATCCGCATCAAAGCCCAGTATCGCATCAACAAGGATTATGTGGTGGTAAGGAATCTCTTCAATTAAAGTAGCACCTTTTTATTAAGCACCATCTCTGCGCCCTCCGCCTGCTTAAAAGTCCTTTGCGGCTATTTGCGATAGACCTTTGCGGCTATTTGTGTGAAACTTCAGATCACGAAAACAGGTCCTCAGGCCATTCGTTCGTCTGCTCATTGCCTATAATACGCTTTACCACACGCAGGTTGTGCGTGCGTTTGCGTAGCGATACGCTTACTATACCGCCCAGGTCTATCCTGTCTATTACTACCCTGCCCGATGCGTCGGTAGCGTGTATGATGTTCTGGTTATCAAGCAGTATCCCAACATGGATTATCTGCCCGTCTTTGTTGTCAAAAAAAGCCAGGTCGCCGCATTCGGCATTCTGCAGAAATTCTATCAGCTTGCCATTATGCGCCTGCTGGGCAGCATCCCTTGGCAAGGCGTATCCGCAGAATTTGTAGGCCATTTGCGCCAGGCCCGAGCAATCGATGCCGCTCAGGCTGCGCCCGCCCCACAGGTAGGGAGCGTGCATATACTGTAGTGCTATCTCTTTTATATTCTCGGCTGTCAGGGTAGTACCTTTAGCTTCTAGCTTTTTTCCTTTAAACTTGCCCGTGTTGAAGCCTGCCTTCAACAAACCTCCGCGCATATTCACCAGTTCTGCACCCATGGGCAGCTGCATTTCACTCTCATCAAAAATGATCTTGCCTGTATGGCCGCCGCTCAGGTATTTCGTAGGCCGGTTATAGTCGCGCGGGCCTATTTCTGTAAGCTGGGAGTGTTTGCACCACCCTTCGTAGCCATCCCATTCGCAGCGGATGTGTGCCCATTCCCGGCTATTCACTTCCAATATCTGTGCTTTTTCTCCATATAAAAGCTGGGTCGTCTGCTCGGCCCTGTGGTTAGGCTCGCTGCGGACCGGCATTACGGGAACACTACAATAACTAAAAGTAACCGCCATTACTGATGTATACTACGTTTAAAAGGGCATTTACAGATGCAGTGTAAAGTTATTATATAGCCAATAACCACCTGAGGTAAGTTTTTAACATTGTGAAATTATAACTATGAATGCCCCGTTCCTTAACCAAAATGTTTTGTTAACTTAGCACGCTAAAACAATCACGGTATGCAACCAATAGCAAAATTGGGGCATGCTGATCATTTATATAAAACCAAATCAATAGTATGGACTCAACGATAGTCACCGTCGTCGCAGCATTAGCGGCGTTAGTTATAGGAATTTTTCTCGGTAAGCTCATTTTTGCAAAAAACACACAAAAACAAATAGAAGACGCAGAAACATTATCTAAGAAAATAATAGACGACGCCAAAATACTGGCAGAAACACTGAAAGAGAACAAGTTACTGGAAGCTAAAGAGCAATTTGCACAGCTTAGGTCTTCTTTAGATAAAGAAAAATCGGCTCAGGATAAAGATAATAATATACGTAATCAGAAACTGGCTGAGGCCGAAAACAAAATAAAACAGGCACAGCAGGCTATTAACGACAAAACCGCTGCTCTGCAACGCCAGGTACAGGAGAACGATAACTTGAAGGAAACCCTGCAAAAGCAGACAGAAGTAGTCAACATCAAGCGTGCTGAACTGGAAAAACACCAGGAAGAGCATATCAAGCGCCTGGAAAAAGTAGCTAGCCTGTCAGCTGAAGAGGCTAAGGCAGAGCTGATAGAACTGGTTAAGGAAGAAGCCAAGACCAAGGCAATGGCCCATGTGAAGGACATCATGGAGGAAGCCAAGCTGAATGCCACCAAGGAAGCCAAAAAGATCATCATACAAAGCATACAGCGCACCGCTGCTGAGCAAACCATTGAGAACGCTATTACGGTGTTCAACCTGGAAAGCGATGAAATTAAAGGCCAGATCATTGGCCGCGAGGGCCGTAACATCCGCGCGCTGGAAGCAGCTACCGGTGTCGACCTGATCATCGATGACACCCCGGAAGCAATAGTGCTCAGCTGTTTCGATCCGTTCCGCCGCGAGGTGGCACGCCTGTCGCTGCAGCGCCTGGTGCAAGATGGTCGTATCCATCCTGCCCGTATCGAGGAAGTGGTAGAAAAGACCAAAAAGCAGCTGGAAGAGCAGCTGATGGAAATAGGCGAACGTACTATTATAGAGTTGGGCATACATGGCCTGCATAAAGACCTGGTGCGTATGGTAGGTAAGATGCGTTTCCGCTCATCTTACGGCCAAAACCTGCTGATGCACTCTAAAGAAACAGCTAACCTTTGTGGCATAATGGCTGCAGAACTTGGATTGGGCCAGAAAGTAGTGAAACTGGCTAAACGCGCCGGCTTGCTGCACGATATAGGCAAAGTGCCTGATGAGGAAACAGAACTGAGCCACGCACTGCTGGGTGCTAAATTGGCAGAGAGGGCCGGGGAGCACGCATCCATCGTTAACGCCATAGGCGCTCACCACGATGAAATGGAAATGACCTACATTATCTCTCCGATCATACAGGCTTGTGACGCCATCAGCGGTGCACGCCCTGGTGCACGCCGCGAGATGATGCAGAGCTACATACAGCGTATCAAAGACCTGGAAAACCTGGCACTTGCGTACAATGGTGTAGAAAAAGCATACGCTATACAGGCTGGCCGCGAGTTGAGGGTAATAGTAGAAGCCGAAAAGGTAACAGATGCCGAAAGCGAACGCCTGTCTTTCGAAATTGCAGATAAGATACAAAAGGAAATGCAGTACCCTGGCCAGATCAAGGTAACCGTTATCAGGGAACTGAGGGCAGTGAATATAGCCAGGTAATTGATTTTCATGGATAAAACTTCAAAAGGGCATTTATTTACGGATAAATGCCCTTTTCTATTGCATGTAACGCGCAACTATTGATTTTTCCCTCGAATCAATAATCATTTTGCCCATGCGACCGTAATGAGAACCAAGTAATGACTAAGACTGACAAATCAATAAAAAATGTCTGTATTGCAGCCATAAAGCGCAAAACGATACAACCATATGATTTTGTCTCTTCGGAGTTTTATGACGACCAACAAGAAGGCATATTCTTAAAAAGGATACTCTCGCATATTGACTTAATGGAACGTGAATTGGCCATTGCTGCAACCTATTACACAGCCAATTGGACATTAGTAACAACGAGACGTATAATAACTTTTTTAAATGACGAATTGTATCAACTGGAATTGGCTGAAATTAAACAATTTTCGCCAGGCATGTCTGTGAAGAGTAAGAACGCCATAACCTACGGTACTATAATAGACGCCAATAATAAAGAAATGCCGTGTCTTATAGAAACGGGCAGAGCTTCGATGGTTATCATCTATGCGATAGATACCTGCCTTGGATTAATAAATGGTGGAAAGTAATAGCGACGATCATTCGTCAATGACCGTCGCTCCTGCCACCTAGTTTGGATAAAATACCAGGGGCACATTATGCCCTTTCATCAACCCAGGCCTTCAGCCTGCTTTGCTCGTCCAGTTTTATCAGTTCTTCAATATTTTCGTCCTTCTTTACGGGATGCGCTGCTTTATATACCCGTATCACCATCTTCAATCCTGCAAAGGTACACAAACGTCTATCCGGTTTTGGCGCTTTAGCATCTAGCGCTGCACGAGCCCAGCCGGCCATATAATATATCTTATAAGCGGGCGCATCCTCCAGGTAGGTATCTATACGTGTGTTCGTATTAAAGCGTATGTACGGCGCCCCAGACATCCATTCCAGCAGGAAGCGGCCTGCCATACGCACCTTGTCATCTTCGTTGCCTGGCGGGGTGTGCTCCAGCCAATTAACGCATTTAACAACGTCTTTATCGTATTTGTGATATGCCTCGGGGCTATCGAAGGAGTATCTCTCCGGTACGCGGAAGTTCTGAGCTGAAGTCACTGCGCTTCCAAAAAGCAGCGCAAATGACAGCGCAAAAGTGCTGATCTTTTTCATTGGTCGGTAAGTTTGTGCGTGTTAAGTTGATCAAATTTACACAATACTTTTAGCTCGAACAATGGGGGGCAACCCTTATATTAGCAACAAATAAAAAACCGCCTCATAAAGAGGCGGTTCAGATAGTGTGTATTATGTAATTATATTTGATTAATGAGACTCTTCGCCCGGACGAAGTGGAACTGTCTGCGGAATGAAATCACCACCGTGACCATCATCTTTGTAATCATAAGGCCAGCGATGAACTTCTGGAATATCACCTTCCCAGTTACCGTGACCAGGATTGATAGGCGTTGTCCATTCCAGTGTAGTAGATCCCCATGGATTCTTTGTAGTTACCTTACGGCCACGGAACATGCTTGCAAAGAAGTTTACAACGAACAGCAACTGTGCGAAGAATACTATAATAGCTATCACGCTGATGAACGCATTGATATCCTGGAAGTGACGGAAAGATTCCCACGCAGAGATATCGTAGTAACGACGTGGCATCCCAGCAATACCTTCGTAGTGCATTGGCCAGAAGATAAGGTAAGCACCTGCGAGTGTAACGAAGAAGTGTACGTAACCCAGTGTAGGGTTCATAAACCTGCCGAACATCTTAGGGAACCAGTGATACACACCAGCAAACATACCGAAGAACGCCGATACACCCATTACTATATGGAAGTGAGCGATAACGAAGTAAGTATCATGCAGGTGAATATCGATAGCCGAGTTACCCAGGAAGATACCCGTAAGACCTCCGGAGATGAACAGAGATACGAAACCGATAGCAAACAGCATTGGTGGATTGAAACGGATATTACCCCTCCACAAAGTTGTCAGCCAATTGAACACCTTAACCGCAGAAGGAATAGCGATAAGAAGCGTCAGCAATACGAAGATAGAACCCAGGAACGGACTCATACCGGTTACGAACATATGGTGCGCCCATACCAGGAACGCCAGGAACGTGATACCGATCAGCGAGATGATCATCGCAAAGTAACCGAAAATAGGCTTACGGCTGTGCGTAGACAACACTTCTGAAGCCATACCCATACCCGGCAGCATGATGATGTACACTTCCGGGTGACCCAGGAACCAGAACAAGTGCTGGTAAAGGATAGCAGACCCACCAATGTGCGGCAATGCTTTACCACCAATGAATATTTCAGAAAGGTAGAAGCTGGTACCAAAGTTACGGTCGAATATCAGCAGAACGAAACCTGAAAGCAATACAGGGAAAGACAATACACCCAGAACAGCTGTAAACAACAGTGCCCAGATAGTCAATGGCATGCGGGTCATTGTCATACCCTTTGTACGCATGTTAAGGATAGTAGAGATGTAGTTAAGACCACCCA
>CAZPOT010000020.1:0-76987 GCA_964588295.1 uncultured Flavipsychrobacter sp. | reverse complement strand
TTGACGCCGGGGCCCTTTTTATGCCCCCCGCCGGACGAGGTATCTAATTCTGCCATATCAAAATGGTTTTTACCTTTTTACAGTTGGTCAAACAATTGCCCTATTACTTCTTTTCGCCACCGCCCGAGTTTGCCTCTATGTAAGCGGCAGTACCCGTAGGTATAGACTTAAGGTTAGTAATAAGATTGAATTTAAAGATCTTGTAGCCTTCCAGCGTTTTGATGATCTTCGATACGTTAGGGTATGAAGCGTCACCATCGGCCTTTATGCAGATACGCACCAGCGGGTTAGTGTTCCTGGCACTTACTATCCAGTCGCCCAGTTCGTTGGTAGGTACATTCACTGCAGTATCTACAGGCACACCAGGTGTCACCTGGTCCATCTGCTTCTGCTGCTCTGGCGATGCAGACAAGTAAGCCTTAAGTTGGGAGAAAGGCACGCCTACGGACGAACCAAGGCAAAACGCATTCTTCTCGTTCTCTGTAAGCTTCAGGTCTTTGTTCGCATTCAGATCTTCTATCAGCTCTTTACGCTTCAGCTTGTTGTTGTCCACAGCAAAGAAGATGCGGCCCTTGGCGTCTACTGTAAGCAGCATAACGTCTTTATCGGGGAGCAGGATACTGGAAATAGATGACGGGGTCTTTACTACTACCGGCTCCTCTGGCTTAAACTTGGTAGCCAGCATGAAGAAGGTAAGCAGCAGAAAAGCCACATCGCACATAGCCGTCATATCTATGTTCGTACTTTTCCGGGGTATTTTGGCGTGAGGCATTATCTTGCTTTCTAATGTTTAACAAATAAGACGCGCAGAGCATAATTATTCCACAGGTCTCTTTTAAATATTTTTACTTAAAATATCATTTGTAGTTAGAAGCAAAGCTCTGAGTCAGTGTAAAGCCACTTTCGTCGATGCTGTAGGTGATGCCGTCGATCAATGTTGTAAAGAAGTTGTAAGCGATGATAGCTATGAATGAAGTGCTGATACCCAGTGCGGTATTGATCAACGCTTCAGAGATACCATTTGCAAGGGCGCCTGCATCCGGAGCACCTGCCTGGCCCATAGCCTGGAATGAACGAATCATACCCAATACCGTACCGAACAGACCCAACAGGGTAGCGCAAGAAGATATAGTAGACAGGAACACCAGGTTCTTTTCCAGCATTGGCAGCTCAAGCGCTGTTGCTTCTTCAATTTCCTTGCTGATGCCCGCCAGCTTCTGGTCTGTGTCCAGGTCTGTAACGTGTACCATTTCTTCATACTTCACCAGGCCTGCACGCATTACGTTACCTACAGAACCTGCCTGCTTGTCGCACTCGGCAATAGCAGCCTGCAGATTTTTGTTGGCCAGGTGGTACTGTACTTTGCGAACGAATTCGCCACCGTCGATCTTACCTTTTGCCTTAACAATAGTCAGTGCGCGCTCTATTACGAAGCTGATCAGCGTAAGCAATGTTGCCAGCAGGATAGGTACAACGAAACCACCCTGGTACATGGTACCCAACACACTCTTGGCTTTTTCTCTTGTTTCACCGTCAGAGAAGTTAGATGGACTACCTAAAACAAACTTCCATATTACGTAACCGGCCACTATACATGCTGCCACAACTGCCAGGTTGGTCATAAAATTGTTGCTGTTCTTTGGTTTACCCGCACGATTTCCCTGGTTGGCTGGTTTTGGCGCTGCCGTCTTTACATCTGCCATAATTCTGCTTTTGTTTTTTGTTCTGAAAAATTGGTTAATTGATAAAAAAAAATTAGTGTGTACTTGCAAAGATATTGGTCTGCATCAAAAAAACAATTCGGCTACTCAAAATAATTTTCAACACTTTATGCTTGTTCTGATGCGTGTTTCATTACTATTGTTCCAACAGTATTTTGCCACGTTTTTTGCTGCAAAATCATGCCATACTTAACAATTATTTAATCGTCAGAGAGCTACGCAAAAAACTTAATAGGAGAAGAGAGCTGTGGTGTACTCCCGGTGGTTATTAATTCAGAAACGAAAGGTAGGGAGTTTTATTGTAGCTACACAAGTGTTTAGATATTTTTAACAAAGTTACGGATGGCTGAGCGTTGGATGCAACCACAGCGCCGCTGTCCTGTCTCCAGACTACGCCCTCGCGGGTGCCGGTCTCCCGACCGGCGAAAACAGTAACTGACCATAGGTGTGCAACAACAGCCGCCGGAACGGCGCTAAACAAACAATGTCACGACATCACCGCTCCACACTGCTCACTTCCGGCTTATCCAGGTCCATACCGCCCCATTCTACAACAGTAAAGCCTTTCCGACTGAACCCTTTAAAATGCTGGGCTGTAGCAAGCGTATTTTTACCAGTAGCCTTAAACACCATAAACACCCGCAGCACAGCATCGGGCTTCGGGTTTATAGATAATTCAGCTATATCCTCATACTCGCGGCCGGCAAAGTGGACGAGGTTATACTCGTTCCGCTCCATGGCTGGCGCCAAATAATCTATGAATTCGTTATACTCTTTGGCTGCAAGGCCCATCTGCGGCAGTACCTGTGCCAGAAACTCGCGGCTTTCGCGGCCGCGCACCACAAAGCCCTCCTGCATGTTCCAGTCCTGTTTCCAAGTGCTGCCCTCCCAGAAGAGGTAAGGGTAGTGTTGCCCGTCTGCCTGGTTGGTCAGCCGCCCATTGGTATCGGCCCACACCTGCCAGCCGCCATTGTAGGCCGGTATGGTTTGCGTCAATTGGCCTTTAAAGTTCACCTTTATAGATACGCTGGTGGCATGCTCCGGGTACAGGTAGATGACCGGCTTTTTTACCCCGGCGCGAAGGTGAGGCTTAAATGTTTCAAGCGTTAATAATATCCGGGTATCATCAGCTTTCTTCTCTATCAGTTCAACTATTTCATAATCTTCTTTCTTGCCGGAATCCGCCCTTATAATAAGCGTATATCTACCCACGGGCACTGTGTTGATATCAATGATCGTTTGCTTGTCGGCAACTATCTGCACTACCTGCCGCTTCACCATTTTCTTATTGCTATCTGTTAGCGTTACAACTGCCGTCACTGCACTACCCCACAAATGGGGCATATCCGTGCATACACGTATACCCGATGGCATTTTTTTCTGAGCCCACGTGCTATTAACAGGCAGCATAAGTATAAAGCAGATGATTAGGTGTTTTTTCATTGTTGGGGAGGTTTAGTTGGGGCAATGTTGCTGTCTGCAACTTACGGAAATTTTCGGCGTTAAAAATTAATGATAATCATCGAATAGTGCCACACTAAGTAAACAATTAGCTGTATTCAAGAACTTTGCAAATGAGACGGAATCGCTGCTATCATCGCAGTCTCCACATAGTGTCACACTGAGCTTGTCGAAGTGCGGCACGGTCATTGGTTCTCTTTCGTTCCCTAGGAATCTCTACGCGTGGCTTAGCAATAAGAAGCTTCCTAGAACTGAATAACAAGTGGCATGTAAAATTCAAATTAAAAGGGGGTATTTTTCACGTATGTAGTTTGTTGTATGTGTTGTAAATTTGCATTTAATATATTCATTTGTTGATGAAAATTGATATACATGTTCATACAAAGAAGATAAAATCGGGTGACGCTCACACTAGGAACATCACAGAAGATATGTTTGATAACATAATCAGAAACACCGATGTTAAAATATTGGCAATTACAAATCATAATCATTTTGATGTCCATCAGTATTCGAGGTTCAGAGATAGAGTAGAGGATATATGTCAGATTTGGCCGGGAATTGAATTAGATATTTTAGAAAATGGGCAAAGAGCTCATCTTATAGTAATTGTTAATCCCCGTTATTATATAGCGTTTAACGAACGTGTTCAATCTATCCTGAGTGGAAAAAATCCAGATACTTTTACGATATCATTGGAAGATATGGTAAATACTTTCAAAGATTTAGATTGTATTTATATCGCGCATTACTTCGTTAAAAAGCCCAATCTCGGAGATTTAGAAATAGAAAAATTGAGCGGTCTGATTTCTAATCCCAAAAGATTGTTGAAAGAGGCAACCAATTCAATTTCAGCGGGAATTTACATTAGTCATGGCCACAATTCAATATACGGATCTGATGTGCAAGATTGGGCCTCTTACACTGAAATTGCAGAGACATTGCCTGAGTTAAGATTACCAGTTGAAAGTTTCGAGCAGTTTTGTTTGCTTTTAGAAAAAGATGAGGCGACAATTGACACAATCCTTAGTAAAAAGACAAAAGAAATTATTGATGTAAATCCGTTTAATTCAGCTGCTGAGACGCTGCAACTGGAGATTTATAACGATATAAACATCTTATTTGGATCTAAAGGAACAGGTAAAACTGAAATACTAAGTGCGTTATCTCAATATTTTAACCAAAAAGGGCACAAAACGGAAGTTTATAAATCCAATGATGCACATCTAAATGATGTCTTTGATTTACGAGGTGTTAATTTAAGCTTTGAAGTTTTGCAATCTGGAATAGATAATTGCGTGGAAGAAATTGAATTTATAAAGAATGCTATTGAAGAAGATATTACAAGCCCGTCGAAATATTACAATCATTTCTCCATTGAGGAAACCAACAAGATTTCTCAAAAACTAAAAATCAAAAATATCGCCGAGGATGACAGGACATCGTTAGCTAGAGAACTTGAGGATGTAAATTATGTAAAAAATACTTTCGAATCGTTTGAAAATAGCTTAAAAAAGGATGTAATAACTGAATACGTTGATCCTGTTTTGCTTGATGACTTATCTGCCGTCCTAAAAAAAATTATTACGGACTTATCTGATCAAACAGCGACTAAATTTCTCGACTTAAAGTCTAGTTTGTTCTTAAATGTTATGGTGCGCACATTCATCAAAGAGATTTCCATCAAAACAGGTCGACCTCCTAAGCCTCCGAAAACAGGATTTGCAACTTATGCGCTTAACAGGATAAAAATCGAACAAGCAGTTTCAAAAATTCTGAAGAGCCTTAGTTCGGAAATTGAGCCGATAATGATGAGTGCAGGCAGTTTGGGTCAAAAAGGTGAGTTGGTTTGTAAAACGAACTTTAAGTTGCAGAATGGGGCATTTACAGATGGAAATTATACGCCACTTAGAAAGAACGTTAAGAAAACAACTCAGAAGGAATTTGCAAAAGCAGTATCATCAATTCAAAAGCATATCTATGAGAACGATTTATTCAAAAGAATTTCTGCGCTGAACGAAATTGAAGGAGTTGATTCTATCCAATCTATTGACGAGTTATTGCTATACTTTAAACATTTTACAATCGATGGTAGCATATATCATCCCTCAAATGGCGAGTCGTCGATGATTTTACTTCATAATGAGTTGACGCAAGAGAAAGAAATATACCTCATAGATGAACCCGAAAAAAGTTTGGGTAATGATTATATAAGTGAGGTAATTGTGCCTCTTTTAAAGGAGAAAGCGTTAATGGGGAAAAGGGTAATAGTTGCAACGCATGATGCAAATATTGCAGTAAGGACATTACCCTACAATTCTATTTACCGACTGCACGAGAGAAACCTATATTATACTATGACAGGTAATCCGTTTTCAAATACTTTAAAATGCATTAATAATTCAAGACCAGAACTAGATTGGAAAGAAGTTAGCATGAAAACTTTAGAGGGAGGAAGATCTGCGTTTGGTGAAAGAGGGAAAATATATGGAAACTAGAAAAGCTACAATCGAACGATTAATTGAGCAACAACGCTATTCTCTAATACTACATGGGGAAAAGCAACATTTAGGCATCGTTTTAACAGATGACAATCCCAACGCAATTAAATCCGTATTTAATAATCTATTACGCGAACTAAAGAAGGGATTGTTTGAGTTTCAATTGGAAGATGACAAAGGTGATTTATATAATCATATATGTAGTGAATATATACAACAGCTAAATAATGAATTGAAAACTGTCTACAAAGAAATGCAAGAATATAAGTTGTTGGAAGAACAACACGTCACATAATAACACTGCCGTTGTTGGTGTTCGCACCAACAACCAACCCATGGGGCGCTAAGCTCAATACTAGTCCATAACATTTATTTGGAAACCGCCCCTATGCAATAGTATCTTTGCACTACCCAAAAGCAGTTTTTGGGCGAAAAACTCTATCAACCATGGCGCTATCACTCGCAGAAAACCGGCAGAAATGCCACCACAAAATTGCCGAATCGGCAGAAATGGCAATAGTACAGAAATTCATACGTGTATTATTTTTCAATCATTTACAAAGTTTACCTCAACAAGAATTGCCGGCTTGCATCAAAAAAATAAAATCGGCAGAAATTGCAGATCGGCAGAAAAGTTTCAGTGTTCGGGATGGGCGGGGTAAGACCAAACAGGTGTGCAGAAAAATTGCACATTTTGCACAAACTGCAATAGTACAGAAATTCATACCTGTACTATATGCCAGTTAGTTACAAAACTCACCTCAACAGGAATTGCACAAAAACGCAAAAATTATAGTGTGCAAAACCGGCAATTCGGCAGAAAACAGACCCGCCGAAAGGCTTCCTTTCATATGTGTATAAATGCATTTATTGCATACCCGCTTTTGCAGTAAATTGCA
The DNA here is from genome assembly GCA_964588295.1 of uncultured Flavipsychrobacter sp. Classification (GTDB taxonomy): domain Bacteria; phylum Bacteroidota; class Bacteroidia; order Chitinophagales; family Chitinophagaceae; genus Flavipsychrobacter. The sequence continues at coordinate 70,405 of CAZPOT010000020.1, read as the reverse complement.
ACTCGTTTTTTAGATAAGATGGCAGAATTACAGAATCAGTATAATGAAGATAGTATCCGGTCGCTGGACTGGAGAGAGCATATAAGGCTGCGCCCCGGCATGTATATAGGCAAGCTGGGCGATGGCAGCAGTGTGGATGATGGTATCTATGTGCTGGTAAAGGAGGTGGTAGATAACTGTATCGACGAGTTTGCCATGGGCCAGGGCAAGCGCATAGAGCTGAAGGTGGCCGAAGGCGAGGTATCGGTGCGCGACTATGGCCGCGGTATACCACTGGGCAAGGTGGTAGATGTGGTGAGCAAGATAAACACCGGTGCCAAGTACGATAGTAAAGCCTTCCAGAAGTCGGTAGGTCTTAACGGTGTGGGTACCAAGGCGGTAAACGCACTGAGTAAATATTTTAAAGTAGCCTCGTTCCGCGATGGCCGCACCAAGGTGGCCGAGTTTGAGCAGGGGGTACTGACGAAGGAACACAAGGAGACTGATACCACAATGGCCAATGGTACCATGGTGGTGTTCCGCCCCGATGAAACGGTGTTCCGCAATTACCACTTCCTGCACGAGTACCTGGAGAACCAGGTATGGAACTACTGCTTCCTGAATGCCGGCTTGCAGATCAACTTCAATGGTCGTAACTACATATCCAAAAACGGCCTGCTGGACCTGTTGACGCGCCGTACCAATCCGGAGTCGCTGCGGTATCCCATCATCCACCTGAAAGGGGAGGACATAGAAGTGGCCATCACCCACAATGGCGATTACGGCGAGGATATCTATTCGTTCGTGAACGGCCAGCACACCACGCAGGGCGGTACGCACCAGGCGGCCTTTCGCGAGGCGTATGTAAAGGCTGTGCGCGAGTTCTTTAAGAAAGACTACGATGCGTCCGACGTACGCCAAAGCATATGCGCGGCGGTATCGGTAAGGGTGCAGGAGCCGGTGTTCGAAAGCCAGACCAAAACCAAACTGGGATCGCAGTATGTGGCCGAGGGTGGCCAGTCGATGAAGGCATTTGTTACCGACTTCCTGGGCAAGCAGCTGGACGACTTCCTGCACAAGAACCCCGCCATTGCCGATGCGCTGAAGAAGCGTATAGAGCAGAGTGAGCGCGAGCGCAAGGAGCTGTCGGGCATACGCAAGCTGGCCAACGAAAGGGCCAAGAAAGCCAACCTGCACAACAAAAAGCTGCGCGACTGCCGGGTACATTTTAACGACGAGCCTCCGGCCAAAAACAAAGACGAGTATAACCTGAAACAGCAGAACACCACCATCTTTATTACCGAGGGTGATAGTGCGAGTGGTAGCATTACCAAGAGCCGCGAGGTGGAGACACAGGCGGTGTTCAGCTTGCGGGGTAAGCCGCTTAACTGCTACGGCCTTACCAAAAAGATAGTGTACGAGAACGAAGAGTTCAATCTGCTGCAGCACGCGCTGAACATAGAAGAGGGGATAGAGGGCCTGCGCTACAACAACATAGTGATAGCCACCGATGCCGACGTGGATGGTATGCACATCCGCCTGCTCATCATGACGTTCTTCCTCCAGTTCTTCCCAGACCTGGTGCGCAACAACCACGTGTATATATTGCAGACGCCGCTGTTCCGCGTGCGCAATAAGCAGAAGACCATCTACTGCTACAACGATGAGGAGCGCCAGCGCGCCATACACGAAATAGGCAGCAAGGCAGAGATCACCCGATTCAAAGGACTGGGTGAGATAAGCCCCGAAGAGTTTGCCCGCTTTATAGGTGACGATATGCGCAAAGACCCTGTGCTGCTGAGCCAGGACACTCAGATACAAAAGCTGCTGGAATACTACATGGGCAAGAACACACCTGCCCGCCAGGTATTCATTATAGACAACCTGCGCGTAGAAAAAGACCTTGCCGAAGAGCTGGGCGTAGAGGTAGGTGCGGAAGCGTAAGGAAAGTCAAAAGGCAAAAGCTAAAAGTGGTTGCCTAAATAGCTTTCATTATAAGCTTGTCGAATCCATGATTGCGAAAATGAGCATTCCACACCCGTGTCCGTACCATGGATTCGACAAGCTCACCATGACACTCTGAGGGAGGTATTACACAACAACAAAGGCCGGAGCGCACGCTCCGGCCTTTGATATCAATAAGCTCTTTCTTTTACAGGTTTTGGAGTATATACTCCGTCATGCGGCGGTACAGGTGGTTGCGGGTGTTGCCGCCACTTATGCCGTGAGACTTGTCGGGGTAGTATTCGCTGTCGTAGTCTTTATCGGCTTTTATGAGCGCGGTGGTAAGCATGGCTGAGTTCTGGAAGTGCACATTGTCATCGCCCGTGCCGTGGATGAAAAGGAACTTACCCTTCAGCTTGTCTACCATGTTCACGGGCGAGTTATCGTCATATCCGCTGGCATTCTCCTGCGGGGTGCGCATGTAGCGCTCCGTGTAGATGTTATCGTAGTAGCGCCAGTTGGTAACCGGTGCCACAGCAATAGCCGTCTTGAACACATCATTACCCTTCATGATGCAGGTGCTGCTCATAAAGCCGCCATAGCTCCAGCCCCATATGCCTATGCGGTCCTTGTCTACATAGGGCAGGGTAGCCAGGTTCTTAGCCACAGCTATCTGGTCTTCGCTTTCGTACTTGCCCAGTGTCAGGTAGGTCTTCTTGCGGAATGCCTCGCCACGGTAGCCGGTACCGGTGCCATCTACACATACTATAATGTAGCCCTTCTGTGCCAGCATCTGGTGCCACCAATAGTTACCCACCGGGAATTTATCGGCCACCTCCTGCGAGCCGGGGCCGCTATACTGGTACATGAGCACAGGGTATTTCTTATGCTCGTCAAAGTCTGGTGGGGTTATCATCCAGCCATTAAGCTTGCCGGTAGCGCCCATAAACTTTTTCAGCTTTATCTCGCCCCATGCGTATTCGCTCATCTTTTGGGCCAGTTCGTGGTTGTCTTCCAGCGTGCGCACTATATGGCCCTGTGCATTACGCAGCCTGTATACAGGCACTTTGTTCAGGGTAGAGTATTTGTCCAGGAAGTAGTTGAAACCCTCACATGGGGTAATGTTGTGCATACCTTTTTCGGGGGTGATGCACTTCTTGCCGCGGCCATCAAGGCCTACCACATACAGGTTGCGCTGCATGGGCGATTCTTCGGCAGCGGTATAGTACAGCAACTGGTGGTCTACATCCACACCCGTTATGCTCTCTACATCGTAGTTGCCCTCGGTAAGGTCCATCATCTTGTCCTTCTCCCAGTTATACTTATACAGGTGGTTCCAGCCATCGCGCTCGCTGCCCAGTATCATGCTGTGGCCATCGGGCAGGAAGGTGATCTCATCATTCACGTTAATGTACCACTTGTTGCGCTCTTTGTAGATGATCTTTGACGACCCTGTAGTGGCACTGGTGAGCAGCAGCTCCAGCTTGTTCTGCAGGCGGTTGAGGCGGTAGATACACAGCTTCTTAGGGCTCTCTGTCCACTTGATGCGGGGTATGTACTGATCTGTCTCTTCACCAACATCGGCGCGGGCTACAGAGCGGTTATTGACATCGTATATCTTGATCTCTATTACCGAGTTCCGTTCGCCGGCCTTGGGGTATTTAAAGGTGTATTGCTCGGGGTACAGGCCGGTATATTTGGCCATGGTGTACTCGGGCACTTTGCTCTCATCGAAGCGGTACCAGGCCAGGTAGCTGCCGTCCTTGTTCCACTCAAAAGCCCTGGTAAAGCTGAACTCTTCTTCATACACCCAATCGCAGTTGCCATTGATGATGCTGTTCTTCTGCCCATCGTTGGTGATCTGTACTACCTCGTTGGTCTTCAGGTCTTTGTAATACAGGTTGTTATTCTTTACATAAGCCACTTTGGTGCCATCGGGCGATAGGGTGGCATGCAGTACTTTATCGCGGTCCAACATTACTATCTCGCCGCTGGCTATATCGTATACGTAAACATGGTAGAGCACAGAGCGGCGGTAGATGTGCTCATTGTCCATCATCAGCAACATCTTCTTTTCATCTTTGCTGAAGGTGTATTCCTCTATATTCAGCGCCTCGCCATGGAACAGCTGTGTGCCATTATCGAACAGTGTTTTGCCCACCTTGCCGGTAGCCAGGTCGTAAACGCGGATGTACTTGTGTTTGTTCTCTTCGTCGAGCTGTGTATAGTGGCGGCCATCGTGCATGGCATTGAAGCCGGGCACACCCTTTATGTTGAAGGCCGGCTTCTTATACAGGTCGTCCAGCGATATCATTTTTTTCTGGGCAAAAGATGTGGTAGCAGAGAGTGCCGCCACAACCAGCCAAAGAGCATTGCGCATAAGCAGTAGAAAAATGTTGTTGTGTGTAAAAGTAATATGTTATAGGTAAAGTTGGGTATCACCCGTATAGAGGGATATGGAGTTCGTGACGCGATTTCACGCAAAGGGCGGGTGTTTTGCTGTGTCGGAAAGCGAATACGTCCGCTGAAGCCGCAGGGTTGAAACGCCTGCGCTATTATAACCCGTCCTTACAGGACGTTAAAGAAGAAGCGCCCTATGATAGAGGGCGCTTCTGTTATGGTTTGGTTGGTTTAGTTCTTCTTCGGCTGTGGCACATACCGCAGGTATGGCTTTATAATCTTCAGGTCATCACCATACTTGGCTTTGGCATCGTCGATAGATACGGAGGGTACTACTATTACGTCTTGGCCATTCTGCCAGTCGGCTGGGGTAGCTACGCTGTGGTCTGCGGTCAGTTGCAGGGAGTCTATTACGCGCAGCACTTCGGTAAAGTTGCGGCCAGTAGAGGCAGGGTAAGTGAGCGATAGCTTCAGCTTTTTATCCGGGCCAATGATGAACAGTGAGCGTACAGTGGCCGTGGCCGATGCATTGGGGTGGATCATATCGTAGAGGGTGGCTACGTTGCGGTCTTCATCGGCTATTATAGGGAAGTCGACCGTGGTGTGCTGTGTTTCGTTAATGTCGTTTATCCAGCCATGGTGCTTATCCAGCGGGTCTACGCTCAGGGCCAATACCTTTACATTACGGCGGGCAAACTCGTCTTTCAGCTGTGCGGTGCGGCCTAGTTCGGTGGTGCATACCGGTGTGTAATCGGCAGGGTGGGAGAACAATACGCCCCAGCTATCGCCCAGGTAGTTGTGGAAAGAAATGTCGCCAATGGATGTTCTGGCCTGGAAATCGGGTGCGGTATCGCCTAATCTTAATGACATAAACTATTTGTTTTAATGGTTTGGAATGGTTGAGGGTGCAAGGTAGGGGTGGACAGCTTTGCAACAATAGTGCTAATATTTATAGCCTGTTTGAGTCATTCTATAAAATTGGTTTGTACAATAACAGTTAAATATTTAACTTTGTGGTGATGCCGGAGAGTAAGAATGATATTGTTGCAGAGTTTACCCGCGAACTGATCCGCGTGAATACGGCATTCCGGCAGCACATACAGGCCACGCTGCGGCACAACAACATGGACCTGACCTTTGAGATGCTGCAGGTGCTGGCGTGCCTTTGGGCGGCCAACGGCATCAACCAGCAGGAAATAGCCAACCTTACTGTAAAGGACAAGGCCAGCGTAACCTACCTGATAGACAACCTGACCAAGCGGGGACTGGTAATACGCAAAGAGGATGAGGACGACAGACGCAATAAGCTCATCTTTTTAACCGAAGCAGGTAAGGCACTGAAGGCAGAGATAGAACCCTGGATACAGGAGATGCATGCATTTGCGGGGCTTGATATGCCCGTGCAGGCGATAAAAGATTGTATAGGAGTAATGGTAAAGTTCAGGGAGAACCTGGGCATGGAAGTAAATAGTGATAATTGTTAAGAGCACACATATGAAACGCACAATAATAGTAGTAGACGATTTTTCTTCTTCGGCACACAATGCAATGGACTATGGCTGCCGCCTGGCGGCAGATGCCAATGCACGGGTGCTGATATTAAGGATATATACGTTGCCGGTAAGCTATACTTCTGATGCGATAGCGTTATCGACACTGAAGGACGATTATGATACCAACCAGGACAGGCTGGAGCATGATGCAGACCAATGGCGCGGTCGTTTCCCCGATGTGCAGATAGATGCCAAGCTGGTAACCGGTGGGCTGATAGAGTGCCTGCGCGACCAGGTGTATGAGATAAATCCCGACCTGATAGTAATGGGCGCGCCCAAGAACTATGATGAGTTATGGACGTGGGACAGCGAACTGCTGAATTCATTAACCGCATTAACAGCGCCGGTACTACTGATACCGATGCACATCCACTACAAGGCTACCCAGAATATCGGCTTCGCCTGCGATTACCAAACGGTGCTGGTGCCGGGCCAGGTGAACTTCCTGAAGTTGCTCATTAACACTACGCATGCCCGACTGCATGTAGTGCATGTGGCAACCAAAGCGCCGACCACCGAAGAGATAGCGAATGAGAATGAAGCCATGATCAATGAGTTGCTGACCGACATACAGCCAACTTACTATAAGATGGAAAGCAAGGAAGTGATAGAGAGCATTGCCCATTTTGTAAAAGAGCATCACCTGGACTTTTTGGTAGTGATACCACACAGGCACGGTATCTGGTACAATATCTTCCATCAGAGCCATACCAAACAGCTGGCCAAGCTGAACCATATACCGGTACTGGCACTGCAGGATTAAATTCCAAGGGCCAAGAACCAAATTCCAAGGCCCAAAAATCAGTTTCAAATTCCAAGGAGCAAGATACAGGTTTCAAATTCCAAGGGCAAATTCCAGGACCTAAATTCCAATTTCAAATTTTCAATCTGAATAAGACAGGCAAAGGAGACCGCGAAGGCGGTCTTTTTGTTGTGTGTTAGTTTGGTTGTGTCATTGTTCGGTGAGTTAGTGCCCCATGTGCTGGTTGTTGGTGCGAACACCAACAACGGCGGCACTGCGTGGAAATAAAACTATTTATGCTTCGGGGGGTAGGGGACGAAATTTTGCTGAAGCCTTGATTTTTGTATTTTAGCGTCTCACTATAATTAACCGGTTGCTCATTACTATGTGGAAGTCGTTTGTAATTTGCCTGTTGTTGGTCATGGCCGCCAGCTATATGTCATTTGGGCAGGAGCCCGATGGTAAAGGAAAGCATACCCCGCGCTTATCATCAGCAGTTTCCGTACCTGATTCAGTAGCTAATGTGCCTGTTTTTCTGAAGAATCCGGACAAACGGACATATCCTGACACTACCCGTCAATATTACAACAATGGGCGACTGAAAAGGATAACCGTTAAAGACAACCTTAATCAAAATTTATACATGGCAGGTTATGCAGAGGCTGGCTGGCTTGAATTCACATCTACCCGTTATAAGGGTAATAAGAACCATGAGATAAGATACCATAGGAACGGCAGTGTGAAATTTGATATCTGGTATCAGAATGGCCATGCTATGAATGGCGCTTACACGTATCTATATGACAACGGTAAGCCGGAACGAACCGTTGTATATAATAACCGCAAGGTTTGTGGCCCGAATATCAACTATTACCCAAGCGGCAAAATAAAGACAGAGACCGTTATAGATACTGCTGCCAATTTGCAAAAGATCACTAACTATTACGAAAGTGGGCGGATAAAATCATATTGTGCCTATTTAGGTGACTCCATGCTCGCTGATGGGCCGTACACATCATACTATGAAAACGGTACAAAACAAGAAGATGCATACTTTGTGAAAGGTAAGCGGTGCGGTATCAGTACACGGTATTTTGATGGTGGCCAGCGTTCGTCTGAACGTAAGTTCGATAGCGGATTACTCGTGCGGGTAAAGTGTTATGATACATCAGGCAAGACCTTACTTGAAAAGCAGGGTACCAATATAAGACATTACGCTACTTTCTACGAAGATGGTAGCAAGAAATGTGATATGGACATTGATTCGACTGGCCTGAGTTCCGGCATTTTGCGCTTTTATACACATAGTGGTACGGTGTATGAAGAGGGAGAATACCTGGATGGTCGAAGACATGGCGCTACAAAACGCTTTTTCCCCAATGGCATGCTCAAACAAATATTGACCTACAAAAAAGGAAAGCTGGACGGTAACTGTATAGCTTACTATAGTAGTGGCATGTTAGATGCCATAGAGACATTCTCTGCCGATAAAAGGAATGGTCATTTCGCATATTACCATCCAAGCGGCGTTTTGAAGGAGTCTGGTTCTTTTGTCGATGATCTGATCAATGATACATTGTATGCCTATAACATAAATGGTGAATTAGAGAGTCGCACGGCATACTGTAAGGGGACAGTACTTGAAAAGACGATATACGATACTGCGGGTAATATTTTGGAGGTGGTAAAATATCCGCAGGAGGGAGGGCCGTTTGTTGAACATGGCAAAGCTGTTTCAACGTTCATAGAAACGGAAGGTAGTATGAGTCATGGCAGGGTTGAAGGAACGGTAAAAAGCTACTACAGCAACGGCCAGTTGAGGAAAAGGTCAGATAATTCGGATGGATTTAGTAATGGTGCTTTTGTAGTGTACCACCTGAATGGTGTGACGTGGGATAGCTGTACATACAAAAACGGGTCGAAGGAAGGTAGCAACTACATATACGACCTGGTAGGTAAATTGGACGCAGTCAGGAACTACAGGGAAGGTAAATTATATGGCCGGCAAACATTTTATGACCTTGGAAGAAAATCGAGCACAGAGATACGCAATGATGTAGCAAGGCTGGACAGCCAGATAGTATTTTATGGAGAGGAGGATAAAGTGGCCTGCATTATATATTGTAATGATGGCGACATTACCGGCTATACGTATTATAACAAGAATAACGAGCTGGTGCCTGTAATCTCTTTAAAGCACGGAAGCGGAAAAATTAAGGCCTATTACCCTAACGGACAGCTATCTGTAGAGATGACCTACAAAAACAATGAAGCTGAAGGGCCATCTAAGATATATTATTCCAATGGCGTGCTGGCAGAGACAATGAACTGCAAAAATGGCCTGGCCAATGGCGAAATGATGTGCAGGAGCTTTGACAATTCACTGCTATACAAAGCTACCTTTACCAATGGTGAGTTTAATGGGCCTGCTGCAGTGTATGATGGTACCAACAACCTGCTGGCCAGCGCAAACTACTACTATGGGCATTTGCACGGCGATTGCATTTTGAAAGATGCTACAGGTAAACTGCGGCGATACAAATGCCGCTACGGAAATTTGATGCAAGTTGACTAGCGATTCCATTAAAACAACAACAGGCCACTCTTTCGAATGGCCTGTTGTGTTGTGCAGTTACTATAAAGAATTACTTCTTCTTAGTTTCTGTTTTAGTTTCAGTCTTCTTAGTTTCTTTCTTTTCAGACTTACCGTCCATTTTCTTGGTTTCAGTCTTCTTAGTTTCTTTCTTAGTTTCAGCTTTCTTAGCGTCCTGTGCGAAAGCAACTGTACCAACGAATGCGATGGCTACAACGGAAGTTACGATTTTTTTCATTTTTTTGAATGGTTTTGCAGGCAAATCTAAGGTGTAAATTCAATACATGCAATACTTAATGAAATAACAATTTTGCAATAATATAACAGTGTGTTTTTGAAGGGCTGCTAACGGTAATGTTTAGCTAATTAGCATAATGGCTTGTACCTTTGCAGCCTTATGTTGATCTCTTTACAAAACGTTTCTTTCTTTTTTGGTGCGCGCCCTATACTTATAGAAGCCAACTGGCAGATAGGCACAGGCGAGCGTATAGGCCTGGTAGGCAGCAATGGCGCAGGTAAATCTACTCTTTTACGCCTGATGACGGGCGCTTATACCCCCGACGAAGGTTCCATCAATAAACCTAAAGATGTTTCTATAGGGTTCTTTAACCAGGACCTGCTGAGCTTTTCTACCAACGAGTCGATATTGAAGGTAGGCATGCAGGCTTTTGAGAAGGCGCACGAGATAGAAAAGAAAATGGAGCAGATACTGAAGGAGCTGGAAACAGCCCCGGATGATGCTGATCTGCTGGATGATTACAGCCATGCCCTGCACGATTTTGAAGTAGCAGGTGGTTACGAGATGGAGCACCGTACTGCCGAGGTACTGGAAGGCCTGGGCTTCTCCACTACCGATCTGCAACGCCCTTACGACCAGTTCAGCGGTGGTTGGCGGATGCGCGTGCTGCTGGCCAAAATGATGCTGCAGGCGCCCGAGCTGCTGATGCTGGATGAACCTACCAACCACCTTGACCTTCCGTCTATCGAATGGCTGGAGCGTTACCTCATCAGTTATCCCGGTAGCGTAGTGGTAGTATCGCACGACCGTTCGTTCCTGGATAAGATGGTGACCAAGATAGTAGAGGTATGGCAGCGCGGCCTGCACCAGTACAGCGGCAACTATTCCTTCTTCCTTAAGGAGAAAGAAGAGCGCATGGTATTGCAGCAGCGTGCGTTCGAGAATCAACAGGACTATATACGCCAACAGGAGCGCTTTATTGAGCGTTTCCGTGCGCAGGCTACCAAGGCCGCACAGGCCCAGAGTGCTATTAAGCGCCTGGACAAGCTGGACCTGATAGAGGCGCCTGATACATCGGTACCGGTAATGAACATCAACTTTGATGTGGCTACACAGCCAGGTAAAATAATAGTAGAGCTAAAGAATATTACCAAGCGCTATGGCCCGCTGACCATATTGCAGAATGCCAGTGCCGAGATAAACCGCGGCGATAAAATAGCGCTGATAGGTGCCAACGGTAAGGGTAAATCGACCCTGTTGCGCATTATTACCGGGCAGGAGGAGTTTGAGGGTGAGCGCAAATGGGGGCATAATATAGAAGAGAGCTTTTACGCACAGCACCAGCTGGAATCGCTGAATGTAGAAGATGAGATACTGGAAGAGCTGAAGATGGCCGGCACGGGTAAGACAGAAGTAGAGCTGCGCCAGTTGCTGGGCTGCTTCCTGTTCAGCGGCGATGATGTGTTCAAAAAGATAAAAATACTGAGCGGTGGCGAGAAGGCAAGGGTAGCGCTGGCCAAGGTTATTGCCGCCAAGGGCAACTTCCTGCTGCTTGACGAACCTACCAACCACCTGGACATGCAATCGGTAGAAATGCTGATAGATGCACTGAACAGGTATAAGGGCACGCTCATCATTGTATCGCACGACCGTTACTTCATCAGCAAGACCGCCAATAAGATCTGGAACATTGAGAACGGCGAAATAAAAGATTTTGCCGGAGGTTATGACGAGTGGGTGCAGTGGCAGGCAGAAAAGGTGAAGCGCGATGCAGCGGCTGCTAAGCCTGCAGTAGCAGCGCCAAAGAAAGAAGAGCCGAAGCCGGCACCCAAGCCTGCGGTCAGCAATGATCAACTGAATAACCTGAAGAAGGAATTGCAGAAACAACAGAAGGCCTTTCAGAAACTGGAAGATGAACTGACCAAGCTGAAGAAGGAAGGTGCAGACCTTGAGGCCAAACTGGCTGATCCTGCTTTTTACGGTAATAAGGAAGAGTTTAAAAAAGTAGATGAGCAATACAGGCAGCTGACAGGCCGCCTGAAACAGGTAAATGCCGACTATGACAAGGCTTTTGAACTGGTGATGGAACTGGAAGAGAAAATAGGATAGCATTACATTTAATTTATTGCGTTAATTGTCAGTGATTTGCAAAATTTTGTACAGTCACTAACTATTTTACGTGTTTATACGTTTATATAATTGGAGGAAACATTTCGTGCAAGTAATTGCTCGGAGTCACAATGGAGATACGCTTTTTATATTTGCTGAATATGTAGGTATTTCTGCTAAATGTTAAAATCGATATCAATTATTTTAGCGCGTAGCGATTTGTTTTTTCTGTGAAATTTTATTCTTTATTTTGGTGTTATCTATATGCAACAAAAAATAAAAAACATACTGCAGGCCTCTGTTGAGGTGAAAAATAAAATATTGGCAGACGAGGCATTACTGGGTAGGATACAGGAAGTTACCAACCTGATAGCTACGGCCTTCCGCAATGGGAACAAAGTATTGTTCTGTGGCAATGGCGGCAGTGCAGCCGATGCACAGCACCTGGCGGCGGAGTTCAGCGGCAGGTTTTATACCGATCGTAACCCGTTGCCATCGGAAGCATTGCACTGCAACAGCTCTTACATGACCGCTGTAGCCAACGATTACAGTTTCGATGTGGTGTACAGCCGCATGGTTAAAGGCATGGGCCGCAAGGGCGATGTATTGGTAGGGTTGACAACATCTGGTAATTCTGTTAATATTATCAAAGCGGTAGAACAGGCCAAAGAGTTAGGCATGATTAGTGTATGTCTTACAGGTGAGACCGGAGGGAAGCTTAAAGATATGTGCGACCACCTGCTGAATGTGCCGAGCAAGGATACTCCGAGAATACAGGAGTCGCATATTACGATAGGACATATCATCTGTGAGCTGGTGGAAGCGGATTTGTTTAATGAAAAGTAAGACAGGAGGTATATAATGACTCTTTTGAATAATAAGCCCGAAGTAGATAAGAACTGGACCCTTTTTTTGGATAGAGACGGTGTAATAAACGTAGAAAGTGTAGGATCCTATATCACTAACTGGAGCGAATTCAGATTTCATGATGGGGTACTGGGGGCTATGAAAGACCTGGGCAACATTTTTGGCAATATTGTAGTGGTGACCAACCAGCGTGGTGTAGGTAAGCAGATAATGACCATAGAGGCGCTGAAGGAGATACACAGTAACATGAAAAGCGAAGTAGCTGCACATGGCGGACGTATAGACAAAGTATATTCGTGCACGGCCATAGCCGATACAGATCACAACCGCAAGCCTAATGTAGGTATGGGTCACCAGGCACAGCAAGACTTTCCGGATATTGACTTTAAGCACAGCATAATGGTGGGCAACAGCATGAGCGATATGGAGTTTGGTAAGCGCCTCGGTATGCACTGCGTGTTTCTGACCACCAAGCATGAGCCTTATGAACTGCCGCACGATATGATAGACGAACAATACACATCGCTGAACGACTGGGCCAAAACCCTGATGGCAGCGGAAATGGTAGGGTAGAACAACGATATTTTTTAAACAAGTAAGCCACAAAGCTTACTTGTTTTTTTATGTGGTGAATGGTAATTGCTGTATATTGCTGTCTTAGTGAGGATGTCGAAATAAAATTCACTACTTCAACGATTCTATTCCATTTCTGCTTCGTTGCAAAAGTCCTGAAATAATTCATTATTCGCGGATTTTGCGCCTTGCACAAAAGAAATATAATCATTAAACTCAATGATTTTTTCGACAGCCTCAATAGCAACAAAGCGCGAACTGAAAAGTAAACAACGGGAAATGAAATTAATGAATAGTTGTAGCCGGGGACTGATAGTAGCGGGAATATGTGTGTTGAGCAGTGCCGGCAGTGTAATGGCCCAGGCCGATAATTTTGGCAGTAACAATCTTTATTATAACCAGAAGTATAACGCAGGTGCGTATACCAACCCGGATTACGACCAGTACGTTTCCTTCAACGATTTTTATACCAACCTGGCACCATATGGCCAGTGGATAGAGGATGAACATTATGGCTTTGTATGGTCGCCGACGGTAGATAATAATTTCAGGCCGTACTATACCAATGGCCGCTGGGCACAAACCGACTACGGCAATACCTGGATATCGGACTACCCGTGGGGGTGGGCGTGTTTCCACTATGGTCGCTGGACGTTTGATACCTACTATGGCTGGCTTTGGGTGCCTGGTAACGACTGGGGGCCGGCATGGGTAAGCTGGCGCACGGGCACCGGCACATTTGGCTGGGCTCCGCTATCACCAGATTACGAAATAAACAGCAAAGAATTGAATGCTTACCGCTGCCCTAAAGACTGGTGGGTAATGCTGCCGGCCAAGTATCTGTATGGTGGCAACTACTACCGCTACCTGACGGGGCCGTTTGGTAACAGCACCGTGCTGGAAGGTACTACCGTTGCGGACAATATGTATACCAGTGGCGGCATCAACTACATAGCCGGGCCTACAGTGCCACAGGCAGAGAAAGCATCGGATAAGCCGGTGACCATGTATCACCTGAATAATGCAGGTACGCCAAGGGCGCCTTATGTGCACAACGATGTGATAAAGATGTATAAGCCACGGGAAGTTAAAGCTTACCTGGCTACGGGCGAACACCCGGTGCCACCTGCTGTGGTGGCTGCACCACGTGCCGTAACCCGGCAGCCGGAAGCGGTGAACCGCAACCTGGGCAGTAATCCAGAGTTTAAAAGGGCGCTGCCGGGGCTGCTGGCCAGCCAGGTGTATAATGCTACACCAACACAAAACACCAATATAGACAACGGTACAGGCAGGTCGGCAGAGGTGATACGTGCTGATAAGAATATCTACAAGACCGATGTGCAGGTACGCGAGACCGAAAAGCCGAAAGCTGTTGGTGGCCCGCTGCGGAAGCCACAGAAAACACTGCCTGCGCAACAGCCACAGACGCCAGAGCCGGTTACTGTGACCAATAAGCGGGAAGAAAGCTCGACAACAACACGGCAGCACGCCGATCCGATACCAACTGTGCCGCAGGGCAACAGGCCGATGCAGGGCACTATACCTGCGCAGCATCCTGAGCCGGTCAATCCATCGGGTAAATGATTTTTAACGGTGCCTTACCCGCATTGCGGGGGCATCATTTTTATATGTCTCACTGAAAATCAATAATCATGAATTCCGCAATCGGCATTTACGAAGATCACGACTCGGCCGTAGAGGCAGTCGCCAAATTACATGAACAGGGTTACCCTGTAGCGCAGCTAAGCATAATGGGGCTAACGGAAACGGAGGTGGTAGATAAGGATATGCACATAACGCAGAAGAGCCCGATCAATCCTGTAGGCCTGGGCACTGGTGTGGCGGTAGGTACTACGGTAGGTTTGCTTACGGGTGTTGGCTTGTTTACCATACCCGGACTGGGCGTGCTGTTTGGTGCGGGTGCGCTGGTAGGCGCTATTGCCGGTTTCGACTTCGGGTTGATAGGTGGTGGCATTGCCTCAGTGCTCACATCTGTGGGTGTAAGTAACGAGATAGCCGAGAAATACAATTCGCTGCTGAAGACAGGTAAATACCTGGTGGTAGCGAACGGTACGCCTGAAGAGGTAGCAGATGCCAAACGCTATCTGCACGCGCACAATAATGCTACAGATGTAGCTACTTACTAAAACTGCTGATAAGACAATGTAAAATGCCTGCAAGATGCGGGCATTTTTTATTTTCAAAGGCTCTGCCAGATAATACCGTTTTCGGGGTGACCAATATATCGGGTAAAATGCCGTTATTTACTGCACAAAAGAATAGTTGATGAAGAAAATATTACTGGCGCTGGCATTAGGCGGTGTTCTGGCTTCCTGCAACAATACAGGTAGGCCGGCCGCGGGCGGCGGTGCAGAAAAAGAACTGGCATCGCTGCTGGATAAATACTGGCAGGAGCACCTGCAATTATTTCCTGTAGAGGCCACGGGCATAGGCGACAGCCGGTATAACGACAGGCTGACCATTACTATTGCTGAATCGTTTCGCGATAGCCTGGGCAGGTTTTATAAACACTATTATGATGAGGCCGCTAAGATAGACAGTAGTAAGCTGACGGGGCAAGACCTCATAAGCTACCGCCTGTTTCGCTACGAGATGCAGATGGGATTGGAAGGATTGAAATATCCCAGCCACCTGATGCCGATAACGCAGTTCTGGGCCTTTACGCTCGATCTGCCACAGTTGGGGTCGGGTAGTGGCAACCAGCCGTTTAAAACCGTAAAGGATTACGAAGACTGGCTGAAGCGCCTGGCTATGTTCCCGGCGTGGGCCGATACTGCTATGGGCAATATGCGCAAGGGCATGGCTACAGGGTGGGTATTGCCAAAGAGCCTGGTGGTAAAGGTGCTGCCCCAGCTGAAGGACGTTGTGGTAAAGAAAGATACTGCCAGTATCTTTTACGGTCCTATCAAAAACTTCCCTAAGGAGTTTAGCCAGGCAGATAAAGACAGGCTGACCGCGGCTTATATAAAAGCCATAGACAGTATTGTGCATCCTACTTACACCAAGCTGGCTGCCTTCTTCGAAACTGAATATCTGCCTAAGGCGCGCACCACAAGCGGCATAGGCGACCTGCCGGGTGGCAAGGATTATTACAACTATTGCATCCACAGCTGGACAACCACTACATTGTCTCCGGATAGTATCTATAACATAGGGTTAGCTGAAGTAGCTCGTTTGGAATCTGAAATGAACAAGACCAAGGATGCCACAGGCTTTAAAGGCGATCTGCAGGCGTTCTTCAAGTATATAGATAAGGATCCGCGGTTCTGCCCGTTCACTACACCGCAGCAGGTGCTGGATAGTTTCTGGGCTATCAAAAAGATAGAAGATCCGCAGCTGAAGAAGATGTTCAACCACACGCCTAAAACACAGTTCACCATCCGGCAGACGGAAGCATTCAGGGCGGCATCTGCGAGCGCAGAATATAACCAGGGTTCTGAAGATGGCACAAGGCCGGGTATATTCTATGTCCCCATCCTTGATGCGAAGAAATACAATGCTACCGGCATGGCTACACTGTTCCTGCACGAGGCTATACCGGGCCATCACTACCAGGTATCTATACAGCAGGAAAGCAAGGGTTTGCCTGCCTTCCGCCGTTTCCTGTGGTATGGTGCTTATGGCGAGGGCTGGGCACATTATTGCGAAACCCTGGGTAAGGGTTTAGGTTTGTACGATGATCCGTATCAATACATGGGGCACCTGGGCGATGCTATGCACCGTGCTATACGCCTGGTGGTGGATGTGGGCTTGCACTACAAGGGCATGACCCGCGAAGAAGCCATTAAGTACATGATGGCGCACGAAATGATATCTGAGCATGACGCTACTGCCGAGATAGAACGCTACATGGCGATACCGGCACAGGCGCTGTCTTACAAAATAGGGCAGATGACCATACTGAGTGAGCGCAAGCACTACGAAGATGCCAAGGGTGCTAAGTTTGACATAGCATCATTCCATGATGAGGTACTGAAGGATGGCTGTGTGCCACTGAATGTACTGCATGAGAAACTGGAGGCATGGAGTAAGCGGTAAATGATAGAAGAGCTAATAAGCATAAAACCCGGCCAGAGCGCCGGGTTTTACTATTCAATAGGGTTTACATACACTAAACGAAGGGTTATTTAAGGCTTGCGGTAACGGGTTGAAGGGGCTCGCCGACATATAGTTTGCCGGCAGGGTAATCTAAAACAATGTATTTGAACTGTCTGAAAAAGCCAAGACCTATTACAGCAGTGGTCTGGTCTTTATGACCCAAAACATTTACCTGGTATGGGCGATTGTTGACCACTGCCTGTTCATTAGTAAGTTTATAGAATGTTTGGTTAGAAACTCCGGCAGCAGTTTTCATGGTGCTTTCTTTCACCTCGGCCTGTTTAAAGTTTTTCACCTGGCTCATGTCCTTCAGTGCCATGAGGATGCCGGTATTAGCGCCCAGATCTACAGACATTTTCTGATGAAATCCGTCGAACGATACTTCAGTCTTGAAGATGTCGAACAGGTCGCTCTCTGCAAACAGTGTTTTGCTGCTTACATTGCTTAGTGAATCCATGCTGCTGGTAAAGGTGATAGTGTTGTGTTCAAAATCTATTTTCCATATCCCCGGCCGCATCAGGCTCACGCCAAGGATGCCATCGAAAGTGGGGTAGGCTGTGTCGGCCAATGTTCTTTGTTTTTCCGGGTTCCTTACCAACGATACGTCTGTGGCCAATACACTGCCAATGTATATGGAATCGGCTTTATAGTAGGCCCGGTCTATATTTTCGCCGGAAGTAGTTTTTACACTGATGCTGCTGGCGCCAAGATAGCTGATATGTTTGCTGGCTTCCAGGTGGCCGCGACTACCAAAGTCAGATTCAGGTGCGTGGGTATCTAAGTGAAAACGGTACTGTTGCTGGTCGGAGCCAAATTTTAGTGGCACCACGATAGCCATATTTTTTTCGATGGTAAAAGGGATCTCTGTTTTAAAGTGTTCCTGGTTCATGGTAATACGGCCGGCATATCTCATAATGCTACAGGCGCTGAACGAGGTGAGTGCGAGAATTGCTGCTGCGATCTTTTTCATAATTTTTGTTTTTGTGTTGTTGTTCTGGTTTCGATTACAGTGCAAAGCAACGCCGGGTACAGCGGCCTTAAAATTCTTTTAGATGAACACGGCGCTTTTCTCGATGAGTGAAAGAATAAGAGATGATAAGCGAATTTTTGTGCCTGTTCGTCGACTATTAGGCAGGTTATATTCATATTTTACATCAAACCGACAGATATTTACATTATTCGTCGGGAAAAACGCTGCTTTTGTCGAAACAGCCGGCAACATTGCCCGATAATCTATTGCTTTGTTGGCTGCAATAGCACACAGGTTTTATGTTGAAGAGATTTACAGGTATAATATTCAGCAGGCTCTCCAGGAATATCGTTTTCTGGCTGGTAGTTGGCTGTATCAGGGTGTCGGGGTATGAAGTGCCCTATACCGCAGGCGAGGCGGTGTATTGTTTATGCTTCTTCGTTTTCCTGGCTGCAGCGCTCTACCTCAACAATCTTGTGCTTATTCCACGACTACTGGCAAAGAAGAAGTACATACTCTATCCCATATCAGTAATGTTGCTTACCCTGTTAGCGTCATTTTTGTCGGTGGCGTTGCTGGAGTTTCAACGGGCTCATCATCCCGGCATATCACCTTTTAAGAGCGTGTGGATACCATTTGCACATGAGGCACTTGCAGAGCACGATACCCTGGTGGCTATACATGTGTTCATGTTCCTTGTGTACATATTGATTTTCACGCTATGCTGGTATGCCAATGATTACAGCAGGAAGCAAAAAGAGGTGCAACGCGTAAAGCAGCAGCAAACAGAAACTGAACTCAGGTTTCTTAAAGATCAGCTTAACCCTCACTTCTTGTTCAATACACTGAATAATCTCTATGGGCTATCGCTGCAGGGAGGTAACACCGTTTCCCAGCCTATACTTCAGTTGTCTGCCATTCTCAGGTATCTATTGTACGAGAGCAATACAGAGCGGGTTTCCTTCAGCAGGGAAAAGCAGGTAATGCAGGCCTATATAGAACTGGAACTGTTGCGCCTGTCTGATCTCGATAATGTGATGTTCACCATAAACGCCGATAAAGAATATTCTGTGCCGCCACTGTTATGGTTACCAGTGTTGGAGAACGTATTCAAGCATAGCAGGCATAGCGCAGGCGAAAGCGATATAGAATTTAAGTGTTACATACTGAATAACACACTTCATATATTTTCGTGCAACAGCCATGATGTTGTTGCTGCAGCAAGCGCCAAAGCAGGTGGAATTGGCATGGAGAATCTTAAAAAGCGGCTGCAGTTGCTGTATCCGGGTAAGCACACAATTGTTACACAAGACAGCGAGGGGCAATACGTAGTTGATATAAAAGTTGAGTTGACATGAAAACACTAGCCGTACTGATAGTAGATGACGAACCTATTGCCCGGGATATCCTTGAAGGGTATGTACAGCAAATACCCGGTCTGAGCGTGGCTGGGAAATGTAAGAACGCTTTTGAAGCCCAGGAAGCACTTGGTAGTACGCCGGTGGACGTAATGCTATTGGATATTAATATGCCACTGATAAGCGGTATAGACTTCCTTAAATCGGTGAAGCGCCCACCTGCTGTGATATTTACCACTGCCTATGCTGAATATGCAGTGCAAAGCTATGAGCTGAATGCAGTTGACTACCTGCTGAAGCCAATAGCCTTTGATCGGTTTTTTGCGGCAATAACCAAGGCCATGAACCTTTATAAGGGACAGTACCAGTCACTTCCCGAACCATTGACAAATACCAGCGGCGAGAATGTGATGTTTGTAAAAGCCAATGGTAAACTGGTGAAAATAGACCTGGGCAAGCTATGGCTTGTAGAAGGTTTGAAAGATTACCTGAAACTATACGTGGGCGATGAAAAGCTGGTAGTATACAGCACCATGAAGAATATGGAAGAGCAGCTGGCCTTCCTGCCCAATTTTTTGCGGGTAAGTAAATCTAACATCGTGAATATCCGGTACATCACCGAGATAGAGGGCAATGCCATAAGGCTAAACGGGCACGATGTAGTAATAGGCCCGACTTATAAGGATAAGGTAGGGCAGATACTGAGTAATTATAAAATGCTGTAGACAACACTATTCCAATCTCATTTTCAGCAACGGGTAGTTTTTACCCTGCCCATCTTTCTCAGTGCGGTCGAAGGTTTTGAAGCCGAAGTACTCGTAAAAGGCTACGGCGTTGGTATTCTGTTCATTTACTTCTACGTAGTCTGTTTGTAGTTCATTAAGGGCATAGTCCATGAACATGCGGCCAAGGCCCTTGCCTATATAGTCAGGGTCCAGGAATAGCGCCTCTATGCGGTGGCCCGCTACACCCAAAAATCCACACACTTTCTGGCCTTCCAGTATACAATACACGTCGAAAGAAAAGAAGTCTACATCCTGCATCAGCACTTTATAATGGTCAATATCTGCAGGGTCTACAAAAGGGTGGGTTGCCCGTACCGAACGTTCCCACAGGTCTATCATCTGCTGCCGGTAAGCGGGTTCAAAAGGTTTTATTATGTATGCGGTCATCGTTGTCTCGTCTGTTTAAACAAATGGTTGCGCGCCGGCATCGCCCTGTTGCTGCACCAGTTTCTTTATAATTACTATCTGCCCCATGTGGTAGTGGAAGTGCTCTACTATGCCCTCCAGGTTGCGATACCAGGTGCCATACTTATCGTCTATAAATATTTCATTCAGCCGGTCATCCGGCAATTGCTCTACATGCGCGGCAAATGCTTCAGCCTGCTGCCACATCCGGTTCAGCATATTATCCCAATCCTCCGGCTTATCTATAGCAGGGTGGTCAAAGCTTTCTTTATCGCTGGCTACCAATGGATCGCCCTGCAATACTTTACCTACCCGCTCTATATAATAGGTGATGTGATAAGCAAGGGCAGCAATGGTATTTAATCCATTAACCTTACTAGCGGCCTGTTGCCAGGTTACATCTGCCAATACAGTTTTCAGGTTGCTGGTTGTCCAGTTGCCACCAAAGTGCATATCGCGGATGTGCTTTGCCAGTTGTTGGGTGATGCTCATTGCTTGGCTAATTTAAGTAGAGATGTGACAAAAGTAGCCCATAATTCTACAAAAAATATAAGGTGTACGATATGTGATAATATTGTAATTTTATCGTTCTAAACAGACCCTATATGAAGAAATGCATACTGTTATTCATTTTCATTCTGATTACGCCTTTCGTTTACGCGCAAACCGGTGCACTCAATTTCTATATCAACTTTGATAAGGGCGATTCTATGGTACGGTATCATTGGTTCGGTGATTCTACAACAATTAGTGATACAGGCTGGGTTTACATAGATACAGTAAATTACCCCGGCAATAAATGGCAGATAGGTAAGCCGCAAAAAACTGTTTTCAATTCGGCCTATTCTGTGCCTAACGCAATTGTAACCGATACCCTTTTGCCATGTGCCGCTAACGATACCTCTGTGTTTATCCTTAAAATACCTAAGGCTGCCTGGTTGGGCTTGAATTCGTTTAATTTTCGATACAAATTAGATATTGATACCGGCGATAAAGCTATAATAGAAGCGTCACTTGATTCAGGGGCGCACTGGTATGCATTATCAGATACCAACTCGTTATTTACTTATTCTCCATCGACAATTGATCCCGGAGCTGCTACCACAACCTGGCAGGATATAAGTTTGTACCCACACCATTTCGGCGGAATGGATTGGTACAATGGGTTGCTTTATATAAGATTTACATTAATGACCGGAGGAAGTACAACGCCAAGGGATGGCTGGATGATAGATGACTTCCAAATGGGTTATGACGGGGAGGGTGTGGCTGATATAAGGAGGAATAGCTTGGTACAAATTTCACCTATCCCGGCAGTTTCCGTAATAGATGTAAGTTATACTGGTCGGATATATACGTTGTCTGTTATCAACAGCTATGGACAAACTGTGCGTACTACTAACTGTAATGATGAACATGTAAAACTTGACGTTAGTGCACTGCCGTCGGGGCCCTACCTGCTCCGGGTTAACAATGCGGCAACCCGGCAGTTTATCAAGCAGTAAATAACCTGCAAGAGTTTTGACTATCTAAAGATTTTTTGCCGTGGACGATGGCTCTGAGCAAAGCACTTTTATAGACGCGACCACAACCATCAATAATTCGGTACGTATACTGTAGAAAAGGGGATTAAGGCCGTTACTTATTGTATGACAGAATACCGGTATCGGATATCCGGACAATACCCTCATCTATCAGCTCACGCACCATTTGTACCAACTGCTGCCTGTCGACATCGGTATGTGTCGCCAGTATGTCGGGTAGGGTGTGGGTGCCCTCTGTTATTTGCCTGAATAGCTGCTGCTTTAAGGTAAGCACGGGCTTAGGTGCGCGCCTGCTGCGGCATACATCGCAGTGGCCGCAATCTTTAGCGTCTGTCTCCCCAAAGTAATTGAGCACAAATTTCTCCCGGCACACCTCTTTGTTATACAGGAAGCTCAGCATTTTTTCAGTGCGCGCTATATGGCGTTGCTTCAGTGTGTTTATCCTGTTCATGTCTATCAGCAGGTGGCTGCTATCTACCCGGCGGTGGTGAAAGAACAGTTGCGGCCCCTGGCCCTGGGCGTTGTACTCCAGTATGCCCATCACGTGCATTTTCTGCAGGGCGGCTATTATCTGCTCATGCTTTAGGCGCAGGCGGTGGGCTATGGCAAATTCGCGCACGTGCGTGGGGTAGTGGAAGATAGTATTGTACATACGCAGCAGGCCTACTATTATATAGTGCAGATCAGGGTGAGATGCGCTTATGTTATCCAGCACGCTCCTGTCGGTGGTAAACTGTACTGTCGATGGCAGGTACACGGCCTCAGTCATCGTCCACAGGCCTTCGCGCTCCAGCAGGCGCATGGCGTAGATCACCTGCGTCAGTTGCAGGTCAAACTTGTGGCAGAAGTCGGTAATATCGAAAGGGTAGTAACGGTAGGGTTCCGTGCCGGTGGGTATCTGCAGGTATTCGGCTACGTGCTGGTATACCTGGCGCAGGTAGGCTTCCGGCGGGTATTGCAGGGCAGTGCTTTCTTCCAGCCGCTTAATGTCTGTGCTGTTATACAGTGTGCCGGCAAACGATCGTTGCCCGTCCCTGCCTGCGCGGCCAGCCTCCTGGTACCATGCCTCCAGGTGCTCCGGCGCATCGTAGTGGATGACCGTGCGCACATCGGGCTTATCTATACCCATGCCAAATGCGGTGGTGGCTACCATTACCGTAGCGGCATTGGTCATCCATTGCTCTTGTGCGGTAGTGCGGTCGTGCTTGCTCATGCCCGCATGGTATACTGCCGATGGTATGTCTTTCTGTTGCAGGTAGCGGCCTACGGCTTCGGTTTGTTTGCGGCTGCGGCAATAGATAATGCTGCATTCGTTCAGCTCATCTATAGTATCTGCGTTCTTGTTTTCTGAGTAATTAACGGCGTAGAATATATTGTTGCGGGCAAAGCTTTGTTTATAAAAGTGCGGGTTGTTCAGCTTTAGCTGGGTGGCTATATCCTGCTGCATGTCTATGGTGGCAGTAGCAGTAAGCGCCAGCATGGGCGTATTGCGGAACAGCTCTTTCAGCTCTGCTATCCGCAGGTAGTCGGGGCGGAAATCGTGACCCCATTGCGATACGCAGTGCGCCTCGTCTATGGCTATCAGGTTCAGGTCCAGCTGGTACAGGTAGTCCTGGAAAAGGTAGGTCTGTAACCGCTCGGGCGATACGTAGAGCAGTTTGTACTGCCCGTGCACGGCATCTTCCAGTATCTGCTTTACCTCGGGGTGGCCCATGCCGCTGTGCAGTGCAGCAGCGGGTATGTTCAGTTCCTGCAGCCTGCCTACCTGGTCCTGCATCAGGGCTATAAGGGGCGATATTACTAGGCAACAACCCTCGCGGGCCAGTGCCGGCACCTGGTAGCACACAGACTTGCCCCCGCCGGTAGGCAACAGGGCAAGCGTATCATTATCGGCCAGTACCGATGCTATGATCTCCCGTTGCAGTGGCCTGAACCCATCGTAGCCCCAGTATTCTTTCAGTATCTCTTCCGGCGTCAGCAATGTTATCTGTCGTCTGTGTTATAATATTTAAACCTGTATTAGCCTCACCTCTGCCTTCCCCTGATTTTTCCGTTTCAATGCCTGCTTGCCGGAACCCCGGCCCTAAAGGGAGGTGCTATTAGCGACCCCAACGAATACTGGCTGCTTTTCAGTATTCCCTCTTAGCCAAGCATCAGGTGACGTCTCAGAACCCTTCGCGTTCTTTGCCTGCTTCTGTTACCTCTGCGTGCTTTGCGCTCTTCTTTGCGTGCTTTGCGTGAACTCTATAAGGCACTCTCCAGTCTTCGCGGCCCTTTGCGAAAACTCTTTGCGGCCCTTTGCGTGAAACCCTGCAAGACACTCTATGTTACTCGCGCTTCACCAACACATCGCCCTTCGCCTTATCCACAAACAGCGGCTTCAGGGCATTGTTCCATATCTGCCCCTTCAGCGTCTTATCCTGCATTACCTGCGTTAGCGACAGCGTAGGCGCCCAGTAAGCACCATCAAAACTATTGATCTCATTCAGGCGGAACAGGGCTGATATACCCAGCTGCTGCGGCGATACATTGAACAACAACACCACATTGGGCTGCAACTGCTCTCTTAGCTTGTGCCAGGGCATCTGCTGGCCGGGAGCCAGGGTTATGATATTGTACTGCTCAGTAAGCAGGCGGCAGCCCGCACCAAGTATGCCCGTAAGCTGTTCTTCTTCGGCGCTGCCCGCTCCGTATTCTGATGACACCACCAGCACCGGGCGGGCATCCATATAAATAGTGGCCGCCGGCGACTGCCAGAAAACATCGTTAGCGCTGGTAACTATGTCGGTATTAATTATGTTCATTTCGTATGGCTCTCTGTTACCTATTTCCCGGCAATTACCTTGATTCCGCGAAAAAGTTGTTTCTTTGCGCAAATTTAGTCTTTAATTCACGTAATAGCAGGTGCTCATGAGCGTTTCTACAGTTGATATTAACATTAAAAAAGTTGACAAAAGCCGCCTGGACCAGGTAGACTTCTCTAATATACAGTTCGGAAAGATCTATTCTGACCATATGCTTATAGCACACTATGAGAATGGCCAGTGGCTGCAGCCCGAAATAATGCCGTTTCACGAGCTGTCTTTCAGCCCGGCTACTACGTTCTTCCACTACGGGCAGGCGATATTCGAAGGTGTAAAGGCGTATAAAAGCCCAAGCGGCGAACCGCTGATCTTTCGTCCGCACGACAACTGGAAGCGCATGAACAAATCTGCAGTGCGCATGGCGATGCCGGAAGTGCCTGAAGAACTGTTTATGGAAGGCATGAAGACCCTGATAGACCTGGATAAGGACTGGATACCATCTTCTGAAGATACCTCCCTGTACATTCGTCCGTTCATGATAGCGGTAGATGAGTTCATTGGCGTAAAACCTGCCGAAAAATTCATGTTCATCATCATTACCAGCCCTGCAGGTCCGTACTACAACAAGCCGGTATCAATATATGTACAGGATCAGTACGTACGTGCGTTCCCGGGTGGCATTGGTTTTACCAAGGCAGCAGGTAACTACGGTATGAGCATGTACCCTACACAGGAGATACGCAAAATGGGCTACGACCAGATACTGTGGACAGATGGTTTCGACCACAAGTATGTACAGGAAATAGGTACTATGAACGTATTCTTTGTGATAGGCGATACGGCAATAACACCAGATATTAAGCAGGATACCATACTGGCCGGTGTTACCCGCGACAGTGTTATTACCCTGCTGCGCGAAAAAGGCATGAAGGTAGAAGAGCGTCCGCTGTCTATAGACGAGATAGCAGAAGCCTACAAAAATGGCCAGCTGAAGGAAGCCTTCGGTACAGGTACAGCAGCATCTATAGCGCCTATATCTGCGCTTACCTACCACGATCTGAAAATGGAACTGCCACCGGTAGAACAGTGGGAAACCGCTAACTGGCTGAAAAAAGAAATGGCCGACATTCGCTACGGCCGCAAAACCGACAACCACGGTTGGGTAGTGAAGGCATAATTCAGGGTTAATAAGTTAAAAGGTTAAAGAGGTAATAAGTTCTCTTACGCAATACAAAGGGTCAGGCAGGCAACTGTTTGACCCTTTTTTACAACAACAGCCGCCGTTGCGTCTTCTGACCAACGGCCACGGGACGTATTCGTTTTGTATATAACTAACATGGTCTTTGCTAGATGTTATTCAGGAACCCCTTTAATCGTTCTTCAATGACAGCTATGTGGGATTTGTTCAAATACTGTTTTCCCGACCGTTGTTGGCGCCCGCCAACCACCAAGCACATGAGGCGCTAAACGTATAGTACTATCCAAAACGAGAAAGTCCCGATAGTTGTTGGGGACGCCGAACGACGGTCAAAAAAATGCAGGCCTATAATAATGGCCTGCATATCATTTCCATGGGTAAAAGGTTATTAGCAAGGATCCTCACGCCAATGTGCTGGCTGCGCCCTGTCTTGCAAATGTCGCTGTCGAGCTACATGGACAGGTCTATAACCCATTCTGCATGCTGCTGTTTTAGCTTCATTTTGCGTTGAATAATTTCCATGTTCTCTACCCTCGACAACGATAACGTAGTGAGACGTTGGAACGTGCTCACTGCTTGCATGAGGACGATGTTCGATAAAAGCTGCTGGCATAAAATTGAATTTTAATACAAGCTAAATTTCAATAATCACAGGTAAAGAAAATCGTGAAAAATACGGTTTTTTCAAACGAAAATATAGGTATAGCAAGCTCTGCCGTATGCGTTGTCCCCACCAACAACCAGCCTACGAGTTGCCAAGCGTGTAAATATTATCCATAACGAATACGTCCTGATAGTTGTTGGCCGGGGGCACAGAACAACGTTCGCTTATATATGTCTCGTACCAACTCGATAGTTATGCACATATTTACACAACCTATATCTCATTGCTACATTCAATTTGCGTAGTAGCAGTAATAGTTGCAATTTGCACTCCTTAACCGCAGGGTATCCCCGCTCTTTGAAATACCGCTCTATCACTTCTCTGTGCTGACCCGTAATTCCGGTCGGTCGGGTAATATCGGGTGTAACCGGGTGCAAACCGAGTCTGCAATTCCGCTACATGTATTCATTAACAACACATTAGTCGTTCCAATTCCGGTTTTGCAATTTTCATCGGGTATCGGGTATAATTCCGGTCGGTCGGGTGTAATCGGGTAATGTCGGGTGTAAACCGGGTGTGGCAACCTGGCACATACATTCATTATCAACACATTGGTTGTTCAAATTCCGGTTATGCTATTTTTCATTAGGTATCGGGTATTGCCGTTGTGCTTTATCCACTTATTAACCTTTCGTCCGGTTAACTATTTAACTCACCAAAGCCAATTACCCCTTATCTTTGTCGCCTAACTTTTAGAAATTATGTCATCAACCTGGTTCCGTCGTAGCAAGCAAGGTATCCTCACATCTACGAAAGAAAAGAAGGAGACACCCGATGGCCTTTGGCACAAATGCCCGGAGTGTAAGGCAACCGTAACTAAGCAAGAGCTGGCAGACAACCTTTGGGTATGTACCAATTGCCACTACCATAACAGGATAAACGCAGTAGAATACTTCCAGATATTGTTTGATAACAACGAATACGAAGAGTTGTTCCCCAACATTATGCCTAAGGATGAGCTGCACTTTGTGGATATGAAGCCATACGATAAGCGCCTGATAGAAGCACAGAAATCTACCGGCCTTACCGATGCCATGACAGTGGGCGTCGGCAACCTGGATGGCCAGGGCTTTGTAATTGCTTGTATGAACTTTAACTTTATTGGTGGTTCTATGGGTTCTGTAGTGGGGGAGAAGATAAGCCGCGGTATAGATTACGCCATCGAGCATAAGCTGCCGTTCATGGTCATCTCCAAGTCGGGTGGTGCCCGTATGATGGAGAGCGCGTTCTCACTGATGCAGATGGCCAAAACATCGGCCAAGCTCACGCAGCTGGCTAAAGCCGGCCTGCCGTACATATCGTTCATGACCGACCCTACAACGGGTGGTGTTACCGCATCTTACGCTATGCTGGGCGATGTGAATATAGCCGAGCCTAATGCGCTGATAGGTTTTGCTGGTCCGCGCGTTATTAAAGAAACCATTAAGAAAGATCTGCCTTCCGGTTTCCAGAAATCGGAGTTCCTGCTGGAGCATGGCTTCCTCGATTTTATAGTAGACCGCAAGGTGCTGAAGCTGAAACTAAGCCAGGTACTACAGTGGTACGTAAAGGATAAGGCAGTTACTTATAATTAATTAGTTAACTGGTTAATAAGGTAAGAGGTTAATAAGGTCCGATGTGGTTCTAAACTTACACAGCCTTATTAACCTTTTAACTTGTTGCCTTTTTAACTAATTATCCATTTACCCTGTTAACCCTTTTAACTCTTTAACTCACCCAATGGCAGACGATAAAGTATTTATAAAGAACAAACCCGCCACCTTCGAATATGCCATCGAAGAGCGGCTGACCGCCGGTATTGTGCTTACAGGATCAGAGATCAAGTCGGTGCGCACGGGCAAGGTTAGTTTTAACGACTGTTACTGTTACTTCTCCTCCGCAGGCGAACTCTGGATAAAGAACCTGCATATAGCCATATACATTAACGCAGGTTACCTTAGCCACGTGCCCGTTCACGACCGTAAGCTGTTGCTCAACAAACGCGAGCTACGCAAGTGGCAGCAGAAGATAAAAGAAAAAGGCCTGACGATAGTACCCCTCAATATGTTCATCAACGAGAACGGCTTTGCCAAGATGGAAATAGGCCTGGGCAAGGGCAAAAAGCAGCACGACAAGCGCGAATCCATAAAAGCCCGCGAAGTAGACAGGGAGATAAAGCGGTATTTAAAGTAGCCTGCTATTTACACTCGTAAGTTATATTGGAAGCATAGTTGTATTTCTGGAGTTCCGTGTATTGCTCGGTTACCAGGTTGCCATTAGCATCGGTGGTATGCGTAAACGTAATAGTGTCGTAGTACGGAGTCAGCACCTTGTAATGCACCAGGTGCATTGAGGGTGGTATTATCTGCCGGCCATAGCGGAGCATATTGTCTACAGTGGCTGTATTATTGCCGGTCTTATATGTTGCCGTCTCATAATTATACTCGTAATATCCCGTATTGAATGTATTCCACAGGAGATCGCCAGTGGAATATTTAAACGTTTGAGTGGTGATATCTCCATTGGAGTGATATGTGCATGTGAGTATGGTGCCGGAACTGTCGTATTGAAATTCATCGTAGTTTCTGCCGGATTCATGATAAATAGCAGTTACCACATCGTTGCCGTCTAATACCAGGGAGTCTCGCCTGCTGGTACCCTGGTCTTTACTGTAATAAACTGCTTCTATTATATAATTGCCGGAATAGGTAAAATACTGGTCAGAATAATCATCGGCTCCTGTACCTGTAACTATTCTTATTCTTGATACTCTGCCATCCTCTTTATAGAAATAATTGTAGGTAGTTGAATAAGATGGGCTCTGCTGCACGATCTGTTTTATTCTGCACCCGGTAAAGTTGTGACTGTCTTCGGCTGTTGGGCGTACCAGGATAATTGCATTTTGTTTCTTGCAGGCTGCTGCCAGCAACAATGCACATAGCAATACGGTGTATCGCAAGTTTGTCATTTTAGAAAAGTGTGTATGAACAATTATAAGTACCGGAACTGGTGATTAGGGTCTTATATACCCGTATACCACTGTATGATACAGACCCGTAGCCTGAAACGGTGTTGCCGTGTACAGATTGGGAAGGTATAATAAAGGTTGGCTTGTAATTATCGGCCACTGCATATACGGTGTCGTAACTGCCACCGGCTAAAGAATCGATCATCATAAAACGTAGCGATGTATCGGCTGTGCGTTGTATAAAACACCAGTAAGCTGAAGTATTGGTGCAGGTGTTAGATGGATATTTCTTGCCCAGGAAGGCTTTTACGCGGTCTATGGTGCTATCTACAATAAGTGTGTAAGTGTAGTTGCGGGTGCCCGTGGAGGCCGATGTAATGTGCACAGGCACCTGGTAAGTGCCCAGTGCGGGAGAGCGCATATAGATAGTGTCGCCTATACCAGCTGACAACTTCACTGAATAATGATAGGAAGCAAGCGATATGCCCTGTGGTGTGCTGTCTATTGATATTTGTACCAGCTCGTTCTCCGGGTAACCGGAGATAACCTGGAGGCCGATGGCCAGCATGTCATCCTGGTTGGCCGCCACGTGCCTGGTAAACGGGCCATTCACTTTATAATCAAAACTGCCGGGGTTATATGCAGGTATTGGCTTGTTGCAGCTATATAAAAGGCTAACTGCCAGTAATGCGAATATGAGGTGCTTCATAATAGGGGGGGTTATTTGAGTGAATAGTTGATGCCGCTATGTATGAGCCCTTTGTAACCTACTCCAAGTTCCAAGAAGTATTTGAATCGTGCGGTGCCTGCCTGTAAGCCAAAAGGAGAAATATTGCAGTTGAAAAATGCACTGTTACGTACCTGTCTTGGGTCGGGGCCATACTTGTTTATGCCATTCTCGTACCCTTGCAGATAATATGCTTTATCAAATTGTCTTACCTCGTGGTAGAATGTTGCCCCGGCACCTAATGTAGCATACAAAGCATAATTCTTCTTCTCCACATAATTGATGCGATACTCTGCCGCAAGCGTAAGGCAAGATCTGTTGAAGACGCCCAGGTTTTCATGCTGCATGTTGCCAAGGGAACTGTAAGTAAAGTTATGCAGCCACTCGCCATGCTGTTGGTCTACAGCAAGGGCCAGCCCGCAGTAAGCGTGTTGGCTTATCTTATGTGCATAGGATAGCGAAAACAGGGTCATGCTGCCTTCGTTTTCGTAGTTTTTTAAGTTGATCACGAGCCCAAAGTCCAGGCCCTTAAAAGCATAATTAGTGGAATTAAGACCTATGCCCAGTGATAGCACACCTGTTGTTTCGGCATCATCCTGTTTCGGGTCATCCTTTGTTTGTTTGCCCTGGGCCAACTGAAACGCGAACAGAGCAAGCAAGCAGGCGCATATTATTTTCTTCATAGCATAAGTTTGGATAAATACGTTTTCACAAACCCTATGCCAGAAATTTAACAAAAGGAATATTAAATGTGACTTGAGCAGTTAAGCTATTGAGCCATTGACAATTAGTCTATCCCTCCCTTCTCCTCTACATATCCTTTAGGGCTCTTCGGTTTGAGCATACGTAATACCTGGAGTAGTACCGAAAGCATGATCAGCCCCACGCCTATATAGAAGCCGGTGCCAAGATACTGATCTTCCTTATAAAAGATAAAGGCGAGGATAATTCCGTAAACAGGTTCCAGGTTAACCGATAGTGTAACTATAAATGAACTGAGTTTTTTCAATGCCGTAAGCGCAAGCGATTGGGCCCATACGGTGCAGCATAGGCTAAGTGCTATCAGCCATATCCAGTCATTCAGGTACCATTGGCTACCCAATATGTTGGTGCTGGTGGGCATAAAGCGGGTGTGGGGTAGGTAATAATATACTACCGGCATCAGCAGGCACAGGAATATCCAGCCGGTGGTCATCTCGTAAAACACCATAGTACGTGCCGGGTATTTATGAGCTACCTTCTTGTTCAGCATGGTAAAAATGCTGCTGAGCGCCGCCGCCACAATGCCCGATATAATGCCAAGCCCGAAATTGGCGAACACCTCAGTATTGGTAGCGTGCTCAGGTTTGAACTGGTATATAACATATACCCCGCTCAGCGCAAGTAAGCCCAGCATTACTTCTTTTACGTCGAACTTGCCTTTATTGATGAGCGGATCGAGGAAGGACGTGAAGATACTGCCGGTAGACAGGCACACCAGCGCAATAGATGCATTGGTGAACTTGATAGAGCCGTAAAAAGCTACCCAGTGCAGCCCCATCAGGCAGCCTACCTGCACCAACCGCCACATATCGGCACGGTTTACGGGCACCCACTGCTTTCTGTAAGTAAGTATGGCCGCCATAAACAGGGCTGTAAACAGCATACGGTACCACACCAGTACCGGTGCTTCAAGGCTTATGGCCCGGCCCAGTACCCCGGTAAATCCCCACAGCACTACGGCCATGTTCAGTTGTAACAGCGACTTTTTCATTGGTTAAGGCTGCAAACATACTTTAATGAATGCTTTCAAAATGCAAATCATTATCCACACAGCATTGAGCATTAAGCGCTATTTTGGTAAAGTTCAGTCGGGCGAACATTGAGCCATCGAGCCATTAAGCAATTGAGCCATTCTCCCGCCGTAACAATAATTTCATATTCAGGTAAAATTTATTAGCCCATCATTCAGCTAAATAACTAATTTTGTTGTTCAACAATAACAATTAACATTTGCCCCACTGAATACGATAGATGAATAATACTTACACGGATCTCGTACACCAGACCTTCCACTTTCCGCAGGAAGGATTTGATACCAACGACAATAACACACTGCTGTTCAACGGGCTGGATATCAAGGCATTAATAGACAAATACGGCACGCCCTTCAAGCTTACCTACCTGCCCAAGATAGGTATGCAGATAGCCAAGGCCAAGAAAATGTTTGGCGATGCGATAAAAAAGCATAAGTACGATGGGGATTATTACTATTGTTATTGTACCAAAAGTTCGCACTTCTCTTTTATTGTAGGCGAAACTTTGAAGCACAATGTGCACCTGGAAACCTCTTTTGCTTATGACATTGATATCATTAAGCAACTGTATGCCAAAAAGAAGGTGAACAAGGAAACCTTCATCATCTGTAATGGTTTCAAGACACGTGCATATACACGTGCTATCTCATCGCTCATCAACGATGGCTTTAAGAATGTTATTCCTATCCTGGATAATAAGAACGAGTTTGAGGACTATAAAAAGTCTATCCGTTCTAAAGACCCGGTAAATATCGGTATCCGTATAGCTACTGAGGAAGAGCCGACGTTCGATTTCTATACATCCCGCCTCGGTATTCGCAACCGCGATGTGCTGGAGTTTTACGTGGATAAGATAAAGGGCAATGATAAGTTCCGCCTGAAGATGGTGCACTTCTTTATGAACAAAGGCATAAAGGATGATGTATACTACTGGAGCGAACTGAACAAGGTACTGAACCTGTACTGCCAGCTGAAGAAGATATGCCCTGAGCTTACCGGTCTGAACATAGGTGGTGGTCTGCCCATTAAGCACTCCCTCAATTTCGACTACGACTACAACTACATGATCAACGAGATAGTATCTACTATCAAGAAGGTATGTAAGAAGAATAAGGTAGATGTGCCTGATATCTATACCGAGTTTGGTTCATTCACCATCGGCGAGACAGGCGCTGTTATCTACAGCGTGTTGGACGAAAAGATGCAGAACGACCGTGAGATATGGTATATGATAGACAGTTCCTTCATAACCACGCTGCCCGATACATGGGGCATAGGGGAGAAGTTCCTGATGCTACCCATCAACAAGTGGGATAACGAGTACCAGGAGGTGCATTTAGGTGGGCTTACCTGCGATAGTCACGACTTCTATACATCGGAAGAGCACATTAACGCCGTGTTCCTGCCGAAGCTGCAAAGCCCTAAAGATGCCAAGGAACCTAAGGGCCCTAAGGAGATAGAGGCAAAAGCTAAAGAAGCAAAAGAGCCCTTGTATATCGGCTTTTTCCACACTGGCGCCTACCAGGACCAATTGGCTGGCTATGGCGGCATTAAACATTGCATGATACCATCGCCCAAGCACATAGTAGTAGAAATGAACAAAGATGGCGAACTGGAAGACTGGCTGTATGCCAAGGAGCAAAGCCCCCAGAGCATGCTAAAGATATTGGGCTATATAAAATAATTGAAAGTGAACAGGGCTGCCAATGGCAGCCCTGTTCACTTTATTGGAAACTTTTGATTTTTAGCTGAAGATTTTACAACAAAAGCCGCTATTGTAGCGGCTTTTGTTGTAAAATGTGATCCCTATGGTGGAGTAAGACGAGAAGATTATGAGATAATCAACATTACTAAGAACTCACCTACTACAATAAGGTTTAAGACGGCAGCCAAAAATGCAACTGTCATACTTACAATTATCTCAAGCATTCTATCTATAGAGCAAGCGTTCTTGAACAACAAGTTGATGATCGAACAGTTAAAAAATACCAAACTTGCTTCGGCAGATATGCAGGAGAAGTTTATCAAGGAAGCAGAAGAGAACCTAAAAACTAAGGTAGACACACACATCGAAGAGATAATAAATGCTAAATTAAAAGAACGTCACATAAACGAATCGACTGATGGCGACAAAGTAGCTTCTGTAAGGAAGGGTATTGAGCATCAATAGAACTTCATTATAAATGGAGGCGAAGTAAATTTTCAAATTAATACTCCTGAGGGAACTCAAGCCATTCAACGATTGGAGAACCAAAAGGAAGAGTTAAAGAAGTTAAAAGAAGGAAACAATGAGTTGAAATTACTCAAGAATAGCGATACAACCAATACTCCATAAAATCAACCATAAAATCCGAAAGTACTATTCTTTTAAGCCACAGTAATGTGGCTTTTTTTATTCCATATCAAGCAATTACGAAGTTTCTCACCTCTTAAATATTAAAGCTATGATGCAAGAGATCACTTGTATGGGGCATGTTATGTCCTTTCTGAGCCTCGTTACCAGCGAGGTAAAAACTGGTAATCCTTTCCAAGAGATAGCTAAGTGTAGAGATGATACCTACAATGGTATCTACTCCGTACAAGAAGCTGAAACAAGAGACAGGCTGATGAACCAATGCTTTGCAGTATGCGCAACTCAGAGTGATGATTTTATCTACCTGTCTCTTGTCGTTTTTGAAGAAGCCCTTGAAACCATTATCAGTTCACGTTTAAAGCAATCACAACCAAAATGAAGTACTTCAATGAGTGTAAAACTATCGACGAGGTAAAGGTAAAATACAAGGTACTTGCCAAGCTGTACCATCCTGATTTAGGTGGCGATACAGCTACCATGCAGGCCGTCAACGTTGAGTATGCGTATGCTTGCGCACACATCTTAAAAGAAGCTAATTTAAGCCCTGAAGACAACGACGTGGGCATGAGGTTATCCGAAGAGTACAGGGCCGTAATCGAGCGATTAATGCCCTTAGCGGGCATTTTAGTGGAGGTGGTCGGTAACTGGATTTGGGTAACAGGCACAACCTCTCCAATAAGGAAGGAACTCAAGGAAATTGGGCTATTCTTCGCATCCAAGAAGCTAGCATGGTACTACAGAGCTGACGAGTTCAAGACCACTGGAAGTAAGAAGAGTCTAGATAAGTTACGTGCCAAATATGGGTTACTTTTTATGTATTAAGCGATATTTTTATATTAACTCGATTGACTCATAATAGTTACTCTTTCGGTACTCATATTTTGTATTATTTTGCCTGTTATAAAATAGTTTATCTTGTTTGGTAAAATTAGTTCGTGGCGAGGCCTGCTATTATTTATCCTATTTTTCCTTTTTAGTTCATGCGATAAAGAAAAATATGACGATGCAAAGGACAGGTTATATGATAAGAAGGCTGAAGCCCTTTACCTGGACGGACACAGGCTGGAATCGGTAAAATATCTCGACTCGGTATACGCTGGTGGTGATGTATCACCGCTGGGTGAGTATCTTGTTTACGCAAGAAAGGGGCAATATTATTACGAAGCCTCAGATATGGCCAAAAGTTTATTTTATATCGATAGCAGCATTCGTGTAATTGAGAAAAATAAGCTGGAGCATAAATATGTAAAAGAATACGCTCATGCCCTGTTGGAATTAGGGCACGTATATG
The DNA here is from genome assembly GCA_964588295.1 of uncultured Flavipsychrobacter sp. Lineage (GTDB taxonomy): Bacteria > Bacteroidota > Bacteroidia > Chitinophagales > Chitinophagaceae > Flavipsychrobacter. Next base: position 34,446 of record CAZPOT010000020.1, on the reverse strand, counting down.
CAGCGCTAAACAAGTTCGACAGTGCATACAACAGCTACCTGCGCGGGTATGCATATGTCGTTACAACGGGCAATAAGTTTGCCATGCACGAGTTTGATTATTTTATTGGTATGCTTCTGTTCAAAGAACAGCAAAAAGAAGAAGCTAGTAAATTTTTCATAAAATCGTTTGAAGAAGCTAATGAATGCGCAGATGCGGAAAAACCATATTACCGTATGCAGGAACTGCTAAGTAACATAGCGATATCGAATACAGGTGAGGTAAGCAGGAAATATTTTGATTCATGTATTTCTTTTGTCCAGCACAATGTGTACAGGTTCCACAATAGCGATATGGTTACAGAAGCAATAGCGCACTGTTATAACGCTGAAGGGTGGATATACTATAAGGAAAAAATGTTTGACCAGGCTAAAAACTGCTATTATAAAGCAATTGAAACATATGCATCAACGGGTAACGATAATTATGCCGCAGATGTGTTCGATGTTAAGATGAGCCTGGCAATGATCTTCTTTGCCGAAAAGGACAAAATCCACTTTAATGAATTATGGAACGAAACGCGTTTACAAACGGGATTGATAGATGGGCCTATTATGCAAAACAAGTGGTATAAGATGATATATATGCATTACGATCTGGATGAAGATTATAAAAATGCTTATCATGCGTATTATCGTTTCAACAAGTATGCAGATAGTATGATAGAGTTGACCACAAACAAAGGTGAAGCAAAAGATGTGGTGAAGGAAATGGAAAATAGGGAGCAGGCATATAAGATACAATTACTCACAAAGGATACTCAACTACAGCGTATATATCTTTGGACAACTATCGTTGTGGCCTTGTTGGGTGCCCTGGTTATATTGCTCGTTTATAGCGCATATAAGCGAACCCAAAGAAACAATACAATTGTTAATAATCAAAAGGCAGCTTTGCAAAAAAGTAATAACGAAAAAAACAGGATACTCAATATAATAGCGCATGACCTGCGTAATCCTATAAGTGCGGTTGCATTTATTGCAGAGGGGGCAATTGATGATATTACTGATCCCGGAACACCATATTTGCCGGCCCTGCAAGCAATCAAAAATTCTTCCTATAATTCATTGCACCTTATTGACGAGCTGGCGAGCTTTGCACGCGACGAACATGAAGAACTAATGCCCGTAGTGACGGACATTACCGCCATTGTAGATAATGCAGTGGGAATGATGGAGCAAAAAGCGAAAATGAAGAATATAAGCATAAAAGCGGAGTTCCATCGGCCCCTTTATGGTAAGGTAGACATAAATAAAATAGGCAGAGTAATTGGTAACCTTTTAGATAATGCAATTAAATTCAGCAACCCTGGCGATGTGATAAATATCAGTACAGAGAAAGCTGGCGATAATATATTAATTGTTGTCCGGGATTCTGGCATAGGTATCCCAATTGATCTATTACCAAACTTGTTTGATGTATTTACACCATCAGGCCGTAGAGGTACAAGCGGTGAGAGTTCCAATGGTTTAGGACTATCTATATGCAAACAAATAGTGGAAGCACACGGAGGGCAGATATCTGTAGAAAGCACTGAAGGAAAGGGAGCAATATTTTATATAAGGCTGCCCGCATAATAACATCACAATACTAAATTCATTTTCGCTCTCAGACCCGGGATGTAAGATTCTGTAACAGTAAACGTTTTATATTCCGTTCGCACTTCTTCTCCTATTACTTCTTTCACGTAGCCAATGTGCACAGCTTCTGCTCGGTTGATCTGCACAAAATCTTGCTGCAGGTGCTGAGGTATTATGCTGGATATGGTTCGAGACAATGTACTGCGCAGGTGGTAATCAGCGCCGTCGGCAGAATTGAAAATAACAGTGTAGTTGCCGGCTGCATTTAGATAGGCTATATTACCCCATTGTAGTTGTTTGTATTTGTTTCCCTGCTTTATGAAAAATCGGTCTGTGGGTGCTATGAGCGTGTTGTACTCGGGCGATATCCGTTCATTAAAGTTATTGAGAGCAGCGTGAATGTTACTTACCAAAGATTTGCGGTGAACCGGCTTGGTTAAGTATGCAGAGGGTTTAGCATTGACTACTTCCTTTACTGTATGCTGATTCATGCCCGCAGTAATGAACAGGTATGGTTTTTTGTATACAGAATAAAGCATTTTGCCTAATTCGATACCACTGTTTTTGCGATTAAGGTGAATATCTACCATTGCAATATCAAAATCAGTGCTATTCATCAGCACAACTGCTTCTTCAAAGGTAGTCGCTACTCCGGTAACGTTAAATCCTAATTCGGACAGAGTTGACGATAAGTTATCCGACCACATTTTTTCATCGTCAACGATAATAATGTTGATTTCGTCTTGCATATTTTAACCGAAATATATGACCATCGTCTTTTTCATATTATTAAGGTAAAAATAGCCTGTTTTTATATAAGTTGGTACTGCAAATAAAAACGCACACAATAGTTAGTTACCAAAATATGGCTGCTTGCCATCATAAATCCGTCTTTCGTTACCAGATTCTCTACAGCTTAAAATGATTTTGCAAGCTTACACACAAATTGAATCGTATGCAAGCATTTTTAGGAACAATCATTATGTGGCCATCAGTGATACTGAGACCTAGAAATTGGGTCCAATGTGATGGCAGCCTGCTTAAGATCAGAGATAATCAAGCTTTATTTAGTGTTATCATGAATATTTATGGCGGAGATGGGAGGGAATATTTTGCATTACCTGATCTGAGAGGGCGCGTTCCAATGGGGATGGGTAATGGCCCCGGGCTTACAAAACGTGATATAGGCAGCTACGGAGGTGAAATGAACGTACAACTTCATCTGCCGCATCTACCAGCGCACAGCCATAAAGCTATGGCAAAAGACCTGAACCTGAAGGTTAACCAAGCCGGGCTTAAAGTTTCTTCTTCTCCATCAACATTAGGCAGACCTTCAGGTTCGTCGAGTGTCCTTGCTGCGGGTGCCAGCGACCAAATTGATAGTTTTGGACAAACGATTAATGTATACAATTATGGCCCGGCAACATCAACAGTGCAGCTTGCTAATAGCGTAAATATACAAACCACAGGTAGTATTGCGTCTATATTGCCAACGGGCGCTGCCATTGCGCATAATAATCTGCAACCAACTATGGGTATTTGTTATTTGATGTGTATAGATGGTCCTTATCCAATTCTTTCGTAAAAACAATATTATATGAATCCAATCTTTATAGGGCAGATCATGTTATGGTGTGGCCAATGGATACCAGAGGGCTTTTGGCCTTGCGACGGCCGCGTTTTGAAGATACAGGAATATCCTGCGCTTTTTTCTATAGTCCGTTCATATTACGGCGGAGATGGCCAATCTACTTTCAATTTACCTGACTTTAGCGGAATTACGCTGGCAGGAATAGGAGCATCAGATGCAGGGTTGCCTGGCTTTTCTTTGCCAGGCACCATCTTAGGAACGGAATCGGAAATACTTATTACCGATCAAATGCCAGCTCATACCCATACTGCAGATATTAATGGTCAAGCAGCTATATCCGTTAACCTGCTGGCATCTTCAGACCCTGCAATAAGTAGTGATCCCACAGGACTTATACCTGCCGCTGGGTACTCAGACAGCGCGGATGGCCTCGAGATAGATCTATATACAGAAAATAGCCCATCTACAACAACGCTTTATAATTCACTGGCGCTTGATGTGTCGGTATCTGCATCGGAAGTATCGTTAAGCATAGCGGGTGCCGCAGCTGCACACAATAATATGCAGCCTTATCTCAGCATGTATTATATAATTGCCGTTGCAGGGGATTACCCTGAATTGGAAACAAATTAATTAATGTATATGGAAGATCAGACATTAGGAATGATATTGCACTGGCCTATAGCAAGTGTGCCTGAAGGGTGGCATTTATGTGATGGTACGCACCTTCAGATCAGGGATTTCCAGGCTTTATTCACTGTAATAGGAACACGCTATGGCGGCGATGGACATAAGACCTTTGCCTTGCCTGATTTTCGAGGCCGCATTCCTGTTGGAACAGGCAAAGGTAAAGTCTCAGAGTATGCTCCTGGCCAAACAGGGGGGAGTGAAACCGTCACCTTAACCGAATCAAATTTACCGGAGCATACACATGGTACACGGTCGTTACCAGGCAATGCGCATATACATGGCACATTAACAGTAGCCTTGGGAGCAGGCGATTCACCTTTGCCGGATGAAAAAAAATATCTAGCGGGTGCATATAGCCCTCAGTTGCAAAACAACGGCGGATTGAGTGGCACCTATAATTTTCTTCCTGAACCAGATGATAATATGGTGACTTTAGGCGCTGTAAGTGTTTCAATAAAAGATGCCTCTTCTGCCGTTAAAGTTTTGACATCAGGAGCAAATGTTCCGCATAACAATATACAGCCTTTTCTTGTCTTGAATTATATTATTGCCATAGATGGATTGTTTCCCACGCTTCCATAAGTATGAAAGTTTGACCCGTGCAGCAGTGCTGTCAAAACTTTAATTGCATTTATCGATCTATAAAATATTTCCACAACTGAAAAACCATGAAAAGAGAGCTGAAACTCGACGAGGAAAATATAATCAGTAACCAGAATAACTGTGGCATATCTCCCATCGAGGTCTTTATCGCAGAACTAAGGACGAAACCTAAAGGAGACGAAGTCATTGTCTTATGGGAAAAAGAAAAAACAGCAGGTTATAGGAAAAAGGATATTACAGAAAATTTTGCAGGTGAAAGTTACCAATTGGACTTACCATCCAATCATAAAGAGCACCCATATAACTATGATGAAAAAAGGAAAGTGAATAACCGACTTTTTGAATTTAAGCCTGCAGGTATAGCAATCTGCTTCAATACAGAGCATGTACAAGCCGTAATGAAGTCCATCCACGTTTTTCCCGGATTGATAAGAGTTTGCTCTGGTAGGCACGACCATGAAGGTGAATCCATGGGTGATGATGCGCTCGTAATAGATCTTTCGGAAATGAACAAAATGAACTTCCAGGCACCGGCAACAAAAAAAGATATTGGTATTGCTTATATACAGCCAGGAATGCGATTTAATGAGTTGATACCCGAGTTGAACAGGAAAAAGGCTGGGATTCCTCATGGTACATGCTTTTCTGTGGCAGTAGGCGGCTATTCATTTGGAGGAGGCTGGGGGCCATGGACGCGCGTGCAAGGTATGGGCTGCGAATCTCTTATAGGGGCAATAATAGTATTAGGCAACGGAGAGCGGAGGGAAATTTGGGATGAATCCATCTATCCTTGTAAAATACCCGATTCAAAAGATAAAAAGGAAAAAGATGCAGTGTTGTGGGCTTTGAAAGGCGGTGGTGGTATGAGCTATGGGATAGTAACATTGCTTGTTTATAAGACCTTCTCTCTGCCTCATTATACTGCAAAATTTGTTGTGTCGTGGGAAAAACAACCCGGCTTTATATTGCCAATCTTAAAAGCATGGGAGGATATAATATATGGTAATGAGAAAAAGGCGCTACTTGGCACAAATCTAAAAATAATAGCTCAGTATGACGAAAGTGATCATGTTGATGAAAAAACGCAACAGGTCTGCTATATGTATGGCTATTATCAGGTGAATGAAGGAGAAAATGGAGATAAGAGCTTTTCACAGTATGTCGCAGATACAGTTAGAATGTGGTTCGACGACACAAAGGTTGGCAATTTTACGGTGACTGTTTCCGACGGACTATTAACGGACAATGGACGTGAAGATAAGAATACGATGGCCGGAGAGTTCGCTGCCTGGGACAGAGTGGTTGACTGGCACAATTCACGGAATGGAAGTTTGGAGCCAAAATTTGAGCAATTTCAATATATTCCCGTCGACAAGGACGGTCCGGCGCCGCGGAAGATAACGTCAAAATTAGCGCTGGATTACGGGGACCTGGATGATTCGGAAGAAATTGAAGGTAATACTGTAACAACATCCGGGCTCTCAAACTTCGATCGAAGAAATCACGGACTTGGAACTGAGGGATTAAAAACGTTGATAAGAAGCCTTCGATCTCCTTTAATTGGTAGAGATAATGCTAACGTTCCTCCTAATCTTAATGCGGGATTAAGGTGTTTCGCTACCATCGGCGCTATTTCCGGACCATTCTATACAAATTACAACATTAACAAACCTGTTGGAGAATATACAGGCAGCTCCTTTCCTTATAAAGAAAGCCCTTACACCATACAATATCAGGCATGGTGGCAACAGGGTGAAGCAACACCTGGCGACAACACACACAAAGAGAAAGCAATAGCATGGATTAGGCAATGCCGCAATCTTAAATTCCCCCAGACCAGGGGGGCGTTTATTAGTTTCAAAGATGCAGATATTCCGACGAAAGATTATTTCCAGGAGAATTACGAAAAGCTGAAACAGGTTAAAATACAATATTCTCAGGACCCCTTTAACAGGTTGAGCTCTAATAAAACAATAATGTAATTGCGCATAGGACAAGGGTGTTCAATAGTAGCATCACTTGTATTTATATACAATCAGAAAGAATAGCATTATGCAGCGCAGGAATTTTATAAAAAATTCAGCCAAATTGGCTTTGGGGCTTGGTATAGGCATGAGCCTTGGTTTTTCTACAGTAAAGAACTGGTACGATAATGTGCATGGGTCATTAGTTGCTGGAGACCTGGCCGCAATTAAAAAGAAGTTGGATGATGATTTCAGGAAACTCCTGGAATGGCTTAGGGATAATGGATGGACCGGATATCTTAAAAGTGTTTTAGACATAAATCTGGATGAGGGAATAGATGACATCAATACGCGGAAAGAACAACTCATCAAAAAGCTTGATCCGGCACGTCTTGCAAAACTATGCAGCGACGAGCAAGCAGGCTTTGACGACTTTGCGGGAGAGCGGCTTATTCAGCCGGGGTTTCCTGCATATAGCCTGCTGTTTCATGCGTTGGCAAGCCCAAGAGTAAGGCCCCGCGATGTAAAAAAATATCCGGACTTAAAGCATATTGACCTGCTTGAAAATTACATATACGCGCTCAGCAAGTGGGAAGATCAAATGGCTATATATGGCATTAAGCAAGAGGAAGAACTTGTAGCCGCAGTATTTGCTTATGAATATCGCCCGGCTTTTAAAACTCCACATCATTCTTATGCCGACATCGTTTACTCGCGTACCGGAATAGCACGTGTAGGTGACCAGCCACTGAACTATGACAAAATTAACCGTTGCTTTGTAAACCTTCCTGCTAAAGCAGATAAAGAAAAAAACATAGCAGTTACACCAGCCAGATATGGCTTGTTCCTTGCGCGCAAAGTAAGTAATAAGGACTTGTCATTACTATCTACCGGTCTATACAAAGGCGGCGACAGCAAAGATGACAGGAATGATGCCTCAAAGACCTTTTTGTTGCCAATACGGAAGCTATTTAACGATGATGAACTGGTAAAAGGGGAATTAAAATTCACTGAGTTTCATAAAAGTGAGAAACTGCAGAAGTTTGTGCAGATAAAAGGTGTTGAGATATTGCATGGCCTGCAACCAACAGCCAGGTTTTCAGCACAACTGATAGAACCTGCGCCAGACATTAATTCAGGATCTACCTTTTTAGTTGTGCCGAAGGCAGAGGCGCTGATAAGACCGGCAATGGAACAGCAAAGAACATTATTTTTTAAAGTTCCGCATAAAGAAAAGACTGAGTATGACAACCGTTTTTTTACTGCGCTTGCTACACAAAAAGTGGAGGATGTAGAGCTGCTCGACGGATCTGACCCTTTATATCCGGACAGTCTGGGGCGCATTTATGCGCGTTATCCTTCTCCGAGGAACCAGCCAATGTTTGTGAACATTACCAATGAGGCTGATACGACGAAGGAGACGTTCCATCCTATTGATAAAAAAAAGGATGCAGATTTTGAAAATAAAATAAATGCAGGTGGCTATTATGCTCCTCTTTTTGAAGACAGCCTTTGTGACGGGCGCGTAGAAGCAGACTTAGATGTCTTGACTTTAGATAGTTCAGTTGTAGTCAGCAAACATTGTCTTCCGGCATTTTCTATAGTAACGGCGCCGGATTTCTTCCCTTTGGTCGATCCACTTGACCTTGCCGGTTTTGATGTTGCACCCGGCACTAGCAGCGAAAGCAACTTCTACGAAGGTGGAGTGGCCAGCCTAGCTACGGCAAGAATTGTTCCTAACCCGAAAATGATAACTCCAGCTAAATATAACCCAACAGATACTTATTTAGCAGTACTTTCCGCATCAGTAAACAGCAATAGCATTTCCGGGAAAAAGCCAGATTGGTATAAGGACCCTAAAAGAGAAAGGGGGTACGAACCTACAGGATTTTTACCCGATGTGGCTTCGTCTGTTTTCGCTCCCGGATGGGACGTTACCTATTGCAGCCTGGACAATATACACGATATATACATAGGAACAGAAGGGCTGGGGTCGCCTTTTATTGAAGACATGAAATTCTGCTCTGCTCTTAATGGTATGTGGCCTGCCACGTCTCCTGACGCTGCTCGTACATACCAGGGGGGATTAGAATCCAAGTATAGAAACCCTACAGCTGTTCCGCTGCTTGATGAAGAGATTGGAATATGTGGTGATGGGCCTGCAGGTAAGTTAAATAATTCCACCGGCTGGGACGGAGAACAGGGACCTTATCTTCAACCGGCAGAAAAACCTAATAAATGGAAAATAAACTTCACAGACATAGGGCGTGCAGATGCGGTAACAAATGCTTTAAATGGAACTATTGACATGTCGAAATTACGTAAGCTGACATGCATAGAACTGATCAACCGTATGGAGTGCTTAAGAAAATGTATAGAGGTATTACCCCCAATAAATTTTAATAACGATGTATACAAGCAGAAAATTCCCGGATATACTTATTGGTGGCTATTAAGCGCAGAAAAAGTTAATTGGGGCAAGGAAAATGCCAAAGGATTAAATATGCCTGATACATTAGCTGGTGATAATAAAGGCTGGCTCTGCAATAAGCAAAGCGCCCGGGTGAAAGGAGAAGGTATCTCTATGTATTTGTTAACGCTGCGCCGGATGAATATGAAAGCCCGGCTGATCATGGTCCAAACTCCACCCATATCGAATTAAAAGACCAGGTGTACGAGCCAAAAGGAACGCCAAAATCTAAAGAGTGGACGAGTAATCCTAAGAGGCGATTGCTTGACTGCAAACAAATATTCGTATGCCAGGTTACTATCGACCAAAACTCACCTGAAAAAATAGCCTGGACAGAAGTGAAAGATGGCAGGATACATTGGATGTCGCAAAAATAACCATGGCAAGGTTTAAAATGGAAGTATATATTGGACAGCGCAATTATGATGTTGTAGTTATAGGTTCCGGGCCTGCTGGTTGTGTGGCTGCAATAGGATGTCGCATGTATGGTTTGCGGGTTTTACTTATTACAGGCAGGGTAAATCGGGATAGCGATCATGGTGCACGGGTGGAAAGCGTTCATCCTGATTTGTTGAGATTGATGGATAGCATTGATCTGTCGGACTGTATTACAGTAGCTTCTTGTGGTCTATATAATGGCATTGAAGTGAATGGAATGTATAATGAACTTGCAACGGACACATTGGACCTAACGTCCGGACATCATATTTGCAGGCATACATTTGATAGCGCGTTATTGGAGAAAGTTCAGCAAACAGGCGCGGCTATTCTTTATGATAATTGTGTAATAGATATCAAAGGAGATGAGAGGCGCGTTACAGGCCTGGTTGCAGATAAGGCTGGGTACATAGAATGCCGCTATATTATTGATGCAAGCGGGCATAAGCGTGTAGCGGGTAAAATCCTAAAGTTCAGGGAAGAATTTTACTCGCCGCCACTAATAGTCTGGACCGGTGTAAGCTATAATGTAGCAGTAGGCATCTTTCCGGAAATGAGAACAAAATTTGCCGCTCATAACACAGGTTGGTCGTGGATTGCGGCGCTACCAAGTGGGCGATGTGCCTGGACAAGATTGGAACATAAAGGCCGTCATCAGCTATTGCCACCCGAGCCTTTACGGGAATATCCACTGTTAGCGCCTATAGCAACCGCTAACAGGCGTTGGCGTGTGCACCGGCCTGTATGCAAAGAAGGTGTCGTACTGTGTGGAGATGCAGCCGGTATTATTGATCCTGCGGCCGGACAGGGAATATTTAATGCAATACAGTCTGCCATAACATCGGTTAGAACGATAATAATGTGTCGCCTAAAACCTGAACTAGAGAGCATCTACCTTGCCCAATATGATTCCTGGTTTATAGACAATTATTTGAAGAAGACAGATGCTTTGAAACATTTCTATAAACAGGCTGGCATATCATTCCCCGCTTTATCGAGGTAATATTTAGCGACAAAATGTCATATGTGTATAAATGGCTCTAACTATCTGTTATTAACAGGTAATTGAACAAAAATTACTATAGTTTTCAATAAGTTTGCGGCGCAAATTTTTCATAAATAGTATAATATAAATATTTATTTTAAAAATACAGTTATTAAATGAATAGTGTATCAAAAAATGGATGGGTAGTGCTTGCAAAGTGTGTCTGGTTATTGTTGATCATTGCGTTTGGATCAAATTCCGTTTATTCCCAAACATGGAATAATCTTTATACCGTAACAGGCCCTTCAACCACTAATGACCAAGGGAAAGGCGTGTGCGTTGATTCGGCCGGAAATTTTTACGTACTTGGCCAGTTTTCAGGGACAAACGTGGATTTGGATCCTGGTCCGGGAACGGGATATGTAAACAGCTTAGCTAGCAACTCATCAAGTACTAATCTTTACCTGGCAAAATATAGTTCATCGGGGGCTTATTTATGGTCATTAGCATTCCAATCTACTAATGCCGTCCTATCTGCAGGTCAAACAATAGCCACAGATGGGACATTTGTATATGTTGGGGGATATTTTCTAAGTTCATTGAGCATCGGCACTACTACTACTTTAACTGCAGTAGGAAATACAGATCCTTTTGTAGCTAAAATAAGTGTATCGGATGGCTCGCTTATATGGGCGAAGAGCTGGGGTGGGTCTTCCGCCGAGGTCGTATCTGGTCTGGAAATTGATCGCAAAGGGAGTATTTATATCGGAGGTAATTTCCAGGGAACAACAACGTTCGGCAGTTATAATTTGACCTCCAATGGAAGTTCAGATCTGTATTTAGCAAAGATAGCGGGTGATGGTACAGCCCAATGGGTAGTTGGTGGCGGAACGGCAGGATCAGATGGCTCTCCGGCAGCGGTAGGTATTGCTTACGCGCCTACAACCGGTAAAATTATTTTTACAGGTACGATAGGCAGTAGTGGCACCTCTACAGGAACATTTGGCTCAACTGCTATAAGTGCGACTTCGAGAGATATGCTGTTGGCTGAAGTTGATACATTAAACGGGGTAATATCCAATGTGCAACTGATTGGTGGAGCCGGTGATCAGGCAGGTCATGCAGCTGTTTTCGATTATGCAACGCAGGACGTGATCCTTGGAGGGTTTTATTCCGGTGGTTTTAACCTGCCTGGCGTAGGCACAATTACTAACCCCTCATCTGGTGCCTTGCTTATAACCAGATATAACCCTGTCTTACATTCGTTTGTATGGGCTACATCGTGCCCTGTAGCATCTGCCGCCGCAACAACTAACTTGATAAAAGGAATGGCCCTTAATAACAAAGGTGGCGTATTCATTAATGGAGCATTGTTCGGTAACGCTACATTCGGCGGTACAGCTTACAACTGGGCAGCACAAGCCGATATGTTTACGGCAAGACTGAACACAGGCGATGGTACGGTAGAAAATAGCGAGTGGTACAGCACAACAAATGCTGAAAGTGGGGGCGGAATTGCAGTCGATAGTACCGGGAAAGCGGTACTTTGTGGCTTCGCAAATGGCACCACAACAATAGGTGGCATTACTATAAATCCGCCAAACCTGGATATCTGGTATGGATTTGAGAATGTTCCAACAGTATCTACCGATATGGTTTCAGCAGGAGGCGGATCGATATTAATGAATGCGCATGCTATAAACGACGGAGGCCATACTATAACTGCGAGGGGATTTGTGTACAGCACTTCCGCAAACCCATCCCTTGTGTCGGGTACTAACGTGCCTGTGGGATCCGGTACAGGCTATTTTTCACAAGATATTGCTGGGCTAGTATCAGGTAGTACTTATCATATAAGGGCGTATATCTCCACATCGACCGGTACCTATTATGGGGCAGATCGTTCTGTAGTATTTGCCGGTGCATCTAATATAGCGCCTGTGTTTGTAAGCGGTGCAACAACTACCCTTAATGTGTGCGGCACAACAGTTACCGATATGAAATCATTGTTGCATGTAACGGATGTGGATGCGAGCCAGACACTGACATGGACCGTGCTGAACCAACCGAGCCAGGACGGAACCGTTACCATTACAGGTGGAACTGCGGCAAGCGGTACGGATGTAACGCCAGGCGGCACAATTACTTACCAGGCTGCTACAGGTTATTCTTCAGAATCATTTAAAATAGGTGTATCTGACGGAACTGCCTTTGATACTATAATTGTTAACGTAACCATTAACAGTATCCCTACCATCACTCCGGGAACAAACCCTTCTATTACACAGGGTACCACAACAGCAATGTTGCCATATACAGCCACAGGTGGGCCAACTACTTATACAATTGATTATGATGCCACCGCCAATGCTGCAGGTTTTGTGGATGTATCAAGCGCAACAACGCTTACACCTGCTAACATTACCTTGGCAGTGCCGGCTGGTGCATCGGTAGGTACTTATAACGGTACTGTTACAGTAAGCAGCGGCAGTTGCAGCAGTACGGCACAACCGTTCACTGTAACACTATCGCCAGGTAACACTGCTCCGGCCTATCTTAAAACCTCACCCCGCTCTTTGACCATGTGTCACGATGCCTCGGCCATCAGTCTTATAGATTCACTTCACGTAAGCGATGCCGACGCCGGCCAGACCCTTACCTGGAGCGTGAATGCATCACCTGGCAACGGAACGCTTGTATTAACAGGTGCTACGGCGTCATCAGGCGGCAGCGACATTGCACCGGGCGGCACCATCACCTACAAGCCTAATCCGGGTTATACAGGTTCTGATGGCTTTACTATAAGAGTAACTGATGGTACGGCTTCCAGCTATATGTCATTCAACGTAATGGTAAATGCGGGTCCGTCTATATACGGTAACTCGCCTGTGGATGTATGCAGTGGCGCGGCATTGACCATAACACCATTGGCCACAGATAACAGCACCTATACCTGGGGCATAGGCTCTAATACGGGTGCGGTAACAGGTGCGTCTGCGGGCAGCGGCAGCACTATCAGCGCAACACTGGTCAATCCGGACCATACCACCGATGCAATGCTGGTGTATTCTGTAGTGCCCACATCTACCGTTACCGGTTGTGTTGGCAACAGCGCCAATTATATCGTCAATGTGCGTGCTATACCGCTGATCACTAATGCAGCTACAGTATCGCTGTGCAGCGGCAACTCATTATCATTGCCTATTACCACAAGTGCGCCATGTAATTATTTTAGCTGGGCACCTGTAGATAATCCTTCATCAGTAACAGGCACATCGGCAGGTACAGCGCCAACTATCAGCCAGACGCTTACCAACCCCGGCAGCAGCGCCGCAGCTTATGTTACTTACACAGTTGCCGGTACTTCTTTATGGAATTGCACATCACCAACTGATACTTTCACAGTAAAGGTTAATCCCAAGCCCGTACTGTCTTCCGTAAGCACATACACTATATGCAGCGGCACTACAACAAGCATAACGCTGGAGGCCAGTGTGCCAGCCACCTTTACCTGGCAGGCACTCGGTAATGCTATCGGCGCCAGCAATGGTAGCGGTGCGCTCATTGCACAAACGCTGTCTTCAGGTGGCAGTTTTGCCAATGCTAATACTACATACGCACTCACAATAACATCAGACACAGGCAGCTGTGTGAACAATATGTTCCAGAATGTGGCCGTAACCGTGCAGACACGGCCTACCAGCACAACTCTGGCACCATCTGCTATATGCAGTGGCGCAACAACAAGTATAAGTCTTACAGGCAGCGTGCCGAGCACATTTACCTGGACAATAAGCAGCAATACGGGCACCGTAAGCGGCACCTCTGCAGACAGTGGCAGTCTTATTGCACAAACACTGGTGAACCCAAGCAATGCTGCGGCGGCTACTGTGGTATATTCCGTTATACCTACATCGGTCAACCTGTCGTGCACAGGCACGCCATTTACGGTAAGCCAGGTGATCAATGCCAATCCGGAACTTACAACGCCATCGTCTATTTCTTTGTGCAGCGGTGCACCATTGAACTATACGCTTACAGCAAGTACACCAAGCTATTATGATTACACCCCGGTGAATGTTACAGGCGGCATTACGGGCTCTTCGTCTGGCAGTGGGGGAGTACTTAGCCAGGCACTGACCAATCCAGGTAATGTATCGTCTGGTGTGGTTACATACCGGCTGATACCTGCTTCGCAAACCACGCAGTGCAAGGGCGATACAGGTTACATCGATGTGCAGGTGCACCCTGTACCATCGCTCACGTATCCTGCCACATCGGCGCAGTGCACCGGGGTGCCAACTAATATCCCGATGACTGCTTCTACACCATCATTAATAGCATGGGCTGTATCGTATAGCTATGGTGTTACTGGTGCTTCCTCAGGCACCGGCGATACCATAAAGCAAACACTTTTCGGGATCGATCCCTACAGCAACTACTATGTACAGTACAATATCACCGTTACCAGCGATACAGGTGGCTGCGTGAGGAATTTTATATACCTGACGGATACTGTAAAACGTGCTGCCACTATCAGTGTTACATCAAGTCCCAGTGCCACTGCAGGCGCTGATACTGCTGATTTGAGCTACAGCACATCGGCTTATCCTGCCGACCCGCTGACCTATAAGATACACTTTGACGCAGCAGCGCAGGCCGCGGGTTTCACTGATGTAAATGACGAGGTATTGCCATACACCATCGTTCCGGCAAATCCACTTACATTAAATATCCCTTCGGGCGCACCATCGGGCGTTTACAATGCAACCATTGCTTTAAAGAATATATTGGGTTGCTATACAATGCCCGCCACCGCATTTACAGTAAGCATCCTTAACCGCATACCAACATATACAGACACCACTGTGGCCACTTTTGCTGTATGTAAAGATGCTGTAGCCAGCGATCTCGTGCCGTCGCTGCATGTGAGCGATGAAGACGGCGGGCAGACATTGACCTGGACCGCACAGGCAACACCTGCACACGGTACTCTTGTTGTTACCGGTGCTACTGCCGCATCCGGAACAACCGACATAACGCCTGCCGGTACTATTACATATCAGCCGGCTGCCGGTTACGGTGGTGCAGACTCGTTCTCTGTAAAAGTGAGCGATGGAACTGACATGTCCGTACGTAAGTTCAGGGTGTGGGTGAGTGATGTATCGGCTGCTGTTACCCAGGAAAACGTAAGCTGTAATGGTAATGCAGATGGTAGCGCAGTGCTTACCGGTATCAACGGTACCGCACCATACAGCTACACATGGGCAGGCTCAGCCAACATTACGGCAACAATAACAGGCCTGGCAGCAGGCAGCTATACCGCCACCATCACCGATGCTAATACATGTACAGGCACTAAGGTAGTTACCATTACAGAACCTATTACATTAACTGCAGGCATCACAGCCCCTACAAATGTAAGCTGCCATGGCGGCAGTAACGGCGATGCTACAGTAACAGTAGCAGGTGGTACTGCACCATTCACATACAGCTGGTCTCCGGCAGGTGGTACACAGGCAACAGGTACCGGGCTTAGCGCCGGCAACTATACCGTAACGGTAACAGACGCCCACAGCTGCAATGCCACCGCATCTGTAACCATTACAGAACCAGCCCTGGTGACAGCTGCTATCGCAGGCACCACAACAGTTTGTAACAATGCGGGCAGCAAGATACATCTGTCATCTGAAGCAGGCGTTAGCGTTGCCTATAATATAAACGGCGGAAGCACGCAAAATGCTGTAATGGATGGCAATGGTGCTGATACAATAACTACAGGCAACCTTACAGCTGCTGCAACATATAGCCTGGTGAGTGTAACAGCCGGCGGGTGTACATATTCTGCCAGCGGCAGCGCTACAGTATCGGTGTACCCGCAGGCTACTGTCAGCGGCCTTGCCGATCAGGAGGTATGTAACAATGCTGACATGAACAGTATAGTATTCAGCGGGCCTGTAAGCGGCACTGCCTTTACCTGGACGAATAATAACACAGGCATAGGTCTTGGCGCAGCGGGTGCCGATAGCATCGCCCAATTTACCGGTGTAAATACCGGTACTGCTGTGCAAACGGCTACTATCACAGTTACCCCAACCGCCAATGGCTGCGAGGGTACGCCAGCTGCCTTCACTATCAGCGTGAACCCAACACCGGTATTCACCAGCACGCTGACACCTTCTGCTATCTGTGATGGCAATACATTCAGCTATGTGCCAGCCAGCGCTACAACAGGTACTAGCTACCAGTGGAGCCGTGCAGAGGTGACAGGCATCAGCAATACGGCAGCCAACGGCAATAACAACCCGGACGAAGTATTGAATAATACTACTGCTGATCCGGTAGCAGTTACCTACGTATACACCCTTACAGCTAATGGTTGTACCAATACGCAGGATGTAACCGTAACAGTTAACCCAACCCCGGTACTGAGCAGCACAAAGACACCTGCTACTATCTGCGACAGCACGGTATTCAACTATGTGCCAACCAGCGCAACGGCAGGTACCACGTTCGTATGGGAGCGTATAGCCGACGAAAGCTTCAATAATGCTACAGGCAATGGTAGCGATAATCCTGCCGAGACTTTGTATCTGTCAGGTCCGGTAGGCCAGAATGCATACTACGTATATACACTTACCGCCAATGGCTGTGTCGATACAGAACACCTGGCAGTGCATGTACAGCCTGTGCCATCGTTGAGTTCAACACTGAGCGCACCGGCGGTATGTGATAATGCTACCTTCAGCTACACAGCAACAAGTGCCACACCTGCTACTACTTTCGAGTGGAGCCGTGCCACAGTAACAGGTATCAGCAATGCTGCTAACAGCGGTACAGGTGATATCAGCGAGACACTGGACAACACAACAACAGATCCGATAGAAGTGACCTACATCTATACGCTCTCAGCGGGTGGTTGTTCAAGGACACAGCCGGTAACGGTAACGGTTAATCCAACCCCGGTACTGACGACCACACTGACACCATCAGCTATCTGCGACAACGGTACATTTAACTATGTACCTGCAAGCGCAACAGCGGGCACTACATTTACATGGAGTCGTGCATCTGTAACCGGCATTACCACCGCTGCCAACAACGGCAACGACGATCCTAACGAAGCGCTGCACAACAGCACTACAGATCCGGTAGCTGTTACTTACGTGTACACACTTACTGCCAACGGCTGTACCAATACCCAGGATGTTACGGTAACCGTTAACCCGACACCGATGCTGAGCAGCACGCTTACTGCAACACCTGTATGTAACAATACGCTGTTCAGCTACGTGCCAGCCAGCGCAACTGCAGGTACTGCCTTCGCCTGGACCAGGGAAACAGTGCCAGGTATTGCTAATGCAGCAGGCAGTGGTAACGATGACCCGAACGAGACACTGGTAAACACAGCTGTTTATCCTGTATCGGTTACTTACGTGTACACACTTACAGCCAACGGCTGTAACAATACGCAGCAGGTGACAGAGCTGGTATACCCAACACCAATGCTTTCAAGCACATTGACCCCGGCTGCAATCTGTAACAACACCACGTTCAGCTATGTGCCAACCAGCGCAACAACCGGTACTACCTACCAGTGGAGCAGGGCAGCGGTAACAGGCATCAGCGATGCAGCTAACAGCGGCAATGATGACCCTGAAGAGGCGCTGCATAATACAACAGCCAACCCGGTAGCAGTTACTTATGTATACACCCTTACAGCTAATGGCTGTACGAATACACAGGATGTAACAGTTACAGTTAACCCAACCCCGGTACTGACCAGCACGCTGACCGCAGCGCCGGTATGTAACAATACAGTGTTCAACTACACGCCAACCAGCGCAACCGTGGGCACAGCCTACCAGTGGAGCCGCACAGCGGTAACCGGCATCAGCAATGCGGCTAATACCGGCAATGACGATCCTGCTGAGACACTGGGCAATACAACAACCGATCCTATAGTGGTTACTTACGTGTACACGCTGACGGCCAACGGTTGTACGAATACGCAAAGTGTTGACGTAACGGTTAACCCGACACCGGTACTGACCACTACTCTTACCGCAGCCCCTGTGTGCGACAGCAGCCTGTTCAGCTATGAACCTGCCAGCGCTACACTGGGTACAACTTACCAGTGGAGCCGTGCTACCGTAACCGGTATCAGCAATGCAGCCGCAACAGGTGCAGACAACCCTGGTGAATACCTGGTGAATACCACACCTGACCCGGTTAACGTACAATATGTATACACCCTTACCGCCAACAGCTGTACCAATACACAGTCGGTAACGGTAACTGTATATCCTAAACCACTGCTGAGCACCACGCTTACCCCGGCAGCTATCTGTGATAGCACAATGTTTGCCTACACGCCAAACAGCCTTACAGCTGGTACCACCTACGTTTGGAGCAGGGATGCGGTAGCAGGCATCAGCAACCCGGCCAATGCAGATAACACGGATCCTGACGAAACACTGGATAACACAACGGTGAACCCTGTAGCAGTAACCTACGTGTATACCCTGACAGCCAACGGTTGCCACAATACACAGAACGTTACTGTAACAGTTAACCCAACACCGGTACTGACCAGCACACTGACAGTAACACCATTGTGCGACAGCACCCTGTTCAGCTACGTGCCAACCAGTGCTACCACAGGTACAACGTTCACCTGGAGCAGGGATACCATGGATAACATCCTGAACGCATCAGCAACAGGCACAGATAACCCGGGTGAATACCTGGTGAACATAGCACCATACCCTGTGAATGTCATGTATACCTATACATTGACAGCCAACGGCTGCAGCCATACGGAAGCAGTGCAGATGACGGTGAATCCGAAACCACTGCTGAGCAGCACACTGGCTCCTGTATCTATCTGCGACAGCGCGACGTTCAGCTACGTGCCAGCCAGCCTGACCAGCGGCACTACCTACAACTGGAGCCGCGCAGCGGTAACCGGTATAGCCAATGCAGCAGGTACGGGTACAGACAACCCGCTGGAAGTACTGTATAACACCACAGCCGACTCGATAGCTGTAAACTATGTGTACACACTTACAGCCTACGGTTGCAGCAATACGCAGAATGTACAGGTATACGTAAAGCCAACACCAAAACTGAGCAGCACCCTTAGCCCTGCGGCTATCTGCAACAGCACAGTGTTCAGCTACACACCAGCCAGCGCAACAGGCGGCACCGCCTTTACCTGGACAAGGGCCCTGGTAACGGGCATCAGCAATGCAGCAGGCAGCGGAACAGACAACCCGATGGAAACACTGACCAACACATTGGTGAACCCTGTAGATGTACCATACGTATTCTCTATGGCAGCAGCAGGCTGTACGCACAGCGAAGTGGTAACCGTACGAGTGAACGCAACACCTAAGCTGAGCAGCAGCATGACGGGCGAAGTATGTAGCACAGCACCGTTCAGCTACGGCCCAGCCAGCGCTACCACAGGCACTACCTATGCATGGACGAGGGCTACAGCGCCTGGCATCAGCAATGCGGCAGGCAGCGGCACTGGCAGTGTGAACGAAGTTCTGATCAACCAGACGAATCTGGCCAAAACAGTAACTTACCGTTACACCCTGACAGCCAACGGTTGCAGCAACATCCAGAACGTGGTGGTAACAGTAGATCCTACTCCGGTTATCCCTGTTATAGCGATCCACCCGGATGCAGCACTGTGCAGCAAGAGCCAGTATATGAACTTCGGTGCCAGCATAGCAGCAGCAGACAGCACCAACTACAACTGGACAGCACAGAACGCAGTAGTGTATGCACAAGGTGCAGATAATACCAATGCAATAGTGAGCTTCCCGACCAGCGGTACGGCCAATGTGATACTGACAGCCGGTGTTAACGGCTACACCTGCTACACCCGCGATACGTTCACGGTAGCAGTGAGCACATCAGAAGCACCGAATGCAGAAGTGTACTACATTCATGATCACTTCATCTACACCGACAACACGGTGAACACTTACCAGTGGGGTTATGATGATGCGGCAACACTTGACTCAGTAATGCTTGGCGGACAGGTAGACCAGAACTACTTTGATGCTGGTCCTGACTTTACCAATAAGAAGTACTGGGTGATCACTACTAAGGATGGCTGTATGTCTAAGAGCTACTACAATGCACCAACAGGTGTGGTGAACGTGAACAGCACAGTAACAGTTAACCTGACCGTTGTACCCAACCCTGCCAGCAACTACGTGTCAGTAGCTGTGGAAGGCGTTACCGGTGGTAACGATGAGGTAGAACTGACCGACCTGACCGGCAAGACAGTGATTACAGAAGCCGTGCACAACAATAAGGCACAGCTGAATGTAAACAACCTTGCATCAGGCATCTACGTGGTCACTTACTACCACAACGGTGTGAAGGCCGGCACTGCAAAACTGGTGAAAGAGTAAGTTTGACGATTACGGGAAATAAAAAAGGTGTTTCAGAAGAAACACCTTTTTTATTGGAATAACTAAAAAAATCAACAAAGGATAAGGTTTATTGCGTTAGCTCTTAACATCATGGTAAAATTGAAGAATTAATGAACGCATTTTGAAAAAAAATGACGAAATGCATGAAAATCCTTATGAATTGCTAAAAAACGACCATGAAATGCAAAATGCTCTTTTTTACATTTTTGATTTTTACATGTAAATGTTCATGAAATCTGCCTTTACTGAACGGGACAAAGGAATCTCTACCTTGTTTTTCATTACTATAACACCGGATACCTCATACCTTAAAATGTGGTCAAGGTTAATGATATATGAACGGTGTGTCTGAAAAAATGAGTAATTGTCGACCAGGAATTGAAAAGTGTTCAGCGGGTTTGATGAATTTATTTCATCATCTACTGTTACTATCCTGGTGCCCTTCAGAATTGTTTCCAGGTATATAATGTCCTTATAGTTGATATAATCAAAGCCATTAGGGTGGGGGATAGTAATTTTTTCGGGCATTTTTGGATTAGCTAAAGCTGATGCTATCAGGGCGTGCTTCTTATTCAGTATACGCTCTCTCGCTTTGTCGGTAGCATACTTCAACTCAGCATCATCTACAGGCTTTAATATATAGCCGCTTGCTGAAAGGTTAAAAGCATCCAGTGCATAGTTATCGTGCGCTGTTACAAATATTATTTCAAAATCTACATCTTGTATCAGTTTCAATAGATTGATCCCGGTTTTGCCGGGCATCGATATATCCATGTAAAGAATGTCGAACTTTGTTTCTCTGAGCGCATTGAGCGCCTGCTGCCAATTAGAGAATGTGTTGATGATATTCATATCATCATACAGTCTCGCCAGTCGGGAGGTCAGTAATTCTATAGCATCTGGTTCGTCGTCAACAATAATGCAATTAAACCTGTGTGGTGCCATTTAGTTTTATTTTTATAGTTACAGTGGTTCCGGTCTGTGGATATTGTTTGTCGGTATAGCTCACCTCAATATTCATATGTTCGTATTTGTTAAAGATATTAACCAGATCTTTTATCAGCAACTCTCCATACGATTCGTCTTTTATCGGGTTGGGTATTTTGTTTGCCTTTGACTCTTTACGTCCAATACCATCGTCATCTATCGTGCATATGAGTTGGCCCTGCTCCTTAATAAAGTTTATCAACAGATGACCAGTTCCTTCTTTACTAAGTAAGCCATGTTCAATAGCATTTTCTACAAATGGTTGCAATAGCAGGGATGGTATATAAACCGAGTTTATATCGACGTCCTCATTTACATTAATGTTGTATTCGAACCTGTCTTTGAAACGTACCTGCTGCAGATCAATGTAGTTGGTCAGATTCCTGATCTCCTCAGCCAGCAATACATGTTTGTTCCTGGATGATTTTATATAGCTCCTCAATAGCCTGGAGAACTTAGAAATATGTGTGTAAGCTTCATCAGTCTTCTGTTTACTTACCAGTAGTAAAGCAGAGTTCAGGGAATTGAAGATGAAATGCGGATTGATCTGGGCGTAGATAGATTTCAGTTCCAGCTCCATGCGTGCATTGCGTTTTTGGTTTGCGTTTATCACCAGCCTGCGGGTGATGAGGACAGAGGCAGCGACTAAGGTGACAAAGCATAGAACCGAAAATGACCAAATTATACGAACCATTGTATTGGTCTGATACCATTTAGGCCGGAGATATACTACAAACTGTACCTGATTGCTACGCCATACTTTATCATACGCTGCAAGACTGTAAGTATAGTAATGATCTGGCTTTAATCCCGAAAAATTGTATTCATTACTATTTAATTCTTTAGCTAGAGTGTTATCGTGCTGAAGTACATAAGTTAATTGGCCATTACCATATGGATTGATGAGGTCGAACTGTATGTTGTAATTATCCTGTTCAATGATAACTGTGTCATTGTTGTGTAGTTGAACGCAGTTTTCTTTATATACATATAACAGGCGGTAGTCGGGCACTTCAGTTGTAGGTGAATCAAATGCATTCTGTGACGGGATATCACATGTTAGTGTGCCTTTATCTGTATTAAATATTGCCTTACCATTTGCAAATTGAGCGTCTGAAACTATGTTGTAATTTATATTTTTTACATTTCTGTAAAAAATTGGCGGTGATAGCTTGTTCTTACCAAGTATTTTATTAAAAATAAAGCCAAACCTGCCGTACGTTATCAGGATGTTGTGATAAATAGCTATTGATGCATCGGCAAGGTTGATATTTTCATGGATAGCCTTCACCTTTTTATTTTCAGGATCCCACAAACAGAGCTGTTCGTCTCCCAAAAGAAAAATATTACCGAATATATTGTCCACCCGCATATTGGCAATTGAGTGCAGACCTAGTTGCTTTAATTTTTCTTTTTGTATTATTTCATAATTATTTCCGTTTACAATAACTATTTTGCTTCTATTAAAAGCCCAGACCTTATGTCGGGTACTGTCAAATATTAAGTTTGCATATTTTTCTTTTCCATATGGTTGCTCCAAAACAATTCCCTGCTTTTTCTTGTAGCCAAGTAGATTTAACCCAGCAATTGTATACCATTCACTGTCATTTACTATAACCAGATTCTGCACTCGACCGTCAAATTTTTTATTGTTCCATCTGCACTTTTTTTTTGTATTTACGTCGATTATGAGGTTCGAATAGCCGAGTATCATATATCTACCAATATCCTTTTTCGCCACATTTGTGATAAATCCTGAGTTCTGAAGCTTGAAAAATTGTTGATTGTCAGTTACCCTGCAAAATTTCCTGGTAGCAGTATTATACCAAAATCCACCGCTCTCATCTCCACCTTTATATTGAAAACCGGTGAGATCAAATACATTCTTTCTAAAATATCGTAAAGTGTCATACTGAATAAAAAGTCCATGTTGTCGTGTGCCAATTGTCAACTTCCACAAATCATTATTCACATAAGAATTAATTTGATTTCCTTCAAGATCAGCAGCTATATCAGAGAGACCGATTTTCTTAGTTTTTTTTCCGACTAAGTCTACTTCATATATAAAATGACCAGAAATGCCATATATCATTGAGTTGTTGGTACTTCCATCATGGTAAAAAAGGGTTACCAAGTTTTTGTCGTCGGAAACTCTTATCGTTTTCAGAGAGGTGTCGTTGTAATTTATTACTAATATGTCCGATGTTTTCTTGAATATGTTATTGATAACAATGGAACTGTCAAATCTCCATATCTGGGCCTGTGATAGAAAATTGTCGTTAAAATTTACTTTATATGGTAATGGGTTTATATCTATTTTGTCTCTTGTAATAGAACATATGTAGAACTTACGTTCAAAATATAATACAGGAAATTTGTCGTGGGTAAGTAATACCTTAATAATATTGATGTGCTCCTGAGTGAATTTTACATTCCCGATTATTCTATTAAGTGCCCCCGCAATGTTATACACCTCGATTCTATCGTTTTTTTCGATACAAAGTGTTGGTTGATAACTGGATAAAAAATAGTTACTGCAGAACATTATCCCGCTGTCGTATCTGCTTAAATATTGAGGGTAAATATTGTTATAGTCGTTCGTTGTTATCGGAACGGACGTGTAATGGTTATTTTTTATGTATCCTATTTTATCCGCAATTGCTCCCAACCATATCCTTCCTTTTCGATCCTCCAATAATTGCCATACATCATTTACCGGTAAGCCATTTTTTGTTGTAAATATTTTTAAATCATATCCATTATATCGTACCACACCATTAGCTGTGGCTATCCATAAATAACCGTATCTATCGGTTATAGTACTATATACATGATTTGTAAATAAGCCACGATCCATATTAAGATTGTAGACATTGCCTGCGGGTTGACTAACACACGATAATGCCTGAAGTATAAAAAGGAGTGATATGAGTACACGCTTTATCAATGTTTATTGTTTATTTGTAATATGAGCTGTGTTGATTTTTATAGTTACTGTGGTTCCTGTCTGTGGATATTGTTTGTCGGTATAGCTCACCTCAATATTCATATGTTCGTATTTGTTAAAGATATTAACCAGATCTTTTATCAGCAACTCTCCATACGATTCGTCTTTTATCGGGTTGGGTATTTTGTTTGCCTTTGACTCTTTACGTCCAATACCATCGTCATCTATCGTGCATATGAGTTGGCCCTGCTCCTTAATAAAGTTTATCAACAGATGACCAGTTCCTTCTTTACTAAGTAAGCCATGTTCAATAGCATTTTCTACAAATGGTTGCAATAGCAGGGATGGTATATAAACCGAGTTTATATCGACGTCCTCATTTACATTAATGTTGTATTCGAACCTGTCTTTGAAACGTACCTGCTGCAGATCAATGTAGTTGGTCAGATTCCTGATCTCCTCAGCCAGCAATACATGTTTGTTCCTGGATGATTTTATATAGCTCCTCAATAGCCTGGAGAACTTAGAAATATGTGTGTAAGCTTCATCAGTCTTCTGTTTACTTACCAGTAGTAAAGCAGAGTTCAGGGAATTGAAGATGAAATGCGGATTGATCTGGGCGTAGATAGATTTCAGTTCCAGCTCCATGCGTGCATTGCGTTTTTTGTTTGCGTTTATCACCAGCCTGCGAGTGATGAGGACAGAGGCAGCAACAAGTAGTACTAGTCCCCCTATAAGCGCAAGCCAGAAAACCCTCTTCATAAAGTGCGTCTGATACCACCTGGGATGCACATATACTGTAATAGTATGCTTTTTGCTTTGCCAAACATCATCATGTGCAACAATTGTGAGGGTATAGTAATTGTCGGGTTGCAGATTAGGCAATATCAGTTCGTTGGTTGTTAGCTGATTTGCCACGCCGTTGCCAAGCCATGCTGTATATTTTAATTGCCCGCTACCGTTCGGGTTGATCATATCGAACTGTAAGGAAAGATTCGCCTGGTCCAGGATAACCGTGTCATTTATCAATAGGTCGCAAACCTTGTCTTTGTATATGTATATGGGTTTATATCTTTCTGTTACATCGTTTAATAATGCAGAAGGTTCGTCGAGCGCGATATACTGAATGCCTTTATCAGTATTAACTATCAATTGTCCATTAAGCATATGCAGATGGTACACTACAGTATACTGATTAGTGTTCGTATAAATCCGTGGCTTGTCGAAGGAATTTGCATTTCTTATATTTATTGTTATCACGCCAATTTTGCCAGCTATTATCAGTTGGTCATTATTCATTAGTATTTTACAGTTTCTTAAAATAGTATTTTCCAGGCCAGGCAAAAGGTAGGCATGATTGTTCTGTGGGTTATAAACCCATATATTGGTGATATCTTTTATGAAAATATTTCCATAAATAGTATCTATTATAATTGACTCTATTGACTTTATGCCGGATGCTCTAAGTTGCTCAGGCAGAATATTGCGAATTGTATTGCTTTTCTTATTAAAAATAGCTATAGTTGTAGTATTGTACGCCCAATACTCATCAGCTGTTTTATTTATTGCGAGGCCTGAAAATCGGTTACTACTCAGCGTTCTGAAATTTTTTGGATAGGAATAGTGCAAAAAGCCAAAATTAGATATGGTAAGTATATTGTTCCCGCCCAGAAAACAGGCGCGCTGTATCGCCAAGAGATCATTTCGTTCAATCTCTATGGAACTTCTTGTAGATCTTGAAAAAAAGTAGTTAGGATAGCCACATAATAATAAGGTATCGGCGGAGATTTGTACAACATCTCTTATAGATGTTGTTTTAACGCTTGTGTATCTTATATTTTGTTGTGTTTTAACTTCAGCGAGTACCTGTGTTGCTTCATTCCACCAGATAGCGGTGCCGTCTTGCAAGGAATTGATATAAATATAACCGGGTAGATTAAATTTTGCCTTGGCGAACGTATGGTTGTCACTTGGAGAAAAAAAGGCCCCGTAATTTTTTGTGGTATATATTGTTCCCCATAATTTGTTTTTAAGAATACTCACTATCTCCCTGCCGTTTACCTGGCTATCCTGGAACAAATGATCAAATACCTGATCTGAAACAAATTTGATGTTGTTTGTAGCCTCAAATGTTAACAAATGATTTTTGGTAATAGCATATAGCAGCTGCTCATGGGTATTGCGATGGATGTACTGTATATCTTCCTTTACTCCAAAATCAGTCAAAGATATTTTACCAGTATCGCCCGTCACTCTATTGAGATATAAAAAGAAGTTTTGTTTACCAGGAGAGAAGAATACTACTTGTTTTTTAAAGCCATATTTTTTATATGTCTGATAGGCTGGACAAAAATCTGGTGATTTAATTTTAATTGCTCTCTTTACACTGGCGCTGTCATTTTTAATGGTGAAGGTGAAAAAATAGTTATTCACTAAAAAATACCCCGACGTGTCATTGTCAAGACCAGCAAAGGCAGCCCATACCGGACGTCCTTCTATTAGTACATCTTTAGGACGCAGGAGATCGTAGGGGGCAAGGGCAGAGATAACAGAATCATCGATGCTTATTTTTTTTACAACCTTACCATCTGTAAAATATAAGCTTGGCCCCCAGGTGTTATTGGCATATGCAGTAAACAGTGCCAGACCATTGCCGTAATAATTGAAGCCTGAAGGGTAAACGGAATTATGGTTGCCATTGAATTTAACGCTATGATACTTGTCATTATATATATATCCAAGTTCATCAGCAATAGAGCCAATCCATAGCCTGCCTTCCCTGTCTTCAAACAGCTGCCAAACGTCTTCTTTCGGTAAGCCATCTGTTGAGTTAAATATCCGGAAATTGTAGCCGTTGTATTTAATGACGCCTTGTGTCGATGTCATCCATATATAGCCATGGTGGTCTACAATACTATTGTAGAGGTAATTGGCAGGCAGTCCATTGTATATATTAAAATTACGTGACGGAAATACCTGTGCCTGCAAAGCAATGCAGCTGAAAAGGAATATACATGTAATGATGAATAGTTGTTTCAATGTGATAAATGGCTAGTTGTGAGCAGTATTTATAAATATAGTAACAATTGTTCCCGAAAGTGGAGGCATTTTATCCTGGTATTCTATGTGTATATTCATATGCTCATACTTATTGAAAATATTTATGAGGTCTTTAATAAGTAGTTCGCCATAAGACTCATCTTTTATAGGATTGGGTATCTTATTAGCCTTTGATTCCTTTCGGCCAATGCCATCATCTTCGATAATGCATACCAACTTTTCATTTTTGATATTGAAACTAACTGACAAATTACCTTGCTGTTCTTTGCTTAGTAATCCATGCTCTATAGCGTTTTCAACAAATGGTTGTAGCAGTAACGACGGTATACGGATAACATTGACATCAACATCGGATGCTACATTTATCTGGTAATTGAATCGGTCCCTGAATCTTACCTGCTGCAGATCGATATAATTGGTTAGGTTTTTGATCTCATCTGAGAGTAGTATAAGCTTGTTCCTTGATGATTTAATATAGCTACGCAATAATTTTGAGAACTTTGAAATATGAGTGTAGGCATCCTCTGTTTTGTTTTTACTTACGAGTAGCAAAGCTGAGTTTAAAGAGTTGAAAATGAAGTGAGGATTGATTTGAGCGTAGATCGATTTTAGTTCCAGCTCCATGCGTGCATTGCGTTTCTTTGTTGCATTTAATACTAGCCGTCTCGTAATTAGTATGGAAATACTTATCGCCAGGATAAAAATCAAGATACAGACGGTCCATATAATGCTTACCATAGTTTTGGTCTGATACCATTTCGGGACGATGTAAATTGTAAAATTGATAGGTTCGCTTTTCCACGACAAATCGCTTGACGATATTGTTAGATTATAGCTATTGTCGGGCTTGAGCATTTCTTGCGGAATATTGAACTCTGTTCCATTTAGTGTAATAGATGAGTCTTTTGTATGTACTGAAAACAACGATTTGCCATCGCCAAACGGATTTATGTTGTCAAATCTGATCACAGGTAATTCGGGGTCAATTTTTATTGTGTCACCCGTATTTAATTTCGAAATATTGTTCTTGTAGTAGTAGATTGGTTGAAAATACTTGTTTGATGTTTCATTAAGTATAGTGTCAAAATTAGGGATAGCTATTTTATAGGTGCCCTTATTAGTGTTCAAAAATATATTGTCTGAAATTGGCTGAGCACTTTCAATAAAGCTGTACTCCAGCGTTTTGAAATTGTAATATGTGATGGGTTTCGAGAGGCGATTTTTACCTAATAATTCATAAAAGCGTATGCCAAATCTTCCATATACAATCAGCGTGTTTTTATGTAATGCAGTACGACAATTAACAAGATTTAAGTCTTCGGCTATTTTATTGAAATTTTCATGGTCACTATCATATACAAATAACAAACCTCCTCCATTTATAATTATATTACCATAGGTAGTGTCCACATGAATATCTTGTATTTCGCTGATACCGAACTTACTTTTCAGAGCTTCTTCCTGGAATTTTATTTTGTGTTTTGTTTTAGGATCGAAAAAAAGTACCGAGTTGTTATTGTACGCAATATACCTATCCCTTAATTTATCATATAATAAGTTGTTATATCTAGATATGTCTATGGCTATGTCATTCCTCCCATGCAATGGATCAATATGATAAAAGCTAAAGTTTGACACGCAATACCAATCATCTACAGAACGTCTGTGAGCAGAGAGGATTGATAAGCAGAATAACGAGTCGTCATTTACGGTCCATTGCTTAGAACGAAGATTTAGTGTCCAGTTTCTTTGGCCAAATACATAGTAATTGTTTTCATCTTGTTTTTTTATAAGTGTTATTTTAAAGTTGAAAGGCGTTGGAATTTTTTCAATTTTATTTGTAACACGCAAAATATATCGGTAGTTTGGATCTACCCAAAAAGCTTCGTTATAATCTCCACCAACATATTTATGTCCTACAAGGCTGTTATACTTTTTGAAAAATCCTCCTTTTGTATAGCCTAGAAATAATCCATTATTTGGAGTTGCAATGGAGAAGCCCCATTTTTTTAATCGATAGGCAGTGTTGATATTAAGTTTATTTACAGAACTAGGGAGTGATATTGAAGTTTGAAAAGCTAAGCGGGGATTAAGAATAATTTCAGTTATCTTATTTTTGCTGAATAGATATAGATTGTTTTTTTCTATATCGCTGGCGTTGTAACTAATATTCAAAAAAGTTGACGTGTCGACTATTTTAGTAATGTCAATGCTATCATATGAAAGCGTTCGCCAATCAAAGGTGTTCAGTTGTATCTTGCCGTTAAATTGAGATGTATATATTAATTTTTTTTTTGTTGCGGTTACATCAGGTAATAAAAAGTTCTTGATATTTTTGGTTGTCAGATTTATTTTTTTGAATTCAATGCTGTCATTATTAATTATTTTTGCATCATATAGCTTGTCGGTGTAGATTACTTTGGGGGATATATTATTACTAAGGAGAATATTGATGATTGTAAAATTCCCATGATCTGTTAGCTTTATACTTGGTTCTATTCTTTTTAGTTTTTCCGCTATATTGATTGTATAAATTGTGTCATTTCGTTCAACACAGAGCGAAGGATGGTATGTGTTTGCCATGTAGGAACTTACAAACATGATATGGTCTTCAAAGCACGACAGGCCTACAGGATAAATTGATGAATGAGAAGGTGTTGCGATTTTGGCATTGTAATATTTATCGTTATAAATGTAACCAAACCGTTCCGCAATACAGCCAAGCCATATTCTTCCTTTGCTGTCCTCTAACAGCTGCCATACATCGTTCTTTGGCAGTCCATCTTGAGTTGTAAAAATTTTGAAATCATAGCCGTTGTACTTAACTACGCCGTTATCCGTAGCAATCCATAAGTAGCCCAGATGATCGGTTATAGTGCTGTATACCTTGTTTGACGGCAGGCCGTTGTCTATTGTAAGATTAAAATAAGAACTTTGTGCAGAAGCATACCTGCTGCCAGCTAACAAAAAAATAAAAATAATGGTATGTCTTACACTTATGATCATTTCCTGCCGGCTCTCTCTGCAATATAAATTTGAATTGTTACTATGGTTCCTGTTTGCGGTGCCATCTTGTCGGTATAGCTTACTTGAATATTCATATGTTCGTATTTGTTAAAGATGTTGACGAGGTCTTTTATAAGTAATTCTCCATAAGATTCATCTTTTGTAGGATTGGGTATCTTATTTAATTTAGATTCCTGTCGGCCTATGCCATCATCGTCTATTGTGCAAATTAGGTGATTCCCGCTTTTGTCTTTCTCAAACCTTATCTCCAGATTGCCGGTTTCTTCTTTATTCAACAATCCATGTTCTATGGCATTTTCAACAAATGGTTGAAGTAACAGGGAGGGTATGTAGATATCATCTGTTCTAACCTGGTCTGTGGCAACTATTGTGTAATTGAACTTGTTTTTAAACCTCACCTGTTGCAGATCTATGTAGTTAGTAAGATTTTTTATTTCATCAGATAAAAGGATTAGTTTGTTTCTTGATGATTTAATGTAACTGCGCAGGAGTTTTGAGAATTTAGAAATATGAGTGTAAGCTTCTTCTGTTTTGTTCTTACTTACTAGTAATAAAGCGGAATTTAGAGAGTTAAAAATGAAGTGCGGGTTGATCTGTGCGTAAATCGATTTTAGTTCCAACTCCATGCGTGCATTGCGTTTTTTCGTTGCGTTAAGTACTAAACGACGAGTGACCAAGATGGAAGTTGTTATTGCTAATATAAATAATAGGATAATGGCAATCAAAATAATATTTACCATGATACGTTTCTGATACCATTTAGGCTGTCTGTAAAGGATAAAAGTATGTACCGGACTATTCCATATTTCGTCTGATGCACGTATATGAATTGTATAATAACGATCCGGATCTAACTGAGATACTTCATATTCGTTGTTCGATAATGCAATAAATGGGTTGGAATTTGTTGAGATATAATATTTGACATTTCCAGATCCAAATGGGTTTATTAAATCTAGGTGTAATGCATTTATGCCGATAGGTATCAATATAGTGTCGCCATTTTTCTGCTGTACTGTTTTACGTCCGTTATTTATAATTAATTTATGGGTGCAATTTAGTATATCAATAGATGACGCTTTTTTTAGATTGTCGCTAGATATATCAATAACAAATGCTTGTTTATCAGTGCTTAAAAGCAACTCGTCATTGCAGAATTGCGTAGCGTTAATGATGTTGAATTTTTTATTATTTAAAAAAATCCGCGGTTTTGAAAATTGCCTTCTCCCTAGAATTTCCATCCAAACGACACCCAATTTGCCGGTAATGAAGAGTTTGTGTTTGTAAATACAAGCATTAGTGTTTTTCAAGTTGATGTTCTCCAAGCCAGGGATAACATGGCCTTTTGATAATATACTGTCGAAAGTCCATAAATTTGAGAGATCTTTTACAATAATGTTTCCCGATACACTATCAAATATTATTTGTTCAATACGTTTTAATCCTACGGAACTAAGGTATTTTTTATTGTAATGCGTAATTTTTCCACATGTTGAATTGTATTTGAGAACTTTAAAGCCTGTATATGCCCAAAAATCTTTCGTTCTGTGATCCACACTCAAATTGCTAAATCTGTCAACTGCTATTTGATTATAAATAGTGTTATTTTTTGTGCTATTTATATTTTCAATTCTAAAGCCGCTGTTAGAAACATTTATAATTGAGTTCGTGCCGAATTTAACAGCGTCTATTATAGAGGCAGAAAAGAAAGTCTGTCGGTTAATAATAACATCATTTTTGCTTATTCTTAATAGAGCGCAACTTGTGCCACCGACCAGTAATAAAGAGTCTTTACCAAATTTTATGGCGTTTGTGAAAGAAGCGTTTGAGCTAAGTTTAATAACGGTTTTGTGAGTATTGCTAAGTTTAATTAACTGCGAATTTGTTTTATTCCACCAGATAGCAATGCTGTCATCGATAGTGCCTAATAGTTTGTAGTCATCTAATTTTAGTGGGGAAACCTTATAAAACGAGTCATGTGGTGTTGTGATTAAGAGTCCATTTCGTTTTGTTGCCATTAAGTTCGACCATAAACTATCTGGGTTGAGGGTAATAACGTCTTCTCCACTCAAGCTAGTATCCCCTGTAATTTTTGAAAACTTGTATATATCCGCAATTTGTATTTTGTCAGCGACTATCATCCTTATTACGTATGTTTTCGTGAAGAGATAAACAGACGTATCGGGATCACCATTTTTAATATTATAATGACAAAATAAAATATTTTCATCTATGCCGTAATCGGCTAAACTGACAGTTTCACTTTTCCCGCTCTGCAAGTTAACGGCTAAAATTTTGTTTTTAGGGATATTTGATTTTAGTAGATAGTAATTTCCCACTATTAGTCGTTGATGAGTATTCAGAACATCAACCAAATGACCTCTGCTATAAGTTGCGATATTCTTTATCTTGATTTTAAAGTCATTTGTAATTTTGAAGGTGAAAAAATAATTTTTTAGAGGAACATACAGGATCGAATCTTTATTATATGTTGCAAAATGAGTCCAATTTATTTTATTTGCCGTTACGTATTTACTTGAGTCGTCATGATCGAATCTGATGTACCTGGAAAAGCTATCGTTTGGTATCTGGATTTCATTTAAATTATCATTGAAAAAGGTATACAATGTAGGGTTCGTCCCACCATTTGTGTAAGAAGTAGCGAAAACTACACCATTTTGGAACCAGGCAAAATTCAAAGGGTAAACAGTATTGTAATTTGTGTCTATGGTTACACCATGATATTTGTTTTCTTGTAAATACCCAATTTCGTTTGCAACGCATCCTATCCACATCTTACCCATCTTATCTTCCATCAGGTACCAAACATCCTCATTAGGCAATCCGTCTGTAGAATTGAAGGTTATACAATTGTATCCGTTATACTTAACAATTCCCTTAGGTGTAGTTATCCAGACATATCCTAAATGATCAACGGTTGCATTGTAAACATGGTTGGATGGAAGCCCGTTATCTATGTTTAGGTTGTAGTAAGCGCTTTGTGCAACTGACCTGACTGCGGGTACGATACAAAGAAATATACAAATTAATAGTGTACATGTTCCGGATCTAATAAATACTTTCGCCGGATTATATAAGTATAGTGGCCTCGACAACAGTTTATGGTTGAATTTGAATGCGCTAATTTATGTTTTTTATTACAGGAAATTGTCCCGTAGTTTACTATTAGGCTGACGGTAATTAAAGGCGTATTTTTTCAATTTATTTTCCCTACCTTTGCACCTCCGAAAATCAGGTTAAATCTTTTTAATTATATAAAAATGGCAGACTTACGCTTACAGCGCAACTTTGGTATAGCCGCCCACATTGATGCCGGCAAGACCACGACTACCGAACGTATCCTTTATTACACTGGTGTGAATCACAAGATAGGTGAGGTGCACGAAGGTGCAGCTACCATGGACTGGATGGCACAGGAACAGGAGCGTGGTATCACTATCACTTCAGCAGCTACTACCTGCTTCTGGAACTTCCCTACTATCCAGGGTAAGACTCAGCCGGATTCTAAGAAATATAAGTTTAATATCATTGATACTCCGGGCCACGTTGACTTCACTATCGAAGTGGAGCGTTCTATGCGTGTACTGGAT
>CAZPOT010000019.1:0-77697 GCA_964588295.1 uncultured Flavipsychrobacter sp. | reverse complement strand
CCTTCTGCTTTTTACCCATGGCCTTACGCAGTACGTCGGCATCGCCCTTGCTGAAGCCTGCAAGGCTCTGGCTCAGCAACATCACCTGT
The DNA here is from genome assembly GCA_964588295.1 of uncultured Flavipsychrobacter sp. Lineage (GTDB taxonomy): Bacteria > Bacteroidota > Bacteroidia > Chitinophagales > Chitinophagaceae > Flavipsychrobacter. The sequence goes on along the minus strand of CAZPOT010000019.1, from coordinate 77,608 downwards.
TCCTGGTATACGGTAATACCATAGGTATCGCCCAGGTATTCCTCCATCTCCGGCAAGTCGTAAGTAATAGGTTCCTGGCCATGCTTACGCTTGATGTAGTTAGGGATGTATTCTATAGGCCCCGGGCGGTACAGGGCGTTCATGGCAATAAGGTCATCGAATTTATCGGGCTTCAGGTTGATGAGGTGCTTCTGCATACCCGCACTTTCAAACTGGAATGTACCGTTGGTATCGCCGCGCTGGTACAGTTCGTATGTTTTTACGTCATCAAGCGGTAGGGTGTCAATGTCTATATCAACACCATGGTTGCGTTTGATGAGTGCCAGTGCATCTTTGATGATGGTAAGGGTCTTTAACCCCAGGAAGTCCATCTTGATAACGCCTGCATTCTCGATCACGTTACCCTCGTACTGGGTGATAAGGGCGTCCACGTCCTTCACCATGAACACAGGCAGCAGGCTGCTCAGATCGCTGGGGGCAATGATGATACCAGCGGCATGGATACCGGTGTTACGCACAGAACCTTCCAGCTTCACTGCCGATTGCAGCACCTCTCCGTGCAGTGTGGGTTGGGCGTAAATCTCGCGCAGCTTTAACACGCCCTCCATTTCTTCCGCACCCAGGCCTTCTTTCTGCTCCAGGCTGCCATCGCCTTTCAGTTCGGCATGTATCAGGCGTTTAAGGCTGATGCCCGGCTTTTCCGGTACCATCTTGGCCAATGCGTTGCTTTCCTGCAGTGGCAGGTCAAGCACACGGGCCACGTCTTTAATACTACTCTTGGCAGCCATGGTACCATAGGTAACGATCTGCGCCACCTGGTTCTTGCCATACTTGCCCACCACATAATCGATAACACGCTGGCGACCAACGTCGTCGAAGTCGGTATCGATATCGGGCATGCTCTTACGATCGGGGTTCAGGAACCTTTCGAACAGGAGCTTGTATTTTATGGGGTCGATATTGGTAATGCCTATACAAAATGCCACAGCGCTACCTGCCGCAGAACCACGGCCAGGGCCGATGAATACACCCATATCGCGACCGGCCTTAATGAAGTCGGACACGATAAGGAAGTAACCGGCAAAACCCATGGTACGTATGGTAAAAAGCTCAAATTTCAGTCGCTCCTCTACCTCCGGCGTTATCTCGGAATACCGTTCTTTGGCACCCGTCCAGGTAAGATGCTCCAGGTACATATTCTGGTCATCGTTAAACTCCGGCGGCACCTTGAAGTGAGGCAGCAAGATATCGCGCTCCAGCTTCAGTGGCTTTATCTTATCTACAATCTCGTTAGTGTTATCCAGCGCCTGCGGCAGGTCGCCGAATATCTGCATCATCTCGTTCTGCGTTTTGAAGTAGAACCTGTCGCTGGGGAACGCAAAGCGCCCACCCTTAACAGGGGTCTCATCATCATCGCCCAGGTCCTTCCACTTGGGATCGCTTTGCTTACTACCCGTATTTATACACAGCAGGATATCATGCGCATTAGCATCGCCCTGATCTACATAGTGACTATCGTTACTGGCAATGATCTTTACATTGTACTTCTCGGCAAAGCGCAGCAATACCTCGTTCACCTTGTCCTGGTCGCCAATGGCATGGCGCTGCAATTCTATGTAGTAATCTTCGCCAAAGATGTCGAGCCACCATTTGAATTCCTTTTCGCCTTCAGCCTCGCCCTTTTTTAGTATAGTGCGTGGCACACTGGCAGCAAGGCAGCATGTGGTGGCTATCAGCCCCTCGTGATATTGCAGGATAAGCTCTTTATCTATACGCGGATATTTGCTGTACAAGCCCTCCATGTAGCCGAGGGAACACAGCTTTACCAGGTTCTTATACCCTATCTCGTTCTTGGCCAGCATCAGCTGGTGGTAGCGTACATCCCTATCGTCTTTAGAAAAGGTGCGCTTGTGCCTGTTCTCCACCAGGTAGAACTCGCAACCCACAATAGGCTTTACTACAGGCTCTTCAATATCCTTCCCCTCGGGTGTCTTACCTACTACTTTCTTTTTCTTCCATGCCTCAGCCACAAAGTCGAACACGCCGAACATATTACCGTGGTCGGTAATAGCCATAGCGGGATGCCCGTCGTTACGTGCCTTTTCGTACAATTTGGCAGCATTGGAAGCCCCGTCGAGCAGGGAGAACTGAGTATGATTATGTAAGTGGGAGAATTTCATTTTCGAGACCTAAAACACCGTTTCTGATGCTTACAAAAGTAACGAATTTTCAGGGAGGGGTTGGCGGGGAGTTTTCCACAGCTAACAATAAACATTACTAAAAATCGTTAAATATTGGCATCCACAGTTATATAACGAACCTATAACAGTATGAAATGGCGCTATAATTCCCTGATTGCAATACTTTAATACATGTTTTTATTCGTGTACAAAAGATCCTGAACTTACTGCCGCCTACTTTGCCACATCGTCGGTGTAATGTATGTTCCTTATTAAGTATAGATAAACAAAACGTCTCTATGTAGATCCTCCTGAAGGCTTAGACTAAATATGCAGTAATAATTATTCCTTCACAACCTCCATATCTTCAAACAACCGATACTCTTTTCCTTTGAATAATATCAACAACTGCGGTTCTTTATAGAATGGCAACCCGGTAAATGTTTTGGCATGTGCCTGTATGTGCAGGTGGGGTTCTATGCTCATGCCGGAGTTGCCCGCTAGGCCAAGGGATTGCCCAACTGCCACGCTGTCGCCCTCGTGCACAAACACTTTTTTGTATTGCATATGCCCCATAAAAATATAAGCGCTATCGGTCTCCAGTAATACGCCGTTCAGGTTGGTAGGGCCACGCCTGCGGGTAGGCGGTATATTATCAGGATTATCATCCATCATTTTGCTGATGACACCGGCGCATGGGCTGTAAATGGTATCGCCGAATATCTCGTAGTCGGTAAGTGTTTTGGAGAAGATATTGTTACCCCGCCCGCCGCTTTTATTAAGTTTGATAATATCCATGGCAAACAATGTTTTACGACCTGTTGAGTGAAACACGTTAGTGGGCAATCCCCTGCCGCCCTGGAACACGAAGTACTTGCCATGTTTAAAGGGCATTTGCAGGTTGATGGTGCCGTACGGCTTTCCTGTAGTACCAGTGAAATACAACACATCGATTATTGTAAACAAGGCAGCCAGCAATATGGAGGGCACCGCTCTTTTACCTGAGGGCAACCATTTCCTTTTCAGTAACGATATGGCTAAAGCCAATACAAAGGCACCGGCAAATACATACCTGCCATATACCGACAGAAACACCCAGGCACCATATAAATAAATGAAAACAGCCATTGCCACAGGCAACAGCAAGCCCACAACACTACGGCTACGCAACAGCAGCCATAACGATAGTAATGCAATAAGCAAGGTGGCTGCCAGCAGTGTATAAACGATCATAATACCGGTACTAATAACCCATCCACAAACTAAAACTATGCCCCTGTACCAGCTGCCCGTCGCACCGCATGCTGATGTTGTCCACTTTCACCTTTACCAGGTTAGTGCGTATGTTTTTGATAATGATCTTCTCATCGTCGGTAAGCATGTTGCCGCGGGTTGGGTATGGGCCATAGGTAGCCCCATCTTTTATGGTAAAAGTGATGGTAAATTCTGTCACCTCGCAGTTGGGCATACCGGTCACCAATTTGGGGTAAGCCAGTATCTGTGTATAAGATGCATAGGTGGTATCTATGTTAGCCAATTTTACCTGAGGCAAAGCGCCTATCTGGGCTTTGCCGGCGATGGCTGTAGTTAGCATGAAGACAAGTAACAGTATGTGTTTCATCGTAGCTGATGTTTATATAAAATTACGCTAACCATGGAGCAATAACAATTGATTGCCATTATATTATTATAGCCGAGCCTTCAGGCCCGCCGGTCTGCTGTAAAGTGAAATTTCTCTACAATGGACGATGCATAATTTACCGTACATTTGACGGCATAAAAACCACTTACAGACATGGGTGATACGCCGAAACTGATACCATACCGCAAAGGAGAGAACTGGGGCTTTTGCACTGCCGATAAGCAAGTAGTGATCCCTTGCACCTACGAGAACACCAACCCCTTCTCCGAAGGGCTGGCAGAGGTGCGCAGCAACGACAAATGCGGCTATATTGATGAGACAGGCAAAATGGTGATCCCTTACAAATACGACTACGGATCGCTGTTTAAAGAAGGACTGGCAGCCGTGGAAAAATTTGGCAAGTACGGCTATATAGATAAGACGGGCAAAGAGGTGATCCCCTTCAACTTTACCGATGCGGAAGAGTTTATAGATGGTATCGCTATTGTAGAGCAGAACGGCAAGTGGGGCTTCATCAACAAAACGGGCCAGATCATCATACAATGCCGCTACGACCTGGTAACGCCATTTAAGAACGGCGTGGCCTTTGTAGAGCAGAACGGCAAGCCAAAGTTCATAGACCCTACCGGCAAGCAGGTAGAAGAGCCTGATGACCAGGATTTTTACGATGGGCTGGCACTGGAATATGACCAGAAAGACCGCGTAGGCTATGTAAACGAAGCGGGAGACCTGGTGGTACCTTGTATTTACGAGGACGGCATGGATTTCAGCGAAGGGATGGCACCCGTATGCATGAAAGGCAAATGGGGCTTTATTGACACCACCGGCAAGCTGGTGATACCCTGCAAATACGACGACTTTGTAGACGGCTTCCAGGACGGGCTGGCCATGATTCAGATGGGCGAAGACTTCGGCTTTATAGGCAAGGATGGAACGGAATACTGGGAGGATTAATTTTCAGTCGTAAGTAAAAAGTCGCCGGAGTAATCTTTCGGAACATTTTCGCATGATTTACAAAAAACGACTTACGACTTACGACTAGTGACTTACGACTAATTTAACTATTTTTGACCGCATGGCACACAACATAAAAACAGTTACCGTAATAGGTTCAGGAACTATGGGCAATGGCATATGCCACGTTTTTGCCCAGAGCGGATTTAATGTACATATGATGGACATCAACCAGGGCGCTTTAGACAAGGCCATGGGTACCATCGGCAAGAATATGGATCGCCAGGTGGCTAAGGGCGGACTTACAGAAGAAGCCAAAACAGCAGCGCTGGGCCGTATCAAAACTTTTACCGTTATGGAAGAGGCGGTAAAGGATGTTCAATTGGTTGTGGAAGCAGCTACAGAGAACGTAGACCTGAAGCTGAATATCTTCCGCCAGCTGGATGCCCTGTGCAATGCAGATTGTATACTGGCCAGCAACACATCTTCTATCTCCATCACCAAAATAGCCAGCGTAACCAAGCGCGCAGGTAAGGTGATAGGTATGCATTTTATGAACCCTGTGCCGGTAATGAAGCTGGTAGAGATCATTAATGGTTACGCTACAGATGCTGCGGTTACAGAAACCATCACTACCCTTTCTAAAGAGTTGGGTAAGATACCTTGCACTGCCAACGACTACCCTGGCTTTGTAGCCAACCGTATACTGATGCCTATGATCAACGAGGCTATCATTACCCTGCAGGAGGGAGTAGCCAGCGTAGAGGCTATAGATTCTATAATGAAGCTGGGTATGGCGCACCCTATGGGTCCGCTGCAACTGGCCGACTTTATTGGCCTTGATACCTGTTTGTCTATCCTTAATGTACTGCACAATGGCATTGGCAATCCTAAGTACGCCCCTGCTACCCTGCTGGTAAATATGGTGCAGGCAGGCTATCTGGGCGCCAAGAGCGGCGAAGGCTTTTACAAATACACGCCCGGCAGCAAAGAAGCTGTTGTCAGTGAACGCCTGGCACACATCAAGTAATTCAACATAACACTATTTCATATCAATATCCCTTGCTCATCGGCAGGGGATATTTATTTTAAACAAGCAATAGACGTAACACGTAACGTAACACCCGGACTGTTACGTTACGTGTTACCGGGTAGTTTCTGTATGTTTGTTGCTCACACTAAACAACTTTTTACAGTGAAAAAGACATTATTTGTTACCGCCCTCATCGCTTCTTTTTTTGTTGCCACAGGCGCTACGGCACAATCGGCTATAGAAGGTAAACACTGGCACCGGGTAACCAGCAAAGATGGAAAGATATCTATCCCCGAACATTCTGTAATTACTTACATTGTTACCAGCATAGATGGTATGCGTGGTGTGGAGAAAGTGGTTATTGGCGAAATATCTTATAACGTCACCTACACAACTGCGTTTACCAGCTACTCGTTTAACGGGGAAATGTATACAGGCAATGATCCCCTGGATATCCATATTGAGAATGCCAAAAGAGAAACCTATATTGTTGTTTGTTATTACAATTAATATAAGACATTACCCTTATAATTTGTAACACGTAACGTAACACTTCTACTGTTACGTTACGTGTTACGAATACCTTAAGAAGGACTCTCCAGAGGACTATCTCCGGGTAACGAGAACTAATATAGATGATTTCTTAAGGGGATTACTATGTCACTATCAATTACGTGTCCAACATAATAAGGCAAAAATGGAGAAAAATGACCATAACATTTCACTACATCAGGAACATCTGAAACTCGATGTAGGTAAAACATACCTAGTAATTGATAGCCTGTATGTTAACGATATAAGAGATGCTTTCTTTAATAAATATATTGAGGAGTATGATTACAATGAGATAAGAAGAATAGTATTCCCTTATGTTGCAACACCTTTCACCTTTTATAATTCAGGTACGCCCATCTTCGACGTTCAGCAAATAAAATCCGCGAATCAATCACTAAACACAGGCAGATGTTTTTGTGTTGATAGTGGGCTATTGATACTTATAAATACAGAGATTTTTTTTAACCTTTTACCCTTATATGACTTCGAAGAATTAGTTGAGGCCAATAATGGTTTAATCAATATTTCATATTGGAAAAAACTGACTTCAAACTTCAAAAAAATTGATCTTGCATTAGTTTTAGCTTCCTCAGACATGACATTCAGTGGAAGTGGTGTATATCACATTATTAGCTAAAACATCTAAGAAGATAGCGAGGTCTCCTATGTCTTCAGACAGTCTCCCTTTGCGACAATAGTATTGTCTTAGCAACGACTCGCAGATAGTAGATGCGCTAGATAAATAATCCACTGATAAATACTAATGTCGGAATCGTTGCCCCTCTTATAGAAAAGGGCGTTCCATCAAGAGACTTTAAAAGGACGAAAAACGACCGTCCCGATGGGCACATCCACCTCCCTGTTATGTCTCCAGATTGACAACTATCGGATGGGACTACGTAGGCACAATTCCTTTAATGATCCAAAGCAATACCTCCCGATGTGGGCTGTCTCTCTAAAGACACAACAGCGGCTATGCTGACTAACAAAAATAAAAGCGTAACAAGTAACGTAAACAGTAGGGGTTACATTACGTGTTACGATTTATATCAAAACAGTTGCTATTTCTTCTCCAGTGTTGCTGTTTTCTGGCCCAGGAGCAAAGTATAATCTACCAGCGTACGGTTACGGAAAAACAGGCGGAGAGTATTGCCCTGGTAGCTGTAAAACATGATCTGCTTATTGCTCTTCACCACCATATCGTGCGGAGGACCAAGCAGGCTTACCGCCTGCTGCATACTCATACTGCCTTCCTTCAGCTTGCACTCTTTGTTCTTATCGAACGGGCATATCTTGGGGTTGCGGCAGGTAAACGAGAATTCCTCCACCGCATCCGATCTTTTACTCCATTGCAAAGTAAGTTTGGTGTCGGCGTAGCTGTAATACCATTTGCTACCCTTCTTTGAATCTTCTATCCTGGCAGGATCGCCCAGCAGGGCTATTATCTTATCGCGGGTTACTTTTTCCGGTGCTAGTTTTACGAGCGAAAGCAATTTTTCAGCAGGGTTGCTGCCAGCATTTGCCGTGTGCATACCCAGTATCAGTGCCAATATCCATACTATCTGTTTCATACGCCACGCGGGTTTCTATGTAATAATAACACTTTTTGGCGGTTATTTATATAATTATTACCATAATCGTGCCAATTGTAGTGTATTTTTGCAGCTAACCACAGCTGCCAAAGAGAAAAAATAAAATTTATTTTTCTGTTTTAAAATATTTCTCCGTACATTTGCAGTCCTTAAAAAAAGTAAAGAATAAATAAATGGCAAATCATAAAGCTACCAGGAAAGATGTACGCCAGAGCGAAAAGCGTCGCGACCGTAACCGTTATTATGGCAAAACTACTCGTAATGCCATCCGTGCATTATTAGCAAGCGACAAGGGAGCTGCTACTGAAGGCCTGAGCAAAGTTATCTCTATGATAGATAAGCTTGCTAAGCGCAACGTTATTCATAAGAACAAAGCCGGCAACCTGAAATCAGGTATCCAGAAAAGGATCAACGCAATGGCGTAATCCTGTTTTTGCAGGCACACAATACTCAGGTAGCCCCGCCCAGTGCGGGGTTATTTTGTTAACAATAACCAAACTCCAAGTGCCAAAGTCCAAAGCTCGGCTAATTATTACACCGTTTTTTTGTAAGCTACTCCTTGGATTTTGATTCCTGAAATTTGGAATTTGAACCTTGGTACTTGGTTCTTATTTATTATGCGGATTGTTTTAGAGGTAATGTATGATGGCACGCAGTTCAGCGGCTCGCAGATACAGGGCGAACAGCCCACTGTGCAGCTGGCGCTGGATCGCGCCCTTTCTATGGCATTTCGCACCCCGTTAGCTACTTATGGCGCCAGCCGTACCGACGAAGGTGTGCATGCCCTAAGCAACTTCTACCATGTTGATATTGAAGCGCCCATCAACTTCGATATCCGTTACCGCATCAATGCTATACTGCTGCAGGGCGTAGCTGTGAAGCAGGTATACACTGCGCCGGCAGATTTCAATGTGCGCTTCCATGCTACCAGCAGGCTATACCGGTATCGCATCTACATTGCCAAGAATCCGTTCCTGCACCAGCGGGCACTGCTCTACCCTTTCACCATTAACGAACAGACACTGCAAGAAACTGCAGCCATCATCCTGCAGCACACCCAGTTCGAATCGTTTTGCAAGCGCAATGCGCAGAACCACACTTTTAACTGCACCATAATGGAAAGCCGCTGGGAAAACCACGGAGAGGAACTACACTATATAGTACGTGCCAATCGCTTTTTACGAGGCATGGTGCGTGGGCTTGTAGGTACCCAGCTACAGGCAGGGCGTGGTAAAATAACCCCGGCACAGTTCAATGAGATAGTAGAAGCGCACGATTGCACCAAAGCATCCTTCGATGTAACGGGCAATGGCCTGTACCTGGAAGAGATCACCTACCCGGAAGGTGCGCTGGTACCACTGGCGTTTAAGCGTTGATATCGCCGATCGGTCTTACCTTTATCTACTAATGGCAGACAAAAATCTATACATTATTGCCGGCTGTAACGGTGCGGGTAAAACCACCGCCAGTTATACTATACTGCCCGAACTGCTAGACTGCAGAGAATTTGTAAACGCAGACCAGATAGCCAGTGGCTTATCGCCGTTCCAACCCGAGAAAGCAGCTGTAGAAGCTGGCCGCATCATGCTGCAACGTATAGACCACCTGATGAATGATGGTATTGATTTTGCATTTGAAACTACATTATCTACACGTTCGTATGTTGGGAAGATCAGGCAAGCGCAAGCTAAAGGATACTTTGTAACCCTGCTCTTCTTCTGGCTGGAAAGCATAACACTGGCCAAAGAGCGTGTAGAGATACGCGTACTGGAAGGCGGCCACAACATTCCTCCTGATGTGATTGAGCGGCGATACACGCGTGGGATAAGCAATCTCTTCAACTTGTACATGCCAGTTTGCGATAAAACCATGCTATTGGACAATTCTCATGATATACCTAACTTTGTTATGAAGCATACAGCTGGTAGTGAGCCACAGGTATTTGACCATTCATTACTTGAACTGATAAAACAAGCAGGCAATGGATAAAGCTAAAATTCAGGAAATAGAAGATAAAATACTGGAAGGCCTAAAGCTTACTCATGAGCGCCTGATAGCTCATAAAATAAAGCACGACCAGAAGCTCGCCTATTCTTATAATGGCAAGCTTATCGTCATCAAAGCCCGCGAACTGCACAAGCTAAAGGATATGATATAACCCAAAAAAACGGGCATTGTTTTTGCGTACTTAACAATACACTGCTCAGCCTTATGATACGCATTACCGGCATTATCACAGCCATACTTATTATAGCCCTTTCTGTCTTCGCTAACAACTGTACTATTGCCCAAACTACGGCATATTCGACCAGTACACCCGGCAACACAATATCGCCCCCCAACATAGATAGCCTAAGGACCAATCTCTTTGCGTGTTTCCGGCGCCACTTGGCTGATACCGCTTTCGACACTACCGACGATACCTATGTGCGCTCTTACCAGGGCATCAACTTTCCGCCATATGCTATAAAGATGGGGCACCTGTTCAGCAAGCGTCAATTGCATGCAGTAATATTCTGGGACGATGATCGCAGCACAGGCATACAGGTGTATAAGCGACAGGGCAAAACATGGCAGCTGATATTTAAAGACACCACTCTGCGCGGCATAACAGGAGAGGACCAACCTGAATTTAAGGACTGGAATAACGATGGGATAAAGGATATGACGGTTCGCGTATCAGAGCATATGTATGCAATAGACGCTTACGATCTGTGGGTAATGGACTCAGGCGGCAACCACCTCAGCAAGGTGAAACACTTCAGAGACATCGGCGACCCGCAAACTGAGCCGGGCACTTTTCACATTACCTCTGATGTAATGCCCTCAAACATCATGGTGCACGCAGAATATACATTGAAAGGCAAAACATTATTGAACAATTACAGTATACAAATAGCCTGCCTGGGCGACAACGACGATATCCGCTTCGATATCACCCAGGCACGCAATGGCAAAGTGATATCCCGTAAAGTATGCGATAAAGCTCACCTACTCAGGAGCGTGCCTGCTTCCGTAAAAGAACTGGTAAAGGCGAACTATTTTGAATAAGTAGCACTATCCGGCGTTAAAATATAGCTGACGTTTCCTTTTCATATTCGTAATCGAAGTAGTGTTTTACTTCGTCTATCAGCCTGTTCCATTTAGGGCGTAGTATCAGCAATGGTAGGATGCCGTTGATCAGTATACGGTAAGTGGTAGAGGGCACATAGCCATTAATACGGATGTAAGTAGTATCAGGCTTTTGCTTCAACTTCATTGCTACGCCCACCCAATTGTTCTTCTTTATATACAGGTCTGCACCTAGTAGTGCCGAGAAATCTACCTCATAGCCCAGCTCAGTAAAATAGCCTTTAAGCTTCAGTTTTAGCTGTTCTTTGGTCAGCGAAGGGTCGTGGTTAAGAATGATCTTTGCCATATATAGTATTTATAGTTTGTTGCAGCAAGATAATATCATTTACAGAAACCCTAAGTCACAATGTTGTAAGTGTGCAGTATTTTTATGCAACTGTTGCCTGACTTGTTACCAAACACATCCGTACGAATCTTATTCAAAATACTCCATGCTCCAGGCCATTAACTATACCGGAGAAGATCACCTAACCTTTATTACTCAGTTCCGCCATTCTCCAGGTGCTTCCGGTCGTTCTTCTGTTGGATATGTCTCCGACCGCTGCAGGTTTACACCAAGGCTACTAAGTGTTAAGGCGGTAAAGGCATAGGCCAAAAGGATAACTGCAGGATATCGCCTGAAGCAAGTTTTGATAAAGCGCGACCGGAGTACAGAAGCAAGAAACAAGCTAATGATGAATGGCAACACCAGCGGAGTAAGATACAGCCAGGCCACACCACCCCACTCGCCCCTATAAATAGCGCGGTATACGTAGGAGTTATCCAGCCATTCCCAGCGTTCTTCCAGTTCATAGCTTATCATTTGCCTCGTAGTAAAGGCATAATATACAAAAAGGGTAAAGCCAATGGCAGTAACAGCTACAATACTTACATAATAATAGTTGAGCAGTGGTACAGGCTCACCGACAGGGCTGTTTCTGCCTGATATAAACCTGTGGACCAACCAAAATACAACCGTAGCAATAGCCAGGAAAATATGTACGCTATCGGGCAAGATCATTTCTTTCATGTAGCATCACAGCCTTTAGCGCTGTAACTGTTTCCAGTAAAAATAGTGTATATCTGTACAAGAAACATATTGCTTTACAAACTCCGAAAGATGCCAGGTAGCCAGATGGCCCTCATACTCACAGAAAGATGATACGGCCATCATCTAACATCGGCCAAATCACCATATATTGCGGTATTATGTTACAAGTACGATACCCTATTTTATTGCTGCTGGTGTTAGCGTTCGCGTCTTGCACCAAAGAGCGCAAGTACACTACGGGCATCATAAGTGCTGCGTTCAGCAATGCCGACAATACGGGTCGTGTACCTGTAGAGACAGGGGCAGACAGTATTGCAGCGAAGGTATATGCTATCAAGCTATCGTTTGGAGCGGTAATAACCAACAATGATGGTGGCAGCGATATAAAGGGAGAGACGCAATACCGTATCACTAATCCCATCAGCTCAGCATCAATATACTCCCTTACTGATTTCGACACTGCGCACCCGGCAGGATCTTCGTTAGCCGATTGTTTTTCCGTGCTGAACGATACTGTTGCATACCAGCTGAAAGCCGTTTCAGGTTACAACCTCAGCCCCAGGTTCGACTTTGCCGGCAAAAAGTCAGACCAGGACACCTTCCATAACAGCACTTACCTTGTACTTACCCAAAATTCTCCATTTACCGGGCCAAAAACCTTTGTCATTTCCCTAACCCTTACAGACAGCACACATTACACTGACACGTTACATATCAACCTGAGATGATGCGGTACTCCATAACCATATTACTATTACTATTATCATATGTATTGCCTGGCATTGCACAGCAGAAAAAGGAATTGCACAACAAGGTGTACCCCGCAAAAACAAAGGTGGGTAAAGTACTGGCACATTGTACCTTCTTGTTCCCTACAGCTATGGAGGCCGGAATAGGCACAGCCATCAAAAGCAAGACCGACCTGTCGTTGCAACATGCCACAGGTTACCTTTACAATGGTAGTTGGAACCGCGTACCTATCGCAATGGTTGGCATACCTATTAATACAACCAGTCGCATATTCGGAGTAACCTGGAAGAAAAAATGGGGTATAGAACTTGACAGATCGTCGTACCTTATTCCCATAGACCTGGGCGGTTATAACAGGCAATTACAAGTAGTGATGCCCGGCTATTTTACAGCAGGCATACATCCTTATGACTTTAGCGGCAACAGCTACGGCGATGTCCAATCCATTACCAACTACGGCGGGTGGACCTTAGGTGTAAGCTACTCCCGGATAAAGAGACAATTCCTATTGCAAGGCAAACTACTGGCAGGCCTAAGCAACAATGCAAGCGGTATCAACACCTCATCTATCAATGCCAGCTATGCCTACAAACAGTATGGAATCAACCACGTACTTACATCAAACATCAACGTAACACCTGCAAACACCAGTAAGCTAATGTATGCAGGGCAGGTAATTGTAGCCTGGCTGCCCAATGAAAGCAAATCTGGGTTCTGGCATTTATCACAAGAGTTAGGTGCCAGGCTGGAACTTGCTTTTGTACCATTCTCCTCCAGGGTAGTAGTTACCGATATAGATTGGAATCAACAAGCCACCATAGTGACTACCACTACCGCCAGCACCCGCACGCTGGTCAGCATCAGCGTTTATTGCTCTATACGACTGACAAGATAAACGTATTTCAGTAACATTGAACAGAGTGCGATGGTGCAGATACCCTCGTCTCTAATTAGCTATCGCGCTTTACCTCGTGCTGCAAACAAACTACACCCGAACTGAATGCATGTGTTTTCACCAGCTTTAGCAAGTGCTTTTCTTTAATGTTTTTGAACACGGGAATACCCTCACCCAGCAACACCGGGTTCACAAAGAGCCACGTTTCATCTATAAGGTTTTCGGCCAGCAGTGCGTGTGTAGCTGTAGGGCTACCAAACACCAGTATATCACCTGTGGTGGTATTCTTCAGTTCCTGCAACGCAGCGAGGTAATCTTTATTGATAACGGTAGTGTTTGTAAAATCAGCCTCGTTCAGCGTATTAGACAACACCACCTTACGGGCTATTTTATACCAGGCCGAATGTACCTTATCGTGCTTGGTAGCACCGGGTTGGTCGGCGGCTGTAGGCCAGTAGCCTTCCATCATCTCGAATGTTTTACGACCATACAGCGCAGTGTTGGTCTGTGCTATGCGCTCCTCCACGTAGTCAAATATCTCCTGATCTACGTGTATCCAGTTCATCTCACCCTTAGTCCCAGCTGCAAAGCCATCCAGCGATGCATGCATAAATAATACTATGTTGCCCATATTGTTAGTTCTATTTTGTGCCACAAATCTCCGTGAAATATCCTTCACCCACATCGGCCAAACCCGACAAATGTTATTGGGTTTACGACAAACATGCAGCTGGACTATAACTCATACCTCATCAGCATTACACGACTAGGGTAAATGGTACTTACTTCTTCTCCAAGATATCGCCGGGTTAGCCTGTCGGGGATGCGCCAACTGGCCTCAAAAGCTACCATGTTGTCTATTTCTTTCTGGCTCATGCCATCAGATTTCATTTCAGCCAGATCATCATCGTGGAATATTTTTTCCTTTGCTATAGCTACTTCTTCAGGCAACAACGCACCTTCATTATGGTAAATTGTACCATCTGCACCATCTTTCATTCTTATTTTCTTACCATTCTGCATTACGGCATAGCTGAATAACCCTACCGTACTATTCTCCACCAACGCCGCTATTTCGCTTGTTTCAAAATGTTCAATAAATATTTTTTCAGTTACAGATTGCTTATCTGTAAAAAACTCAAATGGCATTTCGGGATGTACAATCATAAGACTGTTATTGTAAACACCGGCAAAAAGCGTAGTAGGCTTATTTGTCGCCTCCAACGGCACTTTGCCCACAGGCCTGTAATGTTGCAGTTTCAACATCTTCAATACCTCCTCCATACTTTCTTGAGGGGCAGGCTTTATAAAAATATAGTATTTATTCCACGCCATAGCTGTTAAGATTTGCTGGTAATATTACTTAGCTTAATGCATAATTGCAATTTGTACTGCTACTGTCTACAGTAACATCCAGTGATTTACGACCTATAACATCCGGCCAAAATCTCCTACATTTGAAGCCTAAAATAAAAACGAACATGCAAGCCTGGAAAGAATATCAAGAACAAAATAAAGACCGTTTTTTAGATGAATTGCTCGACCTGCTGCGCATACCATCAGTAAGTGCCGACAGCAAGTATAAAGGTGATGTGGCCCGCTGCGCAGACGCTGTTAAAGAACATATGCTGAAGGCCGGTTGCGACAAAGCTGAGGTATGCCCTACTGCCGGCCACCCCATTGTGTTTGGCGAAAAGATAGTAGACCCTACCCTGCCTACAGTGCTGGTATATGGTCACTACGATGTGCAGCCTGCCGACCCGCTGAACCTGTGGCACAGTGGCCCGTTTGAACCGGTGATAAAAGATGGTAAGATATTTGCCCGTGGTGCCTGCGACGATAAGGGTCAGATGTTCATGCACATAAAAGCGCTGGAAGTAATGGCTAAAACCAACACCCTGCCTTGCAACGTGAAGATAATGATAGAGGGCGAAGAGGAAGTGGGCAGCAGCAACCTGGGCAAGTTCCTGGAAGACAATAAAGAAAAACTGAAGGCCGATATCGTGCTGGTATCTGATACTTCTATGATCAGCATGGAGCATCCATCTATAGAAAGCGGTCTGCGTGGGTTGGCCTATATGGAAGTGGAGGTTACCGGCCCTAACCGCGACCTGCATAGTGGTGTATACGGTGGTGCTGTAGCTAACCCTATCAACATCCTTTGCAAGATGATCGCTTCGCTGCACGACGAGAACAACCACATAACGGTGGCTGGCTTCTACGATAAGGTACAGGAATTGAGCGCAGCAGAGCGCAAAGCGCTGAACGATGCTCCTTTCGACCTGAAAGAATATGCTGATGAACTGGGCGTAAAAGAGGTATGGGGCGAAAAAGGCTATACTACACTGGAGCGTACCGGCATCCGCCCTACTCTTGATGTAAACGGTATATGGGGGGGCTATACCGGCGAAGGTGCTAAAACAGTACTGCCTTCGAAAGCTTACGCTAAAATTTCTATGCGCTTGGTACCTAACCAGGTGTCCGGAGAGATATCCGACCTTTTCACCAAACACTTCGAATCTATTGCTCCGGCTGGCGTACAGGTGAAGGTAACAGCTCACCATGGCGGCGAACCAGTAGTTACCCCTACCGACAGCCATGCATATAAGGCAGCGGCAAAAGCACTAAAGACCACTTTCGGTAAAGACCCGATCCCTACACGTGGTGGTGGTTCAATACCAATTATTGCCCTGTTCGAGCGTACCCTGGGTCTTAAAACAGTACTCTTAGGATTCGGCCTCGATAATGACAACATTCACTCTCCTAACGAGAAATACGATGTTGCCAACTATTTCAAAGGCATAGAAACAATACCTTATTTCCACAAGTATTTTTCTGAACAATAAGGTAAAATGCAGATAGTTAAAAAGGGTAATAAGGCGACTTATTACCCTTTTTTGTTTTACTAAATCACTATATGGCATTGCATTTACCGTATTCATTCGCCGGATAAGATAATAACACTACAACAGGTAACCGGCCTGAACAGTTACGCTGCGGTTATTGCAGACCGTGCTCATCAGCAACAACATATTCCTCATATTGCCGTTATATAGCTTTAGCAATATTCAAACAGCAATTATGAGCATCAATTCATTCTCAATCAAATTAGTATTTGGGCTACTATTGCCAGCGTTCACACTGATGTCTTTCAAGGTGATGAGAGTAACTAAAAAGGATGCCATTACTATTGCTGAAAGATATGTTCGCGTTAATGGATATACCGAAGCTCCGGCAGACACTACGGACCCGCGTCTATCTTACACAACAGATGAAATAAAGGGCGGGATAGAGGAGATGCTGAAAACGAGACATAACACACTTCTACCTAAAGCGGTCAAATCAACATCCACCAGGAAAGGCTGGTACATAACTTTTGAATATACGGAGGAAGCGCAAAAGGCTATTAACAAGCATCAGCATACACCACATAAGTTAGGTGCACTAATATCCATTAGCCCTACAGGCAGTTACGTCGAAATGAGCTGCCAGAATGTGATATTGAACGACAAATAGAAAAAGATCAGGTGGCCGGATCGCTCCGGCACCTGATATACAATCATTACTAATTCAACAACGCCTTAACACCCAACGCCTGATCTTTATTTTTCAGTGCCTGGTATATAGCTATCGTACTGGCAAAACCTGTCCAACCGGCAAGAGGCGCATAAGTGGCTGCGGTTTGTTTGTCTTTGCGGGCCAGCCACAGGCTGCTACCGGCAAGTATAGCATCGGTAACTGTCCATAGTGCGGCCAATATGGTGCTCTTCTTCCTGAAGTATACATAGTTGAAGGAGAAAAAGATGATCCATATAAATGTCTGTATGATCAGCAGCTTTTTCTTCTCCGGTACATTGTCGTTCTTCAGCATTCGTTTTAAGCCCATCAACAGGAAAAAGTTGTTAATGGTCCATGCCGGGCCAAACAGTCATGGTGGCGGCGCCCACGGTGCCTGCTTCAGCTCTTTGGTATATACTTCTTCTTCTACATCCATTTTGCCGCCGGATAGCCGGCCCAACAGTGATACGCCGGTAGCTATCAGCGCTACCTGCCACCATTTCAGGTTTTCCACCACTGCTTTTAAACCTCTCATTTTATCATTCATAGCTTCAATTTTTTCAGGGTTATCCCTATAAAATCAATGCCACCCTCATATTAGAGTCATTATTACCAATGGCGATACAGCCACCCTACATATGCCCATGAAATGCACTATCTTTGAATGTGTAAATAGCTATGTGGTTGCACCCTGTCGGGCAGCTCTGGCTGTTTTTGTGTACAGGCAAGTGTAGAACGATAAAATTTATACCCGGATGACAACAAAACATTACTCCCTTTTATATAAAGCACTTTTTTTATTCCCTGTTTTACTGGCAGTTATGTCGGGCAACCTGCAGGGGCAGATCATATGGTCATCGCCTACCGGTAATGCCTGGCTCACCGGCAGCAACTGGACAGGTGGCGTAGTACCCGGCCCAACAGCTGTGGCGCAGTTCAACGCCAACCCTACGTCCGCCAGCACCGGCGTAGGCATCAATATGGATACAGCAAGTGGGGCTTACTCTACCGGGGCGGTATCAGTAACATCATTAAGAACTGCCAACCTTATTATAGGCAACAGTTCGCCCACGACCCCGGGCGTATTTACGCTGAACGGCGCTACCGTTGGCGCAACGGCCAACACTATTCTCTCCAACTTCGCATCCAACACAGCAAGGCTGACTATCCAGAACACCCAGGGCGCCGGCGGCAGCACTATGACAGTCAATACAGGCAGCGGCAGTAAATATATACTGGCAGGCAGCGGTAGTGCAACAGGCATAGGTAACACCATTAATATTACTTCAGCTATCAGCGGATCTGCTGCACTTACCTTCCTCGGTAGCGGCACGTGGAACGCCACAACAGCTACCGGTGTAAATGGTGGCCTGCTGAAGCTGGGTGGCACTAATACATTTTCTGGCGGCATAACCGTTGGTGCAACCGACGGCACCCAAAGCGGCATACTGGAACTGGACAGCGCAAACGCCATAAGCAATGTAGCATCTAACAATATCACCATCAACAGCAACAGCCAGCTATACCTTGCAGCGCCTGCCAATACTACCTTCAGCATGGGCAACCTTATGCTGAACCTGAACGGTAACGGCAATGGCTACAGCACCACCGGCAAAGGAGCTCTAATTAACCTTACGAACACAAGCTATGTATGGGATGGACCAATAAATATAGCCAGCGATGCGGGCATCACCGCAGCGGGCACGTCCACCCTCACGCTCACCAGCAATATATCGGGCAGCGGTATGCTTACCAAGCAAGGCACAGGCACATTGGTGCTACAAGGCACCAACAACAGCTGGACTGGTGGTACAACTATTACCACAGGGCGTATTATTGTAAGTCCGGGATCGGGACTAAGTACTGGTCCGCTTAATATGGCTCAAATATCAGGCGGTACAACAATCACGCTTAACAACAGCAGCCAGACCATCGCCGCACTAAGCGGCAGCGTAACCAGTAGCAGTAACACACTTATTTTAGGTGGCACCCGCCTCACCATCAACCAAACTGCCAATACTATTTTTGGTGGCACGGCCAGCCTCAACAGCTCTATTACCGGCACGGGCTCTGTGGTGAAGACAGGTAGCGGCAGACTGACACTTACCAGCCCATCTAATACATTCTCAGGCGGACTAAAAATAACGCAGGGCGAGATCAGATTCAATCCCGCTTCAGGCACCTCCGTAACCAATAACTCAGCAGATACACTGGACGGCGGCACACTCAGCACAAACGGCATCGCACGGACATTTACGTTGACCTTCGGTACGTTGGCGGTAACACAGAATTCCGCCATCGATCTGGGTTCCGATACGCTGCACACGATCAGGTTTGCCAATAGCAACGCCATTACCTGGATATCTGGCAAAATACTCACTATTACCAATTGGGTGGGCAACTGGAACGGAACTGCCGGCACCAAAGGCCGTATATACATAGGCACCAACGCTACAGGCATTACATCTGCACAACTGAACCAGGTACGCTTCCAGGATGGGAGCGGAAACCTGTACAGTGCAACCATACTCAGCACCGGAGAGGTGGTACCTGTAGCGCCAACCATTACTACAACTGCGGCATCTTACGGACCATTCTGTAATAACACCGATAATTTTATAAGCGTTGCCTTTACTTATTCGGGTACACTTACTGGGCCGTTCCTGGTGCAGCTATCCAACGCATCGGGTGTGTTTGCCAGCGATTTTACTACAAATATTATAGGCTCAGGCAGTACATCGCCCATAACAGCTACCATACCTTCCGGCACTCCAGCTGGTACAGCATACAGGATCAGGGTCATCAACGCGTCGCCGGTTAATACCTTTGGGTCTAACAATGGCTCCAACATTATCATAACCGGTACGCCTGTGCTGCCGGCTATTACTGGCCCCACCACATTACCTATTGGCAGTACTGTCACCCTCAGTAACAGCACTACAGGTGGCACATGGAGCAGCCAGAACCCGGCAATAGCCAGTGTTAATGCCACATCGGGCGCGGTTTCCGGGCTTACCTTGGGCAGCACTACTATTACCTACAGCTATACCAATTTCTGTGGTAATACCGGCTACGCCACTGCTACCATCAATGTGGTGGCTATCCCGTCTGTTATTTCTATAACGCCAAATACAGCAATACCTGGCGCTACAGTAACCATCAGCGGCACTAACTTTAATACCACTGCAGCCGCTAACCTAGTATTATTTGGCGCTACCAGGGCAACGGTTACTACAGCCAGCAGCACATTGATAACTGCTACCGTACCGTTGGGCGCATCTTTTGCCCACATAACAGTTACAGACAGCGCCACCGGCCAGTCTGCATTTTCTCCGCGTGAATTTCTACCAGTTTATACCAATAGCGGGCTTATCACAGACTCTATCTACTTTAAGCCTGCGGTCAACTTTACTACAGGCTCTTTACCTATAGGTGTGGCCATGGGCGATCTTGACGGTGATGGCAAGGCAGATATGGTGGTGACCAACAGCGGTCCTAACAATATGTTCGTGTACAGGAACACCAGTACGACCGGTGCTTTCAATGCTGCTACATTTGCCGCGCCGATCAGTATCTCTACAGGCCTGGGTCCGCATTACGTAAAGATCGCCGATCTTAACGCAGATGGCAAGCCCGAGATAATTGTAGCCAACACTTCTACCAGCAGCAATACCATTTCTATCTATCGCAATACATCTACCACAGGCAGCATATCGTTTGCAGCCCGTGTGGACATTAGCAGCCCTACTGCCCCGATAGACCTGGGCATAGGCGACTTTGACAAAGATGGTCGTCCTGATATAGCTGTTGTGGGCCAGTCATCGGGCAGCGTGCGCATATTGCAAAACCTGGTGAGCGGCGCTAACATTACCACTTCTTCATTCGCGCTGGCTGCCACATTAACAACCGGCACCACGCCTTACAAAATATACTGTGGCGACCTGGACAATGACGGCAAAACAGATGTTGCGGTTACCAACTATGGCTCGGGCACAGTATCGCTGTATCACAATATAAGCAGCGTAGGTACTATGGCGTTCTCTGCGGCTACCACGCTTACTACGGGCATAGCCCCTACAGGCCTAGCAGGCGGCGATATAGATGGCGATGGCAATACAGACATCATTACCACCAACGCAGGTGCACAAACAATTTCTGTATTCAGAAACACTAACGCTACTGCGGGCATGTTGTCATTCAGTTCCGGCGTTACATTCACTACCAATGCTATACCGGAAGACCTGGCACTGGCCGATGTGAACGGTGATGGTAAACTGGATATAGCTGTAGGCAATTATAATTCAGCTAATGTATCAGTATACCGCAATATGGCAACAGCCGGCGCTATTACTGCTGCATCGCTTGCTACAAAGGTAGACTTGCCTTGTGGCGCTAATCCCGCAGGTATGGCCTGGAACGACATAGATAACGACGGCAAGGCAGATCTTGCGGTAGTGAGTGGCAGCTCTTCTTACATAAGCATCTTAAAGAACTATCCTCTGCCGCCTGTAGGCACTATATCCGGCCCCGATTCAGTATGTGCAGGCAGTGCAGCTACGCTTACCGCTACAGTTGCAGGCGGCCGCTGGCTAAGTACTAATACTGCCATAGCCACCGTAAGCGCTACTGGCGTAGTGTATGCTATTGCAGCGGGCACGGATACAATTCTCTACTACACAATAGCCCAGGGCGATACCAACTACACGGCGCACGCCATTACCACCGGCGCTCTGGTAAGCGTGGGCAACATATCTGCCACTACCAATAGCATATGCACAGGTGCAGGCACAGCGTTAGAAAATAATGTAAGTGGCGGCACCTGGAGCAGCAATGCACCGGGTATAGCCTCGGTAGATGGTAACGGCTTTGTTACGGGCATTGCAACAGGCACAGCCATCATTAGCTATACAACCAATTCTTTCTGCGGCATTTCTTACGATACAGCTACCATACAGGTAACCCCCGGTACCGGCTATGTGATAGGTGCTGTCACAGGCCCATCGGCGGTTTGCGCCGGGTCTGTTGTAGTGCTGAGCGATACATCTGCCGGCGGCACATGGAGCAGCAGCAACCTGGAAACGGCCACGGTAAGCGGCAGTGGTAGTGTACAAGGCGTTGCACAGGGCGTTGTTACCATCACCTATGCCATCAATACTGCCTGCGGTGTTTACCATGCGGTACATAATGTAACTGTCGATACACTACCCAATGTAAGTGTGATCAACGGCCCGGCCAATTTATGCGCAGGTGTACCTGCAACATATAGCAGCCCCGGCGGACCTGGTGGACTATGGAACACGACAACAGGCAATGCAACTATAAACAGCGCTACTGGTATAGCAACCGGTTTGTCGGCAGGGCTTGACACCGTAGTTTATACTATTAACAATGCCTGTGGCAGTGCTTCTGGTAGCAGGCCGGTGGTTGTAACGCCGCAACCCGATGCCGGTTCGGTATCCGGCCCAACAGAGGTGTGTAAGACAGATACTATCACACTCATCAGCAGTATACCAGGCGGCACCTGGAACCCCAGCAATGCACTGGCCACATCACTGGGTAATGGTATGATAAAGGGCATTAATGCCGGGGTAGACACTATCCGTTACATTATATCGAACACATGCGGTGCTGATACCGCTATACAAGTAATAACAATATCGGCACCGCCGGTAGCCGGCGTAATAACAGGCAGCACCACAACCATATGCGTAGGCAGTACCATCACCCTTATAGATACCACAGCAGGCGGTGTATGGAGTGCAGTTAATGGCAACGCTACCGTTACCGGTGGCTTGGTAACAGGCGTAACACCGGGCATCGATACTATACAGTACACTGTTACCAATGCATGCGGCTCTGCCAGGGCCATTAAGAAAGTGACCATCAATGCCATCACTCCTGTAGATACCATCGCCGGTCCATCAAGTGTATGTACAGGCGCCAAAATAACCTTGACCAATGCCACTACCGGCGGTACGTGGAGCAAGACAAACAATACCGCCACCATCAGCACTTCGGGTGTGGTTACTGGCATATCGGCAGGTGTAGATACCATAAAGTACACTCCGGCGGGCACCTGCCCTATGGTGGCTACCAAATCAATAACGGTGAACGCATCGCCTTATACGGGCACCATTACCGGTTCATCAACGGTGTGCGTGGGTGATACTATTGTGTTAAGGGATACAGTTGCCGGTGGCATATGGAGCGGCACAAACGGTAATACTACGGTGCTGGACAGTTTTGTGGTAGGTGTAAACCCTGGCGCTGACACGGTGAGGTTTACCATTGTAACAGCCATGTGCGGCAGCACATCGGCCATCAAGAAGATAACAGTGAACCCGCTGCCTTTTGCTTTGCCTGTAACCGGACCTTCGGCAGTAACGGTTGGCGAGACCATACAACTGCGCGATTCCACGTCGGGCGGTACCTGGTCGGTAAAAGGTACTAATGCACTGGTAACAGCAAGCGGTAAACTGGGCGGCCTGAAAGAAGGGATCGATACCGTGAAATACAGCATCAGCAATAGTTGCGGTACTTATTCATCGCTATATCCAATTACCATATTGCCTACAGGCTCCGCAGGCAGCATATCAGCAATAGAATTGTATCCTAACCCTACCAATGGTAAGTTTACTGTCAAGCTGATATCTACCACCGATATTAATGTGGTGGCGGTTGTGGCCGGTGCCGATTTTAAAATAATTGCCACTAAAGACATAACCACTAACACCAGTGCCGATTTTGACCTGGAATTGCCCGACGGCATTTACTTCCTTTCGGTTCCTGCCGAGAAGGGTTGGTTCACCACCAGATTTGTGGTCGTACACTGACCGGTTATCTAATGTAAAAGCGCCTGTAAACATTGCTTACAGGCGCTTTTATTATATTGTTCGGTTAAGGCTTTATGAGTATCTCTTTGGTAATAATATGGTTGCTTTCGTGGCCGGCCCGGTCGGTAACATATACCTCAAAAGAAGTGGTATCACCCAGCACCATATGCACAGAATCAGCTCGAGGTACTACAGGCGGATCTAACAGGAATACATATGCTGTACCCGTCATACCTTTTTTAGGATCTTCCACCACCGATTCGATTCTGGGAAATACATAGCGCACATAGCCCGTGTCGTAGCGCTTATCCTTTACAAATACCAGGGAAGTGGAATTATTGCCCAGGTCTGCATCGCCATCGGTAAAGTTAAACGCAATGACCGCTGTATCTAAATTAGCCTTCACGGAGTCTGGTGCGATGCCCACCAAGCTAATCTGTGGTATCTTTGACATCGTATTCTTTTCGCACGAGGCAAAGAGTACACAACCAGATATAATTAAGGCAGACCGCAATTTCATAGATTAAAGTTAAACAAAGTGAGTAATATCAACTCGTTAATAAATCCCGAAAATATAATACGTGTTACACCCAATGCATTTGATGCAACAGCACTGGAGCTGTTCCGCTACCAATACGCGGGCAACGATATTTATCGCCGGTATTGCGATGCTATTCACACTAACGTAAATGAAGTGCGTTCTATTACGCAAATTCCTTTCCTGCCCATATCTTTCTTTAAAAGTCACCGGGTACAAACCGGCGTATGGACAAATGCAGAGTTGCTTTTTGAAAGCAGTGGCACTACAGGAGAAGTAACATCGAAGCATTATGTAAAAGAGGCAGAGATATACCGTAAGTCGCTGATGCACGGCTTTACCCTGCAATATGGCAGCCCTGCCGATTATGTGATACTGGCCTTATTACCCTCTTACCTGGAGCGGAAAAATGCATCTCTGGTGTATATGGCTAAAGAGCTGATGCAGGCTGGTAACCACCCTGATAGCGGTTTTTATATCAACGAATGGGAGACATTGCGTAACAAACTGGTTCAACTGAATGCACGAAAACAGAAGGTGATACTGCTTGGGGTGACCTTTGCCCTGCTGGACTTTGCTGAAGCGTACCCCATGCCCCTGTACGATACAATAGTGATGGAGACAGGCGGCATGAAAGGGCGCCGTAAAGAAATGACCCGCACCGAAGTGCATGATTACCTGCAACAGCAATGGCAGCTGAGCGCTATCCACTCAGAATACGGCATGACTGAACTGCTGTCGCAGGGCTATGCCAAACAGGAAGGTATCTACACCCCCACCAATACCATGAAGGTACTGGTGCGCGACGTTAACGACCCGCTGGATGTAAGCACAGCAGGCAACGGCTGCATCAACATCATAGACCTGGCCAACATTTACTCCTGTGCGTTTATTGCCACCGAAGATATAGGCATCGTCCACCCCGATGGCAATTTTGAGATATTAGGCAGGATGGACCACAGTGCGCTGCGGGGGTGCAGTTTGATGACTGTGTGAGGGGTATAGTTAATAGGGTGAATGGGATATGACGGTATATCACATAGCTGTACGCATTGACCATTTGTGATAGAGACGCAATATTTTGCGTCTCCACATGAACCCTATATATGCTAAACGACCTGCCGCTTAGGAGACGTAAAATATTACGTCTCTACCACCGATTGCTTTTCTGCCACACGTGACACCCTTTGCGCACTCTGCCTGCTTACCAATATTTCTCCGCGTGCTTTGCGCTCTTCTTTGCGTCTTTGCGTGAAAACCTAACCCTACCGCCGCGTTATCTTATGCTGAAATAACAGCGTTACTCAGCAACAAACTTTACTTTTGCAGCATGAACAAGCGTTTATCTATTGTAGCCGGCATAGCTGTGGTGAGCGCACTGGCATTCAGGCCGGTGACTCAGGCCATATCAGAAATGGTAAAACCTGCACCTGTGGAGCAGAATATGCTAGGCCTTATCTATCAGCAGCGGGCAGCAGAATACAGGGCTTTGTGCTTCCAGGCATACAACCTGGGTATGGAAAAGGTAGATAAAGCCGTATCATTCAACCGGACCTCCAACGGATACTCCCCTAAAAAACTGGCTGTGGTTACCGATCTCGATGAGACGGCGCTCGACAATAGCGGGTATGCCGTACGCTGCTATAACGAGGGTCACCTGTATACAGACAGCAGCTGGAACAAGTGGTGCAGCGATGCCGTGGCAGACTCGGTGCCCGGCAGCGTAAGCTTTTTTAGGTATGCCGATAAAAAAGGAGTACAGATATTCTACGTATCGAACAGGAGCAAGGCCGCCCTGGCAGCAACCATGGAGAACATGAAGCGCCTGGGCTTTCCGCAGGTAACGCAAGAACATTTTATGCTGAAAACCACCACCAGCAGCAAAGAGGAACGCAGGCAGGAGATCCTGAAAACACATAAGATCATCGCATTCTTTGGCGATAACCTGGTGGATATGGACAAGGCCTTCGACAAAGCGCCGGAAGTAGTGCGCCGCCATGCAGCAGACAGCCTGCGCAGAGTATGGGGCGACCGCTACATAGTGCTGCCTAACGCCACATACGGCGATTGGGAAAGCGCCCTGTACATGGACTACAAAAAACGCCACCCTGAAGAAAAGAGCATTAACATGGACAGCATATTCATGCTACGTAAAAACAGCCTCATTAATTATTAAAAACAATAAGAGCAGCTTTCGCTGCTCTTATTGTTTTAGTAGGGTTCTGTCAAAACACACCCACTAATTTTATTTTTCCATTCATGACATCGGCACAAACAGTGTACTGTAATATCTACGTATGCAGGCACAACAAATGATCCGATAGACCAGCGGCAATGATTAGCTGAATCGCCTGCTGTTCTTGATCATTTTAAGGGCGGTTATCGCTGCTTCTTCGCCCTTGTGGCCATGTGTACCACCCAGGCGCTCCCATGCCTGCTCTTCAGTATCCAGCGTCAGTACACCGAAGATAACCGGAACCGGCAGGGTCAGGTTCAGTTGCAATATACCATCGGTCACAGCCTGGCTTACATATTCAAAATGAGGGGTTCCACCACGTATCACGGCACCAAAGGCTACAATCACCTCGGGCTTTACCTCCTGCCTACTATAGTATTCCCACAGCTGCTTTATGGCAAAAGGCAGCTCAAAGGCACCAGGCACTACCACCTTACCGGTAATATCGCCATGAAACTTATGGAACGTGCTTTCAAAACCATTCACCAGTTCACGGATGATCTTGTCGTTCCATTCTGTATACACCACAGCTGCCCTTGGTGTGCCCAGGTTATCCAATCCGTTTGTTTCCAGTAATCCTGCGTTATGTTGAGACATTTCTTTAGTTTAATAGTCATAAGTCGTAAGTCTATGGTCAAAAACAGTCATTAGTGCAGTCTTGAATGTCATAACGACTTACTGGTTACGACTTATGACTTACGATTCATCTAATCAGTTGGCATTTCTCCTTTCTGTACAGATACAGATCCCCTCGGGTTGGTGATCTGGTACCAGGTAAAATCCTGGTTGGCTTCAAGCCCGTTACCATGCAGTATTTCCGATCCCGTCTGTATAGTTACCGGCTTCTCGGTAAATATCCGTTCTATGCTGCTGTTCCATATCAGCTCGTCGGTGGTCAGTTCTTCGCCTTTGGTCGTTACAATTTTCACATGGCCCCACATCAGCACATTGCCATTGGCATCATATATCCTGCAAGAGTCTGCTGTCAGTACATTGTTCAGCGATGCGCTGTCATTATAAAACTCTACCCGTATGCGCGTATTCAGGTCGGTATAGGGCTGTGCTGCGCTCTCGTTCTTAATATATTCGTGGGCAAACAGGCGGGCTTTTACCCTGCCCTCTTTACTGTATATGCCGGTTATGTCGGTAGCCTTGTCCTCGTGGTTAAGGTTCTTACCCGTCAGTTGCACTATCTCCTTCGGGTCGTTACGGCAGGCCGTAAAGAAGAGACAAAACAAAACACCCGGAATAAACATCCGGGTTATTGTGTTAACGATCTTTTCCTGTACCGTACTCATTTATAGTTCCTTCTTAGGTATGAACCAGTCTCTTGCATTGAAGGTAAGTCCAAGGCCAAAGCGCAGGTAAGTTTGCTGCAGCAGTGTGCCGGTCTCGGTGCCTATACGGCCCAGTTCCAGCGATGTATGCACCTTACCAAAGTAGGTAGTGTTATGCCCCATGCGCTTGTAGGGGAAGCTGGCGCCCAGTGTTACCCCGTACATAGGCAGGTTGGTATTCTGCAGGCGCACATAATCCTGGCCGTAGTAGAAGCCCAGCCTGTAGGTAGCCCTGGAGAAATAGCTGGTCAGGTCCATGGAATTTGGCGTATACTCACCGCCTACCGACAGCCTGTAAGACTGTGTGCCTACGCCCAGGTTCATACTGGTGTCGGCAGTGCTGGTATACCGGCTCCAGTTGCTCATGGCAAAGTCGATGCCCGCTTTCCATTTGTCGGTATTAGATAGCATCACACCCACGCTGAACGACATCGGCATCTTCAGCTTACCCTTTTTGTCCGTGTTAGACATAGAGGTATCGTTCACTATAGTATCGCCAAAGTTGTAAATACTTACGTGGTAGTTATTGAAAGATTCGTTCAGGTCTTGCCCCAGCGTAAAGGTACCACCTATGTTCAGGGTAAGCCCGGTATCGTGTATGGTATGCTGATACATAGCGCCTGCCTTCCAGTACAGGCCGCCGATGTGCGTGTAGTTGGCAAACTGGGCTGTGTATGCGCGGTTAATGACCAGCGTATCTATAGAATTGACGTTGGAAAAATTGCGGTAGTTACCAAACAGGTAGCCGATATTCACACCAACGCTCAGGTCTTTAGTTACCTTATAAGAGCCTCCCGCATAAGCGTAAGACAAACCACCATCGCCCACGTAAGAGCGTATGGTACTGCCTAGCTGCGTTACCGTAGTATCTACCAGCGCATAGTAAGAATGGGTAAGCGGCCTCAGGCCCAGCGACAGTCCACCTTTTTGCCTGATGGGCAGCCCCAGGTTCAGGTAGCCGATAGAGGCAGTGCCTGAATTATAAGACGCCCCTGCAGCGTTGGTTATGGTACGGTAACTGGCCACCAGCCCACCCTGGAAGGTAGTAGCTGCCAGCCACGAATAAGATGCCGGGTTATCGGGGTTAACGATAAACGGATCCTGGTAGGCCGATGAGATACTGCCCATGCCCTTAAGCGCCGTGCTGTTGCCGTTCCAAAGTTCCCCTATACCATATTTGGAATAAGGATTATTCTCGTTCTCAGAATTCGGATTGCTGTAAGTGCTCGTTTGGCCAAATGCAGCGTTGCTTACAACAAGAGCAAGCAGGGCAGCCAGGCTTCTAACGGGGAATTTATACATTATAGTTTAAAATTACATTTAGCCCCTTCAGCAGTAGGTCAGGGTCAGCAAATATCTTACTTTTAAAATTTTCGACAAAAAATGGGGCATCCCCACCGGTCAATATAACGTTAAAATCAGCATAATTTTTCTCATATGCTGCTATCATACCGTCTATTTCGCAGGCCACACCATATATAGCACCACTTCGTATACAGGTTTCGGTATCGTAGCCCATCAGGCGCACATCCCCATCCCTGCTTACCAGCGGCAGCTTGTCGGTAAACTCGTGCATGGCAGCCAGGCGCATCTGCATACCTGGCGATATAGCACCACCGCGGAACGTCCGCGTTCTCTGCACCATATTATAGGTAACGCACGTGCCCAGGCATATAACCAGGTTATCCTTATCCGGGAACTGGTTATTGGCACCTACCACCATCGCCAGCCTGTCGGCCCCCAGCGATTCGGGGGTGGCATAGGCATTATTGATAGGCACACGGGTGTGCCCATCCACCTTCAGAAATTTAGTTACTTTGGCAGCAATGAACTTTTCGGCATCCTGGCTCTCTTCGGAAACCGAACTAAAAGCCACTTTTTCGGGCTTATGTGTGTCTATGATCTTAGACAATTCTTCATTAACATGACCGTGATGCAGGCTGTAATGTTCTACAATAACGTTATGCTCAAATATTGCAGCTTTGATGTTGGTATTACCCCAGTCGATACAAAGATTAACGGACATGACAATATATTTTGCGAACGTGCAAAGTAGTGATTTTTTGCGTTTATCCCAGTGGCAATTGTCAATTATTTGCACCTACAACACGGCTCTGCATTAGTGCATCACCTCCAGCTTTAGGGTGGTGTGCCTGCCGGCTATAGTAATGGCAACCAGGTAGATACCATTGGCCAGTGATGTAGCAGGAAGTAATATTTCGTTGTTACCCGTGTTATAAACGGTACCCGGCGTGCTGAACACTACCCTGCCCTGCAGGTCGGCCACGGCAACAGACACTTCTTCCGGCTGCAGCATACTAAACCGCAGGTGGCAATCCTCCGCAGCAGGATTAGGGTATAGCAGCGCAGGAATACCGGTGGCGTTAACATTGGTTATACCCACTGCCGATCGTATCTCGGCACTATTCAGCACCACACTGTCATCATGGCGTATCAGCAGTACTTTGGCCTTCAACTTACCCAGGTCCCAATGGTGGTTCACCGCTGTTACAATGGTAGCTGTGTACGGTGTGCCTGCATCCATATCCGTTGGCAACTCTCCGGCGGCACCATCGGGCGATGGGGCGGCATACCTCGCTACATAGTTATATACCATTTGCGTGGCTGGTATTACAGCAGGCAGCAATTCATAGCCACCCATTGGCCCAAGTGCACCACCCGCATAATTATTATGCTGTTCGTACCCGGCATCGCCGCTCGATACGCCATCTTCAGTAAGGATGAGCGCCAGGCGGTAATCACCATGCATATCTATCGCTGGCGTAACGGTAGTAGTCACCGCAATAGCATGCCCGTCGCAGCTGGACGATAATTGCATATTGGCAAAGCCAAAATAATCTTTCTGAATGTTGATATAATAGTAAAAGCTATCCAGTGGCACCTTGAAACGCCTGTCGAACAGGATGTAGGGCACATAGTTCCAATGCGGGTAGAAAAGATAATCGTGGTAAATGGTGTCCTCCATAGGATCGCCCTCATGCACAGAAATAAGGCTTGCCGGTATATCCAGCCCCGGTACCGACTGCAGGTAGTACATGTTCCGCACACTCCAGCCATTATAGGTACCCTCGCCGCTCTCTATGGCCAGCCGCTTGGCGGGCATAAACCCTACCGCGGTAAGCGTGGTAATACCGGAATCATTATGGATGTTATTATCACCATCCAGCGATGCCCAGAACCTTACCGTATGCCGCCCGGCAGACAAAACAGTATCAGCTGTAGGGTAATTGCAACTGTAAGAGCCGAACGAAGGAATGCTCAACCCACTAAAAGTATAACTATGAGTACTGCCTCCATCCTGATTATAATTCAATGTAAAAGTGTGAATAGTATCCAGCCCGGCGTTAAATATATTGAGCCGGTGTACGTGCGCGCTGCCCACAGCCAGGTAGCTGAGCATGGTATCGGTTGGGGTTAAGGAACTGATGGCAATATCGTGATGGGCGGGGGTAAACACCACCACATTGTCTATGGCCCACCCCATCAGGTGCCCGCCGTCATCATTGTATCGGAAACCTATACGTATATCGGGCGCGTTATTATAAGCATGCAGGTTGATGTAATGCGTATTGAACAAGCCAATAGGATCACTTGGCGCCACCTGCTCTACGACCGTCCATGTTACGCCGTTGTCTGTAGACACCTCTACCGTTGCCTTTTCTGTATCTCCCCACGAGTCGGAATAAGCAATAAAATAAGAATCATATCTCAGCCATACGCCGGTATCAGTGCTCAGGTTGATGTGTGGCGTATAGGTAAGCACACTGCTATCATTATGATCCATTGCGCCACATTCAGCAAAACAGGCCACCTTGTTCGATGTACCATTCTCAGACATAGCAGCCCCAAGTGGCAACATACAAGGCCCTACCCAGAAAGGCTGACCGCACTGCCAGGGTACTACACCGGTAAATTCGTAACCCCAGCCGGTAATACTGTAAGAAGGCATCTCATCAAAATGCTCCTCGAAAATAACGGTTTGCGCCTGTACAAAGCCGCCGGCAATAAGCAAAAGAATGAACGTAAGAAGTGTTCTCATGAGTGGTGTTTATGATGTTAACGAGCGCACATACCTATCCCTGCTGTATATAAGACGTAAGATATATGAAAAAGCTTGGGTGGGTGATAGCAGGTTATTTTCAGTATTCACATTCTTTCTAGTTATCGTGGCGTTTAGTGACATCACGATACGAAGAATCTTGATACATCACGATGGCGTCAATTTAAAAGGACAAGTTGCTCTCACCTATTTAACTATTATTAACGGAATTCTATCTCACCTTCAAAACGCAAAATATCTAATGTATTTCTCCTTTTATTAACACTAGAGGGTAGAATAATGTTGAATAACTCTAAAATCTCCTGTTCGTTATTCAAAAATGCGTCCTTAGAAGAGACAAATGTTTCGGGACTCCAAGTAATATACAATTGAAACACGATTTCGCGTTCAAAGAAACTTTCTCTAGGAATATAGTCTTGTTTATATTTATCTGGCACGCTTGGCAGTACATTTTCAATTTTCTGAACCAAGCTTTCTAATACATCTTCAGAGATTAATTGCAGCCTGGAAACCTCAATTATCCGTCTATCTATCAAAAGAGGAATGGGTGAAATTGTAGTCATTTCCGAAACTATTACGTTTGTCGAATCTTCACGAAACTTATCTATAAACTCTTCAAGAAAATTCGGCAATGGCCCGGAGAATTCGCAACCTGGCAACAGGTTAATAAGATCATTTTTCTCCAAAATGTTCCTTACCTTGCCTCTTTCAAAGCTCGCCCAGTCCATTGCATTACTGTACGTACCCAATGCAGGTTCGAAAAAACAATCAGCAATTGCCACAAGGCACTCATCATTGTTTTCAATAATTCTCAATACCAACTCATAATCAGCTATTATTTTTTGAATAACCTCTATTTCTTGACGATGACATTTCCACAATAAAAACTGCCCTTTAATATTCTGAATATGCGTTTCATCAATTATTTGAATTGTTGGCGTTGTAGAATGTGCACTATAAAATTGTAGTGATATATCGCTTCGGGGGTCAACAAAATTGAAATTATCCCAACTTCTTGCTCTCCTTACTGCCTGTTCTAAAAAATTTTCTGGACCATCAAAATTATAGCCATATTCGTCAACAATAACGTCATTAATCTTAGCATAAGTAGCCCAACTTGTCACTTCGTTAAACCATAAGGATTTTTGAGATTGTATCTTTATCGGACTTACTATAAACGAAAGCCATTCATCGGGCTCTATCTCAAAACTAAATTTCGACAATTGATCTTTTACATAATTTATAAAGACTTCTAGGTTGGTATTGTTCGAATCAATTTTTATCGCGGAAATTGTATATACTGGATTTATTTGCTTTAATACGGACATCCAAGATGGCAACATTTCCACATTGTAAGAATGGAATGAGTTTGACGTAGCTTTTCTGAAATCATGGTAAAGATGAAATGGTATGACACGGTAATGGGGCATAATGAGAGGAATAACGTTGCATTCTATTTTAGCTTCGTCAAGCCTGAGAAACTTATTATAAAAAGCAGTTGTTTCAAATAAGATAGTGTCTTTAGACAGTTCATTCAAAATATTTGATTGGGTTATAGTAACAGTAGGTTTAACCCTTTCAAGTTTAGCCGGATTCTCTAGTATTTCCTTAATCGGGTTGCACCAATAACAGACATCTAAATCTTCATCATAAATCACAACGAATACAGGAAAGTAACTCGTTAACCAAGCCTTTAATATGCTTGATGATATCTGGACACTGTAGCTACCATTCTTCGTTTTTCTTACATACTCACTATCTCTTGTCGTTGATTTTACTTGACATCGAAAGTGGTAGTTAGTTCTCAAACTATCAATGAATATATTCACGTCAATGTCCTCGCCATAGTCGCTCTTGATTATATCAGATGTCCATCCAAATTTTGTAAAGATCAGCTGTACAGTTATCTCTCCAATGTCGCCTAAAACTTGGGCTTTTGTTCTTTCTTGCTGTTGTTTCATAGTTCAACCAATCCTTAAACCAATTAAAACTACGTTCTTTTCTATTATATTATACATAAGTTTTGAGGCATAAATGCGAACAATGCCTATTACCTACATTATACGAAAAAATGAATTATTCAATTATTTTCGAGCTCAATAAAGGAAAAACTCACCCGATGATTTTTAGTTAGCAACTATGAAAGACACGACCGCTACCAATCAATCGTTTTCACAAAAGCAGAACGGTAAAATATTCTCCATCATACTTTTAGTTATAGGCATTCTATGTATTGCCGCAGCTGTAAAGCACTCATTTTACCCAACCAAAGACACCTTCCGGGATGACGATTACAGTCCGGTAACAGGCATATTAAAAAAAGGCCCTGAAGAAGTATCCTATAGGGGTAATCGTCACGTAAAGCTTGTGCTCGACAAATATCCCGAAACAGATTTCGACATACGTTCTGATGTGCTCAAAGCTGCATCAAGGGCGGTTATGAACATTGATTCTGCCGACACAGTTACGGTAATGCTGGAGAAAGATGACGCGCAACTGTTATTATCGGGCAAGCATAATGACGATTGTCGTGTCTATGGCTTGTATAAAAATAAGGTAGCTTATATTTCTCTTGACGACTATCGCCGGGCTGCAGAGCATAATCGCATGCCCGCATTTCTTTCATGGTTGCCTGGGATATTAATGGTAACCGTGGGTCTGTACTCTTTATATAAGGCTTACCGGCAGGTTAAGGTTGCCGGCCGATCTTAGAAGCTCTGTTTCATCACTATAGGAAAAATGAATTATTTAATTAATTTTGAAGCCTATGAGGAAAAGACTTACTCAAGCAATAGCCCTTCTGCTGATATTTTCTTTCTTTGCCAGCTGCGTATCGCGTACACGCACACCATGGCGCAGGGCAAGGTTCAATGCCCATAGCAACCGTGGCGGTGGCAGGTATTGGTATACCCGTGGCGCCTGATTTTTTAGTCGTAAGTAGAAAGTCGTAAGTCGTAAGTTCTGATGAAGAGTGCGGTAATGCATTTCATTTTTGGCTTACTCAATAATCACCAACCACATGAGAAAGTCCTGAAAGGACGTATTACAATAGCGATAGGTTTTAACCTATAACTGTTCGAAACCCTGTAAAAGGAACTGTCATTGCTCCGTAGGAGCAAGAGCTTTGTAGCATTTTTATTCAGAAATCAGTCGTGCCCCGTAGGGGCTGTCCAACAAAAGATATGGGAAACTCCAGTTTTCGAACACTTGTGGGTTTCAACCCATCGGCTTAAGAAGCTCTTGCTTAAAGCCTGAAGCCGCTACAGCCCCGGCTGTGCATCGGGGCTTGGCACTTCCCATTCTTCGTTCAGTTCGGCTATGTAACCGAGCATTTCTTTGCGGCCCAGGAATTTTTCGGCGCTGGTCATAAACGTACGGGGTATATATTCCCATTCCTTTTTCATGGCCTCTACAAATTGCCGGCCGTTCTTGTGCGCTACGCTTTGGGTACTTTTATCTGCTTTGGTGAATACCACATTGAAGGGTACGCCCCACTCACCCAGTTTACGCAAAAAGGCAAGGTCCAGGGCCTGTGGTTCGTGGCGGCTGTCTACTAACACAAATACCGTTACAAGGTTGGTGCGCTCCTTCAGGTAACTCTCTATCATTTTCTCCCACTCTTTGCGCTGGCTCATAGAGCGCTTGGCAAAACCATACCCCGGCAGATCGACTATATAAAACGCATTGTTGACAACGAAATGGTTAATAAGCACCGTTTTACCCGGCGTGCCCGATGTTTTGGCCAGCTTGGCATTGCGGGTAAGCATGTTGATAAGGCTGCTCTTACCTACGTTGGAGCGGCCTATGAATGCATATTCAGGCTTATCGGGCTTAGGGCAGCCCTTTACGTCCTGGTTACTTATTAAGTATTTTGCAGTTGTTATTTCCATTTGGTTTGGTTGTACTTTTGCATCAATGCAATCGATGAACGATATCAATCCGGCCGCAAAGATACTTCCTGATGCGGCATCAAACCTAAATAAGAAGGCACAGGTTGCCGAAATGTTCAATAATATAGCCGGGCGCTACGATTTCCTGAACCATTTCCTGTCTATGGGTATTGATAAAGGCTGGCGCAAAAAGGCCATAGCAGCAGCCGGAGCGGTAAATCCATCGCGCATACTGGACGTAGCCACCGGCACCGCCGATCTGGCCATAGCCGCATCTTCCCTGAAACCCAGGCACATAGATGGTATAGATATTGCCGACCAGATGCTGGAAGTAGGCCGCAAAAAAGTGGCCGATAACGGGCTGACGGAAATGATAACCCTGCATACCGGCGACAGCGAGGCCATACCTTTTGACACAGCCAGCTTTGACGCTGTGACCTGCGCCTACGGAGCTCGCAACTTCGAGAACCTGGCGACAGGCTTAAAAGAGATGCACCGCGTATTGCGCCCCGGTGGCCGCGTGGTGATACTGGAATTCTCTCACCCAACCGCATTTCCCGTAAAGCAATTGTTCGGGTTCTACTTTAAATATATACTGCCACTAATGGGCCGCCTGGTATCTAAGCACAGCCGTGCCTACACGTATCTGCCCGAGTCTGTAAAGGCGTTCCCGCAGGGCCAGGACTTCTGCAACATTCTTACCAGTTGCGGCTTTAAAAACGCCAAAGCAAGGCCGTTAACTTTTGGGATAACGAGTTTGTATGTGGCGGAGCGGTAAGGCCTACTGGTTGATTGCAGTACTACAACAGAAGTGATCGGTCCATACGGGTGGTTTTCGGAATCGCTATCATTCTCCAATGACAGACTCACAAGTCGACGTATTTATTTTCGGACACTACGAGATATTGAGAATCGAAAAAACACCCCCATTTTTCGTGCAGAGATTTTTTTACAGAAATAACACAAAAACACAATACCCATCCCGCTCATAGCAAACTAACTAACACGAGTTATCCACAAAATGAGCATCTATGATAGAACGTATACGTTGTATCATAGCGCGAAAAGTGCACCATCATAAATATTCAATTTGCTGGTTAGCATCGGTCAACCCACCTTTGTGATAAAAACGCTGCGATCAAGCGCCTAACCACTAAAACACTACCTATGATGAAAGAACAGACTCATAAACACCACATCCGGGTCCCCCCACCCGCCAGCCGGGTATAATCGGGTGTAAATCGGGTGTAGTCGGGTGCAAATCGGGTGTTAGCGGGTACGATCAGGGCCTCCCAGCTTACTATAATAATTTGATATACAACAGATTAATGCTTCTACCACTGGAAACCTAACCCGGAAAATATTTTTTTACACCCGGTCGGAATTACCCTTACCTACAGTACACTTAAACCTCCAACTCAAAAGACACTCAGAGGTATTATTTAGAAACGCAGATCATCCCCAATGACAAAAACAAATTTGCTTTCGCCTTTCGTTTCCCACCCCTACCCTCGCCGATTTATTTTATCTTGCACCGTTTTTCAACACATATAATATGTATCGTACAAGAAACTGCGGCGAATTGCGCATGCAGCATACAGGAGAGGAAGTAACTATGGCCGGCTGGGTACAGACCGTGCGTAAATTTGGCAGCATCACCTTTGTAGACCTGCGCGACCGTTATGGCATCACCCAATTATATTTTAACGAAGCACTGACTGCAGAGCTGGACAACAATCCTGTAGGTCGCGAATTTGTGATACAGGCTACCGGCAAGGTGATAGAGCGCACCAGCAAGAACAGCAAGATACCTACCGGCGATATTGAAATAGAAATAAGCAGCTATAAGATATTGAACGCATCAGACGTACCACCTTTTACCATAGAGGAAAATACCGACGGCGGCGACGAACTGCGCATGAAATACCGCTACCTTGACCTGCGCCGCCCTACCCTGCGCCGCAACCTGGAACTGCGTTATAAAGTAAACCGCAGTGTACGTAACTACCTGGACACGCTTGGCTTTTGGGATATA
Source organism: uncultured Flavipsychrobacter sp. (assembly GCA_964588295.1). Lineage (GTDB taxonomy): Bacteria > Bacteroidota > Bacteroidia > Chitinophagales > Chitinophagaceae > Flavipsychrobacter. The sequence goes on along the minus strand of CAZPOT010000019.1, from coordinate 39,337 downwards.
GAGACACCATTCCTTATCAAGTCGACACCGGAAGGTGCCCGCGACTTTGTGGTGCCCAGCCGCATGAACCAGGGCGAGTTTTATGCCCTGCCGCAGAGCCCGCAAACCTTTAAGCAACTGCTGATGGTGAGCGGCTACGACCGTTATTACCAGATAGTAAAATGCTTCCGCGATGAGGACCTGCGTGCAGACCGCCAGCCGGAGTTTACCCAGGTAGACTGCGAGATGGCTTTTGTAGAACAGGAAGATATACTGAACACTTTTGAAGGGCTGTTCAAGCATGTATTCAAAGACGTAAAGGGCGTAGAGATAACTGAAGCGTTCCCCCGCATGACTTGGGACGATGCTATGTGGCACTACGGCAACGACAAGCCCGACATCCGCTTCGAGATGAAGATACAGAACCTTAAAGCCGAAGGCAAAGCGCATTGCAGCATTGTAGAGGCTACTGAGTTCAAAGTGTTTAACGATGCTGCTACCATACTGGCCATAGCTGTGCCGGGTGCCAGTGAATATACCCGTAAGCAGATAGACGAGCTGACCGAATGGGTAAAACGTCCGCAGATAGGCATGACAGGCGTTATTAACGTAAAATGCAATGCTGATGGCACTTATAAAAGTAGCGTAGATAAGTTCTTTAATGAGGCCCAGCTGAAAGATATGGCAGCGTTCTGCGGCGCTAATGCCGGCGACCTGATACTGATACTGGCCGGTGCTGAAACACGCACCCGCAAGGCCATGAGCGAGCTGCGCCTGGAAATGGGCAACCGCCTGGGCCTGCGCGATAACAGCGTGTATAAGCCGCTGTGGGTAATAGACTTCCCGCTGCTGGAACTGGACGAGGAGAACAACCGCTGGGTTGCGCGCCACCACCCATTCACTGCACCAAAGCCCGACCATATAGAGCTGATGAACGACCTGAGCCGCTATGCGGAGATAAAAGCCAATGCCTACGATATAGTGCTTAATGGTACTGAAATAGGCGGTGGTTCTATACGTATCTTCCAGCGCGATCTGCAGGAGAAAATGTTTGCTGCCCTGGGTATGAGCAAAGAAGAAGCGAATGAAAAATTCGGCTTCCTGCTGGGTGCCTTTGAATATGGTGCGCCACCACATGGCGGTATAGCCTTCGGCTTCGACAGGCTGTGCGCACTGCTGGGCGGCCAGGAAAGCATCCGCGACTTTATGGCCTTCCCTAAGAACAATGCCGGCCGCGATGTGATGCTGGACGCACCATCGGCCATAGATGATACACAACTGAATGAGCTAAACCTGGCGGTGAAGCAGATAACGAAATAACGTTGTAATGGCCCGCTAACGCGGGCCATTACTTTTTTGCTACTAATAACTTAACTATGGAAAACCAACAAGACATTATCTTTCCTAAAAGAGAAATAAATTATGCATCTTTTGGCAGGCGCCTTGCTGCGGCGTTGGCTGATGGGTTCATTATCACCATATTAGATCATTTGTCTGGTTGGCTGCTGAATGAGCCCGGGGAGGATATATCGTTGACACAGATCTTCAGTTTAAATTTTTCATATACATCCACCTATATTAATTTCGCTACAGACATTCTGTATTTTACCCTGCTTACTTCTAGTCGTTGGCAAGGCACTGTTGGCAAGCGACTGTTCCGGATAAGGGTAACAACGTTAGAAGGCGATACGCTGTCTATCGGTCAGTCGCTGATCAGGAATCTCGGTGAATATATTTCCTGTGCCATAGCATTCATCGGCTTTTTTATGATGCTTTGGGATAAGAACAGGCAAACCCTGCACGATAAAATGGCCGGCTCAATAGTAGTGGTATAGATCGTCAACTACTGGTCCGAAACATAATACAGCAATACAATGGGCTACTGTACGTTTGCAATAGCAGCTGCGCTCAACGCAACCACGATTGTGTAGCTGGTCGGGCTGAGCTCATCCGTTTTGAAAATAGGCTAACCGGCCTACTACTACCTGTAGTTACCCCACTGTTCGGGGTGCTGCAACGCACTCCAACCAACAACGGCAATAAGGAAGATAACAGCCAACAGGAACAATGCAGATAAAGAAAGCCCGATGATAGCGCAAATACGTCCGGCTTTAAGATTGGCATAAGATGATGGCGTATACCGCAATGGCTGTGCCCGGTAGAGGGCCATATCCTTACTGGCCAGTATCAATGCTATTACGCCGCAGATGGTGCCTACAACACCGTAGCACAGGCAGCCGACAATAGAAACAATACCCAGCACCAATACAGCGGTGCCGTTGGGTAGATTATACCGTTGGTCGTTATCGAATATCTCTTTTTCCTGGTAAGATGATTGGTCCATCAGCGATTGTATTGAACAGTTAGTTTGTAAATGTAAAAAAGGAGCGTGAGAATGCCAACCAGTAATTGCAACCCAACTATCACCCTGGCACCCATCTTGAATTTAAACACCAGGTGAAACACTGTAAATACAAGTAACGCTAGCATAGGTACAGTGGCAGGATGTAATGAAAAGCTTGCCTTCCAGTCGCCACGCAACAGGCAGATAAAGCTACGCTGCATGCCGCAACCCGGACAGTCCATGTGCAACAATGCTTTAGACGGGCATGTAAGCATGTGTTGTTGCAAAAAGTCAGCAATATTCATCGCTCCAAATATCTGTAATTATTCGCCTTTTTCATTGCTAACTGGCAGGCAGCACTACGTCAAGGTCGTTCACCTTTAGTACTGGTGCAGCTTTCTTTTGTGTCCGGCTATCGTACACATAGGTTTTCTTCAGTACCGGGTTGGTTATTTTCACTGCCGACAGCCTGAACTTGCTGCCATCGAAAAACAGATCGGGATCGGAGAAGGTCATCTTGCTCCAGTTAGTTTTAAAAGACTCCGATTCGGCAACCGGTACAGCAACCGTGAAAATATCTGTGTTCCAGATAAGTGTATACACCTGCTTCTGCTTATCGTAGGCCGATATCTTTATTGCTTTGCCATTGAATTTCTTCAGCGCATTTTTCTTTAGCGTAGCCAGGTATTGGCGGGCAATATCAGCAGCTACAGTCTCCAGGTTCTTCTTATCTATCTTTTTATCGGCAATGGCCTTGTTGGTAAGGGCAGGCAGTTTCATCAGGCGCATTACGCTGTCGCGAACATGAGCTTTAAGAGCGGTTAACGGGTCGGCACTAACAGCCCCGGTTGTCGCAGCAGGCTTAGCGGTATTGCCGCCAGTGGAAGCACTCTCTTTCCACGCAGAATTATTACTACCAGTATTCTTTTTTGCACCAAAACCTTTTTCAGCCGGGCCGTTCTGCACCTTACCCTGAGACCATTTGCCATCAGCTTTTTTGGTGTATTCGCCATCTTTGGTAGTACTTTGGTACAGGCCACTCTCAGTAAGTTTTTCATACATACCACACTTCTCGCAGAAAACCAGCACGTAAGTAGGTGCCTCTTCTATAATGATGTAGGTATTAACGGGATAACCACCACCATAGGCGTATTCTACCCAATAGCCATCATAACTACGCATGTAATAGCCGCTATAGCCGGCAGATTCGAAGATGAAGATATTGATATCCAGTTCCAACCACATGGCTACGGAATACCCATAGTCGAACCCTACCCATGCACCGTCGTAACACTTGTGTGTGATATCATTCTTTGAGTCTCCCCAATATGATTCGTTACCCGTAAGGCGCACATACACTGAGCGCTTTTCATCGAACAGGATGATCTCTGTAGATGACTCTGATATCAATTTATAGTGAAACAGCACCTTATCATCGGATATCCTTATCTCATCCCAATACCCGTCCGAGACTTCTGTGTAGTAGCCGAAATAACTGCTGGTTTTGCCTTTAAGGTAGTAGGCAAAAGCACGATCGTCTTTAGACAAGCTACTCTTATTGCTCTTAGTATTACTTTCTTTGCTCAGCCCCTTGCCCGACCATGTGCCACAATACATTTTGCTATAGCTGCCATGTTCCGATGTGGAATAACAACAGCAATTGGCCGTGAGTTTTACATAATATCCTCCCCTGTTGCAACGCAAAATAATATGATCGCTTTTAGCCTCTACAATGGCATATGAGTTCAACACCATGCCATTCTTATAGCCATACTCCATGTATTGGTTGCCGCTTTTTACAAAGAAGCCTTTGCATTCTTTCTTCTCGTAAACGAAAATATCGGTGCCCTTTTCTAAAAATGATGCGGCTGCAGGGCCATTCATTTCCGCCCAATAACCATCGTATAGCTGGCGGGTAATATCGCCTTTGCTCTGGCCTATGAAACACTTAGTTGCAGTAAGCCTCAGGTATGTGCTGCGGTCCTCATCAAACAGTACAGTCTGCTCCGGCTCTTCGCTTATGGTCTTAAAACGAAACTTTACGGTATTCTTGATGGAACTCATCTCCACCCATCGACCATTATCTTCCTTGATAAAGTAGTCGTAAAGACCGGCGGGCTGATCGTAATAGTACACAAAAGCACGTGCTTTATCTTTTGCTACAACATGGAATGCCGCTAGTAAAATAAGCAAGGCAAAGAAAATACTCTTCATAACAATAGTTTGGCGTGTAATGTACTACAAATTACTACAAACACATAAGTTACATTACTATCTTATGGCAGATCATCGTGCGTACTTTACCAACCATACCCTATTTTTGCCAGCTGATGGAAAATACCGAGAGCTTACTATTCCCCGACAATGGCACAACGGTTGTATATGCTGGCTTAGCCAAGCGCATCGTGGCTTACCTTATAGATGCCGCTATTGTGATCCCTTTTTGCCTATTGATACATTGGCTGATAAAAGACGACAAAGCACAATCGCTGACCATAACACTTTTTATCATTGCCTATTACGATCTGATGGAGTCTGGTCCATACCAGGCTACGCTCGGCAAAAAACTGCTGGGATTAAAGATCACCACCGTCAACGGTCATCCCATCACTAAAAAGACATCCGCATTCCGACTGCTGTTCAAAGTACTGCTGAGCTTTCTTTTTATGGTGGGCTACCTACCAATATTGTGGACCAAAAAGAAACAAACGGCCTAGGATCTCATCACAGGCACAGTAGTGATCGAAAGTAAATAGCACACTATAATTCCACATTCAGGCCGAAAACGATCTTCCCATTTGTTTTGGCCGTGCCGTAGTCGGCTATATGGTAAAAGTAGCCCGCGTTAATGGTAAAGTAGTAGAGATTGAGGTATTTGTGCATCAGTATGCTGTTGAGCAATATACCAGCTTCATGGTAGGCGTTATCCGGCACAGAGAATGCTACCTTTTGCTGGGCTTCGGGGTGTTGCAGCGTGCCATACAGCATGTTGTACTGCAACCCTATAAATGGCGATGAGCTGAGCGTGGTGCCCGGAATGGCAACCTTATACAACCGGCGATCAAAATCGTGGCGCACCAATACACTTGCGTACTGATCGGTATAGTAGCCATAGGGGTACATGGTCATGAACCCGCCAAAAGAGTATATTGAGATACCTGTACCATCTTTAGGATCGTAGCGATAACCGGTACCGGCAAATAACTTGCTCAATGGCAATGGATCATTGCTCCATATTTTACCGGCAGACACCAAGATGCGCTCGTTGCCCAACCTGTTGATATGCTTTTGCCAGGCAATAGCTGTTAACGCCTGAACGTAAGGTAACTGGTTTACGCCAGCTGTTAATGTACCAGCTATAACCCGGCCATACCATACAGGATATTTAGTACCTACAGAATAGTAGCTGCTGAAAAAGGGTGCAGTACGTTCTGCAAAGGCATACCGGAAACCCAGCGACACCTCTTGCGCAGTAAATGCATTATACTGCTCCCCCTTATAGGCAAATGAGTAATCATATTTGGGTGTTATTTGTTGCTGCCGTCCGGCAAGTTCCAGGTTCCAGTACCCGAGCTTTTTCTTTATGCTGAGGCTGCTGGTTTGTATCCTGTCTACCCTGTACAGCAGGTAGGCGTTGAGGTAATTTTTATCCAGATCATTGTTCAGGTGCACGCGGCCGGGATCATTTATATCATCGGTATAAGATGCCCTGAAGACAAATTCCCTGTTCTTATCTGCAAATACCTCGGCAAATGCGCCATACTTCCAGTGCACATCTTTAAACCCGTAGCCGGCATAGCCGCCTACCGACAGCCAACGGATCAATCGTTCGTTGGTCTGCAGGCCCAGGCCTACCCTGGTGCCTTCGTACCGGTTGCTGCGAAACAGTTTGGTCACGTCCAGGTCCAGCTTGCCAATGCTCACGCGGCCTTCCGGCAAATGTGCCATAGCCCCAACCAGGCGATCGAAATGTTTAGCCTCCCCGAAGCTATCTATTATATGATAGGTCTTTCGCTCCCTGCTATCCAGTGTATCGGGGCGCATTTGCTGCCATGCGGTGTTACTTAGCTCATCGGAACCGGGTTGTAAAATAGTAGTATGTGCCTTATCGAATTTAAACCCTTTGTCTTCTTTAAAAGAGACAGAGTCTATCCGCGAAGTACCCTTCAAAAACCAGTTATATGGCCCCTCCTTGCCCTTCTGCTGCCAGTCTATAATGTAGTTCAGGTGCACGGGGAACCAGTGTTGTTCGCCGTCAGTATCTACCAACTTGTATTCCTGCTCTATCCTTATATCCCGCTTCAGCGATGTATCCAGAGCTGTACCAATAAAATTGGCAATAGCAAAACCATGACTGTTGATGTATACCCTGCCCTTCATCTGGTTGGCATTATTGCCCTTTGGCTTATAGCCGAGCACCCATACTGTATCTGCGCCTTGTTGCAATTCATCTACCAGGTCGAATTTGTAGTACTGCTCATACCCTTTGCTAACCGGGTTGTGATAATCTTTACCATTAAGCGTCAGGTAATCGGTATAGGCGTGGAATGGGAGGACATCGGTAACCAGCCCGGTGAACAAAGATTTCTTTAAACCAGAGAAACGTGAACCTGTTACCTGCTCCTGCAACTGCTGTGGCTGTTTCCAGGTACGTATGCTGTAGGTCTCCGACATCAGCAAGTGCTGCGATTGCATGAACTCTTTAAATTCGCGGGTGTCGGCTGAGGTATCCTTCTTCAAAACTGAATCCGGGATCACCATATCAACGATCATTTTGTAATACACCTTGCAGCGGTACCAGTCGTACTTATCGGGGTTATTGGCGGCTTTGTTAGCTATTGCATTGTTCAATATGCGCCTTATTTTATCATAAGGCGGCTTTATCACCACCTCGGCCAGGCTATTGGCAGATCGGCCCAATAGTATACGGCTGCCAGCCATGGGCAATGCTACCTTCCGGGTGTTATAACCTGTGCTGGATATCTCCAGCCACGTAACCGATGACGACAAAGGCGACACAGAATTGAATTTACCATCCAGATCGGCAATTGTGCCAGCCCCCGTGGCCCCATACCGTACGGTAGCAAATGGTATGGGTTTCCCTGAAGACGAATCGCACACTTCTCCGGTAACCTGTGCGGAGACAGTTGTGCCATAAATTAAAAAAGAAAGTAAGCAGAACAGATAGCGTGGCATGCCCATGTTGATAGCAAACGGTGTTCCGAAAATTATATTTTGGGGTTGAAAGGTAAAATATTTTTCAGTTCAATACGAAATTCACTAAAACACCGCTGGCACGATTGTTTTAACAGCTACGGCTAATACACTAACGGCTATGCAAAAGACAATGATATCCTCCGGCAACAAAGCACAGTATATGGCTACAGTTCGCGAATATGCGGCATGTCAAAAAAATAAAGCTGGTCATATAGCTCCTAATGCAGAGAAAGCCACAACAATACACAATAGCATTTCGCACATGCGTACGCCTGCTCCCCGTTTGTATTAATATACATTAATTCATTGATTTAAATACTCACCCCTTCAACTACATAATTTACCCCAATATTTTCCCCTGTTTGCAAGGCAGGGGTATTTTTGTGTCATAATCGCAAGTCAACAAAATAATTTTAGCATAAAGAATTTTCATGGTGATAGGGTTATAGGGGCTGGTCTGTTCTCAGACTGGCTTTTTTGTTTCACCTGGCATCCGTTTTGTTGGCATATTATTTAAACACCGCGTTTCGATAGGCACATAGCCATTTACATATACGCCAATCGAAAATTCATGGTTCTCACAACTCAACTATTCGGTGAAGGAAAAGACCTTAACTGCCTGCAAATGACAGACAGAGGCATAGCTATTTTTCTTATTTCACTTGTTCTCATCCGTATATCCGGCAGGCGATCATTCGGCATACGCACCCCCCTGGATAATATTATTGTTATTCTTTTGGGTGCATTGCTCAGCCGTGCAGTAGTAGGCGCATCGCCATTTTTACCAATTGTGGTTTGCAGCTGTGCCATAGTAGTAATGCACAGGCTCTTCGGTTGGCTTATTGCCCACAGCAAGGCATTTAGCAGTGTGGTAGAGGGGAATAAGATAGTACTGTTCGAGAACGGCAGCTACAAGACCAGCAATATGGGCCGCGCCCTGGTTTGCGAAGAAGATCTGAAACAAGGTGTACGCAAATCGGCGCTCACAGAAGATATGGATAAGATTGAAAAGGTATATATGGAGCGCAACGGGGAAATAAGCACCATTAAAAAGAAACAGGATTGATCTCAGCTCTTTACGGATGAGAGATAACCGGCAACGAGCGCATTGTTTTCCTGCAACAGTGAATTGTTGATGGCCACCGCTGCTTTCGCCCCATCTGCGGCGGCCACAGTTACAAATTGCATATCAAAAGAGGTGTCTCCGGCTATATATACCCCTTTTACATTGCATTGCTGCTGCCTGTTGGTAAGTATGGCACCTGCAGCACTGCATTTGCCGCCCAGTTGTAATGCCAGCTCGTTATTATAGCGCACGCCATTGTGCACAAATAATACATTACAGCCTATACTGGAACCATCAGCTAATTGTACACAGGTAAGCTTACCTGCATCGCAACTAAGTTCCTTTACTTTCTCAGCCACGATCTCTACATCTACGGATATAAGATGCCTGCGCTGTTCTACCTTTAGGTAGCGTGCTGCATCTGTAAATAAGATCACTTTATCGGTCAGCTGCCGCAATGCCAGCGCCATACCGTAGCCGTTGTACCTATGCGCATACAACCCTACTACTTTGCCCTGCAATGCCCAACCATCGCAATAAGGACAGTGGTATACACCCCTGCCCCATAATTCCTGCATACCCGGTATATCCGGTATAATATCAGTAACACCTGTGGCAATAAGTAATCGCTTACAGGTGTAACTATTACCCTCAGTATCGGTTACTGTAAACTGGCCCTCGTTTGACTTAGCAGTCACTACCCTTCCCTGTTTCACCTCAACGCCGTAAGTTTTTAGTTCATCGCGGCATATCTTATGAAAATCGGAAGGCAATACACCATCACGCGTGAGGTAATTGTGTATCCCTTCCGATTTTATGTTGCGCGGTTTGCCATCATCAAATATCAATACCCGGCGGCGACAACGCGCCAGTACCATGGCTGCAGCGCAACCTGCCGGCCCGGCACCAACTATAATTACTTCCCACACATCTTGTTGCATGTTCATATTTGTATAGTCCGGTAATATAACTGTACCAACATGCAAAAGCAGCCACTGCGAATTACATAGGTATCATTCCCCATACCGGATACTGTAACCTATTCAGTGGCTGCGCATAGAATCGTTCTGCGGCATGTGCGTATTCATCCTGGGGTCGTTGGCATTCATATCCGCACTCTTGTAGTGGCGGGTACTGTCGGAACGCTGAACCTTTGTTTTACTTTTTGTTGTAGTGGTTTTGGTTGTTTGCCTGCGGTGCATTGTAGAGTCTGTCTGCGCTTGCGCATCAGTAAGAAGCAGGACGATGCCTGCGGCGATCAGAAGTTGTTTCATGTTGAATTATTTTGTGAACAATACCCCATGGCGGATAAATGATATACCAAGTAAGCACTGGGCAAGAAGATTCTTATTGTACGGTTACACACAATTACCAATAGCTAACCGGCCAGATAACTACGCAGAAGGGAAGAAAACAAATTGAAATATTGTTGCTATAACGGTATAGCAAACTGGGCAAATTAGTCTACAACACCAACTCATGCACCTTACAAACGGGGTTACATTTCACCTCAAAATTCACAGAATTGGCTATGTAGCATATCTCGTGCGCTTTGTGGTGCAGTTCTATTGCCCGGTCTATAGTTGCAGCCTCTTTCACCGTAACTACAGGGTTCAGCGTCACTTCTTTAAAACTGCCGCCGCCGCTGGTGTGCTCTATCATTATGCCGGTTGCATGATCGACATAGCTGACAACCACTATCCCTTCAAGAGCACATAAGTACAGGTACGACATCAGGTGACAAGACGAGAGTGCAGTGACAAGCAGGTCTTCAGGGTTCAGTTTAGCAGGATCACCCACAGCCTTATTATCGGTAGTCAGATACTGGTCGGGTTTACCGGTTATAGATACTGTATGAGACCGCTCATAGCCTCTTACAGTCGCCGTTCCGCTGCCGGTATTACCCGTCCAGGTATTAGTGAGCGCATACTTATGCTCGTGTGTTGCCATCCTTATTTGTTTTATTGTCAAGCTCCAATGCATACAGCCAGTACCGCATACCCAGGCGCGGCTCTATTTCGCGCAATATCTTAAAACCCATGTCTTCGTATATATGCCGGGCCGCATGCATTCTTTCGGACGTGTGCAAGGCTATTACCTTCTCGTTGGTAGATCTGGCATAGTCTACACATTTTTTCATCAGCGCTTTGGCAATACCCTGCCCCTTCATATCAGGATCTACCCCAACCATCCTGATATACGACCACTCTGCCGGGAACATATCCCACGGATTACCCGAGGGCACCAGGAAGGCCATGCCCACTATCTTATCGTTATGCACGCAAATGAAACTCCTGGCCGATGAGAGCAGGCCACGCCACATATCCTCGTTACTAATGTTAGCGATCATCTTAGTTAGGTTTTCGGTAGTTAGAAATGGCGCATATTCGCCATAGGCCAACAGGCCTAATTTAATAAGCCCGGGAATATCACTATTATCCGCCGTTCTCCATATAAACGCTTCTCTCATGCTAACAGTTGGGTAAGGAGGTCAAATTTCAGCAAAAAAAATAATTAATTCTACATAAGCGAGGCCATGTATTTTGCTTCCACGCAACAAGTATCATTAAAACGCTATATTTGCACCGCTACAATATGCAGCTGAACAATGTTATTCCTTTTCCAGTTTTCGTAATTGACTCCACCCGGAGTTCCTGCACGGCCTCTTAAGCCGTGGTGATATTGGTTTGTCCTTAAGATAGTGTTGTTACAGCAACACGGTTGTTTCACTCCGCAAGGCCGGTCTTCCCGGTTTCATTAAGGCGCCGCATTTTCTCGTTCTAATTTTTCATTATGTATTTACGATTCAGAACATCGTTCGTAGATAACTATTGCGACAACAGGTACGGCATTTTCCAGGCAGCACATTTTCTGCTGCATAGCGATATGATCTGCCCTTATGATAAAGCACGCCTTGAAGATATATGGCACTGGTTCGGTAACGACCTTAAAGTGCCGAAGGTCTATTGTAATAGAAAAGACACTACGCAAATAATATGCTGGTTTAAACCTACAGCCCGGGAACAGATACAGAAGGTATTTGAAATGACAGGCATACTGGAGCAGTATGGTATGCCGGTATCGCAGGTCTGGAGTATTAAACCCGGATATATAGTATATGAAGACGATTGCCAGGTTGCGGTATTGCCGTTCACCAAAACCTTGCGTAACGTTAGATGACCCGAGTGTGAACCACGGCCACCCTGTGGTTCACATTTTCTAAATGCTAAAATTACCTTAACGCACGCCTTTTGGCACGAAAATTCCTCTATACTATACAAACAGTGCGTTATGAAAAAGAGCATATGGATCTGTGTAATTCTGGCAATAGCAATTGTAAGCAGTTGTAAAAAGATAAAAGACCTGGCAACTATAAGCGTGAACATACCTTACACGCAGCATGTTTCCGTACCAAATAACTCAGGTTATGATTACGGATTTCCATTGCCTGCAGGTGGCGCAAACATTTCTCTCCCATCTGTAGCGTTGGAAACTAATTCTAAATCTTACCTGGACCAGTATCATACAAACGCTGATAAAGTGGTGAAGGTGGGCCTTAATGGACTGACACTGGAGCTGACCGCACCACAAAACCAGAATTTCGACTTCCTGGATACGGTACGGTTATACATTTCTGCACCCGGCCATATGGAACAGCTGGTTGCCTATAAGTATGGTGTGGAGAAGGGCATGCAGGTACTAGCGCTTACCACCAACCCTGATGTGAACCTGAAAGACTATTTCCTGGAAGAGACAATGAACTTTCGCGTAGGTATGCATATTAATGCTGTGCCTAATCCGCATGCGGAGATGGACATAAAATCTGTGTTCAACCTGGTAGCTAATCCGCTGTACTAAGATAGTTTTTACGTGAGCGATCCCTGCATGGCTAAATGCTGTGCAGGGATTTTATATTTGCCGTTATGTATTGTTTAACAGGTTAATTGTTCGTCTAAAAACTATTTTGTCCGAAATTGTACTGTAGACACATGCTAATAAAATAATTTACACCTATGGGTTTGAAAAATGTTGCTACCTGTATCTGTGCGCTGATTGCTTTTGTAACCTCCTTTGCCCAAGGCAAGCATGATATAGATGACTATACCAGGAACATTGAACTACACCCCGATAGCTGGCAATCTTATTTTGAACGCGGCAATGCCAAACGCCGCATACACGATGATAGCGGCGCGATTGCCGACTACACAAAAACGATACAAATAAATCCGCAGCATGCCACTGCATTTTACAACCGGGGAAGTATAAGATTAAGGTTGGGCGACCATACAGGTGCAATAAGTGATTTCAGCATTGCGGTGAAGATAGACAGTACCTATGCAAAGGCATTTTATGGCCTTGCCAATGCAGAGTTTGCCGGAAAACAGTACGGCGCAGCAATCGACCACTACACAAAGGCACATACTATAGATGCAAACATTGACATACCATATGATAAGACCGGCCAGGCACAGTATTACATGGGCAATTATGAGGCTTCGCTTAAAGACCTGAACAAGGCATTGAAAACCCATCCTACAGATGCCACATCTTACTATTATATCGCCCAAAACGAAACAGCGTTAAAACAATACAAAGCTGCCATTGCCGACTATACCATTGCCATAAAAATAGACCCATCTGTAGCCGCCTATTTTTATGGAAGGGGCGTTGCGGCATATTACCTAAACGACCATGAAGAAGCTATAAAAGACGAGACAAAAGCACTGGAACTCGACAGTACTTTTACAATGGCATGGTATCAACGCGGCATGGCCTACATTGCAACTAAAGATCATAATGCTGCAATTGCCGATTTTTCAGCAGCCATAAGGCTGGATGCGGGTTTTGATGATGCCTATACCGGCCGTGGTATTGCCTATATGGAACAGGGGCATTCTGCTGAAGCTGCGAAAGACCTGGCCAAAGCTATAACCGGGGGCCGAGGCAATACTACGCTTGCTTTATATAAGCGGGGAGAACTACAGTTTGCAGCGGGCAGATATAACGACGCCATGGCTGATCTCACAGCTGCTCTGAACCTACGGAGCACAGCCGGCAAAACACCAGGCGCAGTACCAACAACAACGGCCTTATATACGGCAAAGGCCATGGCAGAACGCGCTGCCGGCAGCCTGAATAATGCGATAGCGGATAATACTAAAGCTGTAATGCTTGACAGTAATGATGCTATGGCATGGCTGGAACGAGGCAAAACGAACCTGCTTATGCCCAACAACCCGGAAGCCACAAAAGACTTTGATCATGCACTGCGTATAGACCGCAACAATGCCGAGGCCTGGTACGGCAGGGGCACTGCTAAAAAACGCCTGTTGAATGACACCGGTGCAGCAAATGACCTGGATAAAGCAATAACCCTGGATGGCGGGCTTACCATGGCTTACTTTACTCGCGCACAGGTGCTCAGCAACCTGCAGCAATATGACAGGGTATTGGCCGACCTGAACCATGTGGCAGCAAAGCTGCCGGACTTTGCAGATGCCTATTTTCAGCGTGGCATTGTGAAAAGTAAACTACTCAACGATACAGGTGCCATAAATGATGAGACAAGGGCGATAACATTAAAGCCGGATCTTGCAGATGCCTGGTATAACAGGGCTGTGATGAAGGCCCGGCTAAGGCAGGACAGCAGCGCCATTGAAGACTTCAACAATGCCATCAGGCTATCGCCGCGGCTGGCACCAGCCTACTTTAACAAGGCAGCATCTTACAGCACACTGCGCGACCATAAGGCGGCTATTGCAGACTATACCAAAGCACTGGAAATAGAACCGGGAGGTGCGCTTGCCTTATATAACAGGGGTATGGAAAAAAGCCTGGTAAAAGATGATAGCGGCGCTATAGCAGACTTCAGCCAGGCGCTTGCTTCCGATTCTAATAATGCCGATGCCTGGTATTACAGGGGTATGTCGAAAGCGAAGCTGGGCATGGATAGCAGCGCTGTAAAAGACTTTACAAAAGCTGTAGAACTAAAACCCGCAAACGAGCTGGCCTACTACAACAGGGGCATATCTAAAGACGAGATCAAAGATTACAAGGGTGCAATAGCCGACTTCACAGAAGCTATAGCATTGAACCCGGCTAATTCCAATGCCTATATCTTCAGGGGCGTGTCTTACATCCTGTCGGGCAAGATAAACATGGCCTGCGAAGACCTGAAGAAAGCGCAGAAAATGGGTAACACTAAGGCTAATAAATACCTTAATGAAGTGTGCAGGTAATAAGCTACTTCAGCACTGCCTTTCCCCCACCTATGCGATAGCCACCGTTATATATATCTATAACGTAAGTACCGCTGCTGTATTCGCCTTCCTGGTTCCAGTCTACAGTAACATCTTTTACCGGTTCGTTGGTGGTCAAAGCTATCTCCTTCATCAGGCTGTAGTTGAGTGACTTGCCACCACTGCTGGTTGTTGTGCCGGATCCTGCCGCCGTGCTGCTCATCAGGTTACCATCCGGGTCTTTTACAACCAGGTATAGCTTTTTAGTGCCATTCTCGGCTATCCTGTTTTCGTCTATATCAAACACTATACGCAGCAGATCAGCCCTGCGTGCGCGCTTAGTATTTTTTTCTTTGCCATTACGTTTCTCGTGTATGGCGGTGATCCTTGTATTGGAAGCATGCAGTACTGAAGCCAGCGCCACCACCTGGTTATACTTTGCCATCAGGGAGTCTTTCTGGCGCATCAGGTCGCTCTTATCATGCTCCAGCACACCGAGCCGGGCGGCGTAAGAACGTGTAGTATCAGCCAGATCATCCCTTAACGATGAGATGAGTTTTTTATTAGCCTTCAGTTCCTCTACCAGTTTCTTATTATTGCGCATCAGCTCTACTTTCTCCTTATTCAGTCGCTCTATCTGCGCGTCTTTTTGTGCAATAAGCGTTTCCAGGTTCGATGCTTTGGTAGCATAGGCGTCTATTTGCGCATTAGCTGCATCGTACTTGGATTGCAACGTGGCGTTAGCTGCCGCAAGCGAATCAGTCTTAACCTGCTCCGCAGTTTTGGCCGTCTCTTTTTTGCCATTGCCGCAGGAAGTTACAACAGCCGTAGCTATTACAATAGCCGTTGCATAAGCGAGCGGCTTACCGAAAATGTTTGCCTTTTTAGTCATGATGTGTAGTATTACTGCGGTTACATAGTTAGTCAATATATTTTAATAAGCATTCGAATAGAGGTAGAATTAACTTAATGTTTAGGATGACAACTGGAAACAAGTATTGGTATGTGTTGTGCATACAGCAACGGCAAATAGATATTCTTATTGCATATTGTTTCTAATGCCCTTATAACAACATAAATAAAAGGTAAATCCACTTGCGAGGGTTGCGGATAGGCATGAATTTCTCGATTACTAATCTGCCAAATTCTAGCGTCCCCATCAATTCTCGGTCTGTATAGGCGAGACTTTCTGAGAACAAACATCATAACTGCTTTCAATGATTTAAATTAGGATCCAAAAAAACTAGCCAAATTAAACTATATATAAATTCACTAAAAAGAATTTATTTTGCATAAATTTTTATAGTCAATATAAATTTAAATGCAACAAATGGGGAATTAGCTTAGTGGTAAAGCTAGGGCACCGATATGCGAACAGAACGTTCGCGAATCATTGCCCAAAACGTAGGTTCGATTCCTGCATTCCCTACCAATATCACCTGATGAGACAATCCAATTCCTATTTACAATTCAAAGAGCGCACACAGGAAATTTTTAATTTCGCAGTATTAGTCACTCTTAGTGTTCCAGTTCTAAAACATAATTTGAACCTTTTTAAACAAGGAACTATCTCTCGATTACCCGATCCGGATTATTTTGCACCCTCAGTAGTATATGAAATAAAACAAAATACCATTGACTTTCTTAAAGGAAAAAAAGTTGAGGAAGAAAACATTCACAAACTCAGTTTATTAAAAAACATCCCACTAAATAATGCGGAGTTTAAACAAAAGGTTGTTGAGGCGATAGGTGAAGAGAATTACAAGGCCAATAGAAATACACTAAAAAGGCAATCAAAGAATTACATTGATAATATTGAAAATTGCATAATAAATTATCAACCTAAGTTAGCCACCTATTTATACTTTTCTACTTTTTCTTATTTCGAGGCATTTATTATCGATCTTTCACAGGAAATCATCGATTATTACAACTCAATAGATAGAGAAAAATATGCTAATGATTTCAAGCCATCTCATAGTATATACTCAGATATGATTAAGTTGGATAAAAAAACTGATTCTTCTAAATCAGATAGGTATAAGAAGTTCTCATCAAAAATACGCTCTGAAGGCTATATTGACCCCAATATTCTATTGTTCTCGTCACTCGTTGACATATATAAAAACAAAATTGACAACCTTAAGGCGAATGAAATACCTGCATTTCTAGAAAAAACTCTTATATTCAAAATGACTGAAGAGGAGGTTAATACTTTTCATTCTATAAGAGATAACAGAAACTCTATCGGACATGGTGCTAAAAATTTCACGCCACATTTAAATGATGTTATCAATGCAAATAAATTTTTCAAATCTTTAAGTGATAGAATAGACAAACATGTAATTTTTTATTTCTTCAAATTAAAAAATTACATATCGGACTAACTTTACTGAACGTTTGTGTCATTTACACGAAACTAATTGTGGAATTATTCTCTGAAATGTGGATTAGTATCTTGGAGCCATATACTCATCACACTTCACCTTTACCTTGTCCTACCTCCCAACTCATCATCCCTAAACCCTCGATCTTGTGATGAAGTTATTATCGATCCGCATCTATAAAATAAGCAGCTACTACCGTCTTATTCACATCTTAGGTCAGTTCCATGTTCTCTAAATAGTCGGTCGTGGATCTAAAGTTTAGGAAACTTCTATTCATAATCATACACAACTACAAAACATATTCGCCTTAAGCTTGCAAACAACAACATTATGCAAACACCTATTTTTGCTACATGCAGTCACAGGTAATAACCAATGTACCCATCTACACGCTGGAACAAACCAGCAGGAACGGCGATAAAGATTTTGAGATATTAGTGGCAGATGGGTTGACGCACCACCAGAAAGAATTGTTCTTTACCCCGCATAGAAAGGACTTCTTTTTGTTCGTATTTGTAAAAGCCGGCACAAGCCGCCACTGGCTGGATATGGAGCTGCAGACAGTGACGCCCGGCAACCTGTATTTTTCATCGCCGCACCAGGTTATACTGAAAGAAGACAGGCCTGCAGGCGCTATATTCGAAGGTATTCCTATCTGCTTCACTAAAGAATTCCTGGAGATGGAAGAAGACGGGCAACTGGCTAAGCTGCCCATAATAGCGAATCCGTATAACGGGCATGTTTTAAAACTATCGGCCACCGACATTGCATTTGTAGAAGACATCGCTGCAAAACTGATAGCAGAATATAATCATAAACAGGGTTGGCAAACGGGCATGTTGCTGGCATATTTACGTGTATTGCTCATTTATTTAAGCAGGCTTTACAACGAACAATTTACCGCGCAGGAAAAAACGCCCGAACGCGAGTTATTCAACCGTTTCAAAACGCTGGTAAGTACCCATTTTACTGAATACCACGACGTGGCTACCTACGCCGATATGCTTAACCTTTCGGCCGGTCACTTTAGCGAACTGATAAAGAAACAAAGTGGCAAAACGCCGATAGAACACATACACGATCACCTGCTGCTGGAAGCCAAGCGCATGCTGTTCCATACCGATGCATCTATGAAAGAGATCGCTTTCCAATTAGGATTTGAGGAAGCATCCTACTTCAACAGGTTCTTCAAGCGGCTTACAGCTACCACTCCGCTCAGCTACCGCAGCACTACCCGGGAAATGTACCATTAATGCCTGCAAGAGTATAACAGCCCCGCTATACCCCCATGCTACTTTTGTGCTCTGCCAAATGGCAATAAACAACAGAACATGAAAAGAGCATTGATCACAGGCGCCAACAGAAGCATTGGCTTCGAAACCGCGAGACAATTATTAAAGAAAGGATATTACGTATACCTGGGCAGCCGCACGCTGACCAACGGACAAGAGGCAGTAAAGCAGCTGAATGCTGAAGGACTGACCAATGTGGAAGCCATAGTAATTGATGTAACTGACGATGCATCAGTAAAAGATGCCCGCACAACTATAGGCAACAAAACAGATGTGCTTGATGTATTAATTAACAATGCGGGTATCAGCGGCGGGTTTCCGCAACCGGCTGTAAGCGCGGGCATCGATACATTTAAAGATGTATTTGAGACCAACTTATATGGTGTAGTACGCACCACACAGGCATTCCTGGATTTGCTGCATCGATCGTCGGCGCCGCGAATCGTTAATGTCACTTCCGGTTTGGGTTCGCTCACTTTGCACACCGACCCTACCTGGAAGTATTACCAGGTAAAAGGCGCAATATATGCCCCATCTAAGGCGGCGCTGAATATGTACACCATTACGCTGGCGTATGAATTGCGGGACACCCCATTCAAAGTAAATGCCGTAGATCCCGGTTATACCGCTACAGATTTTAACCATTATAGCGGACCCGGCACTGTTGAAGACGCAGCTGCGCGCCTGGTAAAATGCGCCACCATTGCACCTGATGGTCCAACCGGCACTTTCTTCAGCGACGACAACAACGCGGAAACAGGCATCAGCCCGTGGTAGGACAGATTTAAGACAAAGAAGCGGAACTTACTGCTGTGGTTCCGCTTCTTTACTGATATCGTTAAACAACGGCTTTGAGCAACGATACATATTTGTCTATGTAAAAGCTCTTCTGCTTACTCTTATACTGCATTATAAAACGCGGATGCTCCAGTGCTATAATATTGCCGAAGAAACCGTGCTCAGCATTTAATTTGTTTAGAAACTGCTCATTCTTTCCGGTACCCAGGCAAAAACAGGTATTAGTGTAGACCCCCATCGTTATCAGCTTACGGATATTGGCAATTATAAAGTCGCTTACAGCCGCGGTTAATTCTTTACTATCGTAGTAATTGTAGTTCTTCTCTTTACCTGCCGCATCTACTGAAGTGAACCCAAGCGGGCACGGAGAGTTGATATAAAAATCGCTGTAAAAAGTTTCTATGCCACCGTAGGCATGTATCATTTCGTAAATAAAAACCGATGACGGCTCATGTGTGACCCTGCCATTATAATCGATACCACATTCACTCTTCAGCCGCTTAGGATCAGTGAACGGGATACCCGTTAACCCGGCACCAAGCCTGCCGGGGTTAATGCCCAGGATCAGATGCCTGCGCCTGTTATCGTTGTAGTATTGCTTGTAGAATAGCTCAGAAACCTTCAATGCCTCTTCAGTTTCTTCAAACGGGTTCATAATGCGTATACCCTCCGGTAACGGCCTACCAGTATATGTCAACTCCCTATTAAACCGGATCGCCTTGTCAGCAAAAGTGCTACCTGCCATACGCAAGTATATTCATTTTAGCTGATATTCCGCCTGGTCATCTGCATGGCTGCTACTCTCCTGTCCTCACCTCTTCCAGCATCTCCAACTCATCATCTGTAAATACCCTTGACCGGGTAATGAACCTGTAGCCCAGCGGTATCTCTAAAGAAAAACTGCTGCCACGGCCCGGTACTACATCAAGTGTCAATTCCGTGTATTGCCAGTATTCAAACTGGTCGCGGGCCATCCAGAAAGAACAGTCTTCTACAGTACCCAAACATACATCGCTGCCACCAGTACGGAATTCTCCCTCCTCATAACACATGGGCTGAGAGCCATCGCAGCAACCACCGCTCTGATGAAACATTAACGGGCCATGCGCTACTTTAAGCAGCTGTATCAATTCTTTGGCCTTGTCTGTTGCACCTACCCGTTTTATAACTGCCATAAGATGTAAAGGTTTTATACAAAGAAAAAAGGGAGCCGCGGGTCAGGCGGCTCCCCGTGAAGTGGAAAATCAAAAAAATGCAGCTACTAGAAGAAGCCGAGTTTCTGCTTGCTATATGATATGAGCATGTTCTTGGTTTGCCTGTAGTGGTTCAGCATCATCTTATGCGTTTCGCGGCCAAAGCCCGATTTCTTATAACCGCCAAATGGTGCATGCGCAGGGTATGCGTGGTAGCAGTTCACCCATACACGGCCTGCCTGTATAGCACGTGGCACCTGGTACAGTTCGTGCGCATCACGTGTCCACACACCGGCACCCAATCCGTAAAGGGTATCGTTGGCTATGGCTATCGCTTCTTCGGTGGTTTTGAAGGTGGTTACACACACCACAGGGCCAAATATCTCTTCCTGGAACACGCGCATCTTGTTAGTACCCTTCAGTATGGTTGGCTGTATGTAGTAGCCATTTTCCAGGCCGCTGTTCTGGTTCAGCGCTCCGCCGCCGGTCAGTACCTCAGCACCTTCCTGCCTGCCTATATCTATGTAAGAAAGTATCTTCTCGTACTGGTCGTTAGATGCCTGTGCGCCTATCATGGTTGCGGGATCCAGCGGGTTACCGGTAACAATAGCCTTGGTACGAGCCACCACGCGCTCCATAAATTTATCGTAGATGCTCTCATGCACCAGTATACGCGATGGACAGGTACATACCTCACCTTGGTTGAGGGCGAACAATACTGCGCCTTCTACTGCCTTGTCGAAGAATTCATCATCAGCATCGGCTACAGACGGGAAGAAGATGTTTGGCGATTTACCACCCAATTCCATAGTTACCGGTATCAGGTTTTCCGATGCATATTGCATGATCAGGCGACCGGTCGTGGTCTCACCAGTAAACGCAACCTTGGAGATGCGCGGTGAAGTAGCTAATGGCTTACCGGCTTCAAGGCCGAAACCTGTCACCACGTTCAGCACACCGGCAGGCAGCAGGTGGCCTATCAGTTCCATCATCACCATAATACTGGTGGGCGTTTGCTCAGCAGGCTTTACTACCACGCAGCAGCCCGCAGCCAGTGCCGGCGCTATTTTCCAGGCACCCATCAGTAATGGAAAGTTCCAGGGGATGATCTGGCCTACAACGCCAATAGGCTCGTGCAGATTGATACTAACGGTATGTTCATCGTGCTCTGATATAGAACCTTCTTCGGCACGCAGCACACCGGCAAAATAACGGAAGTGATCTACAACCAGCGGCAGGTCGGCAGCCATGGTCTCGCGGATGGGCTTACCGTTGTCTATAGTTTCTACAGTTGCCAGGTAGTTCAGGTTATCCTCTATTACCTGTGCTATTTTAAGCAATGTATTGCTGCGCGTAGCTACCGATGTTTTGCTCCACGATGGAAACGCCGCCAGTGCTGCATCTATAGCAGCCTCTACATCTTCCTTGCGCGATCGGGCGGCCTGTGTGAACACCTGGCCGGTGACAGGGGAAATATTATCAAAGTACTCACCGCCTGCGGGAGCTACCCACTGGCCACCAATGTAGTTATCGTACTTAGCCTTGAATGCAGGCCAGTTATTCTTTGCCAGGCTATCACTTAATATAGACCCTTTTGGCATGGTTGCAGTAGTTGACATAATGCTTAATTTTTTAGTCAATCCAAAGCTATGACCCACCCTATACCAAAATAGTGGTAAAAAGTACTGTATAATCGTACTATCGTACCAATTACTGACGAACGTCACTTTTATATGCACTGTTTTTGGTATTTTTAAATTGACCAAAAAAAGCTCCCGGACATGAATTATCATTTGCAACCGCTGAAATTAACGCCCGAGAAAAACCTGCTGACCGATGTAGAGAACCGGAGTATTTATACGCTGAATAAATGCGAACTGAATGTGTTTGAAACGTACAGGCAGTCGGAAGCGGTAGCGCTTACTTTCCACGACCTTGTCATCACCAGCATGGTGAGAGGCAAAAAGATCATGCACCTGCCCGGCGCACCATCGTTCGAATACCTGCCGGGTGAAACCGTATTGGCACCTGCAGGCACCAATATGCTCATAGACTTTCCTGAAGCGCAGAACACCAACCCGACGCAATGCATAGCGCTAACGATAGATAGGGATGCGGTAAACAGGACGGTCAACTACCTTAATGAATATCATCCGCGTGGCAATACTCATGCATCGTGGGATGTCAGCTTCAAATTTACCCACCTGGACAATAACCGGGTACTGGCCGATGTGATCAACAAAATGGTGGAAGTATGCCGCGAGCAAACAGTGACCAAGGATATACTGGCCGACCTGACCATGAAAGAACTTATCATCCGCCTGCTGCAATTGCAGAACCTGTACGATGTACGCGAGAACGACCAGAAGTACGACAATGGCTTCTCTCAGCTGATACAGTACATAAAAGAAAACCTGCACAACCATATAGATATAGACCAGCTTTGCCGTAAGGTATTCATGAGCCGGTCGCACTTCTTCCGCACGTTTAAAAAGGAGTATGGTATAACACCGGTTCAGTTCATTATAGCCGAACGGCTAAAGCTGGCCAAAGCACTTATGACCGGCACCCGCATGAGCGTGCAGCAGGTGTGCCTGGAAAGCGGCTTTGAGGACACCAATAATTTCATTAAGCTATTTAAGCGTACCGAAGGCATGACGCCGGGCGCATATAGAAATAAAGTAGCGAGTTAAGTTGAAAGTCAAAACTTAAAAGTAAAAATTGACCGGCGAATGGAGGCTTTTGCCATACAAAATATACCAGAGCATTCCCGACACGACATGGCTTCGGTCTTCGCTATGACCTTATTTTTTAGATTGCATAGGCCTTTGCGTTCTCTGCCTGCTTAAACACCTTTGCGGCTCTTTGCGATAGACCTTTGCATTCTTTGCGTGAAACTCTTATTCACCACATATTACAGGATATGCTCAACGTTCTTCTTAATGTTCGCGGCCATTTTCTCCAGCGGCAGGTCGTTAAAATCTGTACCGAAAGGATCTTCTATTTCCTCGGCTATCAGCTCTAAACTTGCCAGCACGTAGAACACAATACCTACGATAGGGATGCTGAGATAAGTAAGCGTAAATACCAACCCGAAAGGCAATGTAACGATATAGAGGAAGATGAACTTTTTAATGAACGTACTGTAAGAATAAGGGATGGGCGTATTCTTGATACGCTCGCATGCGCCGCACACATCCAGCAACGATTGGAATTCTGCGTTCACTATTATACTCTGGTCTCCGCTTAACTTTCCTTCTTTATACAGCAGGTTCAGCTTGGTGGCCATAACGCCAGCTACCTGGTTGGGCACATGCTTGGTATGGTCAAAGTCAGGTATCTCCGGGTGCGGGTATTCGTCCAGCTCCAGCCGCGTGGTTTCTGCACGCAAGTGCAGGTACAATGCATGTGCAAACAGGGGAATTATTTTCGTGAAGAAACTCCTGTTCTTGGTATCATCGGCATCAAGCATCGCATTCATTTTCACAGCCAGGTTGCGACTGTTATTTACCAGTGCGCCCCATAGTTTGCGGCCTTCCCACCAGCGGTCGTAAGCAGTATTGGTACGGAATACCAGCAACAGGCTGATGACAGCGCCCAGCAATGTATGCAATGTAAGCAGGCCCTTATACGGCGCTTCCTCATGCAGATCCAGTACGCGGATCATTAAAAAATCTACCAGGGCAGTGTAGGCGCATACCAGCACAATGTATGGCAATAGTGTACGGAAGGTATCATCCTTCCGGAACTCAAAAATATTGGTGATGTTTCCCCGGGTATTGTATGCAAACATGCTGATGGTATAAGTTATGGTCTATCGGAACAGGTAGGTTTTCTTCTTATTCTGCCAGCCCGCTTCTTTTTCATTGGTAGTAAAGTATACCTTAAGATCAGCCTCTTCCTTATGCTTCATGTAGTATATCTTTTTATTGGCCTCACCGGCATTGCGGGTGTAATACCACATGCCTTTATTACCGTACGAGTTCTCCATAAAAGGTGTACGAAATACTACAAGGTCGGCATCTGCCTTGTATTCGGTTACGTATACCTTTATATTGGCCTGCTTTACGTAAGGTGTGGTCATTACTATCTGCGCGGCGGCCTTATATGAAATAAGCCCTGCAACACAAATAACTGATGCCTTTACATACCTTTGAATTGACATAATAAAAACGTTTTTTTGCGCGTTCAAAAAATCGAAGCGTTAAAGTACTAAGTATGAGTGATATAAAGAAATTTGCAGTATTGGTGGCCGGGGGACAAGGAACAAGAATGGGCATTGCCCTGCCGAAGCAATTTCTGCCGCTCAACGGCAAGCCCATACTGTCGTGGTCTATCATCGCTTTCACAAAGGCTTTCCCCGATATTAATATCATTCTTGTATTGCCTCCTGCCTTTTACAGCTATGCACAAATGGTGCTCACCGCCCTGCCCGAACCTATAGATGTAACACTGGTCTCGGGTGGAGAAACGCGGTTCCACAGTGTAAAAAATGGATTGAGCGCCATAGAGGAAGAAGGTATAGTGTTTGTGCATGATGGTGCCCGCCCACTGATTACTACAGAGCTATTACACCGTTGCTACAATGATGCTATTACCTACGGCAGTGCCATACCAGCCATACCAGTAGCGGAGAGCATGCGTATAGTTGATGGAGACCAGTCAAAACCAGTAAACCGCGACCATATGCGCGTGATACAGACCCCGCAAACATTTAAAACCGAAGTGATACTACCTGCATTTAAACAAGACTACCTACCTGCATTTACCGATGAAGCAACTGTAGCTGAAGCCTATGGCATAACCGTACATTTATGCCAGGGCGAAAAGCAAAATATTAAAGTGACCACCCCGGAAGATATAGTGGTGGTGGAAGCGTTTATGAAAGCAACTGACGACTAGGCTTTTTTCTTCTTTACATTGATCATATACACCGCGGCAATGCCTATAACACCACCAATAATAGTGTGTAGCGCTATGTGCTCGCCCAGTAGCAACCACGATGACGTTCCCGCAGCCATGGGCACCAGGAAGATAAAGCTACTGGCTTTCTCCGCCCCTAGCCTTGTTGTAGCATAGAAATACATGGTGGTGGCCAGCGCAGTAACTATAGCTGAGCTGAATACAAGATTGCCCCAGAATATAGGATCCTTTATACCGAAAGCCCGCACAAACTCCTGTACATCCATCATAGGCAGAAAGCACAACAGAGTTATGATATACTGCCACAAACTGAAGCCTGCCGATGTTCCATAGCGGCTCCCTTTCGATGTAAACTTGCTCATTACCGCCCAAGTAAGCGCCGCCAGTAAAAAGTAAATGTTACCACTCTCTACTATGGCATGTGCATTGTCCCATACTTTCAGCAACACACAGCCGGCAACCACACCTAGTAGCAACCCTATAGCTTCGTTCCGGGATGGCAACTTCCTGTCTAAGCATATGCCCAGTGTATAGGCTACTATAGGATTAAGAATAGTAACCAATATGCCACCCGCGCCGGGAGCGCCATTCTTCAGCCCCATAAAGAACAGGTAACTATAGCCACAGAGCAATAGCCCCGCTGCCACTACCACAGGTATACCTTTGTTCTGTATTGTTATCTGCGTGCGCGATGCCAGTAGCAATACAAACAGTGTAACTACGACCAGTATATATCGGTATACCGAAAAATTTATAGCCGAGCAATAATGCGTCAGCACTTTGCCGCTGGGCCAGCTAAGCCCCCACAGGAACATACTGAGCACAATGGAGAATAATAAAAGTTTATCGGACGGTTGTTTGGGCATGATGATGCAAAACAACAAAAATTCCTATCGTTTGTACAAACTCACAAAAAGAAACTGAAGTGTAATGAAAACTTGCGTTCCCGGCAGTAAGATAAAATCCTGCTGTTTTTTGTTGTAAAGAGTTATTAATCAATTACGGCTTGCGGACCTCAATAAAAATGTCGGCAGATCTTTAAGAATTACAAATCCTTATCCCGGTGTTCTGCGTAAATTATTAACCATGAGGAATGGTTTTTAACATAAAATATTTTTAAATAACAAATCACCAGTATTATGCAAAAGACAAACTACTTTTTAAGAAAGCTAAGGCTATTGCCTGCCTTTCTGGGAGTAATGGCATTGGGCTACACGGCAAATGCGTCGAGCCACAGAGAAGCTCCCCTTATTTCGGTCGATCCGCAGGCGGACAATACGGACCTTTATGTGTTCCGTAGTCCGGATAATCCGAATACTGTTACCATCATTGCCAACTACATTCCGTTCGAGTCTCCCGAAGGAGGTCCGAACTATTATAGTTTTGGCACTAATGTGCGTTATGAGATACACATAAAAAATAAAACAACCACAACAGGTGATGATATCACCTACAGGTTTACGTTCTCACATGTAAACCAGGATACTACCACCTTCTTCAACATAAGGCTGGGACAACAAAACCTTAAAACCACTTATACATGCCAGAAAAGCGTAGATGGTGGTACAACATGGACAACAATTCTTACCAATGGCATAGTACCGCCACCAAATATTGGCCCTCGCTCTATAGAAAACTCAGTAGTAGGTCTTGGCGCACCTGATTATATGGCGCTTATGACCGGAGCCATTAGTACCGCCAGCAGCGGCGAAAGCCTGTTTTGCGGCCCTGTAGACGATCCGTTTTTTGTAGACCTTGCCGGAGCATTCGACCTGGGCGCATTCCGTCCATCCGGACTTAGCACTGCTAATCCGCCAAAAGACGGCCTTGCACGCTTTAACTGCCATACTATCGCCATTAAAATTCCTATTAATATGCTGCAGAAAGATGGCCTTAGTGTCACATCTGCAACAAGCATACTTGATCCCAATTTTGTAATAGGTGTGTGGGCATCGGCAAGCCGCCAGCAGGTGAAAACCATTACCAGCACATCTGAAGGATATTCCGGCAGCTGGGTACAAGTATCGCGCATAGGCATGCCGCTTACCAATGAGGTGGTTATACCTATCGGCATGAAGGACAAGTGGAATTCGAGCAACCCATCTGGCGATGTGCAGTACGCGAAATTCTTCAGCAACCCTGAATTGGCGTTGTATATGGATGATTCCGCCTACGGTGGTGCTGTGCCTGCATTAAATGCGCTGCGTATACAGAAGAAATCACTGGGAGCCTTCGATTTCCGTAACGGAAAGAAGGGTCTGTGGTCGCTTAAGGGATCTGCGGGTGTAGCAGGTACTGCCCTGGATGATGCTGCATTTGGCACTGTACTGCTTCCGGATTCGGTTAGCCCGCGTGCTGTAGATATATTGCCCATATTCTTTACCGGTGTGCCAAACATGGCACCGTATCAGCTGGCAACAGGTAAGCCTGCAGGCAACCCACTCGCTCATGGCAAGCCATTCATCAACAACTTCCTGCCTACCCTGGGCGACATGATCCGACTGAATATGGCAGTGCCTGTAACATCGCGCACCGATCCTAACTTCAGTTCGCTTGGCATTATAAAGGCAGCTGTAATTGGTCTTACAATAGCATCTTATGCCGATACAACATTGGAATTTATTCCTAATATGGATGGATTCCCTAATGGCCGCAGGCTTGAGGATGATGTAACTACAATAGAACTACAGGCAGTAAGTGGCGTAGCGCTGGCTGCAATAGGCCTTTGGTATGATGATTATTCTGTAGGCGGATCGCCGGTAACAACAAGATTGACCAATGTGCTTGGCTTTAATGCAGGTGTAACTAAGAACGACACTACATTCCAGTCTACCTTCCCGTATGTGCAGCAGCCATGGAGAGGTTACGACTATACAATGCAGGCCAGGTTCTAAATGTCCATTTAATCAAGCACAATAAAAAAAGATTCAACATGAAAAATATTATATCGAAACTATTTACGGCTGCTGCTATATGCCTGCTGCCGCAGATACAGGCGGTTGCATCCAGTCATAGAGAGGCGCCCCTTATCTCAATGGATCCGCAGGCTGACAATACTGACCTTTATGTGTTCAGGAGCCCATGCGATACCAACAAGATCGTGATCATAGCTAACTATGTGCCATTTGAGCATCCAGCCGGCGGACCAAACTGGTATACTTTTGGCCAGAACGTGCGTTACGAGATACACATTAAGAACAAAACTACAACGGCCGGAGATGACATAGTCTATCGCTTTACCTTCAATGTGGTAAACGAGGATACAACTACGTTCTTTAACATCCGCCTTGGCAGGCAGAACCAGAAGGCTACTTACACCTGCGAACGCAGCATGGATGGCGGAGCTACTTTTGCTACCATACAAAGCAATGGTATTGTACCACCTGCCAATATTGGCCCTCGGTCCATTAACAGCGGCGTAGGCCTTGGTCACGCAGCCGGTTATGATGACCTTATGGCCAGTGCAATAGCTAATACTGCTACAGGCGAGAAGATATTCTGCGGCCCTGTAGATGATCCGTTCTTCGTGGATCTTGGCGGCGCATTTGATGTAGGTGGCTTCCGCAATACCGGTCGCGATGGCCTGGCCAAATTCAACTGTCATACTATTGCCTTAGAGATACCTATCAGCACACTGCAAAAAGATGGGCTCAGCGTAAGTTCAGCAACCAATATTCTTGACCCTAATTTCATCATTGGTGTATGGGCATCCGCCAGTCGCCAGGCTATCACCACGCTCAGCACAACAGGTGGCAGTTCTACTGGTTCAGGTTCGTGGGTGCAAATATCACGCATAGGCATGCCGCTTACCAATGAGGTGATCAATCCGATAGGTGCTAAAGACCGCTGGAATGGTGCTGATCCATACACAGCCGATGTAGCTTATGCGGGGTATTTCAGCAACCCGGAGCTGGCATTATATATGGATGACTCTGCCTTTGGCGGCGCCGTGCCGGGCCTTGCTGCCCTGCGCATACAGAGAGCTTCTTTGGGCACATACAATTTCACCAATATGCACAAAGGTCTGTGGCCATTAAAAGGCAGCGCAGCTGTTGCAGGCACGGCATTGGACGATGCTGCGTTCGGCACCTTGCTACTGCCCGACTCCACCAGCCCTCGCGCGGTAGACATCCTGCCTATCTTCCTTACCGGTGTGCCTAATCTTGCGCCATACCAGTTAGCCACCGGCAAAGGCGGTAACCCGCTGGCAAACGGTAAGCCGTTCATCAACAACTTCCTGCCTACTAAGTCTGATATGATCCGCCTGAATATGGCTGTCCCTGTAACTCCGCGTAACAGCGCTGCGTTCAGTTCTCTTGGTCTTATACAGGCAGCTGTTCTTGGCCTTACCGATCCGGCCTACGCATCAACCGCATTACAGAATATTCCGAATATGGATGGTTTCCCTAACGGCCGCAGGCTGGAAGATGATGTAACAACCATAGAATTGCAGGCAGTGAGCGGTGCAGTACTGGCGGCTATTGGCCTGTGGTATGATGATTACCCTGGCGGCACAGCGTCCCCGGTTACGCCAAACCTGTTGAGTGTATTGCAGTTCAATGCCGGCGTAACTCATAACGACACCACTTTCAAGTCTTGTTTCCCTTATGTACAAACCCCTTGGCAAAGCTATACAGGCACAGGTTATACCGGCCCTACAGGTACGGAAGGTATCAATCACCTTGGCCTCAGCACTCCGCTTGTTGCACTGTCTGCGTATCCAAACCCTATGATCAACAACGTAACATTCAAATACAAGCTGGATGTGAACGCGAATATCACTTTGCAGATAACAGATTTGCAGGGCAGGTCGGTAGCGGTAATAAACGAAGGCTCTAAATCAGCCGGTGTTTATACCGTTTCGTTTGATGGCTCTAATATGAGTGCTGGCAACTACATTGTTAGCATTATTGCCAACAATCAATTGCAGCAAACCGTCAAGTTGGTGAAAGCTAACTAATAGAAGAAGACGGAATAACCACAATACCGTAACGGGCGACTATTGCAGTCGCCCGTTTTTTTATTGATAAGATTTTATAAATGAAAACAATTTATCTCATTGCTTCGTATATACTGTTACAAAAGTTAAATACCATGAAAAAAAGTATACTTTTTTTACTAGTGTGCCTATTCTGCACAACCACCGTTTTGCTCACCTCCTGCGGAGAAAAGAACGACGCTATTCCGGCTTTGCTGGAACGTAAAAAGCCCATAGGCACAGAAGAAGAGCATGCCAAAATAGTAGAGCTGTATAATAAGGCTGTTGAAAAGCTGAAAGCTAACCCTGATGACATGCAGCAATATGTGAACCTGGCCGCCGTATACATAAACGAGGGACGTATAACCGGGAACAACACTTACTACAACAATGCAGCAATGAAGGTGCTGAATAAAGTGACAGACAATAAAACCGGCAATAAGGATATAACATTCCAGGCGCTGAACATGAAGTCTGCAATATTGCTAAACGCCCACCAGTTTAAGGATGCCCTGCAAAGCGCAAATGAGGGCGTAGCACTTAACAGTTACAATGCTGGTATATACGGTGCATTGGTAGATGCCAATGTAGAAATGGGCAACTATGATGAAGCAATAAAAGACTGTGATAAAATGATGGAGATACGCCCCGATCTGCGCTCCTACTCCCGCGCATCGTACCTGAGGCAGATATACGGGCAGAACGAAGGTGCAATTGTTGCCATGCAGATGGCTGTAGATGCAGGCCAGCCTGGTGCAGAAAATACAGAATGGGCACGCACCACGCTGGGCGACCTGTACCTGGCTACAGGCAAACCGGATAGCGCCGCTTACGAATACCAGACATCTCTTAATTACAGGCCCGATTATGCCTTTGCCCTTATCGGCCTGGCACATGTAGAAAAAGCAAATGGCAAATATGATGCGGCCATAGCGCAGACAAAGAAGGCCATACAGGTGATGCCGGAATCTGCATTCGTATCGTTGCTCGGAGATCTGTATGAATTGAAAGGCGATGCTGCAAAAGCAAAAGAGACCAGGGAAGATGTAATAAGCCTGCTGAACGATGCGCAGAAGGAAGAGAAAAACGATGCATTGGTAAAGCACAACGTGAACCGCGAAATGGCTACAGCATGCCTGGCAGCCGGAAAGCTGGATGATGCCCTGAAATATGCCAATAACGACCTGGCAATGCGCCCCGATAATATAGATGCAGATGAACTGGCTGCATGGATATACTACCTGAAGGGGGATTACACACACGCTAAACCACTGGCCGAAAAAATGATGCGCACTAACAGTCGCAATGCAGAGAAAATGTATAAAGCAGGTGCCATTTTTGTAGCTGCCGGGGATAACGAAAAAGGCCGGAAGCTGATGGCTGATGCCATGGGTGTGTCTAAATATATAGATCAGAAAATACTCAGCAATACCAAACAGGCTGTTGCCATAAATAAATAGACCTTATAGTGCTGCATTGTTTACATGCGTACAAAACACTGCTCTCCCTGGGAGAGGCTAATAAAATGTTGACATGAAGAAGTTGCTGCTACTCATCATCTTACTGCTTATAGTTGTTGTGCCTGCACAGGCGCATGTTATCAACTATGAGCTCGAGCGCATGAGTGGCGACCAGGTGTTCTGGAAATATATGCTGATAGGCTATGAGCATATATTGCCCGACGGGTTTGATCATATTTTATTCATCACCTGCGTGTTCCTGCTCAATAACAATATCAAGCAGATAGTGTTGCAGGCATCCATGTTCACAGTTGCCCATACTATTACGCTTGGCCTGGCTATGTATAATGTCATCAACCCGCCATCTAATATCATAGAACCACTTATTGCATTGTCTATTGTATTTCTTGCAATAGAGAATATGTATAACAAGCAGATAAGGCCGTGGCGCATAATTACGGTATTCATATTCGGCATGGTGCATGGCATGGGCTTTGCCGGGGCGTTGTCTCAGCTGGGCATGCCGCAATATGCATTTGCTACTGCATTAATAAGCTTTAATGTGGGTGTAGAGTTGGGCCAGCTTACTATAATATTAGTGCTGTATTTCCTGCTGGCGCGTCCCTTTGCACAGCGGGTATGGTACAGGCGTGCTGTAGTAATACCCATAAGCGCAGTAATTGCTTTCGTAGCTGCCTGGTGGACAATTGAGCGCATCTTTTTTGCAGTGTAACCGTAAATGACGGCAGGAAATAAATAACTCAACTAATTAAAACTAAATCCGGCAGTTATTCGTATTTCCTTATATAAAAAAATCTTTTTGAAAGAGCGCATAAACATATTGTACATTACGATTCCTAAGCCGCAGGGCTGGGACGTGGATGACGCAGGTATGCGCGAGTTGAGAACCTTGCTGCTTAATAGGATAGCCTGGGTGGTGCTGGTAGCATACACCATTTTATTGCTAAAACCGGTAATGCCTGCTGTTACAGATAAGCTGGCACATACCTTCTGGAAACAGCATCACCTGCTTACAGTACACGAGGTGAGTGGCAGGTTCCATATGCATAACGAGATGGTGCAAGGTGCCAAACAATCCGAAAAAGATAAGCACACCTGCGCGGCAAAGGCAGATACGTATGATTGCATAACTGTCAATAATATTAAAGCTGTTGTATCAGCACATTCTTTTACTCTCAAGAATGTATTTTACCCCATCTATAGCGATGATGTCGCTCGTCTACTCCTCCGTCTCGATTACCCTCCTCCCCAACTGCTGCCAGTAACGGCAGGAGCAACAAACGCTGTATAAGCGCATTTTCATTTTATGTGGTGATTTTATGAGCATGCCAATGCTGTGCTGTCGCCTGCCGTTTTTCTTTTTACTACCGGTAGTTATTTCACCGTTCCTTATACCTATGGCGTAGGAGCGCGTGCAATATAGTTATGCACATACTCAATTCAACCAGATGAAAACGATCTTTACTACAATAATACTTTCTTTCTTATTTTCTATTGCAGCATATGCCCACACCGGCAGCCTGCGCGGTGTCATATACGATGGTGCCACGCGCAAGCCGGCAGAAGGTGTAAGCATATATATTGCCAGTGGCGATCACAGCGCGGTTACAGATGCGCTGGGCAAATTTTTCATTAAGGGCATGGAGCCGGGCAGGTATAAAATAGTTGTATCGCATGTTGGCTACGAAAGCATAGAAGAGGTAGCAACAATTAGAGATGGGGAGACCACAGATGTTACTTTCAACTTACAGGGCACCTCGCTTCAAATGGATGCCGTTTCTATTAATGCGCGCAAGCCACTTACCATGAGCAGTGTTAGTGGTATAGACCTGAAGCTTAGGCCTGTTAACACTACGCAGGATATGCTGCGGCTGGTGCCTGGCCTGTTTATCGCCCAGCACCAGGGAGGGGGTAAGGCAGAGCAGATATTTCTGCGCGGATTTGACTGCGATCATGGTACTGATGTAAATGTGAGCGTAGATGGCATGCCTGTTAATATGGTATCTCACGCGCATGGCCAGGGCTTTGCAGATGCTCATTTTATCATACCGGAATCGGTACAGGAGGTTAACTACGGCAAGGGACCTTACGAGATAGACAAAGGCAACCTGACCACTGCGGGCTTTGTTGCCTTTAAGACCAGGAACGAGCTGGAAAACAGTTTTGTAAAAACAGAGGGCGGCATGTATGGATATTTCCGCACGGTTGCCGGCCTGCAACTGCTTACCCGCCAGCACGATAGCAATGCACACCAGGAAGCCTATGTAATGGGCGAGTACGGATATAACCGCAGCTATTTTGACATGCCCCAGAATTTCAATCGTTTCAACCTTATGGGCAAGTATACCAACTATATTGCCAGTAACAAGATATTTACACTTACTTTATCCGGTATGCACTCTTTCTGGGATGCATCAGGCCAGTTGCCAACCCGCGCCGTAGATATGGGCATTGTTGGCAGGTACGGTAGCCTGGACCCTGAAGGCGGCCTTACCAGCAGGTACAACATGAACCTGCAATATTTTCAGGGGATAGGCAACAATAGCTATTTTAAAAGTAATCTTTACCTTACCTACTATCAGTTCAGGCTCTTTTCAGACTTCACCTATTTTCTCGTTCACCCCAACGAGGGCGATCTGATCCGCCAGGCTGAACACCGCGTGTTAGGCGGCTACAACAGCGAATACGGAACTAATTACACCTTAGCAGGCCTTAAAATGAAAACCCAAATCGGGTTGGGTATACGCTATGATAATGTTATGGGAGGAGAGCTCAGCTATATGACGACCAGGTCTATAGTAAATACGCAGCTGGCATTGGGCGATGTGCATGAAGCCAATATTTATGGTTACGTTGGTCAAACAATATACTTGCTTCCCCAATTAGTACTTACTGCCGGCACCCGCTATGATGCACTGGTACAGCAGTACGATGATCTGAGGCCAACCCTGGCAGACAAGCCCCGGTATTCGTCAACCGGGGGCAAATTCAGCCCCAAAGCTGGTATTTATTATAATTTCTCTGATAAGGCACGCATATACTACAATTACGGTACCGGCTTTCACAGCAACGATGCCCGCACACTGGCAACCGGTGTGCAGTTTAACGGCGCTATCAAAGTGAATGATATTATGCCCCTGGCTTTTTCTCACGATCTGGGGATTATAATTAAGCCATACAGCAAGCTGCTTATTTCTGCTGCTGCCTGGCGCTTAGATCTGCAACAGGAATTTTCATATGCGGGCGATGTAGCAGTTATTGATACCGGTGGCCGCACAAGGCGCTACGGTTTCGATGTGTCTGTGCGTTACCAGGTATTGAAATGGCTCTATGCCGATGTGGATGTGAACTATGCGCATGGCCGTGCCATAGATCAACCAAAGGGTCAGGACTATATAGCGCTGGCAGCACCGCTTACTTCTATTGGCGGAGTTACATTTATGGTGCATAAAAATCTGTCTGCCAGCCTGCGATATCGCCACATGAGTGACAGGCCTGCCAATGATGATAATTCGCGCACAGCGATGGGCTATACTGTATTTGATGCCGTTGTCAATTATATCCGTCCTCGATACGAATTGGGATTGCAGATACAGAATGTCACCAATGTACAATGGAATGAAGCTCAGTTTGATACCGAAACACGCCTTCATCTTGCTAATGGTATGCTGGAGCCCCAATCGCAAACCGATGTTTGCTACACACCGGGCACACCATTCTTTTTGAAACTATCTGCCATGTACAAGTTCTGATGGCAATGGATCATGCCTGTTACGCAAGATATTGGTACCCACAGGTGTTCCCCAATAAAAATTAAACCCCCGAAACGTAAAGTTATCGGGGGTTCCCTGTTTTATTTGAGGTCGAAAGCGGATTCGAACCGCTGTAGCAGCTTTTGCAGAGCTGTGCCTAGCCACTCGGCCATCCGACCTTGGGAGTGCAAATCTAAGAACTATTTCGTTTCTTTACAAAACATTTCAAGTATAAAATAATGACTAATAGCATCAACCCAATTGCAAGTTCAGAACTGATCATAACGCCCCGTGGCAACATCTATCACCTGGACCTTGCACCCGAGCATATTGCCCCAACCGTCATCACCGTAGGCGACCCCGACCGTGTAAAAGAAGTATCAAAATATTTCGACAAAATAACACATAAAGCACAGCACCGCGAGTTTGTTACACACACCGGCATGATAGGCAATAAGCCCATCAGCTGTGTAAGCACAGGCATAGGCCCCGATAATATAGACATCGTATATAACGAGCTGGATGCCCTGGTAAATATTGACTTTGCTACGCGCACCGTGAAGCCGGAACATACACAGCTCAGCCTCATCCGCATGGGCACCTGTGGCTGCTTGCAGGGCGATGTACCGGTAGAAAGCATCATCGTATCATCGCACGCCATAGGCATGGACAACCTGATGCACTACTACCGCATGAGCAACAATCCCGATGAAACGTATATCATCAACGAGTTCATCAAACACACAGGTTTAGAGAATAAGAGCATTGTTCCTTATATAGCCGAGGGTGCTATAAGCCTGCGCAAGCATTTTGGTGCAGGGTTTGTACACGGCATTACCGTTACCTGTCCTGGCTTCTACGGGCCGCAGGGCCGTGTGCTGCGTGCTCCCCTCGCCTTCCCTCACCTTATAGATGCGCTCACTACTTTCCGCTACCAAGATATCCGTATTACCAACTTCGAAATGGAAACATCAGCCATCTATGGACTGGGCAAGATACTGGGCCACAAGAGCCTGTCTATAAGCACAGCCGTTGCCAACCGTGTAAGCAAAACCTTCTGCAGCGATGGCAATGCAGCGGTAGATAATATGATCCGTAAATCGCTGGAAGTGATAGCGGGGATGTAAGGCAAGTTTGCTGAACCGACATAAATAGAACAGCCGCTCATGTTGAGCGGCTGTTGCGTTTTCATTGCCACTTTTAATCTCAGTTCTTATTTTTAATAGCCACTCTGATCTTCTCAAACATAACAGGCAACCAGCTTTTACCCACTTTTTCTGTAAAGCCATTTTTCTGCAAAAAATGACCTTCCCATCCTCCATTTTCGCAAGTAATGTTGGTATTTTCATACCATCATACAATTCTATTACGCTAAAAGAATCATGGTAGTCGTTGATGTGTTCAAGATTTTTATCGTAAACACCCTTAATTGTTTTAGGATCCACATAGTGTCCGCCTTCAAGTACTCTTTGTCCCACTCGTGCTATACAGTCACTCACTTTATCAAGGCATAAATAATTCAGTTGTATCTGATATCCTGCTCTTTTAAACATATCAATGTACAGCCAATAGTCAGCATGAGAAAGCGGCGTCTCCAAAACAAAATTCGCGTTGGTTGCTATTGCGCGCTTCATGCTTTCTACCAATAACTGTTCCATCATGCGAGTAGCTAAACGAAATATGTCTTTCTTGTCTTCACTACCATGCTTTAGTTGGCTTTAAAATTGTACGCGCGTATTATCTCTGTCGAATGATACAATGCCTTCGAACTCCGAGGGCAACATTGTTTGTGCGTGAGTAGATTTACCGGCACCATTAGGGCCTGAGATAACAATAATCGTCGGCTTAGAGTAGTCCATACGCTTGTCTTATGCGATCAGCCTCTACATCCGCAACCGTGTGTATGAGCTTATACTGAAACCTTGTGCCAGTTAAAAAAACCTCCTGCAATTCTATATGTCCGTCAGGGTACTCCCGATAAACTTGTCCATCAGGTAATTGATCTGATAAAATTAGAAAGGGCAGATCTCTACTAAAATTTACAGCACGAAGCTTCTTGATAGTAAGCAGATATTTTTCCTTTCTATCAGGCATGGAATCAGTAACAAATGCATTCATACACTGTAATGAGACTATTTTATAGTAATATAAAGATACGAAAAATATGTGGTCTTAGAGCAGTCCGACTCATCATAAAACCATATTTAACACATGCTCTAATCAACAAAACAGCCGCTCCAAATGAAGCGGCTGTTTGTATGAAATACTGTAATTAAAAATTACTCTTCGTCGTCGAACTGGAGGACATCGCGGTTGGTCATCAGGAGGTCGAACTCTTCCTTAGAACCTACTACCATATCATCGAAGTCGCGCATACCTGTACCTGCAGGGATGAGGTTACCGGTGATAACGTTCTCCTTCAGGCCTATCAGGCTGTCAGACTTACCATTAATGGCTGCCTGAGACAGTACCTTGGTAGTTTCCTGGAACGAAGCGGCAGATATCCAGCTTTGTGTACCAAGTGATGCCTTAGTGATACCCAACAGCATCGGAGATGATGTAGCAGGGTTAGCATCGCGGTATTCAACCAGCTTCTTGTCTGCACGGCGCAGGCCGCTGTTCTCTTCGCGCAGTTCGCGCAGGGTAACTATCTGGCCAGGGTGCAGCTTGTCTGAATCGCCGGCTTCTGTTACTACCTTCTTGTCAAAGATCCAGTCGTTCTCGTCCATGAAGTCGAACTTATCAACGATATCTTCTTCCAGGAACTTAGTATCTCCCGGATCCACTATCGATACTTTACGCATCATCTGGCGAACGATAACTTCTACGTGCTTATCGTTGATCTTCACCCCCTGCAAACGATATACTTCCTGTATCTCATTTACCAGGTATTCCTGAACAGCGAATGGGCCCTTGATAGCGAGGATATCGCCCGGAGTGGTAGCACCGTCAGACAGAGATGTACCTGCCTTTACGAAGTCACCATCCTGAACCATGATGTGGCGGGTAAGCGGTACCAGGTACTTCTTAACCAGGCCTTCACGGCTTTCTACTATTATCTCGCGGTTACCACGCTTCACGCTACCAAAAGCAACAACACCATCTATTTCTGCAACAATGGCAGGGTTGCTTGGGTTACGTGCTTCAAACAATTCTGTTACACGTGGCAGACCACCCGTGATGTCTCGGCTACGACCCATAACACGTGGTATCTTCACCAACACCTGGCCGTTGTGCACTTCGTCGCCTTCAGCAACAATAATGTGCGATCCAACAGGAAGGTTATATGTCTTCGTTTCCTTGCCATCAACAATGATCGCAGGTATCTTGGTCTTGTCTTTAGTTTCAATAACAACCTTCTCGCGGTGTCCGGTCTGTTCGTCGCTCTCGTCACGGTAAGTTACACCGTCAATGATGCTTTCGAATCGTATGCTACCACTCACTTCAGATATGATAACGGCGTTGAACGGATCCCATGTACAGATCACATCGCCCTTAGCTATTTTCTTACCGTTGCTCACCTTCAGTATAGAACCATAAGGTACGTTGTTGGTGATCAGCAGGCGGTCGTTAGCCATATCCACTATACGCACTTCACCCGTACGGCCTATTACTACTATCTGCTCTTCGCCGTCAGCATCTTTGTACTTGGTAGTACGCAGACCATCGAACTGGATAGTACCGTCGA
>CAZPOT010000018.1:0-80273 GCA_964588295.1 uncultured Flavipsychrobacter sp. | reverse complement strand
CTGGTCCTGACT
This sequence comes from uncultured Flavipsychrobacter sp., assembly GCA_964588295.1. Lineage (GTDB taxonomy): Bacteria > Bacteroidota > Bacteroidia > Chitinophagales > Chitinophagaceae > Flavipsychrobacter. The sequence goes on along the minus strand of CAZPOT010000018.1, from coordinate 80,261 downwards.
TTACCAATAAGAAGTACTGGGTGATCACTACTAAGGATGGCTGCCTGTCTAAGAGCTACTACAATGCACCAACAGGTGTAGTGAACGTGAACAGCGCAGTAACAGTAAACCTGAGCGTTGTACCCAACCCTGCCAGCAACTATGTATCAGTAGCTGTGGAAGGTGTGACCGGTGGCAACGACAAGGTAGAGCTGACCGATCTGGCCGGCAAAACAGTGATATCTGAAGTAGTTATCAGCAATAAGGCCCAGCTGAATGTCAATAACCTTGCATCAGGCATCTATGTAGTTACCTGCTATCACAACGGTGTTAAAGCAGGCACTGCTAAGCTGGTGAAAGAGTAGATATCTTTCAATGTAAAAATTAATAAAGGAATGTCGCTTTAAACCGAGTGGCATTCCTTTTGAATGTTGTTGAGGTGTCCTGTTAAAGCCATACCGATTTGTGATTTTACTATTTGGTTGAGTATACCATACATGCAATTCTTCTGTGTTTTTTCTGATGATTAGATTTGAATTTGTAAAAGCAACACCACTGACCTGATGCGTTTTTAATTGAATATTAGTTTATATCTATTAAAACTAAAGCAGATTCGGATATGCATTTTTTGTGAAAATCACTGTGCACAGAACTTTCACAATGAAGGCAAGTAATGCCGTCTGAGGCCACACTTTGCACGGCGAGTGATGAGGAACTCCACTGGTACATTTAGGAGACCGAGTACATCTCGTGATTTAAAAAGCCGTTACATAGCTACTGCGGATAGGATGGGGTGACTTATGATGAACTAAAATTAAGCGAAGCGAGTCATTTTTGCCACCCCAAAAACATCAAGAAGTCAAACAAACTACCAAAAACGATAGCGCGGGATATCCGCTGGTTAGGCTATGCCCTACGCTAAATTGCAACGCCGCCACACTGCAAATCATATCAACCTATTGACTGGTCAAAATTGATCTGCCCGGTCTTTAATTGTGCGTATGTAAAAGAGGTTCACGTCTGTGAAAGACCCCGGTACCGATTTAGAGCTGCCATGCATCCCGTATGGTGGCTTTTTTATTGTTCACTTTGTAAATCCATAAAACAATGGTAATCGTTAAGAATTATCACCGCAGAGAGGGTGAAAAAGGAGAGTATATCACACTAGAGATCGAAGGTGAGATGGAATTGGTTCAAAGCCAAAATACAGGCAGGTTCTATGCTACCACCAGGCGTTGCTTTATCTATTCGACTTTTGATGCAGCAACAGCCCAGCGAATGATAGGCTCGCAGATGGAAGGCCAAATAGTCCGTATTCCATGCGAACCATTTGATTATGTTCTGCCTGAAACTGGAGAAACAATTCAGATAGGCCATAGATGGGACTATGTGCCTGAAGAAGTCCCAGTAGCCAAGAAGCGGATTCCCATTGGTATTTATGAGATTCCGAGAACGAACTAAGATTATTGGATGCGTCCGACATCTAACGACTTTCATTAAAACTTCGGGTAAGAGTTTGCCATTTTCTAATCAAAAACATGAAGCATGGAATTACAAACTGCTAGCCGTAAAAAGGCTAAAATGGGACTTCAGGGTCCATCCGGGGCTGGCAAAACAATGTCAGCCCTTCTTATTGCATATGGCTTATGTGGTGATTGGAATAAGATAGCCGTTATAGACTCCGAAAACCATAGCGCTGATTTGTATTCGCACTTAGGTAGTTATAAAGTTTTGCCCATGATAGCTCCGTTCACACCAGAGAGGTTTGTGCAAGCTATACACGTATGTGAACGGTCCGAAATGGACGTCATCATCATCGATAGCATATCTCACGAGTGGGAGGGCAATGGTGGGGTATTAGATATTCATGGGAGCATGATAGGTAACAGTTATACCAATTGGAGTAAGGTTACGCCAAGGCATAATGATTTCCTACAGGCGATGCTACAAAGTTCCTCCCACGTTATAAGTACTATCAGAGCAAAGCAAGACTATATCCTGGTCGATAAGAATGGTAAGCAGGTGCCTGAAAAGGTCGGATTAAAAGGGATAACACGCGAGGGCATCGATTATGAGTTCACGTTAGTGTTTGAAATGAACATTCGCAATCAGGCCACCGTTTCCAAGGATCGGACTGGACTATTCACAGGTAAAGCCGAATTCTTGCCATCTGTTGAAACTGGTAAAAGCATATTGCAGTGGTGCAATATTGGAATAGACCCACCTCCAAGAAATCAAATGCAAGAGGTAGTGCTTCACATTGCTAGTTGTAGAAGCAGCGATCAGTTACTGAAACTCTATTATGCTTATCCCCAATACCAGGAAACTCTATTGCCGGAATTTACCAAGCGGCGCCAAGAATTATTAAAATTTAATACTAATAACCAAAATCAAATAAAACATGCAGCACACAGTTAACAATCAGCCACAGGATGGTATTGAACAAATTGAATTCAGCGAAGTCGAGGTTATCTCTTCCTCTAAAGCTTTTATCGAAGCTAACACCTGTAGAGGTAATTTACAGGAGCTGAATAGACAGCATATTATTCCCGTGTTTATAAAGGATAACGAACCCGTTATCTCCCATGGCGAGTTCATAGGAGCAGCCATGAACGCTGTCTCTCAAGCATATCACGGAGAAACGATTTTAAGACCTGAAATAAGGCTCTCGCATCCTATCAAGGGTAGAGTACCAGAAGCAAGGAATAAGCCCGCAATCGAACTATTAGATGGCGAAAAAACATTATATTATGAACGTAGGGCTTTCGTTATCGAAATTCCTACGATACACACTGATATTGCAGGTAACATGCTCAATTTGACAGTAGGGGGAGTAAAGGCTTACAATCTTGATAACCTGTATGCCAAGAGTGGGACAGACCAGCACTTTAAAGTATTTGTCGGCTTTCAGAATAAAGTATGTACAAACTTGTGTGTATCTACTGATGGCTTCATGGCCGATCTGAAGGTGAAGAACCTGGATATGCTCTCCTACGCAATTCTTCGATTACTGGAAGAGTTCCAACCGGTACAATTCGCTACACAGTTGGAATCATTGGAACGTTATGATTTGACAGAGCAGCAATTTGCCAACCTAATTGGCCGCTGTAGAATGCATAAGCATATTCCCGAGAATCTAGCTTGTACAATCCCTCCACTAATGTTTGGGGATGGTCAAATCATTCCGTTTGTAAGGATTATTATCTGGACCAGGATTTTTGCTGCAATAAATCCGGCTCAATCAATCTGTGGAATCTCTACAACCTGTTTATAGGAGCAAACAAGAGTACCTATATCGATAACTTCCTTGACCGCAGTGTCAACGCCTTTGAAATAACTAAGGAGTTACAGCACGCTTTAGAACACAAAGCATCATCTTGGTTCCTGAATTAATCCTTTCTCGCTTATGAGTAGGATCATTCATTTACAGCACTGCGATCCATTCAGCATACTCATTGTCAACAGAACTGATCGGTTGCGAAGATTATACACGCCATTCAAGGTAGTGAGCCTGGTAGATATTAGCAATATCAAGGCAGATATGGGTGTGTACATCGAAGAAGTGGCAACATCAGATAAAGACGAGTTAATGTATTTGGTAGCAGGAATTGCATACAATCACCATCATTTTAGAATACTAGCCATATTCTAGTGCGTGATGTAGCAGGAGAGTTATGTTGTATTTTGTTTGCTGCTAGAAAAAATAATAATGCGAGGTGCACATCGCTTATTATTATGCAGATTTCTTTTGAGACGGTCTCGCTCTTCATAATCCAAAAGTCCCCTGAAAACGAAATAAAGATTAAAAGCTGGTCGGTTCGTCAACGTGACATAACTGACTAGCTTTTTTTTATTCGGACAATAGAAACTTAAATTCGACTTGAGTAAATGTTTAAACCATGTTTAAACCAAAAAATAGGAAAGACCCGAAACCATTGCTGGACGGGCCTTTCCTTTTGATGCTCTGTGATCCGGATTGGATTCGAACCAATGACCCCAAGCTTAGAAGGCTTGTGCTCTATCCAACTGAGCTACCGGACCGGTTAACTCGCTGCTATAGGTTTGTTACAGCAGTTGAAGGGCTGCAAATGTAGCAAATCTTTTGGGATTTGGAGTAGCTGTTGGTGGATGCAAATTTACTTTGTTTTTAAAGTGCTGGCAGCGAAGGTTTTGCAAAGGAACAACGTCTTAATAGACGAATTAATCTGTCTTCCGATGAAATTGACAAACCTGATTACCGGCCTGGCCTGTTGTGCAGCGCTGAGTGCTTCTGCACAATACAACACGCTCACCATCCCGGATACTATCTCCGGCACTACATTTAATCTTGATATTAAAGACACTTTCAAGCAGTTTTTGCCGGGTAACCAAACTATAACGGGCGGAATCAATGGCAACTTCTGGGGGCCAACGCTCATCTTTAATTATGGCGATACCGTGCACCTGAATGTGCACAGCTACCTGAACGATAGTACCACACTGCACTGGCATGGTATGCACCTGCCTGCGGTAATGGATGGCGGTCCGCACCAGGTCATTCCGCCGGGTACGTTATGGCAGCCGTACTGGAAGGTGAAGAACCAGGCGGCTACCTATTGGTATCACCCGCACCTGCATACTATGACGGAGGAGCAGATGGCCAAGGGCATAGGCGGCTTTATAATAGTGCGCGATGCTGCTGAGGCTGCGCTGGCATTGCCACGCACCTATGGAGTAGATGATATACCGCTGGCGCTCACCAGCCGTAAGTTTGATGCTGCCAATGCTATTGATTATACCAGCAGTCACTATGGCGATACCTGCCTGGTTAACGGAACGCTGCATCCGCAGGTGACGTTGCCTAAGCAATATGTGCGCATGCGTATACTTAATGCGGAAATGGAGCGCGCTTATAACCTTGGCTTCAGCGACAATCGTACTTTCTATATTATAGGTAACGACGGCGGTTTACTGAACGCACCTATAGCTGCTACGCGCGTAAAACTGGTAGTAGGGGAGCGCGCCGAAATATTGGTAGACCTGGGTAGCGATGCTGTAGGCAGCAGCCTGGATCTTGTAGCCTACAACGCCGGCCAGGAATTTGGTTTTGGTGGTGGCGAGCCCGGCACTACCGGTGCTTTTGGCAGCCTGCTGAACAACAGGAATTTTAATGTATTGCATATGGTTGTTGGCGCAGCTACTGCCGGCGCTATAACATCTGTACCTGCATCGCTGGTGTCTAATACCTACCTTACGGCTGCGGATGCAACTGTGAGCCGCACCTTGCTGGTAACAGATGGTAATCCCGGCCCAGCCAGTACGCCGTTCAATTTCGATCATACTTTATTTAACTACGGGACGATCAATAAAACGGTTCACCTGGGCGACGTGGAAAAATGGACCGTTATCAATAACAATGTGTTTGGTCATAGCTTCCATATTCACGATGTGGAGTTCAAGATCGTTTCCAGGAGCTCGCACCCGGTAGGTGCTTACGAAAGCGGCTGGAAGGATACTTACTATCTGCAGGTGAATGATACCGTAACATTTGTGGCAAGGTTTGATGACTATGCCGATCCTATTCATCCGTTCATGTACCATTGCCATTTTGCACCACATGAGGATGGCGGTATGATGCAGCAGTTTGTGGTTGTAGACGCCACCGGTGTTGATAATATGAGTAAGAATGCAGCCGGGTTTAGTCTATATCCTAATCCTGCAGGTAGCAGATTGTATGTATCTATGGACGATCCGGCGGCACAGGTATACTATGTTACCATTGCCAATGCAGCTGGCCGCACTATGTGTATGCTGCCGCGTCCGCAACTGGCAGGTGGTATAGATATCAGCAGCTTCGCTCCCGGTACCTACTTCCTGCTGCTTACAGATGAGGCTACTAAGAAAACTACTGCCAAACAATTTATTAAAGAGTAGGTGAGAACAGGTATGAAAAGAATAGCAGCTTTTTCAAAGGGCTTTTTTGCTGTCGCGGTACTGGGCATATTGCTGTTTGCCGGCACAGTAAGCGGACAGGCTATAAAGGACTTTACCCTGAGGAATACAGATGGCAAAATGGTAGCGCTCGGCGATTATAAGGACGCAAAGGGCTGTGTGGTGATATTTACCTGCAATCATTGCCCTTTTGCCAAACTATACCCACCGCGCCTTAACGATTTGTATGCTAAGTACACAAAGCTTGGTGTCCCTGTTATTGCTATCAGCTCTACAGATACGGTAGTGTATGAAGGCGATAGCTATGCAGCGATGGTGAAGAAAGCGAAGGACGAAAAATTCCTTTTTCCATACCTCTACGATAATACCCAGCAGGTAGCTCGTATGTTCAAAGCCCAGAAAACGCCGCACGCTTTTGTAATATGGAAAGAAAACGGCAACTGGGTAGTGAAATATAGTGGTGCCATAGACGATAACGGCGCAGAGCCAGCCAAAGTAAAGCACCGATATGTGAGCGATGCAGTTGACCAACTGCTTGCGGGTAAACCGGTGAAAACACCTGAAACCAGGTCTATTGGTTGCCAGATCAATCTTAGGAATAACTAAATATACCCCTTAGTTTTAGCGTTAACATTCCGGGAATGCCGCCACTAACCTGGCGGCATTCCCGTTTTTATTTCTGCCTGACCAAAAATTTATTTGTTAAAATGTAGTACTATGTATTGTATAGTACTGAATAGTGCATACATTTGTGTGGTAAATAGTTCCTGTTATGGAAAACAAGCTAAATATTGAGAACACACAAAGCCAGATGCGCCGGGGGATACTGGAGTTTTGCATCCTTTCGGTAATAAGAAGGGGAGAGGCCTATCCCAGCGATATAGTAGAAGAGATGCGCGAAAGCAAACTGCTGGTACTGGAGGGCACTTTATACCCGCTGCTTACCAGGCTGAAGAATGCGGGTATGCTTACTTACCGTTGGGTAGAAAGCAATTCGGGGCCGCCACGGAAGTACTTTTCTTTAACGGAGCAAGGGATAGCTTTTTATAAGCAACTGGAGGAAACCTGGAACGAACTTGCCCACGCGGTAAATGCGTTGAAGAATAAAGATCAGTCGCTGCCGCCGCTAACCGATAACCAGTAAAAGCACCACACACATACTCACTCAAAACAAACAACATGGAAAAAATAATCAACATAAACTTTCAGGGCAGGGTAATAGCTATAGAGGAGCCTGCTTACGAAGTATTAAAAAAATACAGCGACAGCCTGCAGCGCCATTTTGCCGCAGAGGAAAGCAGCGATGAGATAATTGCTGATATAGAGAACCGTATTGCCGAACTGATGGCCGCACGCTTAAAAACTGCTGCCTGCATTAATACTGCCGACCTGGACCAGATAATAGAAAGCATAGGCAGGGTAGAAGATATGGATGCTGAGGACACTACAGACCGCCAGCAAACCTATACAGGATATGAGCAAAAGCGGGCGTTCAACGCATCAGGCAACGATAAATTTTACCGGAATGCGGATGAGAAGGTGCTGGGTGGCGTGTGCAGCGGTATAGCTGCCAGAATGAATATTGATACGCTGATAGTACGCATACTGTTTGTTGTATTCTTCGGCGCCTTCTTTTGGGTATATGTATTGTTGTGGATGATAGTACCGGCCCATAGCCGCACTACGCATATTACCCGCCGCCTGTTCCGCGATCCGGACAGCAAGGTAATTGCAGGCGTGTGCGGAGGGTTATCGCACTACTTTAATATAGAGGCGTGGAAGCTGCGGGTGCTGTTCTTGTTCCCATTTATAATCACTGTGTTGTTCAACAGCATTCACTTCCTGAACTTCTTTAATCATGTGCATAATGGCTTGTTCACCGGGTACTTCGGTAGTACGTTCTTTGTATTGTATGTAGTGCTGTGGATAGCTGTTCCTTATGCTGTGTCTGCTACGGATAAGATGGAAATGCGTGGCGAGAAAATAGACATCAACACCATAAAAGCCGCCACCCATGCACGTACCGAGCCTGCCTATACTAATAAGCCTGCAGGCAGCGGCGTAGGCAGGGTTATCGGTATATTGTTCAAATCGTTCTTCCTGTTGATAGCGGGTTCTGTAGCGCTTAGCTTGTTTGCAGCGCTGATAGGATTGGTATTTGCGGGTGCTGCTGCTATGCCATTTACTGACTTTGTATTGGATGGCAGTAACCAGTATCTGCTGGCATGGACGGGCGTTATACTCACCTTAAGCATTCCATTCCTTGCCCTGGCGGTGTGGATCATCCGCAGGCTGATGAATGTACGCTCCAGCAGCCATTACCTGGGTTTTATCTTTGCAGGTTTGTGGATATGTGGTATAGTGTGCAGCCTGGTAATGGCCGGCATGATCGTGCGCAATTTCAGTGTGAAAAATATGGTTGAAGAAGAGGTGCACCTGCAACAGCCATCTGTGGGCAGGCTGTATGTATCTGTTGTTAATACACCAATACGCCCATACCATTATGCCCGGTACAGCCGTTGGTTTGGCGGAGATTGGGAGGACGATGATGATCATCCGTTCCGCCTGGTGAGTAGCGACTCGCTGTGGCTGAATACTGTAAAGGTGAACATAGAGCAAAGTCCCGATAGCTTCTTCCATGTGTACGAAACAAGATCGGGCAGGGGCAATACGATGCTGGAGGCAAAAAGGATGGCCGGTAATATCAACTTCCCGATTGCACAGGCCGATACCGTAATATCCTTGCCTAAAGGATTTACGATCAGCAACAGGGATAAGTTCCGGAATCAGCAGGTACTGATAACTGTTGAGGTGCCGCTGGGCAAAACGGTGAGTCTTTCCAAAGATATTAATGAGTACAGTTGGTTTACCATGAATGACCGTGGCCATGGCGTATATGCTACAAGGCACTGGGATGGTGGTAACGGCGTGTACGGAAGAGATAAAGCCTACCTGATGACCGCAACCGGTCTGAAAAATATGGATGGCACCGAGGTAAAGGAATATGAAGACGAAGATGACGATGAATAAAGAAGCTTTTGTTTTAGCCCCTATAAGGCGAAGGGTTCCCTGTTGAGGGAGCCCTTAATTTTTGTACGGCATGCAATTGCTCTATTTCTTCTGGTCCTTATCATCGTCTGATGGGGCCTGGTTGTCTTGTAATTCTGTTATTGGGGCAATGTTCAGGCGAAGGCTCCACATACTGCCATCCCATACAAAGGCGTTGTACTGGCCGCTGGGTACATAGGTATATTTGCGGTTAGGGTCGTTTACCTGCGATACCAGGTCGTCGAAGACTATCGCGTTTTTTTCCTGGTCCCAGTTCATGCTTACATGCACGTCTTTTTTATACTCCAGTATAAAACGCTTTATGGGCTGACGCGGAAAGTTGGTAGAGCCGATACCGAATATAGGTGCACCAAAGGCGATCCCATTGCCGGTAAAGGTAAGTGGGTCCAGTATTTTCTTATTAGATACTGCACCCTCGTTGATGCCAAACAGGGTGTACACTTTCTGTCCATCTACTTCGTTGGTCATTATGCGGTAGTACAGCGCACCATACCATTTGCTGCCAGTGAGCAGGCTATCTTCTGCCCCCTTCGTCATTTGCTCCTGGTAGTCTACCAGGCCGTACAGCTTCAGGTTTTCCTGCGGCATTTGTATAGCGCCGTAGTAACGCCTGAATATCTGCGACACATCTGCACTCCAGTTAAAGATGCGGAACGAATTATCGTCGGGGGATATAATGTTGATCTTTTCCTTTAGCTTACTGAAAGGGTAGAGGTAAGAGTTCTGGATCTTTAGTGTTTTGATCAGCTGCCTGATGAGGCGCTCGCTGTAGCCTATATGCGTATCGGGTATGTAGGCGGTATACATAGAGTCTACAGTTACCAGCATAGAGTCTTCCATTATCTGCAGTTTTTCCATATCGCGGGGCGTAATACTACCCAGTTGGGCATTAGCAGTATGGACAGAAAGTGTAAATGCAGAAGCTAATAATAACAGGAGTGATCTATTTGGCATAATACAATTGAGCTGTAGCAACAAACTTAAACATTTTTGTTGTTAAAGATACAATAAAGCACAACAAACAAAGGGTGTTGGGCAAGCAGCTATGGCCACAAAAAAACTCCCGCATTTTGTGCGGGAGCTTTCTATAAACATTCTGTTGTTTGAAAAATTATTCAGCAGCAGGTGCTTCTGTTTCTGCGTCATCAGCAGTTTCAGCAGCAGCTTCAGCAGCCATTTGTTTTTCAGCGTTCTTAGCTTCAACCATGCGAACTGATTCAGCGATAGTAGCCTGGCGCTTTTCAGCTTTGTGCTTACGATGAGCTTCTTCCCTGCGGGCAACAAGCGCTTCGTGCTCACCATTCCACTGCTCAAACTTTTCCATGGCGGTAGCTTCGTCGAACAGGCCGAGAGATACACCACGCATCAGGTGCTTCAGGAACAATACGCCCTTGAACGACAGGATCCTGCGGCAAGTGTTAGTTGGTTCAGCACCTTTAGACAACCAGTGCAGAGAACGCTCACGGTTCATGCGTATAGTAGCAGGAACAGTAAGTGGGTTGTAAGTACCCAGCTTCTCGATGAACTTACCATCGCGGGGTGCAGTAGTGTTGGCAACTACTATGAAATAAAACGGGCGCTTCTTGCTACCGTGTCTCTGGAGACGAATTTTTACCGACATAAATAATTGAAATTATTTTAGGGGGTTAATGAATAAATAATTTTGGACTGCAAATGTAATCGATAATTGGGTTTCTTCCAACAATTAAGGCTAAAAAAAGTTAAAGAAGTGTAAAAAAACGGTTGAATTCAGCAGTTTGATAGCATTTCCCTTTAAAAACCAAAAGCGTACCGCGTGTGCGGTTCGCCTTTAGCATAATATGTTTTAAATACTTACTGTTTCAGAATATCCCTTGAGATAACCAGTTTCTGGATCTCGGAAGTGCCTTCGCCGATAGTACACAGCTTGCTGTCGCGGTAGTATTTTTCTACCGGGAAGTCTTTGGTGTAGCCATAGCCGCCAAATATCTGAACAGCTTCGGTGGACACGCGTACTGCTACTTCAGACGCATAGTACTTGGCCATAGCCGACTCTTTGGTCATTGGCTGGTGGCGGTTCTTCAGATCTGCTGCCTGGTATATCAACAGTTCAGATGCTTCGATCTGGGTAGCCATATCTGCCAGCTTAAAGGCAATTGCCTGGAAGTTAGAAATAGGCTGATCGAACTGGTGACGCTCTTTTGAGTACTTAACAGATGCTTCGTACGCGCCCTTGGCAATACCCAAAGACAGAGCAGCTATAGATATACGGCCACCGTCCAGCACCTTCATCGCCTGCTTAAAGCCTTCGCCTACTTCGCCCATGCGCTGTGCATCAGAGATGCGGCAATTATCGAAGATCAGCTCGGCAGTTTCGCTGGCGCGCATGCCCAGTTTGTTTTCTTTCTTACCTGCGCTGAAGCCCGGAGTGCCACGCTCTACTATAAATGCAGTTACGTTGTTCTTGGCACGTGGTTCGCCGGTGCGGGCCAGTACTACAGCCACATCGCCGGTAATACCGTGGGTTATCCAGTTCTTAGTACCGTTCAGTATCCAGCCATCGCCATCGCGTACTGCAGTGCAACGCATGTTGCCCGCATCGCTGCCGGTATTAGCTTCTGTAAGGCCCCATGCGCCAATAAATTCTGCTGTAGCCAGCTTTGGCAGGTATTTTTTCTTTTGCTCTTCGTTACCAAAATACAGGATATGGCCTGTGCATAAAGAGTTGTGCGCAGCTACAGACAAGCCTATAGAGCCACAAACTTTAGCTATCTCGCTAACGGCAGTTACATATTCAAAATAGCCGAGGCCGGAACCGCCGTACTCAGCAGGAACCAGTACGCCCATAAGGCCGAGCTCACCTAATTTTTTGAAAACTTCAACCGGAAATTTCTGGCTTTCATCCCACTCCATCATCTGCGGGCGGATGTGCTTATTAGCAAAATCGCGGATCATTTCCGCAATGGAAATCTGGGTATCTGTGTAGTTAAACTCCATATAAGTTGTTAAAGTGCCGCAATTTTACGACATTTTTTGTCAATAAAATAGCATGTAATAAAAAATGCTATTTTGTTTTTTGCGTATCCCGCCGGTTATCAGTGTTTTGTGCGCTGTCTGTAGTGGACAGGTGGGTTTTAATGATGGCAAACGTGGCGGGGGCAATATATTGAATGTCAAGTATATCATCCACCTTCCTGAACCGGTAACCTTTCCTTCTCTTCTGTACTATTTTACGCGCAAAGGCAGGCCCTATACCTTTCAACCTTACCAGCGTGGCAGAGTCGGCGGTATTTAAATTTATAACATCCGGCATTTGCGATGCCTCATCATCTCCTTTATCTGTATAGGCTGCAACTGTATCTGCAATGGGTGCTACTTTGGGCTGGCTGCGCAAAAAAGCGGCATATGCGGCTTGTAGCTTTTTCTCTTCCTCAATATCCATCTTAGGATGCACCCAGTATATTAATGTAGCCCGGGTAACGATCAGCACCAGTATGATAAAGCACAGACAGGCAATCCCTATCCGCTCTTTGCGTGTAAAGGTGATATAGGAATTGATAGCTTTCTTCATGATGCCCCTCCTTATATTTTACAACCGCACCTTTATCCCCCCGTTCACCACAAACCCGTCCAGCGGTGCATATATGTCTTTAAACTGCGGGTTAACGGGGCTACCGGTATAGATAGAGCCAAAACGCGTCTGGCGGCTATCCAGGAAGTTCTCAAAGTTAATGTAGGCCGAGATGTTCTTCCAGATGCGCTCTGCCATAAAGCCGCACAGCCAATAGTCGCGGCTGTAGGTGCCATCATTTAAAAACTGCGGACTGTAATAATAGCCTTCCAACCCTACCTTCCATTTATTCTCTACTTCGTACATCAGCACCGAATTGGTATGGTCGCGGGGAGTGAGCGGTGTTTCGCGGTAAAAATCACCATCGTGCAGGTGAGAATGTGTGTAGGTATACCCCAGGAACAGTTTAAAGTTTTTGTAGCCTATCTTGATGTTGGTTTCAGCGCCTTTGGCTTCTATTTTGGCGCGCAGGTTATAAAAGCGGTAGGAGTTCATACCAATAGACTCCAGCATCAACGGACTGGTCAGTTCAGTGTAAAACAGCAATTCGTTTACCGTAAGGCTTACCTTGCCACCGGCGATTGTTGTTTTGTAGTTGAGGTCCCAATTGGCACCGTAGCTATGCTCCAGGGTATTATAACCGTTACTTACGGGCATTACGTTTTTATAGATGATGCGCTCGCTCTCTTCAGTAAAAATGGTCGGCGCTTTATAACCAAGCCCGCCGCCAAGTCGCGATGATAAGTGTGTGTTTACCTTATACAATAACGATATGCGTGGCAGTATGGCTGCACCATAGCTGGATACATAGTCGGTACGCAAGCCGCTTTCCATGATCAGCTTGCTGGTGAAATTGTAAGTGTTCTGCACAAATATGCCATAAGTGGTCTGGCCATAATCTCGGAGTGGGGTAGTTGTCAGCTGGCGCTCTTTAAAGGCATCGCTGTATAAATTTACTCCCGCTACCCATTCTATCTTCTCTTTATGGTTGGCATAACTTATCTCGCTGAAGGAGCTGTTCTGGTAGCCATCGAAGGTGTAAGCAGGCGCATCTATAATGCGGTTGAAATAGCCAAAGCTGTTTTTGGCCGTCAGCGAAGCGTGCTCGCTGAAGCGATGCACCAGTGAAAATTCGCTGTTGATCCTTTGTGTTTTATTGTTCTCGAAATATGAATGCAGGCTATCGCGACTGCCCAGCAGGTAGCGCACATCGCCGCCCTGCCTGTCTTCGAACGTAGCGTTGACGCCTATTACTATATCTGTTTTTTCTGACGGGTAGATGAACAGGCGAGGGTTAATTGTGTAGCGCTTGAACTGGGGTATAGCCGTAAAGCCATTGCCCGATGGATCGTAAGGTTTGTTGGCATTGTAAGCTGCATATACGGTAAAGCCTGTTTGCTTATTGCGCTTGCCGTAATAACCGTCTACATCCATACCGCCGGCCGAGGTGACATTGGCAACAAACTTCAGTTCGCGGTCGAAGCCCGGTGTTTTAGAGATCAGGTTGATAAGGCCTGCAATGGCGCCACCGCCGTATAGGGTAGAGGACGCACCTTTAATTACCTCCACGCGCTTCAGGTTGAGCGGTGGTGTTTGCAACAGGCCCAGGCCACCGGCAAAGCCACTGTACAGCGGGAAGCCATCTTTAAGTATTTGGGTGTAACGGCCATCAAGCCCTTCTATACGTATATTACTGTTGCCTGATGTGGCTGATGTTTGCAGTGTTTGAATACCGGTACTTTCGCTCAGCAGCATGCGGATATCGCCCGGTTTCATGTTGGCTTTTTCGTCCAGCTCTTCGCCGCCTATCAGCTCTACGCGGGTGGCTATATCCTGTATGGTACGGCTGCTGCGTGTACTGCTTACTACCAGCTCTTCCATTTCCTCGTCCGATGGATCGAGCAAGATGGCCGATGTATCGCCGTTGGCAGAGAGCGTGTCTGTATATTCTTCATAACCAACCATACGGCAACTGACAGCAAACCTGCCAGCAGGTGCGTTATTGATCACGGCCAGGCCATTGGCATCGGCGGCAGCTCCGGATGAGGTATTGGTAATGCGGAGTATAGCCCCCGTAAGCGGTTCTTTTGTTTTCTTGTCTTTTACATAAACTGCAACGCTGGTTTGAGCTATGCAGGACATGGCCAGTAGTTGCAATAATATCAACAGGGAATACCTCATGTGCGTGATAAGTATCAATGCGCTAAAGATAGGTATTAGTTACTTTGGTAGTATTGATGATGCTGAGCGCAAACAAAATTTGGACAATTCAGAAAATGCATAATATCTTTGCAGTGCAAATCCAATCAGTTCATTCTTTTTAAAATAACATTGGATCATGACTTACTGTTACCACATATCGCCCCTTGCGCTCATTGCCTAACCTGGCAGAGACTTTCCTTTAATAATTTTATCGGAACCTTACATGATGATGCTTACGGGCATTGCTATGTACTCATGTTTTCTGCCATACACTGCTGGCTTTGATTTTCTTTTTTTTCTGCACCAGCTGTAGCTGATCTTTTCGGCTATGCTCAAATATCGTGCAGGTACTTCAACAACAAACAACATGAGCATTATAAAAGCTAAAGAATTAAGTAAGATAGGCTATACCAACGACCATGCACGCAGCCTGGCCATTAATATCCTGTCTAAACATTTTAAACACCATACAAAAGAGCAGGCCATAACATTGTTGACGGCTATTAAAGATGAGCCTGCGCAATACGTACACGATGAAGTAGTAGGTAAGATAGCCGCTACTTTTATGGATGAACCGCAGGATCTGAACTATACCGCATTCGATCTGCTGGCGCAAACCGGTCAGCTGAAAATATATGGCGGTAAGGAGATAGAGCACTCTGCCAAAAAGCAGATGGAGACGGTGATGTCTCTGCCGATAGCACTGCAGGGCGCACTGATGCCCGATGCACATACCGGCTACGGTATGCCTATTGGCGGCGTAGTGGCCACGGATAATGCGGTGATACCATTTGCGGTAGGCGTAGATATTGGCTGTCGCATGGCGCTGACCATTATAGATGAAAGCGAAAGCTACTACCGCAGCCGCAGCCACGATGTAAAGACCGCCCTGCGCGAGTTCACGCATTTTGGCATGGAGGGTAGCCTGGAACTGAAACAGGAGCACGCCATACTTGATGATGAACGCTTCAGCGCTACCGACTTTCTGAAACGCCTGCAGGGCAAGGCAGAACGGCAGTTAGGCACATCTGGTAGTGGTAACCACTTTGTGGAGTTCGGCACCATAGAACTGCACGATGGCAATACACTGGGGCTGCCCGCTAAAAAATATGCAGCGCTGTTGTCGCATTCAGGTAGTCGCGGGTTGGGTGCCAATATTGCCCAGCACTACACGCGCATAGCCATGGATGTGTGCCGCCTGCCTAAACATGCACAGCAACTGGCGTGGCTGGATATGAACAGCGAAGCAGGGCAGGAGTACTGGCTGGCGATGAACCTGGCCGGTGATTATGCAAAGGCCTGCCACGATCGGATACACATCAACCTGCTGAAAGCCCTCGGGCTGCAAGCCATAACTACGGTAGAGAACCACCACAACTTTGCCTGGCAGGAGCAACTGGCTGATGGTCGCAGTGTTATTGTACATCGAAAAGGTGCCACACCCGCGCATAAAGGCGAGCTGGGCATTATACCCGGTAGCATGACCACCGCTGCCTACCTGGTAAGCGGCAGGGGAGAGGCACAATCGCTCAACTCAGCCTCGCATGGAGCGGGCAGGGCCATGAGCCGACAGCGCGCTAAAGAAAACATGACTGTATCTGGTATGAAGCAGATGCTGAGCAATGCCGGCGTAACCCTTATAGGTGGCAGCGTGGAAGAAAATCCGCTGGCTTATAAAGATATAGAGCAGGTAATGGTAGCCCAGCAAAACCTGGTAGATGTGCAGGGCATGTTTATGCCCAAAATAGTAAGGATGAATAAAGAGTAAACCAAAATGGACAAAGTAATCATACAAATAACATCGGGCCGCGGCCCGGAAGAGTGCTGCAGGGTAGTGGCCAAAGTGCAGGAACTGATGCTGGCACAAGCCAGGAAGCTTGGGCTGACCGTAAGCGGACAAGACACCGTAAAAGGGCCACTGGCAGGTACGCTGCAATCGGCAGTGATGATGGTGGAGGGCAAGGGGCTTGATGCATTTATTAAAGAATGGCAGGGCACTATACAGTGGGTGGCGCAGAGCCCCTACCGCAAACTGCACCGAAGGAAGAACTGGTTTGTGGGCGTGGAAGTATTCGGCATAGACAAGCAACAGCAATGGGACCTGAAAGATGTGCGGCTGGATACCTGCCGCGCATCCGGTCCCGGCGGACAGAACGTGAACAAGGTGGAGACCGCAGTGCGGGGCACGCACATACCTTCTGGCATACAGGTGCTGGCATCCGACAGCCGGTCTCAGCTGCAAAACAAGAAGCTGTGCCTGGAACGCCTGGAAGCCAAAGTGCTGGCCTGGCAAACCACCCGCCTCACCGCAGCCCAACAAGACCGCTGGCAGGAACACAACGAACTGGAGCGCGGAAACCCGGTGAAAGTGATAACGCAGCCATTGTAATAGTAAAGCCATCCGTGTTAGGTGGCTTTACTGTTTATCTCATTGGTTTATTGTAAATTTACATTAGTAAAATGCCTATAGAATGACATACGGACAAGTAAGTATAGACAAAGACGTGATGAGCGGTACGCCCGTATTTGCAGGTACCAGGGTACCTATTAAAAATCTGTTCGACTATATAGAAGGAGGAGAGGGGCTGACCGAGTTTTTGGATGACTTTCCTTCAGTATCTAAAGTGGCAGCGATTACCGTTTTGGAAATGGCAAAAACCTCCCTGACATCCGAAAAAGTACTGCATGAAAATTTTGCTTGATGAAAGCTTGCCTCGTAAGCTCAAGTTTGATTTTGGAACAGAGCATGAAGTTTGGTCTGTAAAAGATAAGGGGTGGCTTGGAAAGAAAAATGGTGAACTTTTAAAAGTTATGATCGCTGATGAGTTTGATGTGTTTGTAACCATCGACAGAAATTTGCCGTATCAGCAAAACACAGAACGCTTGCCACTTACAATTTTTGTACTGTGTGCTAAAGATAACAGGCGGGAGACGTTACAACGACTTATACCACGATTGTTCGAACGTTTGGTGGCTGGCAACTTGCAAAACGTGATTGAGATTTTTTGAAAAAAAGCCCGGGCAGCACAAACCACCCGGACTTACTTATGACTTACAACTTATGACTTACGACTAAAACTCCGCGTTCTTCGGTGTACGTGGGAAAGGTATCACGTCGCGGATGTTGGTCATGCCGGTAACGAAGAGTACCATGCGTTCAAAGCCCAGTCCGAAGCCTGCGTGCGGCACGGTGCCGAAGCGTCGGGTATCAAGGTACCAGTACATTTCTTCGGCAGGTATGTGCATCTCTGCCATACGCTGCTCCAGTTTGTCCAGGCGCTCTTCCCTTTGGCTGCCACCAACTATCTCGCCAATGCCCGGTGCCAGTATATCCATAGCGGCCACGGTCTTGCCGTCTTCGTTCATGCGCATGTAGAACGCCTTGATGTCTTTAGGGTAACCTGTAACGATCACCGGCTTTTTAAAGTGTTTTTCCACCAGGTAGCGCTCATGCTCGCTCTGCAGGTCTATACCCCATTTCACATCGTACTGGAATTTCTTCTTCTTATATGCAGGTGAGTTCAGCAGTATGTCTATCGCCTCGGTGTAGGTAATGCGCTCAAATTTGTTGTTCAGCACAAATTCCAGTTTCTCTACCAGGCCCATTTCGCTGCGCTCAGCTTGTGGCTTTTGCTTTTCTTCATCTACCAGGCGTTGCGCCAGGAAGTCCAGGTCTTCGCGGTTGTGCTCCATGGCATAGCCTATCAGGTACTTAATAAAGTCCTCGGCCAGATCCATGTTATCGTAGATGTCGTTAAAGGCTACTTCAGGCTCTATCATCCAGAACTCCGCCAGGTGGCGTGCTGTGTTAGAATTCTCTGCACGGAAGGTAGGGCCAAACGTATACACCTCGCTAAAGGCCATAGCGCCCAGTTCAGCTTCCAGCTGACCACTTACCGTAAGGTTGGTGCAGCGGCCAAAGAAATCTTCGCTGTAGTCTACGCTTCCGTCTTCTTTTTTAGGCGGGTTGTCGGGGCTCAGCGTGGTTACGCGGAACATTTCACCGGCACCCTCAGCGTCCGATGCTGTTACGATAGGCGTATGCAGGTATACAAAACCGCGATCATTAAAGAACTTATGCACCGCATAGGCCAGCGAGTGGCGCACACGGAAGATAGCCCCGAAGGTGCTGGTGCGGAAACGCAGGTGCGCTATCTCGCGCAGGTATTCCAGGCTGGGCCTGTTCTTCAGCTGCAGCGGGAATTTCTCCGTATCGCAATCGCCCAGTATCTCTACTTTGTCTGCCTTTATCTCTACCTTCTGGCCCTTGCCCAGCGATGCTACCACCATGCCATCTACGCTTATAGAGGCTCCGGTGGTCAGGCGTTTTACAATAGCTTCATCAGTATCAAGGCTTACAACTACCTGTACATTATTTATCGTAGAACCATCGTTAAGGGCTATGAATTGATTATTGCGGAATGAGCGCACCCATCCTTTTACGGTTACCGCATAATCTGTCTGCTCTGATAGTAAGATGTCCTTGATCTTTGTACGTTTCATTGTAGTGTCTACTTATATGTTTAAATAACGAGGGCCAAAAATAATCTATACCTTACAGTAAACCGCAAAACAGGGCCTAAATAATTGTTTAATCGTGTGTGTGTTGCGCAATAAATGTGAAAATTTCATTTGTATGATGCCGGTTGGTTGCCATATGGGCCGATTATCTCATCTTTGTAACACCGGTCACTATCCCGGCTATACATCCATGTTTCGCCTGCTGAAAATTTATTTACTGGTCTTTTGCTTCGTGCTTAGCAGCCCTGGTGTAAGGGCCAGCCATATTTATGGTGGCGAGTTGCTGTACACGCATCAGTCGGGCAACCTGTACAAGGTAACCCTAACACTTTATGGCGACTGCAGCGCCAACACCAGCGGTATCATTACGTACTTATACACAGCGCACCCCGTTATCAGCCTGTGGAATGGCAGCGTACCATACATAGACTCCATATATCTTAATCCTGATCCTGGTACAGGCGATGAAGTATCGCCGGTGTGCCCTGCTATGCTATCGCAGACTTTTTGCAGTGGCGGCACCTTACCGGGCGTGCGCCGTTTTTCATTCTCCGATACCGTTACTATTCCATCGCCATCGGCCAACTGGCGCTTTGCTTTTAATGGGTATCTTGGGCCGCTGGGCAATTCGGCCGGCCGCAGTAACAGCATTACCAACCTTGCAGATGCCAATACCTGGGTATACCTGGAGGCCTTGCTGAACAATACTTTTGGACCCAATTCGTCGCCTGTTTACAATACCATACCTACACCTTACTACTGTGTAAATGTATTGCAGCAATATAACCATGGCGCTACCGATACCAATGGCGATTCGCTTACGTTTGCCCTGGTGACGGGTATTAACGGCAGCAACGGTATGCCCGTAAACTATGTATCTCCGTATACTGCCACCGAGCCAATGGCCACAAGCGCGGGCAGTTTCAGCTTCAATAGTATTAACGGACAAATGACCTTTACCCCCAGCATACAACAGGATGCCCTTGTGGTAAACCGGGTAAACGAATACCATAATGGTGTACTGGTAGGCACCAGCGAGCGCGAGATGACCTTTATTGTACAGAGCAACTGCAACGGTACGCCGCCTACATCGCAGGTAAATAGTATAGCCGGTGGGGTAGTGAGTAGCGATAATATTATTAACGTGTGTGTGGGTACACCCAACCTGAATTTTGTCATAGGGCTGACCAACCCATCGGGCGACACCAACGATATTACGCTCACGGGTGTGCCAGCATCGGCAACAGCTGTCATCAGTAATAACCATACACCGCTCCCTACTATCAACTTCAGTTGGTCTACGGCCGGGCTGGCTGTCGGGCATTATACATTCTATGTATCGGTAAAAACGGATCATTGCCCACTATCGAGCACGCAAACTATTGCCTACACAATTAACGTGGCCCCGCCACCACAGTTGCAGGTTACCCAACTGGGCGGTACAGGATGCGTGCACCAGGCACCAATGGCGTACACTGTTTTGTACGGGTTCCCGTCGCGTACTGTTACCGTACTGTCGGGTGGTAGTAGTATTAAAACCATTACAGATACCGCTATAGGCGATTCCATTGTAATAAGAGATAGCCTGCCCGCGGGCAGCTATGCAATTGTGGTAGGATCTGATGCGTTGTGCCGCGATACTGCCTACATCACCATTATAGATAGTGGTAAGCTGGAGATAGCCCCCATTACTGCCGACCTGTGTATTTACGATCCGTCTCTGCCCGTATATGTACCACCGGTAAAGCCGGGAGCAACTATCAGCTGGTTCGATAATGCGAATAATCCGCTCAGCACGCCGCCTGTGATCAATACTGCTGTTATGGGTGTGTATAGCTGGTATTTTGTAGAGTCGTATAGTGTTTGCAATTCGGGCCCTGTTTCGTATACTGCTATAGTGCACCCTAAGCCTGTTGGCCAGATAACAGGCATACAACCGGCGGTGTGTTATGGGGATGACGTGTACCTGCAGGCAACCGGCGGCACAGAATATACCTGGCACCCGGAGGAGCTGATAAAGAAGGACACCGGCTTATACATACAGGTGCTGCAGCCTGTAACCATAACGGTAGATATAAAAGACCAGTATGGTTGCAAAGACACAGCCAGCATAGCCATAACCGATGTAATGGAGTGTTGCCGGTTCTCCTATCCCAATGCGTTCTCGCCCAATAAGGATACGCATAACGACGGTTTCAGGGTGGTGACCTATGGCAATATGAAGTACTACAGCCTGAGCATTTATAACCGCTGGGGGCAAAAAGTATTCTTCACTGCCGACCCCGATAAGCGCTGGGATGGCACGTTTAACGGCACACCCTGCGATATTGGTGCCTACTATTACTACATGGATGCCGAATGCCTTACCGGCCAAAAAGAACAACACGCAGGGGATGTGATGCTGGTGAAGTAGTGTTAGCGGGTTAAAAGGTTGAAGGGATAAAAGGTTAATGGGATAAAAGGTTAAAAGGTTAAAAGGTTAAAAGGTTAAAAGGTTAAAAGGGTAAAAGGTTAAAAGGGTAATTCGGCCTTATATCAGATCGGCTTTTATTATTTTGTTTTACAAATGGGCTTTTAAGCTGTCCGTTTTAAGTCTCGCCGTATTAACTTTTTACCTTTTTGACTCTTTAACTTATTTTCGCTGCATGAAATTTCTCCTCGCCGGACTGGGTAATATAGGTGCTGAATACGAATCTACAAGACACAATATAGGATTTGACATGGCTGACACTTTTGTGCTGAAGCACGGTGGCAGCTTCTCGCTCGATCGTCATGCGTTTGTGGCCGAAGTAAAATGGAAGGGCCGCACATTCGTGGTCATCAAACCAACCACCTACATGAACCTGAGCGGTAAGGCGGTAAAATATTGGCTGGATAAAGAAAAGATTCTGGCCGAGAATTCTATGACGTTGGTCGATGACCTGGCGTTGCCATTGGGCACGCTCCGTGTACGGGCAAGCGGCAGCGCCGGCGGGCAAAACGGATTGAAGAATATAGAAGCTACCTTGCAAAGCAATGCATACCCGCGCCTGCGCTTTGGCATAGGCAGCGATTTTCCTAAAGGTAAGCAGGTAGATTACGTGCTGGGCAAATGGAAGCCATCGGAACAGCCACTGGTTAAAGACGGCTTACTTAAAGCTACCGACCTTATAGAGTGCTGGGCCACGCAGGGCATAGGGCAGGCTATGACACAATTTAATAAGTAGTAGACCGTTATACCTGACTATTGCAAATACTATGCTATGAAAAGATTACTGCTATTGTTCTTGTTGTATTCCTGTATAACCAATGCCCAGGTGGTAAAAGGTACGCAGGAGGTGTTTATATCTGCCGGCCGCATATCATTCGATGATATGGTTTTCTCCTCGGGCAATAGCAGGGACAAAAGCAATGTGAGCATTCAACTACACACCATTTATATGGCTGGTTTTAAGTATTATGTAAAACCCCGACTTGCTGTTGGTATCTCCGTTGCCCAACATTCGTTTGCAGAGAGCTATCATCATACGACGTCTAATACAGATCACTATTTTTACAGCGATGCCGTTGCCATATGCCCCGAAGTAAAATTAGTATATCTCAATAGTCGGAGCGTGCAGCTATATGGTACAGTGGCAGCCGGTGTGCTTTGCAGTAAAGGCCAAACACGAGAGATGACTGTGAAACAAAAATTATCTGCTTTGTCAAACGATTTTAGTGTTCTGCCGGCATTATATGCTTCACCTATAGGCATCAGGTTGGGCGGGCAACTCAGCATTTTTGGCGAAGCTGGTCTTGGATTCAGGGGCATATTCAATGCCGGGCTGTGTTACTGTTGGTCGAAAACGTTGTCGGGAAAGCCGCACAAGAGACTTAAAGTGCTGCGATAAGTGTTAAAGTGTGGCATGCGGTTTGTTGTGATAGATCAAACTATTGCTATGAAGATATTGCTATTGCTTCTTTGCCTTTTCCCGGTTATTGCAGATGCTCAGCTTAAGGCAAACAAATTTATCGTGTATGCAGGTACAGGGCGTTATGTTCTTTATGATATTTATTGGCATCATGATCCATCTTATACAAGGTCTGGCCCCAATGATTACAAACGGATAAAGAACGTTTATTCGCTGGACGTGCTTTACAGGGTATCCCGCAGCGTAGAAGTTGGCGTATCTGTTGCTCAACACGGATTTGAAGAGTCTTATTATGATTACCTACATAATATTCAGACAAGTGGTGCTTACAGCACTTATTCCCTTTGCGCAACAGGACGGTTTTTCTATCACAACCGTCGCTTCTTCCAGGCTTACGTTAATGCAGCAGGTGGCCTTTTTTTAGAGTATAGGAAAGCAATGGTCGTCGATGCTGCTACGGGCATAGCAACGCCCCGATTAATCAACCCTCCTTACAAAAGTTTATCACTCTATATTTCTCCTGTCGGTGTGCGGGTAGGCAATAAATATGCTGGCTTTGCTGAGGTGGGGCTAGGTTATAGAGGGCTGATAAATGGTGGATTTTCCATGTGTTTTTAAACAGCCTCAACCGTAAGCTATAAAAATACAACTGTTGCTGCCGATACCACTATTGCAGTAACAGCTATCAGTGCAGTGCGAAACATTTGTTTTCTTAACCCTTCGCGTTGCACAATCCCCGGGTAAAATGCATAGCCTATCAGCAGTCCGCTGATGAGGCCGCCAATGTGTGCGGCATTATCTGTATTGCCCTGCAGACCCATCATCAGGTTGTATACTACAAAGAACAGCAGGCTGCGCAGCATGGTCTTGCGCTGTGTTTTTTCTATGTGGTTGGTAGTGAGCAGGGCAAGAAATACACCATACATGCCAAATATAGCCCCCGATGCGCCTACGCCCACACTTGCCGGGTGCATGAACAAACTGGCCGCTGCAGCAACAATACCGGTAAGTATATACGCTGCACCAAACCTCAACTTGCCTATCAGTGGCTCCAGGAACATACCTATATACAGCAGCCCGAAGGTATTACCCAGCAGGTGCATAGCACCTCCGTGAACGAACATGTAGCTGAGCATGCGCCACCATTCACCGGCCAATACTGCAGGTTTATAATTACCGCCCCATTGCAGCAGGCTGTATGCTTTGGGGTGCAGCGGAGAAAGGCCCGCCAGCACCATAGCTGCAAACACCAGCAGGTTGGCATATACCAGGTAGGGTGTTACCGTATAGCTTTTAGATGGTAGTAAAGCCCCCCATTTCTCCCGGTGGATGGGGTGCATGTTGCGGTTGGCCTTATCGTAAGCAGCTGTTAGCTGGGCCATTACATGCCTGAAGTTGTCCGCATGCCTTTTGCTTAGTTCAGCGTCATGGTAATACTCGTTCGCAGGTCTTATGGAAAGGGACGCCGGGTTACCGGCCCTGAAGGTGATCAGTTGCTCGTTCAGGTAGTCGCGGGTGCGGTAGGTGATGCTGTCGGCCTCTACTGCAATTGGTGTCCAGTGCAGCATTCCGCCGGCCCTGTATGCCAGCTTCAGGTATACCTCCTGCGGCAGGTGTGTATCCTGTAAATATTCTTTCCGCTCTTCTGCTACCTGTATCATTTCCATAACCTGGTGTTCACTATATAAAAGTAAGTAGGTTTATGCTGCAAACGATATTTGTAAAAGCTAATAGGGAATAAGAAAATGTGATACTGCGATATTTTGGTAAAGAACTCAGCCGGTAACACACTTATATGGTCTTTAGTTACGTCTAGCTGTTTAAGCAGCAAAATTTAACGCGATACAAATTTGTTGTGGCACGGAATTGGCGGGATATTGAGTAACCAAATCTTAATGTTATGAACAGCTATTTCAGATTTATGACGAGTGTTACAGGCAGGGTGTTAAGGGTAATGATCGGACTGGCTTTGCTTGCCTGGGGTTATGCTAATTTCACCTACGGCGATTCCGGGAATGCTATGCTGATGACCATTGGTGTGGTTTACGCGCTGCTTGGCGCCGCCAACATCTCGCTTTTCGGTATGATAGTAGGCGACTCAGTTTTAGGCAGGGAAGTGCGCGCCAATGTAGATGCCCTCGACGGCATACCAGCCAAGCCCGCAAGGACTGCCCGCATGCGCCCTACACACCACGAGCGTATTATGGGCATCCTCAACTATGCTGCATCCCATCCCAAAGGCTGGGCCGTATTCCGCGATAAGTATAGGTTGAGCCATTAAACAGATCTTAATATTGAATTGAAAAGCCACCGTGAGGTGGCTTTGTATTTGGATAGTTTCCAGTTTTTCAACATTTTAAGGTAATGAGAGATTGAATATTTATTTCGAAAATAAGATAATGCCTATTTCAATCAACACTTTTCTAATCTGTCGAATAATATGACTTCTAATTGTTGATAAGTAAAATACTTTGTTATTTTTAAACATCTTAACCTATGTATTTAAATGTTTTTTTAAATTTGCATAAAACGTAATTTCTTGGGAGGCAAACCAATTCCGAAACCCTCTTATTTTGATGAATGTATCGCTATTGGCGCTGTGAATGGTCAAAAGCGATGGAAGTCGATCGACGGTAAAAGAATTTATACATGGGATTCACTTCATGGGGAAATCGAAGTATTCAATTCAAGGGGAAAACATTTGGGCGTATTAAGCGCTGACGGAATTCCTATTAAGGTAGCAGTTAAAGGTAGAAAAATAGATGTCTAATTTCATTAAAGATTGTATTGAAGGAGATGCTTTGATGTCAGAAGTCGATGATTATGTCGACAGATGGCATGATAGTAACTCATCTCAAGAGTTACATGATTTTTTAGGTATGAGCAAGCAAGAATATGAGCTTTTCATTACGGATGAAAATTACCTAGGTATCATTATTTCAGCCCATAAGTTTGGTAAGAATATAGAAGATATTATCAGAGAGGAAATTTCAATGGCAGCCCGCTCTGAAAATCCTGCTAAAGCAAAAAGACTGCAAAAATGGCTAGAACGTGAAGGATTATGGGATTAGTCCTTTCGCCAGAAATAAAAATGGCTAGGCGAATTATTGCCAAGCATTCTCTTAAAGTACCGTTTGATTTATATGGATTAGTAAGTCAGTATGCCCGCATTACTTACAAGCATTTTCCAGACGATGATGTTGATGGAATATGCTTATTTTTAAAAACCGCAGGGAAGTCGCCTAAAATTATTTTAAATGCCAATTTGCCTCAAACCAGACAGCGTTTTACACTAGCTCATGAATTAGGACATATAATAATTCCTTGGCATTGTGGAAATATTATAGACGAAACGGAGGACGAAGAACATCGTAGTAATTCGGCAGCAACTATGGAATATTGGCGGTATGAACGGGAAGCAAATAGATTTGCGTCAGAGGTTCTGATGCCTTTTGATTGGATTTTTGGATTATACAAAGCTAATCCCGATAAAGCTTTTCTTCGTTCGCAAATATGTCTACACTGTAATGTTTCTGATATTGCTGCTGGTATTCGCATTGAAAATGTTATAAATGAAATTGAACAGATATTGGTACCAACAGAGACTGTTAATATGGAATATGAAAGTTTACTTGATTTATCTTTAGTTCAAGATAAGATAGTCAGAGATACAAAGCTTTCTTCTGCTCGTGTTGCGCAACTAATGATGAGGAATTTTCCTGTAAAGGCAGCTTATTGCATAGAGAGAAATAATATCGTTGTTGCTAGTGGTGGGGCTAAAGATTCTCATGTAGCTTTTCAATGGCTTGGCGACGAATTTGTAGCAGCACCTTACCCGTATTATCAAAAGTATTCTGTTTACGAGTTAGATGGAACGAGAACCCATTGGTGGATATTAGAAAAGAAATTTAGTATTAAGAATGATGATAGAAACTGGAGAGAAATTTTAGATGGCATAGCTAACGAAATTCATCCATTAGTGGGTATTAATCAATTCAAAACAACAGTGAATGCTAAATTATCTGGTGCGTTTGGCAATTGGAAGAGAAAAAATCCTGAGTTAGGCATTGATAATTTTATAGAAGATGCTGTATTACGCTTTAATAATTTAGAATACGAAGATTTCGTAAAGCATAGAGATTTTTTAGGTTTTATTAAGAGGAGGGCCGAAGCCTTGTTTAAGTAAAAGTAACTATTAAATGAAGTTGACTTAAAAAGGCCACTCATTTAATAGTTACTACTGTTATGGTAAGCATTATTCCTGGTTCTTCATCTTCACCATTGTCAAGATAGTGGCTATGGCTACTGTTTCGCCGGTCTGGTCGTAAACGTCTACCAGCCATTTTACAATGCCCTTGGCTATATCGTCGGGTGTGCGTTTTTCCTGGGCTATCTTTTCTTTTACGGTCAGCCTTACGCCTATGGTAGTGCCGGGGTACACGGGCTTGGTAAAGCGGGCTTCGTCTATACCATAGTTCAGCAATACCGGTCCTTTCTTGGCGTCCACAAACAGGCCCGCAGCCTTCGATAGCACAAAGTAGCCATGCGCTACGCGCCCTTCGAATATGGTGCCCTCCAGCGATGTGGCATCCATGTGCGCATAGAAATTATCCCCGCTCACGTTGGCAAAATTGGTGATGTCGGCTTCGCTTACTGTATGCTTGGCCGTTACCAGTGTTTCGCCTATTTCCAGTTCTTCAAAATGCTTTTTGAACGGATGCTTGTCGTATTCGTGCTGCTTGCCGTATTGCTGGTATACGCCGGTCACCTTGCTGATGGTAGTAGGGGAGCCTTGTATGGCCGTGCGGTGCAGGTAGTGCAGCACACCACGCTTACCGCCCATTTCCTCGCCACCGCCTGCGCGGCCCGGGCCGCCATGTATCAGCAATGGCATTGGCGATCCATGACCTGTGCTTTCTTTGGCGCAGTCAGCATTCAGTATCAGTATACGGCCATGCATGGTGGCAGTGCCCAGTACTATTTCGCGGGCAAAATCATCATCGGCAGTTACCACGCTGCTCACCAGCGATCCCTTACCCATGCGGCTAAGCTCTATGGCATTATCAACCGTATTGTAAGGCATTATGGTAGATACCGGCCCAAAGGCTTCAATATCGTGGCAGTCCGTCTTGTTGAACGGATCATCGTTAAAGAAGATGATCGGCGCCATGAAGGCACCCTTGTCTTTATCAGCACCTACCACATCAAATTTCTCCAGGTCGCCAATTACTATGGTCTGGCATTTGGCCAGTTCGTGCACACGCTCCCGTACCTCGTTGCGCTGCGTTTGCCCCGCCAGCGGACCCATGCGCACTTCTTTCAGGCTTGGGTCGCCAATGGTATTAGTGGCCAGGCGCTTGCCCAGTGCTATCTGCACATCTTCCACACGGTCGGCAGGCACTATTATACGGCGGATGGCCGTACACTTCTGGCCCGCCTTGGTGGTGATCTCGCGTACTACTTCTTTTATAAAAATGTCAAACTCAGCACTGCCCGGCATCACATCCAGCCCCAGTATACAACAGTTCAGCGAGTCTGCCTCTATCGTAAACGATACCGCTTCCGATACAATGCGTGGATGAGATTTCAGCATCCTGCCCGTGCTGGCGCTACCGGTAAAGGTTACGGTATCTTCTGTTTGTATGGTATCCAGTATGCCGCGTGCGCTGCCGCATATCAGCTGTAGGGAGCCCTCCGGCAGGATGCCCGATTTAATGATCTCTTCAAAAACAGCCTCTGTAAGGTAAGAGGTAAGCGTGGCAGGCTTTACTATAGCCGGCACACCCGCCAGCAGGTTCACAGCTATCTTCTCCAGCATGCCCCACACCGGGAAGTTGAAGGCATTGATATGTATGGCTACACCTTCTTTAGGCACCATTATGTGGTGGCCAATAAAAGTATTGTTCTTAGACAGTTTAGCCGCATCACCATCTACATAAAAGCGCTCATCGGGAAACTGTCGACGCAGGCTGGCATAGGTAAACAGGTTGCCTATACCACCTTCTATATCCACCCACGAATCGGCACGGGTAGCACCCGTCATAGCGCTGATGGTGTAAAAATATTCCTTGCGTTCCTGCAGGTACAGGGCCAGTGCCTTCAGCATCAGTCCGCGCTGCTGAAAGGTAAGCTTGCGCAATGCCTTGCCGCCTACCTTACGCGCATAATCCATCATGGCACCAAAATCCAACCCATCGCTGCTGGCCGAATAAATGGCCTCGCCGGTTACCGCGTTATGTAAAACCTCACCTTCTTTTTTGCCTGCAACCCATTGGCCTGCGGCGTAATTTTTTAATTGTGTCAGAGACATATTTTAAATTCCAAGTTTTTAAATTCCAAATTCCAAATTCCAAATTCCAATGTACAAATCCCAGGCCCCAAATTCCAAACGTCAATTCAATCAACTGGTCGAAGCGACCTGCTTCGTCCAGTTACTGTACCGGGAATTACTATGCAAATTAAAGATTTTACGTTGCTTTAGTTATAGCCGTGGTCAATTCAGGTATTTAGCCTGTAACTTTAGCGGCAAATTTAACATCGTGGTCATCGATCTGCTCAGCAATAGTAATAAATACTCCGTTTTAGGCACCGGCATAGCCAAAGCGTTTGAATTTCTGAAGGATCCCGAAACTGCAGCGCTTATGCCCGGCAAATATCACCTGGATGGAGATAAATTATTCGCCATAGTGCAGGAATACGAGACACTGGACAGCGCCACCGAGCAGATGGAGAGCCACCGTAAGTATATAGATGTGCAGTACGTTATAAGCGGAGAGGAAATGGTAGGGCTGGCGCTATTGAAAGATCAACAGGTGAGCAAAGAGTACAGCGATGCAGAAGACTTTATACTCTACGCCGATGCGCCGGAGTTTTACACCAGCCTATCCGCTGGTATGTTCATGATATTTTATCCCACAGATCCGCACATGCCTTGTTTAAGAGTTGATGGAAAGGCGGGCATGGTGAAAAAGGTAGTGGTAAAGGTTGCAGTAGAGTAGCGTCTTAAGCCGATGGTTGAAACTCATCGCTGCTATAATATGTCCCTTCAGGACTTTACCATGTAGTTACAATTAATATCCTGATGAAAGGCCAATATTCGTTGTATATAGTATCATCAGGTTTTAACCCGATAGCTTATAGGCAAATCTAAAACGGCTTCAATTTCCCTTTCTTCAGCTTTATCTTAAACTCATTCATGGTATCTGTGCCGCAAATATCTATGCGGCGTATTTCGTAGATATCCGGGGCAGGCACCTTACTTACCTGGTTGCCAATGCGGAAGGCCGAGGTGATGCCGAGTTCCTGCATCATGGTTTTTAGTTGTTCCAGGTCGTTTCCTTTGGGGCGGCCACCATACGGGTAGGCCAGCGATCTATAATAGGTCAGCCCGCTTTGCTCAAAAACATCAATGCTTTTTTGCAGTATTTCTTTCAGCTCAGCCAGGCTTTTTTGTTTAAAGTGTTCATGCTGATACCCATGTAGCGCCAGTTGTACAGTTGCCGCATCCAGCTTTTGCAGGTCTTCAATAACCATTTTCTGGTCACACCCTTCGCTCAAAGGATATGTGCCATCCAACGTACCGCCAATTATAAAAAACGTAGCCTGCCAGCCCAGCTTCTGTAACAGCGGATAGGCATAAGTAAGGTTGTTCAGATAGCCGTCGTCAAACGTTATCAGTAAAGACTTTTCCGGGTAAGTTATTTGCTTACCTGTGGCAATATCCAGGTACTGCTGTAGCGAAAGGGTAGCATAGCCTTGTGTTTTCAGCCACATCCATTGTTCTTCCAGTTTTTCAGGTGTTATGGTCAGGCTATCGGCCATGCCGGGCCATACCCTGTGATACATCAGCACAGGTATGCCTTTTATTTCCGGTAGCGGCCAGCTCAGATACATAAAAGCAAATATAGAATATTATCCTGCGGAAACCATTTTTGCAGCCCTGCTGTACAGTCGTGTTTTGGTGTATTTTATAAACGACTCATAAGAAATATTCTTGCACAGCACATATCCCCAATACCCATCCAGGAAGCCAAGACGAATAATATAGTGGTAAACAAACACCCAGCGCGGCCACACAATTATCTTGAGTAGCGATACGCTTTTTCCCTTACTGGCCGAATTGCGTGCCGCCAGTTCCGAATACAGCTGGATCTTGCGGCTGTGGTCGGATATCGTATTATAGCTGTAGTGCAGCAGATCGCCGTGCAAGTTGCAGAGCGGTTCATTGGCATCATGCATGTCAAACCCTTCGTGCACGGGGTTGTGGTTGATACTGCCCTTTGTTCTGTTCAGCAGCCGTAGTTTATGCTTGGGATACCAACCGCAGTGCCTTATCCACTTGCCGCAGTAGTTGGTGAGTATATTTATGGTATAGCCGTTATGCTTAGGGTCTTGCTTCATGTGCAGTATGCTCTGCTGCAGTTCCGGAGTCAGCGCTTCATCAGCATCTACCGATAGTATCCAGTCGTTAGTGGCTTTTGCCACGGCAAAAGCTTTTTGGTCGCCAAACCCGGTAAAAGGATTAAAAAAAACTTTAGCGTTTAAACTTTCCGCAATAGTCGTAGTCTTATCAGTGGAGCCGCTGTCCACTATTATTATCTCGTCAGCTACAGGCAACAGCGAAAGCAAACAACGTTCTATGTTTGCTTCCTCGTTATGGGTTATTATTACAGCTGATATTTTTATCATTTGTTAGTTCTTCATGGTTAACACCATAGTAGGTGCAAATATTGCGCCATTTTTTCAAAAACCTCGAAAAGTAATAAAACGTTCTTTGTCAATGTTTCAGTATACGATGTAAACTTATACTAAAACACATTAAAGCTGTAGAGGTATTTGTTATTGTTTGAGTGTTCGCATTGTTGCATTACCAAAAACAAAACCGGGACGCCTGATATATGAGGTGTCCCGGTTTTTGTTATTACCATTCTTTTTTAAGTCGTCTACTTTTCAAGGAAAGGAGGCGTAACAACCTGCCTGCTATATATTGGTTCCGGTTTGTAGCCGCCACTGAAAAACGGATATTTCAGGTTCAATGTTCTTTGTACTGCTGTCTGGAATGAATCTACACCAAAGAAATGCGGGTAGGATGGCACGTGCTGGCATACCACCTGCCCGATAAATGAAGTGTCGGGGTTACTGTTGTTGCCCGGTAGTGCATTGGAAGCAGAATAGAAGCCAGCTGTGAACATAGTATCTTTAACAGGATACAACTGACTATAAAAATAAGGCATCAGAGCCGTCTTTAGTACCCCAACCAGCGAATCAACTATCCACGGCGTCTTCAAGCCAATACTATCGTAAATTGTATCTATAGACCCTATAGTGTTTTGTCCGAAACCTTGTGGTACAACATCCCTTTTGTTCCATATCCTTATCGTATTCGGAACGGCAGCTTTGTACTTCTCCCAAAAGACCACATTCCCGGGACTTGCGCCGGCAACTGCAAGGCAATTAATGCTAACATTAGCCGTATTGGTACTTGCCCATACACTGGTTGTTTGTTGCAGATAGAATGCCAACGCCGGAGACAAGGCGCCACCCAAACTATGTCCGGTAGTCCATATTGTCATCGTTTTATTAGATTGCTGGGCGACTGTTGCCGACAAACTTGTCAGGAAGCCTTGTAACGTTGGTTGCCCGGGTAGTGTTGTGTCTTTAAGCGACATAAGATTGGCAAGCCCTTTAGCTGTAGCAGCAGATACTGCTGCGCGGGTTGCCAGCGGAGGACCAACCAGTATGGTTTTTCCGCATACGTCAG
The DNA here is from genome assembly GCA_964588295.1 of uncultured Flavipsychrobacter sp. GTDB lineage: Bacteria > Bacteroidota > Bacteroidia > Chitinophagales > Chitinophagaceae > Flavipsychrobacter. The sequence goes on along the minus strand of CAZPOT010000018.1, from coordinate 47,359 downwards.
CAACAACGCTATCCCAATATCTGCATTCTAATACATTAAAATCTTCGTCGAACCAATCGTACAGCGATGAGAAGTCTGTGCCGGCAATGGCTATAACATATAAAGAAGGGCTGTCCAGGTTTTGTGCCATATAAATGGTGTTCCGTGCCTTGGGTTTAAAATCTCTGCCAGGACTGGTATATACTACCGGCCCCCATACACACTTCCAGTTGCCGATCAGTTGTTGTACCTGGCTGTTGGCCAGTGTTGTTACTACGGCGTACCGGGTAGAGTCTAATATAGTATCTCCGTAGTGACCGTTATAGGCGCCACTTATATCGGACAACATATCGAGGCAGAATATCTGCTGATAGGTACTGTAAGATCCACTGGTGGCTGCGTCATTTTTTGTTTTTTTATCGCCGCAACTGGTGGTCGATAGATACAGGATGGCGGTCATGACCGCGAGTACCAGCCCGGCCGTTAGTTTAGACATAGGCTTATGCTTTAGCGCCGGCAATGTGTTTGGAATAAGAATCGAATTCAGTTTCATCTGCGTGTGTGTTTTTAAACGGTGAAGTATTAAATTGAATGTCAGGTACAAATTTCTATGGATATGTTAACGATAATTAATTGGTGTCTTCGAATGGGCTTTTTGTGTTTATGAAGTGGTGTAAATTGGTAACGAACGGGTGAGTGCTTCCTTTTAAGCTATTACTGCTTTGCCTGCCATTTTGTCTCTTATTTTTGCTTTGGAACAGCTATTGATAACGATAGGTAAAAACTATTCAAATCAATAATACTATGCAGGAAAAAGGAACGATATCCATTCACACGGAAAATATTTTCCCGATCATCAAGAAGTTCTTGTATTCAGATAACGAGATATTTCTGCGCGAACTGGTAAGTAATGCGGTAGATGCGGTGCAAAAGATCAATCGCCTGGCAGCACTTGGTCAGTATAGCGGCGAAGTAGGGCAGGGTAAGGTAGAGGTAGCCTTTGATGCTGACAAAAAGACAATCACCATCAGCGATAACGGCATAGGCATGACCGCTGATGAGATAAAGAAATACATTAATCAGATCGCATTTTCGGGTGCTACCGAATTCCTGGAGAAATTCAAGGATGCTAAAGATGCTAATGAACTGATAGGTAAATTTGGCCTGGGCTTTTATTCTGCATTTATGGTGGCCGAAAAGGTAGAGATCAATACGCTCTCTTACCAGGATGGCGCTGCGCCTGCCCGCTGGATATGTGATGGTAGCACTGAGTTTGAGATATCTGCCGGCGACCGCACCACCCGTGGTACCGACATTATATTATATGTTAACGCTGATAGCACTGAATTCCTGGACAAATGGAAACTGCAGGGTATACTGGATAAGTACTGTAAGTTCCTGCCGGTGCCGGTTGTGTTTGGTACAAAGCCCGACTGGATAGAAGATGGTGTGGACGAAGAAGGCAAACCTAACCGCAAGGAAATAGAGGTGGAAAATGTGGTGAATACCACCAATCCTATCTGGACAAAAGCGCCATCTGATCTGAAGGATGAGGATTACCTGGATTTCTACCGCCAGTTGTATCCTATGAGCGAAGATCCACTGTTCTGGATACACCTGAATGTTGACTATCCGTTCAACCTTACGGGTGTGCTGTACTTCCCTAAGGTGAAGAACGATATGGACTTCCAGCGCAACAAGATCAAGCTCTTCAGCCGTCAGGTGTTCATTACAGATGAGGTGAAGGATGTAGTACCGGAATTCCTGATGCTGCTGCACGGTGTTATCGACTCTCCGGATATCCCGCTCAACGTGAGCCGCAGCTTCCTGCAGGCCGATAGCAATGTGAAGAAGATAAACAGCTACATTACCCGCAAGGTGGCTGACAAGCTGAACGAACTGTTCAAAAACAACCGCGCTTCTTACGAAGATAAGTGGTCTGATATCGGCATGTTCGTTAAGTATGGTATGATCAGCGAAGAAAAATTCTACGAGAAAGCGGTAGACTTTGCGCTCATCACTAATACCAAGAAAGAGTTCTATACCCTTAACGAGTATAAGGATAAGATAAAGGATAACCAGACGGATAAGGATGGTACTTTAGTGTACATCTACGCAACAGAGCCGGCTAAACAGGATAGCTTTATACAGAGCGCTACCCGCAAGGGCTACGATGTAATGGTGATGGATTCGCCTATTGATCCGCATTTCATCAGCAAGCTGGAGCAGAAGCTGGAAAAGACATCGCTGAAGCGTGTTGACGCTGATGTTGTAGATAAGCTGATAGATAAGAACGAACCTGTATCGCTGGTGCTTACCGATGAGCAGAAAACCAAGGTGAAAGAGATATTCGAAAAGGCCATCAGCAACAACAGCATGCAGGTTGAGATAGATGCGATGAACCCATCTGAACTGCCTGTAACGGTAACCATGGATGAGTTTATGCGCCGCATGAAGGACATGGCCCGCATGGGGGGCGGTGGTATGAGCTTCTATGGCTCACTGCCCGATAAGTACAAGGTGGCCATCAATGGTAACCACAAGCTGGTAGATAAAATACTGAAGGCCGATGAAGGTGTGCAGGCACAGCTGGCTAAGCAGGCATACGACCTGGCTCTCCTTTCCCAGGGTATGCTTACCGGTGCCGAACTTACAGAATTTGTAAGCCGCAGCCTGGAAATGATCTAGGAAGTATTACAATATTAATTGCCAAAGGCGCGTTTGTACACCAGACGCGCCTTTGCTTTTTGGGCGATAGCGGTGTTTTTTTGTGTTTTAAAAACGAAAAGAGAGCGGGAAGACCGCTCTCTTTCAACTATATTAACTAAGCTAACTTACTTTCTGCTGTTTATCTCGTCGCGTATGCGTATGGCGCGCACATAATCTTCCTGCTCTAGCACCTGTTGCAGCAGGGTGTTCAATTCGTCCAGGCTCAATCGTTTCATTTCACTGTCGGCAACAGAACTGTTACCTACCTGTACAGGGCTCGGCTTGCTTTCACCTTCGGGGGTGACGCTGCTGCCTTCCGTCTGTTCCAGGAACAGGCCGGCAGTTTCCAGAATATTCTCGTAAGTGTAGATACGGCAGCCTGCGCGCACGGCCATTGCCAGCGCATCGGATGTACGGGAATCTATCTCGGTAACTTCTCCGTTGCTGTTGCACACCAGGCGGGCAAAGAAAATGCCCTCTTCCAGTTTGTATATCACTACTTCTGTCAACTCCACACCATAGGTAGCCATGAAATTGGCAAACAGGTCGTGCGTTAGCGGGCGGCTGGGCTGCATACGCTCCAGGGCCACTGCAATAGCCTGCGCCTCAAATCCCCCAATCACTATCGGCAAGCGGCGAAGGCCATTTACCTCGCCCAAAACCACAGCATAAGAGTGAGTTTGGGTAATACTATGTGACAACGCTACAATTTCAAGTTCTATCTTTTTCATTAATTGCTAACTACGTATAATATCAATGTGTGAAGGTAAATAAAATTACAAAAAAACTCTGCCACGGCCCAGTTGTCAAAACAGGGTTGGGGCATCAGGCTCACCCGTATCGTCATTAACAGTGGGCACCAGCGATAGTTCTTTCATATCTTCTCCCGCAATAGCTGTGCCAACGGTACGCCATCCTGTAATATCTACCGCTTCGTGCAGGGCAATCTGTTCTTCTGTCAGTTCGTTTTTCTTTTTGCCTTTGCGGATGATCACTACAGGTTCGGGAACAGTTGTTACCAGTTCCAGGTAATTGCCTTCGCCCTCGCGTATGAAACTGTATTTGTTTTTCAGCGTCTGGCTTTCTATCACAAAACGTTTGGCATTGAACTGTTTTGTTTTGGCATCAAAGTACACAGCCGTTACCGGCTTCTGCGGATGGAACTTTTCTATCAGCAACAGGTTGTCTATGTCGTAACGGTTGGTCAGTTCATAGTCTGTTATTTCGTAAGTGCCGTCCTTGTAGAATGCGATGATGCGGTCCTTATCGTCAAACCTTCCCAGGAGGGTACCGCGTTCTTCTTTATTCAGGCGGCCCACTGTATCATCGTACCAGATCTTTTGTGCCGACAGGGTAGAGCGGCCTTTCTCTTTGAAACGAGTGCTCTTTATCGGATACTTCGTTACCTGGTTACCTTGCGCGGAGCGTGCTTTTATTTCCAGTTCTTCAAAATAATAGTCGAATACCTTTACCCGTGCTTTGCAGCCAGGGTTAAGAGTTATGGTTATTACCTCAGCCTCGCCATTTGGATTGGCAGAGAAATGGATCACCTTACTGTCGGGGTTGCCCTTGGTAAGGTCGTATTCTTTATCCCGGGTGATGCCGGTCACATTAAATCGTTTGCCGTAGGATATACCCGTTTTGCCATCCAGGTATATCATATTGTACGTAGTGCGCTCATCATTCTTCTGGAAAATGGCCACATGTATGATGTCTTTACCTACGAACGTTTTGTCGGCAACTTTGGTAATCATCATACGGCCATTTTTGCGGAATATGATTATATTATCGATGTCGGAACAGTCGAAAAGGAATTCGTCCTTTTTCAGGCCGGTACCAATAAAGCCTTCTTTCCAGTTCACATACAGCTTGGCATTAGCTATAGCTACTGTATTGGCATTAATGGTCTCGAACGGACGAATTTCCGTCTGGCGCTCACGACCCTTACCATATTTTTTCAGCAGGTTCTCGTAATAGCGGATAGAGAAATCGTTCAGATTCTCGATGTTGTTCTTTGTCTCAGCAATGTTGTTCTCAACACCGCGGATGTGTTCGTCTGCCTTAAAGGAGTCGAACTTAGAAATACGCTTGATGCGGATCTCTGTTAGTTTAATAATATCTTCCTGTACTATTTCGCGGCGGAACAGCTTTTTGTACGGCTTCAACCCCTTGTCAATAGCTGCCAGAACACCCTCCCAGGTAGTTTCTTCTTCTATATCGCGATAAATACGTTTTTCAATAAATATTTTCTCCAGCGATGAATAATGCCAGTCATCTTCCAGTTCGCGGAGCTTTATTTCCAGCTCTTTTAATAACAAGGCTTTAGTATGCCCTACTGAATGTCTCAGCAGATCGCTCACGCTCATGAAGTGTGGCTTATCAGCCATCACCACGCAGGCATTAGGCGATATGCTTATTTCGCAGTCTGTAAATGCATAAAGAGCGTCAATAGTTTGGTCTGTAGTTACGCCCGGAGCCAATACTACTGTCAGTTCCACGTCTTTGGCAGTATTATCGGTAACACTCTTTATTTTTATTTTACCGGCATCGTTCGCTTTCAGGATACTATCTACCAATGTGGAAGTAGTAATGCCATAAGGCACACTCTTTATCAAAAGTGTTTTCTTATCCCCTTCTTCTATGCGTGCACGTACTCTTATCTTACCACCGCGCATGCCATCGTTATAGTTGCTCACGTCAACCATGCCGCCGTGCTGGAAATCGGGGTAGAGCTCGAACTTTTTACCTTTCAGGTGTTTAATGGCTGCCTCAAGCAGTTCGCAAAAGTTGTGGGGCAGTATTTTGGTGCTGAGGCCCACAGCAATACCATCTGTTCCCTGCGCCAGCAGCAGAGGGAATTTCATTGGTAGCGTTACCGGCTCATTTTTACGGCCATCATAGCTCAGTTGCCATTCGGTGGTTTTGGCATTAAAGGCTACCTCAAGGGCAAATTTAGAGAGTCGCGCCTCAATGTAACGGGCGGCAGCGGCAGGGTCACCGGTACGCACATCTCCCCAGTTACCCTGAGTTTCTATCATCAGGTCTTTCTGGCCTATGCCCACAATAGCATCGCTGATAGAAGCGTCGCCATGGGGGTGGTACTGCATGGTCTGACCGATGATGTTGGCCACTTTATTAAAACGGCCATCATCCATTTCCTTCATGGCATGTAGTATCCTGCGCTGCACGGGTTTTAAGCCGTCTTCGATGGATGGTACTGCACGTTCTAATATAACATAGCTGGCGTAGTCCAGAAACCAGCTCTGGTACATGTCATTTATCATTGCCGAGCCCTGCCCGGAAAATTCTTCATGTTGTTCACTCATTGTTCTTCAATACAAGCTCTGAAAGCCGTGCAAAAATATTGATACACAAGCAATTTTTCTCAGCAATTTACCCACTATGAATTTATTCGTTTTGTTTTCATGTGTTCTCTTTTATCTCCATCTTTCTAATATTTAAAGTTAATTGTATCAATGTGTCATGTTGTTGCATAAATTTGTAAGTCATCAGATTGTACTAAATATGTTAAATGAGGTCTGCTTAACCTTAATTTAATGGCTATTTGACTGATGTGGATATTTGTTTTAATATATTTGCACAACTTTTTAAATATATATGTCTTTTAAGTTTAAAACGTCTACACTTCTTGTTCTTTTTGCTGTGTTGTTATCAAGGTCTGCTTCTGCACAGATCTCGGTTACTCCTACATCAACTGCAACAGCCCTGGCAACTGCTCTTACCGGCGGTGGCGTTACTATTTCCAGCCCTACATTAAATTGTCATAACCTGGCTAATGGTACATTTACAGTTACACCCGGCACATTGGTTGGCTCAGGCTTAAGCGCTACTGCATGGGGTATTAATTCCGGCATTGTGTTATCAAGCGGCAAGGTTGCTTCGGCGGCAGGTGCAGAAGGAACGCTGGCATCATTTAATACCGGAACTGCGGGTGACCCTGATCTTACAACACTTGCCGGAGCGGCAACGTATGACGCGTGTATTCTTGAATTTGACGTTATACCAACCGGCGATACAATTAAATTCGATTACATATTTGGTTCCGAAGAATACAATAATTCTACCTGCGGTAACTACAACGATGCCTTTGCGTTTTTTATCTCCGGCCCGGGCATTACAGGCACCGCTAATATGGCATTGGTTCCGGGAACTACTATACCGGTTACTGTGAATTCTGTGAATAACGGTGTGCCAGGCTCTGGCTTTACTTTGGCCAACTGTACTGCTATGGGTACGGGTTCTCCATTTACTTCATATTATAACGATAATACGGGCGGTACAAGGTTTACTATGAAGGGATTTACGAAGGTATTTACTGCAGTGCACGATGTTTTGCCTTGTAATATGTACCATCTTAAGATCACCATTGCAGATGGTGGTAATCACCTCTACGACTCGGAAGTATTTATTAAACAGGGTAGTATAGTTTCGGCAGTTAATAATTCTACAGCCTCGGTTTGCGAAGGTAGCAACATCATAGTTTCTGCATCGCCTGCCGGAGGTTCATGGTCATCGGCAAATACTGCTATTGCCACGGTAGATGCTGTAACGGGAGATGTGCATGGCGTGTCGGCCGGTACAGTAGATCTTACCTATACAACAGGTGCGGGCTGTTACAAGATAACTACGCTTACTGTTAATGCTATACCGGTGCTTACAAGTGCATCGTCTGTTTGTACAGGCTTATCTCTTAGCCTGGCGGCCAACCCTGCAGGTGGTACATGGTCCGGAGGCACTCCGGGCATCACTACTATTTCTGCGGCAGGTGTGGCAAGTGGTATCAGTATCGGAACTGTTCCGCTTACGTATACTTCTGCGGCTGGTTGTGTGCTGGCTACTAGTTTCTCGGTATTTAGTTTGCCGCCTATCAGTGGTATACTTAATGTTTGCGAGGGCAGTACAACTGCGTTGGCCGATCCAACCCCGGGTGGTACATGGAGTAGCGCAACGCCAGCTGTGGCTACAGTAGCAGGTGGTATTGTGGGTGGTGCCAGCAATGGAACCAGCGTTATTACTTACTCAATGGGTGGCGGTTGTTACTCAACAGCTACCGTAACTGTTGATGCCCGCCCTGCTGCCCCGGCAGTGTCTCCGGTAAGGTATTGCCAGTATACAAGTGCTGCGGTGCTTACTGCTACCGGTAGTTCTTTACTCTGGTATCCATCGGCCACCGGAGGTACAGGCAGCATTACTCCGCCACTTCCGGTAACAACAACGGTAGGTTTTACTAACTACTACGTAACGCAAACGGTAGGTGGATGTGAAAGTAATCGTGCAGCTTTAACCGTAACGGTAGATCCTGCATTGATATTTAATATTACAGGTGATACGCTGGCGTGTCCGAAAGATACGCTTACGTTGAGCTTCTCCGGTATCATTCCCGCTACTACGCTGTACTCCTGGACTATACCGGCTGGTACAAGTCTTTACTCAGGCAGTACCCTCTCTTCACCATCTATAACGGTGGTTAATAATTCTTCAAGCAGTGGTATGGTCTCATTACATATGATCGATGCTGCCAGTGGTTGCACAGGTGATGATTCAGCAATGATCGTTGTGGCACCAATACCTAATGTTATTGCGTATACGCAGGAGAATCCGTGCCTGGGCGATACAGTAAACCTGGGCCTTGCAGACCATAGCGCAGATGCCTATACATATACCTGGTGGATAGATGGTACGCCTATGTCTGGTTCTTCAGCACTTAACGTAGTTACGCACAGTTCCAACAGTGGAGGCCCTTATACTATCAGGTGGAACAATACCGGTGTGCATGTGGTATCCGTTCAGTCTTCCGCATTGGGCGGCCGTTGTCCATCAGATGTTTATTACGACACTGTGAAAGTGCGTGAGTTGCCTGATGCAACTATTACATTTAGGTCATTCCGCCCGGTGCCATGCCTGGACGACAGCGTATATTTCGCAGCCCGCACTTACAATACTGCTTATACCTACGAATGGCAGCCAGCTCACTCTTTCAACAACAGGACAGGCCATGAAGCGTGGGCAACACTTGAGCAGAAAGAAGTTGACATTGTACTGAATGTTACTGATCCGTTTGGGTGCGCAGCTAAATCTTCTGTTCACTTTACAACAGATGGTTGCTGCCGCGTAACTATGCCAACGGCATTCACGCCTAATAACGACGGCAAGAATGACGTGTTCCGCCCGATATTCCCTGACCAGGGGCGCCCTGTAACCGGTGGTAGCGTTACTGATACGCTTAGCAGCTATCATAGGTTCAGTATATTCCGCATACAGAATCGCTGGGGACAAACAGTCTTTGAAACCACTAACAGCGACCCAGCCTGGGATGGCACTTTTGGCGGTGTACCGCAGGATATGGGCGTATACTATTACGTTATTGTTTACGACTGCGACAATAAAAAGGTGACACAGAGCGGAGATGTTACTTTGATAAGATAGTAACAGTTTATACTACTGATATTGACAGGTCGTGCTTAATGCGCGGCCTGTTTTATTTTCGGGTAATAATTGCTTGATACAAGCGTTAGTTATTGAAGCCTCTTAACCGCAAATCAACTATTTTAGCGCAATGAAACCACTTTTGCCTGCACTCTTACTTTTATCTGCTGTAAGCGCATCTGCACAATCCTATTGGCAGCAACATGTAGCCACGAAGCTGGATGTAAGGCTGGATGATAAGGAACATTTTCTTCATGCCCGCGAAGAGTTTGTCTATACCAATAATTCCCCGGATACCCTGAAAAGCCTGTACATCCATCTGTGGCCAAATGCATATAAGCATGACCATACCCCATTTGCACAGCAGCAAGACCGGCAGGGGAGCAAGAATTTCTATTATTCAAAGCCGTGGCAAAAAGGATACATCGACAGCCTTGACTTTACTGTAGAGGGACAGCAGGTGGAACATTTTATTGCCGAGAACACACCTGATATTGCCCGGATAGACCTGCCCAAACCATTATTGCCGGGGCAGAGTATCAAGGTAAGTACGCCATTCAGGGTAAAGATTCCTACTGTCTTCTCTCGTATGGGGCATACCGGGCAGGCTTATTTTATTTCTCAGTGGTTTCCTAAACCAGCGGTATACGACAGCAGGGGCTGGCATCCGCTCTCTTACCTGGACCAGGGTGAGTTTTACAGCGAGTTTGGCTCTTACGATGTTACCATTACCGTACCCCGCAATTATGTGGTAATGGCCACCGGTAACTGCATGGATGAAAAAGAAAATATATGGCTGGACAGTTTGTCGCGCATATCTATTGCTGACTCGGTATATAAAGGCTCAGATACTACACCGGTAAGCTCGCCTGAAACAAAGACCTTACATTTTTACGAGAATAATATTCATGATTTTGCATGGTTTGCCGATAAGCGCTGGATCGTGCGGAAAGACTCGGTAGTATCGCCGGGCAATAATCATCTTGTATATACTTACACCGCGTTCCTGCCATCTTATAAGAAGAGATGGGCGAGAGGCAATGAATACCTGGGTGAGACTATAAAATACTATGGTAAGTGGGTTGGGCCATATCCTTACAATACTATAAAGGCTGTATTAGGCGATATGCACGCTGGTGGTGGTATGGAATACCCCACGGTAACAATTATTGACAAGGCTGCCAGCGGCGAACTGAAGACCGTTGTGGTACACGAAGCAGGGCATAACTGGTTTTACGGCATGCTGGGTAGTAATGAACGGGAGCACCCGTGGATGGATGAGGGGCTGAACACTTTTTATGAGAAGAAGACCACCAAGGCGCTCCGGGACACTGGTAAGAGTAGGGGAGTGACCATTAGTGCCGATGAACGTATATTATACGGGCAGAATGTTGCTACGAACACCGATCAGGGTATTGACCAGGTGGCAGATCAGTTTACCCGTACCAACTACGGAGTGGATGTGTATTATAAGACAGGTGCCTTCCTCCGGACGTTAGAACAATATATGGGTGAGGCCGATTTTGAAAAAGGTATGCACTTATACTACGACCGTTGGCACCACAAGCATCCGTATCCCGAAGATTTCCGGGCGTGCATGGAAGAAAGTTCATCTAAGTCGCTGAAGTGGTTCTTTGATGAGTTCTTCTTCACCGATAAGCGGATGGATTTCAAAGTAACCAGGGCGCATACAGATGAGTCTCACAATTCTACCGAAGTACGGGTGCATAATAATGGCAATATTACTATGCCAGTGCTGGTGGATGCATATCGCAAGGATTCGTTACTGGCTAGTGTATGGACAGAGCCGTTTAAGAATAGCACTACGGTTAGTCTGCCGGTTACCAATTGGGATAAAATAAGGATAGATAGTGTGATGCCGGACGCCAAAACGGCCAATAATGTATACCGACGCTATGGGTTATCACATAACTTCAGCCTGAGGCTGAAGCCACTGCTGGGTTCGAACATGATAGAGCATCATAAGGTATTCCTCTCTCCGGCGGTTGGCTACAACCAGTACGATGGCATAATGGCAGGGCTACTCTTCCAAAACATAGCTACTGTTCCGGAAAACAGGTTCCGCTTTGTATTGGCGCCAATGCTGTCTACTATGAATAACCAGTTTGTTGGTGCAGGTTCTTTGGGCTATTTGTGGTATCCTGCCGCTACCTTCCAGGAAATTTTGCTACAGACCGATGCTAAGACGTTTCATTATAACGAAACATATGCCGGCTTGCCTGAAAGAGCATACGCCAGGTATGTGAAAGTAGCTCCCGGCCTTACCTTCCGTTTGAAGCAGGAGCCATTGAGCTCGGTGTCTCGCACGCTTTCTATAAAGGCGTATAATATATGGGAAGACACGTTTACTGTCACCGGGGCTATTAAAACCATGCAGCATACCTACGGGGTATTGCGGTATAAACACAAGAATGACAGAGCTTATAACCCGTTTTCTTATAGCGGAGAAGCCCAGCTGGGTGCTGATTTTGCCAAAGTGAGCGTGGAGGGCAAAATAAAAATAGACTACAACAGGCCTCGGAAGGCGCTATACCTGAGGGGGTATATTGGCAAGTTCTTTGCTATAAACCGTGACCCTGCAGTTACAAACAGGTATCTGCTCAATAGTTCTTATTCAGGCATCAACGATTACCTGTACGATGGTACTTACCTGGGGCGCAATGCACAAAGTAAAGTTGCCGCACAGCAAGTATCTGTGCAGGAAGGCGGATTTAAAGTGCCGGTATTCGGCAGGGTAGCGCGCAGCGATAATTATCTGGCCACTGTAAATGCAGAAACCGATCTGCCGGTGCCTGTTATCCCGTTGCGAATTTTCGTTGATGCCGGCCTTATGCCTAATTACAAGCCTACTTACGAAAACAATAAGAGCACTACATTCCTGTACGAAGCTGGCTTATCGCTGAGTATTGCCAAAGATTTTATGTACATCTATGTGCCAATTGTTATGAGTGGCGATTTTAAAGATTACCTGAAAGATACTTATGGCAGTAAATCATTCGGCAGAAGTATCTCGTTTACCATGATGTTCCAGAATGTGAACTGGTTCAATTTTTCAAGGCCGGCTCTCAGGCGCCTGGGTATATAAGAACAATATTTATTTTAAGGCGTCCCAATTTAAAAATGAAAATACGACATACAATACCACTGGTAACCACAGATGGCCAGTTGAGAATAGTGCTAGAGGAAATAGAACAGATATTAAAGAAAAGTCCGGAACCAATGACCGATGAGGAAATGGAACGCCTCCGGATATTATCGCTGGCAATGAAGAACTACGATCGTTCGGTATCCGGCAGCCAAACCTAAAAAATAGTGTAACCAGAGAAAAAACCAGGCATAAAAAATGCAGCTGGCACGGCTAAAATTGCTATCTTTAGCGCCCTTTGAAGGTACAAAGTAATATTAATTCATAGTAAAAACTGACGTTAGTGTCCGAAGTAATGGAACAATTGAGTCTTGATCAATTGCTTGAGAAAGCATCCTCTGAACCGCAATACCGCCCCGAGTTTTATAAACGATTATTGACCGACGACCTGGCTGTAATTATGCAGCGCACTGCTCCTCCGCTGCCGGAAGACAGCGACGATGATGCCGATGTGGTGATTGCCAGCTTCCCCGATGGTGTGATACCTGTTTTTACTTCGGTAGAGAAGATATATGATAAGGGGGTAAATACCGAACAGTTGCTCCACATGCAATTGCCCGGCGATAAGATGCTGGCCCTGCTGAAGGGGCAAACCCTGGTACTGAATCCATATTCCGATTTTGGTAAGAAGTTTCTGCCGGAGGAAGTTGACCGTATGCTGGACGGGTCTATTTTTGAGCCTGGAGCTATAGATATGCAGTTACCTCAGCCACAGCAGGTACGCTTGGGTATTCCTGCCGTATACCCTGAGAATGCAATGAAAGCGCTCAGTGATCTTTTTGCAACAAGACCTATGATCACTTCAGCCTATGTAGGCATGATCCAGGTGCAGGAAGACCGCCCGCCACATTACATATATGCAGTAGAAGGCGATGGCGACCTGAACGCAATGGCACAGGAAATGGGCACTCTGATACAGAGCATACGCCCGGGAGAAATGTTCGACCTGGTGCGTATACCAGGCAATACTTTCGATGAGTTTTTCTACAAGCATCACCAACCATTCTATACAAAATAAAAAATATAGCCCGGCGATCACCGGGCTATATTTTTATACATGCATTAGCGGTACCTAGTGTGCGCCCTGCTGCGCCTGCAGGTTTTTAATGATATTCTGGTACATATTGTCGTACACTTTGGCTGAATCTAGCTTGCCTAATTCGTTATAAATGATGGCAACAAACTGGTACGATTTGTATTCGTAGAAGTCGGGTTGCAGCATGATGGTATTTTTGAAGTTGATGATAGCGGAATCCGGCTTCTTAAGCTGGTAATAACATACACCACCATTGAACTGGGCTACCACATTGCGGGGATCTACCTGGTTAGTATGCCTGTAGTAGATAAGGGCGTGGGGATAGTCTACCAGCGTCATGTATAAAGTTCCCAGGTTAGCCAATGCGTTAGACTTATTTGGGTTCAGCTCCAGCGCACGCTTCAAATGCTTTTCCGATGAATCATATTGTCTTGCCCGGAAGAACGCTGCACCTATTTCTGCCTGTGCGTCGGTGTTGTCGGGGTATATCTTCAGCGACTGGCGCAGATATACCATGCTCTGGTCATTTAGCTGCCTTGCTTTTACGGTGTCGCGTTCAGCTCCGCACATTTTCTGCAGTTCGCTGGCTACGTAGTAATTCAGGCGGGTATTTTCCGGCAACTTATCGGCATCTGCTTTATAGAGTGTATAGCTATCTTTCCAATCGCTATTTCTGCCGTAGGTAATTACTGCAAACACAATGCAGATAGGTGCCAGTATAGCCAATACCTTGCCCACTTTAATGTCATTTATGTCGGCATCGTCCTTCCGGATGATCCATTTTTCTATAGCCAGTGCTACTACCAGGCATACGCCAACTGAGCAGAAGAAAAGGAAACGCTCGGCAAATGTTGATGCCAGCATGATAACTATGTTGGTAAACAGCGATAGTGTAGCCAGGAAGAAGAGAATGGCAAAAGCCCATGGGTCTTTTTTGTTCTTCAACAGGCGCATTACAGAGAAGGTGGCTAAAGCAAGGTAGGTTACCAGCGACAGGATAACCCATATGTTGCCGAAGGTTACGTATGGTATACTTGCAAAAGACCGGTCTATTATCAGCGGGTAAGGAACAAACAGTAGCCTGATGTAGTGACCCATGATCAGTATCTCGGTAGCCAGGCGCGACTTGTCAGCAGGCGTATTCACCAGCATGTTGTCTACAAAGTTGATAGGGAATTCGCCGTTGCCAGTTGCTTTCACAATAGATGTACGGATGGCCAGGTATAAGCCCGTTACTACAACAGTACCTATTGTTATGTTAATGCTACGCTTTCTGTCGTTGTTGATGTAGAAGAAATAGATCATAGGCACAACTGCCAGGAAGGTGATCACCGTTTCTTTAGACAGGAACGCCAGGAATAGAGCCAGGCTGCCCCATATTAATTGCTTAGTATTTGCCGACCTCATGTAGTTGGCAAATGCATTCAGGGAAACGAAGGCAAAGAAGAAGCACAATAATTCGTCGCGGCTTTTAATATTAGCAACTACTTCTGTGTGTATGGGGTGTAATGCAAACAGGAGTGCGGCCATAAAAGAAACAGCTATCTTTTTACCATCAAACAGTTTGTGCAGGAAGGTGAACAGGCCGGTTACGCAACCCATGAACACTACTATATTCATGAAGTGGTGAATAGCCGGGTTGAAAGGATTGCCGTTCTCCGATGTCCAGCGGGCAACATCGCACTCTGTAGCGAACATGATCAGCGACAGCGGACGGTATTCGTTCGACATGTTGGCATAGCCGCTCAGCCTGAGTGTTTTCAATATCTCGGGTGTCATTTTCATACCCTGTGGTACTATGAAATTGTCTTTTACCACCATCACATCATCAAGCACAAATCCATTGCCTATGGTGTTGCTGTACACAATAAACGTGATCAGCGCCAGTAATAAAGAGAGCCACGTAACGCGGGTGAACTTAAAGCGGGGCTCCTTTTGCTCCTTTACAGCCGCAGGCTTTGGTTGTGGCTGCGGACGTTGGGGCATATTTGGTTTTTGCGATTGCTGGTTTACTGGCTTAGACGGTTTGTTCTGTTTTGCCACTTCTGCTATAATTTAAAATCGGAAAAATACTGTTTTGCAATTGCCTCGTATTTGCGGGCCTCGGCCATATTGCCCAGTGCCTGGTAAGAGAGGGCAATATAGGGTATGTTTACCACCCGCTTGTTATCAAGGTTTACTTCTTTCACAAACGTTTCTATTGCCTGCTGGTATTGCTTATTGAAATAGTAGGCCCTGCCCAGGTTAGAATATGCATTCAAATAATTTGGGTTTACCGTCAGCGATTTGCTGAAGTACACTATAGCCTGCTGGTAATTCTTTGTATTCAGGTATATAGCGCCAAGATTATTAAGTGCATTTGGCTCATTGGGATTAGCCGCCAGTATTTTCTTGAAATATACCTCTGCCGAATCGTACCTGCCAGCTGAGAAATAGGCCATGCCTATTTCTTGTAGCGCATCGGGCTGGCCTGGCTGTAGTTCCAGCATTTTGTTGTAGTTGTAAATAGCAGAATCGTATATTTTCAGTGCGGTATAGGTGCGGGCCATATTAAAATAAGCCAGGTTAAAGTTGGGGTTGATAGCAATAGCCTTCTTAAATACGTCGATCGCCTCCCTGTATTTGCCGGTAGCCATATATACGCTACCCAGGTTGTTGGCCGCAATTGGGTGGTTAGGGTTCAGTTGTAATGCCCTGCGGTCGTACACTTCGGCAGAGTCATACATCTGGTTACGGTCAAATATTCGGCCTATCTCGGCGTTGGCCTCGGTAAAATCAGGGTAGATACCCAATGCGGTCCTCAAGTGGGATATTGCTTCCTTATCTATTTCTTTTTTCCTGTTGGGGTCTTTTTCATCAGCGTATTCGGTTTCAGCAAGGGCTGTGCCCATGTAATAATTCAGGCGGGCATCATTCGGTGATTTTGCAAGGTCTATACGATATAGGTTTACATTATCCCGCCAGTCAATATTGCGGGCTATGGTCATGCCGCTAAACACAAGCACCAGCGGTGCCGATATGGCGAGCCATATGGGAGAAGTAAGCGTAGGCCAGCTGATCGGCTTATTGCCTGTGAGCCATTTATCTGTTGCAGCTGCGGCAGCAATGCAAACCCCGGCAGATGAAATGAAGAGGAAGCGCTCACCCATTTCCGCACCAATAAGGATGAACATATTGTTGAACAGGGAGATAGTGAACAGGAAGAAGATAATGGCAAAGGCCATTACATCTTTTTCCTTACGGGCAAAACTCCTGATCACATACCATATCATTGCTCCATAAACCGCAAGGGATAATAGCACGCTGATATCTGTGAAGCCGGCAAACGGGATAGCGTTGTACGAATAGTTGCAGATAAGCGGGTAGGGTATGAACAATAGCCACAGGTACTTGCCCGAAATTTGTATGGATGTGGCCAGGCGTGCCGCAAAACTGGGCGCTTTTACAAGGGCGTTGTCTATGAATTCGATATCAGAAGATGCATTGGCGTTATATGCCTTCAGTACCGCAGCCCTTACAAGAATAAAGGCGAGCGCACTTACAACTGTTCCTGCTGTTATCAGTATTGCACGTTTGTTATCCTGTTTCTTGTATAAGAAGAACAATACAGGCACCACGCCAAGGAATGTGATGACATTTTCTTTAGAGATAAAAGACAGGTACATGGTGAACACACCTGCTAAAAGCAATAGAATATTATTCTGCTTCATGTAGCGCATGAACAGATTAAGCGACAGGAAGGCGAAGAAGAAGCATAGCAACTCATCGCGGCTTTTAATATTGGCTACCACTTCGGTATGTACAGGATGAACGGCAAATAAAA
Source organism: uncultured Flavipsychrobacter sp. (assembly GCA_964588295.1). Classification (GTDB taxonomy): domain Bacteria; phylum Bacteroidota; class Bacteroidia; order Chitinophagales; family Chitinophagaceae; genus Flavipsychrobacter. The sequence continues at coordinate 30,199 of CAZPOT010000018.1, read as the reverse complement.
GAGCGCCGGTAAAGGCGGCCAGTAGTTTTTCTTCCCCCATCAGGTGCCGGAGAAACGAGAAAAACAGTATCACGCAGCCGGCAAACACAACAATATTCATAAAGTGGTACCCTCCCGGTTTAAGGCCAAACAGCTCATACTCCATGGCAAACATTACCAGCGATAGGGGGCGATATGTGTCGTTAGGTATAATCAGGTAGCCCCTCATGTGCGGTGTGGTCAGCAATTCCATTATACCCTTAAAACCTTTGGCTACAATGGTGTTTTCCTTCACCATTATCACGTCATCGAGCACGAACCCGTTGCTGATAGAATTAAAATAAACAATAAATGAAACGGCAGCAAGGATAATAGACAGCACCGTAAAATTAAGCGGCGTACGGCTGCTGTTGGCAGGGCCGGGTTGTATCGGTACAGCAGTGACCTTTGCAACCGGCTGGGCCTGCGGCGGTTGCTTGCTTTTTTGTTGTGGTTTCTTGCTCATTTATAGTTACAAAATAACCTGTAAAATAAGCTATTTTATATTGTTCACACAACAGCGCAGGTTTTCATTTTATGACGTACATTGCTACGGGTATAGTTGAGTATAACTTTTAAAACACAGGCTTAACAGATTTTTTGTTGTTTAACGCTATGGTTTGCGTAACTTCGCACCCTCAAAAAAACGAGAGTTCTTTTACTCATATATGATTAGCAGGAGAAATATCAGGGTTAAGGTGATGCAAACGCTTTATTCTTTAGCCACGTTCGATCAGCCGGAGGCTATAAATAAACTTGCGGTAGCGCGCATGCTCGATGACAAGCTGGATCATATACTGGATGTTTTTACAGTTTGCGTTATATATCCCGTTAAAGTGGCCGAATATGCTGAACTGGATGCTATTCAGCGTTCATCGAAGTACATTCGTACCGAAGACGATATGAATGTAGATGTGCGTATAGCAACAAACTCGTACCTCATAAAAACGCTGGAGAAAGCATCTTTCAAAGAAAAACTAAAGAAAGACAAACTGGAGCGTTTTGTTGATGAAGAGTGGGTAAAGAAACTGTATCAGCAGTTAGTTAAGTCGGCTGAGTATCAGAATTATCTTGCTGCACCTCAGTCTGCTGCGGGCGATAAGCATATTATGCAGTTCATCTGGGAAAAACTGATCCTGGAAAACGAAACGCTTATCAGTTCGTTTGTAGATGATCTGCCGGGTTGGGAAGATAACGACGAGCTCATCATCATGCTGATGCAGAACTACTTCAAGAACAACAGCAAGGTAGATTTTCTCCGTTTATTGTCTCCTGATAAAAAGGACTATGCACACGACCTGCTGCAGACGGTACTGGAAAAGGAAGCATACTGCATGGAGCTTATAGGGCCAAGGTTGAACAACTGGGATAAAGAGCGTGTAGCAGTAATAGATATGTTATTGCTTAGAATGGCGGTATGCGAATTCCTGTATTTCCCTACCATACCTACAAAAGTTACTATCAACGAGTATATTGATATTGCCAAACAATACAGCCTGCCGCAAAGCGGCCAGTTTGTAAATGGCGTTTTAGATAATTTATTGAAGGATCTGGAAAAAGATAACATGATCCGCAAACAAGACAGACCTGTAAAGTAGATCTAAATATGAAGAACGTAATTCTTGCAGTTTTTGTTGGTGTTGTTGCTACATCCTGCAACAACACAGTAGAGCCACCAAAGGGCAAACTTCCTGCCAGCGTGGTTAGCAATCCGCATACGGCTAATGGTGTAGACACGGTATCTGCAGCACGCAAGCCAACTATGGATTTTAAGGACACGGTACATGAGTTTGGTACCATTCACCAGGGTGAGTCTGTAACGCACGATTTTACTTTTACCAATAATGGTAAAACACCGCTCATCATTACCAATGCGGTAGGTTCTTGTGGCTGTACGGTACCCGAATATCCGCACGATCCTGTTGAACCGGGCAAATCGGGTACAATAAAGGTTACCTTTAATTCGCACGGCAAAAGCGGTCACCAGGAAAAATCAGTTACCATAACTACTAATACTGTTCGCGGTTTGGGTATGCTGTATATCAAAGGAGAAGTAGTAACACCTAAATAATATTTTTTAATAACAACAGTATAAAATCAGATCAATGCAAGTAGTATTAAATAGCATCATGCTGCAGGCGGCACCAGGTGGAAATCCAATGATGTCGGTTATTTTGATGGTCGGCATGTTTGCGGTAATGTATTTTTTCATGCTGCGTCCACAGTCTAAGCGCGCGAAAGAGCAAAAAGCATTTGCCGAAAGCATGAATGCAGGCGAATATGTAATAACAACAGCTGGTATACATGGTACTATACAGCGTGTTAATGAAGATGGTACCCTGCAGCTGGAGATCGGCCGCGGCACATTCATTAAAATAGAGCGCCAGGCAATTTCTATGGAAACTACAATGGCTTATCGTAAAAAGAATGATAAGGCTGCTGTGGTAGAGACTGCGAAGTAAGCTGTAGCATAGAAAATGTTAATGATGTCAATTGTCTTTATAAACAAGATAATTGGCATTTTTTTTGCCTGATATTATTGTTCATCAATATAATATTCAATTGCTTAAAATAGGCGTTACCGGCGGTATAGGATCGGGAAAATCAGTTGTATGTAAAGTGTTTGAATCGCTGGGCATACCGGTTTTCAGGGCAGATGATGCTGCCAGGTACGTGATGGAGCATGACCCTGCATTGAAAGCCGATATTGCAGCGCTATTAGGAGCTGATGTATATGTGGATGGCATTTTAGCACGACAGAAGGTGGCTGATATTGTGTTTCGCGATGCTGCAAAGCTGCAGCAATTGAATGCCCTGGTGCATCCGGTTACCATACGTTACGGAAAAGATTGGATAGCGGCCCAGCGATCGCTTTATGTAATGAAGGAAGCAGCTATTTTTTTTGAAAGCGGTAGTAATAAAGAAATGGATGTAATGATAGGTGTAAGTTGCCCATTGGAGACACGTATAGAGCGGGTAATGCGTAGGGGAGGGCAGAGTCGGGAGAAGGTACTGGAAATAATAGCCAGGCAAATGGACCAGGAGGAAAAGATGAAACTTTGCGACTATATAGTGGTCAATGACAATGTGATGCCAGTCATTCCCCGGGTGCTTGATTTACACGAGGTTTTTATAAACAAAAAACGATAGCAAATGCTATCGTTTTTGTTTATTTGGAAGCTGCCGGCTTATTGTACAGTTTGCTCTTCACAAGTCCCCATTTATGTAAGCGGTGAACTATGGACACACGCAACACGCCACGACCATACTTCATACTGCGCTTAAAGTTGATACTTGAAGCTTCAGGGAAGTACTTGGTAGGGCAGGTTACTTCGGCTATCTCATAACCGTTCATAAATATCTGCGATACCATTTCATTGTCGAAAACGAAGTCGTCGCTATTATGTGTAAAATCGATAGAACGGATCACATCGGCTGTAAATGCGCGATAGCCGGTGTGGTATTCACTCAATTTCTGGCCTATCATTATATTTTCAAAGAGTGTAAGCATCCTGTTGAAGATATACTTATACATAGGCATGCCACCATTCAATGCACCCTTACCCAGGATACGGGAAGCAAATACAACGGGATACAGATCATTAGCAATGATAGATGATATGGCCGGGATCAGCAGCGGGGTGTATTGATAGTCCGGATGCAGCATTATCACTATATCGGCACCAATTTCCAACGCTTTTTTGTAGCAGCTTTTCTGGTTGCCGCCATAGCCCTTGTTCACTTCATGCTTTACTATGTGCTTGATCCCCAGTTCTTTACCCTTGGCTACGGTGCCATCGGGGCTGTTATCGTCGACCAGTACCACGTCGTCCACAATATCAAAAGGTATTTCTCTATAAGTGCGTTCCATTGTCAATTCTGCCTTGTATGCAGGCAAAACCACAACTATTTTCTTTCCGTTGAGCATAAATCTGCGCAAATATAGAATTTGCATTTGAAATCTCATTCCATAGGAGTATATTTTACTGTATTAAGCGTGTGTAAACAGTAATTTAATACTTAGGTCTTGTATAAACTGCACAGCAGCCTATGATTAACGGCTTAATTATTTATTTTTGACCTATTCTAAATTATTCCGCAAAACAATAGCCAATGACCAATAATGCAATGATAAAGAAGATGTTGACATTCTTATTATGCGCAGCTCCCGTTATACTGGTCATTTTAGTAGTAAGCTCTACGGGGAAACTTGTTTATGACGAGCGCAATTTTGTTCCCAATATATCTTTATTGGAACGATATGGGCTGTCGGCCAGATTCATACACGAGTTAAAAGGGCAATCACCGGGGCCGTTGTACCAATTCATTTATTACCCCTTTAAAAGCTTTGGCATAGAATCAATAGTAGCGTACAGATTTATTAATATGATTATGTGCCTGTCAGTTGTAGGGTTTACTTTTAAGTTGTTAAGGAACAATAATATCGAAAACGCATTTATTAAAGCCTTGCTTTTATTTGCTATTCCTCTTACCTGGACGACCGCAGGACTAGCGCTCACAGAAGTGCCTGCAATTTTACTTGCGATTGCGTCTGTATATGCATTGAATACATCGGTAAAAGATAAAAATAGAATAGTTTGGTTGCTCTCATCGGGTATATTATTGTCGTTGTCGATAAGTGCTAGAACGCCCTTTCTAATGATATTACCCGCTGCAATATATTTTCTCTATTTAAACAGATACGGAATCGCTGCTATTGTGGGTTATAGCGTAATCTCCATGATACTGCCTTGCATTATTTTTTATATATGGAGAGGCCTTGTTCCTCCCGATGTACAAGGCATTCAGTCGGGTATAAAGCCAATGTTTGTCATGTATACTTTTAGTTACATCAGCATTTTCGTGATGATTATCTTTCCCGGTTTTTATAAAATGCCTGCTATATATTATAAGGCACTTGCGGTACTATTCATAATTCTACTAGCTGTCAATATCGGGCTGTTGCATATCAACTTTGTTCCTATGAAATCTTTAGGCAGGGCATTGCCTGCGTCAGTAGCCGGTATTGTAAATAATATAGTGGGGTATGGTATTCCCTCGCTAATGTGGACTTTATTCGTCCTTCATGCAGTGGCAAGCTTGATATATGTTATTCAGAACAAAAATGACACCTGGAAAGTGTTTCTTGTTTTGACGGCAACATTTATAGCGATAACAACAATTAAAAGTGCAGCACAATTTTCTACAAGGTATCCGTACCAGTCATTCCCTTTTCTATTGCTATGTTTTTCCGATAAAATAAAGTTGAATACAGGTTTGTTTGTTAGGGTCGCCATCGGGATAGGGTTGGGTATCATCTCACTTTTAAGTTACTACCATGTAAGATATTGATAACACCTCACTCAAAAGTCAGGACTCTACACTTAGCTTAACACCTGTCTGCGTAAATTCTATCAGCCTTTTTTTGTAAAGGGCTCCAAGCGCCATTTTGAATGTTTTCTTACTTACTCCGAAAAAAGCATAGATATCTTCGGGGCCAGATTTGTCGTTATAGGGAAGATAGCCATCATTTTGTGCCAGCAGTTCTAATATTTTGCCCTCTTCCCCGCCAACTTTTTCGTAACCTTTTGATCCCAGCGCAACATCTATTTTGTCGTCGGGCCGTATGTGTTTTATAAAACCTTTTACCTGTTCTCCAATCTCCAATTCCCGGAATACCTCATTGTAGTGGAGCACACCCAGGTGCTTGCTGTTGATGATGGTTTTATATCCTATATCTGTTTTCTGGAATACTACCATATCCACCTGGTCGCCTACCGACACTGTAAGGTCGTTATTGCTGAGAATGCGATCTATCTTTTCACTGGCAGTAACGCGTCCTGTTTTTTCGTCAATGAACAGGTATACAAAGTATTTTCCTCCCGGGCGCATACGCGATACCATGTGCGATATCGGGATGAACACGTCTTTCATTATACCCCATTTCAGGAACGCACCGTGCTGTGTGATGTCCACGGCTTCCATCATGGCAATATCGCCCACTTCGGCAACTGGTTTGTCGGTGGTTGCTGTCAGACGGCCCTCATTGTCGTGGTAAACAAATACATTTATTTCATCATCAGGTTTCAGATCTTTGGGAACATATCTTTTGGGCAGCAGTATTTCCTGTCCGTCGCCATCCAGGTACATCCCGAAGTCTACAGCCTTTACCACCTTTAGTGTATTGTGTTTTCCTATTTGAAGCATAAGCCTGGCAAATTACGATTAAATCTTCGTTTCTTCGATGTATTGATATGATGTTGTGTTAATTGACAGCTTTATGATGATGTGTGCAGCGGCGATTCCGTAACTTGCTATTATGGGAAGATCGTACGCGGATATGCCTTTGCATTATGGCCAGGTGCCACCCTGGCTGTACCAGCGTATGAGCGCGCTGGGTGTAGCAATTGCAGAAGCCATAATAATGGAGTATGGCAGGGCTGCGCTGTTGCAGCGCTTCAGCGATCCGTTCTGGTTCCAGGCATTGGGCAGCGTATTGGGTATGGATTGGCATTCGTCGGGTATTACCACCTCTGTAATGGGCGCGTTGAAGAGGTCGGTCAACCAAAGATCTGCTGACCTGGGTATCTACATATGCGGCGGTAAGGGTAAACACTCGCGCGAAACCCCCAACGAACTTATGGCCATTGCACACAAAACCGGCATGAAGGGAGATGAACTTGTACGGGATAGTAAATTATCGGCTAAAGTAGATAACACTGCTATACAGGATGGCTTTCAGCTTTACCTGCATTCTTTTATATTGAGCGCAGAAGGCGAGTGGGCTGTAGTGCAGCAAGGTATGAATGATGCTACAGGCATGGCCAGGCGATACCACTGGTATTCCGGAGCATTCAATTCGTTTGTAGAAGAGCCGCATACTTTTATCTACGGGCACAACCAGGGACAGATAATCAACGTCACCGACAGAAATGCAGGGAATACCAGGAGCGGCATGCTGGATATCGTGAAGGAAAATCCGGATAAAATATTATCGGAAGTAAAGCGACTGGTAATGCCCGGCCATCATGACGTTAAGGCAAAGGATATAGACCTTAAGCGATTGGGCAGTGTATTAGCGGTAGCTCATGAGAAAGAGAACCTAGGTATGGAGGAACTGCTGTTATTGGAAGGGGTCGGGCCCAGAACATTGCAATCGCTTGTATTGGTGAGCGAAGTTATCCATGGCACCCCATCAAGGTTTACCGATCCTGCACGCTTCTCTTTTGCTCATGGGGGTAAAGATGGTTACCCCTTCCCCGTGCCAACTAACGTATATGATGATGCGATAGCAACGCTGGATAAAGCCATAGCATTGGCTAAGCTGGGCCACAATGAAAAAAATGAAGCCATAAAGGGACTGCACAAAGCGGCTCGCAGACTAGAGGCAGACTTTACACCCAATGAAAATTTTGAAAAACTGGTTGAAAAAGAGCAGCACGATTCCTGGAAGTATGGCGGGATGACCGTGAAAGGCAGGGAAAAGCCACCTAAGGGAGGTGGTCAGCTGAGCCTGTTCTAAAAAGAAAAAAGACGCGTTTCCAATTACGCGTCTTTTCCAGTAAGATGTTATTGCTGTAAGTTATATTAAACTAATTTAACGTTTACTGCATTTAAACCTTTCTTGCCGTTCTGAACCTCGAAAGTAACCTGGTCCTTTTCGCGGATCTTGTCTACGAGGCCTGATACGTGAACAAAAACGTCTGGCCCACCGTTAGATGGCGTAATGAAACCAAATCCCTTGGTCTCATTAAAAAATTTTACTGTACCTTCTTGCATTGTAAGTTATTGTATAAAATTAGCAATAATCAAAACTACAGTTTTTATTGAAAAAAAGAAATGCCGGATAAATTATTTTTTTACATGAGTAGAAGGCTCGATTAACTATAAGGTTAAAAATCAGCAAACGTCATAAATTTGTTAAATGACATTTTGAATTATTTTTATTTAGTATGTTTGCGATCAGGAAATTGTAATTCCCTTCACATGGACATTTCTGCATTGTCTTTATACGAACGAGATATTATTAACCGGCTGCTGCCATCGCTGCCGGCACAGGGCAGTACTGCGTTGCACATCAATCTCATCAACCTGATATTTTCAGACAATGCAACCAACATAGCCACCAATGCTATGACACATAGATCGCTGGGGGAATTAGTAACCGAGGTATCACAGAATGTGATAGTCTTCCTGGTAGATAATAATTTTATAGGCAGAAATGCCGATGGCAGTTACCAGGTACTGGCAGATGCGGCAACGCTTTGCAAAGCGGGTACCATAGAATTATTTTACGGTTGGTGACACTATTTGTAAGCTACACATCGGTCATGCTTATAACTTTGGATACTCATGAAATATCTCGCCATCAATTTCCTCATTTTACTCTGTTCACTTACAGTTAAAGCTCAGCAATTACCTCTTTTAGCCGATAGTATACGAAGGCAATATAATGTGCCTGAACTTGGGTACGCGATAGTTTCCGGTGATAGTATTATCGGCATGCAAGTGTCCGGATTTAAACGTATTGGCAGACCGGATAAAGCAGATATTAACGACCGTTTCAGAATAGGATCTAATACTAAAGCGGTCACAGCTTTTATTGCGGCACGGTTGGTTGCATCTGGTAAATTATCATGGGATACAAAGTTCTTCGATCTTTTTCCTGAGTGGAAAGACAAAGCTAACAATGCCTACATGGGAATAACACTATTGCAATTGCTGAGTTTTAGGGCTGGAACTGTGAAGTGGACATATACCAACGATACGCCCACACAAGAGATGATAAACGGTAGTGATGACGAGCAGCGAAGCCAATTTGCGTTGTGGGTTTTACAACAGCCTGTAACCAGGGGAGCGTTGAGTTTTTCTAACCCCGGCTATACATTGGCAGGTTTAATGCTGGAAAGGGTATCAGGTAAATCGTATAAAGAGTTAGTAAAGGACGTTAATACAGAAATTGGTGTTCAATTTGCATTTGGTACACCTAATGTTGTTGATAGCATGCAACCCTGGGGGCACAATGCAGATTTAACACCAGAGCCACCATCGGTAAACTATAAATTAAACTGGTTGCTACCCGCGGGTAATATCAACGCTACACTTCCCGACTACGCTAAATTTATACAATTGCAACTGCGGGGACTCGAGGGAAAGTGCCCGCTGCTGCCGAAAGCAGATTTTGAATACATGCACTACGGCTTGCCAGATTTTGCAATTGGGTGGTTCTGGAGGCGGGATGCAGGGAATAAAGTATCTTTTAATACAGGTAATCCCGGCACATTCCTTTCTTATGTTTATATAGATGCCACGAAGGATAAGGCTTATATATTGTTTGCTAATGTGCAAAGTGCTGAGGCCGAGCAGGCATTTAGCCAGTTGGGCGATCTTATAAAAGATACATATTTTAAATAGCCGCTGACGAAGATCATTGGAAAAAAGTTTTTCAGAACGGTGGATAAACAATTTTTCAACAGGCGGTATTCTGTACATAATTTCACTACCATAATCGCGTTTATTTTATGAAAGTAATGATCATCATGGGGTCGCAGACCGATGAAAGTGTAATGCAGGAATGCAGCAAGTGGCTTGATTGGTTCCGCATCGAAAACAATATGGTTGTAGCCTCGGCTCACCGTAACCCCGACAAAGTAAGGGAACTTATGGTAACGGCAAAAGAGAAAGGCTATGGTGCCATAGTAGCAGCAGCCGGTATGGCAGCAGCATTGCCGGGCGTATGTTCTGCATACACATCTTTGCCTGTTTTAGGCGTGCCATTAGACGGCGGACTGCCAGGTGGTATAGATGCGCTGTACAGCATTGTGCAAATGCCTGCCGGGTTGCCAGTTGGTACACTTGCCGTAGGTAAGGCAGGCGCACGTAATGCAGCCGTACTTTGTGCAAGAATGTTTGCACTGAGCGATGCTACTGTAGCTGCAAGGCTGGAAGAGTTTAAAGCCAACGAGTATCGCATATAATGAGATAACAAAATAGTAATGCTCTGTGTTGGCACGCGTTTCGTATATTCATTGTTAACCAAAATATTCACACCTTGACAGAAGCTATCATAAACCTCGAGACAGTTAACCCCATCGAATTTTTCGGCGTTAACAACAGTAAGTTTGAAATACTGAAACGTAAATACCCTCTTCTGAAATTGCTTTCAAGAGGTTCCCAGATCAAAATATCAGGGCAGCCGGATGAAGTGAATGCTGCACAGACAAAGATCAACCAGGTGATACAATTCCTGGAGCGTAATGGCCACTTATCCGAGAGTTATTTCTCCAAGATACTTGGTGATGAGGAAAGTGAATCGACGGGTGAGGAAGCCATTGCAAATGATATATTGGTATTTGGCCCCAATGGCAAGGTAGTACGCGCCAAAACGGCCAACCAGAAAATGATGGCGGGTGCATGTGAAAAGAATGATATCATCTTCGCTATTGGTCCTGCAGGTACTGGTAAAACATACACGGCTGTAGCATTGGCTGTTCGTGCGCTTAAGAATAAAACTGTCCGTAAGATAATTCTTACCCGTCCTGCTGTTGAGGCAGGAGAGAATCTTGGTTTTTTACCTGGTGATCTTAAAGAGAAGATCGATCCGTATCTGCGCCCTTTATATGATGCATTGGATGACATGATCCCTTCAGACAAGCTGAACTATTACATGACCAATCGCATTATAGAAATAGCGCCGTTGGCATACATGAGGGGACGTACGCTGGATAATGCATTTATCATTCTTGATGAAGCGCAGAACACAACAGACCTGCAGATAAAAATGTTCCTTACCCGTATAGGCCCTTCGGCCAAAGCGGTGATAACTGGTGACATGTCGCAGGTCGATCTGCCCAAGAACCAGAAGTCTGGTCTCATCAAAGCTTCACGCATTCTGCGCAACATAGATGGCATATCCTACATTCAGCTGGACGAGGCCGATGTGGTGCGTCACAGACTTGTAAAATCCATTATTCGAGCCTACGACAAAGCACAGGAACAGGAAGATGCACAGGAAGAACAAAGGAAAACGGAACGCAGAAAAAATTATAGTGACCAACAAGAAGAAAAACATTAGTAATAACAACAGCCCGGTTTTGCCGGGCTGTTTTATTTTTAGATTAGTCTTTATCACAACGTTAATCGCCCAGTTCTCTCTCTTCAGTATACCATGGCATAGCGTCCGCATTGCGACCGGCTTGCCAGTAAAACTTAGAACGCGGATGATTGTAATTCCCTATCTCATCCATTGTCTCGGTATCATACAGGCGACCATTAACCATGGTATAGTGTATACTTTCTGTGTTGTAAATGTTGTCCAGCGGGTTCTTGTCGAGAATGATGAGATCCGCCAGCTTGCCTGCTTCCAGGCTGCCTATAGATTTGTCAAGACCCAAACTTACAGCAGGGTTTATTGTTGCGCAATGCAGGGCCTGCATAGGTGTCATGCCACCTTGTGCAAGCATCCATATCTCCCAATGAGCGCCTATGCCCTGTATCTGTCCGTGGGCACCCATATTGATGGTAACACCAGCATCGGCCAGCTTTTTAAGACTGCGCGATACCTGCATATGTCCATTCTCATATTCCTCTTCAGGTGCCATTGTGCGGTGGCGGCTACGTGTATCAATAACAGCGCGTGGGGTATAGTTAAGCAGCTTTGTCTTTTCCCAAACATTGGTATGCTGGTACCAGTAATACTCTCCGCTTAGTGCACCATAGGAAACAATAAGGGTAGGGGTGTTGGCAGTATGAGCACGCTTCCATAACTGTATTACATCATCGTATAGGGTGGCTACAGGTATGTTATGTTCTATGGTTGTATGCCCGTCCAGTATCATGCTCATATTGTGGAAGTAGAATGAACCTCCCTCAGGCACAACTTCTATTCCGAGTTCTCTTGCCGCTTCTATTACCATCTGGCGCTGCTCGCGGCGTGGCTGGTTGTAGCTCTTTACGCTGAATGCGCCGAATGCTTTGGTACGGCGCAGTGCGCTTTTAGCATCTTCATAATTGTTGATCACAGCTTTAAAGTCGCCATCTGCACCGTACAAAATGGTGCCTGTTGAAAATATCCTTGGGCCTACCATTCGGCCGCTTTTTACCAGCTCGCTTTGTGCGAACACCATCTCGCTATTGGCTGAAGGGTCGTGCATGGTAGTTACACCATATGCAAGGTTGATATAGTAGGGCCAGTGTTTATCGGGCGTAAGGCCTGAGCGGAAATGATTACCATGTGCATGCGCATCAATAAAGCCGGGCAGTATAGTTTTGCCATTGCAGTTTATCTCCTTGGCTCCCGATGGCACAGACACGTCTGCTGCTTTGCCTACTGCCACTATTTTATTCCCATCGATAATCACAGTTCCGTCCTCTATTATCTCGTCTCCCTTCATGGTAATAATGCGTGCATGGGTAAAGGCCAGCTTACCTATTGGCTTATCTGCTTTTATCTTAAGACCCACACTTAGGCCACGCTCCATATTTACATAGAGGGAATCTGGCTTTTCGAAACGTTCTTTGACATCAATAATGAAGTACTCTTCGCCAAGTGTATAATGTAGCTTCCTGCCATCAGCGCTCCATTGCAGGTTAAGGCCTGCATCGCGTGATACGCGCTTAACAGGGAAGTCTGATGAGTCGGCGCTCAGATCAATTGCTTTGCCAGTATGCGGGAAGGGGGCAATATATACCTGGTGCAGGTTTACATAAGCTACCCACTCATTGTCTGGTGAAATGGTAAATTGGCCTGCATACGTACTTTTGAACAAATGCCTGATGTCGCTGCCATCGGTTTTGCAGCTGTTCAGTTGTTTGTTTGGCCATTCACCCTCCTGGTAGTAGATGCGTTGGCCATCGCTGCTAAAGCGTGGGTTATCGCCGTCGTTGGTAACAAACGTTTCAATCCCACCGCCGGCGGGCATTGTATAGATGCCCGGTTTGATGGTGTAGGTATTCCCCATTATGTTGTCGCTGCCATCTTTGCAATACGTCAGCCATTTACCATCCGGTGAGTACGCCGGTGTGCGGTACATACCCTTTTTGTTCGTCAATATCTTGGGTTTGCCTCCACTCAGGGCTACCGCTGATATAGTGCCTGTGGCGGAATCATTCCAGGTTACGTACACTATAGTTCTGCCATCGGGCGAAAACTGCGGCTCAAACTCCTGCACATCGCTATTGGTCAGCCTTTCAGGCTTACCATCGGGCAGGGCTTTTTTCCATAAATGGCCTACTGCATTAAATACAAGTGTCTTACCATCTGGCGATGTGACCGCATGCCTGATGACACGTGCTGTAAATTCACCTTCATTTATGTTTTGTTGAAATCTTACAGCATCGGTTATATGTTGCTTTACATTGCAGGAGAAGGGTATGTCTATAGCCTCATTCATTCCTGCAACATTTATCTTTTTTATCTTGCCTTCACTCCATATCACAATCTGCTTGTCGCCGGGCATCCATGCATAGCCGGTGTATACGCCAAATATGGTCCATGCTTCTTGCTGGTCTTTTGAAAGTTTATCATAAATGGGCCATTCTTCTCCGGTCTCCAGGTTGTGTAAGAACAGTACTGTTTTAGTTCGTACTCTTCTCACGAACGCCATTGTTTTACCATCATGAGAAATTTGTGGCCTTACCGCACCACCGGGGCCGCCCGTCACGGTTTCATTAATACCCTTATCCCTGTCGTAGCGCTTAATAACAAATATCTGGTTGTTGGGGTCTTTATTGTATTGAAAGTAGCCGCCGGGATACATATCCTCGCTGTAGTATACATATTTTCCATCGGGTGCTACGCAAGGCTCATTCAGGTCCTGCTGGTCATTCTTGCGAGATGTTAGCTGCAGTCCGTTACCGCCGTTTACATGGTACATCCACAACTCTCCAGCTCCCAGCGATCGGCCGGAAGTAAAATGTTTGCGTGCCATTATGTATTTACCATCTGGCGTCCATGTGCCATTGTTCAGCAGGCGGAAGTTCTCTTTGGTTAGTTGCCGCGCACTGCTGCCATCGCGATCCATTATCCATATATTGTCTCCGCCGCCGGCGTCACTTGTAAACAGTATTTGTTTGCCATCGGGCGAGTAGCGGGGTTGTACTTCCATAGCCATCCCTTGCCGCAGTACTTTGGCTTCGCCGCCGGAAGATGGTATAGTGTAAATATCTCCCAGCAGATCGAAGGCTATTTCCTTTCCATCAGGGCTAACATCTATATTCAACCATGTGCCTTCATTAACTGTAAATGAAACATCTTGGCTGGGTCCACCCGGATGATTGACATCCCATTTCTTTTTATCCTGCGCGTTACAGAACAATGCAGCACATCCTAATACTAACGTCAGAGTATGTTTAGGTAATACAAGTATTTTTTGCATAGTGGTAAAGGTAATACCACCAGCTAATTTCTAAAAGGGGATTTTATTGAGGCTATTTTACGGGGAAAGTGATAGATACTGTTGTGCCTTCGTTCAATTTACTTTCAATATCAAATACGCCGTTAAGCATCTTTAGCAGATCTTTTATGATCAGGTAGCCGAGCCCATTTCCGCTACGCTTGTTCACATTGGTGCCGGATATGATCATCATGTCCGACTTCAGGTTATTGATCTGGCTTTTGCTCATGCCCATACCCGTATCCGTTACTTTTACCCGTACCATATTGTCAAAGCTTTCGCAGGCTACTGTTATGCTACCTTCTTTGGTAAAGTTGATAGCGTTTACTACCAGGTTATAAATAATTATTCTCAGCGGATCGACAAACTGCACCAGTTGAAGGTCTTTGGGTACATCATTCACAAGTTCTATTTTGTTTTTGTGCGCCAGCGATACAAGAACGGTGAATACCTGCTCCGCAACTTCATGCAGATTCACTTTTTCCTTTACTATACGCCGTTCTTCATTTTGGTACTTTATCCAGTTCAGGATATTTGTAGATAGCAGTTCTAACTCGCGCGACGTATTGACCACCTCTTCCAGTGTCTCCGACTGCATGGTTTCAGACAGGGAAGATTTTCGCTCAGAAAGGTATTTGCTGGTCATGTGCAGGAACTTAAGCGGTGTTATAATGTCATGACTGATGATCGATATCAACCGCGTTTTTATCCGGTCGTTCTTTTCCAATTTTTCATTTTGTTCCAAGATCTCTTCCGTTTTTTTGTCCAAAAGGTTGCGCAGCCTTATCTGCCTGCGTAACGAGCTCCTGTTAGCTAGGATGGAAATAATGGCAACGATGATCATAAATGCTAAGATGATCAATGCCTGCCCCCACCAGCGCATATACCACGGTGCCTGTATCTCGAAATTGAAAGTACGGATGACATAGTTATCTGTACCAAAACCAGTAAGCTTACGTATGTGTAAAGTGTATTGCCCAGACGGCAGGTTGTTTAAACGCACAACCGGGTGGAGCGCGTCTATTTTCTCCCATTTGTCTGAATAGGGAGCGATCCTATATTGGAGATATACGTTTTCCTTGTCACACCATGCCGAAAAGCCCAGGTTAAAAGATATGTCGTTTGTCCTTGAATCAAAAAACAGGCTATCCCTAAAGAGTGAATCTATCTTTTTGCCATTAACTATTACCTGGTCTATAAAAACATTGGAGTCCGGCATGTGTGTTGGTATGTATGGATCCACCCATACAGCGCCGTCCATAGTAGGGAAGGATATATGTTTGTTGGCCAGCCATATGGCACAGGGGGTACATCCACCATTCATTTCGGTGATGTCCATGCCATCGTTTCTGCCAAAGAAATGATAGTAGATGTAGTCGATGCCCTTTTCATAGGCGTTGATCATATCAGTAAGCTTGGCTTTGAAGAGGCCCCTGTTGGTGCTCATCCAGCAATACCCGTTAGCGTCAAGAATAAAGCAGTGAGTATAGTTGAGATAGTGGTTATTGTCAAGTGGTATCTTTTTCAGCTTGCCTTCCTTGTAGATATATATACCATCCCCGTATGTGCCGATGAACAGATAGTTCTCATTTCTCCAAAGAGTTCTCACCGGTACTGCGGTGGGTAAAACAGTATCTATTTTATGTGTGGTAATGGTATAGTTGAAAAGCCCTTTAGAGGTAGCCATCATTAGTACACTCGGTCTCAGTTCAACCATGTCAAACGGGTCGCCTACACCTTTGTACAACGCCTCGGTATCTATGCCTTGCTTGCTTATACTATAGATGCCTTTGTAGTTAGCCATGTATGTTTTGCCAGAAGAGCTCGCAAAACTTATGTTATAACTGCCGGGCAACGGCGAAAAGTACTTTCGTTCGCCTGTTTTGTAATCGTAGTAATACAAGCTGTCTCTAAGAGAATACCAAAGCAGGCTGTCTTTAGTTAGAAAGATATTGTTATTGAATGCGGTGGTTACAGGCAGTTTGTTGCCTGCAGCAGGGTAGGGACCTATTACATCGCCGGTATTGATGAGTATATTACCACTGGGTAGCAGGATTTGAGAATAGAATGCGTTGGGCTCATCAAATCCCGATTTATTCTTTTTAATATTAGACAGCAGGTTTTTACGGATAATGAACAGTCCTTTAGACGTAGTACCTAGAAAAAGGATGTTAGCTTCTTTCCAATACCGGATATGCCTGATGTTGGAATTCTGAGGTATTTCATTGCAGATCAGCTCAGCGTTTAACCTGTTACCTTCAAAATTTAGCTCCCATGCATTTGTGCCTGATAGAGCGATCAGGTTGTCCATTCCTGATTCCCAATACATGTGGATTTTATCTGATGTTGTCCAGCTGTTGGACATCGCTTGTATTTGTATTGGTTTCAAACTCCTTGTTAAGGTGTCCAATATCCTGAAATTGCCGTTTTCATATACGCCGATGCTATTCTTTACAACAAACGTAAATGAGTTGTGAGGTAGGGGAATGACCATTTTCCTTTGGTGCATTCCCGAACGGAATTCATAAAGAGTATCGCTACGTTCTATATAACATAACTCGGGGGATATTGGCAGGAAGCGGTCGAAGTCGTTAATCCCAGGGTTGTCCCCCTTCCGCGGGCCGTCTTTCAGGTATATATTAATGGCGTCATTATTATGCAGGTCGTCACCCGGTAATGGTTCTACCTTATTCTCTACTACTTTATAAATGGTTTTTCGCGTCATCCCGAAGATCTCTCCGGTGGGCGTTTTTATTAATGGAAAGATCTTTTCAGGCGTTAGATAGGGAAAATTTTCTTTAGTGAATAACGTGTGCTGGTGGCCATTGTAACGTACCAGTCCCGACTCTGTGGCTATCCACAAAAAGCCCATTTTCTTATCTATCTGCAATCCTTTTATACCATCCGATGGCAGCCCGGTCTCTGTTGTTACATACTCAATATTATACTGCTGCTGGCTATACACAGGTAGCCAGCACAGCATAAACAATAGAAAAAAAATCGGTCTGTGGAAGATCATCCTGGTCGCTTAATAGCTTACGTTATATAAAACGGCTAATTCCGTAAGCGTTTTGATGTTTTCAGTATTTGTTTTATCAAATATCCTCTTTTTAATGGTGGAAATGGTATTCATTCTCAGGTTGAGCACGGTAGAAATATATTTCGTGCCCTGGCCTTTCAGCAGGTAGTGCAACACTTCCAGTTCCCTTGCCGAAAGGTCGGAAAAAGGGTTGTGATATTTGTTGTCGGCAGGCTTTTCTGTTACAGCTTCGTCTGATAGAAATGCACGTAGTTGTGCTATTGTTTTCTCTTCGGGCGATGTTTTAGATAAATAATAGCGGATGCCATATTTCTTAAGTGCTTCGCTATATACATCTGCTGGCTGCATAGAGAACATCATAATGTTCAGATCGGGGTACAGGTTATTGATGTTGGGCAGTATTTCCAGTGTCGTTCCATCGGGCAGAATGATGTCTAGTATCAGGTGCGTATACTTTTTTTTCTTCAGTTCGCTCATCAGCTCTGCGCATGATGCTACCTCCTCTATATCATTCTGACCAAGGTTTAATTGTAGCAGTAATTTGATTCCTTTACGTATCATGCTGTGATCGTCAACCAATAATATCTTAGGAGTCATGATAAAGTGATGTTTAATTTATCAGTAGGAGGCGATAAAGGTATATCAATTGTTGGTCTCGCAGTTTCGTATGTAGAACAAATTCTATTGTTTTGATAAATTATGAACTGTCGGTTACAAAACAGCCTTTTTTCCCTTATCTATAGCGGGTTTCAATAGAACTTATTCTATCATGTAACGAAGCTTATATACATAAGTTTGTAAGCAGAATATTAAGAAAATACTAAGCTTTTGAAAAATATACACCACATGATCAAAATGCAAAACCCAGTTAATGTTATGAACAGTGACACGCGATCAAGGACTATCATGGTTCGCGCCATGCTATTTTTTGTTGTGCTGTTCGCAGTCGCCAATGTGGCTACTGCGCAGACAATAAGAGGTAATTATTTACAAACTAAAGTAACGGGAGGTACTTTTCTTACCCCGGGCACCACAACCAGTTTGTTTGGTGTCAACTGGGTAGGCAGCTCAGCAACACCTACGGCTGTAACTATACCATTCAGCTTCAACTTTTTGGGTACTAACTATACTACGTGCTATGTAAATCCTAACGGGTACGTAACATTTGGTGCTGCAAGTGTGGGCACCAACTACACGCCATTAAGCGTACGCGATGCCGGCGTTACGGGCGTTATTTCTGCGCTGGCCACCAATGCGCTCTCCAGTGCCAATGCCGTTACATACGGGGTGACTGGTACAGCGCCTAATCGTGTATTTTCTGTTATCTGGACCAGCGCTGTTCCTGCGGGCCTTTCTAATAGTGCAATGACGTTCGAGATCAATCTCTTCGAAACGTACAATAAAGCCGAGGTAATGTATGGCTCATTCACTCAAGGGTCTACGGTCGCAACTGTTACCTCTCAGGTGGGTATCGCAGGCAATACAGTGAGCGATTATCTTAACTGGACGGAGAACGCTTCGTCTACAGTAACCACGGCAGCTTCTGCATCGGGTAACAACTGGGCGTTACTCAAACCTGGTATTTCTACTACTGCCACCTGTACTTTGCTACGTTCCAGTACAGCCTACTTTCCTGCTAACGGTCTTACGCTCGACTGGACCCCTAATTTAAGGCTGCTTTCCCCGTCTTCTATCAGCAATACGGGCTTTACTATCAATTGGCAGGCACCATCAACCACGCCGTCATCCTATACTGTCGAGGTGTCAACCAGCCCTACTATAGCTTCTAATATTACCGGTTACCCGGTAACAGTTTCAGGCGCTGCACTTTCTGCCACAGTAACCGGCCTTACTACCGGTACAAAATACTATTACAGGGTAACACCTGTGTATTCGTCTACGGGTCTTACATCTGCAAGTGTTATTTTCCCTATAACTATGCCGGTTAATACGCCCATATCTATCAGTTCCGGTTTCAACTTCGATATTGTTGCCGATGGTGGTAACACTATATCCGGTTCTGGTGGTGGTACTGCTGGTTTCAACCCGGGCAGCGTTACAAATATAACAGCTTCAGTGAATGCTTTTGACCATGCAGGTAACAACCTGGCTGCCTCCGATTTCTATAATAACGGAACATTAAATAGTCTGCCTATTGGTGGTTCTATTGCAGAGGGTGCGTCTGGCAGTGTATTGGGCACCACTTATCAGTTAGCCCCGTATTTTCAGAATAACTGTTTCTGGTTTCAGAATGGCACATCAAGTTCCGGCGGTACTTTAAGCTTTACCACTCCATTTTCTGCCACTACCTTATATGTACTTAGCGTTTGTGGAAATGGTTCTAACGTAATTACCTACACTGTAAATTTTAGCGATGGCACTACGCAGGCTTTCACCGGACAGTCTCTGGCAGACTGGTGTAGTTCCAATACCCAGATAGGTTCGCAGATCACAAGGCTTAATGCTTCCGATGCAGTATCACTTTGTCCTTACCTTTATCGTAATACACTTGCGATCAGTTCTGGTAACTACACAAAATTGATCACAGGCTTAAGTATGACCTTAACAGGAGGTAATACATCTTACCCGGCCATATTTGCGGTATCTGCTCAGAAGGTAGGTATACTTACGCCTTCGGTTACAACACTATCAGGCTTCGCAGCTACCGGCTGTGCAACTCCTTCTACTGCTCAGACGTTTACACTTACCGGTAGTAGCCTCGTCAATACAACTGCAAATACTACAGGCACAGGTAATATCACAGCAACTGCCCCGCTCGGCTTTAAACTCTCGCTCGACGGTAGTACCTACAGTAAAACGATAACTGTACCATTCATCAATTGTGGCATAGCAGGCACTACTATATATGCACGGCTCGATACTACTATTGCAGCGAATTATAGCGGAAACATCACTTTTAGCGGTGGTAGTGTGCCGTCAGCGTTGCTGCCAACCGTCACTCTCAGTGGCACAGTAGCTGGTGTTAATGTAAAAGCGGCCGGTGCTACCAGTTACCCTGTTGCACTGGGTACGGTTAACTTCGGCAATGTTGCTGTTTCTTCTTCTTCTGTCATTGTAGATAGTTTCAATGCAGTGGGGTTAACAGGCGATGTAGGCCTTACGTCATCCAATTCCGATTTCTTACTGTCCCTGGATAACGTTACTTATAGCTCCACAATTACATTAACAACTACCGGCGGTGCTATTACTCCGGCAATTGCTGTTTATGTAAAGGTTACTCCATCAGTGCAAGGACCTTTATTATCAACCATTTCGTATAGTGGTAGTGCACCAGTTTGTACATCAACAATAAAAGACAGTGCTTTTGGTACGCTGCCTTGCGTGGCTCCGTCTGTACCAACAACGCTTACGCTAACTAACTCAACAGATACGGGCGTTACTGTGAATTTTACACCGGTTGGTACAGCTGATGGTTATTTGTTACTGAGGGGAACAACTCCTTTCTCAGGTGCTCCGGTTGATAATACCAACTACATAGTGGGTAATTCTATCGGAACAGCTACAGTAATAGGTAAATATAATACGCTGCCGCCATATATCATTTCAACCGGTCTTTCAGCCAATACTACTTATTATTATACTGTTATTCCATTTAATGGAGGGACTTCCGGAGGTACATGTACCGGCGGGCCGCTTTATCCATCGGGCAACCTTACCGGTTCTGCAACTACCTGTATGGGTAGAACCGGAACACCGGTTGCCAGTTTGATTACAGGTAGTTCTGTGTCACTCTCCTGGACGGCTTCTTCGGGCAGCCCTACCAATTATTCCGTAGAGGTATCTACTAACAGCAGCTTTACAGCGCCTATCGTTGGATCGCCGTTTACAGCTGCAAGTAATTCAATAAGTCTCACTTCAGGCCTCGTCTCTAATACCACATACTATATAAGGATCACTCCTAATGGTGGTGTGTGTACAACATTGCTGCGCAGTAGCAGTTTCACCACAACTGATAATATCATGCCGGTGACCATTGCAAGTGGTTTTAATGCAGACATTGTAGCTAATGGTTCTGTTGCACCTCCAAGTTGTACGTCATTCCCAAGCGGTGTTGTAAGCTTTGATGGTGCTGCTACAGCTTCAGCTGGTTACGATTTCGTAAGCAGCGATTATACTGTGTTCACGCCAACTTATTCTTTGCCAAGCAGCGGTGCCATTGTAAGCACTGCTACAATACCAGGTATGAAGGTGCAGTTGGCAAGTTTCTCAGCGCAGAACGCGCTTGGTCTTCGTACTACAGGCGCTTCAGCATCAACAATAACTCCTTACCCTTATTTTGGTACGCTTACTTTTGCTACACCGCAATATGCAAGTTCGCTATATGTTATTGGCAGTAGTGCTAACTCATCTACTACCGTAAACATCGTGGCCAACTATACTGATGGTTCAAAGGATTCTACAACCGGCCTTATTTTCCCCGACTGGTACACAACATCTACCACCGGAGGCATGGGTATCCTGTTGCAGCCAGTGGGTAGGGTTAATGCAAGCACAGGCGCATTTGGCGGTTCTGGTACCGGTCCTATGCTGGAATATGGTACAGTCTCTTTACCTACCTCCGGATATACAAAGAAAGTTCAGAGTGTAACCATCAGGACTACGTCTACAACAGCAAACACTGTTCTTGGCGTTATGGCTGTAAGTGCTAAGTCCGGTACATTAGCTGCGTCTGTTAGCAGCTTACCGGCGTTTACTGCTACTACCTGCACACCTTCAAGTACCCAGACGTTCACTATTTATGGTAATACATTGTTCCCGTCGGGCGGTGCTATCGTAGCTAAAGCACCTACAGGTTTCCAGGTGTCTGCAAATGGCACATCATGGGATAGTACAGCATCTATATCATATACCGCCAACGCAATGGCCGGATCAACTGTTTATGTGCGTTTAGCGCCATCAATTGGTGGTAGCTATTCTGGCAACATAACATTTACAGGAGGTACAGTTAATACGCCGCCTACTGTTGCCGTTACAGGCACCGCCACAGGCTTTGCTGTTACCCCCTCTTCAACAGCTGCGTTTGGCCCTATACTTTTAGGCGCTACATCAACAGGCCTTGTCTATTCAATAAGCGGTACAGGTCTTACTGCCGGAACTCTTACAATTGCTTCCTCAAATACTGATTTCCAGGTTTCATCAGATTCTGCATCATGGGCATCCAGCTTCAGTATAACTAACGGTACAACACTATCTGCAACCAATATTTATATACGCTATCAGCCTACAGTTGTTGGTGCAGCGACATCAAATATCAGTTTCTCCAGCACTTCTATGAGCTGTGTACCTTCTGCTATTACAGCTACAGGTGCCGGCGCGGTACCTTGTTCTTCACCTTCAGTGCCTTCTGCGCTTACATTTGCCAGTCCTTCAGCGTCTTCTGCCAGCCTTGGTTTCACACCTTCAGGCACATCAGATGCTTACCTGGTAATAAAGAGCTTTAGTGCATTCTCTGCTGGTGCATACCCTGTTAATGGAACGAACTATTCTGTTGGCGATACTTTTGGTAACGGTAGGGTAATTGCAATAAACACATCTTTACCGCCATATGCGCTTACAGGTATGAATGGCAACACCGCTTATTATTATAGTGTTATACCATTAAATGGTGGTCCGCTGGGCACTTGTGCCGGTGGTCCGCTTTATCCATCAGGTAGTCCATTGACCGGGCAGTTTATTACTTGTCCTAATGCGCCTACATCTCCTGTAGCATCTAATGCTACAAGCACTAGTTTTGCTTTATCATGGACAGCACCGACCGGTGGTAGTGCATCTACTTTGACGTACCTTGTAGATGTATCAACTAATAACACCTTCACAGCTCCGGTTACAGGTTCTCCATTCTCTGTATCCGGTACATCTACTACCATTACAGGTTTAAATACACTTACCACTTATTACTATCGCATATCTGCAGTAGGCGCATGCACTGGCAGTCCTTCTGCTTCAGGAAACATTACTACAACTGATAATTATGTAATTGTACCTATCGCATCCGGGTTTAATGCCGATGTGATAGCCAGTGGAAGTACATCTCCTGCTACGTCTACGTCTTATCCTTCTGGCAGTACCAGCTTTGATAATGCCGGATTTGATCTGATAGGCTTCCCGTATACATATTATACCGGCACCACGTCTTATGCACTGCCTGCAACTGGCCTTATACCAAGCACAGCTGTTAGCAATCTTAAGTATCAATTGGCCAGCTTTACGGGTAATAATGCGCTGTATATACACAGTGGTCTCGGATTGCCTACCACCGGTACGCTCACATTCTCTACGCCTATCTCGGCAAGTGTGTTGTACGTACTGGGTATCAGTGGTACCAGTACTACTGCTGTTACTTTTACACTTAACTACACAGATGGAACTAATGAGTCTTATGCATCTACTGTATACACTTACCCCGACTGGTATACTACAACATCAAGCGGCAATACCATCATTACTTACCAGGGTATAGGCCGTATAGGTCATGGAGCTACTACCAGTACTGCACCGGAAGGTACCTCAACAGCGCCTTGTTTATCCCATTCGCCGATTACTCTTACAGCGGCTGGACAGGCTAAGCAGATACAAAGCATAACTGCAAATTATAATTCGGGCACCGGTTATGTAGCGCTGATGGCCGTAAGTGCTAAAAGCGGTATACTTAACTCATCAACAGCCGCGTTGCCTTCATTTACAGGTACCGCTGTGGGTTGTAGCTCTTCGGCGCAATCATTTACAATTAATGGTAGCTCACTGTTCCCGTCAAGCGGTACTATTGTGGCCACTGCGCCTACCGGCTACCAGGTGTCTAATAATGGTAGTACCTGGGGCACTACAGCGTCATTTGCTTACACTGGCAATTCATTGGCGTCTACACCGGTGTATGTTCGCTTTGTTCCAACCATTTCGGGTACCACTACTGGCCAGATCACTTTCAGCGGTGCAACATTTGCTACCTCTCCGTCTGTTTCTCTTACCGGAACTACAAGCGGTCTGGGCTACTCACCAACTTCTACCGCAGCATTTGGCCCTGTTACAGTCGGCTCATCTTCAACGGGGCTTGTTTATGCGCTGGCTGGCACTGGCCTGACATCAGGTACGCTTACTATTACATCTTCCAACCCTGATTTCCAGGTTTCTTCAGATAGCGCATCATGGAGCTCTTCTTATAGTTTCTCCAATGGATCTACAGTTGCAAGTAATATATATATACGTTTCACCCCGTCTACTACTGGTGCAGCTACATCATCTATCAGTATTACAGGCGCTGCCGTTACGTGCGCACTGCCTGCTATTACTGCTACAGGTACTGGTTCTGCGGCATGTGTTTCACCGTCTGCGCCTACATCGCTTACATTCTCATCTACAACTACTGTATCTTCGTCCTTAAGCTTTACCCCTGCCAGCTCGTCAGATGGGTATTTGGTTGTGCGTAGTTACAGCGCCTTCTCTGGCGGTGCCGATCCGGTAGCCGGTCACTCATATGTAGTCGGCGATACTATAGGTAATGGCCGTATTGTGGGTGTGTATACCGTAGCTCCTCCATACGCTGCTACTACATTAACAGCAAACACTAATTATTACTACACAGTTATACCTTACAACGGTGGTTTGGTTGGCGGTACGTGTGGCGGTGGGCCGTTATATCCATCGGGTCCGCAATCTACCAGCCAGCTCACCACATGTCCTGCCGCACCAACCATGGGCACTAACTCGGTAACGCTGTCAAGCATCACCCTCAACTGGCTTTCTGCAGTTGGTGGCAACGCATTGCCGGTTACCTATACTGTAGAGGTATATACCGATGCAGGGTATACCACTCCTGTTACCGGTTCACCGTTCACGGTGTCAGCTCCGGCTACGTCGCTTACTGTATCGGGGCTTACTTCCGGTACAGCATATTATTACCGCATAAAATCGGCAACAACTGCCTGCACAAGCGGTTATACTACCGGTACCATAACATCTGGTGCATATTGTACACCAACATGGACAGCAGGTTGTTCAGGCTGGCGCATTTATAGTGTAACCATGAACGGTTCAGCTTCTTATACGGGTTCTTGCGGATCTTCATTCAACCAGACTGCTATAATTGATACGGTTATAGCAGGTGTATCTACCACCCACACTGTGGTGTCTGGCAGTTATACTGGTGTGGCAATATGGGTAGACTTTAATAATAACGGAAGCTTTGGTGATGCCGGCGAGTATTTGTTCGGCCAATATCTCGATGGTACACCGGGTACTTTTACGCCTACGTTTACGGTGCCTACTTCCGTAACTACAGGCAACTATCGTATGCGTGTATTGTGTAACTGGGGCGGTGGCATAGATCCTGTTACAGGTTCCTGTGCAGCTTACACTGGTGCAGGTGGGGGTAACTACTACGACTTTACTATGTATGTAAAGAATCCTGTTATCACAGCATCTACAACTACATTGTCTGGCTTTGGTACAGTGAATCGTGGCTGTAACTCAGCCAGCCAGAACTTTACTATAGCAGGGTCGGGTCTTATACCAACTGCAGGTAGTATTGTTGCGCACGCGCCAACAGGTTACCAGGTTTCTACTGATAACGTTACATGGGATACTGTAGCTACTTATTCATATACTGGTGCCGTATTGTCTACCAGCACTGTGTATACCAGGTTCTCTCCAACTACCGGTGGTGTTATTTCAGGATCGGTAACATTAACGGGAGGCGGTATGTCCACACCTCCACCTCCGTCTGTTGCAGTAACTGGTACCGGTAATATATTGTCTATTGCAGCGTCGTCAAGTGCAGCAATATATTGTAGCGGAAGCGCGGCTCTTACCTTAACTGCTACAGGCGGTAGCACCTATTCCTGGTCGCCTTCGCTGGGGTTAAGTGCCACTACAGGAACTTCTGTCAGTGCCAACCCGTCGGCAAATGTTACATATACAGTTACTGGTTACGATGCGGCAGGTTGTTCTTCTTCTACAGGATCAGTAACAGTTACGTATAATGTAACAACAGGTCCTGTTTCGGGTCCTTCTTTAACGCTTTGTATGCCTGGTGTTATGGCGCTTACCGAGGCTGGCACAGGTGGTACCTGGAATACTTCAGATGAAACTGTTGCCACGGTAGATGCAAACGGTATTGTATACGGCGTTAGCTCTTCTTCAACACCGCTTACCGTTACTTACAACAATCCTACATGCGGAGGTAGTGCTACTTATGCTATCACAGTCGCAGATGGAGGCTTTACGGTGTCTACTGTTCCTTCATCAGGAACATATTGTTCAACAGGAGCTCCTTTGTCAGTTACTGCATCTGGTGCTACCACTTATCAGTGGACTCCCGCTACAGGCTTAAGTTCTACGGTAGGTGCTACTGTTGCTGCTAGTCCGTCAGTATCAACAGTTTATACTGTGGTGGGTACAACAGGTGCATGTAGTAATGCAGCAACGGTTACCGTATGGAACACTACTCCGGGCGCAATTACCGGAGGTATTACTTCTTTGTGTACGTCTGGCGCAGGATCTACCACCACATGGTCTGATACGACCGCCGGCGGTACCTGGTCCAGTTCGTCGCCTGCCGTTGCCACTATTACATCGGGTGGGGCGATCACAGCGCTTACAGCCGGTACTGCTACCATAACTTATAGTGTGGGTGGTTGTTACGTAACCCGTGCACTAACCGTGAATGCTACACCTGTGTTATCTGTAACTCCGGCAACAGCTTCAGTATGTGGCGGGGTAGGTATTACCATGACTGCTTCCGGCGCTGCCACTTATTCATGGAGTCCGGCTACAGGTCTGTCATCTGCAGTTGGCGCTACGGTTACAGCTGCGCCATCGGCTAATACAACCTATACAATTACCGGTACCAGTGCCTTTGGTTGTGTATCTACGATTAATAAGTCTGTAGGCGTTGGCGCCGGTGTCAATGCATTTGCATCTCCAAACACCGCTTCCGTTTGTCCGGGCGCTAACGATACATTAAACAGCTATGGTACACTCTCTACAGGTACTACCTATGGCGTTCGCAGCATACCTTTCCAGCTGGTTAACCAGACAAGTCCAACAACTATCCTGGCCACCGGCAACGATGATGTACTTGGTTCGGCTACATTGCCATTCGCGTTCAATTTCTTTGGCACTAACTATGCAGCCGGTTCGTCATTCACAGTCAGCAGTAATGGCTATATACAATTCGGGTCTGGTCTTACAACCACAACATATGGCTCGTCTAATATGCCGTCATCTACATATGGCACAAACGTCATTGCTTTGTTTGGCCGCGATTTGCAGACAACCAATACCAGCGGTACCGGTTCTATTATGGGGTCAGTTGAAGGTACTGCACCTAATAGGAAATATGTTATTTACTACAATAACGTATCTGTCTACTGTTTTAGTTGCGGTACGCCAGCGTATAACGGCCAGGTTGTGCTTTATGAAGGAACGAATGTTGTTGATGTTATTATAGAGAAAACAGCATCTACCTCTCATGTGCTCGCGGCAATGCAACAAAACTCTTCTAACGGTATCGCAGCTCCTGGCAGGAATTACGTTACTATGCAGATAACAACACCAGAAGCATGGCGTTTCGCGCCGGTACTGGCCAGTCCTACTTATTCATGGTCTCCTTCTGCCGGTCTCAGTAGTTCAGTAGTAGCGTCTCCTACAACTGCCGTTTCTGCTACAACTGTATATACGGTAACTGTTACAGATGCTTCATCAGGCTGTAACGATACTGCTATTACTGCTATTACTACGTATACACCGCCAACTGTCACTATCCCGACACCTACAATAGGCTGTGGTGGGGTGGCAATGACTGCTACAGGTGCCAGCACTTATGCATGGACCCCGGCGGCAGGTCTTAGTGCTACTACAGGCGCAACTGTTACTCCTTCTGCTACAGTTACTGCAACCACATATTCGGTTACAGGTACAGATATTAATGGTTGTAAGGCCACAGCGTCTATACTTGTTAATGTTACTCCGGTGGTTACCGTAACGCCAACTGCAAACGCAATTTGCGCAGGCGGTACGTCCACGCTTACTGCGTCTGGCGCCAGCACTTATTCATGGACACCATCAGCAACACTCAGCTCTTCTACTAATGCCGCTGTTACGGCAACACCGGTTAGCACGACAACATATAGTGTTACTGGTGTAAGCGCCGCTGGTTGTGTTGCCGCTTTTAAAACCGGTACGGTAACGGTTAACCCGACTCCGGTAGCAGGGGCATTGGCTGCGCCGTCAGGTTATTGTATCGGTTCCGGCTCTCCGTTGACCATCACCTCCGGTACGGCAACGGGTACAGGGTCAATAATTTCCTACAACTGGTCTGGTCCTAATAGCTTCAGTACCACAACATCGGTTAACTCCGTGTCACTTACTCCGGTTTCAACTTCAGCCAGTGGCCAGTATAGCCTTACAGTTACATATCCGGGTTCTGGTTGCACCAGCGCCACATCTGTAAGTTCTGCCGTAACAGTTGCTAATTATCCCGTTGCATTCAACGTAACAGGTGGCAACGGCTGTAGCGCTCCTGGCCTCACAGTAGGTACGGATGGTTCTGAAAGCGCCGTTTCATATTCACTGAAGAGGTTGCCTTCAACCACTGTGCAAACAATTTCCGGTACAGGTTCCGGTCTGGCATTCACCCCGGTATCCACGGTAGGTAGTTACCAGGTTATTGCAACTGGTGCAGGTGGTTGTGCCACTGCAATGAATGGTTCAGATACTATTCGCCAGACACCGACCGTCACGCCGGGTGTTATGCCAAGTATCTGCCAGGGAATTACAGACCAGTCTATTGCTTATACTCCGACAACGGGATCTCCAACTACTTACAGCATTGATTGGAGTTCAGCAGCCAATGCTGCCGGTTTCAGTGATATCTCTAATGCACCCCTGAGCAGTACTATCGGTTACACAATACCTGCTTCGGGCGCAGTTGGTCTCTTCACGGGTACTATTACTGCATCTAACGGTTATTGCGTAAGTCCTGTTTACAATACAAATGTTACCGTATATGCAACGCCAACAATGACCATGACAGACACTGTTGTTCCTTGCTATGGTTATGCTGGTAGCATAGAATTCTCTGGTCCTGACAGCACTACGGTAAACTATCGTGTAAATGGTGGTACGTTGAATCATTTCACATTCTCGGGTACAACCCACTCGTTAAGTACTGGCGTGCTTACAGCGCCTGTTACTTACCAGATAGTAAGTGCAAGCAACCCTGTATGTGCTACCACTTATAATGATACAGTGACTATCTCTCCAACCCCTATGACGTGGGTAGGCGGTGCGGCAGGCTTTGAAACAGATTGGAACACAGCTGTTAACTGGTCTTGTGGTTTTGTGCCAACGGCATCAGATAGTGTTACAATACCTGTCACGGCATACGCTCCTGTTTTGCCAGGTTCGCTTACCGCAACCATATCAGACTTAAATGTGGCTGCCGGTACAGTTATTAATCTTAACGCTGGTTCCGCGCTTAATGTAGCTGGTAACGTACACAATGCCGGTACGGTATCCGGCGATGGTCGTATTATCTTGGCTGGCTCTGCAACGCAGAAGATATATGGTATCGGAACTATCAGCAATGTTGAGTTGAACAATACTAATGGCGCAATTATCCAGCCTGCTTCGCGTATGATGATCAGCAAGGCGGTGTACCTTACGTCAGGTTCACTGACCACTAACGATAGTCTCGAACTATTGTCAACAGATACCTTCGCTGCTGCACGTA
>CAZPOT010000017.1:0-101107 GCA_964588295.1 uncultured Flavipsychrobacter sp. | reverse complement strand
TACGTGCAGCAGCGAAGGTATCTGTTGACAATAGTTCGAGACTATCGTTAGTGGTGAGGGTACCCGAAGTGAGATAGACCGCTTTGCTAATCATCATACGGGAAGCCGGTTGAACAATGGCACCGTTGCTGTTATCCAGCTCTACATTGCTGATGGTACCGATACCATAAACCTTTTGAGCGGCAGCACCATTCATTACTACGCGGCCATCACCAGCTACTGTACCGGCATTATAGATATTGCCCTTTACATTGATGGTTGCGCCTGCATTAATATTGACAACAGTTCCTGCTGCCACATCAAGATGGGAAACTGTAGCTGTAACAGAGCCCGGCAACACAGGTGCGTAAAGTGTACCTGGGATAATAACACTATCGGTAGCCGTAGGCACAAATCCGCAAGACCAGTTGGCAGCTGTATTCCAGTCTGTCTCATGGCCCGATGTTCCGCCGACCCATGTCATTGGTGTAGGCGTAACAGTTATAGTATCGTGATATGTTGTTGCACAAACAGGGTTTGTTGCACTAACTATAGCGTAGCTATGCGGTGCAGTAAGTGTACCCGTGCTCAGCGAATAAGTAGTACCGGCAAATGTGAAGTGATTAACTGCACCGCCATCTACCGTATAGTTAACTGTAGCACTATCGGCGCCGGTAAACTCTATGCTGCCGGTGTGATTGTAACAAGGCACGTTAACAGCCGACAAAGTAACTGCAGGTGTTGCATATACTATAATATGCGCATTTTGACCTGCGCTGATACAAGACCCGTTGGATACAGTTACCGTACCATCGAAAGAACCTACAGCTCCTGTTGCAGGGATAGACAGTGATATACTACCACCGCTAAACATTGCACCGCTTACATCGGCAATGCCTGCTGCGTTGGCAGCGCTGCTCCAATCTATACTGTAAGTAGTTGGCGCACCGGCTACGGATGAATATGCTACCGGCACGGCAGTAACACCCTGGCAGATATAAGGTACGCCACCCAATGCAAAGGAAGGTATTGCATTTACAGTAACATTACCCGTCATTGTAGTATTACATCCTGTAGACGTATTCAATGCAACTATAGAGTATGTGCCAGGAGTGGATTGCGTTCCGAAATCTATTGAAGAGCCACCGCCTGCAATTGTATTAACCAATGTAGTACCACGCATCAACTTGTAATTGAGCCCCGATTGCGAGTTATCAACACCCAACATAGCCGAACCGCAGAATGCAGGAGATCCTGTTGGCGTAACGTTATAAGTTAAAGGCGAAGGATTGACCGTTATAGCCGAAGAGCCCGAAAGCCCGCAACTACCTATAGAAGCTGAATAAGTGGTATTTGACGCCGGAGCAGCATATACTACCGACCTTGCATCACCTGTATAGGCTGTAGTAAGTGCAGCATCAGTATACAACCCGGCAGTAGGCGCCCATGTAGGGTTGGTAGCACTTACGGCTGCACCTGATACAGCCACATTTGCAACAGCCCATCCGTATCCATAAGACCTGAACACGAACCTTATTTTACAATTGGTAGCAGCACTGCTGATGTAAGGGGTAAGGTTAAGGGTGGCATTAGCAAAAGAGCTGCTTGTGCCTACAGTTACTGCATCAGCAGCGTAGTCGTGCAGGGTTGTCCAGTTACTACCTCCGTCAGTAGACAGCTGAACAGCAGCCATCGTATCTAAAGGGCTGATTGTGTAATACTTAAAGTAATGCGAGAACGACAAGTTAGCATTCACCAGGCCTGCCAGACTGAACGAAGTAGACGTAAGAATAGACGCCACCGCATGAGAATAAGCAAACGAGAAAGCGAAATATGGCGCGCCGGTCATTGAACCTCCACCCCAGCTTGCACCCGGGTTATAACCCGACGCATGCACAGCCCATGGGTCTGGGCTGGCTGTAGACCCCCCTGGGTAGTTAGTAACAGTCCACGAGTTGAGTGAACCCGCACCACCGGAACTGAAGTTGTTGGACATTATTGTTGTAGAAGCCCCTACAGCAACCGCTGTTAAAGTAGTGGCAACACCTGAGCAGTTTGATGCTGAGGTAGGAGTAACATTAATAGCTGATATACCGCTCACTACATTAATTGTAGCTGTAGCTGTAGACGAACAACCAAACGCGTTGGTGCCTGTTACCGTGTATACCGTTGACGATGCAGGATTTGCTACAACGGATGCAGCAGTTGTTGAGGTAAGATTAGCTGCAGGCGTCCACGCATATGTACCTCCCGCACCTGCACCGCTGGCAACCAGGTTGGTATTAGTGGATGCGCAGGTAGAAGAAGAAACAGGAGAAACAGTAATGGTTGGATTAGCACACGATGTAGTAACTGAACCTACAGCAGATGCCGGGCCGGAACATACCGCATTAGATGCCACAACCGTGAATGTGTAACCAGTATTCATGTCCATGCCAGTTATATCGTAATACAGGCTGGTTATAGAGAATGGCGAACCAGCAACAGGCACACCCAACTTGTACACATTGACAGAATAGCTTGTAGCACCGCCTGAAGGAGCCGTCCATTGTATCCTGAACCCGCTGCTTGTTACAGAACTTGCCGATGGCGTACCCGGAGCAGCAGGACATGTAGTAACCTGGCTGCTGAGTGCGCCAGCGGTAAGGTAGTATGGGCTACCTGAACATCCCGCAGAGCTATTGTAAGGTATAACAGTAATATTGTTTACTGTATTTGATGGCAAACCTGCAACTGCAAACGGCGGCGTGGTAGTAAAATAACCAAGCACAAGTCCACCACCTACTGTTGAACCAACAGTGTACGTGGTGCCATTAGTAAGCGAACCGGCAAAGGAAGCCGGAGCTGTAGTTTGTATCAGCAGGTAGCCATCGGGCGCTGTACTGAATGGAGTAACGCTTACTGTTGCACCAGTGCTGGTAGGGCTGTAGGCCGATGTAGCTGTAGGCTGACCAGTAGGCACACCGCAGTAGTTAGCGCCGCTGCCATGTATAACAACTGTTGGTGGCACACTAACACCACCACCGCTGAAGGTAATAATAGATGAAGATGCACCTGTGGCAGATGGCGTGAACCGCACATATACAGGTACTGAAGACATAGTTGCCGCTGTGAAAGGCACGCTTACAGAAGATGTATAAGAACCACCGGATGACAATGACAATAAGTATTGAGGATCAGACGACGTAGCAGTAATGTTACCAGGATAACCTGTAAGGTAAGTGCCCGACAAGTTGAAGCTTACCGGAGATGAACTTCCGCCTATGGTAACTACACCTGCAGAAAGCATGGTATCTGAAACCGTGAGCGTTTGTGTTACACCGTTACCGGAAACTGCTACCAGCTGATTAGCCGCTGCACCATTGACATCGGAATTAACAATATTGCCGCTTAACGCGCCTAAAGCTGTACTGCCAGGCGTACACTCAACATATATCGTCTGGGCAGACAAAGAGCCACCAGATACCGGGAATGCCAGGCTGCCGGTATAACCACTGCCCGATGAAGTAGAGATACTGAAATTGGTTGGTGCTGTTATACGGACAGTATCTGTTGCCGGGTACAAGTTAGCAGCAGACACTGTATAAGACTGTGGCGCTGAGGCGCTGCCTACATACACGTCGCCAAAACCTGCAAGGGTACCGGTAAT
This sequence comes from uncultured Flavipsychrobacter sp., assembly GCA_964588295.1. GTDB lineage: Bacteria > Bacteroidota > Bacteroidia > Chitinophagales > Chitinophagaceae > Flavipsychrobacter. The sequence continues at coordinate 97,479 of CAZPOT010000017.1, read as the reverse complement.
TGTGATCTTAGAATCGTAGGCTGTACCTGTAAGCGGCGTAATTGTGGTAACAGCTCCGCCGCCGGACACTACTATATTACCGGTAACGGCACCGTTGGCCGGAGATACCGGAGCAAAACGCGCATATACAGTTGTTGCAGGTAACGTGCTGGTAAGATACGGAACAGTTACAGTAGTGGCATAAGTACTACCGTCGAGCGAAACTTTAAAGCCAGCGCTGGCAGTAAGCGTTATACTACCACCGGTTGACGGATTAAGGTTAGTACCTGTAATAGTAAAGCTGGTGCCCGCAGATACCTGGCCGTCAACAACATTGCCAAAAGCGAAAATACCACCCGATGCAGTGATGACAGGCTTCACAATAACAACAATGAAATCTGTAGTAACACCGTAAGAATAAGTATTGGTAGCATCAGAACCGGTACATGGGTTCATTGTTGTAGAAGGCGATGATGCACCGGATGAGAATGCCTGCCTTACGCGCATGCGGTGCGGGCCTAATGCAGCAGCAGCAGGAATGGTAACAGTGCCTGTAGTACCTGTAGCTGCTGTGGTATAACTTGTCGGGTTGATCATGATACCGGAAACATTCTCAGAGTTCTCGAAAGTTCCGTTATCATTAAAGTCTATCCATATAGTAGTTTCCTCTCTTGCACGGCTACCCACGTAAGTAAGCGTAACCGCACCGGTGCTACCCTGCTGCATTGTAACCGGAGCTACAGTACCTGTCTGGTCAGCATAGCTGCCCGTAGTAAGATATGCATAAGAAGGAATAGTATTGTTTATTGAAGTACCGTTATAACCCAGCAACTGGAAGGTAGCCAATGGGTAAGTTGTACCTGACGAGGCATTGGAGTACACCGAAGTACAGGTAGGATCAATAAGGTAAGTTACCGTTACAAAATTGAGCGAAGTGGCTGTAAGGCCTGAACCTGCACAAGTAACCACACACTGGTAATCGGTTGATGCTGTCTGCCCCACGGTTGTATAAGTTGGCGAAGTGGCTCCACTTATATTTGCCCACGAACCTACAGGAGAAGTGGTACGCTTCTGCCACTGGAAACTGATACCCGTAGCAGTAGAGAAGCCTGAAAGTGTAAGGTTGATAACACTTGTGGCACCTGCATATGCCACAGACGACGATACAGTGCCCGCCGTAGGCGCAGCCGAGCACGCTGTACCCGCTACTATATTCACAAGATAATCAGCAGTGCCACCAACAAAATACTGGTTGCCGCCAAAAATATTAAGGCAAGGATCCATTGCTGTAGGCTGTGTGATATAGTCGAGGCTGGCATTTCTTACCCTCATCAGGTGTGTACCAACAGCGGCAGAGCCAGGTATATAAATAGTAGCCGTAGCTGAAGCTGTTGTAGCCGTACTGTAGCCAAATACCGGCACTACCGCTTCACTGGCTTCAAAAATACCATTGTCGTTAAAATCTATCCATATTTCGTTGCTTACAGCAACATCGCCTGCGCTGTAAGTAACTGTGACAGGGTAAGAATTGCCTTGCTGCACATTAACGGCTGTAACGGCAGAAACCCTGGAAACATAGTTGGAAGTATTATTGAACGTAGCAGAAGGTAACAGATCTGAAATAGATGAGCCAGAATAGCCATTAAGTGCAAATTGGCTCATATGAGCGTTAGTGTAGTCCACACCAGCCGCATCATATACCGGCAGACAATCTACATGATAAACCGATACTTCATTGGTAATAGCAGAAAGGCCTGAACCACCGCAGGTAATAATACAATAAAATGAACTGAAAACAGCCGGGTTAGCCGAATAAGTAGATGATGTAGCGCCGCTGATAAGACTGGTTGCGCCGGTGATAGCCGGAACGCGCTGTACCCACTGATAGGTAACACCAGGCGTATTGCCCGATATGGAGAGTACAGAAGGTGCAGCGGTAGTAGCCGTTGGAGACGATGCTGTAACTGTACCTGCAGTTGGTGTGCCCGTACATGGATTGCTCACCTTTACATTATCTATACCTATATCGGTGCTGCCATAATCGGCAGTGGCAACAAACCTGATCACCACAGTTGCACTGTTGGAATTGATATTGAATGAACGGGATGTCCAGGAGGTAGCAGTAGTAAAGTGATCCATCGCAGCCGAGAAGGTAAGGCCACCATCTGTAGACACATAAACATCCAGGTAATCACTTCCTGAAGTATTGATCACATCGTAGGTAACGGGCTTAGCACCGGTAGTTGCGCTAAGATCAACATAAAGATCCATTATACCCCTGCGCCCTGCTGTAACATACCCGCTATGGAACCTTGCCGAATGCGCTGTAGTGCTGAATGCAGGACTGTAGAGGTAAGATGTAGTGTTATTCCAGGCCGCAGTATTGGCACCAGGAGCATCATCTTCACGCCTCCAGGAGGAGTCTGAAGTAAATGGAGTATTCTTCCAGTAAAGGTTAGGTACATCTTTTGTACCACACAGGTTTACCCACGTAGCTTCGAAGTCTTCTGTAAATGGAACAGACGCATAGTTTACGCCGCCTGTAATAGTAACTGTGTTTGACGTTGCCACCAGTGAAGATGTGGTACATGTTTCCACGCAACGATAATAGCGTGTAGAAGAAATACCTGTAGTATAGCTAATATTAGTTGCGCCAGAGACAGGGCTAAACGTAGTATTATCTGTAGAAATATACCATTGGTAAGTAATACCGCCGGCTGCCACTTCGGGTACAGATAAAGTTGTAGTTGAACCGCCGCACAATGAGGTGTTAGACGCAGTGGCCGTTGGTGTAGCCGGAGTTCCGGAGCAAGAAGAAACACCCGTACCGGTTAAAGTAACTGATGCGGCAGAAGCAAGCCCGCCACCAGATATAGTGATGGTACCTGAATACGTGGTTGCTGCCACAGGATTGAACTGTACCGGAACGTTTACACCAGAAAATGAGGTACCGGAATATGTATAAACAAATGACGACACCCACGAAGTACCATCAAACACTTTAAAGTTTGCCGGAGCACTGATAGTTACTGAACCGCCCGCCGTAAGATTAGTACCAGAAATACTGATGTTTTGAGTAGCCGACGACGTTCCGGTAGTTACATAACCCAAAGAAAGAGATGCAGGTGTTGAAACAACACTTGCAGGCGCCTTCAGCAAAGAGAAATCATCCATATATAACTCAAACTTGTTGGCTGCACTCGAAGCATAGAAGCCTACATAGTATGTGCCTGTTGAGGAAGGTGTGATGGAGTAAGTTGCAGTTGCCAGAGCTAAATTGGTAATCGTGGTTTCCGGCATCAGCGTAACCGTCATTCCGGCTGCGGTTTGTGCAGTGCCCCACTTTACCGTCAGCTTTTCAGCGAAGGTAGTACCGGTATTGCCGTATTTGAACGACAACAGGTATTGAGTACCGGCAGTAAGCGGCAGGCCTTTACTGAACAACCAATCGTTGGCCGCATTTGAAGTATTATAGACGTACTTGGCCAGGTTGGGGGTAGAGTAACCGGTAGGGCTGCCTGCAGGTGTACCTATGCTCCACGTAGAGCCATCTGCGTTAAGGTCACTTACCAGCCAGCCACATGGAAGCGCAGCAGCAGTAAATGGCTCAGAGTAAGGCATTGGCGCCGAGTTGATACCATAACAAACTACCATATCAGAATTAGCCGACGGATAAGAAGGACAGGTAACCTGCGCACGGAAGTATACCGGAGAAGTAGAAGTAACGGATGCTGAATAGGTAGCATTTGTAGCGCCGGGAATAAGCGTAGAGAAAGTAACCCCATCGGTGCTGGAATACCACTGATACGTAAGACCGGTAGATGTAGCACTACCAGAAAGCGACAAGTTGGTTGGATAACCCGGAGAACAGCCGCTTATTGCTGATGCTGTAGCACTTCCCGCAACGGGTGTAGAGCTGCAGGCAGATGTGCCGACACCTGTAAGCGTAACCGGAACTGAAGCTGACAGACCACCACCGCTTATAGTAATAGTACTGGAGTAAGACATAGTTGCCGACGGGATGAACTGCACCGGCACCACCAACCCGGAAACTGACGTTCCGGTATAAACGTAGTTGAAAGACGAAACCCATGAAGAGCCGTCATATACCTTAAAATCGGCAGGGGCAGAAATTGTAAGCGAACCTCCTGAAGCAAGGTTACTTGCCGACAGAGTGATATTCTGGCTGGCAGAAGTAGACCCTACATTTATAGTACCGAAAGAAAGAGTTGAAGGGCTGGATGTAACCACTGCCGGAGCCACCTGTATACTGAAGTCATCCATATACAGGTAGAACTGATTTGCGATACTCATACCGTGGAAACCTATATAATAGATACCTGTGACAGAAGGCGTAATAGAAATTGTAGGCGATGCTGCCATTACAGAGCTGGTAATACTTGTATTGGAATATATAGCCGATGAGGTCATACCGGCTACAGTTGGCGCACTGCCCCACTTTACTTCCATTGCCTCTGTATAACCGCCGGCAGAACCGTATTTAAAAGTAAGGTTGTACATAACACCAGCGGTAAGATTTATGCCCCTGGTGAACAACCAATCGTTCATGGCAGCTGAACTATTCCAATGAACATATGCATAGTTCGGAGACGAGAACCCGGTTGGCGCAGAAGAAGTATTACCTATTGTCCAGGTATAGCTATCCGTATTGGCGTTGATTACACTCCATCCGCACGGCAGCGCAGCAGCTGCGTCAAAGTTCTCCGTATATGGTGTTCCCTGTGTGGATACTGTTATAGCACTGGTGGCTGTGTTAGAGCATCCAAAACTATTGGTTCCGGTTACGGTATAAGTTGTAGTGGTGGTAGGCGATGCCACGACCACTGCACCGGTTGTGGCGCTGAGCCCGGCACTACCAGCCCATGTATACGTAGTGGCACCCGTAGCAGTAAGCGTAATACCGGCAGCACCAACACAAAGTGATGATGAAGTAGGGCTAACACCTACATTTGCCGATACCGCTGTAAAAGCATAAGAAGCGGTATTTGTACACGAGTTTGTTGCAGTGACCAATACAGAATAGGTAGCCGTTGTACCGGGAGCAAGTGTAACTGATGAAGAGGTGGACGAACTGAGTCCTGCTGTTGGCGTCCAGGCATAGGAACTTACAGACTCGCCAGACCCGATGGCTGATGTTACAGCCAGTGATGGTGCTGTACAGGAGAATGTATATCCAATAGCTGCCGAAGGGGTAGCCAGCACTGTTATTGTTTGCGTACCCACACAGCCGGCAACAGTGACACCTGTTACAGTATATATGGTAGTAACTGTTGGCATTGCCACCACTGTAGCCCCTGTTGTTGCCGAAAGCCCGGCTGAAGGTGACCATGAGTAGGTACCGCCCGCACCCGCGCCGGAAGCTGTTATAGTACTGCCACATACAGGGCCCGCGGGCGAGATGGCAATAGCAGGCGCCGGACCAACACTGGAGGTTGCCGCAACAGTGCAACTATTAGCAGCAGTTACTGTAACGGTATACGTTTGCGTGCTCGACGGATTAGACGACGGGTTGCTTACCGTAGTTGATGAAAGACCGGCTGAGGGTGACCAGGAATAGGTATAGCTGCTACTGCCGGAAGCGGTAGCTGTAAGTGTAACAGGAGGAGCACAAGATGATGTTGGCGACACCGTAACAGATGGATTGGTATTAACCACTACACTGGCAGTTGTTGCTGTGTAAGAGCCGCAGGCACCAAGATCACCTGTTAAAGTATACACACCTGCAGATGTCAACGCTGCGGCAAAGCCTGCCGGGTTGCGCTGTGCAGATGTATAGCCACTGCCCGCAGGCCCGGTCCATGAATAGGATAATGCACCTGCCAGCCCTCCTGTAAGCGTGAGTGTATTACCTACGCAAACTGCGGCCGTAGCTGCCGCCGTGAATGCGCTGGCAGAAGGACACACGCAAGTAAGACCAATATTATCGATCTGGGGATTAGCATTAGGTGATACCCCGTCATTTTTATAGGAGAAAACCAGTCTTATCGTAGAGCCTGCGGCGCTATTAGGAATGGTAACCGTCTGCAGAGTATACGCCGACAGCGCCGGGCTGGTATAACTAAACAGGTTGTTATAACCGGTAACACTATTAGGATTTGTGCCCGCATTGTAAGTAACGGATGTAGCAGAATAACCCACGTAAACGTAATCATACGTACCATCAATGGTAGGCATTTTCAGCTGAAACTTGAGCGTAATACTAGTTGCGCCTGCAGGGATGTAAATATCCCGGTAAAGATGACTAACTCTGGTATTAGCACTTGGATTATTGCTCGGACCTATATACAGGCAATTTGTTCCCGCAAAAGGCGTGGCTGAAGTGCCCATCACCCAGGGATTATTTGCCGCAGTGGTACCAGAGTTAACAGCCGTCCAACCATTCAGCGTAAATGTAGAACCGGTTTCGAAACCGCCATCTCCGGTAGCACTCAAAAGGGTTGTTTGAGCCTCTCCCCGGAAAAACATTGCCATGCACATCAAGGCCAACAAGTAGATTTTCTTCATAAAACGTACATTTAAAAAATTCCACATTTAATGATATGCCTCCTCATTATTTGTAGATTAAACTCTACGCAATTTAACCATATGCCCCTTTATTATTTTTGTGTTACCTCTTTTATACAGGTGGAAACAGCTTCAATTTTCAGTTAAATTTACATTAATTAATATTTGTTTTATTCAAATAAAACAGATAATAAAGGAAACACACATGAAGTCAAATACATGTATTATATTCAATATATTAACCGCGCGTTATTAAAATACCGCATTAAAAAAATATACATTAACTTATCAATAACACCAATTTACTTAAAAGAGACAATGCAAATTAAAAATTAAAAAAATAAATAATGCATTTATTACCTAATAATTAATAAGCTAGATTTAATTAACTTGCATTATGGGGCGAAATTTTGCATATAATAAGATTTACGAATTCGTATACAATGCCTTCCTGAAGATGGGCTGCAGCGATGCTGATGCTACTACGGCAACTACGGTATTGGTTGCGGCGGATATAAGGGGCATAGATAGCCACGGCGTGGCCCGCCTGCCGGGATATATACGCCTGTGGGAGGCCGGGCGCATTAATCCCACGCCCAACATCCGCATCATTCACGAAAGCCCATCGACCGCTACAATAGATGGCGATGCTGGCCTGGGCCTGGTGGTGGCACCCTATGCTATGCAGGTGGCTATAGATAAGGCCAAAACAGCCGGCACTGGCTGGGTAAGCGTTGGCAACAGCAATCACTTTGGCATAGCCGGCTACCACGCCATGATGGCCCTGCAACACGATATGACCGGCATAGCCATGACCAATGCCAGCGCCCTGGTAGCGCCAACATTTTCCGTAGAGCGAATGCTGGGCACTAACCCAATAGCCGTAGCCATACCGGCGGGGCAGCAACCACCGTTTGTGGCCGACTTTGCTACCACTACGGCATCTAACGGTAAACTGGAGCTACTGCAGCGCAAGAATGGCGACGCACCGCTGGGCTGGGTGCAGGATAAAGAAGGTAACGATGTAACCGACGCGCATGCCCTGAAAACAGGCGGTGTAATGCTGCCCCTGGGCAGCGACAGGGAGCACGGCAGCCATAAAGGCTACGCACTGGGCAGTATTGTAGACATATTCTCTGCCGTGTTCAGCGGGGCCAGCTATGGGCCGTGGGCACCACCCTTCCCTGCTTATGTGCCCATGCCGGAGAACATGCCAGGCAAGGGACTGGGCCACTTCTTCGGGGCCATGCGCATAGATGCCTTCCGCCCCGCAGATGAGTTCAAAACCCACATGGATAACTGGATCAACCGCTTCCGCAACGCCACCCCTGCCCCCGGCTGCGACCGCGTGCTGATACCCGGCGACCCCGAGCGCGAAATGGAAGCTATACGCATGCGTGAAGGCATTCCGCTTAACGAGAACGTGTATAATGATCTTGTAGAGATAGGTAAACGATTCGGGTTGAAACTGGAAGAGTAAACAATCAGCAACCACATAACAACAAGGGCAGCGTTCAACACGCTGCCCTTGTTTATTACAAACCATTTACTAGTCTATTTCAAAGCCAATGCCAGTACCTGGTTCACATCGTTCACGTAATGGAACTTCATGCCCTTGATGAACGCCTTGTTGATCTCTTCTACATCTTTCTCGTTCTGGGCAGGCATGATCACGTCTTTAATGCCGGCACGCTTTGCTGCCAATACTTTTTCTTTGATACCACCTACAGGCAATACCTGTCCACGGAGGGTTATTTCACCCGTCATTGCAAAGTATGGTTTTACCTTTCTGCCGGTGTAGGCTGACGCCAGGGAAGTGAACATAGTGATACCTGCGCTTGGGCCATCTTTAGGCACTGCGCCTTCCGGCACGTGTATATGCACGTTCTGCTCTTCAAATTGCTCGTAAGGAATGTTATACTCATCGGCATGCGCCCTCAGGTAAGATAATGCTGCAGATGCGCTTTCCTTCATTACATTGCCCAGGTTACCAGTAAGCGTTAAGCCACCCTTACCCTTTGCCAGCGATGTTTCTATGAACAGTATATCGCCACCTACCGATGTCCACGCCAGGCCTACAACCACCCCGGTTGGGTGGCCCTTGGTGTAGATATCGTTAGTGTAGCGGGGCTTACCCAGCACCTGCTCCATAAATTCAGCAGTTACATTCTTATCTACATCCTCTTCCATAGCTACGCGCTTGGCTACGGCACGCATTATGGCGGCCATCATCCTGTCCAGTTCGCGCACACCGCTTTCGCGGGTATAGTCCTGTATCAGCTTCACTATTACCTTGTCGGCAAACTTTAACGGCACAGCATTAAGACCATGCAGTTCTTTTTGCTTGGGTATCAGGTGGCGCTTGGCTATCTCCGTTTTCTCTTCAGCAGAGTAGCCGGACAGTTGTATGATCTCCAACCTGTCGCGCAGCGCGGGCTGTATCTCGTTCAGGCTATTGGCTGTAGCTATGAATAACACCTTAGAAAGGTCGAACTCCAGCTCCAGGTAGTTATCGTAGAATGTGTTGTTTTGCTCAGGGTCCAGTATCTCCAGCAATGCCGAACTCGGATCACCGCGGAAGTCTTTACCTATCTTGTCTATCTCATCCAGTATAAATACCGGGTTGGCCGATTTTACTTTGCGGATATGCTGGATGATGCGGCCCGGCATAGCGCCTATGTAGGTTTTGCGATGCCCGCGCAGTTCACTTTCGTCGTGCATACCGCCCAGGCTCAGGCGCACATATTTACGATTTACCGCATTGGCTATACTGCGCCCCAGCGATGTTTTACCAATACCCGGAGGGCCGACAAAGCACAGTATGGGCGATTTCATATCACCCTTCAGCTTCAGCACGGCCAGATATTCCAGTATGCGGTCCTTTATCTTCTCCATACCGTAATGGTCGGCATCCAGCACCTGCTGCGCATGCTTCAGGTCGTAGCTATCTTCAGTATACTCGCCCCACGGCAGGTCCAGCATCAGGTCCAGGTGATTATAGATCACCGAATAATCGGGCGTGCTGGGGTGCATACGCTCCAGCTTCTCTATATTTTTTTTAAAAAGTTCTTTAGCACCCTCCGTCCATTTCTTCTCTTCAGCCCTTTTTTGCAGGTCTTTTATCTCGCGCTCGTTGGGGTCGCCGCCCAACTCTTCGCGTATCGATTTCATCTGCTGCTGCAGGAAGTATTCGCGTTGCTGCTTATCAATATCGGCTTTGGTCTTGTTGGTGATCTCGTTCTTCAGCTCTACCAGTTGCAACTCTGCCTGCAGCATCTGCAACAGCTTTTCGGCACGCAGCTTTACGTCATCTTCTTCCAGCAAGGCTTGCTTTTCGGTAAGCTTTGATGTGATGTTGGAGGCAATAAAGTGCATCAGGAAAGACTGCTGCTCTATATTCCTCAATACTATAGACGCCTCCGAAGGCACATTGGGCGACAGCTGGGCTATCTTTTCCGAATGGTCTTTGATAGACGACATTACGGCATTGAAGGCTGCATCTTCCTGCGGGTACTTATCTTCCAGGTACGTGATGTTGGCAGAGAAGTAGGGTTCTGTTTTAGTATACGAATTGATGCGAAAACGCATGCGCCCCATGATGAAGATGGTAATGTTGCCATCGGGCATCTTTATTTGCTTCACTATCTTGGCCAGCGTACCTACCCTGTACACATCATCTGTACCAGGGTCATCATTATTGCTTTCTTTCTGGGCTACTACGCCTATCCATTTATCACCCTTCTGGGCCTCGGCTATCGCTTTTACAGATTTATCGCGCGAAACTGTGATCGGCAGAACTACGTTGGGGAACAATACCGTGTTGCGTAGCACAACCACAGGCAGTTCCGAAGGAATGGAATTTTTCTCCTGGTCGTCCATCTCATCTTCCCCGAGTGGTACTATAGGCATGAACTCCATTTCCTGTTCATTCTGACCAAATATCATATCAAACATTTATAACAATTAAGACATTATGACAAGTTTTTCAACGCCAAACTCATCAATAAAGCGGTAAATATACAGGGCAATAGCTATGCCAAAGCACAAAAACTGCAATTTTTACAGTGGCACGGCTTTAATATCTTTGCCGGAAACACATATCTGCATGAAGAAATTACTATCTATGGCAGCTATATTGGCTGCAACTACCACCATTACGTTTGCACAAGACAATAAAGCACCCGAGGCGCCGGCAAAACACGGCGGCAAATTTTATACATCCAGTTCGCTGGATGGCGCATTGTTCAGCATGAACGCTGTCTCTAACAGCGGCTTCAGCAACATACCACGCCTGGCGTATTTCCTCAACACGGGCGTTAACTTCAACTACGACCTAGGCGGGCACTTTGGCATCTATACAGGTGTAGGCGTAAAAAACCTGGGCTATATAGATAAAAGCAAAGACCTGATACCCGGCCACGAAGTGACCATAAAACACAGGGTATATGCACTTGGCGTACCTGTGGGCATTAAAGTAGGCAACCTGAGCGATAAAGGCACCTTTATGGTGCTGGGTGGCGGCGTTGACTTCCCGGTGAATTACAAGGAAAAAACATTTATCGACAGCCGTAAACACAAAACCAAAGAAAGCGAATGGTTCAGCGATGAAGTAGCACCGGTAATGCCTTATGTGTTTGCAGGGGTTAGCTTCAACAGTAAGTTCACAGTAAAATTCCAATACTACCCGGGCAACTTTATGGCCGACGACTATTGGCTGACGTCAACGACCCCAACTATGGGCAAGTACGATACGCACCTTGCGCTGGTGAGCCTTAGCTTCTACGTAAAGAATAAGAACAACGGACAAACAAGGAAGGCCTTCAGGGCCATGTTGCAGCAAAGAAAAGCCAACAAAAAAGCATAATAGCAAACGCCCCGGTGAAACGGGGCGTTCGTCTTTTATCAATTAACACACTAAGAGCCATTAATCCTTCATGGAAATACTAAGGTTGCCTCTTGAGCCGCTGATGGCTATCTTGCGGGCTTTTAAATAACGTTTGTATTTGTTGTAAACACTATTGGGCTGAACATCGCCGTTAATAACCAGGTTATCCCTGTTCTTGGCAATCGTAAAGCCTTTGCGGCGATTGATGAGCCCATCATCCTCCATCATATCCAGCATTTCGTTGAAGTCGCCGGAACCTGCAACAGCAGGTGGGTTATCATCATCAGAAGTTACAGATATGCTCATAGACTTGTGCATCTCGCGTTTAGCTTCAGCCAACGCACGCTTACCTTCAGCTAATCCCTGCCTCACTTCGTACTCTATCTCTTCCTTCAGCTTAGGATCGTTCAGCGCCTTGTCAGCCTCTGCCATGCCTTTATTTATAGCATCGCGTATCTCATCCCAATCTATGGCGTCCATCTCTTTACGGGCCTTAGCTATCTCCTTACGGGCATCCTCCATATCGCGCTCCATTTCCACTTTGTCCATCTTAGAAGTGGCCTCGGTTATTTCCTTGGCGGCTTCAGATATTGCCTTCATTGCGCCGCTCATATCTACAGAGAAATTATCGTCGGTGTAAGATATAGTTGCATCTGCACCATTACCACTTTGTATGGTCTTATTCACCACGTTCTTTTTGCCATTGCTATCTATAGTAATGACCTTAACCTTAGTAATAGTGCGGCCGTTGGTTATGGTGGTGGTAGTGGTGCTATCTACCGACTCTACCTTTTCTTTTTCTTTCTTCTGCTTGCTCTTTTGCGCAAACGATGGTGTGAATATAGCCACTGAGCAAATGATGGCTGCCACTGCCAGCACTATAACACCGGCCTGCCCGTAATTGATGTTTTGCTTTTTCATTTCCATGATCCTTTTTATGCGGTTTAATAATTGATTCTTTTGTCCGGTAGCAGCAAGAGACAGCCCACCTTCGTAACGGCTGGCCTCCAGCATGGCCAGGGCTTTGGCATATGGCAGCGGATCGGTAGCATGAGAGACTACCATATCGTCGCAGCAATGCTCGCGCTCCCTGCGTATCTCTGCCGACATGAGCCAAACGAACGGGTTGAAGAACAGGATGGTCTCGGCAACCGTTTGTATCATATTCAGCAGGTAATCGTTGCGACGGATGTGTGCCAGTTCATGCATCAGTATGGCTTCCAACTGATCTATGCTCATATTATTTACCGATGCCACCGGCAGCAGTATGATAGGCTTGATGACACCGAGCATCATAGGCACATCGATGCGGGATGACAACAACAGGCGTACCTTTTTGCTGATACCGAACTGCTCCTGCCAGTATTCCATCAGCTCTGTAAGATGTGCATGAGGCGCCTCTACAGTATCGCGCTTCAGCATGCGCACCTGCCATAGGCTGAGCACGAACCGGGTGAGCATAAATACCAGCCCTGCACTGTACACTATTACTATAGGCATGGAGTAATGTTCCAAACCCGCAAATGCCTGCCGCAGCACACTATTGGTGTTATCGGGCATAGTAAGAGCACCTATATTGCGATGTGATGCCACAGTCTGCGCAACCGTACTGCCACCCTGGGTAATGTATATGGTAATACCCTTTATCCGCTCATACTGTTCCATCCAGGTATTGAGGAACCATACGAACAATGCACCGAAAGCCCCCAGCGACAAATGATAGCGCACATCTGCGCGAACATTGCGCAATACCCGCAAAAGGATGAAAAGAACTCCGTATACTATCAATCCCTGCCACAGCGAATACAGTAGCGCCCATGCCAGCGAATGTGTGAGTAAAAATGTGATCGAAGCACTCATAATATCAGTTTTATGGTTTTCAATAAAAGGTTTTGTTCTTCTTCTTAAGCCGATGGGTTGAAACCCATCGCTATAATAAAACGTCCTTTCAGGACTTGACCATTTTGCAGGCCAGCAACTACTTACGACTAATGACTTACGACTTACGACTACGTTTCTCTATCTGCTCCAGGTACTGCTTTATTTCTTCTATTTCTTTCTTATCGGCTTTATGGCTGCCCAGTGCCTGCATCACCAGCTGCTTGGCCGATCCGTTGAAGATGGTATCTATCATGCCCTTTACCATTTGCCCCTGCATTTTTTCCTGGCTTACGTTGGCGCTGTATATATGGCGGCTGGTGCTATCATCGCGTGTGAGCAATTGCTTGTCCAGCATTATCTGCATCAGCTTCAGCGTAGTGGTATACCCCACTTCCCTGTTCTGCTCCAGCACCTCGTGCACTTCTCTTACTGTGCCCGTGCCTTTGGCCCACAGGATATTGAGTATTTCCAGCTCGCTGGCGGTAGGCTTCACTTGTTCACTCATCTTAGCTACGAATTATTTCGTAAGGCACGACCTACGAATAATTTCGTAACCACAAAACAGGGAAATGATTTTTAGGATTTTTTAACAAGGGGGGCATTTTAAAAATGGGACACAGAGTGTCATGGTGAGCCTGTAGAATCCATGGCACGGACACGGGCTAATGAAGCGACCAATGTCTGCGTCACCCTTCGACCCTTCGGCAAGTTCAGGGTAACTGAGCTCACAGTGACACTAAGTAGACCCTCCTATTTACAGGCTTATAATAACAGCTATGTTTCAAGTTGCCAGCTTTAGACTTTCTACTCAGTACCTTCTACTCAAATCTACTAATGCCCATGGCTAGTGATCTCTCCGTCAGCCATCTCTACTATACGATCTGATTTCCTGGCGAAGTCTTCATCGTGGGTTACGGTGATCAGGGTTTGGTTATACTCTTTAGATAACCGCTGAAACAAATCGAATACAATGCCCGTATTCTTAGAGTCCAGGTTGCCGGTGGGTTCATCACCCATTATTATAGCGGGGTCGTTAATGAGCGCACGGGCAATAGCTACACGCTGCTGCTGGCCGCCGCTCAACCTGTTGGCGCGCTTCAGCGCCAGGTCTTCCACGCCGAACATTTTCAGTTTTTCGTAGGCGCGTTCTTCTACTTCTTTAGCAGAGTACTTGCCCAGGCGCAGGCCGGGTATCATTACATTCTTCAGACAGGTGAAGTCAGGCAGCAGGTAGTGAAACTGGAATACAAAGCCAATAGATTCATTACGGATAGCGGCCAGTTCGTTCAGCGATAAGCCCGTCACTTTTTTACCATTGATATCAAGCTGCCCCTCGTAGTCGGTATCCATAGTAGACAGCACATACAACAGTGTGCTCTTACCGCAACCTGATTTACCTACTATAGAAACGAATTCGCCCTTTTTTACTTCCAGGTTGATATTCTTCAGCACCTGCATGGTCACGGGATCGTGAAAGTACTTGGTAACGTTCTGTGTTCTTAATGCAATATTTTCCATTATCCACGTATGATTGAAACAGGGTCAACTTTTGATGCTTTGCGTGCCGGGAAATAACCCGCAGCTATGGTAGTAAGTACACCGAAACACAGCGCCTCTACATAGTGCGGCATGTAGAATGACATGGGCAAATATTTAAGTGTACCTGCACCAATGTATATACGCGATACCATAAAGGTGATGAGGAAGCCAAACACCTCGCCAATAAAACCACCCAGCAAGCCAATAAATATGGCCTGTTGCAGGAAGATACTGGTTACGGACTTACCCGAAAAACCTGTAGCCTTAAGGATAGCGATCTCCTTTATCTTTTCGTAAATGGTCATGTTCAGGATGTTGTAAATGCCGAAGCCCGCCACCAGCAGTATCACACCTATTACCGAGTTAAGGATGATGGCCCTTATCTTGAATGCAGCCTTCAGCTGCTCATTACTCTGTACCCAGTCTTCGGCTTTATAGCCAGTGATGGTCTCCAGGTCGCGGGCTACTTTGGGCGCATTATTGTAGTCCTTAAGGTTTACCTTAATGTCTGTCACATAGCTGCGGTCTTTGCCCAGCAAGTTCTGCGCCTGCACAATATTGGCGTAGCTCTTGGTCTCGTCTATCTGCTTAATAGTAGTAGCAAAGATGCCGATCACGCGCATGATCATAGGGCTACCGGTGCCGGCGCGCACGGTAATGTTATCGCCCACGTGCAGGCTTAATTTATCTGCTATCCCCTTGCCTATCAGTATCCCGTTGTTTACACGGTTAAGATCGTGCAGGTCTCCGGATACCATGTTGGTCTGCACATCAAACATCTTATCTTCCTCATCTATGCTCACCCCGGCTACAGAACCGTTGATGTTAACACTACCGCTGGTGTAGATAACCATAGCAGTTACCTGTGGTGTTACAGCCACCACCTGTGGGTTCTTTTTGATGCTCTGTATAATGCCATAAGGATTGATAATGCCCTGCGATTGTGTGAGCTGCTTAGGGTTGGTGAGTATCTTGGTAGAATTGTCGTTGATGCTGTTATTCAGCATGTGCGCGTCTGCTACCTTATTCTCGCTATACAGGCGTATATGGGCCGTAGAGCTGAACGACGACTTTTCGAAATAGTCGTTCGTGCCCTTCATCAGCGACTGCATAAATATGAACATAGATATGCCGAACATAACACCCAGCGCGGCAACAGCGGTCTGCTTTTTGCGCGACGACAGGTAGGTGACGGCTATCTCTGTATTTACTCCGATCTTCATGATTATTTAATTACCTGAACATTCTCTTATTAACTATTAACATCGCTGAACTGTAAGCAACTACCTCCCTACTTACGACTTACGACTTATGACTCACTACTACTTCAGCTTTACTACTTTGTCGTTAGCAGATATACCCCCTGTTACCTCTACCCATTCATCAGATACTATACCCGTAGTTATGGCAACGGTATCTATCTTCTTGCCGTGCTGCACCTGTACCTTATTACCTTGCAATACATAGGTATGCGGTATCAGCATTACGTTATCTTTCTTGTTGGTGATGATGTTAGCCTGCAACTGCGTGCCAGGGATAAGGTTAGGGTAATCCTGCGTAAAACGTGCCTCCACCTTATACGATTGTGCCTGGTCGTTAAAGTGCGGATACAATTTGCTGACGACAGCCTCATAGGTCTTGTTCTTCTCAGTGTTCAGCTCTACCAATACACGCTGGCCCAGCTTTACTTTGGCAATACTACCTTCATCCACATCCAGGTTCACTACAATGGAATCAGGGTTGCCTAGTTGCGCTACCTGGTCGCCACGCTTCACCAGGTCGCCCTGTTTTTTAAATATCTGGTACACCTTACTGGCGCCAATCGCCCTCAGTTCATAATACTGGTTGCCTGCCTGCGCATTCTGTAGCTGAGCCTTTGTGTTGGCCAGATCTTGCTGCACCTTGTTGGCTGTTACCCGGTAGTTTTCTACCGCAGCATTGTAGTTGCTTACAGACGATGTATAATTCAGCCTGGCGTTATCCGCCTCTTGCTTAGACACAGAGTTGGTCTGCAATAGCTTTTCGTAGCGTACCAGCGTCATAGAATCTGTTGTCTTCTTCGCACGGGCTGCATCTATCTGCGCCTTTAGCTGCGCCAGTTGGGGAGAGCTGTTGTTATTGGCATTGATAGCCGCATACTCCAGGTTATTCTCGGCTATCCGCACTTGTGTGTTCTGCTGGCGGTTGTCGAGCGAGAACAACAACTGCCCATCTTTTACCAGGTCGTTCTCAGTAACATAGCTTTTGACAATAAACCCATCAAAGATGGAAGTAAGCGTGTAAGCATCCTTAGGCTCTATGCTGCCGGATGCAAATACGGCCTCAGTTACCGGGCCCATCTTGGGGCTTACCTCATCGTATTTAGGCTTGCACGATGTAGCCAGTAAAATGCCGGCGGCAGGAAGTAAAGTAAGGAAGTGTTTTATGTAGGTTTTCATAACCTGTATAGTTTGAAAATGATTTTAAATTGGAAAGCTGACTATTTGTATTCGAATTGTTACTGGGACTTGGAATTTGGTTCTTGGTTCTTGGTTCCTGGAATTTTACCGCAGGTTCAACTGTCTCACCTTTACCTGGTATAGCTGTACCAGCATGTCCGATAAACTATTCAGGTATTGGTTCTGGTAATTAATATAGTCAGTGAATGCATTGAGACGGTCATCAAGCGAGGACAACCCTTCCTCATACTTGTTGGAGATATGCCCATAATTATCAAACGACAGCTCCATAATGTTCTTAGACTTCTCCAGCAGTGCGGCCGACTTCTGGTAGTTCAGCCGTAGGTTCTCATCATTAATAGCCGATTGCTTCACTGTATTTTCATATTGCAGCTTGCGCTCTTCTATGCCTATTTTATTACGCCTCGACTGGTAATACCTCGACCCGCCCGTAAAAATATTCCACGATGCCCTTAACGACCAGTACTGTGCCGGAAACCACTCGCTACCCTCGTGCTGCAACGGATCGAATTTGTTCTGGTTCAGCTGCTGGCTGGTGCTATAAAGCACACTCAGCGTGGGCACAAACAGCATGTTGTACGCCTTATACTGCGCCATGCTCACGCGCATAGCATTGTATGCCAGTTTTACCGTAGGATCTTCTGTAAAGGTGCCCGCCACATCTGCACTTATCCCGGCCTTCAGGTTATCATTGATGACCAGCGAATCATTCAGAGAAAGATCCAGCAATATCTTCAGGTTGTTCTTAGCAGTACGTATCTGGTAGCGCGAAGTGATCAGCGTCTGCTCTGCCTTCTCCTTATTGATCTGCGCCACATCAACAGAAGCCTTGTTTACCGTACCCGTGCTGTACTTATTGCTTACAGATTGAAACACAGAATCTGCAGTAACTGCGCTACGCTGTGCCAGCCGTTCCGCCTCGCTCATCAGCAGCACGCCGTAGTATTGCGTGGCTATCTGCTGGTATATATTCCTTTTGGTATTGGCCAATGAGTCTTTACTCATGTCAGCCGCTATCCTGGCGGTCTGCACATTGAACCACGTCTGCAGGTTCACCAGATCCAGTTGAGCCGTTACACCGCCCAGGTAAATAAATTGCTGGCCAAACTGCACCGCTTTATATTCGCCCACCGGTGCCGTTCCGCTCTGGCCCTGGAATATAGCCAGGGGTATCAACGTTGTCTGCAGGCTCAGGTTATCGGTATAACTACCCGATGCTGACACCTGCGGCAGCAGAGCCCCGTACGACTGACTCCTGCCTAGCTCGGCCTTGCGCGCGTCCTTCTGTGCTATGCGCAGGCTCAGGTTGTGCTCATCTGCATAATGCCATACATCCTCTACACTGTTAAAGGTTACCTGCGCTCTTACAGCTGTTACCAACAGCATAAGGCCGGCTATTATTGTTATCCTCTTATACATATCCGTTACGGTCTTTGTATAGTTTTAAATGGTTTCAAACATTTTCTTCACCCACATTGGTATCAGTTGCTTGCGGTCCTGCATCATCTTCATGTAAGTTTCATTATCAATTTTAGTTCTCGCCTTTATCATCGGCGCAGCTACAAACGGGAATACCGTCATACCTATCATGTTAATGAACAAATGCATTGGATCAAACGCCAACCCTTTTTTCTTCGCTATCAGTTCCTGCCATTGTTCCTCCAGGTAAGTTTTGTTCAGGCCGTTGTTCGCCGTCATTTTCGCTAAAAACTCATGCGGGTTGGTGTTTACCGCATTCATCACAAAGAAGGGGATGTTGGGGTTAGCTATCATCATATCTATGTAGTGCGCCACCAGCACCTCCACTTTCTGCTGCAGGCTGGTTTCGCGGTCGTTCAGTATGGGTATCACGCTACCCACAAACAACTGCAGGCTTTCCAGCATAATAATGTTGAACAGGTTCTCCTTACTGCGGAAATAGTAGTTGATCAGCGCCAGGTTGTAGCCCGATGCCTCGGCAATATCGCGTGTGCGCGTAGCTGCAAAGCCCTTTTCCGTAAACACCTTACGGGCAGCTTCCTTTATTTTCTGCTCGGTGCTCTCATTTCTCTCTATGGATGTCTTATTTGTCATTAACGACACAAAATTAGAATTAAAAACTTGATTTAATCAAATGATTAAAATCATTTTTGCCATTTTGTCGCAATAAGCACTACCAGGGCATATGGCGCAAAATCCATACGTCTGCCAATCGTCCCTGCAAATCAATACCACAAGGCGCATTTGTTATAGCTATTTTAAAGAAGGTTTAGAGTTGCATGAAAAAGAAGGGTTTAACATTTTTCTAAAATACATGGGTAATAAATTTGAGGTTGTAAATGAGGAACTAAACAAAAAAGGAAAAGACTATGAAACAAAGATTGTTTCCGGTTATCATAACAGCAGCTATTACATCAGCAGCTACATTCTTTGGGGTAGCTCACCTGCAGCACAAGATCCCTTACCTGGCCGAAGCACAACATACTACTGCCCCCGTCAATTATTCATTCGCCTCTAATGGTAACACTAATGCCATGAGTGCGGGTGTGAACTTTGAAGCGGCAGCAGCGGCGTCAGTTAAAGCAGTGGTACACGTAAAGACCACCACTAAAGCCCGGACAGTTGTAGACAATAATGCCAACGATATATACAGTCAGCTCTTTGGCCCGCGCCAGTATTACATACCATCGCAGGTAGAATCAGGATCGGGTGTGGTGATATCTCCGGATGGTTATATTGTTACCAACAACCACGTGGTAGCTAATGGCGATGAGGTGGCCGTCACCTTTAACGACCGCTATACCACCAAGGCCAAAGTAGTAGCCAAAGATCCATCTACCGATATTGCCATACTGAAGGTAGACGGCGAGAACAACCTTGCCTATATGGAACTGGGCAATTCCGACGACGTGAGGCTGGGGCAATGGGTACTTGCCGTGGGTTACCCGTTGTCGCTAGATGCTACAGTAACGGCGGGCATTGTGAGCGCCAAGGGCCGAGCTATTGGCATCAATAAATCTCAATCAGAAAATGCTATTGAGTCGTTCATACAGACCGACGCTGCCGTTAACCCCGGCAACAGTGGTGGTGCACTGGTCAATACCTCCGGCCAGCTGATAGGTATCAACTCTGCCATAGCATCGCCTACAGGCTCTTATGCAGGTTATTCATACGCCATACCATCTAACATTGTTCGTAAGGTGGCCAACGACCTCATGAAGTTCGGTACCGTGCAGCGCGCATACATGGGCATCAACTACCTGGATAATAAAACAGCAACACCAGAGATGATCAAATCGCTGGGGCTGGATCGCACCGAGGGTATTTATGTAGCCAACGTAATAGCCGGTAGCGGAGCCGCTAATGCAGGCATTAAAAAGGGCGATATCATTACCCAGATCAACGGACAATTTGTAGCCAATCAGCCGCAGCTGCAGGGCCAGATAGCCCGCTACGCTCCGGGCGATGATGTCAATGTCACCTTCCTGCGCGATGGCAAGCCAATGACCACAGTAGTAAAGCTGAATAAGGTAACATTACCTGCCAATGTACTTGGCGCATCTTTCCGCCCACTTACCAGCCAGGAACTGCAGGCCTACGGCATAGATGGCGGCCTGGTTATCACCGACCTGGGCAAAGGCACACTGGCACGCAAAACTAACATCCACAAGGGCTTTGTGATCACCAGCGTTAACGATGCAACTATAAGCACGATATCCGACCTTGAGGCAATAGTGTCTAACAATAAAGTACTGCAAATAGCAGGTTTTCAGCCAGGCTATGCAGGCCGCTACTACTATACATTGGATAATTCTGATGGCACGATAGACAGACAGTAGATGATATCGAATTTCTAAGATAGGCCCGGCAATAGTCGGGCCTATCTTATATTTTAGTATTTTTACATAAAACTATCATATGCTAAAAGCCCTAACAGTATCGCTCCTCATCACTTTGTTGTCCATGCAGGTATCCGCCCAAATAATAGATGGACATCCTTTCGACTCTTCTACGATTCGATTTACTGGCTTCGGTCCAGACACTTTATTGGTCTCCGACACTGGTGTAACACCGCTTTGGCAAATAGGCACAACTCACAAGTCTTTCTTCGCAAATGACACGCTGGGATGCTTTGCAATTATGACTGACACACTACATGCTTATCCCCCAAACGCCAATAACTTTTTTATATTAAACTTCTCTCACAGTTGGAATATCCCCGGAATAATTGATTTTTGGCACAGATACCAGACGAATGGTATTCATGCAGGAGGAATAGTTGAGTTTTCAGTAGATTCAGGGCTCACGTGGCAAAACGTGAAAGGTGATTGCAATGCTGATGTATACTTTCATGCCGCAGGGGTACATACTTCAGGCTTTTATAGTACTACGGATACTATCTTCAATGGAACTCCAGCTTTTAGCGGAACAACATCATCGCAAGTTTATTCCAGGTTCCAATTCTGGCCAGGCGACCCCGTTAAAAGAACGGTTGATTCATGCAATTTTAATAGCAACAATTTTTTAGTACGCTTTAGTTTTGTTAGCGATGCTTTGACAGATACGCTGGCCGGATGGATAATCGATTCAATTAAACTGGAGAGCGACATATATGATGGAGGCGTCGCCGGGTTAACTAAAGCCGGAACACTAAATGTATTTCCCAACCCATCATCAGATGGCACATTCAATTTTCCTGTTCTGACGGAGGAAAAACAATACAGCATAGCCATATACAATAGCCTGGGGCAATTGATAGAAACGGCGCTCTATCAACATACAATGTCTATTAGCAACCAACCACCGGGCATCTATTTCTACCGGGTATCGGGGAACAGTTTGTGTTACAGCGGCATAATCAAAAGCGAATGACAATCTTCCACTAAGCAAAGAAGCGATGAACAGGTTCATCGCTTCTTTGCTTATCATTCAGCCATTAAGCAATTCAGCCATTATTTTTTTCCCATTTCCATCATCGTCATTTCCTTGGCCTTCTCCAGGAATTCTGATGCGAAGATGAAGGCATTTAGTTTTTCGTCTTTGCTGAAGATGATATCCTTATTAGACCCTTCCCATTGCTTACGGCCCTGGTACATGTATACAATATGATCGCCGTATTCCATTACGGTATTCATATCGTGCGTATTCACAACTGTAGTAATATTATACTCTGTCGTCAGCTCTTTGATCAGCTTGTCTATCACCAGCGATGTCTGCGGATCCAGGCCAGAGTTGGGCTCATCGCAGAACAGGTATTTAGGGTTCAGCACCACCGCACGCGCCAGCGCCACACGCTTCTTCATACCACCACTTATTTCAGATGGGAACTTGCGGTTAGCATCCTTCAGGTTCACGCGCTCCAGCACTTCGTTCACACGCTTCAGTTTCTCCGCCTGGCTGTCGTGGGTAAACATATCCAGCGGAAACATCACATTCTCTTCTACCGTCTTACTATCAAACAGCGCACTACCCTGGAACAACATACCTACCGACTTGCGTATCTCCTTCAGCGATTTTACATCCATGTGTGTAATATCGTTACCCTCGTAAAGCACCGCACCTTCGTCTGGCTGAAACAGGCCTATCATTATCTTCATCAGCACCGTTTTACCACTGCCGCTGGTACCAATGATCAGGTTCGTCTTGCCTGCTTCCATGGTAAAGGAAACATCCTGCAACACCACTTTCTCC
Organism: uncultured Flavipsychrobacter sp.; assembly: GCA_964588295.1. Lineage (GTDB taxonomy): Bacteria > Bacteroidota > Bacteroidia > Chitinophagales > Chitinophagaceae > Flavipsychrobacter. The sequence goes on along the minus strand of CAZPOT010000017.1, from coordinate 74,541 downwards.
CCGAATGCTTTACTTATATTCTTTATCTCTATCATTTAGTTGTAAGTCGTAAGTTGCAAGTCATAAGTTTTCGGGAATCGCCCCAAAATCTTCTGGACCACACCTCGTGGCTAATAGCAATAAGCATACCAGCGCCAGTTTAAACCTGGAACACTCCCATCTTAAATTCTTTATTATCCTGCGCATGGTTAGCAGCATTGATCCCTTCAGATATCACCTTGCGTGTATCCGCCGGATCAATGATCTCATCTACCCACAGGCGTGCAGCACTGTAGTAGGCCGATGTCTGCGAATCGTATTTATCTACAATTTCTTTCAGTATCTCCTTTTCCCTTTCAGGGTCTATCACTTCACCTTTTGCCTTAAGGCCGGCTACCTGTATCTGCATCAGCGTCTTGGCTGCTGCTTCGCCGCCCATTACCGCAATTTTGGCATTAGGCCATGCATAGATAAAGCGCGGATCGTAAGCCTTGCCGCACATTGCATAGTTACCGGCACCGTAAGAGTTTCCTATAACTATGGTTATCTTAGGCACTACGCTGTTAGCTACCGCATTCACCAGCTTGGCGCCATCTTTAATAATGCCGCTCTGCTCGCTACGGCTGCCCACCATAAAGCCGGTAACATCCTGCAGGAATATCAGCGGTATCTTCTTCTGGTTACAGTTCATAATAAAGCGTGCCGCCTTATCAGCGCTGTCGTTGTATATAACACCGCCCATCTGCATTTCGCCTTTGCCGCTCTTCACTATCTTGCGCTGGTTGGCTACAATGCCCACGGCCCAGCCATCTACACGTGCATAGCCGCATACTATGGTCTTGCCATAGTCCTCTTTAAACTGGTCGAACTCCGATTTATCTACAATGCACTTGATCACATCCACCACGTCAAAGTTCTTATTGTTCATGGGCGATACCAGCCCGTATATCTCCTTCACGTCCCTTGCAGGCAATGCCGGCTTCACGCGGTCGAAACCCTTTAGCGGCTGTGCGCCCAGCTTGTCCATTATACGGCGCACCTGGTCCAGGCACTCCTGTTCTGTGTCAAACTTATAATCAGCAATACCGCTCACTTCGGTGTGCATTTTAGCGCCACCCAGTGCCTGCTGGTCTACGTCCTCGCCAATAGCGGCCTTCACCAGGTAAGGGCCCGCCAAAAAGATAGAACCGTTGCCTTCTACCATCAGCGTCTCATCGCTCATAATAGGCAGGTAGGCACCACCAGCTACACAGCTGCCCATTACGGCGGCTATCTGGCTGATGCCCATTGCGCTCATCTGCGCATTGTTGCGGAAGATGCGGCCAAAATGTTCCTTATCGGGGAATATCTCGTCCTGCATAGGCAGGTACACACCGGCGCTATCCACTATGTATATAACAGGCAGGTGGTTCTCCATGGCTATCTCCTGCATGCGCAAGTTCTTCTTGCCGGTAATAGGGAACCACGCACCAGCCTTCACTGTATTATCGTTAGCTATTATCACACACTGGCGGCCACTTACATAGCCCAGGCCGGCCACAGTACCACCCGCAGGGCAGCCACCGTGTTCTTTATACATTTCGTATCCGGCAAAAGCGCCAATTTCGGTAAAAACACTGCCCTTGTCTATAAGGTATTCTATACGCTCGCGGGGCGACATCTTTCCTTTTTCCTTAGCTTTTTCCATCGCCTTTTTACCACCACCCAGGCTTATCTGCGCATGACGGCTTTTCATCTGGCTAACGGCTAAACGCATGCCATCTTCATTTTTATTGAATTCGAGATCCATTTATGTGTGTATATTTTTTGCTGTATATAGATTCAGGTGTAAACTTACTATCTTTTTTGTGGATGTGGCACTATACACCCATTCACATACAAGATATCACCATTCAACTGTACTACATTGCAGTATTGCGTATTTTACACCCCTAAACTCAACTATTGCAAACCGGTATTGTTCACAAATTGCTGAAACGCCCGCTGGCTGCTATTGCCATCGGCGTCATCGTTTGCACTACGCTCATATCGGTCTTTGCTTATGTGCTGGCTCCGGATAACACCCCGAATGCCAATACCCAGATAGTGGAACTGGGCGCTAAGCGGCCGGGTTTCTCATCTTTATTCCTGCTCATCCCTAAAGCACAACAGCCGCCACCCACCGACCTGCTTACAGCCTGGTTGAGTGGCAGGCCATCCAAGGTCGTCTATCTGCCCATTAACGACTTCACCATTAAAAACGACACAGTAGCCGTGTGCCACTACATAGATGATGGCAAAGAAGACACACTGCGCTACGCCCTGGCCCAGCTTGTGCCGCCAGGTGCTGCGCCCAACAACAATACAGCGATCAAAAGCTACATCATTCATCATGCAGTTGCCCGCCGCACCTTTTACCTGGGCACCGACCGTTATGGCCGCGATATCCTCTCCCGGCTGCTCATCGGCTCGCGCGTCAGCCTTTCTGTGGGGTTTGTGGCAGTCATCCTGTCGCTCACTATTGGCATCATTCTCGGCTCTGCAGCGGGCTACTTCGGTGGCTGGGTCGATAATGCGGTGATGTTCCTCATCAATATCCTCTGGTCCATTCCTACCCTGCTGCTGGTGTTTGCCATAACCCTTACCATAGGCAAGGGCTTCTGGGAGATATTTGTGGCCATAGGCCTTACCATGTGGGTGGGCGCTGCCCGCCTTATACGCGGGCAGATAATGGTGCTGCGCGAGATGGAATACATTACCGCCGCCAAAACACTCGGCATAGGCGACATGCGCATTATTTACCGGCATATACTGCCCAACATAGCCGGGCCTATAATGGTGATTGCCGCCAGCAACTTTGCCGCAGCTATCCTTACCGAAGCAGGCCTCAGCTTCCTCGGTATTGGCGTGCAGCCGCCACAACCATCGTGGGGACTGATGATAAAAGAGCATTACAACTTCTTGCTAGCAGGCAAGCCGTTTGCGGCTCTAATTCCCGGGCTGGCCATTATGCTATTGGTATACGCCTTCAACATCCTGGGCAATGCGCTGAGAGACATCTTAGATGTAAAGGGATAAGTATGAAAAACAATTACTTTCATTTAAAACGCCTGCAACCAGACGGGAGCCAGAGACTTCTATCCTTGTTGGGAGCTGGGTTCCTGGATTCCGGAATTGAGCTCTTGGAGTTTGAAATCTATTCTTGAGTTTGAACCTTGGAATTTGGTTCTTGGAATTTACAATTTACCCTCTGCTTTCCTTATTAAACTTATTCTCCTTGGCCACCATATCCTTCACCAGTACATCCAGCTCCTCGGTCACTTTGGCCACATTTTCCATCAGGTCTTTATTTACAGGATCCGAAGCATTCTCGTAGTTAAACAGCTTGGTTATGCCCAGTATTTTTACCACCTGCCCTCTTATGTCATGGGCCTGCGTATGAGCAAAATCTTCCAGCACATTACTCTGCTCCTTTATGCGTGCCAGGTGCTTTTTCTTTTCCGATGATAGCTCATCGTTGCGGCGGGCTTGCTTTACTACTTTATTCAGGATAATGCCAATGGCCACCAGCAACAGCACAATACCTGCTATATAGGCCATCCGTTCATTGCGCCTGTTGGCTGCTTTCAGCTTTTCTATTTGCAGGTCGCGTTCCTTCAGGTCTATTTCCCGCTGTGTCTCCAGGCCGGCCAGTTTCAGTTTTGTCTTCTCAGAGAATATAGAATCTTTATACTGCGTGTATTGCATATGCGCCTCCAGCGCGCCCTTATAGTCGCCCTTAAGTGCCAATGTTGCCGACAGGTTTTTAGATACCTCTTGTATCCCATCCAGGTCGTCCAGCTCTTTAGACATAGCCAGTGCCGTGCGCAGGTAATTCTCTGCTTTGGCAATGTTCGCTGCTTTTCCGGCAGGTATTACACTATCGGCTTTTACAGTACCGGTAGTATCTTGTGCTATATTCAGGTAGCACTCCCCAATATTGCCCAGGGTTATCGCTTCAGAAAACCTGTCCCCAAGTTCCCGAGCTATCCTCAGCGACCTGAAGAAGTAGCTGAATGCCGTAGCATAGTTGTGCTGGTTCCTGTATATGTTGGCTATATTACCCAGGTCAGCCTGTATGTAGGTCTTGGCGCCCGCCTTTTCGTTAAGGGCAAGTCCCTTTTCATAATATTCCAGCGCTTTAGGGTAGTCTTTTAGCGCTTTGTATACCAATCCTATATTGCCGTAATTGTAGGCCATACCGGGCTTATCGCCCACCTCCTCTGCCAGCTTCAGCGATCTGAAAAAATACTCCAGGGCTTTGGCATATTCCTCCTGCCGTGTATACACTATGCCTATATTCAGCAGGCAGGATGCAATGTCCGGCTTGCTTTTTATCTCGTCTTCTATAGCCAGCGCCTTAAAATAATAGGCCTGCGCCTTGGGAAAGTTGGCCTGGGTAAAGTACAGGATACCAATATTCACCAACGTTTTGCCCAGGGTCGTTCTATCACCTGTCTCTTCGCAAATGGCCACCACCTTGTTGTAGTATTCTGCCGACTTTACATACTCTGATTTGGTGAGATGGTTATTGGCCAAAGCACTGTAGGCTTTGGCAAGGCCTTCTTTCCAATCCAGTTGCTCTGCAAGCGCTACTGCCTGTGTTCCGTATTCAATTCCTTTCGGGGGATTATTGTACCGGAAACTGAGGGAGATACGTGTAAGCAACTTTACTTTATCAGTATCTTCCTTGTACTTTGGCAACTCCTTTATCATAGAGTCGATGGCAGAAGGGCCCGGCTGGGCAAGCCCGCCCAAAGGCAGCCACAACACAAGTAAAAAAACAAAAAATGGTAGTATTCCGGCCTTACACTTCATGTAGAAAAAAACGATGTTACCCGAAAGATACCACCTATTATTGTAGGCACATATAACAACAAATAAAAAATGTTGTTGCGACAACAGGGATTAACTAAAAAAATACAGTTTTCACCGCAAATGCGCCACTCCCCATTTTCGGCCATCACATCTGCAGCATGTACTCAATTTGGCAGGCAGCTAAAAAAATATTAAAATTGATTTTAAACCTATCTATCGATTTTTTGTCTCAGTAAGACAAATTAAATATTTAAACCACTAAACAATAGGGTCATGACACGTACAAAAAAATTGCTCTTTGCCGGATCACTGGTTGTTGCCGTAGCTACGACCTTCTTCATTTCTTCCTGTGGCAGAAAGAGCAAAGACACCACCACCGACGATACAGGCTACGCCACTGAGCATTCGGTTTCTGAAAAATCATACAACGACGCAGAGACCATTGCCGACCAGGCAGCCAACACTACCGGCAGTTCGCTGGCTTACAAAACTACCGGCATCACCAGCGCCTGTGCTACCATTACCCGCACTACCGGTCTCATAACTGTAGACTTTGGCACAACCAACTGCCTGTGCAATGATGGCCGCTACCGCAGGGGCAAGATACTCATCAGCTATACGGGTGCTTATGCCGACAGCGGTTCTACACACACCATCACTTTCGATAATTTCTACCAAAACGACAATAAGATAGAGGGTACCAAAACGGTTACCAATATGGGCCACAACTCCCTCGGCCAGCCTTACTTCAATGTGTCTGTAAGTGGCACCATCACGTTGGCATCGGGCGCGGGCACTATCCTCACCACATCTACCCGCGTACGTACCTGGACAGATGGGTATAACACCCTGGGCGACTTCAGCGATGACAAATACTCACTTGTTGGCACAGGCAATATAACCAGGCCCAGTGGTGCTGTTGTGGGCGTAAACATATCATCGGCCACACCGCTGATACTGGTTCCGGGCTGCAGGTGGATAGAGGCCGGCACCATCACATTCACCCTACCCAGCGGCCTTACCCGCAGCATCAACTACGGCAATACGCCGTCTTGCGACAACGCAGCAGTACTGACCCTGGCCAATGGCACTACAGTTAATATTACTTTACCATAGTCGGTTTTTTCATAGCAGCGAACAGGGGCCTTCTGCCCCTGTTCTTTTATCTAAGTACCCGATTGTGATACCAGTTAGAAAACGCAAGTTCACTCCAGAATTCAACTTCTATTTTAGAGTTCTTCTTAGCTTTACAAATGTCTGGATATTTGAAACAAAACTCATGGGCGATGTATTCGGCCAGATTATCACCATAACGCACAGTATCATATCCTCGTACCGAAAACACGGGCACACCTTTGACATCTAAGATCTCAGGAACATATCTATGTGAATATATTGGTATTAGCTTTGGATAGTCAGAAAGAAAACGAGTAGCCACCCTTACTTTCTCTTCAATTTCATTGGGCTCTGCGCCCCAGCTATCCCACCAGAATCGGCAATTACTCACACCCCCATAATATATCATCCAATGGATAACGAAACCTATCTCTGATTTTTCCCCGCTCCTCATCACTGGAAAGAGCAAGTCGCCAACTCACAAACCTATCAGATATAGGCAACATCAATTGCAAGAAGAACCTATAGTCCATCGGGAAGTGAAAATCAAACATCGCCTCTATTTGGCCAACCTCTTCATCAGTAAGCCCAGCCTCAAATTTAACGCCATGCTCTTTCATCTTCCTCCTTGCCATTTCAGCCTGAATCCTTGTCATTAGTGAATAGTTAAGTACTACGCTAAAATACAAAGACTACAGTATACTCAACCATAAGCCCGGCGATTAATTGAGGCTCTTCTTCCGCATAGCCCTATGCGCAACTACAGCCACAACAGAAGATGGCGTAGCTATCAGTGAAAGCTGTAGCGCAGGATGCAGAGATGATGACACTACCGCGATCAAAATTGTCAATGCATTAACACCCACCAGCAGCCAGGCAGTTGCCGCGTGGCTCATACCTGAATCCAAGAGGTAGTAATGTAAGTGCCTCCTGTCTGCCTTTAACGGAGATATTCCGTTTTTGATACGAAGGGCGAATACGCGTAGGGCATCAAATATTGGATAAAACAACACAGCAACAACTGTCATTATTATTGACTGCGGAAATTTCTCATCACCCTGTAACGAATAGCCCCATACTGGCCCCGAAAGAATACCCAAAGCAAAAATAAACAGACTGAAGCCGGTAAGCATTGACCCCGTATCACCGAGATATATTTTAGCCGGAGCATAATTGTAATACAATAACCCGGCTGTGGCGCCGAACAGGCAAAAACAAATACAAGCCTCAGCATGTTGTGCCTTCAACAAAAACATCCCGCCAAATACAGTACAGTACAGCATCCCCAGCAGGCAGGCAAGCCCATCAATACCGTCTATAAAATTGTACACATTAATGAAGAAGGTGCATAAGAATGTAGTGAGGCCAATGCTCAACCAATACGGCAACTCATAAACACCCCACATGCCATATAACGACTGCAGCCTTATATCAGCAAAATAAACCGTAACTGCCGATGCGATCAATTGAGCCAACAGCTTCTTGCTGGGCCGCATGTTCATCAGGTCGTCGTAAATGCCGGTAAAAAACAGGATAACCGTTGATACGATTATGTAGTTCCACCCCGGCCCAGCGCCACTGGCTATAAACAAGGGTATAGTAGCCATATACCCAATAAACACGCCTATGCCGCCCAGGCTGGGTATTTCGGCGCCGTGTATCTTGCGGATGTTATCGGGGATATCGTAGATCTTGCGCTTGCGGGCAATGAATATCAGCTTCTTCACCGCATACATACTCACAATAGCCGATACAATCACCGAGGCTATATATAAAAGGTATGGAGGCAGAGATGCAAGCATGCGTACGGATAACGGTATAACTGTCTTATTATTATGAATGTGTGTTCAGCGAGCGCTGTAAAAACTGCATAGTGAACGAATATAAATTAAAAGTACCATCGGCCAGCGATGTTGCAAGTTCGGTGCGGAGCTTGTTGTAGTTAATGCCGCGCATCTGTTGCACCTGCATCAGCTGCCAGCACTTTTCCGCCAGCAGGTCCAGGTGTTTGTCGGGCATACCCGTGCTTAGGGCCAGGTAGGTATCTATGGCTTCGGCTAGTTCATTCACTCCATCATGTTTTGTGGCTATGGTTTTTATTACCGGTATCTCGTTGCCGTCTATAGCCTTTTCGTGGGCCAGTATACGCAGGTTGCGATACAGTGCCTCGGCCATATCGCGGTCGGCCTTGTTCACCACAAAAATGTTGGCTATCTCCATGATGCCTGCCTTCAGGGTCTGCACTTCATCACCGGCTTCCGGCACCAATGCTACTACAGTACAATCTGCCAGGCCAGCTATCTCTACTTCGCTCTGCCCTACCCCAACGGTCTCCACAATTATTATATCGAACGGAGCTTCTTTTACTACCTCGGTTATCTCTATTATCTTGGCGCTGAGTCCGCCCAACGCCCCGCGCGATGCCAGTGAACGGATAAATATATTAGGATTAGTGTAAAACTCGCTCATCCTTATCCTGTCGCCCAGTATAGCGCCATAGTTGAACGGTGAAGATGGGTCGACCGCTATTACGGCTATTTTTTTATTGGCCTTCAGCCAGTTATCCAGCAGGGCATTAACCAGCGTGCTCTTGCCTGCACCGGGAGGGCCGGTAATACCTACCACCCTTGGCTTGTGCATATCCTTGAGGCCGGTCATCAATTCTTCGTAGCCCTCCAGGTTATTCTCAACCACTGTAATAGCACGCGCCAGCGACCGGAAATCGCCCGCCTGTATCTGCTCGTGCAACTGCTTTATGTTTTGACGCACTAAATCGTAGTTTTGTCCGTTTACTATGTGTGAATACTGTGAGCAAAAGTAGTTTTCTAATTAATAATAAAGTAGGCAAATCCGACATTGCTGTTTTTTGCATATTACTTATGTTCGCCGGCCTGCTCCGGTCGCGGGCATTTCTTTCTCTCGGCATGATCATTCTGGGCGTTACTGGCCTGTGGAATGTGCCGCCCCGCCAATGGCTGAAGGACAAATGGTGGCTGGCCGGCGTAGCCTGGGTGGCCATATACGCCATCAGCGGCCTGTGGAGCGATGACAAGGGCGAATGGAGCACCTTCCTGCAAATGAAGCTACCGGTACTGCTGCTGCCATTGGCATTCAACTTTTTACCCGCCTTTAGCCGCAAACAATTACAGATGCTTACGCTTATATGCGGGGGCATGCTGCTGGGTGGCGCGGTGTACAGCGTGTCCTTCCTGGTGATGGACTACCAGCACTACCTGCAGGAGTACAATGTATCGCACATGATACCAACGCCAGTGTATGGCGACTATATCTGTTTCAGTACATCGTGCGCGCTCTTTATAGCCTGGACGTTTTATGCATTGCCGTCGTTTATATCTAAAACCGCTAAATGGGTGGCCATAGGTATAGCAGCGCTGCTGGCTATATACCTGCACATACTGGCATCTAAAAGCGGGCTTATTGCCTTCTACATTTTTGCCATCTCATTTGCGGTGTATACAGTTGTAAAACGCAGAAGCGTAGCCGGTATAGCCGGGCTGGTAGCCATTCCTGTAGTGCTATCTCTGGCCATTACCTACATCCCTACCCTGCACGAGCGCAAGGCGCATATAGTATATACCTTTTACCGCCTGCGCGATAATGATAAGACCGGCAAACTGGGCGATCTTTCCCGCCTTATATCTTACGACATTGCTACCAGGCTGATAAAGGAAAAGCCAATACTGGGCGTAGGCGCGGGCGATATTATGACCGAAATGAACAAGGGCTACGACAAGTGGTATCCGCAAGTAACAGAAGAACGTAACCGCCTGATACCGCATAACCAGTTCCTTACCGTGGCCCTGGGCTGCGGCATACCTGCTGCGCTCCTGTTCATCTGGTGGGTTATTATGCCACTGTTTACCTTGCCAGGCGGCAGAGATAAGTTTTTCTTCGGGGTAACCTGGGCAGCATTGCTGGTGCAACTAATGATAGAACCTTTCCTGGAGGGCCAGTTCGGGGTGTTCATCTACCTGTACTTCCCGTTGATGATCATGCACAATCTTAGGAAACCAGCAGTAGACCAGCCGGTGTACTAGCGAAACTCATGGATCACTTCTATTGTCCCCACAATGTTGTCGTTGAACTCTTCCAGCTCTTCGGCTGGTACCCAAAGCTCGTCGTGCATGGCTGCACCAACATTCTGCACCTCAAACTTATCTGAATACGCTTTCCTTACATTAAAACGCGTAACAAATCCTGAACCTGAAGCTGGCACATTCCAGTCCCTGGCTATCTGTATGGCATATGCCTCGTTGGTTACCGGGTAGAAGATGGGTTGCTCGGGCAGGCGCGGCGGAAAACGCCTCATTTCTGTATCCTGGATGAGCTTCAGTTCCTCAGGGCCCACCGGCCTGTATAACGTAATAGTGTCCATGGCTTAAAGATAATAGAAAGTACTTTCGCTTGGCTACTTACTTCACTATCCTTGCCACTTCTATAAGGCCTATGATATTGTTGTTGAAGTCTTCGAGCGCATCGGTAGGCACCCGCAGTTCATCGTGGTCGCTGGTGTGGTTGTGGGTAATAGCATACTTCTTCAGGTATTCTTTCCGCACGTGGAATTTAATAATGTAGGCGGCTTCCTGCACGGCATTATTGCCTGCATTATCCTCCGTCATATCTGTATAAAATACCGGGCGGCGGGCTATACGCGGCGGGAACCTTGTCCAGCCAGACCGTTCTATCATCGTTAACTCTCTTTCGCCAACAGGCTTGTATAGTGTCTGTAATTGTATTGTACTCATAGTAAAAAAATTAAGTGTTACCGGATCTCACCAGGCAGTTATTACACCACTCTTATTTTCTCCTTGTGTCTGTGGTACAACATTACAATCACCATTAGGCAACTGCCCCAATAAGTTCACAAACGGTCTCAAAAGTTGATGAACGGCTGTTTGACGGCTTATTGCCAATATTGTTTAAACACAGCGCAATACATATTAGCTATATAACAGCCGCTATGTATGGCACGGTTTTATCCCTGTTTTGTTTAAAAAACAATATGGATAGCATAAACAAACAGCAGCCCGAACATAACATGGAAAACCTTGGTGGCAGCGAGGCAGCACAAAAGATAAAAGAGCTGGCAGAGAAGGCCGAAGTGTGCTTCTTCTGCACCGATATTGCATCGGGCAAGCCTTTTAAAACAAGGCCTATGTCGGCACAAAAAGTAGATGAGCAAGGTAATATCTGGTTCCTTAGCGCAATAGACAGCCATAAGAACGAAGAGCTGGAACAGGACCCTTATGTACAGCTCCTCTTCCAGGGCAGTGCTCATACCGACTTCCTGACCCTTTGGGGCACCTGCGCTATTACCCGAGACAAGCAGAAGATAGACGAGCTGTGGGAACCACTAGTAAAGGTTTGGTTTACAGAAGGTAAAGACGACCCGCGAATTACCGTTATCAAGTTTACGCCTGAAGATGGCTATTACTGGGATACCAAGCACGGCGGCATGGTGGCCTTTGCCAAAATGATAGCAGGTGCTATTACCGGCACCACACTCGATGATTCTATAGAAGGCAATTTGAAGCCGTAATACAAGAGAGATTTGTCAACTTTTAAAAAGTTGACAAATCTTACACAATTGCATTGTAACCCACTGCATTATTTATATTTGTCAAAGATTCCCTTATCGGTCAGCGTCCACAGAGCGGCACGCTGGCCGCAGTTTTTTAGTGCCTGGTTGGCCCAGGTATTGCAGGTGTAAAAAAGCGAGTATTTGCCCTTAGCCTCGTAGAAAGCATCTGTTATTCCGTAGTTAGCATTCGTATTAATGTACTGATACGATCCATCAGCATTGTGTTCAAAGCTTTGGTCTATGTATTTTATTAACTGATCATATTCCCAGGTTGTAATGGATATCTTCCTGCACGTTTCGGATTCACTCATCTGCCGGTAGAAAGTGGCATGCATGGCACTGGAGCTTAAGCCAAATGCGGCCTTGAGAGCGGTGGATGCTTTCAGATCTTTCCACTCAGGTGTTTGCAGGTAAAAGCCTTTATCGCCCCAGCCTAGTGCCAGATAGTTATATGTAGTGTCTTTACTGACTGTATTGGCAAACAATACATGTTTACTCCAGTCTCGTTGCACTGTTCGGATGGGAACTACAATATCGGTGTGGACACCGTTGGTCTTTATGTAGATGGTCACCTTACTATCGGCACCTTTATTGATACCGCCGCCAACCGCTATCTGTTGTAGCGATAGTGCTACCACCACGTATAGTACGAAGAAGATGATAATGCCCAGCATAATCCTTAAGCAATATTTAAACGCCTTTTTCATTGTGGTAACAATTTACCTGTTTGGTTAAGTGCAATATTATGCGCAGTGGGCCACTGTGCTTTTGACCTACATCAAAAACACAAAACAATGTATTTCCATTAACATAAATAGTTAATTACCTACGCTGAAGCAATAGCCGGTAAAGGTTTGTAGGCGGCCATTGGCAGCGCTGCTCATATTGGTTTTGGGGCGGTTGATGATGAAGACGTATTCGCCGAGGTCGAGCTGGTTTTCTACGGATATTGCATAAACGTTCTCGTCTATTTTGGTGAATACCAGCGTGGGCCTCTCCTGCTCGGCTGTGTGCGACTTACCCAATACTTTTTCGCCCAGGGGTATGCGGCGCTGGTCTTTTTCTTCTTCGAAGCGGAAGAGCTCTATGGCCTTTTCGGGATCAGCGCCAGGGTCCAGCTTTACGATGAATACATCGGCGGGGTTGCCGGAGCGGATGGTTGCTGATTTGGGGCCATCGGCCACCAGTGAAAAATTGGCCTTGCCGGTGAGCCGGGTAGATGAATAAGCGGTGTGCAGGTCGGTCTTTTCGAGGTCGACGAGTTTTTTGCCCTGGCGCACCCACATTACCTTGTTCTTATCGGCAGGCACAGGGTATTTCTGGGCACTGGCCGCCCAGCCGAAGATGGTAAAGGAGAGTAACAGGAGCGCTTTTTTCATTAAGACAAATGTAATAAAAATGGCTTAATGGCTTGATTGCTCGATAGCTCAATATACGGCCTGATTTTTATCAGGTTACTGCTATAAAGTAAGCTATATGAGGAAACTGATATTAAAGATGTCGGTATCGGTAGATGGCTTTGTAGCCGGGCCGAAGGGAGAGTCTGACTGGATATTCAGCACCAACAGTGACGATGCTGATGCATGGACACTTAATTGCCTGAAAAATGCATCATTGCACCTGATGGGCAGCACCACTTATTATGATATGAAGGCTTACTGGCCTTACTCTACCGATGATTATGCACCCGTGATGAACGATATACCTAAAGCAATATTTACACGGAAAGGACTGGACATAAACAAGGGCGCAGGTAGTCAGTCTTTGAAAGATGCTACTGATTATGATAGATCAAGGGGTGTTTCCTTATCGGCTACCAGCGACAAGCTGGACTCGTGGCTGCACCCAATGGTTATGAAGGGCGATATAAATAAAAACATACAGCAGCTTAAACAAGAAGGCAACGGCTATATGGTAGCCCATGGCGGCGCCGGCTTTGCGCGCAGCCTGATACAGGGTGGGTTGGTAGATGAGTTTCAGTTGCTGGTGCATCCTGTGGTACTGGGCAAGGGTATGCCTATATTCACAGAACTGGCCAAACCTTCAATGCTGGAACTGGTAAGCTCTGAACGATTTGAAAAAGGCGCTTTGGGTAATACTTACAGGCCTGTAAAGTAAATTCCAAAATGTCAAACTCCAGACTGATTGAACTAGTATGGCCGAAAACGAATCGTCACCTGGCCGTTGGTAAGGAGACTCAGATGCGGCGTTTGGTCAGCGATATGTAGCCGACCCTAAACAAAGAAGCTGCCCTGTTGGGGCAGCTTCTTCTGAAAAATGATATAAATATGAAAACTTAGATAACGGAAACGTTAACCGCGTTCAGACCTTTCTGACCATTTTGTACTTCGTAGGATACTGTATCGTGCTCGCGGATCTCGCTGATGAGACCAGACACGTGAACGAATACGTCTGCACCACCTGTTGATGGTGTGATGAAACCAAATCCTTTTGTTTCATTGAAAAACTTAACTGTACCTTGTTGCATTCTTAAAATTTAGAATATTAATAAAGACCGAAGGTACAACAATAAAAATTAAAAATAGCATTAATATTTTTCTTTAACGTTTTGTGTTGTTAATGGGGAGGGATCAGAACAATCAGTAAAGTAGAATTTTACTGAACTGATTCAGAGCGAACTTGATAATACTTAACCCATCCGATATCGGCGAGTCCTCGGCTACGCACCGGGCTATACGAGAGACAGGCAGAGGACAGAATTAATTTGAGTTGTTCCTTTTAATAAACTCAAAAATCACTTTCGCTAATTTTAGTCCAGCAGGACTCAAATCCTCAACTGATTTAATTTCTTCAGTTGCTGTTTGACAAAATTTGACTTTATTTTTAATTGTCCCGCTTTTCTCTGCGTAATTAGTTTTCAGGTTAGTAAACGTCTTTTTTATGTATTTACCAATTGGTTCAAATTTATAGTCCAAGAGAGATATTTCTCTCTGTTTGTCAGTAATAAAATCACCTTTCTTTGAACAAATCACCAATGTCTTAATGAGAACTTTTTCGGATAGCGTATTCTCAATCTCTCTACCCTCTATTTGAACGAAATTCTTTCCTAAACTTTTCTTCAATCCTCGAAGCCGAAGCGCCTTTGCTGACTTTGGGTCTGTTAGCGTACTATCTGTATCAGCAACCAATAATATTCTATTCCCTATCCGACTGGATTTTATTCGTCCCCATTCGTCCGACTCAGAAAATGAATAATGTACAATATTTCCTCCGCCATATTCAATAAATGAAAAATGGATATCTTCTTTGAAAGGTTGCACGATTTGTCCACTTTCTATTAAACTTTGCTGATACATAAAAAGATATCTTCTTAAATATAGCCTATCAGTTATACCCTCAACCCATATAGTACAATTGCTTAAGAAAACTGATGAATTTCTTGCTCCAATAAGATCTAATATCCGAAGGTTATCATTTGTAGTATTTTCAATTTCGAATACACTTTTTTTCGCGGACTCTCTTTTATGAAATGTATAGACAGATATATTTTTTAAATCCAACGTAATATCTAGAAAATGATTTGAGTGTGTAGTAATGAAATATTGGCAGTTTTTCAAGTCGTCACTTAATAGTGCCTCTATAAGTATTCGTTGCATCCCGGGATGAAGAGAAAGTTCCGGCTCTTCAATAAAAACTAAGAGATTTTTATCCCTATTCAAATATAATGGATACAAAATTGTTATCAAGGCCTGAATACCATCTCCCTTATCATATATAGGCCGCTCCTCGTCACCAATACCAATATTGACCACGTCATGGTTGTGATCAGGAATCAAACTAACACGTTGGCCACTAAAAAACGTTCCACTTAAAAACTCTTCGAAACTTCGTATTTTTTTTCTCTCTTCTCTCCTATTAAGCAACCTCTTCTTTAAATCGTTGTACAAATCTAATCCGCTATATATACCATTTACAAGTTCATCATTAATTCCTCCTTTAAAATAGTCATAAATTGTCCTCTGTTTGTAGTTATCCGAAGTATTGGAAAATGTATCTCCTGCCGAACTAACAATATGAATTGGTCTAAGCCCTCGAAGAATCGGAAGATAAATTCGAGAAAACTCTACTTGAATATTTTCAGGGTACTTGTTATTTATTTCTGCCAAAAGTGCATTTGCCAATTGTTTGAATGAAGTTGTTGCCCTTTTTACATCATAAGATTGTATAAGAATTGGAATACGAGGAACATTGTCACGATTAGCGATTGGAACAATTTCTGTTTGATTCAAGACATTCTTAAGTATTTCTCTAGCCTTGTCAATTGTATTTATAAAATTGTCGCCCTCATTGATAATCCCATTTAAACTGCTTATTACATTGTCAGCATCTGTGAATTCGTAGTTTATCTTGTTCAATTCAGATTGAAATCGGAATATAGCTTCTTTAATAAAGCTAATTACTTCTTCAACTTTTAAATTATCAATGTCAAATGACAAATCTCCAGAAAATAGACCTCTTAAAAATCGGCTCTTTCCCGAATTATTAGGACCGATAAATATGTTCAGTTTACTCAAGTAGTCCAGAGTTGAAGATGTTTCGTTCTTCGATGTCTGAACTACCACGTAATCTTTTGAAATAGCTTCAGGAAACTGTATTGAAGTAATCATTATTCTAATGTATTATATTGTTACCCATGCATCACACCCAAATTCCCCCTAAATATCTTGACGGCGATAGCCAGTAGTATGACGCCGAAGAATTTGCGGATGACGGCGACGCCGGAGGGGCCGAGGGCGCGCTCTATGATGTTGACGGAGCGGAGGGTAATATAGACGATAATGAGGTTGATAAGGATAGCGATGAGGATGTTGTATGATTCGTAAGCGGCCTTGAGGGACATAACGGTGGTGAGGGTGCCCGAGCCGGCGATGAGGGGGAAGGCTACGGGGACGAGGGTGCTGGTCTTCATGTTCTCGTCGTGCTTAAAGATATCGAGGCCAAGGACCATTTCCAGCCCCAGGATGAAGATAACGATGCTACCGGCAATGGCGAACGAGTGGATATCGAGCCCCATGAATTGCAGCATCTGCTCGCCCACCAGGAAGAACAACAGCATGAGTCCGCCGGAGACGAGAGTAGCCAGGGCGGCGTTGATATCTCCCATTTTCCGTTTTATAGATATGATAACGGGCAGGGAGCCGAGCACGTCTATAACCGCAAAAAGGGTGAAGGTGACGGTGACGATCTCTTTATAGTCGGTCTTATCGAGCCAGAAGTTTGCCATTTTGTTTTGTTTGGTTTTATCCGGCAGGTATCTGTCGCTCTTACAGAGCTTACCTGCTTTTGTCCTGTTTACCGGGGGTTACACCCCGGGCTATTGTCTTGAGGTCTTACAGACCTGTTCGGTTCTTCTTTAGCCTCACCCCAGCCCTCTCCAAGGGAGAAGGAGGTGTTATCGGGCAAGTTGCAGTGGCAGACGGAACCGGCTACTGGAATGTTGTTGCTGCAACATTGCGTACTAAGGTGTAAGTTAGTTATTTTTGGCATCTCAAAATTACACATGGCTATAGCAAATTACCAACATACCAGCGCCGAGCGCTTTATGAGATATGTGCAGGTGGACACCCAGAGCGATCCTGCGTCTCCATCGCAACCATCGACCGAAAAGCAGAAAGACCTGAGCCGCATACTGGTGCAGGAGCTGCAGCAGATGGGTATTACCGATGCCGAGCTGGACGAGCATGGTTATGTGTATGCCACCATACCTGCCACTACGGATAAGGATGTGCCGGTGCTATGCTTCTGCTCTCATGTAGATACTGCACCCGACTGCAGCGGCGCGGGCGTAAAGCCGATCTTGCATAAGAACTACGACGGCAGCGACATTGTACTGCCGGATGATACCAATATTGTGATCACTACCGCCAACCACCCTTACCTGAAGGAGCGTATTGGCGATGACATCATCACCGCATCGGGCCTCACGCTATTGGGTGCCGACGATAAGGCTGGCGTGGCTATTATTATGGACCTGGCCAACTATTTTATACAGCACCCCGAGGTAGAGCATGGTAAGATCCGCATACTGTTCACCCCCGATGAAGAGGTGGGCCGTGGTGTGGCTGCCGTGAATATGCAGAAGCTGGGCGCACATTTTGGCTATACCCTGGATGGCGGCGAGCGCGGCCACCTGGAGGGAGAATCGTTTAGCGCAGATGCGGCCAAGGTTACCTTCCACGGCATTAGCGCACACCCTGGTTATGCCAAGGGCAAGATGCAGAGCGCTATAAAAGCGGCAGGCCTGTTTGTAAGCATGCTGCCTGCCGATGAGTGGTGCCCTGAAGCGACCGAAGGCCACCAGGGTTTTGTGCACCCTACCGGCATAAGCGGAGAGCTGGAGCAGGCTACGGTATCGTTCATTGTTCGTGATTTTGACACTAAAAAACTGGCCGAGCATGAAGCCCGCCTGAAGGGCATTGCCGAGCAGGCGGCGGCGAAGTTCCCCGGTGTGACGGTGGACTTTGAGGTGAAGGAGCAGTACCGCAATATGAAGGAGATACTGGACCAGAACCCGCAGGTGATGGCCTATGCCGAAGAAGCCTACAAGCTTGCCGGCCTGGCACCGCACATAGAAAGCATTCGTGGTGGTACCGATGGATCGAGGTTATCGTTCATGGGTCTGCCCTGCCCCAATATATTTACCGGCGAGATGGGGATACACAGCAAGCAGGAGTACGTGAGTGTGCAGGATATGGAAAAGGCTATGGAGATATTGGTGCATTTAAGCCAGATATGGACGGAGCGCGCTTAGTGCGCTTCGCTTGAGTGCGGAGCAACAGAGCGGATGGCTTAACTAACCCGTGACCGTGCCGCCCTTCGACAGGCTCAGGGTGACACTACGTAAGTACAGCTCCCACTAGATGTGTTGAGGAAAAAATGAGTGGCATTTGAAAAAAATGCTGTATTTTACCACGGTTTATTTGCCGGGGTGTGCCCGGTGGCTAAAGAAAAAAGACAAATAAAGTATCTATGACTAAAAAGCTGGTACCTGTTATTTTACTGGCGTTGGCCGGTTTGGGTTCGTGCAGCAGAACATCGCGTCCTACGGTTGAGCCTACTCCCATTGATTCAACCACACTGTACACTTACTCGATGAGTTCTATCTATTCATCGCTGAAGGTGATACCAAAAACTGTAACACTTGATGCCACACTGGGTGGCAGCGTGGTGGGTAACAGCGGCACGGTGTACAGCTTTCCTGCAGGTGCCTTCCAAACCCAATCGGGCGGTAGTGTAACGGGCAATATCACCCTGTCTTTGTCGGAATACGTAAAGAAGGGCGACATGATATTTTCCCGCGTGCTGCCTGTAACCGCAGACGGACAAGTGCTGATATCGGGCGGGCAGGTATTGGTAGAAGCCACACAGGGCGGTGCCAAGCTGATGATGAAGCCGGGCGTTTATTTTACAGCCAATGTGCCACAGCTAGGCCAGATATCGGACTACATGTCGTTTTACTACGGCTATAATATGAATACCACAGTGAGCCCTATTAACTGGGTGCCGAGCATTGGCGGCGGCAGCGTGGTAAGGTTTGGCGATACAGTAACCATAAAGAGCGACAGCGTAGGCTATGCCAGCGCAGGCAAGCTATACCCGGGTGCTGTGAACCAGGCAGTAACACTTACTGTAAACGGCCTAACATTTGACGACAGCGACCATGTACAGGCATATGCCGTATATGATAACTACAGGGCGGTATACCCTATACTGCGCCGCTACCACCAGAAGTTTAGCCAGGACAGCGTGCTGAACGTGCCTACACACTTTGTAGTATATACGGTGTATAAGGGCGACTTTTATGCGGGCATATCGACCAGCAGCGTAACGCCACTTACCGGCGGCAGCTACAGCGTAACTGTGAGCAAGGTGAACCCGATCACCTTCCTGCATACCGTTAACGGGATGTAATACAATACCAACACCAACGGCTTAAAATAAAATGCCCTGCATATAGCGGGGCATTATTTTTAAGTATTACCCAGCCGCGCCTAAAATAAAACCGTGTAATTAACATGAACGATGTACTGCCGATAATAAAACTGCTGGAACACGCGAAACATTACTACATTATTTGTACCGACCTGGAAGGAAAATATACGTACATCAATCCGTCGTACGCCCGTCGATTCAGCCACGTGAACCAACAGTTAACGGGGCAACCATCGCACGTAACCATGCATGCCGATGATTATGCGGCCGTTGCATCGGCGGGCAGGCAATGCCTGCAAGACCGTAACCTGCTTATACCGGTAACCATACGTAAGCATGATGGTAATGGCAGCTATATTTTTACCCAATGGGAATTTAAGGGGATCTTTAACGAGGACAACAGCCCTGCAGGTGTGTTTTGCCTGGGCTACGATGTTACCGACTTTATAGCTGAGCTATCTAAAAAAAATGTGTTGCTTGAAGATGCCTCGTTCAGGCAGTCCCATGTGTTGCGCAGGCCGGTGGCTAACATAATAGGCGTAATGAACCTGATGAAAGATTATCAGCTACCAGAGGGAGTGGCAGAAATGCTGGAGCTGCTGATGGCAGATGTGCTGGAGCTGGATACGATCGTTAAATCGCTGGCGGCAGATCTACGCCGATAATACCGTTTAGATAGCTAAAGTGTATTATAATAAATTGCGTACCTACGGCACGCAAATGCCTCTTTTATGTATGCTACAACCAATTTTGTCCCTACTGGACAATGACATGAAATGACAACCAATCAACTGTCGATCTGACACAAGTTTCTATTCATTGCCTGGGGTTATCCCCGGTGCTATCGCTATTATGTTTCAGAGGAGCGATGTGGATATCACCGTTGTAGTCTACCCTCTCCCCTTTTTTTAGCCGCGCATAGGCGGTTTCTTTATATGGGTCTTTGTCTGTGGTTGCGAGGATAGCTGTATTGTTATCGGCAAGTTTAAAATTATAGAATCGCTTAACCGGGTCGGTTGGCGCTATGCTGACCGTAGCTACATAGGTGCGCTTATTAGCTTTTATCACTACCTCGTATTTCCCTGCAGGTAATTGTGTTGTCGCATAAAGTCCATACTTATCGGATGTGGCCAGCAGCAGGCTGTCGGCAGATATGGCTTGTATAGCTGCCTCGTTAACCGGTTTACCCTTGCTGTCTGTTATCCGGCCACAAAGCAGGAAGGATTGCGCATTGGTGATTTGCGCGGCAGCCACCATAGCCAATAAAATAAGTGATCGTTTCATATGGTTATGTAAGTGATAAAGATACTATATTAAGCCGTTATTCTTCCCAATGCTCGTGTCCATGCCAATCCCTCGACAAGCCTAGGGTAAACTGGCCTACCAATGACACATTGTGCATCTACTTGATGTCAATATACAAAAAGAAGAGATCCCGATGCGAGATTGCTTCGTTCCTCGCAAAGACCATGTTATTTATATCCGAAAACGAATACTTCCTGTGGCCATTGGTCAGGAGACACAACGGCGGCTGTTATTGCCGATTGTGTTTGTATTCAGATAAAGCCCCTCGCGGGTATCACTTCTTGTTTTTGTCAATAAAGTCATCGGTGAAATGGCGAACGCCTTTTTCCTGTGCAAATTTGCCGGCGTTGTATTGCGATGACTGGTTGCGGGCGATAGACAGCGTCTGCCAGTCGTTATTGCTGTACAGCTTGGCTATGTATACTATCTGGCCTACGTGATAAGAGTAGTGGGCTATCTGACGGTTGATGGCTTCTAGTATAGTGTGCCCTTCGTTGCGGATGTAAATGATGCGCTCCAGGTCGGCATCTGTAATTGACTCTAATGCATTGAACAGGCACTGCCAGCCTTCTTCCCATTTCTGCATCAGTTCGGCACGTGTGTTCACATCATTGTCAAATTCAGCGTCGCGCTGGCGCCATGGCTTTTCTCCGTCGGTAGTAAGGAAATCGGTCCAGCGGCTGAGCATGTTGCCCCATAGGTGCTTTACAATGGTGGCAACACTATTGCTGTCGTCGTTGGCGCGCTCGGTAAGCGCTTCTTCATTCATTTGTGCGATCGCCTTTTCGCCGAGGCCTTTGTACATCTTAAACTGGCGGGTGGCGCTACTTAGATAATTCATGTTCTTTAGTTAAAAGGTTAAAAAGTCAACACGGTAATAAGATTATAATTGAGCGTTGGCGTTGGGAGTTGCTCCCTGAACCTTGAAATTTGGTCCCTGGAATTTGTTATCAGCATCTTGTTTCCATATCCCCGTATATGTTGGGACGGGCTATTTCCATAATGCGGTCGGGGTAGTTGGATGCGTGGAAGCCCACCTTGCGGTATAGCTCATGGGCATCTTTGGTAGCCAGCATTATGCGGCGCAATCCTTTCACCCAATCTATATTGAAGAGGGTCTCCATCATTATCTTACTTATGCCCTTGCCTTGGTGGTCCTCGTAAACAAACACATCGGCCAGGTAGGCAAAGGTGGCATAGTCGGTAATAAGCCGGGCGTAGGCTACCTGCTTGCCATCTTTTATAGCCCCAATACAAAAAGAGTTGTCAAACGCGCGCTTAAAAACATCCATGGGCATATGCTTGGCCCAATAAGACACTTCTGAAATCCAGTGATGAATGTCGGCGGGTATCATCACACTTTTATCGGTGGTGATGAGATAGCCATCGTAGTCGAAAGAGATCGGTTGCATTATCATGTAACAGTTAAAAGCACTGTGCCCCGCAAACATACGGGGCACAGTGTATTTATTTTAGAGAATGTAGTTCCATTTGTGTGCATCGGGCGCGATACCTGTGCGGATATCGTAAAGCGCTTTTTTCAGCGTGAACATTGTAGCGTCATCGCCCACATAGCAATCGTAAGCCTTATCGCCTATGGTAATGCTGGCGATGGGTGCGATAACCGCCGCAGTGCCTGCCCCGAAGGCTTCTACCCGCTTGCCTGCTTCAAAAGCAGCCTGCAGCTCTGCAATGCTGATCTGGCGTTCTTCTACTTTCATCCCTTTTTCGCGCGCAATGCTGAGCAATGAATCGCGGGTAACACCGTCCAATATGCTACCAGACAGTGCCGGAGTGACCAAAGTGTTGTCGATATAGAACATGGCATTCATGGTGCCGGATTCTTCTATGTACTGGTGTGTTTTGCTGTCCGTCCACAGCACCTGGTCGAAGCCCTGCTCCTTGGCCAGTTGCGTAGGGTAAAATGCTCCGCCGTAGTTGCCACCGCACTTGGCAGTGCCGGTGCCGCCATCGGCAGCGCGGCTATATTCGGTCTCTACTTTTATCTTCAGCGGATTGGCGTAGTACTGGTAAGCCGGAGAAGCCACTATCATAAACAGGTATTCCTCCCCTATCTTCACGCCTATCCTGTCTTCAGTAGCTATCATAAAGGGGCGCAGATACAGGGAACCATCGGCCTCTTCCGGTACCCACTTGCTATCCAGCTGCACCAGCTGGTGCATGGCTTCCGTAAACAGTTGCTGCGGTACGCGCGGCATGCACATGCGGTCGAGCGACTTACAGAAGCGGTCGTAATGCTTTTCCATGCGGAAGATATTGATGCGGCCATCTTCCATTGCAAATGCCTTCATGCCTTCGAACACTGTTTGGCCGTAGTGCAGGCACAGTGCCATAGGGCTGAGGGTAAGATCGTGAAACGGCGTGATGCGTGCATTCTGCCATTTGCCATCTTTATATTCGGCAATGAACATGTGCTCTGTAGGCACCTTTCCGAAAGGTATAGACTTTGTGTCTGTTACTGTCCTCACCGCCTGCGGTGTAATTGAGATCGGGTACTCCATAACCAGGAATTTTTATGATCGTTTATCAATGTATCAGTAGCCGGCGTTGACCAGCCGCCGATGTTTCTCTTATTTAATAGCCTTTGCCTTTTGCTGCCTGTATCCGCGGTTTACCAGCAATACGCTGCTGATAATGGCCGCGAATGCGAGCGCAGTGTACATATTTAATTCTTCGTTCAGTACCAGGTAGCCTAGCAGCACAGCCACCAGCGGATTTACATAAGCATATACGGTTGCTATGCCTACCGGCAACTTACTAAGCACATACATATAGGCTGTGTAGGCCAGTATGGAACCGAACACAATAAGATAGGCCAACGATATCAGGCCTTCCCTGTTCCAGATGTCTATGCCGGCATAGTTATCTGTAAACGGGCTGATGATGAGCATGAATACACCACCAAACAGCAATTGCAATCCTGAATTGAAAAAGGGGTTAACCGGGTTTGTATTCTGCTTATTGATGATGCTGCCGCCGGCCCACGAGCAGGTTGCCAGCAAAACGGCGGCTATGCCCCACAGGTAAGCAGTGTTGGAAATATCGGCCAGGTTTTGGCGGAAGATAAGACCAACCCCTGCCAGGCCCAATAGCATGCCGAGCGCGATCGACGCATTTACTTTCTCCTCTTTATGCAGCAGCAGGTTAAAGATAACAGCGAAGATGGGCATACCGGCACATATCATAGCGGCTATACCACTGGGCACAGTTTGCTCGCCCCAGGTAACGCAGCCATTGCCAATGGTGAGCAGCAGGAAACCTACCAGTACCTGGCGGCCCACGTTCTTAGCGCTCAGGTCTTTGTTGCGGTCCATGAGCAGTGCTATTGTTGCCAATACTATACCGGACACTGTTTGCCTGACACCGGCAAACAGGAATGCCGGGTAGTGCATTACGCCTATGCGCAAGGCCAGGTAAGTGGTGCCCCATACTATGCAGACAAATACGAGGGCGATATATGCTTTGGTATCCGGTTTCATTACGGATACAAAAGTGATGGATTAATTTCACTAAAAACAGATACAATTTTCGTATTTTTGACCATAACAGTTTGTTTTTATGAAATTAGCAACAGACAATAAAAGCGAGCATTTATACCTGCAGATCGCCGAAACCTTCCAGAAACAGATACTGGATGAGGTGATGAAAATAGGCGATAAACTACCTTCTGTACGTTCCCTAAGCAAGCAGCATGGCATAAGTGTAAGCACCATATTACAGGCCTATTACCACCTTGAAGCAAAAGGCCTTGTAGAGCCAAGGCCGCAATCGGGCTACTATGTTAGTTTTAACCCGTCGCGCTTTCCCCGCAAGATAGAAAAGAGTAACCCGATACCGGTGATCCGCACCAAGAATGTAGAGGCCATTATAGGTGAGGTATACGACGACCTGGCCATGGAGGGAATTATGAAGTTTTCGATAAATGTACCGGCACCGGAACTGCTGCCTATAGGCGCCTTGAATAAGGCGATGATGCAGGCTCTGAGAACACTGCCGGCCAGCGGCACATCGTACGAAAAAATACAGGGAAATGACCTGCTACGCAGGCAGGTAGCACAATGGAGTATGAACTGGGGCGGACAATTGCATGCCGATGACATCATTACCACCGCAGGTTGCATGAATGCGATCTCTTATTGCCTGATGGCGCTGACAAGGCCGGGAGATACCATTGCCATAGAAAGCCCGGTATATTTCGGTATGCTGCGCTTTGCCAAAAGTATCGGCCTTAACGTATTGGAACTACCTACCCACCCTGATACCGGTGTAGATCCTGACGATGTAAAAAAGGCACTGGATAAACACGATATAAAGGCTTGCTTTTTTGTTACCAACTTCAGCAACCCTACAGGGTATTGCATGCCCGATGAGCAAAAAGAGGCAATGGTGAAACTGCTATCTAAATATGGGGTGCCGCTGATAGAAGATGACCTGTATGGTGATGTGTATTTCGGCACCAGAAGGCCGCGGTCGTGCAAGAGCTTTGATGAGGAGGGCAACGTGCTCTGGTGCAGCTCTATATCTAAAACACTGGCACCGGGCTACCGGGTGGGCTGGGTAGCACCGGGCAAATATATAGAGCAGGTAAAGAACCTTAAACTATATCATAGCATCACATCATCCACCGTCCACCAGCAGGCGATAGGCAACTTCCTGGCCACCGGCCGATACGAGCACCACCTGCGCAAGCTACGCCAGACGTTGCACGCCAACAGTCTGCATTTTACGCGTGCCATTGGCGAGTACTTCCCGGAGGAAATAAAGCTGAGCACACCTAAGGGTGGGTTTATCCTGTGGCTGGAACTGGCGCGCCAGATCGACACGTACCAACTGTACCAGGAGGCGATGCAAGACAAAATGAGCATTGCACCGGGCACTATGTTCACCCTGCAGGACAGATACCAGAACTGTATGCGCCTGAGCTACGGCATGCAATGGACGCAAGAGGTAGAAAGGAGTTTAAAGAAGCTGGGGACGCTGGTGAAGCAAATGATGTAATTCAAAAGCAAGTGCCAAGGACCAAATCCCAAATTTCAAGATCCAAATTCCAAGATACAGTAAGCAAATACCGGGTTTAAACGCACGAGAACAAAGATTCAAATCCCAAGATCTAAAATTCAAAATCCAGATGGAGTATTGGGAAATTAATTAAGAGGATTGGTAAAAAAGATAAAGGCCGCGGGATGCGGCCTCTATCTTTTTTATGTTTTGTTTTCAACTATTCTTCGTCTTTGGGAGCTGGTTGTTTAGCACCAGGTACACCTGGCTCATCTTCAGCTTCCGGCATACGCAGGTTCCTTTCCTGCTGATCCATTGTACCCGGATTGGCACTGTTGTACAGTACGCGGCGGGTAGGCAGGTCGCCAATAATACGGAACTCTGTACGGCGGTTCAGCTGGCGGCCCATTGGGTTATCGCTCTTGCCATCAGCACCAGTTTCAGCTGCTACCGGATTCTTAGGACCAAAACCCTTAGCGCTCATACGTGTGCGCTCGATACCGTTCTTTTCAAGATAGTCGAGTACAGACTGTGCACGACGCTGAGACAGTGCCATGTTGTATTCCATAGTACCCTTACCATCGGTATATGAGTATATCTCAACAACCAATGATGGATTATCGACCATAAAGTGAACCAGTGTATCCAGAGAAGCTACTGATTCTGTACGCAGGGTAGCCTGGTCGTAATCGTAGTAGATATTGCTTACACTGAAACTCTGCCTGATGCTATCGAGGTAGATAGTAACATTTACAGTATCATCAGGATCTGAACGCTTAACAGACATGGTGCTTACAGTAGCACGAGAAGATGTATAACCTGGCTTATCTGCAGTCAACACATAAGAATGATTACGTGTCATCTGGAACAGGAAGTTACCGTCTTCTGAATTGTACGTATTCATATCAGATTTCTGATCTACCATCTTAACAACTGACTGCGGCATCAGCGTGTTGGTCTTTTTGTCTATCACCTTACCTACTACCACAAGCGTTGGCTCGTATTGTATGCGCCAGATATCGTTACAGCATGTTGGATTCTTCAGGGCAATAGTACCGATACGGTTAGATACTACATAAGCATCAGGCTTGCCAACAGGATCTTTGATGAAATAGAACTCATCAGCAGATGTGTTGATTGGATAGCCCATGTTGTGTACGTTCGAGTAACGGGAAGGACCACCATCTGCAACATAGATATCGAAACCGCCCATAGACTTAAGACCGTTGGTAGCGAAGTACAATTTCTTAACCCTTGAATCGTAGTAAGGAGTCAACTCATCACCCTTAGTGTTGATTGTTTTACCGCAGTTCTGAGGACGGCGGTAAGTACCGTTACGAGGGTCAACAACAGAATACCAGAGATCGTAACCACCGCGGCTTTGCAGCTTACGGTTAGATGCGAAGAACACTATTTCTTTCTTACCAACCTTAGCTACAAAAGGCATTGAGTTTGAACTGGTCTCATCACCACCGTCGTCAAGGATCTGACGTGGAGCACCCCATTTCCTTTCTTCGAAAGTAGAGACAAATATCTTACATACAAATTTGAAGGAATCGCCTACATGGCACCTTGTAAAATAAAAACGATCACCACCAGGGCTGTAGCAGCCATTGCCCACTTCAGTACCAGGTTCTGCATTGTTAAAACCACCATCGTTAAACGGCAAAGGCCATTGGAAAGAATCTACATAACCAGGCTGCTTTTTAGCCAACATAAAGTGTTCGGTAGCTTTCATGTCTCCGGAATTACGGGTGTTCACGTAATCCATATATTTATGAGAAGATGCTACTCCGCTGCGGTTAAGCGTAGAGAACAGCAACATAGAATCACCCAATGGATATGGAGACAATTCGGTGTACGGCGAGTTTACGTTAGGACCACAGTTAATGATATTTACGGCCTCAGGATTCTTGATAGAAGCCATTGCCATAGTACAACCGTCGATCTCTACCTGTGCAGCTTTCTTCAGATCTTTATATTGCTTCTGCTTTACCTGCCTTCCGTAGTTGTTATTAGTAGGATTTTCTGTAGGCGTTTTCTTATTATCGGTGAGGAACGTTGTAAACCACTGTATTGCTTGCTTATACTCGCCCTGCTGTTTAAACATCTGGGCTGCGAAATAAGACGACAAAGGATAATCTTTTTTATCCAGGTAGTAAGCTGCTACGTAATAATGGGCAGCAGGAACATAGTCGCGGGTATTAGCATAGCATTCTGCCAGTATATAGGTCAGATAAGGGTTTCTTTCATCGCGGGAGAGCAGATCCTGATAGTAATCGATAGCATCGAAATAGCTACCCTGCCGATAAAGACCTAACGCTTGAACCAACTCCTTATCATCAGACATCACCTTGGTAGGATCGACGCCGCTACCCCTTGCCGGACTTTGTGCATAGGCAGGCAGATTTGAAGTAAAAAGAATAGTTGCTAAAGCAAGGAACAGCCAATTTTTTCTCATGTGCATGATCGTTGAAAACGATATAAAAGTATAAATTGCTTTTAAAAAAAAGAAGGGCTTACCAAAAAAAAGTTTAGCCCTTCAGGTTATTTATAATATATAACTTAGAAACGTGGACAAGGTATTGTGCGTTTGCCACCATACATGCCGTAAGGAGCAATATACCTCAGTGCGATCTCGAAACCACCGTTCCCGTTTGATGCGTTATTGAGTGAAGATGTATTATAGTCGTAAGCAAGACCTACCCTGAAATTCTGGATTTCAAGACCTGCAGTGATCATTGTAGCATCGCCACCGCGCATCCAGCCGCCAACGAATATAGCAGGCGTAAAGCTGGTAGTGCTGTTGTATGCATCGGCAAGGAGGTAATGGAATTCATTACCATAGATCATTTCCAATGCAGAAGCCTGAGACTGTACGAATACCGCTGGACGCAGGCTGAGCTTTTCGCTTACACCCCATACAAAACCCAGTTCACCGGTGTACCTCATAGCCAGGCCCACATCGCTTTTCTTTTTGCGTGTAATGGCATCATTAGGCTGGTTCAGGTTGTTGGCACCTGCGCCGAGGATCATACTGAAATTACGATTGAAACTGCGGCTGAAGCTGATACCGGCGTTTACCAGTGCATAATTAACCGAGTTGCCTATGCCGTTCACATATTCCTGTGTTGTACCCTTTACGAAAGAACCATTTACGAATTCATCGCCAAAGTAAAGTTTAGACAGGTCGATACTTTTCTGTGCGAAACCTGCCTGCAGACCTACAGCCAGATCTGAACCTGAGTATTCATCGCCGCTATTACCAAATGTTTTGTGGTAAGCAATAGATGCAAGACCTGTAAAGTTAGACAGGTTACCATCGCCTGCCTGATCTTTATACATCTGCAGACCACCTGCCAGGTAACCACCACTTTCAGACTTGATCGGCATGTCGACAGAAGCGCCATAGGTCACATAAGGAACCGTAACACTTGCCCACTGGCGGCGATAGATGGCATTTGCACGCACCTTACCGTAAAACATACCAGTGAACGCCGGGTTAACCACCAGCGGCTGCATATCGAACTGGGTAAAGTGAATGTCCTGGGCGAAGGCTGCAGGAGCCGCCAACATCAGCGCTGCAAAGCCCAAACGTGTGATAATGTTTCCTTTTTTCATCTTAAATATGCTTACAAATTTACCTGATAATTGTTACGTTTCCTGATTTATTAAATACCTTACCTGTAGAGGTTACCGCCTGTATCTCATATATATACACACCAAATGGCTGCGGCGTACCTTTCCAGCTACCATCCCATCCTTCAGCTATATTTTTGGTCTCGAATACAAGGTTTCCCCAACGGTTGAAAATACGAAAATAATTTAAGTTAGCAATACCTCTCAATATAATTTTAAATTCACTATTCCCACCGGTGCCCGGAGTAAAGGCATTTGGCAATGCCAGCAGCGACTCTTCGTTTACTACCACGTCTATCGAATCAACGGTTTTGCAACCATATTCAGTAGTTGCCGTAACAAGATACCTTGTGCTGATATCAGGCGTAGCTGTTGGGTCGGATATGAACGGGCTGCTGAGTCCGGCATACGGGAACCATGAGAAACTACTGCAGTTGGTAGACGGCGAAATATGGAAGCTTTCGCCCGGGTATAACACTACAGAATCATCGAGCGAGATGAGCGCTGCCGGATGAACAACAGCTGTAAAGTTTACCGTATCGTGGCATCCGTTGGCATTAGATACCACTACCGTATATACCTGTGTAGCCTCCGGACGGATAACAGGCGAATTGGCCGTGCTATCGCTTATGTATAACGATGGATACCACTGGTAACTATACCCTTCAGGGCCGTCCGCATTAAGTATTGCTGTATCGTGCGGACAAAAAGCAAGATCGTGCAGAGTAGGCCCGAAATTGCCATTGATAACAGTAATGTATGCTGAATCTTTCGCCTGGCAGCCAGCCGGCGTAGTTACTGTTACATATATGTAAGTACTGGCACTGCCGGTAAATACTGCATTGGCTGCGGTTGTCATATCTAGATCTGCAGCAGGCGTCCACTCGTAAGTATACCCGCCAAACCATGCCGGAGTTACTGCCGCATGCAGATGCGTGGAATCGAACTGGCACATTATACGGCTGCCACCCAGGTAAACAGACGGGTTCGGATCGACATGCAGATTGAGTGTCGCGGTCATATCAGGGCACGAATGGAACGATGCCGTTACCGTATAGAAGGTTGTTGTATCAGGTGTTATCAGCGCATTCAGCACATCAGAGATCGCTATACCGGCTGTAGGTATCCACTGATAGTGAAAAGCAGGATCGCCCTGCCCTATCACCTGTACCACCTGCCCTGCACACACGGTAGTGTCTGTAGGTCTTACAGATATGGCATTAGGCAGCACATCCAGGTGAATATGGTTGACGGTAGCACAAGCGCCTAATGGCTGTATAGTTGTTGTTATGTCGTACAAGCCGGCAGCGGTAGGCGTCATGGTAGTATTACCCATCGTATCGTTGCCGAAAATGACGGTAGCAGGGGTCGATGCCCATTGATAATGGTAGTACGCTGTTCCGGGAACCGTAAAATTGTAAGTATATACCATACCAAGGCATATGGTGTCAACTAAAGAAATAGCAGTTGCAGGCGTATCAACATGAATATTGATCGTATGGTTGTAACCAGGGCAATTGGCATATGATGCGTGTACAGAATACACATAATCGCCCTGCAGTGGTGGGGTAATGACAGGTGCCAGGCTGGTTGAAGTAACCACACCGGCTGTTGGCGTCCATGTGTAAGCGAATTCGCTGCTACCTGTATTACTAACCGTTACAGACTGCCCCAGGCATATAATAGAGTTGACCGGCCCAACTGTAAAATCGCCCAGAGTATGCACAGTAAGCGACTGAGTTATTTTACATGCGGGTAACGCGGTAGGATTGACGGTAACCGTATACGTAATATTACCGGGAGTAGTTGGCGTTGTAGTTGGGTCCGAGATCAGGGGATTATCTAAATAGGTACCCGGCGACCAGCTATAGTCGTAAGCAACACCTGCAGGTGTAACATGCGCAGGCAGTTGAACCGGTACGCCGACACAGGTTTTTACGAAGGTAGAATCGAACGTAACGGTGAGCGCCTTAAATACAGTGATCGTCACATCGTCGATAGCCGGAGGACAACCCGCTGCCGCTGTGACGTTGCCGGATATTACATAGGTTTCAGTAGACGTATCGGAGAATACCGGGTTAAGTGCCGTAGAACTGCTCAGACCCGTTGCCGGCGTCCATGTGTAACTCATTATGCTACCAAAAGCGCTATCAGCCTGTACTCTTATAGTAAATGAAGAGCCCTGGCAAACGCTGGTGTCAGGGGTAAGGATATGCAGGTGGAAGGAGTCGTATATAGTAAGTACTGCCTGCTCTGTAGGATCAGGCACCAGCAATGTAGGGTCGCAATGATCTGGCTTAAGAACAGTAAGAATAACTGTTTTTGGCGTAGATGGCGGCAGCGGCAGCGGAATGATGTTAACCGTAGCCGATGTGGTAAACGGCGGGATGATAACACTATCGCCGATAGTTGCATAATCAGTACCATTGACCGCGGAACCGGATATTGCATACCTGATGATGGTTTGCGAGCAGCTGGCTGTAGGGATAGTAAAGTCTATGCGGCCCGGAGCACATCCCCTGATTGCGTAGGGTAAAGAACCGATACCAACTGCAGTAAGGTTGGCGGTAGGAACAGAAGACAAACTACCGGCCTCCAGGAATACACCCGAATCCAGCACGTGGTCCACAGCATCAGCAACGCCCAGTTTCAAATGGTAGGTCTGACAAGGTGTAACGTGCGCTTTAGCGGTAAGTACAGTAGTAAAGCCATCATAAGTAACAGTTGTTCCCGTAGCGTTATTAACAAAATACGCCGGGAAAGGTGAACCAGGACCAACGCCGGTGCAGTTAGACATTACACCCGCACCAGTTGGTACACCACCATTCACACTGTTGATACATACCGGAACATTTGTGCCCGGCACCAGAGCAATGTTGGTAGCTGTTGCATAACCGGGCCCTGTTATCAGGAAGCCGAAAACGTCATTATAGATATCGCAGGTATAGCCGGGATATTCTTCCGAACCAAATACGTAGTTAAAGCGAATGGTATCACCCGATGGAATAAAATCAAACTCCAGAATACAGGCATCATAAGTGGGCTCGCCGGCAAGGGCTGTCAATTGCGCGTCGCCTGCTCCTGATGCGCCGAATGATGTGGAGGAAAAGTTACTGCTCGCGGTTCCCGTCAAAATATTCACGCCAACGGTATCTATGTTCGTTTTTACTGCGCCAGAAGATAATACCACGCCGCAATCTATACCTAGATTGCTGGTTGTGACCTGAAATTCGCCGCTGGCCACATTATTACAAGTCATAGTTTCGCCAGAGGTGGTAACACCCGGCCCCACCAGTTTCTGCACCAACTGTGCAGCAGGATACCCACGGGTAACAGCTATCTGTGCCCTGAGTTCCGGCACAAAAAATAAGAACGATAATAACAGTAATAAATAGGACAGAGTATACCTGACGTTCATGCAGACATTTTTTAACTTATAGACTATAGACACCCGGTAACCACCCAAACGTTTGGCATCGGGAAATATTTTTACATCCAAAAATATGCATTTTATAGTATATCTGATAATAAAAACTTAAAATGTGCAAACACTGTGGTTAAAAGTGCAACACACACATATACAATTTATAAAATAACAAGATTTAAAAGCAGATGAAAAATGATTTTTGCGGGTGGCAATCCCCCCAATCTTCATTAATATTGTAGTTTAATAAAGCTTAGGGCCACACATGGCAACATCAAAAAGTAAAAAGGCAGCAACTCCCCCGCCTGAACCGCAACCGGCAACCGATCTGCCGCTGCATATGGACAGGAAAAGGCAGATAAAACTGGGCTTTGGCCTGTTTTTCCTGCTTTCGGGCGTTTTTATCTGCGTATCTATAATCAGTTATTACTACAGTTGGAACACCGACCAGGATAAATTCTTTGCCAATAATACCCTGGCCAACTTCCTGTTTAAAGACCAGACGCCGGTGGCCAACTGGGGTGGCCGCATGGGGGCGGCTATTGCCCACCTGCTGGTATATAGCGGTGCAGGCATTGCCTCTATTACCGTAGGCCTGGGCATTGCTGCCGTAGGTGCCAATATGATATACGGAGACCGTGCATCGGGCGCACTACGCTATGCCCGCTGGGTGTCTATACTATTGCTGCTACTGGCACCTGTGCTTACCTACCTGTTCCCGAATGCTACTTTTCCGCTGGGTGGTGCACTGGGTAAGGCGTCTATTAATTATTTCAATGGTCTTTTTGGTGTGGCAGGTACCGGCATGGGCCTGCTTTCTGTAGTATTGTTCTTTGTATTCGTCATTTTTGCACTGGATATCAGCCCGATGATCAAAAAGATGCGGGCAAGGGCTGCACAAATGGCTGCAGCATTAACGCCGGTACAGGAATTTAATACCCCGGCAGAAGAACCCGCCGCCGGAGCCGAAGAGGAAGAAGAAGAAGCGCCACCGGTTGGCACAATGGCAGGGGCAATGGCTGCAGCGGCGCCCATAACCGAAGGCCGTGCCGCAACCACTACCGGCAACAAACTGAAAGGTAATACCGGACATGTGCCCCTGGTAATAGACAATATACCGGGCGATAAGGAATGGGAAATGGATATGATCGAAAAAAAACTGGATCATATAGATGAACACCATACGCTTGAAATGCCCGCGGAAGAGGACGATGAAGACCTGACGGAAGACGAAAGGTTATATAACGAATGGAAAAATACCGTTGAAACACCGCAGGCACCCGCACATATAGAACAGGAAATAGAAGAGGAACCATACGGCGCCTACGAGGAAGATTATGACGATGAGCAGGAACCTGAAGAGGATTTTGAAGAACCTCAATTCTCGTTTGAAGTAAAGCAACAGGAAGAAGAAAGGCCTACCATAAAGCATGGTGCGCACATCTCTATAGCCAGCAACGAACCATATGCACCGGAACTGGACCTGCCCGACTACCGCTTCCCTACCCTGGACTTGCTGGAAACCCGCGTATCGGAAAATATAGCGCTGGATAAGGGCGAACTGGAACGTAATAAAGACCAGATCGTGCAAACCCTCAGCAGCTTTGGCATAGAAATTCAGCAGATCAGCGCTACCGTAGGCCCTACCGTTACGCTGTATGAAGTGGTACCTGGCAAGGGCGTGCGTATCAGCAAAATAAAAAACCTGGAAGATGATATAGCCCTGAGCCTTGCGGCCCTGGGTATCCGTATTATAGCCCCTATACCGGGCAAAGGCACCATTGGTATAGAGGTACCAAATGCCAATAAGCAGATAGTAAGCATGCAGGCCCTGCTGAGCAGCCCCAAGTTTGTTGACAACAAAATGAGCCTGCCCATAGCCCTGGGTAAGAAGATAGACAACGAGAACTATATAGTAGACCTTGCCACCATGCCCCATCTGCTGATGGCAGGTGCTACTGGTCAGGGTAAATCGGTGGGTATCAACGCCATATTGGTGTCGCTGCTGTATAAAAAGCATCCAAGCCAGCTGAAGTTTGTGATGGTGGATCCTAAAAAGGTGGAACTTTCTATCTACCGCACCATAGAAAAACACTTCCTCGCTAAGTTGCCTAACGAGGAGGAGCCGATCATTACGGATATTAAAAAGGTTATTTACACCCTCCGCGCCCTGTGCGATGAGATGGATGACCGTTATGGCCTGCTGAAAGAAGCCGGGGCAAGAAACATAAAGGAATACAACGAAAAATTCATTGGCCGCAGGCTGAACCCTGAGAATGGCCATAAGTACCTACCTTTTATAGTACTGGTGATAGATGAGTTTGCCGACCTGATAATGACGGCGGGCAAAGAAGTGGAACTGCCTATTGCGCGCCTGGCACAGCTGGCCCGTGCGGTAGGTATACATATTATCATTGCCACCCAAAGGCCGTCGGTTAACGTTATTACCGGCACCATCAAGGCCAACTTCCCTGCCCGTATCGCCTTTAAAGTATCGGCCAAGGTCGATTCCCGCACTATCCTCGACACCGGTGGTGCCGAGCAACTGGTAGGCCGTGGCGACATGCTTATCTCTCACGGCAGTGAGTTATTGCGCCTGCAGTGTGCTTTCGTAGATACGCCTGAAGTAGAACATATAGTAGAGTTCATCGGCGAACAGCGGGGCTATCCTAAGGCCCACCCGCTGCCAGAGCCGGAAATGGACGACGACGAAGGCGGTGCCAAGAACGTGGACCTGAAGAACAGGGATAAACTATTTGAAGAGTGTGCCCGCACCGTTGTGCAGATGCAGAGCGGATCGACCAGCAACCTGCAGCGCAGGTTCAATCTCGGCTATAACCGCGCAGGCCGTATCATGGACCAACTGGAGGCTGCCAACATAGTAGGCCCTGCAGTAGGCAGCAAGCCAAGAGAGGTTTATTTTAAGAGCGAAAGCGAACTGGAACAGTTTTTGGATACGCTTAAATAAGTGGAGGCCAGCTAAGCGTGTTAGTATCAGCGTGTTGTTAAATTATATGTTACAACGGTTAATATTGGCATGTGTTTGCTACCTTTGCGCCCTCATTTTGTAACCACTTAACAATAATAAACAGGTAATGAAGAAACTACTTTCGGTTTGTGTTCTGGCACTGTCTTTTGCCATCAACGCCAATGCACAGGATGCTAAAGCAAAAGCCATACTGGACAACGTAACCAAAAAAGTAAATACGCTTAAAACCATTAAGGCAAATTTTGCACTGAAGCTGACAGGTGGTAAGGTGAACGACTCTAAGAAAGGTACTATAGCTATAAAAGGCACCAAGTATCATGTGCAGCTTACCGGCCAGGAGATCATCTGCGACAACAAAACAGTATGGACTTACAATGCCGATGCCAAGGAAGTAACCGTGAGTAGCTTTAACCCTAAGGACCAGAGCATTTCCCCTGCCAAACTGCTTACTAATTTTTACGATAAAGAATACCGCTACAAATACATTGGCGAGCGCACAGAAGGTGGCAAAAAATGCGATGTGATAGAGCTGACCCCGATAGATGCCAACAAGCAGACCACCAAAATAGAACTGCTGATAGACAAGAGCAACTCTATGATAGCCGGCGGCAATATATGGGCTAAAAATGGCAATAAAACTACTTACGCTATCAGCAACGTGGTTACCGACAAACCAATAGCTGACGACTTCTTTACCTGGAACGCCAAAGCGCATCCCGGCGTAGAAGTGAATGACCTCCGTTAATTTTTTATTGATGATACTTTCAAACGCCCGCGATAGTTGTCGCGGGCTTTTTTGTTATGCTTGAGACTATAGATCTGTGGTTATTTTGGCATTAGACAGCTCAATAAAAACATCGGAACACACAATGCCAATATGAAATAGCAAAAATTGAATAGCCTGTCCCAAACGAGATCATCATAGGGAAAGAGGCGCTTAGAAGGTTGTTTAGGGTCGCGATGCATTAGCTTACGGAAAACCCATAACCAACCTTTGAATAATGCAAATGCATATAACGGGCAACAAAGCAATAATGTGAAGAATCTGTCCTTATGCGGATTGTCAAAAAACAATACTATTCCTGCAATTGCAATAATAGCACTACATACCAGCAGTGGCAACTCATATTTCTTTTTCAGCAACGATGCAGGCCAGCACAAATATGTCAATGGTATAACACCCATCGCCGTCAGGCTACACGAAGAGATAATGTTATTCATAGCACTGGTTTACTCTACCCTTTTATCCCCATAAGCTTATCAAAGTCCGACACCATAGTATCAAACTGTGCACCATAGATCACCCGCACCTCATCCAGCGTTTGCCGCTTTACCAGCAGCCGAAACTGCTCGGGCGTGCTGTGTTCTTTCATGTATTGTATAAAAGCGCCGCCCAGGGGGTATAGTACATCATCGTCATAATCTTCTTCATTCTCCCATACTTTAAGCGTAGCCAAATTATACTTACCCACCACAAAGCGGGCGGCAGCATACTTGTCCCTTGGCTCCAGGTCGAAGCATACACCTATCCCTTCGCTAATGAACTTACTATAGCCACTGTTCGCCGTCCCCCAGCTCCAGTAAGAAATGATATGTGCCAGTTCGTGCCCTACGGTTTGGTGTTTAGAAATATGGCAGAAACATTGCTTAGAAAAAGCAAAGCCCAACCTGCGATGCAGAATTTTCTTAGCTATCTCAGGATCGCTCCACACATGCATCAGCACACCACCGGGCAATGCAGGCTGGAATATCTGTACCAATTGCCTATATGCCGAATCGTGCGCCTGCATGAACTTGTACATTGTGGCAGTACACCCCTCAGTATCCTGAAATTTGTAGGTAAGTGCCGGACTTTGTATTGTTACCCAATTGGGCAGGTAGTTCTTATCATATTCCTTCTCCGGAATTTTATAGCCCAATGAGTCGAGTATATGCTTCGCCGATTTTACATTATTGACCGTAACATCTATAGCAACAGACCGTTTCAATTCTGTAATGCCCTCTTCTCTTTTGCCAGTGTAGATATATGCCAATCCCAGGTTATAATGCGCCCATCCCGATATAAAAGTGCTGTCATTATCCAACTGTAGCGCCTTACGAGCAAATGCTATCGAAGAATCATACTTCGCCACGCGCACGTAGGTCGATGCTATGATGCCGTTAGCATAAGCATTGTTTGGCTCTTTGGTCAGCACCTGCTTCGCACTCGCCAGCACCTGTTCATACCTTTTCTGTGCAAACAATAGGTCTATCTCCTGTATGGTCTGCCCGTTAACGCTCGGCAGTATACAACACAAAACAAAAACAGCGGTTAATAGTCGTTTCATAAAGATCATAGTTGCAACAAATATATAAACAGACAGCTATTTATAGCAATAAAAAAGGCCCTTGCAGGCCTTTCTGTAAAAAGTATCTGTTTAAAACGGCGCATCATCGTCGCCCGGCTTAGGGCCGCGTTTCAGCGGGTTGCCACCGAAGCCTGTCAGGTCGTCATCGTCCCAGTTCACATCGTTGGCTTTAGACTGCATGGTTTGGAAACCGCCGGGGATGAACATTTTGGAATCTCCGAAGTCGCTGGTATCGCGGCGGATGCCGGCAGCAGGATTATCCTTTGGTGTTGCCGGGCCAAACTGGTTAAAATTATCTTCTATATCTACAAAGCGCTGGTACTCCTTAATGAAGCGTACGCGCACATTACCCAGGCTACCATTACGATGCTTGGCTATGTGTATATGCGTTTCCCCTTCTATGGTCTCGCCCATAGCATCGTTGTTGATGCCATAGTATTCCGGGCGGTACAGGAACATAACCATGTCAGCATCCTGTTCGATGGCGCCCGATTCACGAAGGTCACTCAACTGGGGTATCTTACTTTCTTTACGTGTTTCCACCGCACGACTCAGCTGAGACAGCGCTATAACCGGTATATCCAGTTCCTTGGCCAGGGCTTTCAGATCTCGCGATATCTTACTGATCTCCTGCTCACGATTACCGTTGTTGTCGGTACCATGCATCAGCTGCAGGTAGTCGATGATGATCATCTGTATATCGTGCTTCTGCTTCAGTCGGCGGCACTTGGCACGCAGCTCGAAGATATTCAACGCAGCCTGGTCATCTATAAATATCTTGGCCTGCGCCAGTTTCGACATACGCTGAGACATTTGTATAAATTCATGCTCTGCCATTTTACCGCGGGTAATGGCTTCCAGGCGCACGTCTGTAACCGCACTCAGCAACCTTTTTACTATCTGGCCTGCACCCATTTCCAACGAGAAGAAGGCAACCGGAAACTCCTTACCTGGGTTCAGTGCTGCATTCAGCGCCAGGTTGAGCGTGAAGGCCGTTTTACCCACAGACGGACGGGCCGCAAGAATGATAAGGTCGGTCTTCTGCCAGCCCGATGTGATGGCGTCCAGCTCGCGGAAGTGCGATGGTACGCCCGTCAGGTCGTCCGTCTTCTTACGCGCCTCGTCAATTTCGTTCATGGTTTGCACCAATACGTCCTGCAGGCTCTTAAAGTTCTTACGCAGGTGCTTATCGGTTATTTCGTACAGGCCGCTTTCAGCCTTATCCAGCAGGTCGAACACGTCGCTGCTATCCTCGTATGCTTCGCTGATGATAGAGCCTGAGATACGGATCAGTTCGCGCTGCACGAACTTTTCCATCACTATACGGGCATGCGCTTCTACGTGGGCCGATGACATTACTGCCATCGTCAGTTTGGTAAGGAAGTAGGCACCGCCCACTATTTCCAGTTCGTTGGTCTTGCGCAACTCGTCGCTTATGGTCAGCAGGTCTACCGGCGTACCCTTATCAAACAGGCGGCGCATGGCTGCATATATCTTCTGGTGGGCATCTACATAAAAACACTCTGCGCTCTGTATCACCTCCAGCACCTGTGCAAAGGTGTCTTTTTCCAGCATACAGGCACCCAACACGGCTTCTTCAAGCTCTACAGCCTGCGGCGGCACCTTCCCATATACCATACTGGTCATGTCCGGCTTGCGGCTTCTTGCTCCTCCGAAATCCTTTTTTACGTTGACTGACATTGTCTTTTAAACTATTATACTGTACAAATTGCCTTTATTTACCCCGAAACAAGGCCGCGACCGCTTCCTTACATCAAAGCAGTATTAAGTAACTGTTAAGCCGATTTTTACGGGGGAGGACGAAAGTAAACGCGATTTTGCTACTGGCAAAAAAATAGAGGTTATATAATTTTCTCCCACCTGTCCACACATCTTCCACATCTTTATACCTCCCTTTTAGGGGTAATTCCTTACTTGTTCACAAAGATACGATGCTTATACACTTCAATTCACATAATATGCAGGTTTTCATGTGCGTAACTTGGTTTGTTAAACCATTTTTTTAAGTTCATGGGTTTTGGTATACATAGAATTATCTTTGCGCAAATATTCTGTACGAAATGACCATTTCTTACCAGTGGCTGATGGACTATCTGCCACATAATATACCGGTAGACGATCTAAGCCATATCCTTACATCCATAGGCCTTGAGGTTGAGGCTATTGAGCGCACGGAAGCCGTGAAAGGCGGCCTTGCCGGCCTGGTAATTGGCGAAGTGCTCACATGCCAGAAGCACCCCAACGCCGATAAGCTGAACCTGACAACAGTAAATGTAGGCGGCGATACCCCGCTAAAGATAGTATGTGGTGCCCCCAACGTAGCTGCCGGCCAGAAGGTAGTAGTAGCCACCGTAGGCACAACTGTGCACCCTACGCACGGGGAAGCCTTCCTGATAAAGAAAGCCAAAATACGCGGCGAAGAAAGCGAGGGCATGATATGTGCCGAAGATGAGATAGGCCTTGGCGAGAACCACGCCGGCATTATGATACTGCCGCAGGATGCGGAGGTAGGCATGACCGCTAAAACCTTCTTCAACATACCCGAAACAGATTTTACCATACATATAGGCCTTACGCCCAACCGCAGCGATGCCAACAGCCATATAGGCGTTGCCCGCGATGTGTGTGCCTACCTTACGCACCACACCGGTAAAAAGCATAGCGTAAAACTACCGGAGCTAAAGGAGAATACCGTTACCTGGAGCTCTCCGGTAATGGTGGAAGTGCATAATTTCGAAGCCACACCGAGGTATGCAGGCGTGTACATAAAAGATGTGCAGGTAGGCGAATCGCCAGACTGGCTGAAGAAAAGGCTGGAAGCCATAGGCGTGCGCAGCATCAATAATATAGTAGACATTACCAATTACGTACTGCACGAATACGGCCAGCCTTTGCATGCATTTGACGCGGAGAAAATAGCCGGTTCTGTAATACGCGTTGGTTATGTTCCTGAAGATATGTTGTTCCTGGGGCTTGATGAAAAGGAGCGTAAGCTGCGCGAAACCGATATTGTTATATCAGACCTCAACGGCCCTATAGCACTTGGCGGCGTATTCGGCGGACTGCATAGCGGCATCAGCAGCGCTACTACTACAGTATTCCTGGAGAGCGCTTACTTCGATCCTAAGCACATCCGCATTACCAGCACGCACTTTGGCCTGCGTACAGATGCGGCTATGCACTTTGAAAAAGGTGTAGACATCAACAATGTGATACCAGCCCTGCAGCGCGCGGCACAGCTGATCGGTGAGATTGCGGGCGGTACAGTAGCTTCGGCCATAGTTGATGAATACCCGAACGAGATATTACCTGCACAGGTGGCAGTTACGTATAGCTACATACACACACTTAGCGGCAAAGACTATAGCGTAAGCGCCATAAAGGAAATGCTGACATCGCTCGGTTTTACTATCGAAAACGAAAATGCTGAAGGCCTTACGGTAGCAGTGCCTACCAACAAGCCGGACGTAACACAACCAGCTGACATAGTAGAGGAAATACTGCGTATAGACGGCCTGGACAATGTGCTACTGCACGGCAGGCTCAACATCGCCCTCACCCGCCCTATGCCCAACGACCGCAGCAAAAAAGAGCAGATAGCCAACCTGCTGTGCGGCATGGGTATGCAGGAAATTGTGACCAACTCTATAGTAAACAGCAAGTACTACCCTACCGAAGAAAACCTGGTGCGCATGATCAACAGCCTGAGCGCAGAGCTGGACGTAATGCGCCCATCGATGCTGGAAAGCGGGCTGGAAGTAATAGAATACAACGCCAACCGTA
Source organism: uncultured Flavipsychrobacter sp. (assembly GCA_964588295.1). Lineage (GTDB taxonomy): Bacteria > Bacteroidota > Bacteroidia > Chitinophagales > Chitinophagaceae > Flavipsychrobacter. Next base: position 32,527 of record CAZPOT010000017.1, on the reverse strand, counting down.
AGAACCAGGACCTGGCCCTCTATGAGTTCGGCAATGTATACCGTACGGCGGCAGATAAGTATGTGCAGGAACAGCGCCTGGCCATATGGCTTACCGGCAATACCGCAGCTGCTCAGTGGAACCAGCAGGCCCGCAAAGCCGACCTATACTACCTGAAGGGTGTAATAGTAAACATGCTGGCCTACAGTGGCATTACCAATGCAGCCCTGTCTTACAGCGATAATGGCGAAACCACTTGGAAGTGGAAGAACAATATACTGTGCACCATAAGCCGCGTAGATGCTGCCAGGCTGAAGATGATGGATGTGAAGCAGGAAGTATTCTTTGCAGACATACATTGGGATAACTGGACCGCTGCTATGGGTGCAGCCAAAACACGCTACACAGAAGTGCCTAAGTTCCCTGCCGTATCGCGAGACCTGGCCATAGTGCTGGATAAAGACATTACCTACAAGCAGGTGCAGGACGCTACGGAGCAGTTGAAACTTTCTGAGTTGAAAGCCTACGGATTGTTCGACGTGTTTGAAAGTGAGAAGCTGGGCGCAGGTAAAAAATCGTTTGCATTGTCTTACACCTTCCAGTTGCAGGACCGCACCCTTACCGATGCGGAGACCGAACAACTGATGAAGCAACTGATAGATACTTATACCAATAAGCTAAACGCGCAAATAAGACTGTAATGGATGCAATGCACCTGGTAAACAGCAAGCTGGATGCGCTGCTGAAAAAATATACGGCACTGCAGGCGGAAAACAACCGCCTGCGGGCCACTATAGACGGCCAGAACAAAGCCATCCAGCGTCTGAACAAAAAAGTGCAGTCGCTGGATAATGGCATGGTGAGCGTGCACCTGGGCAATACCAACATAAACGAAGAAGATAAAGAGCACATGCGCAGGCAGCTGGATGTGGTAATTACCGAAATAGATAAAATACTGCATACCCTTAATGACTAACAAACTAGCAATATCGTTCGTTACAAGATCGTGGCCGTACATGGTATTGCTGGGCATTATTATATGGCTGCTGCCATCGTGCACGCAGGAGCGCCAGCCATGCCTTACGCCCAAAACAGCCAGCCTGAACCTGCACTTTGTGCATTTCCCCGTAGATACCGCTATTAATAACAACAGCACACAAGATACAGCCTTGCCATCTGCCATTTTTGGCGCCATAACAGGCGGCACGGTGCAAGAGTTTATCTACCGCGCACCATCGGCCTATTTTACCATTTCACTGTCGTCAACAGCCGACTCATGTACATGGATCTTCAAGGCCGACTCTGCCCTTGCTACTTACGACACCCTGAATTTCTATTACCGCCGCCAGCTTAAGTTTTTATCCAATGCCTGCGGCTACACTAACTTTTATACTATCGATTCTGTGCATGCTACCAACAGCACAGGCATAGATTCTGTTATCATTACCAACCCCAGCGTAACCAACGATGTTAACACCCGGCAGCTTAAAATATACATGCATCCTGATTTTTAGCCTGTGCCTCTTTGGCGCATCTGTGGCTAAAGCCCAGGTAGCAGATACCACTGCTGCCGATACCACTGTTGTGCGTAAACATAAAGAACTGGCCGGCCACCAACTGGCCATAGGTTTCGATTTGGCACGCCCCATCGTCAACTATTATGCTACCAATAAGACCGGCTACGAGTTTGCAGCAGACTATTACCTGAAGAATGAGATATACCTGGCTGCAGAAGGTGGCTGGGGATCTTCCGACGTTAACTATACCGATCTTAAATACACCACTACCAATACTTTTTACCGCCTAGGTGTGAACAGGATATTGCTGCCACGCGAAAATCCTAAAGACTGGAGCGGTGTACTGTTGGGCGGCCGCCTGGCCATGGCATCTATAGACCGCAGTGCTGCCACCTACTCAATTACCGATTCTCTTTGGGGCAACAGCACAGGAGCTGTAGCCGGCAAAAGCTTCAATGGCTATTGGATGGAAGTGCTGGGCGGCGTGCGCCTGGACGTGTATAAAGGCATTATTGCTGGCTGGACCATACGCAGTAAATTCATGCTCAACGGTCGCTCCTTCAACGACCTCTCCCCCCTGTATATAGCAGGCTACGGCCGCGGCGATAAGAATTCATCGTTCGACTTCAACTTCTACATCCATTACGCCATCAGGTGGAAGAGAAAGTAATGCTATGAAACACACACCCTGGCTACTCATATACCTTAGGTTTGCACTTACCATACCTGCCATATGGATGGGCTACTCGCACACAACCGGCTGGGTGTATATTTTGCTACTAGCCATAGCCGCTGCCACCGACTACTACGACGGTGTATTGGCACGCAAGCTAAACGTAGAGACCGCCGCCATACGCCAGTGGGATAGCATCGCCGATACCGTATTCTTTCTGGGTGTGCTGGCGGGCATGTGGTTTGCCTACCCGCAGATATACAACACCTACAAAGCGGGCATTGCGGCCATTATAGGCCTGGAGATCATCCGCTACATTTTCGATTATATCAAATTTCAGCGCGGGGCAAGCTACCATGCCTACAGTGCAAAAATATTTGGTGTAACCCTGCTGGCCGCCACCATAGCCATAATGGGCTTCGGCTATGCTCACCTGCTTTTCCCGCTGGCCATATTCATGGGCATAGCGTCTGAGCTTGAAGGCTTGCTGATGTCTGTGATACTGAAAGAATGGACCTACAACGTAAAGCACATAGGTATAGCCTGGCAGATGAGCAAGGCTCCCAACAAGTAGCAATAATCTCCATCTGCTGATTTACTTTTATAGCAAACGATCATCCCCATGGCAAAAGCAGCAAAAAGCAAACTAACAGATAAGGAAGAGGTAGACGCACACATTGCGCAACTGGACGCCGCTTTGCAACTTATTGTACAGGAGTTACGCACCATTATACTGTCTGCAGACAGCCATATTGCCGAGCACATTAAATGGAACAATCCGGCCTTTTACTACACTGGCGGGATGCCACCATCCGACCCGAAAGAATATAAAAGAGATATAGCGGTCTTCAATCTTTTCAAGGGGCGCATTATGCTTGTATTGCCTTCGGGGGCCAGGCTAACCGGCCCTCAGCAACTACTGGAAGGCAAATATGCCGATGGCCGGCGAACCATTATATTCAAAGATATAGACGACGTACATGCCCGATCAACAGCCTTAAAGGCGCTTATTACCAACTGGATAACCACTATAGACAACTGACTCCGTACTTACCTCTACGCGCTATTTTCTAAATTATTTTAACAGCTGAATTAACCGTTTCTGGCACGCAGTTTGAAATAAGAGTGTTCAACATTCAAAAACAACACTTCTTTAAAACACACACAAAATGAAACGGATCATCATTACCGCAGCAGCAGTACTATGCACACTCATCTCTTTTGCCCAGGATGCCATTTACATGAACAACGGCAAAACCATAGATGGAACAGTAACCAAGATCGGAGAGCACACCATCACCTTTAAATACATGAGCGAAGATGTAGAACAGGTAATAGGCAAGTATGCGGTGCACCACGTTATCTTCGGCAAAAGCGGTCGCCAGCAAGACATTACACCCAAACTACACGTATACTCAGAAGCCGATTGGGAAAACGTAATGGTAGTAGAAAACCCCGACGATATTGCAGGACTGGTAAGAGTAGACGAGATACGTGGCAAAACAGCCTTCATCAACCTGCACACCGGCGCGGGCAGCGACAACACCGCGCTCCGGAAGCTGAAGAAAGAAGCAGCAGCCCGCGGTTGCGCCTTCATCCTTATCACCAGCGATAAAGAGATAGACCGCAAAAGCTACCAGGGCGGCTCATTCGGCCAGACACAATCTATTAAAAGAGCCGTGGCCTATAGCTACTAGTAAGTTACATCATCATAATAAAGGTGTCCTGCGAAGGGCGCCTTTTATTATGCTACAAACCTTGCATTGTATACAACGGCAAACTATCTTTGCAGGGGAATTAACCACTTCATTATGAATAAATTACGCACACTGCTATTGCTATGCTGCTTTCTTATTGGCACCAACGTATTTGCGCAAGACAAAATAGAATTACCACTATGCCCGGAGTTCTTTAATAGCAATACATTTTCAGATGGATTTATGTACCCCAACGATGTTGTGGACAATTGTATACAAGGCGTAACAGTGATAAAATTCAAAGTTGATACGGCTGGTAAAGTCAGCGACTTGTCGATTGAGTCGGGTGTAAGTAGCGTTTATGATGCATGGGTAAAAAAAGTGATCTTGTTATCATCCGGGAAATGGATACCAGGCAAAGTGAATGGCCAATATGCAACCATGTATACTACACACACGTTCACTATTGGCATAAGAAAGGTAGCATTTGCCTTTGGCGATGGCTACACGCATGTAGGATCTTTTGAAAGCGTAGGGTTCAAAGACCATGAATGCATGGTTTACGTCATGGGCACGGATTGTGGTAAAAAGCAAAAATCTTATTACAATGATGGCGTAAAGCAATAACAGGAGGGGCACATAAAAGAGGCTAAAAAGTCGTTCGAAAGAGCCATACTAATGAACTACAACGATGTTCATGCATTATTTAATCTATCTGTTATTTATATCAATGATAATGAAGGTTCATTCGCCTGCCCATACCTGTATCGCATCAAGAAGATCGGCGGCAAAGACGTAGACGAACTGATAAAGAAATTCTGCGATACTGACAGTGACTAACAACTCATCGGGTATACGCAACAACGGCCGGCAAAAACCGGCCGTTGTCTATTAAAAAACATTGTCAATGTGAGAAGCGAGAGAGAAACGAAGCGACGGAGCACCTACTGTACATCATACTTGTACCCCGAAAGATAAACTACTCCATCATTATAGCCATCCATTACAAGCTCGTCACCTTCTTTCAATATATAATGCAGGTCTGTATTTACATTGATGATGATCGGGTACTCAAGGCTTTCGCCGGTTATTGCATCGTGTTTCTTCAACGTCAACTCAACAACTCTGCCAACGCCCTTATTTATCTTCATCCTGAGAAAAGTAATTTCAATTATTTTACCTTTCTCCCCTTTTATTATTTCCTGCGCATCACTCTTTGTATGGTACATAAAATCCCACGGCACACCATTCCCTCGTGCCAGTCCGTGTACATTTGTAAATGCCGCTAAGCATACCAACAATAGCGATAAAAAATACTTCATAGTCATTATATTTTGTTTAATAGACACTTATTGAGCAATTCCGCCATTAAGCCATTGAGCCATTAAGAAACATGCTTCCTCAGCTTAATAATAACCATCTTCGACATCGGCGTATTGCTCCTGTCAGCAGTGGTATCAATAGGCACCAGCACATTGGTCTCGGGGAAGTAAGTAGCCGTACATTGCTCAGGCGTGCTGAAGGCAATGATGATGAACTTACGCGCTACACGCTCTACTCCGCCGTGGTGGTTATACAGGTCTACCACATCGCCATCTTTAAAGCCCAGGCGGGTGATATCTTTTTCGTTCATAAATATCACGCGGCGCTCGTTGAACACACCGCGATAACGATCGTTAAGGCCATATATGGTGGTGTTGAACTGGTCGTGGCTACGTAGTGTCTGCATCATCAGTTCATCATCAGCCAACTTTTGAAAAATGACGTCCGATGTAGTGAAGTTGGCCTTGTTATTGGCTGTTGTAAACTTACCCTCGCGCGGACCGTTAGGCAGGTAAAAACCACCCAATACGCGTGCGCGCTTGTTATAATCCTGGAAGCCCGGTATGGTCAGCTCTATATCGTTGCGTATATAGTCGTAATGCTCCATGTACAGGTCCCAGTTTATCTTGCTGCGGCTACCCAGCGTAGCTTTAGCCAGCCTGGCCACTATCATTGGCTCACCCAGTAGCTTGTCGCTTATCGGCTTCAGGCTGCCTTTAGACATCTGTACCACGCCCATCGAATTCTCGCAGGTAATAAACTGCGCTTCACCATTCACTACATCCAGGTCGGTATGGCCGCAGCAAGGCAGTATCATGGCTTCCTTACCATGCACCAGGTGGCTGCGGTTCAGCTTAGTGCTCACATGCACCGTTAGGTCGGCCCTGCGCAGTGCTTCTGCAGTATAGGTAGTATCCGGAGTGGCCGAAAGGAAGTTACCACCCATGGCAAAGAATACCTTGGCTTTGCCCTCATGCATAGCATGTATGCATTCCACTACATCATACCCATGGTGCTGCGGAGGGCGGAAACCATACACCCTTTCTATACTATCCAGGAATTTTTGTGGCGCCTTCTCGTTAATGCCCATGGTTCGGTCGCCCTGCACATTGCTATGGCCGCGTACCGGGCAGGTACCTGCACCGGGCTTGCCTATGCTGCCCTTTACCAGCAGCAGGTTCACCACCTCTTGTATGGTAGCTACGGCATTCTTATGCTGTGTAAGACCCATAGCCCAGCAGGCTATTATCTTACTCTTCTTCTTAAATACCTCGGCGGTTTGCTTTATCTGCTCTACAGATATACCGGCGGCCTCTGCCAGTTGAGCCACGTTATACTTACGCAGGTTCTGTACATAGCTTTCGTAGCCCGCTGTATTCTCTTTAATAAAATTTAGATCGAACACACTACCCGGCTGCTTGTCTTCTTCTTCCAGCAGCATCAGTGCTATGGCCTTCAGCAGCGCCATATCGCCGTTCAGCTTCACCTGCAGGAATATATCTGTGAGGCGCGCCTTTAAGCCCAGCGCACCTTTTACTGTTTGCGGGTTGTTAAAGCCCATCAGGCCCGTTTCAGGCAATGGATTTACGGCAATAATGGTACAACCGTTCTCCTTGGCCTCCTGCAATGCCGATAGCATACGCGGGTGATTGGTGCCCGGGTTCTGCCCCAGTATAATGATCACCTCGGCCTTGCCAAAGTCGTCCAGCTTCACCGATCCCTTACCCAATCCCAGTGTTTCAATCAACGCTACCCCGCTCGACTCATGACACATGTTCGAACAGTCGGGCAGGTTGTTAGTGCCATATTCGCGGGCAAACAACTGGTACAGGAACGCTGCCTCATTACCTGTGCGGCCCGATGTGTAGAACACCGCCTCATCAGGCGACGCCAGCGAATTGAGCTTGGCCGCTATTTTTGTAAAAGCATCGTCCCAGCTTATGGGCTGGTAGTGGGTAGCACCTTCAGGCAGGTACATAGGCTCTGCCACGCGGCCCTTCTTGCCTATCTCGTAGTCGTTCAGCTGCGCCAGGTCGTAAACCGAATTATTTTTAAAGAAGCTGGCATCCAACTTCTTGGTAGTCGCTTCTTCCGCAATGGCCTTGGCACCGTTCTCGCAGTACTCCGCTATCTTAGACCGCGTACCATCCGGGTCGGGCCAGGCACAGCCCGGGCAGTCAAACCCATCTTTCTGGTTCAGTGCAAACAGTGCTTTCATACCACGCGCCAAATCCATTTCCCCAAACACATGTTGCGCAGACGAGATAACAGCAGGTATACCCGCAGCTACCATTTTGCGCTTAGCCAATCTCAGTTTTAAAAACTTTTCCGGGTTTTCCGGGTTAGGAATATTTTGCTGAACCTTACTTTTCAATGCTGTTTGTATTTAAACCAATTGCTAATTTACGAATATTTACCTACCTCATAAGCCCCAAAATGCCTTTGCGCACTTTGCCTGCTTTAGAAACTTTGCGTGCTTTGCGTGTCTGCCGACAAGCAGGCGTGAAACCTGCCAACCATGTTACTTACCCAACACAACTTTGCGCCCTTTGCCTGCTTATCTTCCCAAAAAGACCTTTGCGTGCTTTGCGCCCTACTTAGCGTGAAACCTTAAGTACTTACTTAGCCATAAACTCCAGCGGCATGCTCAGCGGTTTACCACCGCGTGTCACCTTCACGGTTGTTTTATCGCCGGGGCTGAATTTGCCCAGTGCCTCCATATAACTCTGCATGCCCTGTATTTTTATGTCGCCTATCTGGGTAATGATGTCACCTGCTTTTATACCCGCCTTACTTGCCGCCTTGCCATCGGTTACACCGTCTACGCGCACACCGCCATCCTGGTAGCTATAGTCTGGCATAATGCCCAGCGTCACCTTGAATTTCGCCTTACCCATGGTCATACTCCTGGTCACCAGGTAACCCGGCTTGGCGTTCTTTTTGTCAAGGTTGGTAATTACGGCTTCTGCATACGCTATTACAGATGCCTCACCATCGTAGTTGATCAACTCGGCCCTATCGCTCGGCTTATGGTAGTCTTTATGCGTGCCGGTGAACAGGAACAGCACAGGTATGCCAGCATTGTAAAAGCTGGCATGGTCGCTCGGGCCTACACCGGCGCTGTCTATCACAACTTTAAAATCCTTGCCTGCCATATCTACCACAGCGCCCCACTCCGGCGATGTACCCACCCCACCAATAGTCAGCGCATGGGTACTGTCATTCAGCCTGCCTACCATGTCCATATTCAGCATATAAGCCACATGTGCACTGTCTATCCTTTCATCGCGCACAAACGCCTTAGAGCCAAATAGCCCCAGTTCCTCCCCGGAAAAGTGGATGAACAGGTAATTATAATTGTGCAGCTTGCTGCCTTTTGCCCACCTGGCCACGCTCATCAGCGCAGCAGTACCGCTGGCATTATCGTCGGCACCGTGGTGTATCTGGTGTTCCTTGGCGGCATTAACATACAAGCTGTTGCCATCCTCGCCAAAACCCAGGTGGTCGTAGTGCGCACCTATCACTACAGTATATTTCGCACCATTATCTATATACGCAGCTATGTTAGTGCCCACCCTGTCGGTCTTCTTAATGTCTATTTTCAGTTCGGTATTCAGCGATGCCCTTCCCGTACCGTCCTCTACAGTTTGTATATACTTGCGGTAACCACTATACGTCACGCATACCACCGGTATATCCAATGTTTCCAGGTCCGACTGGCTGTTGAACGCTGGCTCAAACTTGCTGCCAAACCTGTCATAGAATACCACACCCTTTGCACCGCTCTTCTGCGCGTTGCGGGCATAATCATACATATGTTTATCGCAATCAAAATGTGGATCGTTCGCCTGGTCCTTATCTGTATACAACGATACCAGCCACACATTGCCCTGCTCGGTTATCTCCGGCATTATCTCGCTTACCGGCGTACTGCCGCTACCGCTAAAAGGCAGTGGGAAAGCCTCTTCCTTTAGTTTGGCAGGCTTGTTGGCAAAGCGTATCAGCGTGGTTGCACCTATTTCCCGCCCATAGGTAAAATGGAACTGGTGCTTATAATTGCCCCTGTAGGCCGGTATCCCCAGGTCAGTATATCGCTTTATAATATAGTCGGCTGCTTTTGCCTCTCCATCGCCGCCCGTGCGCCGGCCCGCCAGCTCGTCAGAAGCCAGGTAGCCAATATCGGCCTTTAGTTGCTTCACTAATTTCTTGTTCTTTTTCCCCGCTATGGCAGGAACGGAAAGACCAATGGCAGCAATAAAAATGTACGTTGAGAGGTTAAGACGCATGGAGCCGGAATTTGACATAACAAACCTACAATAATTTGCCTATTCGGCAATTACTTCCGGGTCAACATAGCATAGAATCGGTTGTCTCAGGGCTACTATGGTGAGCCTGTCTAACTATATCCCCCGGTTGAGGGTTAGCCTTACATACTACCCGCACAACACCCTTTTCGCTTTTTGCATGCTTACACCACTCCCCTGCGTGCTTTGCGCCCGTCCTTTGCGTTTTTGCGTGAAATCCTACGCGGCCCTTCGCGACAACAAGCAACACATTGCCGAATTGCCAAATTGTCGAATTGTCAAATTGCCAAATCGTTACCTTTGCGCGATGGCAAAATTTTTCCTGAGAAAGAAAATTGGTGATAGGGTCATAAATGGCCACCCATGGATATTCGCAAACGAATTAGGCGACAGTGAGGGCGAGTGCGAACCGGGAGATATAGTAGAAGTATATTCATATAACGGTTCTTTTGTAGGTAAGGGGTACGTAAACCCTGCCTCACAGATACGCATACGGCTGCTTACCAGGCAGAAGAATGAAGCAATTGACGATGCTTTTTTCTACAACCGCATAAAAACAGCCTGGGAATATCGCAAGAGTATTGGCTATGTAGAGAATTGCCGCCTCATCTTTGCCGAAGCCGATGGCCTGCCTGCGCTGATCATTGATAAATTCAACGATTACCTAGTCATCCAGACACTGGCACTGGGCATCGAACGCTGGAAGGGTGCTATCGTGGCTGCCCTGCAAAAGATATTTTCTCCTAAAGGCATTTATGAACGTAACGATGTGCCGGTACGCGAGGTGGAAGGTATGCCCCAGATAAAAGGCTTCCTTTCCGATCCGTTTGAGACTAACATCATACTGAACGAGAACGGCCTTAAATTCCATGTGGATATAGAGAACGGCCAGAAGACCGGCTACTTCCTCGATCAGCAGGACAACCGCCGCGCCATACAGCATATAGTAAAAGGTGCCGATGTGCTGGAAGCATTCTGCTACACTGGCACATTCTCTATGCACGCCGCACACTACGGTGCTAAAAGCGTGCTGGGTCTCGATATTTCAGAGAATGCAGTAAGTACCGCCCGTCGCAATGCCGTACTGAACGGTTTTGAAGACCGCTGCAAGTTCGAGGCGGTGAACGCATTCGACGTGCTGAAGGCATGGAGCAAAGAAAACAGGAAGTATGACGTGGTCATGCTCGATCCTCCGGCCTTTACTAAGAGCAGGGAGAATATTGAAAAAGCAGTAACGGGTTATAAAGAGATCAACCTGCGTGGTATGAAGCTGGTAAAGCCCGGCGGCTTCCTGGTAACAGCATCTTGTACCAACCTGGTCGATCCCAACCTTTTCCTAAAAACAATAGGACTGGCGGCCAAAGATGCCCATCGCACATTGCGCCAGGTTTGCTGGCAAACCCAGAGTGCCGATCACCCCATTCTCTGGAACATACCTACTACCCAGTATCTTAAGTTCCTGATAGTACAGGTGCTGTAAGTTGGTGGCATAGATTTTGTTGCAATTAAGTAACACACACATTCTTGTCTGTTTTGTCGCGGCAGGGCTTTCGTTATCCGTTTTCCATATAGATGATGTAAGAACAGACCACGACAAAACAGACCTTATTTTTTTATGAAACACCTGCTTACGTATATCGTCCTGCTGCTTGCCATTAGTGCCCGTGCGCAGGTATCAGACGTTGTTTTTGTTGGCAATGTAACTACCGACGATGGCCAGCAATTCACCTACAAGCTGCAGTTCACAGACTCCAATGGTATAATCAAAGGTTATTCTATCACCGATGTAATGGGCCCTAACGAAACCAAAACGCTCATTACCGGCAGCATCAACAGCAACCAGAAACTAATAAAATTCAGGGAGACCAAAGTAGTATCTTCCAAAATAAAGATGGCCGATAAATCCGCTTACCTGTGCTATTTGTCGGGCAGTCTCAAAGTATCAACACGTAATAACACAACGGTGCTGAAAGGTACTTTCAAAGGCTATAAAGAAGATGGCACTACCTCTTGTGCTTCGGGCAAGGTAATGCTGGTATCAGCTAAAGATGTAATGGCACTGCTGGTAAAAGCAGCCAAAAAAGACAGTGCTAAAAAAGCAGCGCAAGAACCTGCGATCGAAAAGCCCGAACCGACCAGGCATGAAGCGATAAGCGACGCTGAAGTAGGTAAAATAACACCCGGCTCCATAAAAGAAATTACGGTATCATCGGCTACAGCCCAGCTCTCGGTATGGGATGCTAAAACCATCGACGGAGACAAGATCACCATAGCCCACAATGGCAAGGCCATACTGAGCAACTACACCATTAGCGGCACTTATAAAGATCTTACGCTCAACCTGCGCACTAATATGCCCGATACGATTAAGGTAATCGCCATCAACGAGGGCTCAGAACCACTCAACACCACACGCATCAAAATAACCTCCGGCCCCACCACCGAATACGTAGACGCCACCACCACCATCGATAAACCCATCTGGATAGTTCTGAAAAAGAAGTAAGGCAACCTGTTGCTCTTCTCAGTAGCGGTACATCGCAATTATTTACAAATAATAATCTGAAATTTACAAAGAATGGTCGGCGATAGCCGTATCGGCACTGTCAGGGTTGTGCGCAGTATAGCTACTTTGGCGCGCGGAGCGATACGCCAAAGTGCCGCTTTCTTTTGTTACTTTTCTTTGCGGCAGCACAAAGAAAAGTAAAGAAGAGGTGGAGCGCTATGAAAATGAGCATCTAAAGTACCAATACAACCGCAAAAAATCTTCAAACAATATCCCCTGTTAAAGGTTAGATATTACATGATAAATAAAGTAATTTAGCCGTCCAATTTCTGCAACAAACAAATGAATAAACAAATTCTGGGCATCGTAGCCCTGGCGCTGGCCGCATCGTGTCAGCCAATACCGGAAAAGTCTACCAAAGAAGATGCATTGGCATCCCACCTCGACACTACGGTTAATCCTGCCAACGACTTCTTCGACTATGCCAATGGTGGGTGGATAAAACGCAACCCTATTCCGGGCGATGAATCGAACTGGGGCGTAGGCGAACTGGTACAGAAAGAACTGTACGAAAAGCTGCGTACTATAAACGAAGAAGCAGAGAAGCGGGCCGATAAGACCGGCAGCGGCCAGCAGATAGGCGATTTCTGGCATAGCGCCATGGACTCTGCCGCCATAGAACAGAATGGCATCAACCCGCTGAAGCCTGAACTGGATAAGATCGCTGCCATGCAGACCAAGGCCGATGTAATGACGCAGGCTGCGCACATGCACGAATATGGCGCCGGCGTGTTCTTTAGCGAAGGTGTAGGTCAGGACTCGAAGAACAGCGAAGTGATGGCTTACGATATGGGCCAGGGCGGCCTGGGCCTGCCTAACCGCGATTATTATTTTAACACCGATCCGCGCACAACAGGTATACGTAAAGCCTATCCCGGTTATATTACCACTGTGCTTACGCATATGGGTATAGACTCTGTTGCTGCTAAGGCTAAGGCAGCAAAAATTATAGAGTTCGAGACCAACCTGGCGAAAGCATCACGCAAGCTGGAAGATCTGCGCGACCCTTACAGGAACTACAACAAGTATGCTATTTCCGAGCTCAATAAAATGTCGCCGTCTACAGACTGGCCAAACATGCTGAAGATAATCGGCGTTAAAAATGTAGATAGCGTTATCGTAGGTCAGCCAGAATTCTTTACCGCCCTGGATAAACTGATAGCAAAAACAGACATGCAAACGCTGAAGGATTATATGTCGTTCCACTTGGTACGCGAATACTCTTCTTACCTCAGCAAGCCTTTCTTCGATGCATCGTTTGACTTTTACGGCAAAACTATTCGTGGTGCAAAAGAGCCCCGCCCACGTTGGAAGCGTGCACTTGATGTAGAGCAGGGTGTTATCGGCGAATCGCTGGGTAAGCTTTTCGTTAAAGAGTATTTCAGCGATAAGGCCAAAGCCCGCTACGAGAACATGGTGGAGAATGTGCGCACCGCCTACAAACACCGCATAGAGAAGCTGGACTGGATGACCGACAGCACCAAACAAAAGGCTATCCACAAGCTGATGGCTATCAAGAAAAAGGTAGGCTACCCTGATAAATGGAAAGATCTGTCTACACTTAAAATAGACCGTGGCGCTTACGCGGCCAACATCATGCGCGCCAACCAATGGTGGAATACTTACTCGCTCAACAAACTGGGCAAGCCGGTAGACCGCGAAGAGTGGGATATGACACCACAGACTTACAATGCTTACTACAACCCGTCTAACAACGAGATTGTACTGCCGGCCGCTATGATGACCGTTCCTGGTTATCGCGATGAAGAACTGGATGATGCCCTGGTATATGGCTATACCGCTGCCAGCACAGTGGGCCACGAGATCACACACGGCTTCGATGATGAAGGTCGCCAGTTCGACGAAAAAGGTAACCTCCACAACTGGTGGGGTCCTTCCGACTCTGCTGAATTTGTAAAGCGTGCTGAAGTACTGGCACAGCAGTTCAACAAAATGACGCCGCTGGGCGATTCTATGCACGTGAACGGTAAAGCCACACTGGGCGAAAACCTGGCCGACCTTGGCGGTATACTCATTGGCCTCGATGCCTTCAAAATGACAGATGCCTACAAGAAGGGCGAAAAGATAAATGGTTTAACACCGCTGCAGCGCTTCTTCCTGGGCTATTCCCTGGGCTGGATGATGTCTGAGCGGCCGGAAAAGATAGCTACTCAGCTGTTAACGGATGTACACTCACCAGCTAAATGCCGCGTAAACGGTCCGTTCCCTAACGTACCAGATTTCTACCAGGCATTTAACATAAAAGCCGGCGACAAAATGTACATAGCAGACACTGCCCGCGTACACCTTTGGTAAGAAACACAATATCTCTTAAACAATAAACCGCCTTCAAATGAGGGCGGTTTATTGTTTTATATCTATTCGGCAACTAATCGATTATCGTTTCACGTCATTGTCCCGTAGGGGCAAAAGGTTTGTAGCCTACCTAAACAAAGCCTAGGCGTGTCGTAGGTACGCAACTTATTACAACACAGTTTAGGTGTGCAATTGGTATTGTTAGCGGTCTACCAATGCTCTATACTACTGAAGAGATCACTTAAATTTAGCGAAAAGCCCGGCAACACAGCAGATTCAATAATATCGCCAGCTGTTTTTAAGCCTGACGGCTGAAACGTTCCGTTCACATGAGTATAAACAAAAAAAGTTTGATCCTGCGGGCTTACGATCCAATATTCCTTTACCCCACTCTCTTCGTATATCTCGTATTTGTTCTTTAGTTCTTTCGCATTATTACCTGGGCTTAACACTTCAACTACTATATCCGGTGCGCCCACACAACCACGGCTGTCTATTTTTGAAGGGTCGCAGACCACGCACACATCAGGTTGCAATACTGTTGTTATTGTATCATCGCTGGCCGAATGCTTGCGCGTAAAGCGTACATCAAATGGCGCAAAAAATACCTTACAAGGTGTACCTGTCAGGTAAATTGCCAATTGCGTATGAATAGCTCCCGCAAGTAACTGGTGGTTAGGATTAGGAGCCGGGCTCATTTTAAATAACTTACCCTTTATCAGTTCCACACGCTCTTCAAACTGCCATTTATAATAGTCGGCGTAAGTGTACAATTTATTCAGATCAAGATCGGCTAATTGCATAGCGTATTTTACATTACAAATATACCAATTGTTACCCGGAGAACTTCCCTGATAGTTAAAAACCGAAAAAACGGGCTACACCCCTTCGTCTTTCTGCTTTTGCATCCATACGTTCTGCCAGCGGGTAATATTCCATATCCGCCACTTTCGATTTGTAATAATACGGTTCATCTTCCGCATCCAAACCGGCAAGTGTCCTGCGCTTATAACTATTAAACTGCTGAAACTTGTTATTATATAATACCAATGCATTGCCTAAAAATCTGGCCTGATTCACCCATCTGTCGGTATCGGTGATCACATCTTCACCAATATACTGCATATCAGGCTTCGTATAATAGGCTATTATAAACTTCCCAGTAGAAAAAGAAGAAGGTGTTGCCGTTACTTTAGAGCCGTCCGCATTTGTTAGCATACCCTCACGCCTGCCTTTTCTTATCTGGTCCAGCATAGTATCCATCACAAAATAAACGGGATATCTGTGAAAGTTATCCGTAAAGTCTTTGATCGTCCGCTTGCGTATCTCTTCAGCATCCTGCTCTATGTGCCCCAGCAATTCCATATCGCCGCGGCGCCTGGCCTCAGCAATGCGGTTACGTTCGGCATGCAAGGCTACCAGCACTATGTATCCCCCACCCGGCTGCGCTTTGGCAGTATCTGTGCCACCACCCCACGCATAAGTTGGCAGAGACAAAACAACCGCTACCAATACTCCCGTTAAACATTTAGAAATTTTCATAGTTGCTACATTGAAAGTGTTATCATTATTGTTTTTGAGCCACAAAGTTCAGGCCAAAGAAAAAGTACTCTCGTCTCAGTCCCTTGCCCCTGGCTTGTAGCTTGTTCTCTTTTTCCAGCAGCAATTGAGGATCGGAGAAACGATAATGCACCGGCAGGTAATACCTTACATATTGTACAGACTCTTCAGGGATATTAAAACCATTGGCCTGAAACAGTTTTGTCCAGTTAGCCAGGCTCCTTATATTTTCATTGCCTATCAGTATGTCCTTCTGCAACTTTTCATCCCATATGGTAATGATACGCTTATTGCCGCGGTATTTATACAACTTGGCGCGCTGTATAATGTTGCTGCCATTCTCTTCTATAGATAGTATTCTGCCACCCTTACCCAGGCAATTGTTGAATATCTTCAGCGCATCGTTAATAGGCTCCAGGTGATGCAGCGTATCCTGCACTATTATCAGGTCGTAACTATTGGTCGGCGGCGGACTATCAAACAGATTCTCGTAGCTACAGGTAAATAGCGAGGTGTCTCCGTATTTACTCCAGTACTCTTTACGCTTCTGCACCATGTCGTAATAAAACTCAAGCGTAGTGCCGTGGGTCTTAATACCATTCATGGCCAGGAATAGGCACGTGGTGCCGTAGCCACTGCCACAATCCCATATGCGCAGCTCGCGGTTGTTGGCTACCTCATTCTGTATATACCGCAACCGCTGCAGGAAGTAATTCCTCCGGAAATGCCACGACGATTGCTTACCCAGGAACTTGTAGTAAGGCTGCATTTCGGTGTGTACTTCCAATTCCTTCAGCATCAGTTCAAAGAACTGTTCCGGTTGCATCATATTGCTCTGTTCAGATAATATTTATATAAGCCCGATCGCGCTACACAGCACGTCGGGGGTGCTTGCAAAGGTATAGTCTACACCATTACATGCCAAATACTCGTTAACACCAAACTGTTATGCCTCTATCTCCACAATTTGTATCTGTTACTATCAACTGTTCTTACGCAGATTTGCAGAAAAACAAAAAACTTATGCTCA
Organism: uncultured Flavipsychrobacter sp.; assembly: GCA_964588295.1. Classification (GTDB taxonomy): domain Bacteria; phylum Bacteroidota; class Bacteroidia; order Chitinophagales; family Chitinophagaceae; genus Flavipsychrobacter. The sequence continues at coordinate 15,562 of CAZPOT010000017.1, read as the reverse complement.
CACAAGAAACCGCCAACACCATGGCCACCGATTGGATAAACGCCTGGAACAGCCACAACCTGCAGGCCATCATGCACCATTACGCTGATGACATCAGCTTCACCTCTCCATTTATCATAAAAATAAACAACGATCCTAGCGGCACCATCAGCTCAAAACCAGCACTACAGCAATACTTCCAGCGCGCCCTTACCGCCTACCCCGATCTTACATTTGAATTGATACACACCCTCGCATCAGTCAACTCTGTAGTACTATACTACAAAAGCGTCAACAACCTCCTGGCCGCCGAATGCATGCTACTAAACGAAGAAGGAAAAGTATACCAGGTATACGCACACTACACACCTAACAATTAACATATTAAAAAATAGAATTTTCTCAATTCTTAGATTTTAGCCAATTCTTATTCAGACAAAAAATTAAGCCGGTCTAAGAATAGACCGGCCCCTATAAACCTATCACCATGAAAACCTCTTATAATGAAGTGCCGTTCAGCACCATTGTTAGCTATGCCGTTGTTCGGTGTTAGCACCAACAACTCTGTGTTGATTACGATGTAAAAATACCCCCACATGCAGCTACATACAAATTAATGAGATAAACAGACAAAAATTAGGGGTAAACACCCTCCATTCGCCACATTTATTCCGTGAATTCCCTTAGAAGGACAATTCTCATACATATCCACCATTAAGCCATTTTACTATTCCACGGCCAATTTGTGCAATCACCGCCTTTGCGTTCCCTGCCTGCTTCCGGCCTTTGCGGCCCTTTGCGCTCTTTGCCTGTCTGCCGGCAGGCAGGCGTGAAACTTCGTTCAGCTATTGAGCTATTCAGCCATTGAGCCATTTTATTTATCTTTACAGCATGTCTAAAAGAGTAATGCTAGTCATTATGGACGGCTGGGGACGCGGTCAGGTTCCGTCTGCCGATGCCATAGCCAACGCCAACGTCCCATTCGTAAAGTCGCTGTACAACAAATACCCCCACACCGAGCTTATCACCTGTGGCGAAGCCGTGGGCCTGCCCGATGGACAAATGGGCAACTCAGAAGTAGGTCACCTGAACATAGGTGCCGGCCGTATAGTATACCAGGAGCTACAGCGCATCAACGTAGCCATCCGCGAGGGCGAGCTGGAGCGCAGCCCTGTGCTCAATGCTGCCTTCAATGCAGCTAAGAAAGACGGCGTTACCCTCCACTTTATAGGCCTGGTGAGCGATGGCGGCGTGCACTCGCACATCAACCATGTAAAAGCACTCTGCACACTTGCTCAAAAGAACCACGTGCCCAACGTAGCCGTACACGCCTTTACCGATGGCCGCGATACCGACCCCAAAAGCGGTATGGCCTTCCTTAAAGACCTTGCAGCCCATATGCAGACCACCGGCACAAAGCTGGCCTCCATCACCGGCCGCTACTACGCCATGGACCGCGACAAGCGCTGGGATCGCATAAAGCTGGCCTACGATGCGCTGGTGCACGGCACCGGCGAGCACACACAGGATCCCCTGGCGGCCGTGCAACACTCCTACGACAATAACGTTACCGACGAGTTCATAAAACCCATTATAGCCTGCGATGCTGCCGGCAACCCACTGGCCACCATCAAAGACGGCGACATAGTCGTGTGCTTCAACTTCCGCACCGACCGCTGCCGCGAGATCACCATCGCCCTCACGCAGGAGGCCTTCCACGAGCAGAACATGGCCCCGCTCAACCTCCACTACGTCACTATGACCGAATACGACAAAAGCTACAAGGGCATTGGCGTTATATTCGAGAACAAAGACCTGGTGAAGACCCTGGGCGAAGTGCTGGAAGACAACCACAAAACACAGATCCGCATAGCCGAGACAGAGAAATACCCCCACGTAACCTTCTTCTTCTCCGGTGGCCGCGAACAACCCTTCGAGGGCGAGCGCCGCATCATGGCACAGTCCCCGCGCGACGTAGCCACCTACGACATGAAGCCCGAAATGAGCGCACACGAGATCACGGAAAAAATACTGCCCGAGATCAACGCCAAAAGCGCCGACTTCATCGTGCTCAACTACGCCAATGCCGACATGGTAGGCCACACAGGCGTATGGCCCGCAGTAACCAAAGCAGTGGAAACCGTAGACGGATGCGTGCACCAACTGGTAGACGCAGCCCTGGCCAACGACTACGCCGTATTCCTTACCGCCGACCACGGTAATGCCGACTACATGATAAACGAAGACGGGACACCCAACACAGCCCACACGCTCAACCCCGTGCCCTTCTTCATTATCTCCAACGACTATAAAGGAACCATCAAACCCGGCAAACTCGGAGACCTCGCCCCCACCATCCTCCACTACATGGGCATCACCATCCCCGTAGAAATGACCGGCGATGTACTGATATAATACCATTCGGCAAGCTCACCATCACATAGCTGTCATGGTGAGTGTCATCCTGAGCTTGTCGAAGGACGAATCCATGATTGCGAAACCGGGTAAGTAACCAGCGCCGCTGTCCTGTCTTCTGACTGACAGCCCACATCGGGACGTATTCGTTTTCGGAAACCGCATAGCTGTCATGGTGAGTGTCACCCTGAGCTTGTCGAAGGGCGACACGGACACGGGCTACGTAGCAGACATCCGCTATAAACCCCGGCCCTAAAGGGAAGTGCAATTCAATAACACGGTCGGCGATAGCCGTGTCGGCACTGTCAGGGTTACACGCAGCATAGCTCCTTTGGCACGCGGAGCCTATTGCCAAAGTGCCGCTTTCTTTTGTTACTTTTCTTTGCGGCAGCACAAAGAAAAGTAAAGAGGCGACCGGGCACATCAACCCAGGAAACAACAGGTAAAAAGCATAGCAGCAAACAACACGAAAACATTGACCATACAACACAACATACCACTCCACCCCCTCAACACCTTCGGCATCCACGCCGAAGCCAACACCCTCATCACCATAACATCAGAAGACCAACTCCCCGAAGTCGGCACCCTGCCCCAGCCAAAACACATCATCGGCGGCGGCAGCAACATACTCCTCACCACCAACCCCGGCGGACTTGTCCTCCTCAACCGACTCAAAGGTATAGAGCAGATACACGAGACCCCCGACCACATATACCTCCGCGTGGCCAGTGGCGAAGTATGGCACCACCTCGTCATGCACACCGTGCAGCAGGGCCTTGGCGGTATCGAGAACCTCGCCCTCATCCCCGGCACCGTCGGCGCATCACCCATGCAAAACATCGGCGCCTACGGAGTCGAAGTAAAAGACACCATACAATCCGTCACCTTCTGGCACTGGGCCCACGCTAAAATGTACACCTACACCGCGGCCGACTGCCACTTCGGCTACCGCGAAAGCATCTTCAAGCACCAGCTCAAAGACCAGGTCTATATCACCTCCGTCGTCTACAAACTCAGCAAGCACCCCGCGCTCAACACCAGCTACGGAGCCATAGAGCAAGAACTGCAGGCCATGCACATCACCACCCCTACCGTGGCCACCGTGGCACAAGCCGTCATCAACATCCGCAGCTCCAAGCTCCCCGATCCCGCCGTTACAGGCAACGCCGGCAGCTTCTTCAAAAACCCCACCATACCCATCGCCCAATACGAAGCCCTCAAAACACAACACCCCGCCATACCCTCATACCCCGTTACGCCCGATACCGTAAAAGTGCCCGCCGGCTGGCTCATCGAACAATGCGGCTGGAAAGGCTACCGCCGTGGCGACTGCGGCGTACACCCAAAACAAGCCCTCGTCCTCGTCAACTACGGCACCGCCCGCGGCACCGACATCTGGCAACTCTCCACCGACATCCTCCAATCCGTAAAAGAAAAATTCAACATCACCCTCGAACGCGAAGTGAATGTGTGGTAACCCCAAAAAATAAAAAGTCCCAAAAGTCCCACCTGTCCCACAAAACCACAAAACCCCACACTGGTCCGCGTTTATAGCAGCCCGTCCCGAACGCTTTCGGGAAATCTCCCGTCGGGACGTACTCGCTTTAAAGTGCGCTAAGTAACTGTACAAGCCCTGAAAGGGCGCTCTATAACAGCGTCGGGTTTCAACCCGACGGCTTCGGCGGACGTATTCGTTTTCAGACACCGCTCTCCGCTCTCTCGCTCTCGCACTCATTATGGCGTGCCCCGCCTCGCGACAACGCACATTGGGCTTCGCCCGCCGAAGCTTCAGCGAAGGCGGGTCGGGCTATCACTCATAGTCCTCGCTATCGCTCCGGGCTATCCGTTCTATCCCTCACGCAAAAAACCATAGGAAGAAAATTCAATAATACTCTTTAATGTAGTCGTAAGCCCGTATAAAAAGGTCCTCATCTTTTATCTGGTACTTTACCCATATTATCTTCCGCAGCGCCTGCTTCACTATTTGTTCACCGCGTGGCGAGTTTTGCCAACTTGGGTACCGCACGTTGGCTACAATATCATCTATATCGTTTACTATGCGCTCCACTACTGCTGGTGTAGTATCCGTCCTTAGTTCCAGGAACAATTCAGTCAGCGCAGCCTTGGCCGATTTTATCTCCTCTTTTGCTTCGGTTTCCTTCTCGGCTTGCAGCGTCTCCTTCGCTATCTGGCATAGCTCTTTAATAAACTCAATCGAATTGATCAGGCCCTTTTCTGCCTTATTCCGCAGTGCCTCTAATCGTTCACTTAGTTGCCTGAAAACAAGGTTACTATTCTTCTTGTTCAGCCTGCCTGCTAAAATAATCAGCATCTTTTCTGCCTTCCTCCCATCCTTACTATTCATAAGGTCATCAATCACCTCTGCATTCAGTACCACTTCTTCCATGTCTTGGTTTATACCATCCACATGTATATGTTCATGAATAAGGGCTGTTGTCTGCGCACCCAGTGCGTGCCACAATAGTCGCCCGTTATCGTCGGCTGCCGGCTTTACTGACGTATAAACTTGCGATAGCCATTTGTAATCCCGCTCATAGCCATTCAATGCCGGGTCCGGGGATAGAGCCTCCCATAGTTTGTTAAGTGCACTGTAGTCTTTGGCAAATGCATCTCGCTTCTCATTAGTGTTAATGCAATTTTGCGCTTGCTCCAGCCCCTCAAATCCTTGTATTGTCCTGTCTGTATTGGGAAAATGGCCCAGCGTTTTTTCCATCCATGCAGGCAACTGCTCTCTCAGCTCTTGTAAATTCGAAATAACAGCCTTTACACTCTCCTCATCAAATGCCAGCGCTTGCGCCGTATCATCAAATACACCAAAATAATCTACTATCCTGCCAAAAGATTTGTTAGGAAACAATCGGTTCGTTCTGCAGATAGCCTGTAAAAGGGTATGATCCTTTAACGACTTGTCCAGGTACATGGTTTGCAGTATAGGGGCATCAAAGCCCGTCAGCAACTTAGCCGTAACAATCAAAAACTGTAGCGGAGAGCTGGTGTCGTTAAACTGTTCTATCACCTTTTCCTGCCCGTCTTTGTCTAAGCCCCATTGCTGTTTAAATTCAAATTCATCGTTGGCAGAAGTACTAATTACCACCCTGCTGGCTTCCGTGGGCATCAGCTTGTCCAGTTCTTCTTTATACTGTATACACGCATAGCGGTCAGGCGTTACAATCATAGCCTTAAAACCCTCCGGCTCCACGTGGGCTTTAAAATGCGCGGCTATATCCGCCACAATAGTGCGCACCCGCTCAGGCGATTTTAAGAACACAGACATACTTGCCGCCTTCTGGCTCAGCTTGTTCCGGTCCTCGTCACTCAGGTCAATCGCCATTTCTTTAAAAGCTATATCTAAGCTCTCTTTGTCTATGTGGTAGTTGGGCAATCTTGGTTCAAAATGCAGTGGTAGCGTGGCATTGTCTCGTATACTGTCCTGGAAGGTATAGCGGCTCATATATCCTCCCGCATCTTCCTCAGCGCCAAAAGCCCAGAACGTGTTTTTGTCCGATTTGTTGATTGGCGTGCCCGTCAGCCCGAACAGGAACGCATTTGGCAGAGCATTGCGCATTTGCCTGCCCAGGTTACCCTCTTGCGTTCTGTGAGCCTCATCTACTAGCAGTATAATGTTATCCCGCTTGTTCATGTCTGGGTAAGCTTCCCTGAACTTGTGGATCATCGTAATGATGATCTTCCGCGTATCACGCTCCAGCAGCTCATGCAGTTCCTTTATGCTATCTGTCGTTATTGTGTTTGGTATCTCAGCACCGTTAAACGTCGCTGTTATCTGGCTGTCCAGGTCGGTACGGTCCACAACAATCAGCACTGTCGGGTTGTTCAGCTCCTGCTGCTTCCTCAGCTTCTGTGCCGCAAACAGCATCAGGTTCGATTTGCCCGACCCCTGAAAATGCCAGATAAGCCCTTTCTTTATCCTTCCGTCCTTTACCCGGTCCACAATCAGGTTCGCACCTTCATACTGCTGATACCGGCACACCACCTTTACTTTTTTCTTCTTACTGTTGGTAGCGTAAATGGTAAAGTACTGCAATATATCTAGTATGGTTGCCGGCTGTAGCAGGTGTGTCATCTGTCTGGCTACGTCTTGCAGGCTTATAAAATGGCTCAGGTCATCTTTATCCTCTTCAAGTCTCCAGGGTGCCCACTTATCCAGCTCGGTCCTTACTGCACCTATATATATTGCCTTACCTTCTGTTGCAAAAGAAAATACATTGGGCACAAACAGTTGGGGCACTGCATCCTCATATATCTTGTGTATATCGTGCGCACCATCCAGCCAGCTTACCGATGGGCGCACAGGTGTCTTGGCTTCGCCTACTACCAATGGTATACCGTTAACAAACAGAGCTATGTCAGGTATTTTTGTTTCTCTTGCTCTAACTTTTAGTTGGTTAGTGAGTATAAAGCTATTCCGCGCTATATCATCAAAATCTATCAGCTTTATTACTACATGCTCGTTGTCCTTACCTACAGGCAGAGACACCTCGTTACGCAGCCATCGCGCAAATTCCTCATTCGCCCGCACCAGGCCCACATGCTGCACTGTTATAAGTATAGCGCGCAGCTTGTGTATCACCTCGTCAGCTTTATCGGGGTCCGCGCCTATTACGGGGTTCAGCCGGCAAAGGGCAGCTTTAAGCTCGCGCTCCAAAAATACTTCAGTAATGTCCCTGGGCAACATATCCGGTTGCACATATTGCCACTTTGCCTTGTCCACATACGCCACATCCCGTTCCCGCACCACGCTGTCCCTTATATCGTTAAGGTTCACACCCGCAAGCTGGTGTATAATAAAGTGCTCTACGGAGTTTTGTTCATTGAAGGGCATCTATATTGTAATTGTGTCTTGACGAATAAACTCTAATCCAATTTGGTCTTTCAATATTTTCTTTTGTAGCATCTCATTTGGGTGAGGACCTGGAAAAGACGGATTAGACAAAATAGGTTTAGCAATTCGCGCAGCTAAGGCAGGATGATGTTCCCTGAAACTTAATATAGTTTCTTCAAACTTTTCACGCGCATCCCTTACCCAACCTCCTCTGGCAAACTGGCGATTTTTAATTTCAATAAATACAATCTCATTGTTAAACTCAAGGAAACCCTCGCATCTCTTAATCAAGCCTAAACCTGCCGAGTCAACACTGTCCGACGAAAAATTTACAATATTTCTAGTTGGGTCGTCTACTCTATATGTACCCGTCCTATATATCTCAACACACCAGTCGACTGCTTTAAAAGTTACGGCTGTATTTGAATTATTCTCCACTATGAAATCGGTATCAGGATTAGGATTGACAGCATTAATTGTTGCGGGAACGCTATTTCCACCATTTATATCACTTATCCCAAATACTCCATTTGGGATTGCTTGCAAACATTGTATTGGTTCAGGTATGCAGTTTGCACGAGGATTATTACACGGCTTGGCAAAAAAATTTACTGGCATAAATCTTCAAGGTCTAGTAGTTTGGAGAAATCTTCGTTTGAGTCTATCAACCCTTGATTAAGCTTATTTTCATCAGAAGGCAGTCCTTTATAGTCTTTTAATTTTTCAATGCTTCCATCTACTTCATTCAATTGATAAACTACCAGATTTCTACCATCTATTGTAGATGATATCGGTACAATATCATTTAGCTTTGATCTTAAGTCTTCAGTGTTTGCCAATTGCCTTATTCTATCGGCTTCAACACTCAGTGTTAAATAAACCAACAAATACGGGCTATGTGTCGTTATAATCAGCTTATTCCCATCATTCATGTTATTAAAATCCAACAGGCTGAAAAGAATCTCCTTTTGCGATGTCGGAAACAGATTCTGTTCTGGCTCTTCAACAATGTTAATCAATGCAGTCTTATTAAACCGTTTTGATAGAACCGACAATGCAATCCTTTTTTGCTCTTCAGTGAGCGACGGGTTACCCAAGATGTCCTCTGCACCTTTCCTGAATTTTTCCAGGTCGTCTGGCATTGTTTCTCCCGAAGTACTTGACCCTTTTACCAGAGCTTTTGCAAGATGCCACGTCACCAGGTATAAAGGCACTATGGATTGAAACCCTGAGGCGGCCTCTTCAATTCTGATTTTATAATCTTGTCCTTTAAGATATAGTACACCATTTAGTTGCTGGTACTCAATAGACACCCCCTTTATAGGCAATTCCAAATCTCCGCTCATTCCCTCCATTGCATCGCGAAAGGTAACAGCAAAGTCGGCTAGCGAAGGTGAAGTCGTACTATAGGTTCTTGAGTTATTTCTGTTCGATGTCTTAATACTCGAAACGAAATTTCTCTCGGCGGGCATATAGATTACTTGTGGCAATTCGTATGCGCCACTCAAAGCTGTCACGGCAAGCCTCCCATCATTGTAAGTAAATTTATAGCGACTACCTTCAAATTCTATGAAGGTATTATTCTGTCCGTTGACAACTTCCCTAAAATAATTTTCTATTCTATGAAAAGTCAGAAAATTTTTTCTGAATCGGTCATACGTCTCAAAGTACCCTGCAGTATAATCACCCCTGTAGAGAGCTTTCTCCATCCAGGTAAACGTAGATATCAACTTGGCCACTGTACTTTTACCGCTACCTTGGTTACCAATGAACATGGTCACCTTCTTAATGTCCATCCATTCATTGATCGACCCATCAGGGAGAGTCTCTTTAAACCCCTCCTTTATCGGTCCAAAGTTCTTTATTTTAATGCGACTCATAATATCAAATTTACACTTAATCAAATATCTCCCGCAACAAATTCTGTTTCAGGTTCTTTAAATTTTCTTTCTGGGCTTTTAACTGATCTGTTACCGTGTCAAATTGCTGAAACAAAGAGACCAGTTCATTTTGCTTGCTTTTATTTGGTAGTAAAAACTTTTGTTGAGCTAACGTTCGCCATTTGATTGTTGGAGAAAGAGAGCCTTCTGATATTTCAACGGCCCGGTTCATAAAAACTTCTGACTGCATGAAATAAGGCAAAAAGTCTTTCTCTATTTTATTCTGCTTTGCCCTTAGTATCATACTGTGTGCTGATGCGATACCGTCAAAGTGCGAAACTGCAATCTTACGTAAATATGCCCGGCGTTTACCGAAAATGATATCTCCCTTATAAATTTTTAGTTTCGTGCCAATCACATCGTTTGGACTGCCGTTACGCTCTATACGCAAATTGTCGCTGTCTAAATGCTCTAACCCAACATAAGTAGTAAGTTCTGTTTCTTTCGGCTCTACTCGTTCGGATATGTTTTGGGCAATTTCTTCAAATTGAATTTCTTGAAAATCCTTATCGCTCAAAGAACTACCAAATTTCTTACCAGTGAACAGTTCGTTTAATAGCTGCTTTTTTAGTTTGAGTATATTCTCCGCCTGCGTCTCCACATCTTCAACGGCTTTTTCAAGGCTCTGAAATAAATCTGCTATCTGCTGTTGCTCTTCAAGTGGTGGAAGGGGAATTTTTAAATCCCTAACAAAAGATAGATTTGCCATTTTAAAGCCCGTAAAACGACTAAAACTTTCAATATACACACTTTGACAAGCATAGAAAGTAAACTCAGGCATTAAGACAGATTCATCTATGGGATAAATACCGCTTACATTTTGATTTGTTGTAGCTTCAAACTGGATAAAAGCAGTTTTGCCAATTGTTGCGCCAACCAATGCAATTAATGTGGTCTTGGGCTTAAAAAATTTAGCTGATGAATTTTCAAACCCAAGTTTAGAAATATACTCATCCGCTTTGTGTACAACAGCATCTTTACAGCATTCAGACCTAAGCCATGGTATTGATCCGTTTATCCAATACTCCGATTTGTCTTTTAACGGAGTACCTCCTGAACTTACTTTGCATATATCCCCGATGCGTTTTCTTTGCCAACTTGTTTTATGGAGACTTGTCATAACATGCCTAAGTTTTGAAGTTGCTGGAATAAAACTACTAACGATTCATTAGATTTATTTTGGCTTGTCTTTATTTCTGACAATAATACGTTTGTGTCATGTTCTTGGGAGACTGTTGTTACTTTCACATACAGTTGCAGGCTAAGATTGCCATTGCTCTCCAGCACAGCTTTGTTGCTCATTATTTTAGCAAAACCCTCCATATCCTTATACCCCCAATAAGCATCGCTTATCTTTTGTATATGCTGTGGCTCCAGCCAGGCATTGGTACGCTCAACCCTTAGCTCTTCTTTGGCATCAATAAATATAATTTTGCCTTTGCGCGCTGCCGGCTTTTTCATTCTGCACACCAGCAGGCAACTCTCCATGCTGCTGTTATAGAAAAGGTTTTTACCCAGGCCTATCACCGCATCTACGTAGTCCAGTTCTATCATTTTCTTGCGTATGTCGCTTTCACTGTCGCGGAACAATACGCCATGAGGCCATAGCACTACACATCGTCCGGTATCAGGCTTTAAACTCTTCATGATATGCTGCTGAAACGCATAATCAGCGCAACCTTGTGGCGGGGTACCCCATATGTTGCGCCCAAATGGGTCACTCATCCATTTCTGCTGGCTCCATTTCTTTACGCTATACGGCGGGTTAGCCATTATTACATCAAACTGTTTCAGCTCGTCATGCTCCAATAGCTGCGGGCTGTCTAATGTATCGCCCTGCACAATCTGGAACTCATCTACATTGTGCATGAACATATTAATGCGGGCAATGGCGCTGGTAATCAGGTTCAGTTCTTGGCCGTACAGTTTCAGCGTTCTGTATTCCTTACCCTGTTCTTTCAGGTGTAGTGCCGCACTTAGTAATATGCCGCCACTACCACAGGTAGGGTCATAGATACTTTCATTGCTCTTGGGGTCAGTTATCTGGGTCATCAGCTTTACAACCGTGCGGTTGGTGTAAAATTCCGCTGCTGTATGCCCGCTATCGTCCGCAAATTTCTTGATCAGGTACTCATAGCCTTCGCCCATTATATCGTGAGGCACCTCGGCCACAGTGAGCTTCATTTTACTGAAATGCTCTATCAGGTCCAGCATTTTCTCATCGCTCATGCGGCGCTTGTTCGTCCACTGTGCGTCACCAAACACATCATGCAACATGTCGAAATTGGCTTTCTCAATGCCTGAGAGTGCTTTTTGCAGGTGACTACCCACATCTACCGTACGCTTTCTTACATCTTCCCAGTGGCAGTTTTTGGGTATCTGGAAACGATGGTTTTCTGCAAACTCAGCATATTGCAAGTCGCCTCCACTTTCTTCTTTTGCAAGCTCATATTCCTCGTCCCACAGATCGCTTACACGTTTAAAGAAAAGTAGCGGAAATATATACTGTTTAAAGTCAGCAGCATCAATCATCCCTCTCAGGATATTGGCAGCTCCCCATAAGTAATCTTCTAGTTGTTTTTGTGTCATAAATGCAGAAAAGACAGTTAGTAGTATGCTTGTTCAAAAGCCCACGCAAGGTACTAAAAAAGTAGCCCTGTTCAACGGCTGGGCGCCAGTCTCCTGACTGCGCCCGATGCGGCTACCGGTCTCCCGACCGGCGTATAAGCTACACTGGCCCAACCAATGCAAGCGTCTCGCTTGCGTAACCGTTTGTCATAGCTATAAGCTCAGTTTGCCGTAGCTTATAGCTACGGCAGGCCCGGTAGCCGGATTCCGTCCGGCGGCACAACAAGCGCAACAGATGTGGCACTTCCCACAACTAAACCCGCTGCGCGCGAGTCTCCCGACTGCACCCTTGCCGGCTACCGGCCTCCCGACCGGCGTAGAAGTCTCGAAAAATACCCATGTCCGCAATCATGGATTCGACAGGCTCACCATGACGGCTTATCTATAAAATAAGAATCATGGCTATCCTTTAATCCTATAAATCAAGGTTCAAACAATACCCACCCGCTTGCGAGATTGCTTCGTTCCTCGCAATGACACACCACTTAAACAAATACCCACCCTAAATAATCCTCCTTGTCCTAAAATTCTGGCCATTCATTGCGAGGTGTTATTTGGGGAAACCCGCAATCATACTCCAATGACAGAATTAGAACTTCGAGTCAGTTTCGGTTACTATCTGGTCGGCGGTAGCCGTCTCGGCACTGTCAGGGTTAAACGCAGTATAGCTCCTTCGGCACGCGGAGCCTATTGCCGAAGTGCCGCTTTCTTTGTTTCTTTCTTTGCGGCAGCACAAAGAAAGAAAAGAAGCGACTGGGCACAGCAAAATGAGTACTTGTAAGCAACTGTAAAACAATTAATCGAGCAGCCTGTCAATGGCAGCGCCGCAATTAATTCAGACAATACCCCGCGGCTCACTGGTCCTTAAATCCTTTCACTCAATCAAATTCCAATAAACAAAACAAATATTCCAATAAAATTGGAAAATTAACGCAAAATACCTTACCTTTGTCCCGACAAAACAAATTTTTTAACCTTTCAGCCGCCGTAGCTTAACGCGAAGGAGGCCTAAAACCTTCAACCCTCTTGTCTGCCTTTGGCAGATTAACCCTTTAACCCTTTAACCCTTTAACCTTTCAGCCGCCGTAGCTTCACGCGAAGGAGGCCTAAAACCCCATCCCGACATGCAGTTCAAACTCAACTGCCGCATCCTGCGGCCGTCCGAGGATCAGCTTCTGGCCGATCTTCGCGCCTGTGCATCCACCCTGTCCGCACAAACCGTCACATCCCGTCAGTACCACGACAACGGAAACTACTACACCACCGTCTACGTCCGTAAATTCGGCTCGTGGAACAACGCCCTCATCCGCGCAGGCCTGCAGCCCGCTAAAGAATTCCGCGTCGGCCCCGAGCCACTCCTCCACAACCTCGCCCACCTGTGGACCACCCTCGGCCGCCAGCCCCACGCGTCCGACCTCATTCCACCACACTCCCGCTATGGCCGCAAACCATACCTCCGCGTATTCGGCACCTGGCTCAAAGCCCTGCAATACTTCGTGCAGTGGAGCGCCGGCAAAACCCGCGGACTTCCACCCATCAAAGGCCCCAAAGCACCCACCCCCAACCGCAACATCACCTGGCGCACCCGCTACCTCGTCATGAAGGCCGACAACTTCCGTTGCCGCGCCTGCGGCGCTACCCCGGCCACCCAGCCCGGCACCATCCTCCATATCGATCACATAAAACCCCTCAGCAAAGGCGGCACCTCCCACCCCGCCAACCTCCAGACCCTCTGCCAAACCTGCAACATCGGCAAAAGCAACACATAAAAAAAGGGCACGCCCCAACCCACCCCACAAAAAAACACGGTCATAGCGAGGCACGAAGCAATCTCACATCGGGACGTATTCGTTTTCTGAAAACAAAAACCAAAGCGCCGCTGTCCAGTCTCCCGACTGACAGCCCACATCGGGACGTATTCGTTTTCGAACGCCATATAGTGTCACCCCTCAAACAACAGTTCGGCGGAATTTATAATTCATTTAGCGAAAACACGACAGTAACTCGCTACCACACGGTCGGCGATAGCCGTATCGGCACTGTCAGGGTTACACGCAGCATAGCTCCTTTGGCACGCGGAGCCTATTGCCAAAGTGCCGCTTTCTTTTGTTTCTTTCTTTGCGGCAGCACAAAGAAAAGAAAGGAAGAGGTGGGCCACAATAAATGAGCATTAACCAGATCGCCGAAGCCAATCCAGAAAAATTCACTCTACCCCCAAAAAGGCAGGCATTTACCTAACCCTATAAAAAATCAAAAAATGGTCTGAAAGACCTAAAGATAATAGCCCGGTATGCAGTCCCGAGTACAAACCATGCTGTGGTAAAGCTCTGTAAGAGCGAAAGACACCCAACAAAAAACACCAACAAAAACCTTACACCAATACCAGCAATACATTTAGCGAAAACACGACAAGCAACTCGCTACCTACACGGTCGGCGATAGCCGTCTCGGCACTGTCAGGGTTACACGCAGTATAGCTCCTTTGGCACGCGGAGCCTATTGCCAAAGTGCCGCTTTCTTTGTTTCTTTCTTTGCGGCAGCACAAAGAAAGAAAAGAAGCGGCCGGACACAACAACATGTACTAAATACGTAATAACAATTGAACATGATGCGCGGCACAAAAAACAAAAAGCCGTCCCGAGAATATCGGAACGGCTTCTGTTACTTTATCTGTATGCAGCAATGCTGCAGTAGATTACTTAATGATCTCAGTTACCTGGCCAGCGCCTACTGTACGACCACCCTCACGGATAGCGAACTTCAGACCCTTTTCCATCGCGATCGGAGCGATCAGCTTAACGAGCAGGTTAACGTTGTCACCAGGCATAACCATTTCAACACCAGCTGGCAGTTCGCACTCACCAGTTACGTCAGTAGTACGGAAGTAGAACTGAGGACGGTATTTGTTGAAGAATGGAGTGTGGCGGCCACCTTCTTCCTTAGAAAGAACGTAAACTTCACCCTTGAATTCAGTGTGCGGAGTGATGCTCTTAGGAGCGCAGATAACCATACCACGACGGATATCTTTCTTGTCGATACCACGGAGGAGGAGACCAGCGTTGTCACCAGCTTCACCACGGTCAAGAAGCTTCTTGAACATTTCAACACCTGTACAAGTAGAAGTCAGCGGATCTTCATTGAAACCTACGATCTCAACGTTATCACCAACCTTGATCACACCACGCTCGATACGGCCAGTTGCAACTGTACCACGACCAGTGATAGTGAATACGTCTTCTACAGACATCAGGAATGCCATGTCAACCGGACGTGGAGGCAGTGGGATGTAGCTGTCAACAGCGTCCATCAGATCTTCTACAGCCTTAACCCACTTAGCTTCGCCAGCCAGTGCGCCTGTAGCAGAACCCTGTATGATAGGTGTGTTATCACCATCATATTCGTACTTGCTCAGCAGTTCGCGGATTTCCATTTCAACCAGTTCCAGGATCTCAGGATCTTCAACCAGGTCTACTTTGTTCATGAATACAACTATACGAGGTACACCTACCTGGCGAGCCAGAAGGATGTGCTCTTTCGTCTGTGGCATCGGACCATCAGTAGAAGCAACCACGAGGATAGCGCCGTCCATCTGGGCAGCACCAGTGATCATGTTCTTTACGTAGTCGGCGTGACCAGGACAGTCAACGTGTGCGTAGTGACGGTTAGCTGTCTGGTATTCAACGTGCGCTGTATTGATAGTGATACAACGCTCTTTTTCTTCCGGAGCCGCATCGAT
>CAZPOT010000016.1:0-112592 GCA_964588295.1 uncultured Flavipsychrobacter sp. | reverse complement strand
ATCCTTCGTTTTTGCGAATAACCAGAGTGTTTGCGGATACCGTCGTTTCCATTAAAAATAAAATTTACGATGTTAAATTGAAAAAATAAATACTAATTCACTACCCTTTTAGATATTCAGAAAATCGAATATTTTGCAAACATACGCAATTCCAAAGATATGAGCGGGCATTCTAAAGTCTAAAGATGTGTTAATGTACGTAAGTGTGTGGAAAAATATAAAGCTTTAAATTCTTATATTATTGATAATCAATTACTTATGAGTATAAACTTGTTTTAGGTAAAAAGGTTCGGCTGTGGATAAATTGACAATATTATTACACTTATATTCGTCAGATGATAAGGATAACCAGTCGTTTATATTAATAGTCACCTCCGTATCAACAACAAATGAATGCACATAATTTTTTATGTCATCTTCTGATAAACAATCCGTTATGATATATGCAGGACTTTCACTTTGTAAATAATCCTTTAATTCTGTTGCGGTTATATGTTTGGCAGGAACGATATTAGTTAAGGCATTATCGAAAATACTAATGAAATATTCCTGCTCCCGGGCTCGTATGGCAACCACGTATCTGCTGTAACTTCCGCCATGTTTTTTAATAGCCTGGTTGGCGAGCAAGGCGAGTTTATTATCCATTATCAATGGCAGGTTTAATGCATAGCAGATGCCTTTAGCTGTAGCAACACCTATTCTTAAGCCTGTGTATGAACCCGGTCCCGCACAAACAACTACTCCGGATAATTGTTTCATAGTGATACCGGCAACGTTCAGCACATCTTCTATCATCAGATTGATCGACGATGCGTGATTGCGGGATTCTGCACTCTCTTTTGCTGCCAGTAATTTTCCATCGCCGCCTACAACTATGTGGCTAACATCGCCTGACGTATCTATATGTAAAAGGTAATTCATATTTGCGCTGCAAATGTACGGATGCAAGCAGAGCAGATGTAAAATGAGCCTAACAAATTTTGCCGGGCTCGCTTACATTTGTGGCCATGGAAAAGAAAATAATCAATACCAGCAACGCACCGGCACCAATAGGGCCATATAACCAGGCAGTAAGTTTTGGCAATATGCTCTTCATATCGGGCCAGATAGCCCTTGACCCAGCCAGCGGAGAACTGGTAAAGGGCGATATAAAAGCTGAAACCACCCAGGTAATGAACAACCTGCAGGCTATTCTGAAAGAAGCCGGTATGGATTTCTCCAACATCATCAAAACATCGATCTTCCTGATGGATATGGGGCAGTTCGGCGCTGTAAATGAAGTATATGGCACCTACTTTACTGAAAATGCACCGGCACGCGAGACCGTGCAGGTAGCAGGCCTGCCTAAAGGCGTAAATGTGGAAATAAGCATGATAGCGGGAAAATAAATTTTCGAGACCCAGACAAATGGCATAACTTTGTGGACAAATGACCGGAAAAATGAAAACAAAGAAAGACCAACCCGGCTACACAACACAAGAAACCCACACCGAGGTTAATGAGCCAGCTATGGCCTATACTGTAAATACCACAGCATCGCGCACAATAGGAGTGATGGGCATGACAGGCAAAAAAGAATTTGCATCGATAGCCAATGACACAGACTTTATAAGCCTGATAAGGACAGGTATACCCAAGCAGGCAATGACCAATCTGATGGATATAGCAGACCTATCGCTGCTGGAGATGGCCACTATAACACATACATCGGACAGAACACTGCGCAGGTATAAGCCACAACAAAAGCTGCCACAGGAACAGAGCGAGCGTATGATAGAACTGGCCAGGCTGTATAGCAGAGGGGAAGAAGTGTTTGGGACGATGGCGGAGTTTCGGCAATGGATGGATACCAACCTGCTGCCACTGGGCAATAAAAAGCCGAAGGAATTCCTGGACACCTCTATAGGTATTAATATGCTGCTGGACGAGTTGGGCAGAATAGAGCACGGAATATTTGCGTAATGGTAGTATACAGGATAGGCAACTGCCAGTACATAGATGACCTGACCGGAAAGGGGGCGGCACTATACGGCGGCAGATGGAACAGCAAGGATACCTACATGGTATATACTGCGGAAAGCGCAGCCCTGGCACTGCTGGAAACAGTAGTGCATATAGGCAAGATACCAGAAAAGGGATTTTGTATGGTTGCGCTACAACTGCCGACCAACAGTACAGAAACCCTGACTACGGATAAACTGCCGGAGGGCTGGAGTAAAAACCCGGCACCTGATGCGCTGAAGAAAATAGGCGATGCTTTTGTAAAAAACGGAAAGAAGCTGGGGTTGAGAGTGCCATCGGTAGTGATGCCGGAAGAATATAACCTGCTGCTAAATCCGTTGCATCCTGACTTTAAAAAAGTAAAAGTAATCAGGCGACGACCGATACCAATAGACGAGAGGCTCCTCTTTGCCACCGGCAAGTAGAGGAGCCTCTCTCTTATTTACAGGTCAAAAAAGTATTAACCCTTCTTTACTTCTTTTGCCCAGGCATCTTTGAGCGTTACCGTGCGGTTAAAGATAAGTTTATCCGCCGTGCTATCGCTATCGAGGCAGTAATAGCCCTTGCGCATAAACTGGAACGTTTCACCAGCTTTGGCCTTAGACAGCGCAGGCTCTACGTACACATTTGATATTACCTGCAGGGCATCGGGGTTCACGTAGTCCTTAAAGTCGCCCTCTTCGTTGGAAGGATCTTCAACCTTGAACAGGCGATCGTAGTTACGCACCTCTACGGTGTGCGCATGCTGCACACTTACCCAGTGAATAGTACCTTTTACCGTAAGCCCACTGGTATCGTTACCGCTCTTACTTTCCGGCAGGTATTCGCAATGTACTTCTGTTACATTACCATCAGCATCCTTCACACAGCCTGTGCACTTTACAATATACGCACCTTTAAGGCGCACCAGATTACCCGGAGCCAGGCGGAAGAATTTTTTCGGTGCCTCTTCCATAAAGTCTTCACGCTCTATCCACAGTTCTTTGGTGAACGGAACTGAACGGGTACCATTAGGTGTCTCGGGATTATTCTCTATTTCAAAAACATCGCCGTCGCCTTCGTAGTTAGTAACTATCAGCTTAACGGGATCAAGCACGGCCATTACACGGTCTGTAACCTTGTTCAGGTGCTCACGCACACAGAACTCCAGCAGACCAAGATCAATCATATTCTCGCGCTTAGCTACACCCACTGTTTCGCACAGGTTGCGGATAGCTTCCGGCGGATAACCACGACGGCGCATGCCGCTGAGTGTAGGCATGCGGGGATCATCCCAACCGCTTACATACTTTTCATTCACCAACTTCAGCAGCTTACGCTTGCTCATTACCGTGTAGGTAAGATTAAGGCGTGCAAATTCGTACTGCTTAGACGGGAATATCTCCAGCTTCTCGATGAACCAGTTGTACAGCGGGCGGTGATGTATGAACTCCAGCGTACAGATGGAATGCGTGATCTGTTCCAGGCTATCGCTCTGACCGTGCGCAAAGTCGTACATAGGGTACAAACACCATTTATCGCCGGTACGGTGGTGGTGAGCGTGCTTGATACGATAGATAACAGGATCACGCAGCAGCAGGTTAGGATGAGCCATATCTACCTTAGCACGGAGCACCTTAGCACCGTCCTCGTATTTACCATCGCGCATTTCGCTAAACAGGCGCAGGTTTTCCTCTATGCTCCTGTCTCGATAAGGACTGTTTTTACCAGGCTCTATGGTAGAGCCTTTGGTAGCAGCAATCTCTTCGGCAGTACTATCATCCACATAGGCCAGTCCCTTCTGGATAAGCGCTACGGCAAAATTGTATATCTCTTCGAAATAATCCGAAGCATAAAACTCATTATCCCACTGGAAGCCGAGCCATTGTATATCTTTTTTAATGCTCTCTACATACTCTGTTTCCTCGGTAGTAGGGTTAGTGTCATCAAAACGCAGATTGCATTGGCCATTGTATTTCTTTGCCAATCCGAAATTGAGACATATAGACTTTGCATGGCCTATATGCAGGTAGCCGTTAGGCTCCGGGGGAAAGCGTGTGTGTACACGACCGTTGTTGACCCCGGCGGCTATGTCGTTTTCAATAATTTCCTCAATAAAATTGAGGGACTTTTCTTCAGCCATTTCAGTTAATTAATAATGCGTGCAAATATACACCGCATAACCACTACAACATAAACAATACAAAACATATAAGTGTCTGCATTGCAAAACCGAATGAACAAACCTGCATTTTACCGGTCAACAAGCCCCTCTTTACAATTGACAATTACGTCATGGCTTACTAACAAACACTTAACATGCCGCCTATACTTTCGTTTCTAAATCAAATTACACATGAAGAAAAATCTTACCAAAGTATTGCTGTGCGTGGGCGCATTTACGCTCCCCCAGGTGAACAGTGATGCACAGATCACGCTGACGCAGGATTACAAAAATTTCAATTCCGCGTCTATCGGCACCTTCCAGGGCATTAACTTCCGGGAAGGTGGCTTTTCCGGCATGTTTGCCGTGCCAGGCACCAACGGCCAGGAGTTCTGGATATGCTCTGACAGAGGGGTAAACATTGATGCGGGCAGCGCTAATTGCAGCCCTACCTACGACAAGATCTACGGATTCCCGAATTATGCACCCAAAATACATCGGGTAAGAGTGAAGGGTGATTCTGTACAAATCTTACAGACCATTTCCATGAAACGCCCCGACGGTAGCGGAGTTACAGGCCTTTTGAACCCGGCGGGCTTTGGCAGCACTGCTGCGGAACAAACAACATATGACACTGTGAGCGACTGTGCCAACTACAGTGCAAAAGTTGTAGCCAAAGATGTATGGGGCATAGATGCAGAAGGGATAGCAGTAGACAGGGATGGTAATTTTTGGGTGTGTGAAGAAGGCGGTCCTACTATCTGGAAAATGAACGCCAACGGCGTTGTGATCAAACGCTACACCCCCTTTGCGGGTGTTACAGGAGCAGAGGCCATAGATGCGCCGATAGATACTGTATTTAAATATCGTAAGAATAATCGTGGCTTTGAAGGAATTACCATAGCGCCAAATGGAAAGATATACGCTATGATACAAAGCCCCCTGCTGTTTCCAACAAAATCTGTAGGAGAAAACTCCCGTATACACCGTATGCTGGAGCTGAACCCGGCAACCGGTGCAACACGGGTATTTGCGTATCTTAATGATGGTATAATAGGCGCATCCGGCGCTAACCAGATACGCCTGCGCGACTGGAAACTGAGCGACCTTGCTGCAATAAATGACACTACCTTCCTGGTGATAGAAGCAGCGCTACGCGGTACTACCGACATTAAGAAAATATACAAGATCAATATTTCTACTGCCTCTACAGTATCTGCAGGTTTATACGGCGGCGTTACACTTGAAGCGCTAATTGACTCTGCAGGCCTGGCCGCGAATGGAATAATACCAGTAAAAAAGACCCTGATGATGGACATGTTTGCCAGCGGATGGGATCATGCACTTGAAAAAGCTGAAGGTCTTGCTATAGTGAACGATAGTACCATTGCTATTTGTAATGACAACGATTACGGGCAATTCTCTCCACTGGAAAACGGAATTGCCACTGCAACATCTATAGTTGGTCATGTTATTACCTTTGGCCTGCAGGGCACTAATAAGCTAAATAATTTTGTTGCACCGAGTACTACATTAGCAACAGGCATTACCGGCCCTTCTACATCAAAAACACCTTACCTGGTGCCTACAATACCTGGCGTAAGCTTTACCTCTATACTTACAGCGGGTGAAACAGTTGGCGGCTACAAAATGGCCGGCACACCAGATGGCACAGGTATATTTGACAACAACGATGGCACTTTTACGCTGGTGATGAACCATGAATTTGGCGACACCTTTGGCGTAGCACGTGCCCATGGATCGAAAGGCGCTTTTGTTTCGAAATGGACAATCAATAAGAATAACCTTTCTGTTGTTAGCGGCGGCGATCTTATCCAGACCATCAACTTGTGGAATACTGCAACATCAAGCTATGTAGCATATAATGCTGCCTTCCCTTCTACTGCAGCTGCTATTAACAGGTTCTGCTCTGCCGACCTTCCTGCTGTATCTGCATTTTACAATGAAGCTACCGGCAAAGGCACAATGAACCGCATATTTATGAACGGCGAAGAGGCAGGTAATGAAGGGCGTGCGTTTGCCCACGTGGTAAATGGCCCCGATGGCGGTAAAAGCTACCAGCTTCCATACTTAGGCAAATTCTCCTGGGAGAATTCTGTTGCCAGCCCTACAGCCAGCGACACTACGGTAGTAGTAGGTATGGACGATGCTACCCCGGGCCAGGTATATGTATATGTAGGTACAAAAAGCAATACCGGCAATGAAATAGAAAAGGCAGGCCTTACAGGCGGCAAGCTGTATGGCGTAGCTGTAACCGGCATGACAACTGAAACAAGCAGCAGCGTACCATCACCAGCCACTAACTTTACCCTTGCAGAGCTGGGAGACGTGCACAACATGACAGGCGCGGAGTTAAACACCGCCAGTAACACTATTGGCATTACCAACTTCTTACGCCCGGAGGACGGGGCATGGGATCCTGCACACCCCAACGATTTCTACTTTGCTACTACTAACTCTATAACCAGCCCAAGCCGCCTGTGGAAACTACATTTCACAAATCCGGCTAACCCAACACTTGGTGGGCAGATCACTGCTGTGCTGGATGGCACTGAAGGGCAGAAGATGCTGGACAATATAACAATAGACAATTACGGGCACATATTGCTGGTAGAAGACGTAGGTAACAATGCACATGTAGGCAAGATATGGCAGTATACTATTGCAACTGACGAACTGAAACAAATAGGACAGCACGACACGACACGCTTCCTGTCTGCAGGCGCCAACTATCTCACACAAGATGAAGAAGCATCTGGCATACTGGATGCAGAAAAAGTATTGGGTCCGGGCAAGTTTATTGTAGTAGACCAGGCACACTATCCGATAAGCGGCGAAGTAGTAGAAGGCGGCCAGTTGCTCGCTTTCTTTAACCCTGACACTTACAATGCAGCTCCTGAGCTGAACGTAAAAGGTAACAGTGTAGCTATCGCAGATGGCAACATCACTACCTCGGCCACAGACAATACACACTTTGGCAACGTATATACGGGAAGCAGCCAGACACGCAGCTTTGTGCTTAAGAATGCAGGTGCAGGTAGCCTTAATGTAAGTGGTATAACATTTACTGGCACCGATGCTTCTGCCTTCACCCTTGTTGGTGCACCATCTTTCCCGCTTACAATCGCCGCTAACGATTCGCAGGTTGTCAACGTTCGCTTTGCACCTATGAGCGGCGGCAATAAAACAGCTACCATCCGCATAGCTAATTCAGACATTAACGAGTCTATCTATGATTTTGCATTGGCGGGTACTGGCGTAGACTCTCCTGAGATCAATGTAACAGGCAACTATGTAAACATACTTGACGGGGATATGACACCTGGAGCCGCCAACAATACCGACTTTGGCAATGTAAGCATTGGTGCAAACACCACTAAATCGTTCACTATCCAGAACAGCGGATACGGTAACATGATCATATCCGGCATCACTATGACAGGCGCGGCAACAGCAGACTTCAGCCTGACAGGTGCTCCTGCATTCCCACAAACAATAGCTACGGGCGATTCTCTTGTTGTTAATGTACGTTTTATGCCATCTGTAACGGGCGACAGGAATGCTGTAGTACACATAAACAGTAACGATGCAGATGAAGCAAGTTATGACTTTGGCATACAGGGCAATGGTGTGGGCACCGCAGAAATAAACGTTCAGGGTAACGCTAATGATATTGCTGACGGAGACGTAACTGCAGGCCTTGCGAATAACACCGATTTCGGTACTGTAAACACCGGCAGCAATCGCACCAAGAGTTTTGTGATACAGAATACCGGCAACGGCATACTGACAGTTACAGACATCAACTTTACAGGTATCGATGCCAGCGAGTTTACACTGTATGGTGCTCCTGCATTCCCACTTAGCATTCCTGCCAGCGGCAATCAGCCTATATCTGTTCAGTTTGCTCCTTTGACTACCGGAACGCGTAATGCAACAATCAATATTGTTAACAGCGACAATAATGAGGCAACTTACGACTTCCTGTTACAGGGCACAGGAGTTAATACCACAGGGGTAATAGCCGTTAATGAAACAACATCTATGAAGGTGTTCCCTAACCCAACAAGTGATGAAGCAATGGTTGCTTTAGACCTGGCAGGCGAACAGAACATAACAGTAACGTTGCTTGATGTACAGGGCAAAGAGGTATTGCCAGCTACGCAAGACAAAATGCAGGCAGGCAACCATGTGCTGTATCTGAACACGGCGTTGCTTCCGAATGGAGTATATTTCTTAAGGGTATCAGATGGCATTTCTGCTACCAATACTAAACTGGTAGTAATGCACTAGTTATATACTGACGTTAATAGCCGGATAAGGGCTTCGCTAGATTAGCGAAGCCCTTATTTTTTATGCTCACTTGCCGGTTAACGTTGTGGTAATGTTCCATTAAACAGCAGGCAACATGAAGCGAATACTTTTGCGCCTATAGTTTATGAAGAAGACGTATTTAGCTTATCTTTTACTGGTAATAAGCGCAGTACTGATATTATCGTTCAGCAATACGGAGCATACTGCATATCTGGGTTGTTATAAAGAGAAAATTTCCCGACTGAAACAAGCGGAAGTCAACTTATCAGAACAGATAAAAAATGGCGACCTTTCTTCTACCGCTGCTAAACAACAGATAAAGCAGGCAATAGATAGCGCAAGAATTGCCTTGAAAGCTGCCGATATCTGGCTGAGATACCTGGAACCCCTGGCCTACAAAAAGATAAACGGACCGCTAGCCGTAGAATGGGAAACAGAGGTGTTCGAAAAATTTGAAAAGCCTTACCGCCGTGAAGGAGCAGGGCTAACACTTGCAGCACAATATCTTGATGAGACACACTTAACTAAAGATTCTCTGTTAATATTGGTAAAGGCGGCATTTACGGCTACTGAAATATATCAACATGATTCTGTTACCGCCAACCTTACTTCCTACCATCATTTCTTTTTGTGCAACCGACTTATGCTACTAAACCTGGCAAGCATATATACCACCGGTTTTGAGTGTCCCGACCCTAAACGCGTTATTCCTGAACTGAGAGTGATGCTTCATTCACTTAACGAAGTGTATGCAGCATTTAACAGCAGCTTTCCTGCCACGCCAATGAGCCCGGAGTACCTGGAACATTTCAATAAACTTATTGCTTTTGCTGACGCGCAACAGCCAGAGTTAGATCAATTCAATCAGTTTAGCTTTATAAAGGACTACGTTAATCCTTTGTTTAAAATGAACCAAGCGTTGATTGTTAAGTATAATGTTGTTAGTCACAGCCTGGTAGACTATACGCTAAACAAAAGGGCAAGTTCAATTTTCGATAAGCGCCTTTACAATGGTCAGAACACCAAGGGTATATTCATACGCGTGCAAGATGAAGCGGCCCTGCAACAAATAGCCGCTATTGGTAAACAGCTGTTTTATGACCCCGCTCTATCGGGCAATAATCAACGTAGCTGCGCATCCTGCCACAAGCCTGACCAGTTTTTTACGGATACAGCCATTGCCACAGCCTTACAGTATAACGCAACGCAATATTTACCACGCAATACCCCAACGCTTATAAACGCAGGTTATAACCACCTTGCTATGCTTGACGGAAAGCATATAAGCCTGCAAGACCAGGCCCGGGATGTAATTACTAACAATTTAGAAATGGGTTGCGATGAGGCTGAAATGATGAATAAACTAATGAGTTGCAAATCTTACCGTCATGCCTTTCAACAATTGGTTAAGTACACACCCGAAGAGCCTAAAATTACGTACAGGCATATAGTATCCGCCATTACTTATTACTACGGCTCTTTTGGTAACGGCCTGTCTCTATTCGATAGTGCTATGGAAGGTATGGCTATAGCGCCACCGGATGTGCAGCACGGCTTCAATCTATTCATGGGCAAGGCACAGTGCGGCACATGCCACTTTGTACCACAGTTTAACGGTGTAAAGCCTCCGTTCGTGAGTTCGGAGTTTGAGGTGATTGGTGTTCCTCAAACCCTGGACTATAAAAGTTTAAGCCCGGATGAGGGGCGTTATAAAATAAATCCGGCAACAGAAACCCGTAATGCATTCAGAACAGGTAGTATCCGGAACTCAGCCCACACAATGCCCTATATGCACAACGGCGTTTTTAAAACACTTCAACAGGTAATAGATTTTTATGATGCTGGCGGAGGTGTGGGCAATGGTCTGATAGTCGATAATCAAACACTATCCCCCGATTCGTTGCACCTAACTACAAATGAGAAGAAAGCCCTGGTGGCATTTATAAACGCACTGAACGAAAACATAAAACAGGAAACACCTCCGTTAACACTTCCTGTCTCCAGACAAAGAGTACTGAACAATAGAAAAGTAGGCGGTATATATTAAGCATATTATGAAAAGCAGATGGATAACACTGGCTATATCTGTAGCCATATTTACAGTATATATTGCCATTGCCGGGCAAAAAGGAAAGCCAGCGTATGTATTTCCTGCAACTATGCCTGAAGCAATCAAAGAAGACTATACCAAGCAGTGCGATAAAGGGTTAATACTTTATGAGATCAATTGCGCCCGCTGCCATAGTACTAAGGAGGGACGCAAAACGATTATACCCGATTTTTCGCAGGAGCAACTGATAGGATATGAATTAAGGGTCAAAAATGCCCAACACGAAGCCAATATGCCCGAGACCACTATTACAGCCGAGGAACTCGGCCTCATAACTACCTTTCTTACCTATAAGAAAAAGAATAAATAGCTACGATCCTGGAGTTGGAATAAATTGGCCGCGAGAAGCGTGAATACAACATTGTTATGTAGCTGATAGGTCTTGCCTATTATAACAATCTATTAAATATGCTTCAAGTTTGAGGTTAGGCGGCATAAACGTATTTTTGCAACGGTCGCATAACAAATAATTTACTTTCAATATAAATAGAGTCCGATGAATAAAGTTTTACTATTCTGTACATCTTCCTTTTTGCTGTTTGCTTCAGTAAAAGCAGGTGCCCAGGACAGCTTCTCAGTAAGGGCACAACGATATATTGAGAAATATTATTCATTAGCTATAGATGAGCAGGTGCGCTCCGGCATACCGGCAGCGGTAACGCTGGCGCAAGGTGTGCTGGAAACCGAAGCTGGCAGAAGCGAACTTGCCTGTTCGGCTAACAACCACTTTGGCATCAAATGTAAATCTGACTATTCAGGCGAGAAGTTTTTCCACGACGATGACGCGCCGAAAGAGTGTTTTAAAATGTACCGGTGTGCGGAAGACTCTTACAAAGACCATTCTGACTACCTGAAACGCAACCAACGTTATGCGCCACTGTTTGCATTATCACAAACCGATTATGCATCGTGGGCAGTGTGCCTGAAGAAGTGTGGGTATGCCACCAACCCCCAGTATGCCCAAAGACTGATAAAGCTGATAGAAGATTTTAAACTGCAGCAGTATACCTATGCCGCAATGGACTCTTCCCTGTTACCTGTAAGGCCGGGGCTGAAGCCATCGGCCGTGCAGCCAAAAGCAGCTGTAAGTCCGCAGCCGGTTACTGCATCTGCCGGAGACCAGATAGTGATCACAACACCTTTCCCATCGGGCAAGGGAGGCACACCACCGCCACCTAAAGAACCGATAAAGACAGAAACATCTACCCCTGCAGTGCCTAAGACAACAGAACAGGCTACACCTACTGTAACAATAACTACACCTACACAGGCGACAGTAACTATGCCAACTCCGCCGGCAGCAAAGGAACCGGCGAAAGAGACGCCGGCGGTAACCACTGCAAGAGCAGAGATTAAGCACAACATAATTGTTACAGACGGACCGCTGCCATTGCAGGCAAAGCCGGGAGCCGAAGTAGTTGATTCGCCTGAAACAAAAACAGCGGCTCAACCAACACAGGCAATACAACCATCGCTGGACACCAAGTATGACAGCGGTAAAGTAATAATGGTAAATGGCCTTAAGGCATTTTATGCTTACAAGGGCGATGTACTGCTGCAATATGCTGTGAAATACAACATCCGCTACCCGCACCTGCTGGAGATAAATGACCTGCCGGACGGACCGCTGGAAGCCAATATGCCCATATACCTGGAGAAAAAGCTGACCAGCGGCACGCATGCACGCCATACTGTAAAGGAAGGCGAAAGTATGTACATGATATCGCAGATGGAAGGCATGCAGCTGAAGCGCCTGCTGGCCCTGAATATGATGGACATTGGCGATGAGCCGGCAACGGGTGTGATACTGGAACTACAAAATGGTGTTTTTAAAAAGCCTGCATTGCGCGCTACCACAGCTACGCAAACCGGAGGTAATATGACGGTGGTACTAGGCAAGAGCACACCACCATCGGACATGGTTACCATTAACCGCACCAAGCCAGTGCCCGAAAAACGCCCCGACACAGTAGTGGCAGAGAAGCCAAAGCCATACGTGGAGACCGTGAAGGCACCAGCAGAAAAAGTAGCAACTGCTACACCGTTTGAGAAGGTGGTACCTGCCAGCCAGCCAACTGCGGCGACGGTTGCACAACCAGCATCTGCAACACCACAGCCAGCAGTAACCTCAACATCTGCTATTGCAACGGCAGTTAAAGACACCGCGCATATACAGGCAACTGCCAGTATGACCAAGGAGGACACTGCTGATGAACTGGCAGCCCTGAAGGCCGAACTGGACAAGGTTGTTTATACCGATGACAGCAAAATGGCAGCCGTACAATCTACCCCATCGGTAAAGCCCGCAGCCGCTACTGCCCCTGCACGTAATGCGGTAAAACCGAAGAAAAAGAAAAGTGACGATGATGATGATGATGACGACAAGAAAAAGGGCAGCAACTACTACACTATAAAAGAAGGTGAAACACTGGGAGGCATAGCCAACAGGCACCATACAACGGTAAAAAAATTAATGCAGTTGAACCACGTAAAGCCAACACAAATAAGGGCCGGCAAAAAACTGCGCATAAAATAGACACATGGACATACACGTAATAGATAAAACTTTTACTCCATTCATAACCGCTGCTACAATAGATGCACGTGTAAGTGAAATGGCCGCCCAGATAAATGCAGACTACGAAGGCAAGCGCCCGCTGGTGATAGGTGTGCTGAATGGCTCCTTTATGTTTGCTGCTGATCTCTTCCGCAAGCTGACCATAGAGGCAGAGATATCCTTCATAAAGCTGGCTTCTTACAAGGGCACCACATCAACCGGCAATGTGGTAACGGCCATAGGTATGGAAGAAAACCTGAACGGCAGGCACGTGATAATAGTAGAAGATATTATTGATACGGGCAAAACGCTGCATGCGTTTATGCCAGAGATCTATAACAGGCAACCGGCATCGGTAAAAATAGCTACCTTCCTCTCTAAACCTGATGCGCTGAAGTATGATGTGAAAGCCGACTACTGCGCATTTGAAATAGAGAATAAGTTTGTGCTGGGTTATGGCATGGACTACGATGGCCTGGGGCGTAACATACCAGAGCTGTATGTGCTAAAGGAAAACTAGCCACATTTATATGCTGCGAGATGTAGGGTTATTGCAAATGAAGTAGTGCCGGAAGCGATATGAAAAAACTCCTTCTTGTTTGTTGGTTGTGCTGTATGGCTGTGCCTGCCGCTATGGCGCAGAGCTGGCAATGGGCACGTAGCGGCACCTGTAGCTCGCCGCTGGGCGGCAGCGAAGGTTGGCTTACCACAACCGACCAGTCGGGCAATGTGTTTATGGCCGGCTTTTACTATGGCGATAGCGTATGTATAGGGAGTACAAAATTTACCAACCCGGTAAACCCTGCCAACAATGTGCAGCTTGTAATAGCCAAGTATGACAGCAGTGGTAACCTGCTATGGACACGCGCAGGCAAGCATGGCAGCTCCCGCCCAATAGCTATAACCACAGACCACAAAGGCAACTTTTATGTGTTTGGCTATTTTGTTACAGACAGTATAAGGTTTGAAGACCAGCTATTGAGAAACCCTTACTACAACGCTATTAATCCTCAAAAGAATGCTTGTTACTTCCTGCTGAAATACAGCGACATTGGCGACCTGTTATGGGCCGTAAGTAACGACGACAATTTAAACCCCGATGGGGACTACCTCAAGCCCGGCGGAATAGCATCGGACGAATCGGGGGATATTTATATCGCATCGACCTTCAATGCAGACACCTTTCGCATTGGCAGTAATACACTTGTTAATGCCAGCGCCGACACTACCGATGATATTTTTGTAGCCAAGTACAACACATCTGGCAACCTGCTGTGGGCGCGCTCCTTTGGCGGTACTAAGAACGATTATGTGCTGGATGTGGCCGGTAATGGCACCAAAATGTTTCTTACTGGTTATTTTACCTCCGGCTCCATAACCTTTGATGGTTACCAATTATTCAACAGTTCGAAAAAAGGATTTATCGCCAGCTTTGGTACTACCGGCAATATTTTATGGGCCAATAGCACAGGCGGCAAGGGTGTAGCCAAATGTGCCGCACCCGACCATAAAGGCAATGTATATGTGGGCGGTGGGTTTAAGGATTCGCTGTCGTTTGATACTTACGACATATACAATGCTAACGGGGGCTTTTTTATTACCCGCTACGACTCTACCGGCACCATGCACGCACCGCGCATTATGAACCCGGCAGTGCCAATGACACATTGCTGTGCCGTTGCCGGACTGGCAACAGACCCTTGTAACAATGTGTGGGCGTGCGTGAACATGGAAGTGTCGAAAGGCATAAAGGTAGATGGTACTACCACAGTGTACCCGCCAGCTGGCAGTGTAGACCCTGTAATGCTGGTAGGCTACAATGCTAACGACAGCCTTTTTGACCATACAGAACTGATATCATCGGGCGGGTATAATACGGGCCTGGCCAATAGCGGCCTGGCTACAGATACCAGGGGCGCGGTGATGCTGGCGGCAGACTTCAGAGCCGTGGATCCGTTTGTTATAGGGCCTGATACGCTGCATATGTATGATGGGCAGCAGACCAACATTTTCATTGCCAAGTACAGGCCACGCACGGAATGTGTGGAAGGTCCGCCGCCTGTTTATCCCTCGGTGCCAAGGATTATCATATACCCTGACCCGGCAAGAAATGACTGTATACTTAGCTATACCGGCGACCTGCGTGCCGGGGGCAACATGGCCCTGCACGATATTACCGGCAAGCGTGTACGCAATTATACGCTGACACAACAGCTTACACCATTCTCTGTTGCCGACCTGCCTGCCGGCGTATATATGTGCATGATCAGCGTGCCGGGCAGGGAAATGTATACGCTAAGGCTGGTGGTGGTGCATTAGTAGAATACTGATGCGGGCAGTTCCCCTTTTATCAGCCCTGCAGCTTTTGCTTTATCGAACAGCGTAATAATGGCGTTGCGCCCGATCTCGCCCAGGTCATCAGAATAATGATTGACGTACAGGTTAATGTGCTTGCGCATAACGTCTTCTTCCATTTCCTGCGCATTATCTTTTACAAATTGTGCCAAGTCGGGGTAGTGACGCCACGAATAGGCAATGCTCTCTTTAATGACCTTATCTATAGTGGCAGATAATTCCTTATCGAACTTACGGCGCACTACGATACCACCCAGGGGTATTGCTGCATGCGTAGTTTGTTCCCACCAGTCGCCCATATCCATCAGCTTTACCAGCCCTTTGCTTTGGTAGGTGAAGCGCCCTTCGTGGATGATGAGACCGGCATCGTATTGACCATCGAGCACAGCCTGCTCTATATCGCTAAAGAGCATTTCGGTTTTGTTGGTGGCCTGCGGATGGGCCAGTGTAAGGAGCAGATTGGCCGTGGTGTTAAAGCCGG
This sequence comes from uncultured Flavipsychrobacter sp., assembly GCA_964588295.1. Classification (GTDB taxonomy): domain Bacteria; phylum Bacteroidota; class Bacteroidia; order Chitinophagales; family Chitinophagaceae; genus Flavipsychrobacter. The sequence continues at coordinate 96,610 of CAZPOT010000016.1, read as the reverse complement.
GTATGGCTATCTTAAAATTATTGATGTTATCCAGTCTCAGCGGCTTTGCTGAAACCAGCAATGGGCCTACACCCTCGCCCAATGCACTGCCGCTGTGCAGCAGCGCATATTCATTAACCGTATGCAAAAAAGTGCTGTAGCTAAGCTTGGTGATATCCAGCTTGCCCTGCTCTGCCCAGGCATTCAGGGTGCCCACGTCTTCCATTACGTACTTAAAGGTGAGACCATGAGTATCTATCTTACCATTCACCATGGCATCGAAGATAAACGTATCGTTGGGGCAGGGGCTAAAGCCTAGAGAGAGTTCCATATTGTATTGAATGCAGCGCAAAGTTGCGCTTCTTTAGTAACTATTGTTTACTTAAAAAATCAATCAGCCAATTGTTCAGGTTAATAATAGCGCCCTTCATCTGCCACTGGCTTTTGTCGCGGGGGATAACGTAATTGGAAATGGCACGTACCTGGGCAAAAGGCTGGCCCAGCTGTAGGCACGTGTAATGCAGTGCAGCACCTTCCATACTTTCTACCTGGCAACCGTATTGCTGCATGCGCATGGCAATAGTGCGCTCGCTGCCGCTTACAGTACTTACGGTGAGGCCCGTTGCGGAAGGCAGGTCTATCTTATCGGCCCAGGGTGAAGCAGTCGTTACCAGCCATCCATTGCTATGCGGGTGTTCATTGGCCTGTATTAGGCCCATGCTGAAGATATCCAGGTACTCGTCGTGATCTTCTGCGCCGAGGTCGCCATATCGCTCAGCACTTATCTTTACCACGCTGCCCAGGGGAATGTGTGTATCGAAACTTCCCCCCACGCCGGCCTGTAAGACAAGATCGTAGCTATTGGCAGATAACTCCTTGGTTAGGGTAAATGTGGTGGCTATGGGCCCTACGCCTGTAGTGAGCATATGCACTTCGTGCCCTGTTTTGCCACCTTCGGCAATGTGTTTTTTAGCTATAGCTACCTCGCCATCGGTAGCAGATATTATAAGCAGCTTCATAGTGCAAAGAACCTGATTTTTTGCTAAACCATATTGTAAGCATAACTTTGCACCAAATTAAAGAAATGATATATCTGACGCGTGTTGAGCATTTTAATGCAGCCCACAAATTGTATAACGAGAATTGGAGCGCAGAAAAGAACAAGGAAGTTTTTGGCAAATGTGCTAATGAGAACTGGCACGGCCACAACTACGAATTGCATGTGACCCTGAAAGGAGAGCCACATCCCGAGACTGGCTTTGTATATAACGCCAAGACACTGGGTGATGTGATAAAAGACGTGATCACCGAACGTGTAGACCACCGCAACCTGAACCTGGACGTGGATTTTATGTCTGGTAAATTTACCAGTGCGGAGAACCTGACGATAGGCATATGGAATGAACTGGCACCGCACATAGAAAGCGACACAGTAAAGCTGCACTGCGTAAAGCTGATAGAGACCAGGAACATATACGTAGAGTACTACGGCGGTAAATAGGAATAACCCGTATTGATTTTGCAGGTGATGACAACGCGATAATCAATACTACCAGGAAAGCGGCAAAGCATTTTGCCGGATTACCTTTGTTATTGTTCAAGCAAAATCACACACTACTTTGAGCTACAAAAAGATTGAAGAATATAACCCGCGGGTAATGGAGCAGCTGAAAGGCAGCTACCGCGGTATTATAGAAGCTATAGGCGAAGACCCTGAGCGCGACGGGCTGTTGAAAACGCCGGAGCGTATGGCCAAGGCGATGCAGTTCCTGACACAGGGCTACAAGCTGGATGCAAGAGAGATACTGAACTCTGCCAAGTTTGAGGAGTCGTACAGCGAGATGGTATTGGTGAAGAACATAGAACTGTACTCTATGTGCGAGCATCACCTGCTGCCCTTCTTTGGCAAGGCACATATAGCCTACATACCTAACGGCCACATAACCGGCCTCAGCAAGCTGGCCCGTGTGGTAGATGTATTTGCCCGCCGCCTGCAGGTGCAGGAGCGCATGACGCACGAGATACTGGATGCGATACAAGACACCCTGCAGCCCCTGGGCGTAGGCGTGGTGATAGAAGCCCAGCACCTGTGCATGATGATGCGCGGCGTGCAGAAGCAGAACAGCGCTACCACCACTTCGGCCTTCAGCGGTCAGTTCCTGAAGAACGAGACACGTAGTGAGTTTTTAAGATTGATAGCGGCAGACCTTTCGTAGTGTATGTATCCATCACCAAGAACGATTGTAGAAAAGTGGCTGGCAGCCTTTAATACGGCCGACACAGCTACTTTAGAGTCTTTATATGCAGAAGACGCCGTGAACCACCAGATGCCTAACCAACCCATACATGGCAAGACGGCCATAGGGCAAATGTTCCGGGATGAATTTGCAATTGCGCCAGAAATGCACTGCATACCTGTGCAGATAATTGCCGAAGGAGACTGGGCAGTGCTGGAATGGCGCGACCCTAAACAATTTACCGGCTGTGGTTTCTTTGAGATAAAGAACGGCCTTATCCAAACGCAGCGCGGGTATTGGGATAGGATGACTTTTAACAAGCTTTACGATATCAAATAATTTGATGACGGTAGTTTTTTAAACTATATTTGCAGCCCTCAAATACCGGATTCGGGAAGTAGCGCAGCCCGGTAGCGCACATGGCTGGGGGTCATGGGGTCGCAGGTTCGAATCCTGTCTTCCCGACTTGACTGGACAGATCAACTTTATAGTTGGTCTGTCCTTTTTCATTTCCGCCTGAATTGCTTGTCAGGCTTGCAATATGCAAAAATATCGCATTTAATTTTTCGGTTCGAAATGCCTGATTTTTGTGATTATACACCACTCCATCGGGAAAAATTGTATTCTGTATCTTCTCTTTAACTGCCACAGGGCTGGAAGCCCACACTGCAGGGAGTTTCATTGAAAATCGCAGCGCTGAAATATAGTATTCCGAAAGGTTCGAACAGTCCTGACCAACTGTACTCATTCCATCAAGGATTTTTGCCTTTTCTTCCGCGTATTTAGCCATGAACTTATTGTAGGTCTCCTGGCCCATTTGCTTCAAAATAAAGTAGCTTTCTTCCAGGTTATCTATCTTCGTCTGCACTTCACTTAGCTGATTTCTTAGACCACTTGTTTGCTGGCTATTTGCGTCTTTAAGCCCGTCAAACTTCTCAGCCATGATCTTGTACAATGGCTCAATATAATCAGGGTGTATTGCAAGTGTTCCGAGGTATTCCTCAAACTGCTTATTAAGGTCTTTAGCATTCTTATTACAACCACAGCCTATTGTACGGCACTTGTAATAATAAATATTCTTCGCCTTAACTATATACCCCGTATAACCCTTGTTACATGCCTCACACTTCATAAACACTTTTAATGGCAGTTCCTCGATCTCATCTCTATGAGGAACACCATACTTATTGGCCGACTTGCGAATGTTATTTACCGCGAGAAAGTCATTTTGCGATACAATTTGCGGATGGTTGCCCTCGACAAGTTTGCCATTGAGCATCTTGTTGACAATAATGCCACAATAGAAAGGATTGGAAAATATTTGTGACAGCTTTTGCTTGTATATCTTGACCCCGACCGCATTTAGCCTCATCAATATCTCTTCATTCTTTAGCCCCTCCAATTTCCACTTAAACGCTTTCTTTAGTTGCTGACCAGTCTTATTTATGATGATCTTCCTTTCCCCCTCTGAACGAAGTACGTCATAACCCATTGGTGGTTTAAGACACCAAATACCTCGCTCAAATTTCTCTTTCATACCTGCTACTGCTCTCTGCTTTCTAAGTTGGTTATCAAACTCGCTGAACAGAAACTGAATATTTTGCTGAAAAACACCGCTGGCGTTTGTTGTATCTGTGGGCTGTGTGACAGCGAATACGGTAACACCATATTTATCACGCAGGTCTTGCGCAAGTTTAATTGCGCCTCCCCCAGTTCGGCTGAACCGATCGAGCGTATAAACGAGAATATGACTTACTCTGCCTTTGTTCTTTTTAATAAAATCCAGCATGCGCAAGAACTCTTTGCGACCATCTGTTTTAGCACTTTCATAAGTTCCTCCAAAAGATGACAACACATTCATAGCATTTCTCTTAGCATATTCAGCTATGGTTTTCGCCTGAAAGTCAAGGCTTAGATTCTTGTCGTGCTGCTCTTTTGAGGAAACCCTTGTGTAAACAACTGCTTGTTTCAGGTTGATAGTTATAGCGCCTGAGGTTGCGGGGGCGAATTGCTGAAATAATTCAAGATTGTTCATGCTGCAAAGTTTAAGTTGGTATGATCACTTTTGTCTGTATCTAATTGATTATCAATTAGTATGCCATTTTGATGGCAGGTGTATTCAAAAACTACTGAAGCTAATGAATCCAGGGTTTTCAGTATGGCATTTGCCTGTTCGTCCGTGAGCTGCGCCAAGTTTGGGTAGGCTCTTAATTCCTCTACAGTCATAGAATAAGGTTTTAAGCTTCAAAGCTATAATGGCCAAACTAAGCCGTGTGGAACATTTGCTGAGTTATGCAGAGTTGTGCAGAGTTGTGTAAAACTGAGAAGAGTTTAGGTAATAAATTCATCGAGCGTACCAGGTAAGCCCAATCTGTCAAATATGATCTTAACCTGGTTAACGGTATAGAAACGGCCTTGCCGTTCACCAATTTCATCTTTAAATGGCTTGAGCCAACGTTTAACGGTCTTATCGCATACTCCGTAGATACCGGCAATTTCTTTAAGAGTATAGGGCTTCACATCGCGCACACTTGTTAACAACCTCATAAGCACAATTTCATAGTGGTAACTAAATACTACAATAAAATTATTGGTTATCAATGGCTTTTACAAAGGCTCATCTCCTGCAATTGTCAAAAATTGCATAAAATTCATAATTTACCCAACCGTGTACCAGGATTAACCCCTACTTATTAAAAAAAGATGGCGACCATCAGGCCACCATCCAATTACTCTTTAATAATCCTAAACGTTTTCCTCGACCCATTCCCGCTTATTAGCTCGATCATGTACACTCCCGGCGAATAATTACTCATATCCAACCTATTTTTTCCAACGTTTAATGGCCCACTTTGTAGAACTGAACCGGTTACACTCATTAGCCTATAGTTCATCAATGAAGTTACTCGCTCAATGTTTACCTGGTTGGTAGCCGGGTTAGGGTAAACACTAATGTCAGACAACGTTATTGTGCTGATACCAACACCAGTTACTATAACATCGGTGCAAAGTGTATCAGCACCGCAATATCCATATACCCGTACACAAACATGATAAGTATCCGTAACTGCGTAAGGATGCACTGGAGACATACCTGTGTCTGTAAAACCATCGCCGAAGTTCCATACGATACTATCAATCGTTGGCGTGGTTCCGGTATAATGGAAGGTATCATTAGTGTTTGTTATGGCTGCTACCGGAGGAGGACAGGTGATCACTATATCGCTGCATTGCGTGTCAGCTGCACAGTAGGAATAAGCCATGACGCATACATGATAAGTCCCTTCAATTGCATAGGTATGGGTGGATGCCGAACCATGACCTGTATTGCCATCACCATAGTCCCATACAATACTGTCGATGCCAGGCGTTGTACCTGTGTAACTGAAGTTTTGTACCAACGTGCCGGCATGCGAGAAGTTAGCTACCGGAGGTACACATGGCACCGTGATTGTAGCACACGCTGAATCCCATCCGCAATGGTTGTAAGCAATGGCACAGGCTACATAAGAACCACCTAACGTATAGCTATGAACAGAAGTCGTTCCTGTCCCATGTCCACCATCGCCGTAATGCCAAACAACACTATCCAAACCTGTAGTGGTACCTGAGTATGTAAATGTTGTGGTTGGTGCGCCACTATTGGTAAAGGACGCGATCGGAGCCGATGCGCAGGTTATAGTAACGCTATTGCAAATAGTATGATTGCCACATGGGGTGTAAACAGTCGCACAAACGTTGAATGTACCGGCGGTCAAGTAAGTATGTGATACGGAAAGGCCCGTAGCATGACCGCCATCACCAAAAGTCCAGGCTACGCTGTCAGGTGTTGCCGGTGTACCAGTGTAGGTAAAGTTGCGTGTTGCTGTTGTTCCTGAATAAGTGAATGAACAAACAGGTAAGCCGACACAGGGAATCGTGATAGTCGCGAAACGGACATCATTACCGCATGCAGAATATATGCGAACAGTAACATGATAAACACCGGCAGCGGTATAGGTGTGCGTAGGACTAAACGTTATTGCCGTGCCACCATCCCCAAAATACCAGCGCACACTATCTACACCTGCCGTTGTTCCGGTATAATTGAAAGTTACCGTTGGCGACCCTGAATAGGTAAATGCGGCCATAGGCATTGACGTACAGTTACAATCAACACCATATTTCATTACGAAGAAGTCGGTGTTACCACCAACAGATGTATATGGTGTCATCGAACCACCCCAAATACTGCTGGCTACATATCCTCCTAAATACAGATTTCCAACTTTGTCAGATGCTAAGCACATTGAAATATCAGGATTACCATTGCCATGTATTTGTTGTAATGTCTGTATATTTCCACTTGTATCTAATATCGTAAAAAAAGCATTTTCTGATTCGCCGGAGTAGTTTACTAAAGTATCATTACCACTGATAACTGTTCCTACCATTGCTCCAGAAGCAGTAATTTTGTTATTAGGCATAACAGCAACAGAACTAAAGCCGCATATACTCAAACTTGATGCAAATGGCTTCAACCAAATGGGATGTCCCAATGTATCTGTTTTTAATACAATTCCAATTGAACCCAGGCCAAACGGAGCATTGGTAACGGTATCACCTCCATAAGCTCCAGATACTGAAGCTGAACCACACAAATATAAATGACCTGAATTGTCTGTTGCAATACCGTTGAATGCTGACCCTAAACCGCTGCTACCGAAATAAGGCGATGTTAGCGTATCCTTCCATAGTACATTTCTGTTGGCATCAAATGCAGCTGCAAAAGTCGGATAATTACCGCTTGACACCAATAACTCATTTGCATCTCCATATGTGAACATGGTATTTGAACTACTATCAAAACAAGCTCCCTGTATGGCTTGCAAAGAGTCCAATTGTAGTCTAACAGCACTTAACAAAGTGCCTGTAGCATCGTAAGTTATATCATAAGTACCATAGGTGGAAAGCACGGACGGCGTAATTTGGGAGCCACTCCTAAGCACTTTTATAAAGTGTACGTTTTGCTGATTATCCAAAGCCAGTGTACCATATCCGGGGCTGCTCGCGGTTCTATTTGCTACTGTATTTGGACCCACCCACCTTATCCAATTGAAATGTCCGTTAGTATCTAACTGAATTGTTCCTGCTACTAAGTTACTGGTGGCTATTGTTGTGTCATATCCTATGCTGAAGGTGCCGCTTGCATGCCAAAAAATACCCGAAAGATATAGATGTCCTATGCGATCAACAACCAAACCTAAAGGATGGACGTCATATCCGGAACAGGTAATCAGTTTCGCCCAACGCATTACTCCATTGCAGTTGTAACTTGTAATCAGGATATTGTTGCTAACAACAAACGGGGTTGAACCGTGTGTAAATGTATCAGCAGTCATTGCTGTGTGGCTGCCAATAACGTTCAATGAATAAATATTTTTGTTCTGGTCGGTACACATATAGTAAGAGCCTTCCTTGGTATAAGGAGGACTGATATCATCTGTAGTACCACCACCTTTGACCCATTGGTATTGCTGCGCAAAAAGATTTGAGCAGAATAAAATTGATAGTAAAACAATAAACAACACTCTCATGGCAGTCTACATTTTGGTTAAAGATAGATAAATATTATAATACCTCGTAACCCGGAAGTTACGAGGTATTCATTTTTAATTATTGACAATCAGCCTTTGCGTTTGGAACACTTTACCATCGCCTTCCATTCGTATAATGTACACTCCAGGTGTCCAGTCAGTGGTGTTCAATTGCCAGGTGTTGTGGCTATCCTGTACCTGTAAAGATTGAGTTCTTCTACCTAACTGATCAAATACGGATATGCTACGCTCTTTGAAAGGTTGATCACCATAATCGTAAGAGATGGTTACCATCTGCGTTGCGGGATTAGGATATACCAGCATTGCTGTGCTTACTGTAAGCGGCGCCGCTTTTTGTGTATCAGCTATTGGTTTCTCCGCTATCCAACTGCAATCAGGTAAACTAACCACCTTTTTATACATGCATTTGGTACCGTTGTGATGGGTTAGCTCTATGTAAATGGTAACTGTTGTAGCGTCAGTATCTATAACAGCCAGCGAGAGCGTCAACAAAGTAGAGGTAGATGATATTGTGCCGGAGAAAGGCGTTAATGGGCCTCCATCTGTGCCAACCGTATAGGTATCGCCAACATACGGATCGATGACGTTAATATATGCTGTATAAACTACGGGATCGCCAGGTGCACACTCAATCCGCTTCACGTCCACATTTATTTTGTTGCAGTCACCGCAACCAATGGCAGTTACATCTAATAGGGGGGATTTCTGATTACACAGGCCATTGGCTAATACCCATTGGTACTCGCCTGTAACACTGACGCTGTACGGGTCCATTATTCCGCTGCCCGAACTCACCACAATTCCGTCTTTACGCCATTCCCATGAATCGAATGGTACATGTGGTGGACCGTAGAGTCTTATTGGGAACCTCTCTTTACAAATGTCATAACAACCGGATGGCAGGTATTGGAAATAATAGCCTGGCGCTGACGGCACCAATGTCTGAGCTGAATTGGAGCAACCCGCCATATTGGTAAACACCACACCTATCGGCCCTCCCGTATAGACATTTGCCACAGGGCCATAGTCGCTATTGCTCCAGTTAAATACACCCGGCTCTGAGGCGGTTGCACTCAACTGTAAATGATACAGATCACAATCAACGATAGTCGGGCCGGTGATAACAGGCGCATCAGGTGTTTGATAGACATGTAATATGGCTGTCGCAGTGTCAGTGCAAGGGCCTACTGCATCAGCAGTGTCGTACATAGACAGCACAAGCGTTACAGGGTAGTCTCCGGCAGGCAGGTAGAAAGAAACATGATCAATAGGGAATACTGAGCCATTCACGAACCATTGGTAGCTTACGCTGTGACCCGCATAGCCATTCAGATTTATCTGATCATTGGTACAATAGTTTAGTTTCCCCCTGATCTGTGCTGTCGGTACTCTCAAAACCTTTACATTTTCAACTGTAAGTGGCATGTATCTACATTGATGAGCATCATAAACCCTAACGGAGTAGGCGCCTGAATTATACACATCTGTATATGGCACAAATGTAGAATCGCCGTTTGACCAGGCATAAGAGATAATCGGACCGCCGATAAAATTTGTATATCCCAATGAGTATGGTGCATTATTAGGACATACTATATCCCCAGGATCCATCGATCCGGACATGACATTTCTATAAATATTAATCAATCCAATGCTTGTATCAAATCTACAGCCAGAAGTATCTGTAACTGTCATTACAGAAAAATTTGAATTAGGATTACCTCCAAGTGGATTCCAATCATAGGCACATTTAGGACTTGTTAATCTGTTAGTTCCACCATTGCCAAACTGCCACAAGAAACCAGCCACACCAGCGGTTGATGCTGGGGTAAACGCAACTGGGATTTCTTCACAAATACTACCGGGTGAGAACGTATATCCGAAATGCGGTATTCTGGCAGGTATGTTTATCATCTTGCTTACGCTGCAACTGAACGGCCCATTGGGCTCTGCGCCGGAAACATTGAGTGTTATGGTATGCGAGGTATTTGTAGGAAAAACCGCAGTTGCCGTTGATCCATATGCAAAGACTGAACTTTCAGACCACGATAAAGGAGGCGATATAGTGAACCAGGACAACCGGACACTATGATCTATCAGGAACAGACTGTCTGTTCCATCAGGATTACAATGTACGTAATCATAAAAGTCGGGAACTATGCCTACTGTATCAATAACCAATATTGTGTCGTTGCACAGACCGGGGGCGTTCAGATGATACGAAAACCTGTAAATACCTGGCTTATCATAAATTGCTGTAGCAATAGCTGTAGAACATACATTGCCGGTAAAAGTGCCGCCTGAAGGTGTCTTTTCGGCTTTCCAGTAACACCAGGTTCCCGGAGGTGTACCGCTAAGTGTTATCACGTTACAATTATGTGTAGATGACGCAGTGGCGTAAAAGGTACAACCACCCGGCCCTCCATGATCTAAGGTATCACTTCCGCCACCTCCGTGCGAGCAAAAGTTATCAAAATGAACTAACTCTGATGTATCCCAACAGCCGTTAGCCGCTGTTGCCATAAAATAGAAATCCGCATCCGCACCATCCCCGATCGCAGTGTATTCGGTGCCATTAGCGCTGCTAACAGCCGTGCCATTCTTATACCACTGGTAAGTCAGCCCGGTTACATTTTCAGTAACTGTACCTACCAGTATAGGTGTATCGCCAAGACACCAGTAAGGCCCAAAGCCCGTGGTCGCATTAGCTATAGGCCCGGGCTGCTCTACAATTGTGAAGAACGCCACACCTGTAGAAGGACAATAGGAGTTGGTATCAAGCAGGGACGTAAGCCTTACGGTATAGCTGATATTGCCGCTGGTCGTATTGTCATCGTAAAGATGATGCACAGAAGTACTGCCGCTGGTGAGCGTTGTACCATCGCCAAAGTCCCAACGATATGTTCCCGAACCATTATGCGGCGTAAACACAACATCCTCACCCGGACATAATAATGTATCGCTGGCAGATATGGACACAACCGGTGGTGGCTGCAGGCGGATATGGAAAGTGTCAGCAACTATTGTATCACATTTCTGTGCAGCAACAACAACGTAGGCATCGGTAAAAGCTACAACGTTATTCCATAGCACAGACACCTGCGGTGAATGATCGCCGGAGACCACGCTGCCCACACTGTCGGGAAATATTTTCCAGTTATAGTTCTCCGCACGCAGATACCCCGCTGAATATTGACGGAGGCCGTTAGAGCAAGGGGTACTATCTCCTGCAATTTGTGGGTTCACGTATTCCTGGATGACATTAATAGTCATTACAGGTGCGTCGCAGTGTGGTTCTGCATCAGGCTCGTGCCTTACCATCAATTGCTTTGTTCCTGTACTCGTCCAAACCACATCCACAGTTTCACTACCCGATGCGGGGATCACGTTACCGCCAATTATGCTCCATTCATAGGTAGTACCCGGTACATCATTATAAGCTTTGTATGTGTACACCCTGTTCAGACACACGGTATCTTCACCCACCACACTATCTATAGCATGTGGAATGCCCTCTACAATAACATTGATTGGATTAACACAGAAGTCCCCGGCAGCATTTATCAGCCAGATACCCGGTATGTTTGGCAACACATAAGTTCCATTATAAGGAGTTGAAGTGGTAGTTGTTACACCTGTTGGGTCAACTACTGTCCATATTCCTTCATGTCCCCCACTGAGGGAATACCACTGATCTGTCGCATCGCTGACACACAGATGGGTTACACCACTTATGGTCGAAACATCTTTGACCACTACAGTTTTGGTAACGTTTCCGCCGCAGAGCTTTAAGCGGTTCTGATACCAGGCATGAATGGTATAAGTACCTGGGCCTGGAAAAGTGACGGTCATTTTATGATCGTTGTTATAGCCGATGATAATCCCGGGATAGCCTAATACACCCCATTCATAGTCTGTTCCTGCCCATAAGGGAATAGAATAGGTGTATTGCTGACCGACACAGGCAAAGGAAGGGCCGCTGATAGGCGCATCGGCAAGGATGATCGGCACAGTAACTATGCTTGGTAAATTACAATCGCCGCAAGTGTTGGTCACCTGTACATAGCCATGTCCGTCAGCCGGTGCATCATCCCACTTAACGATGATTGTTTCGGTTCCATCACCGTCAATGATATGACCACCGGTTACTACCCATTCGGGATCACAAGGGTCATCGATCGAATAAGTAGCGATCTCATCCTCGCATACTATAGCCGGACAGTGGATCTGCGGGCCGGGATTTTCCTCCACATATACTTTTATATGAAAACTATCCGCACAATGACAGGCGTTCCACACCACTAACGTAACAATATATACCCCGGGACCTCCATATACATGGGGTGGCGGGTATTGGTCGCCAAAAGAGGTGCCATCGCCAAAATCCCAATACCAACCTGCAATCGGGGATAATGTGTCCGCCACTGAAGCATCATAGAAAGCAATGCCGTCGCCAAGACAAGCACCGACCGTGTTTGTAGTAAATTCAGCATGTGGTTTTGAAATCACCTTTACACATAACTCGGCTTCCCCAATACAATGGCTGAACGTATCTGTGACCATGATGCTGCCCACTACACCAGTAGTTGGCCAAAACACATCAATACTATCTGCATTATCTCCGTAAGTGGCTACTATGGTACCGCCCAGGCAGGTCCAGGTGAACCGGCTATCCGCTACACCGTGACCATAATAGCGTACAGTAGTGTGTTCACACACTAAAAGACAACCACCCCCGTCATCGATAGCCGGACCTCCGCTTTCTGAAGGCTCACCCATAGCGACACCCTTACTGGATATGCCACCGCCATCGCTCATAGATTGACAGGCCACCAGGAAATTGGTCGTAATGATCGGCGCCATATCCACCCTTACGTCCATTGTAACAACAAACGGGCATGGCGTGGTCACCGTATAGGAGATCGTAGCCGTTCCGTAACCAATACCGGTTACTTCCCCGGTTACGGGATTAACTTCTGCGACATCGGTATTGCTACTGCTCCATTCACCTCCCGGAACAGGATTATGCAGTATAGTTACTGACCCGGAGCATACTGCCGGTATGCCCGTAATAGGTGGGCTTGGCGTTACTATGGTTATGGTATCGAGCGCGTAATTATATCCGCAGGTGTTCGACACCACATAGACAATCAGTGTAGTTCCTGCGCCAACGCCGGTAACTCCGCCGAAAGAATCTATCGTTGCGACAGATGGGTCAATGCTTACCCAAAAACCTCCAGGCATCGGGTCGGATAAAGTGATCACGCTGCCGATACATGCGACATTAGCGCCTGTGACCGGAGGTATGAATGGTGTAGTAATGATGTGTACGGGGTGTGTAACTACAGTACTGCAATGCCAGTTAGACAGTATATAATTTATAGCTACAGTGCCGGTGTCCAATATGAACACATAGCCGGTACTGTCCACAATAGCCACTGACGTGTTTGAAGACTCCCATACCCCGCCCTGGATAGATGTAGTAAATGTTTCACCTGTATTTACACACATGCTATCGGGGCCTGTCACCACAGGTGTACCTGGCACTGCCATAACAGTAAAGAAGTTGTGTACTTCTGTTGAGCAGCCGTAACTATTAGTAACAGTATAGGTGATACCTGTCGTGCCGGCAGTTAAACCGACAATATATCCGCTAGCTCCAACCATTGCTATTGACGGATCATTGAAAGTCCATGCGCCACCAGATAGCGAGGTAGCTATTAAGACAGAATCATGTGCGCAAACCGTATCACCAACAATGCCATCTAATATAGGAATTGGCGCTACATAGAATTCAATATCTGCACCTGTCGAACATCCGAATGTGTCTGTAAAAATGTAGCTTACTCCACCTGCGCCTGTATCTACAATAGTAACATGGCCTGAACTATCAACAATGGCAATCGCGTCATCCCAAGTCTCCCAATATCCACCCGGGAGACTATCAGTGAAGATAGGGGTGCTCCCAAGGCAGATTATGCTGTCGCCCAATATCGGTGGAAGAACTGGACTTTCTCGCACAGAGACACTATCTGTTATGCTACTGCTGCATCCCCAGCCATCTGTGGCCGTAGTGGTTATGGCATGCATGCCAGGGCTTGAGAAAGCATAAAAGGCTGGATTATCCGTTGACCAGAATGTTCCGTCAGCAGACCAGTGCCACCCTGTTATCATAGAATAATAACTTCGCGATGTATCAATGAAAATTGTCGGCTGACCAGGGCATATAATGGGCGAAAAACCAAAGCCCGGAAACACCGTATCAACGCGCACTGGCTGATCGCCATCGCTATACCCTGAACAACCGCCTTTATAAATAATCAAGCGGGGGGTGTGAGCGCCAACGGAAGTGTAGATATGCGTAGTTGAATCGGTAAGAAGGGCAGTACTTGTTGTAGCGTCACCAAAATCCCATCTTATGCTGTCCACGTGTATCAGTCCTGCACTGAAATGGACAGATAATGGACCACAACCTGAATCGGGATATGCAAAGTCTCCCGAAAAACCAAAGACATGTACTCTCGAATATTCGGTATCTGCACAGCCATGTTCGGTAAACGCAATCAGCTGGACAGCATATACTCCAGGTGACACGTAAGTATTAGGCGGTGATGTATAAGCCGACGAGTTACCATCTCCGAAATTCCAAAGGTATGTTGTAGCTCCGCTGCTCATGTTAATGAAGCTATCGCGGAAAGGGTTGCATACTAAGAAGGTATCGGTCAGAAATGCAGCATGAGGTATGGAAATGTGAATTGTATCACGTAAGGTATCTGTACAACCATGGTTATCCGTAATGACTAATTGCAAGTGAAAGTAGCCGGTGTCAATGTAGGTATGAACGGGAGTATCCGCCGATGACGTTGCGCCGTCTCCGAATGTCCACGAGGAACTGGTAATTGTGTCGTGGGTATTGAGGTGGAAATGGGTTGCTATGTTTTTACATGGGTAGGGCAACATTTCAACTGTCCCTTCAGGGTGCCATACATGGGTCGGTTGTGTTACAGTTGACGTACAGCCGAAACTATCCTTTATTGTTTCGCTGACCAAAAATGTTCCTCCCGTTGTGTAATAGTGGTAAGCAGTTGGTGACGTTAAAGTGTCATGCGTACCATCACCATATGACCAGTAATGTTTTATCGGCGCAAATGACTGAAAGCTGCTGGAGTCCAGAAAGGGGTCTGGTGCGCCAGCACAGAACGGGTGTGTCGCAAACCGGGCAATTGGATTAGACACCCAAATAGACCTAACAGTTGTATCTCTGCACCCTCGCTCATCAATTGAGATGGCCTCAACATGGTGAAATCCAGTGTCAGGGTATATTTCCTGAACGTAATTACCCCATGACTCCAATACGAAGGCGTGATAAGTCCAATCAATATAAATTGTGTCCGCAATGATTCTATGGCCGGTATCTACAGTAATAATTGCTTTCTCGTTATTTGATGAAAAGGCTTGGCTCTGACAATAAGTACTGTCACTCAACGTTAAGCGTGGCTTTACGTCGTACAGCTGTATGCGCCTTATAGCGGTGTCTCTGCAACCACTACGCGAATTGAAGGTGACAAGCCTGACACTATCCCATCCGAGTGATGGGAATATATGGGTCACTGTATCGGCAAGGGATGTCGTTCCATCCGGGAATAGCCACTGATGCCAGGTATCGCCCATCGAGCTATCTATAAAGAGTGCTGCACGACGGTTACCGCAATTATACCTTACACCTACTATCGCTTTGGGAGAATCGACAACGATTCTAATTGAACTTGCTCCTGAACAGCCGCCGAGGTCTGCATTTACTGTAACCGTGAATACCCCTGGATAATTAAATACATGCGTTATGGTTGTGTCTGTCGTACCCACAGGTAAGAAAAGAGGAGGATTATCTTCAAAAAACCACCTGTAGCCACTCACAGGACCATGGACAAGATGCGCATAAAATGTCACAGGCACACCATAGCATACGGTATCTTCAGTTGCTGTTATTGTAACGACCGGAGGGTCATTTGTTACGGTGGTGTATCCGGTATCTGTGAACGTGCAACCGTTGGCTGTCGTCACTCTGCAGGTTACCATGTAAGTACCAACGGCGGCATAGACATGGTTTGGCGTTGCAAGGGTAGAGGTGGTTCCGTCCCCAAAATTCCATAGCGTTGATGTAACCGGGTATCTGTATGGCCTGTGTCCAAAAACATAGGACAACAGTGAGTCATAGTACATATAATTGGTTCCCAAACATAGATATGGTGGAATGTTATTCTTGAAGGTTGCGTCGAAAACACTATCTCGTCGAACTGTATAATTAGTGCATCCATAAGGGTCTGTGTAAGTGACTACAACATCAAACCATCCATTGGATAGATAGGTATGGTTGACGGTCACCCCTGAAATGGTGTCATAGGCATAATAATCGCCGAAACGCCATTTTACAGATGCCCCGGTGGAATAGCCGCTGGTTGAATAAGTCACCGTAACGGGTGCTGGACAGGAAGAAACTGCATTGATGGTACCTGGGGTAAGTGGCGAATGAACTATAATCGTCCTTGTAAGGGTATCATAACAAACACCATTGGTGACAATAAGCGTCACATTGTATGTACCCGATAAATAGCCATGGCTGGGATTGTCAGTGAAAGAGTTACTCCCGTCACCAAACGTCCACGTTGAAAATGTGTAGTCGGTACTGGTATTGACAAAATTAAGAACATCGCCATTGCAGGCACTTGCAGGCACATTAAAATCAGCATTCAATGTACCGATATGAACATAATTATTTCGGATCAGGGTATCTGAACAGCCATGCCCGTCTGTACAGATGAGGCGCACAGTATAACTGCCGCTTGACAAGTAAGTGTGAGAAGGCATTACATCTGTCGAGGTGGTGCCATCACCGAAAGACCAATTATACGTAAGAGAACCGTAGCCAACAGTGGAATTGGTAAAGTTTACCGTGGCTGGCGCTGTGCAAAAAATAGTATTGGCTGCTGTAAAGTTGATGACCGGAGGAGTATATACGTTAATGTAGGATGGCATGGTGATCGTTGTGTCGCAGCCAAGGCTGTTGGTTACTGTTAAAGTAACATTCTTAGTGCCATACGGTAGATTATAAGTATGAGATGGGTTGGCTACCACGTCTGTTGCCCCATCTCCGAAATACCATTCGTAACTCACCGGACCGGATGCGCCTGGTGTTACCATACTGGTGAAGTTTATGGCAGTCCCAGGACAGATAGAGGCGGGGCCGCCAGATATTGTAGCGATTGGCCGCGGATTAACTGTAATTGAATGAACAATTACACTGGAGTCGCCTCCCGAATAGGCTTTGAGTGTAACGAAATAAGTGCCGGGTGAGGCATAGCTGGTAGAAGGATTGGGTAATCCCGTTATCGTGCCATTGCCTAAGTCCCACGAATAGCTGGTCGCACCCACGGATGTATTCGTGAATGAAACGACTAACGGCGCACAGCCTGTGCTGTGGTCAATAGTGAAGCTTGCGGTAACGCCCTTCACACAAAAACTGATGAGTGTCAGCATCAGAAATAGCAACACTCTTGAATAAATCTTCTGCATATAGATAATGATTGGTGTGTGATTAACTTATTTGATATTAATTGGGATTATATTTCAAGTTGGACAATAAACGTACTAAGAATATTTTAATGTTTACCAGTGAAAACTACCCTTGTATATTAAATTTTTTTTACAGGCGGGCGTATTTTACAAAAGATAATGAGCTAATACAGTATTTAAAACGAAAGGGTAACCTGGAATACTTACTAAGAATAACAAAATCAACTTATTACTAAACCGTAGCAATTCCGTTTCAAATGGTTAGCAATATGTTTTCAATATGTAGCCAATATGTTTTCAAATAGTTGGCAAATAGTTTTCAATATGTAGTTAATACAAGATAGATACTGTGTGTATGTAATAGTGGGTTTTAGATGTGATTTACTATCAACCTGAATCAATGGCATCCAAGCATAACCGCTCAACTGATCGCTTTACTCTTCTTTTGCTGTAAGACTTAAACAAGAAGAGATCGATAGCAGGTAAGGCATTATACATAACATTGTTGTTGAGGGCATACCCAATTACCTTTACTCCAGGTAATATCGCCTTTATATGACGAGTAGTATCACGAGTATCCATCTTAGTGATATTCATACAGCAAGCGTGTAGCGTATGAGCTGCCAAAACCTTAGCTGTAGTTTTATCGTAGCTGCACGTTAATGCTACTTTAAATCCCATTTCCCGGAACGATAGAGCCAATGCCTCCCGTACAAGGGCATAGTCATCAATAATGGCCAAAGTGATCTTTTTCATAGTGATCAGTTTTTAACGTTGCGTACTTCGTTTGCCAATAGCCAACGCTCGAATTGTTCAGCGTCTTCGGGTACATGGTTGATCACTTGCCCGTTCTTCAACGAAATAATAAACGTGTCTAAGGTGAGAATGTATGCCGATAGCACGGATGCTTCAATGGCAAAACCAGGGTAAGACTTTTTGTGCGTGTTCATGGTAACCAGTTTTTAAGTTGCACCGGAAACATGCGCAAAAAAAGAGGCGCAGGTCTCCGCTTTCCGACACTGAGGTACTGGTATACCTGTTCACGAAATAGCAAAGCCCACGCCTGTGGCGTGAGCGTTTCCTACTTTGGTCTCGTGAACGTTAAAAATTACCAGTTTTCAGTGTCGAGACTTAAAGCAAAAACGCTTCAAGATTTTTATCAATAACAAAGGTATATTATTCTTTCATATTTCAAAGCAAAGATGTATCGCGGGTAAATAATTGGTATTTAACGGCTCGTAGTCCCCAAAGACGGAGCAAACCGGAACAAACCGGACATTTTGATAGCGTGCCAGCATTATTAAGACTGTACATGTCAAACACAGACTTTGCTTCCTAAAGAAGTAATTCTACAACATAGCTATACACAGCAGTACATTAATCGGTAAAGCTGCCTTTGCCGCGCGTTAGATATTTGTACTGAAGCAGCAAGACTATGAAGCGCAAGACAAAAGCAGAAGTATTCCTGGACAACACATCCTGAGCAATAGTACTATACCCTATATCATCTTTCCTTTTCAAAGTCTAAAACCCGATTACTATGGTTCAGTCAATCATCAAAGACGGCAAGCTAAAGGTATTGCCCTACTCCCTCGTAGAATTAGCAACGGTATATAATGTGTGTGATCGCACAATGAAAAAATGGCTTCAGCCATTTGAAGCACAGATAGGTCCACGTCTGGGCAGGTATTACAACGTCAGCCAGGTACGCCTGATCCTCGAAAAGCTCGGCCTACCCACGGAAATAGAGCTAGATTGACGACATAATATAACATTGTTCTGCAATGTGCCACACGGTTCTACACAACGCTGCTTAACACGACACAATCCCGGAAAGTAGCCCTTGAAGACCATATCATCTTTGTATCACAAAACCCAACAAACTATGATAAAGACAGAAACCGCGTCGACATCAGCCCACTTCAGCAATGTGCTGCTCACAGGAACCATCCTGCTTGCTAATGTAGATGTGAACGGCCTGCTAGACTACGGATTAAAGGCATTTTTAGGCGGTGCAATATGGCTGGGCTATTAGATCACCGCCGAATATCTCGAACGTAGGAGAAAAGCCCGTAACCATGAGCATCACCAATAAGATCATCGCGGGGACGGTACTCGGAGCAGGTGTAGTAGCTGTTATCGTACTTCAAAAACATCAACAGGGCGCAGGCATAACTACAGGTCATTCCTAATGCCAGCATTTACCATGCTAAGCCTGGAAGGGCTGACAGTCAAAGTGGATGCCCTGCTCAAAAACCCCACAGGTACCATCTTTAAGATCAAGTTCCCGTTCATCCAGCTCACGCACAAGAAGGTATTGGTCGGCAGTTCGCAGGTAGTCAATAAAAACATCAAGATACCGGCATACGGACAAGTGTTGATCAAGGATATGATGGTGAAAATACCGGTACTCAGTTTTTTTTCGGTAGTGTATAATATGGTGCAGTCCTTGTTGAACAATCAGTCCATCGTCTTTACCATAGCAGTGATCACCACGGTTAACCTGGGCTGGACTGACGTAGCCTTTGAACATACGCAGGACTTAACCGTCAAGAAATAAACCCATGTATAACGAACAAACTGTGTTTTATGAAAGCGAGAAGACAACGGAAATATCACCGTACCATGGCGTCAGGTCATTATCAGTATAGCTAATATCGAAATCCATACCCTAATTTACTCTATTGCTTAATTGGGATAGTGAATTGCACAAAGCAGATGAGCTTGAATTGTTAGCTTAATACCTTGCATTGTTTAGTTTATATTCGGAAAATTGTGTTGCTTGATTCGAGTACTTTCGAATTATTTGCCTAAAATCTAAGTTCGTTTCTCTGCAACTCTTGAAGCACTACATTCATTTTTGCGAACAAAGCTGACAAAACGGAAACAGTTGCCACATAATCTTATGCCTTGTTTGCGTCTATCAATTGAGTTTGCGATTTCTTATCCTTTCTGTGGATGATCTTTAACAGGCTCGGCAACACAACAAGCAGTAGTACCAGCGCTATAATAAACCCGCCGATTACCGCGATAGCCAGGGGTTGATGTAATTGAGCGCCTGTGCCAATACCTAATGCCAGCGGCGCTAGAGCGATTATGGCACCCAATGCTGTCATTAACTTGGGACGCAACCTGGTGGAAATGGAATAAATGATAGCATCGTCGACGCTGTTTGTTAAAAGCGATTCCGTAAACTGGAGACAGGTGAAAATGGCATTCTCCCCGATGATGCCGACGATCATGATAAGGCCAGTATAACTACCCACGTTTAAAGGCGTGTGCGTCAGGAATAATGCGAGATAGCTGCCAGAGATGCCCAGCAACGCCACGAGTACGATGGCCAATGCTACTTTTATTTTTTGGAACAAAAACAGGATCACAACGAATACTAGAAGCGCTGAGGTAAGCAGGATCACCAGCAACTCTTTAAATGACTGTTGTTGGTCGGAATAAGAACCACCGTATTCTATATGGTAGCCCTGAGGCAAAACGACCAAAGAGCCTATTTTGTTCTGGATGTCTTTCATTACACCGCCCAAATCTCGGTTCTCCAGCCTTGAGGTCACCACGCCGATAGACTGCAGATTCTCTCTCTGTATTTCGGCATCTCCTGAACTCACTGTCACGGTGGCTAGCTCTGTTATCGGCTTCAGTTTCCCATCGGGGAGGAATAGCTGCATCTTTCCAATGTCTGCCGTAGAAAGCTTGCGGTTAGACTGATATACAAGCCTGATGTTGGACACCTGCTCTTTCTCCAGGATTGTTCCCGAGATGTTTCCTTCTAGTGCTGTCTGCATCTGATACTGGAACGATGTGGGTGTTATGCCAAACTGCGCTAACTTCGCATAGTCGGGTATAACGCTGATTGACGGCCCCGCAATTACTATCCCGTCAAAAACATCTGCAGTGCCCTCCACTCCCGAAACAACGCCAGCAACATCTGCTGATAGTTTACGTAAGGTCTGCTGATCATCTCCATATACTTTTATCTCTATCGGCTGAACGGATGTCATCAGGTCACCCAGCATGTCGCCTATTACCTGACCGAAGTCGACGCGAAGTGCGGGTTGTGTCGCTTCTATCTTTTGCCTGATAGATGCTGTCACATCATCCGTTGTCCCTGATCTTTTCTTCTTGAGTTGTATCAAGTAATCCCCCTTGTTCGGTTCGGTAATGAAAAAACCCATCTGTGTACCGGTACGCCGAGAGTAAGCCTGCACATCTTTCTCTGCTACAATTATCTTCTCTACCTCCCACAACATGCGATCCGTCTCCTCAAGTGAGGTGCCTGGAGGCGAAGAATAATCCAATACGATGCTGCCCTCGTCCATTTCAGGCAAGAAGCCCGTCTGGAGCTTAGGAAGTATGAGTACTACACAACCAATGAGAATAGCTGATATAATAATACTGATGTATGGCCTGTGGATGAAGAATGATACCCACTTTTGTTTATGGACCGGGTGTCTTTTTTGGTGATGCTTAGGTGGTCTATTCTGTGTAAAAAGAAGGTAAATGACCGGAAGCCCTATCCATGTCACAAAAAAGGAACAAACGAGAGTAATGATCATCGTATTGGTCAACACCTTGAAGTAAGCTCCTGCCACGCCTGTCATCAGGGTAAAAGGAACAAAAATCACTATAGTGCTTATTGACGAGCCGACCATTGCCGGGAACAGGTATCTTATAGCCTTCTGCAATAACGCAGTGGTTGGCTCATCAGGATGCTCTTCATGGGTCCGGTGTATCTGCTCAACTACTACGATCGCGTCATCGATGATCAGGCCTATAGCCGCTGCGATGGATCCCAGTGTCATTATGTTGAGCGAATACCCCATGAAGTAAATGACGACCAGTGTAAGGCACAATGTCACCGGTATAGTAACCAAAATAGTAGCGCTTGCCTTTAATGAACGAAGGAATATAATGGCAACGATGATAGCGAGTACCAGGCCGATCCATAGGCTGTCTGTAACACTTTTAACCGAATCCTTCACGAAGTCGGCCTGTATGTAATAAGGCGCTAGGCTTACGCCCTTAGGTAATATCTTCGTCAGGTCTTCTACTCGTTTTTCCACGTCAGCAGATACCGCCAGTAAATTGGCGTTAGGTTGCTTGATGACTGATATAAGCAGTGCATCTTTACCATTGGCGTTAATGCGGGTATATTCCGTAGCTTCAGCGATGGTTACCTCTGCGATGTCTTTTAGTTGAATTACCCGTTTGCCGTCATTGCGTACCACTAGGGCATTAAGATCACCTGTCGAATGTACCGTGGCGTCCGTTACTGTAAGGTATAAATACCTGTAATCAGAAAGATAGCCGTTAGACTTTATGAAATTGGCTTGTGTCAACGCTGTATTGACAGCGTCTGGGCTTAAACCTATAGCTGTCATTTTTTCCTTATTCAGCGCTACCCTGTATTCTTTCTGCTTGCCACCCATCACCCTTATCTCCGATACTCCGCTGGCCTGGGAAAGAAATGGCTTGATGGTATAGGTAGCCAGCTGTTTCAGTTCTATTGGTGACAGGTTGTGGCTAACAAGTGTATAGCCCATCACAGGTAATATCGATGGATTCATTTTCTCCACTGTTACCTGTACTTCCGGCGGCAGCACGCTTCTGATTTCGTTGATCTTTGATTCTATGCGCTGCTGGCTAAGATCAATATTGGCGTTCCACTCCATAAAAGCGGAAATTTCGCAACTACCCCTGCTAGTGGTGCTTCTTAACGTATGCAGGTCCGGTACCTGCTTGATGGCATTTTCCAGTGGTTTGGTTACCGTGACCATCATTTTATTAACAGGCATCAATCCGGCATCCGCAATGATCTTTATCTTGGGAAACGTAATCTCTGGGAATAAACCTGTCTGCAGTTTACCGTAGGCAAACAGTCCCCCCATAATAATCATTGCCATGATGATAGCAAGAGGATTTTTGTAGGTAACAAAGAAATTCTTCATGCTGTTTATTTAACGGTATTTACTTTTTAACGATATTCACTTTTGCAGTGTCTCCAAGACCATAATTGCCCGTCACCAATATTTTGTCGCCTGTGCCGAACAAAGGAGCTACGATCTCAATCTTATCCGCTGTCTCAATGCCTTTTGTTATTTCAACTTTCGCCGCAGTGTTGCTATCGATCATTTTCATGACCCAATATTCGCTTTGTACATCATTCGTCAGCACCGCGCCTTTCGGCAGTGATTGCGTATTGCTTTTTACAGTTTTGACTATCCTTGCGTGTGCTATAAGGTTTTCAGGTATCGTACCGTTATAGTTTGTTCTTATGATAAAGCTTTTAGTCTGAGACGCGGAATCCATCGTTGGCATTGATGATTGAACCGTCCCCTTCAGTATAGTGCTATCGGGCAAGATCAGATCAACGTTTTTACCAGCGGAGATGTACTTGTTCAATTCATAAGGCAGGTTTAAGATGAACACAAAACTACTTCTGTCGCTAATTACTGCAAGCTGATCGCCATCCTGTACATAGTCTCCCTCCTGATGACCTAAGGCGGTGATGTAACCACTTGATGATGCTATGATTTTATTTTCACCGGAGAATTTGAACGCGGGGTCGAGTTTGCTGATGGCGTTACCTATGCTTTGTGACTCCTTCGTCTTTACAGTAAACAGTAATTGACCCTTACTAACGAACTTACCGATGGTAACATTGACCAGTTGTATATACCCACCAGCATTCGCTTTGACATAATTCTTTTGCAGAAAGGAAGATGTGGCATTGAGGTCGATATACTCGGTGATCGGCTGCCATTCCACTGATGTCACTGTAACAGGTGTTGTCACTTCTTTGGCACCTTCCGCCGCAGGTGCCTCGTTTTTGTTTTTGCAGCTCCATAAAAAAGAGCTGAGGAGCAGCAATATGATATACTTACGTGGTTGCAACATTATGATCTATTTGTTCCAATAATTGATTTGATTGATAACCTGCAGCTTGCTGATATTGTTCTGGGCAAGGAGATTTTTAGCATTGAGGTAATTGTTGATGGCAATGACGAAGTCGGCTATTTTGGCATCGCCACTCGGTAGCAGTTTCTCATTGACATTGATTAGTGTCTCGGCATAAGTGATCTGCCTGTTAATGTCGGTGATCATGCCTTCGATATTGCCAAGCTGTTGCCTGAGTTGTGCCAGTTGCTGATCGTATTGCACATTAAAAAAGTAGCGGTAGTGCGTCACCGTATTTTGCTGATAACCGATTTTCTTTGTCCTCAGTTTACGCTGGTGTCCATCGTAGATCGGTACAGTGAGGTTGAGGCCGAGGCCGGTGCCAAAAGTCCTGTAGACCTGGTACAATGCAGATGTGTTGTAACCTGCATTAGCATATACACCCAGTTTAGGGCGATAGCTGTAGTTCAGCAATGTAAGGCTGTTCTCCAATGCCATGCTGTCCAGTACATATTTCTTATAAAATACGGAGTTGTATTTGTCTGGAAGGGCCGCGACCGTTATATCCGGGGTGGCAAGCTCTGCCGCACTCGTATCAACGATACCGCATAAGTAGTTAAGCGTGGCAAAATCAGTTTGATACTGTATATGCAACTGACGGATCTGTAATTCCTGCTGCTGTAGAGTCACCAGAAATGTGAGGTAGTCCGTCTGCCTGTATATATTGCTCTCGGTGAGCTTTCTCAGTATGGTATCTTCCTGCGATAACAGCCTATGTATGTCCTCGTTGAACCGGAGCTGCTGCCAGTCGCCATAGGCAACTATATATTGGTTGATGATAGACCTTTTTATATCCTGTTCTGTCATCCTCCTGCTGTTGCCCACAGAATCGCGCTGTAAACGTACAGCATTCAATTGAGCCCCTTTATTTTTCCTTCCTTCAAATGCCTGGTCGACGCTTATCAGTGAACTGTAGTTACCATTGTTGGTTATAGCAGGGTCATACCCGTATCCGTTGATGGCGGGGGCAAAAAAATAGGCACTCGTAAAGTTTACCTGCGGTTTATATATCGCTCTTACTAGTTGGCTATCTATTTTTGCGGCAAGTATCTGGTTATCATAGTCTTTAAGCAGCGGGCTATTGGCGATGCCTGTTTCTAGGTAATAGTCCAGGTTCCTACCCTGGCAGTAGGAGTCATGGTATGCAAGCAGTAATAAAAAACAAATGATAACCTTTCGCATGGCAATAACGGTTGTATCCTACGTCAAAGGAAACCCTCAAAACTGAAGAAAAACGGAAGATTAAAGATGAATGGTGAAGGTATGCCTGCCTTCGCTGTGATCATAGGATATCCTGTAGCCGCCTGCTTCGCATATTCGCTTCACGATCACTAACCCCAGTCCATTGCCTTCTTCTTTTATTTCCGGATCCCTGAAAAACCGTCTGAACAGATCTTCACTACTTATCGACCCCAGATCAGAGGTGTTGCTGATAGATAGAGCATTTGCTGTCAACGATATGCCAACCCATCCATTCCTTTTATTATAGCGTACCGCGTTGTTGAGGAGATTACCAACAACAATATCGGCCAGATAGCCATGAAAACGTATAGAAACAAATTCACGGCGTAAGAATTCAATTTGAAGTCCTTTTGCCGAAGCTAGTTCAGCGATTTCGTCAACCTTTGTATTCAATAGTTCATCTAATGAAACAATCTCACCCATAGAGAATTGCCCATTTTCTATTTTGGTGAGCAATAAAAGCGATTGGTAGAGCCGGGAAAGTTTGCGGACAGCGTTTTCGATATCGCCAACCTGTTCGGCATTTTTTTTAAGCAAGGCTTCATTCTGAAGTATCAGCTCCAGCCTTGTCCTGATAATCGCCAAAGGGGTTTGCATTTCGTGTGCGGCATAGCCTGTAAATTCTTTTAACGATTGGAAATCAGCCTCTACGCGCCTAGTCATGGCGCTGATATTTTCATTGAGCAGGTCGAATTCGTCGATTTTCGTAGAGCCGAATTTCGGCTGACTATTGGCATCTACGTCATAATCCCTTATAAAGCTGATGGTCTGATAGAAGGGCTGCCATAGCTTTGTAAGTACAGCCCTGTTGATGAGATATCCAGCCAGTAAGATGAGTGCTATCATAAATATTGTCACCAGAATAACAACGCGCAGCAGATTTTCGGTCTCTTCTAATGGCTTACTGACAGTTACTGTATAACCAACGCCGGATATAGAGACGCCAAACTTTATCTGCCGGGACCATTCTTCAGACCGGCCATACTTGATGTATACATTACTAAAGCTGATAGTTGCAGGCATCGGTTCCTTCCGGTAAATGGTATACTGGTCATCTGTATTGATGATCTCTGGTAACTTACCATATTTGCTAGCATAAGACATCACCTCCTCCTGCTCACTAACCAGCATTTCATCAATCTGATTGATGAAGATATAGTGCAAAACAAGATAAAAAATGCAGCTACCCACCAAAAAAATAGTGATAGTCACGACAAGGTTCACCCTATTATATCTGGTGAACAACTTCATTTGAAACTAAATTTATAGCCAATGCCATAAATACTGTGCAGATAGTCGCCGCAACCTGCCTGCTGTAATTTTCGCCTAAGGTTTTTAATGTGCGCATACATGAAGTCAAAGTCTTCAGCTAGTTCCATATTATCTCCCCAGAGGTATTCAGCCAATGTATTCTTGGTGAGTACACGGTTTTTATTAATGATAAAATATAATAAAAACCTATACTCTGTTTTTGTGAAAGCCACCGGATTTTCGTTGACAGTTACTAACGAATTATCTGTGTCAACAATTATTTCCTCAAAGGTAATAGTATTGCTAACCAACAGGTTTTTTCTTCTCACCACTGCTGATATACGCATGCTCAGCTCAGCCAGATGGAAAGGTTTTGTAAGATAGTCGTCAGCACCCAACTTGAGACCAATCAGTTTGTCATCCAGAGCATCTTTGGCTGAAATGATAATAACTCCTTCCTGTTTACGTTCCACGCGCAATTCGCGAAGCAAATCAAGGCCATTACCTCCGGGCAACATGATATCCAATACGATACAATCATATTCATGCAGGTCTATCTTTTCCAATGCATCCCTGTAATTAAATACTGATTCACACAGGTATCCCTGCGAGGTAAGGTAGGTTACCATGCTGTCGTTTAGTGGACGCTCATCTTCTACAATCAGTATCTTCATCGACGTGTTTACATTTACTCTGCCAATTAATTACCGGCACTAACAACCAATACTTCAAACGATCCGGGTATTACTTCAGCCCTCTTCCCCTGTTGCGCCTTTCCGAATGCCGCAGTAGGCAGGTACAAGAGGTGTGTTGCCGGGTCAAGCGCTATGGTCCTGGCTCCTTGTTTTGTAGCCATATTGGCTACTACCACATATTCATTGGCGGACTTTTCCTTTATAATAGTCAACGTACCACTGCCGTTAGAACTGTATACCTGCTTTAGAGCAGGGTCGAATACTACTCCATCACAGCCTTCGCCGATGGCGACTTCTTTTATTACCTTACCATTGTCCGTATCGACCACTATCAGCTTTTTGTTACCACAGCCTGCAAACAAACGCTTCGTCTTAATATCTATCGCCAGACCGGAAGGCTCGTCGCCGCTGCCTGTAGGCCATCTGTACATTACCTCAAATGACTGGGTATTCAATACAACAATTTCATTTTTATCTTCTATGTTAACATACAGCCTTCCTTGCTCGTCGGATACAGCCGTTTCCGGTTTACCACCTAAAGATATTACTTTTAGCACTTTGTCTGTAGAAGGGTCAATGATGGTCAGGTCTTTACTTCTGCCGTTACAAACAATAATCATTTTAGAGAAAGGCTCGTACATAATGGCATCAGGATTTTCTCCTGTGGCAATGCTGCCAGTGACACGATCTGTCTTTAGGTCAAAAACAGTAACATTATTACTTTTTCCGTTACTGGTATACCCCTTGCCATTCGGAACTGCGAATGCGATGCCATGTACACCGGGGGTGTTAGTAATGACGCCTTTAATGGTGCCGTCTGTTTTGTCTACGATATTGACTTCAGTGCCATGTGCAACGTATAACCTGCCTGAAACAGGACTGATCGCCAGGTAATCCCACCAACCGTTACCCGGTATTGAAAAAATTTTTTGCACTTTACAATTAACAGATTGCGCGTGTGTGCTAATATTAACTAATGTAAACAAGGCAGTTGCCAGCAGAATATGATTTGATTTCATTTGTCATTGTGTTATTTCACAAATTTCACTAAGAATCTGAAGTAATTCCGAATTGTTGTCCAAAGATCCTTCGGTTCAGTTTAAAACTATAAATTTATAATATAAATTTAGCCCTTTTTCCATTCATGGTTCAAAACAAAACTGTGGAGTCGGTTTCCAAGTAATAGCGGTCCTACCTACAAATAAAATACCACAATAAGCGATAGCTACTTCTTAAACATTTATAAT
This sequence comes from uncultured Flavipsychrobacter sp., assembly GCA_964588295.1. Classification (GTDB taxonomy): domain Bacteria; phylum Bacteroidota; class Bacteroidia; order Chitinophagales; family Chitinophagaceae; genus Flavipsychrobacter. The sequence continues at coordinate 67,823 of CAZPOT010000016.1, read as the reverse complement.
CTAAATGATATAAACCTATCCATATTTTACGTTAAATTCAGAATAATTTCAGAATTGTAAGAAATATTCGCTGTAACAGAATCGAATTTACGGATGAACGATTTGCATAGCGATAAGGTATTTAGCATTCTTATCACGAGTTGGAATAATCTAGAGGCATTAAAAATTACAATAGAGAGCATCAGGAAAAATTCTTTATACCAACATCAGATTATTGTTCACATAAACAACGGGGAGGACGGGAGTTTGAAGTGGGTACAGGAAAATGAAATTGAATATACTTATACAAGATTAAACGTAGGTTTTTGTTACAGTATTAATACATGTTCTTCCCTGGCTTATTGTGATTATGTGCTTTTAACAGAAGATTGTAATTATTTCTGTCCAGGCTGGGATATGTACCTGATGAGCTCGATTAAGCGACAGCCAAATGATTTCTGGTGTATATCACCGACAAGCATTGAGCATAGAAAAATTGCAAGTTACTCATCTATAGCGCCATACTACTTTGGCGATACTCCTCAATCATTTGATGAAGAGCAATTGCTGTTTTGCTTTGACCAAATATCCTTCACCAATTGGTATGGTGTTAACAGGCAGGCTTTATTGTTGAAGCGGATCGTCTGGACTGCGATAGGCGGTTTTAGTGTGGAATTTAATCCTGGCAACAGTGCTCATTCCGACCTTGCGATGAAACTCTGGTCACTTGGTGTGCGCAATTTTATAGGGGTAGCTAATAGCCGCTTGTATCACATAGGCCATCAGCCGCAAGCAAAGAGCATCCGAAACGATGGCAAGAAAACATTTCTTCAGAAATGGCATATCTCCGAAGACAGCTTCCATACATATTATCTCTCAGACCTGTTCACACCACCCGGCAAAGCAAGTGTTCCCGCCTATAAAGTAGTGGAGCATTTTTTTGCGTTGTTACTGAGTATTGTTTATTGACGAAGTATACGCTGACAATTTCCTAAATAATATTTAGAAGTTCAGAATGCCTTCAGATTTGAATACCAGCTTTGTTACATACAATTCTAAAACATAGAAATTATGAAAAAGCTAATCATCCTCGCAGGCTTGGTATTGCTGGGAGCAACAATCGTTTACGCGCAGAAGATTGATGAATCAAAAGTTCCTGCTGCAGCCAAGAATGCATTTATGAAACAGTTCCCCGGCACGAAAGCCAAATGGGAAAAAGAAGGTGTCGATTTCGAGGCCGGATTTGAAAAGGGTGGCAAGAAAATGTCTGCCGTATTCACTGCTGAGGGCATATGGAAAGAGACAGAAACAGCTATTCCCAAATCAGCACTTCCGGCTGCTGTTTTGCAATCTTTAAAGAAGACTCATCCTTCCGAAAAGGTTAAAGAGGCAGCTGAGATCAAGAGGGCTGACGGTTCCGTGGTGTATGAGGCTGAAGTTGGTGGCCATGATTTGCTTTTTGATAAAAACGGCACACTCGTAAAATAATGGTGGTGTAAAACGGCATTGGGTTGGGAAGCATCTGCTTCTTAAACCCAGCAGTTTGTTTACCCTCTTTCTGCTACTCATCTGTATATACCAGAGTTAATCTAAATATTGCGCTTGTAAAACAAATTTTACATATCAGAAAAATGAGCCGCTCATTATTATCCTGTGTCTTGACATTGTTAACACCGATAATGGCATTCGCACAAGCTACAAAAAATGAAGGAGTAGATACCATCAAAAATCTCCGTGAGGTAAAAATAGTTGACTTTAAAAAGAATGGCACCGATGTCTTGCTTGTCGATCAGATCAGGCAGACGAATCTTGTGGTCACAGGAATATCGGCAGAGCAGATCAGTAAAGGACAGGATAAAGATGGCGCGGATGTTATCAGAAGGATTCAGGGTGTTAACCTAAACGACAACCGTTTTATTGTGATCAGGGGCATCAATGAGCGCTACAACACTACCTGGTTGAACAGTGCCGGCATACCAAGTTCCGAACCTGATAAAAGATCTTTTTCTTTTGACATTATTCCGGGAAACATGATCGACCAAATACTGGTGTATAAAACGCCCTCGGCGGAGTTGCCCGGGGATTGTACCGGAGGGATGATAAAAGTAATTTCTAAAACGGCAGCGCCTGGCAGCTCGCTTACGGTAGGCCTAAATGGATATGTGAGAGATGGGAGCACCTTTCAGACCATGAAACTGACGCAGGGCAGCAGCACAGATTTTTTAGGCTATGATAATGGGTTCCGAAAAATACCTGCAGGCATTCCTGCCTATATTGTTACCCCGTCTATTGCCGCAACTGAGCTGTTTAAAAACACCTGGATTGCCCACGATAGGAGGATAGCGCCCGATGTACGATTCAATATAGCCTACAATAAGGGTTTTAAATTACGACGCATGCGTGCAGGGATTATCTCTGCTTTAAACTATGACAATTACAGCACTGTATTCAATATGCACCAGCAGGAATATGACTATGGTACTCGATCTGCAGACAACCACGATATGCAATATTCTGCTTATGCCAGGTTAAGTGCGATAGTCAATGTCAACCTGCACATCAGCGACCAGGACAATGTTGAATTTAAAAATCTGTTCAACCAATCAGGCCGTTCGCAATCCACTTTCCGAACCGGAACTGAGCTCGGCAGCGCGCAAAAGGCATATGCGTTTGGTTATGAAAGCAAAAGAATCATTTCTTCTCAGTTAACATATACACATAGTTTCGACGAGCATAGCCAATATACTGTGACGGCAGGAAGAGCTTACAATGAGCGGCTTGATCCTGACCTCCGGCGTATAGCTTATCTGTACCCGCCGGATACTTTTTATCGTGCCAACATCCCACCCGGAAGCGGACAGATAGACGTATCGGAAGGCGCCACCCGATACTTTTCAGAACTCAGGGAGTACATCTACAGCCTTAACCAGAATCTTAAATTGTCACCACGCATCAGCGATTACCGGTTCGAGATGGAACTTGGCATGTATAATGAGTATAAATCAAGAAACTTCTCATCGCGCCTTTTTGGCTATACCTTACCGGTCTCTACGCTGAGGCGAACATTTACCGGACTTGATGTAAACGAGATATTTTCCACAAAATACATAGAATATATCGACTCTTCTACTGGCATTAAAAAGCCGGTGGGATTCCGGATACAGGAAGCGACAAACCCTTCAGACTCTTATCATGGCACCAACCTCTTATATGCTCCGTATATTGTCTTTCGTTTACCTGTCACAGGCAGGTTATCCGTGCAGGCCGGTGCCAGGTATGAGTATAACATCCAGTCGTTAAAGACAGTTGTCGGTGTAGACTCCTTAAATATCGATCTGAAAACAGATTACGTGTTGCCCTCTGCTAACCTGAAGTACGATGTCGGAAAGGATATCACACTGCGCATGTCTTATGGCAAGACCATCAACAGGCCGGAATTCAGGGAGTGGGCACCGTTCCTGTATTATGACTTTGAATTGCTTGCCCTCACTCACGGCAGCCTGTTCCCGTCCCTGGATCATAAGAACGGCTATATTCTGCAGACCGCGTCTGTAAACAACTATGACATCAGCGCTGACAAATACTATGGCAGAGGAGAGTACGTACATGCGGGTTTGTTCTACAAACATTTTACCGATCCTATAGAACAGGTTGTGGAAAGCAGGTTGCACAGAACGGGTATCAGCCGGGAGATTACTTTCCTGAATGCACAGGAAGGCATGTCTGAAGGTATTGAGATAGAGGCCAGGAAGAACCTTGGCTTTTTGTCATCACGGCAGGGGCGCATACGTGCATCGGATTTCAGCCTTATCGATAATATAACCCTTGTCAGAAGCTGGGTCTACACTTCTAACGACAGTTTTCGTCAGAAGCGTCCCTTACAGGGACAGGCACCCTATATTGTAAATGTGGGCCTTTTTTATGAAGGGCGTATAATTGACGGCACGTTGTCCTACAACGTTGTCGGCCCGAAGATATTTATCGCTGGCGGCTCTGACGGTCCCAATACGCCGAGAGGTAATAGCCTTGGCGAGCTTCAGCGGAATATCGTGGATCTGTCGTTTCGGATGAAAATTTCGGGGTGTGTACAGATTAATGCGGGAATCAGTGACCTATTAAACCAACCTATTTCTATTATCGAAGACACCAACAATGACAATAAATTCAAATTGAGCAGCGGAGACCGGCCATTTCTGACATATCGCAAAGGCAGCTACTATACCGCGGGCATCCTGATAAAAATATAGTAATCACAACTAGTTAATACAACTTGGACATAGCACATACCAAGTAGTACACTACCACAAAAAGAACGTTTATGAGAACATTTTTAAAGACCACTTCCCTGCTCGCTTTAATATTTACCTGCAATGTAGTGCAGGCGCAGATAAGAATACTATTTGATGCTTCGAAAGCAGAGATGGCGGGTAATGCAGACTGGGTTATTGACGCTGATCAATACAATATCAAATTCAACAGCGCCGGCCTTGCTTACCTGGCCAGCGGCAGCAATAAAAGCAACCCCGCACAATTTCCAACACCCGCCCAGAGCGGTATCACGGCCAGCACGCCGGAGACCTACTGGACAGGGGGTATATCGGCGTGGGGTGTCGACTGTGCCAAAAAGGGATATACAGTTGAGTCGTTACCTTGGAATGGACGCATAACTTACAACGATGCTACCAATACCCAAGACCTCTCCAACTACAAGGTATTTATTGTAGACGAGCCCAACATTCCTTTTACCGCAGCCGAAAAAACAGCTTTAATAACGTTTGTACAGTCAGGAGGCAGTCTTTTTATGATCTCCGACCATAACATCAGCGACAGAAATAATGATGGCTGGGACTCACCCCATATATGGGATGACCTGATCGCCAACAATTCTGTTCAGCCATATCCCTTTGGTATCTATTTCGATACGGTAGACTTCTCACAAACAAGTTCCAATATATCAGCTGCAGCCAGCGACTCTATTATTCACGGACCTATGGGCAATGTAACTAAAGTTCAATGGTCCGGTGGAACTACAATGACTATTAACCCCGGTCAGAATGCATCGGCCAAAGGCGTTGTCTTTAAAACAGGCGCAACACCCGGTAACACTAATGCTATGGTAGCCTATGCCAGATTTGGACAGGGAAAGGTAGCCGCATTAGGCGACAGCTCTCCTACGGATGATGGTACAGGTAATCCGAATTGTTCATTGTATCCCGGATATTTCGGTGATGCGTCAGGCAACCATCAATTGCTGCTGATGAATATCACTATATGGTTGGCCGGTAGCAACTCCGTAGATGTTGCTGCCGTAGAAAGTACAACTGCGTCGGTAAGCTTATTCCCAAACCCGGCGCACGACAGGATTAACTTGTTCTCCAGCAAGCCGATGACTGATGCTCGTTTCTCCCTTTATAACAGCATGGGCCAGGAAGTGCTATCTGCTACATTCAAAGAGTTAACCGGCACTATCGGTCTGGACATGCCTGTAAGTAAAGGCATCTATCTCTACCGCCTCGCCAATAGCAACACAACATTTACAGGACACCTTGTCGTGGAATAGCAACCGGATAAGAAATCAGAATTTGCTCTGCACTAACACCTGACAAAATGAAGAGAATGATCATTTGCTACTTACTCACCCTGATGTGTGGGCTGTCTGTGTTTGCTCAGAAGCTAACTATTAAAGGTTATATAAAGTATAGCAGCTCTGGGTACTCCCAAATCTGCTGAATCTGGCGTCTTTCGGTTATTGCATAAATTGTATCACAAGCATGATACAACACAGAGGCAAAATCATTACACGCATACAGGACACCTTCATAGAATTGTCGTAGTGCGTACCTGATGCTCGAAAGTCTCTACGGCCGAGTAACTGGAGCATGAAATTTCTCCAAGTTTTCACAGCATGAAATATACACCTTATTGGAACATATATCAATAATATATTTCCAAATAAATAATGGCTGCATTTCATTGTTGAACACCATTTAGCAGATTATTTTGAAAACCGGCATGCGGAAACCTCAAGCAATAACTGTCTTCATAATATTTTCATAACAGTACACCCTATTACATTCGGAATTGATTCAGAATTACAGCTGAGGTTTGCCTCAAAATGCTATTCATGAATACAATCATTAATAAACGTAGGTATCTGCCAACATCGTTATTTATTTTTTTGTTGTCGATCACCAAACTTTCTTCTGTTCAGGCACAAGCAACCTTGCCAACTCCGGACCACATTATTGTGCTTATTTATGAAAACCATGCTTATTCTTCCATAATAGGTTCCAGCGCGGCACCCTATATCAATGCGTTGGCTGCAGATACTAATACCGCATTATTTACACAATCGTTTGGCCTTATTCACCCCAGCCAGCCGAATTACTTTGATCTCTTTGCCGGGGATAACCAAGGGGTGACCAGCGATAATGTCCCCACAACTTATCCTTTTAGCACGCCAAACCTGGCAAGGCAATTAGTAGATGCAGGTAAAAGCTTCACAACCTACTCGGAAGATCTTCCCAGTGTAGGTTTTGATGGCGCAACATCAGGTAACTATGCCCGTAAGCACAATCCCGCGGCTAACTGGGTTGGTGCAGGTAGTAACCAAATATCTAGTACTACCAATCAGCCATTTACGGTGTTTCCTGCTTCCGGTAGCTACAGCTCATTACCTACAGTCGCATACGTGATACCCAATCAGGTTAATGATATGCATAATGGTAGCGGAGCGTCAATCATCACCATTGGTGATACGTGGATGCATACTAATCTGGCTGCCTATATGACTTGGGCGCTGACCAATAACAGTTTACTGATCGTAACCTTTGACGAGGACGATGGTTCACATGGCAACCAAATACCCACCATTTTCTATGGCCCAATGGTAAAAGGAGGCAGCTATGCCGAGCATATAACTCATTATGACGTACTGAGAACAATGGAAGGTATGTATGGTCTGCCTTACGCTGGAAATGCGGCAACGTCAACTACTATTACAGATTGCTGGCGTTTGCATCCAGCTTCAGTAAAAAGCGTCACAAAGAATAAATTTTCAGTATATCCCAATCCTGTGTCACAACAATTGCATTTCAATTATGAGACAACTCAAAGTACGGCTACATCGCTTACTATAGTTGATGCAAACGGGCGTTTAGTTGGAGCACATCGGTTGTCCAATTGTGGGATTATCGATATTTCTACCTACCCCAATGGCACTTACTACTACACTGCGTCTGACAGCATTGGGTTATCTAGTTCTGGGCAGTTTGTAGTGCAACATTAACTGTTGAATAATAAGCCATGTTTTACCCAAGACGTTTTTATTTAGTTTTTGATGCCTTGCCGCAAAAGCACTTATCTGCAGAATTGATTGTTGACATGATTTATAATTTAGACGTATATTGGAATATAAAAAAGTTCTTCCAAGTCGTATAATCTCCTAAAAAATCCATCATTTGTTCGACAATTCGTCGGGGAGTCTACCAGCAGTAAAACCCTTGTCCATCAGGGGTTTTACCGGTTAACTGTACAGGAATCGAACTAATACTGCCAACTTTTTCGAAAGTCGTCCCAGCCAACCTCAACAGGTTTTTGCGCGATTATGTCGCTTTATGTAGGGTTGTGTTGCTTGATGTAAGAATGTGCTGAATTGCATTGAGATCCTTAATGAATTGGCTCGAAAGTTGTCCAGCCATCCCGACTAAGAACACGAAAGGGAACAATTAAGCACAACTCAGCCTAATTGTTCCCTTTTTTACATAACTCAGCACAATTCTGCACATGTTTCAATATCTCAAAATCGACATAATTCGGAGTTGTTAGCCTAATTTCTGCCAATTTTATTTACTCAATTTTATAAGTTAAATTCGCCAGTTAAAGGCGCAACTGTGATTAGTAAAGGGTTAAAATCTCTGTTAGAGGGCTTGGACTTACTGTCTAATGATGCTGTTTTTTTCAGGAATGAGGAAGACGGTATACCGTTTCCTTTTCCATCAAAAGAGACCGAAAAAAAGTTGGATATTATAAGACCAACGGCTTATTACGTATTTAATAGTCAGCCTTATGTTCTGTTTTTTGATCTGTCAGAAAATGTTGACATCAATAGAGAAAATGAAATTCACAAGCAAGCGTGGTCGTTCGATCAGTCTCCTGTGATATTTATTATAAAGCATGATTCCATTGAGATTTTTAATGCTTTTTCATATGAAAAGAAATTAAATAGACTGCAAGAAATTAAGCTTAAAGAAGGGGAAAATGTTAATACCCTCTTTTCATTTTGGAACTTACAAAGCGGAGGTACTTGGACCTGGTTACAGAAGAATTATTATGTAGATAAGATTCAAGAGAAAAGGGTTAACCAAAAGCTTTTTGAAAACATTCAATTAGTTCGTGAGTCGCTAACCAATAAAGGCATAGGTAATTCAATTGGAGAAGAGGACGCCAACATATTGATACTTCGTCTAATATTCATCAGATATTTGATTGACCGAAATGTTAAGTTGGATGAAGAGTATATTACTGGAACATCAATTTTAGATAAAAGGAAAAGCTTCAGTAACTTAATTGAAAAGCCCAAAAAACTTAGCTTATTTTTTGAGTGGCTGAATGACAAGTTTAATGGTGTACTTTTTAAAGACACCAAAATTCAACTTAGCAAGTCTCAATCTGAAGCATTAGCGTTAATTTTTAATGGGGAGAAGCCAGAGAAAGGAAGCTTGTTTGAAGGTGGCGATTTTTATTTTGAAATATTCGATTTCAGTATTATTCCCGTTGAAGTAATCAGTGGGATCTATGAAGCTTTAATTGACGAAGAGACGCGAGTTCTACATTCAGCAGTATATACACCGTCCTTCTTGGTTGAATACATTCTAACCAATACAGTTGACAAACATTTTCTGCTCAAGGAACACAAGAAATCAACCGAATGTAGCATTTTTGATCCCTCAGTAGGATCTGGAATTTTTCTTGTACAGGCATACAGAAGAATGGTAGATCGAGAAATAGAATTAAGTACTGAGAAGAAAATAAGTAAAGTCCGCTTAAGAGAAATTGCGCAAAATAACCTATTTGGAATTGACATTAATGGACAAGCATTAAAGGTGACTTGCTTTTCAATTTATATTGCAATGCTTGACTATATTGACCCCAAGTCAATATTACCTAAGTTTCATTTTCCCGACTTAATTGAAAAGAATCTTTTTGAAGTCGATTTTTTTGACACACAGCATACTTACAATGAAATCATACGGTCAAAGCAAATTGACTTTATTTTAGGTAACCCACCGTGGAAGGAAAATAAATCTGTAGCGCATTTAAATTGGATAAACTCATCCAATATTTATAGTAAGAATGTTACTGGAGCAATTGAGATTGCCCAATCATTTCTCTTAAGAACGAAGGAATTAATGCAACCCCAAACGGTTGTGTCATTAATTGTTACCAGCACAATTTTTTACAACGTCTCAACGACGACTAGAGAGTTTAAGAATCTTTTTCTAAAGCAATATTGTATAAGTAATTTTTTTGACCTATCGGCTGTACGGCAATCGCTGTTTGAGCAGCAGACAAGCCCGGCATCCATTGTTTTTTATCAGTTGGCAGATGGGGACAATTATCTTACAAACATAATACAACATCAATCTTTAAAAGCTAATTTATTCCTGAAGTACTATAAAACATTAGTTGTCGAAAAGTATGATCAGAAACGCATCCTTCAGCGGCATTTTATAGAAAATGATTGGATGTTTAAAGTGGCATTATACGGCAATACCTTGGACTTTCAGCTTGTAAGAAGAATAGAAGAAATCGAATATCAAGTTAAAGATATTATTGATGATAAGATTGTTTTTAAAGGTGCTGGCATTGAAAGAGGAAAAGGTAGTAAGCCATATCCTAACCTCATTGGTCTTGCTATTGTAGAAAACAGCGATATAGTTGAGTATTACACTAATATTGATACAAATAAAACCCTAAAAGAGGCAGATGTAAATTTAAGACGAGGAAAGAAAATTGAAATATTTAAAGGGTTTAAAATTCTGCTAAAAGAACAAGCATGGAATAAGCCTATAATTTCGTATGTTAAATCTGATTGCGTTTTTAGAAAAGGAGCATTTACAATAACTTCAAAAGATGATAACGTTATTAAACTTCTTTATAGCTATCTAATAACCGATCTATATTCGTATTTCCTATTTAATATCTCTTGCGCTTGGGGCGTGGGTACAAGGCCTGCAATAAGGTTTGATGAAGAGTATTTAGCATTTCCATTAACACAACCTTCAGATGAAACAAAAGAAAAACTTATTTCATTGGTCAGTGATTTTTTAAAACCATTTGAAGAACACTATTCATCTTTTCATCTCGGGGAACCTCAAAAGATAGAAAGAATAAGTAAGCAAATAAATACGATAGTTGAAAAACAATATAAAATTAAAGATCACGAAAAAGATCTGATTGACTACACCAATCAAGTTTCTCGGTATCAATTTCAAGAAGGTAAATTATCTCGGATAGTTCGCAACGTGCATAATGATCATGATGTTCTGGAGGATTATGCAGATGTTTTTTTAAAGGAGTTCAGTAAGATATACCAGGACGAATTTTTACAGGTATTGGTTTACCCGCTGAATCATTTTATTGCAATGAACTTTGTTTTTTGCAACCTAAAACCACAAAAAAAGATCAGCATTATAAATTCTATTTCAGATGAACAACAGGTTTTCGGACTATTAGCCGACCACTTGCCAATATCTGAAATCTCAAAAAATTTATTTATACAGAAAGATATCAAAGGTTTTGAAGAGAATTCATTTTATATCATTAAACCAAACGAATATAAATCATGGCATCGAGCAATGGCTTGGTATGATGTAGCAGAAATAAAGGAAGCAATTCAATCATCGGAATTGGAACGGCTAAATCAAATTTAATAATGGCATTCATCAGCTCCTCAAGAAAATTCAAACCTCATGTTTTCAACTTGACCGAATATCGGATTAAGATGGTCATGAAGTATGTAGTTCATTGCTACTTGGAAATGAAAAAGGATAAAAAAGTATATAAATTTTCGGAAAGAGGAAAACTTCAACAGGAAGATTTTTTGAGGAATGGTCTAGTGGATGAATATCTAGCTAAACGAGAAAATAAAGAATACTATAAAAATAACATTTCTGATAATCCAAATGTCGAAATATTTTTTCAGAAAGAAGAAAATCAAGTCTACGCCACAAATAATGTTTTGGCGGACGATTTTATCGATATCAGCGTAAAAGAGAATAAACTATCTGATATTTTAAGCGGGGAAACAGGCGATGAAATCAAATTCGCAATAGAATGTAAACGAATAAAAAAAGCCAGTGATTACGATGAGTATGTAAAAGACATTAAGAAATTTTCGGAGAGAGCATTTACCACTTATAGACTGCCATTTGAAGGGCAAATTGCATTTATTGAAGAAGCCAAATTTGTACATGAAATTGTCTCAGCGAACATTAATAAAAAACTGAAAATGAATACATCCATTACAACAACCGATTACCTTTTGAATATAGGAATTCACGATCAATTTGATGGCAGTTACCTTTCAAAACATACAAGAATGTACAAGCCAGGAACGGCATTCTCTATCTATCACATACTTTTTGATTACTCAGCAATAGTAGCGTAAAAAGTGGCTATGGTTCGAAATGTGTCCAGCCAACTTTCATTCCAATTTGTGCTGAATTATACCAACTGATGTCGTTTCACGCTGGTCTAAGTTGAGTGATGCAATAAAGTGCTGAATTGCGCAGAGGTCTTTCATAAAAAGGTTCGAAAGTTGTCCAGTCGTCCCGACAAGTCAACAAATGGGAACAATTAAGCACAATTCGGCATAATTGTTCCCATTTCGACATAACTCAACATAAATCTGCCAGAATGATTACTTGCTATTTTATAAAGCGGTGAATTGCTTTATAAGCGTTATCTTGAAATGCAGTATTTTTCAAATCAGTGTAAAAAGTACTCTGGTCAACCACCTCACCCGATAATTTGCCTTGTTTACTTGCGTAAAAAACGCCGCTTTTATATCGGTCGTCCGAGATGCCATCTACAAAGCGTTTTACACCAACTTCTATATCATGCACCATGTTTCCCATCAATGGAAATACAATCGGCATCATAAAATTTTTCAACATGAAACGCATTGGCGCGGGCAAGCTATCGGGTGCTGCGGTTCCCTTCGTATTTCCGGGACTCATAACAACGAATTTGAGCTCAGGATATTTTCTTGCCATTGATAGCGCCCACATCGTTCCTGCATATTTAACGTAACCGTATGCTTGCGTTACATCGAACTTATTACCAAAGTATGAACCATCAAGAACGCCAGCAAACTCATCGACAGAAGAAGTCCTCATTGCAACCGGTTTCATTCCGAGGCTCTTAACTCCCGGTACAGCTTCTGCACTTACGAATAGGACTACCTTCTTTAGCTTACCCTGCTTTATTAGTTCATCTACTAAAACAACATGCCCCAAAATATTAGTAGCTGCTAACTGATTCATACCGGAAGAGGTAGCTTTCCCAGCCGTTTTCCCGATCATTCCACCTGCATTTAAAATAACGGCATCGATAGGTTCCTTTATTTTTTCTACTGCATTCCTTACTGAATTCGCATCTGAAACATCTCCAATCACAATTTCAAAAACTTTCTTTCCCGTTTGCTGCTCAAGGTCTCTTTTAGCTGCCTCAGCCCTCGCCTGATTTCTGCAAAAGAGAATCACTTTTTTTGTTTCTTTTTTTAAGGCTAACTGTCTGGCAGCCTCTTTTCCCAAGCCATTGTTTGCGCCGGTTATTAATATACTTTCATTCATGTCTTTTCCGTTTTTTGCTTTTAATTTATCATAGACTGCCGATGTCTCAATAGTGTTCTTTCCCCCTATACTATTCTATCCAAAGCTTCGAATTAAATTTTTTAATTGACAGAAGTAGGTATTACTTCAAATAAGTTAGCCCCAAAATATTGGAGCTAACTTACTGGGGAATTATAGAGTTTGAAGTATCTGCGGAAGATCGCTGCTATTCCAGCGTTCAGTGATTTTTCCGTCTTTCAAAACCTCAATGTCAAATATATTTATTACTATTTTTTTGCCCGTTGCAGGTTTTCCCATGAAGTCACCTGTATGGGTTGCAGTTATAGTTTTTCTCACACATACCTTATCACCTTCTCCGAAAATATCGAGAATTTCCACTGAAATATCTGAAAACCCATGATGCAGGGCAGTAACGAATTTCACCATTGGACCTACGTCCGTAGGTGAATTAGGTGGTGCTGAATGATTGACAAAGTTTGCTGCAAACACCTCTTTTGTGATGTCCATATTTCCTTTCTCAAAAAATTCCTTGTTGAATCTGATTACTAGTTGTTTGTTTTGTTCTACGGTCATTTTGTTTTGTTTTTTATGGTTATTAATAGTTTTCGACGTTTGGGCTTGTGCGTTCGGATAGCCGAACATTATTGTTGCAAATAAGATAGGCGTGACGATGATTGACGCTGTCGCTATGCGTACTTTATTCATATTACATTTTAGATTTTGAGGTGAAAATTTGATTGTCTTTTATTACCCCAAAAGTAGACGCCTAAAAAATGCTTTCGGTATTTAAAAGTCCATTATTTTTGCTCAATCGTATTTAATTTACCTAGTGGACTTATTAAGTGATATTTTAGAAAGCATAAGGCTTAGAAAGCTGAAAGCAGTTATTTATCCGAAGATTACTGCAAGCAAAAATTCATGGGGCATTGAGGTTCCGGAAGATAATAGTTCACAATTTTGGCGCCTTTTGCAAGGAACCTGCTATCTAAAAGTGAACGGAGAAACTGCCATAAAGATGAAAGAAGGTGAAATATTCTTCATACCGCATGGGGCATCTCACCAAATTTCAGGCAATCCTCAAAATAAGTGCGTACCTGCTGCAGAATATGGCAAAGCAATGAGGAATGGGGCTCCTTTATTTACAGGAAGCGATGAAGAAACGGTTTTGATGGGAGGCCATTTTGAGATGGATCCTTCTTTTAAACACCCTTTTATTAATTCATTGCCAAAGCTGATGCACATAACAGAAATGCAATCCGAACTATGCTTCTGGTTGAATAATGTTGCCGCTTTTATGAATGAGGAAATAAGCGATGAACAGGCCGGCACCAAGGTGATATTAGCACGTTTGGCTGATATTATATTTATACTTATCGTTCGTGCCTATCTAAACCAGGAAAAAATTGAACAAGGATTTTTGATGGCATTAAAGGATGAAAGGATAAGTAATTCCTTAAAAAGTATGCATGAATTTCCTGAAAAGGAATGGACAATAGAACAACTTGCAACGAAAGCAGGTATGTCCCGTTCTCTATATAGTAAGGAATTTAAGAGATCCGTAGGAGAAACACCTTTGGGTTATCTTACCAACTGGCGTATCATAAAATCGAAAGAGATTTTGTCAGCTACCAAGGAAAACGTCAGTGAGGTTGCTGCCAAAGTTGGTTATCAATCAGAAGCTGCATTCAACAGGCTATTTAAAACAAAAGTTGGTGTAACACCTGCTATCTATCGCAGAAATACTCTTGTCTAAAATGAAGAATATGGTTACAAAAAAGGATTTTTTGAGTTTAAAACAAGTTGCTCAAATACCCTATAGGGTATTTGAAATAACTATGTAATAGCCTCTGTCGTCGAATTAACTGAAATTCGAAATGATATTAATAGCACGTAAGTCATTCGGATTATTTTTCAAGCTACTAATTATAGTTCGAAAGTTGTCCAGCCAACCTCAACAGGTTTTTTGCGCAATTATGTCGTTTTATGTAGAGTTATGTTGCTTGATGTAAGAACGTGTTGAATCGCATTGAGGTCCTTAATAAATTGGTTCGAAAGTTGTCCAGTCGTCCCGACTTTAACTTAAACGGGAATAAACTTGCCAGTTGTTGCTAGTTTGTTCCCGTTTTTGCTATTTATGCCCAAAGATTCCTGTTTTAAGGTTCGAATCCAGTTGCAATCTCTCACTCCCTTGCTATTGTTATTCTAAGTATATTTAATGGAAGATACACTTATGCTAAATTACCCAAGCTTAAAATCAAATGAAGTTGCTCTTTTGTTTTGTGAAGTAGCAACAGGTCATGTATTAGATACTGAATATGTGCTTCGGACAGGCGATATACAGAAGGTCTTTTTGATTTTTGAGAACCTAAATTCAGCTATTGCATTTGCCAAAAAAACAATTGAAGAACGGCCAAATATTGAATGCAATATTTACGGAGATAAACAGGAGCTCTTAAAGCGCATGAGTATTTATGAACCCTAAATTTTGAGCAGAACCAATTCAAAAAAGGTTATAAAGTTCGAAAGTTGTCCAGTCAACTACCTGCAAATATTTGCCAATTCTTTCCAGTTGTCACCTATACTTCCCCAATCACCCCAAAAGTGCATTCAAAGCAACTAAGTCTTTGATAAATTGGTTGAAAGTTCTTCCGCCCTTGCCAAGTCTCTCCTCCCAACCCTGCGCACCAGCAGAGCCCGGGAATAACAACATGAGCAAACACATCACTCATACGCATCAAAATGTACAGTAGATAACTTTCTGCCTACACCCGATGTATAGCCCTTGCGCCTGGTCTCTTCTACCAGCGCAGTGATAGCCGGTTTTATGTCTGTGGTCGGTTGCTTACTCCAGTTTGTGAGTGGGAATGATACTGCCTGCAGGTATACCCTTTTAGAATTTTCTTTGGCAAGCGGTGTAAGATCGAGGTTAAGCTTAGATGGACCATACTCTGATGCCCCTTCATACGTTATGACAAATGGCAGATTCCCTATCATTCCTTTCATACATATAGTAGTGAGGAAAAAATAGCTTTTTGCATGGTATGGTTCAATAGTGTAATCCTGACCTACAAGCGGCATAATGGATAGTTCAGACTCGTCGCTGGCCAGCCTTTTGATCACCTTGAAAGCGTTGATAGAGGATATGATAAAGACAAAAAAATAGAGCAGGCAAAAAACGGGCATTAACACAGCAAAGGGCTGCCAAGAAAAGCCCTTGCCATCCATTATTACTACATGATCTAAACCTACTCCCACAATAATGCCAATGATGCACACCCTTACCAGCACCTTGTACTTATTTAACGACCAGAAATTAAGCGGCATAAACAACTAATTATCGATCCTAAAATTAACTCAATCTGATCTTTGCTTGCTGCATCAACAATTTCCTTATTCCTGCACTTACCGGGTAGCTACTTACTGTTCCCACTGATAAAAGTAAGGTTCAAAAAACTACAGTGTTTTAGGAGCGAAAAAAGGGAATAAACTTGCCGTAGTTGCCAGTTTATTCCCTTTTCTAAAATGCAGTTGCTTACAACAGTTTTACCGCCCGCTTATTCTTACTTCTTTACCGTAGATATATTCGTTGGTGGTGTATTTGTGTATGAAGTAAACTTTTGCGTTACGCCTTATCACAAATTCGCTGCAGCCCTGGTGGGTAGTGTTTTGTGGGTACCAGTCGTAGGTGTAGCCCAGTTCTGTCCATGGGAAGCGCCATGCGGTGTCGGAGCCAAAAAAGCGGCTTATTCTCTGGCTATTTATCCAATCCTTGTACTCGGGGCTGGTGCCGTTAGGGAAACTAACCATACAGCTTTTGTCATTTGTTTCACTATCCGGGCATGGGCGATAAATATCCTGCGGCCGCACCCACATGGTGACAAAGGTTGAGTAGCCGGCGTATGGGGGCAGGCCCAGCAGTTGCTTTATACGGGTGCTTACATGATTGCTGTCTATTCTGCGTACTTTGCTTTTTACCTCCGGCGCCATTGTTACCCAGATATCTACAGAATCTCCGGTCCATATCTGCAAGGTATCGGCATTTTCAGGAAACGGTTTGGGCGATCCTTTCCAGGTAACCACCTGTATGTATTTTTCTCCGTCGATAGTTGTAAAAATGAGGTTGCGGTTATCCTGGGTGATCGGGATAAGGTTGTTTGATATTTTGGAAGCCGACACGTAGGCCGAATTTATAACAGACTGGTTGTAGTAGTAAACCAGCGAATCGGCAGATAATTCGTGGTAGGGAATAGTTCCCCTGCCTTGGGCAAGCGCGAGTGCCGGAAGAAGAAATGTTACTATGACAGTAAGTGCTACCCGGCACTTGCCGATGCTTTGAACCCAGGATGATTGCATGTTATAATGTTTTGGGGTCCAAATGTATAAATTGCTCAATAAATTTAATAAAAATTTTAGATTGTATTTTTATATCATAACAAGGCAAGCCCTAGCCAGGTGAATTAACAAGACGATACCCAACTATCCTGATGAATTTTACCTGCTATCGGAATGGCAAAACCACTTTTACCAGCGCATATATTACGAAAGATACTTACCGCGCTTAGATCAGAACTGCTTGTTTAAATTGTGATATTCAATTTTTGCCATGTACGGAAAGTACGGTAGGATCTCTATAAGTTCCTTTGCTTTTGATTCATCTATATTTTGAAAGATCAAAACAGCATCCTTTTTTGTTACTGATATAAAAAAACTTTCCAGTATATCCTCCTGCCTCCATTGATTGACAAAATCCATTTCCTTTTTGGGCAACTCAGGATTTGATTTTATTGTCTCAATTCCGCTGTCTGAAAGCGTTATGAGAACCATTATTCTATTCATACTATTTGCTTAATGTGGTGTTTATCTATAGCAAAGTTAAACGATGCAAGGAGAACAAAAAGACAAGCAGCTTCACTTTACGGACGACCAATAAGCATTTTACATCACAAGGCTTCCTGCTCCAGGCCTTTCTTGTGCTTATGCAGTAATGCTATTAATGCCTGTAGCTCCGGATCATGCTGAGACAGAGCATTGAGCTTTTGCTGATCGTAAAGACCGGCATTGCCATATTGTTGCAATAGCTCGTCAAGGTCATCTGGCACATAGAACATTGCTCTGTCGCCAAGGTATTTTTTGTACTCCTGCATGTATATGTTCATGCCGGCAAAGTCGTAATCGCCAAAGTGTATATAGCAGTTGGAGATGTTGCTTAACCACGAGATCAGGTCTTTGCCCTGTTGTTGTGGATAGCGGCTAACAAAAACGACCTGCTTGCCCGGTAGTAGCCGCAGCAATTTATCTGCATGCCTGAATACTTCTGCATTTTCTACACCTGCTATCAAAACATCTTCCGGCACGATAAACGACTCATAGTCGTAAATGAACTGAAATGTGCCAGGCGGTGTGTATAACGTTAACGGCGCCCTATTCAGACTGGCAGGTATAGGTTGCGGAGCGTTGACCAAAAATCCTTTAAAGGTGCGTACTGTGGTCAGCTTGGAATTACCTGCTGCCAGTGTGTTGTCTGCTCTTGTGGCATCTTCGCTCTGCAGGGTGGCAATGTACTGCTCCAGGCAATTGATACCATGCTTCTGCGCCAGCCAATCGTACAGTGTTGTTGGATTGACTATGTACAGTATCCGCTTTGTGCGCCCTTGTATGCGCTCCTGCACAATGTTCTCTTCTACCAGTTCTTTAACTACATGGGCGGAAAAAGAGCTGGCAGGCAACTCTGCGCCACCTGCCAGTTGTAATAGTTTTGCTGCTATGGATTTGCTTAAACTCATTATGCCATTACTTCAGCACCTTTCTTTATCAATCGTTTTATAGTTGTGATGCTCTTGCTATCCTTGCTGAGCAGGTAGGTATAGCGGTAATCGGTGGCATTGAATGATGTTGGCGAGCTGTTGATGAGCAGGATGTTCCTGTCGTTGGCAAACTTAAGGATACCCTTTACGTTGTTGGGGTGCAGCTTTCCAATTTCATCCATCATACAGTGCATGCGGAAGTCTTTGAAGCGCTTGGATGCGCTGTCTTTGAACACGTTCAGCAACATGATGTTCACCATGGCCTTTACCAGGATGTCGGTACCTTCGGAACCAACATTGGCCAGTTTTTCTACCCATCCGCTATCGTTGTCATTCTCCACTATACGGAACTGCAGTTCGAAGGAATCGGCCAGACCTATCTCTTTCTCTTTGCGGGAACCTATTTCTTTGGCAAACTCTTTAAGGAAGTTTATTGCCTTCTTGTTCTGTGCTTCGTTGTCGCCTGATGAGAAGAGGTCTACCACACCCAGGCTCATGCTACTGCTATCGTTGAACTGGCGTATGGCCTGTAACAGCGCAACAATGTTGTTCTTGCTCTCGCTAAGCTGCAGCTTGATGCTCTTGATAACGCCGGCAAAGTTGCGCTCTTCAAAGTCGCGGTTAATGTGAGTGATGACCTTCTGAATCTCGCCACCTTTAGATGTAAGCTCGTTGGTCTCTTTTCCTATCTGGCGGATGAGTGTGGCAAAGCGTTCGTTCACGCGCTTCTCGTACTGCACTATCTTGTTCTCTTCCAGGAATTCGCTGAGCATCTCTGCAAACTCAACAAAGTCTTTGGGCTCCTGCAGGTGCGTTTTAAAGTTGAACACGTTCTGCTCGGAAAAGTTACCGTTGAACTTCCTGATGGCAGAGTACAGCTCGTTATAGCGTTCCAGTATGGTGTATATCTTGCCGTTCAGCGATTCTATCAATACCTTGAGTCCTCCATTGTTCTCAACCTTATCAGGCAGCAGGCCTTCAAACTCGGCTATCTGCCGGTAGTGGTCTGTCTGCTTAAAGCTCTCGAAGCTGAGCAAACCTTCTGTAATATTTTCCAGCCTGCCGGAGAGTTCTTTGATGTCTGTCGTCAGCACATCAATTTCCTGCTGAAGCTTTTGTTTTTGCAGGTTGTATTTCTCCTGCTCGTTCTCCAGCTGTGTTTCCTTCAGGCGTTTATCGGTGCGGAAGGTATCAGCATGGTCCAGCAGTTCGCGCTTATCTTTATTGTATTCAGCAACCTTATCCCTGTTCTCGTTTATAAAAATCAACTCGCGCTGCAAAGCACTAAGTTCGCTGTCTATAGAGCGCATACGGAAGATGTCTGCACCTTCTTTGGCAAGGTCCTGTGTTTGCTGGCGTTCGATCTCTGCAATGCGCTCAGCAGTTTCGTGCTTGCGTGCTTTCAGCTCTTCTGCAGCCTCGGTTATCAGTTCCTTTATGCGTTGGTCTTCGGCGCGTATTTTACGGTTCTGCTCGCGCTCTTTGTTCTCCAGCTGCTTGTCCATGCTGGTCTGTATCTGCTCCAGGTTCTTCTCTTCGTTTAGCAACTCTTCAGACGCAACACCCATCTCGGCTGCTACCTGCATCAGCAGCTTTTCTTTTTCATCGGCTGCTTTGCGCAACAGATCGGCATGCTTTACCTCGTTGGTCTGCAACTGGCCTTTATGGCGTTGCAGCTCATACTCCATCTGCCTGCGATTGTTGTTCAGCTCTTTTATCCTGTTCTGGTATCGGCTCTTCAGCTTATTATCCTCGGCGTCGCGTTCTTCTACCAGCTTGGCAATATTAGCGCGGTTGGCTTCGGCCTTCTGCAGCCAGTCGGTACGCTCCTGTTCGTAATCGGCAACAGTCTTTACCTTTTTGCCGATGTCTTCCAGATTTATCCTAAGGCCATAAATGCTATCGTTAACGCCTTCGGCAAAGCTTGGCGACAGATCGTTCTGAAACAGAACTGTTTCTTCATCTATTACCTTGCCAATATTATTCTCCCAACCCGGCACATTGGTGCTCAGCCAACCATAGAGTGAATCTTTATTCTTCTGCAGTTTTGCAGCAATAGCATCTATAGCCACCGTAAACTGCTTAGCGTCTTCGTGCAGTTTTTCTATCTTCCTATCGAAGGCAGCGGCATTCTTTTCCGCATCCAGCTCCCATTGCTTTTGCAGGGTCTCTGTTTGCTTCTTGGCATCTGCAATTTCTATATCACCGCTTTTTATCTTTTGCTGAAGCGAAGCGATCTCACTCTTCACCAGCTCTATGTCTTCTTCAAAATAGCGCTGCAGTTGTATCTTCTGCTTCTTCAGCTTCAGCTCGTGTATATTGTCCTTCTTCTGGGCAATGGTATTACGGGCTACTTCCAGTGCTTCCTGGTGCTGTGTACGTATCTCTGCAAAGGCAGTTTTATACTCTTCGGTGATCTCGTCTTTAAACTGCAGGAACTCTTCGCGCAATTTGTTTTTACGCACCAGGTTGCCGCTTTCGAAGCGGGCCAGTTCGTTTTGCTGTTGTTGCACCAGCGCCTTAAAGCGGGCATTTATCTCAGTAAACACCGCATTCAGCAGATCTTTTTCTGTCTTCAGCCTGTCGCGCTCTTCCTCTACCCTGTCTTTCTTATCTACACGCTGTATAATGGCATTGATGCCAATACTCTCGTAGTATTCGCTTTTCTGCTTGATGCGCTTCAGGTCGCTATCCAATATATTTATCTGCTTCTGGATGTCTTCCCGCTTACCCCTGAATTTATTCTTCAGGTCATCGGCCTTCAGTTGCAGCAATTCCTTCTGCTTGTTTTGCTGGTCCAGCTTCTTCTCTATCTTAGGCTGCTCATCAAGCGCTATTCCGCGTGCGTGGAATAATTGCACAGCGGTTTCTTTTTTCTCTTTGTTCAGACTTTGTATAGCAGCATGTACACGGGCAATGGCCTCGGCCATTTTGCGCACCGGTATCTCGCCACTCTTATTGGTCTCCGTCCACTTATTGATGTCGGCCAGCTGTGTATCAAAGTCTTTGAGGTGCAGTGCATATTTGTCCAGATCTATCTTAACGTCCTCTTCGTTAAGCGACATGATGATGGTTTGCTTTATGAACTCTGCATCCAGCTTGCTGTTCAGAAATACGTTCTGTATGGTACGCGGCAGGTTCTGGTACTGGCGGCTTTCTATAATGCTATACTTGCGGAACTCTTTATCCAGCCCCAGGTTGTTGCCGTACAATATATCCCTATACTCTTCGTACCTGTCTATCTTGCGGGTATAACCTACCTTCTTGCCCAACACTTCACGTATACCATCCCACGACATAGCTTTGCCATCGCTGTCTATGTAATGCTCCTGCTGGTAATCGCTGTTGATAAAACGGAAACACACACGCCCCTGCGATCTGAAGGCCATGATGCAGTAAGCGCCGGTCTCGCGGATAACCTCGTATATCACATAAGAATTACCGTAAGGAAAGTAGTATTCATCAAATGTTTTCTTACCTTTCTCAATACCCAGCTTCAGCTTATCGGCATTGTAAAAGAAGAGGATGGCGCGCAGGCTGGTGCTCTTGCCCACACCCTGCGTACCTATAAAATGCACGTTGCCATCAATAGCCACTTCGGCATACTTAATGTTGGCACTGTTTATAAAAATTACTCTGTTTAAATATCTCATTTCTGCACTGAATCAGGGATGTTAATAGAAAGTACGAGGCGCTCCATGTAGCTGAACGATGACAAAACCTTATAGCTGTTGGATATTTCGTTTTCCAGCTCTATGAAATAATCGCGGCGCAGGTTGTCGAGTACTTTATCCAGTATCTCGGCATGCTTTTCCTTACCGCCGGCATATTTCTTCAGGCCTTCCAGCTTATTCTTCAGGTCTACATCCACGCTCAGGCGGATGAGCACATCGGAAGGCGTAAACCTGTAGCCCGAGCCAAAAGAATGGTCGAAGGTCTTGAAGAAGTCGAGCATGTCAATCCATTTAAAGGCGGCTTCTATCTTGCGCTCCAGGTCGGTCTTATTCTCCAGGCGGGTGAACATATAGTACTCGTCGCCCTTCTCCAGGCTCAGGTTTATAGCCTTGAAGTAGTCGTGGAGATCTTCGAAATTCTCGTCGATTATATTGTATAGCTTCCGTATGCTATCCTTGGTGCTGTTGGAGCAGATGAACTGCCCCTTGCTCAGTATCTCGAATATGTCGGAAGTTTGTTTAGGTACCGGCATTGTTTTAAGTTAAAATGTCAAAAGTTAAAACCCAAAGGTGGTTAGCCTCACCCCGGCCCTCTCCAGGGGAGAGGGAGGTGTTTTCCAATTTTATTTGGGGTATATCATGGCATACTCCACGTCGTCTTTATTGTTGTAGGCCTCGGTAATTTTGAATAGCATATCGTACTGCGATACCATCTGGCAATAGATGGTCACACATTCATCGAAGCTTACCTCGCGCCCGTAATCGTAGTTGCAGATAAAGTCGAACAAATTATGACCGCTGGCCAGGAAGCCGTTCTTCACTTCGTCCAGGTTTATTTGTACCTCTTCCTGCACCTGTGTTTCCAGGTATTCATCGCTTATGCCTTCGGCCAGTGGCTGGTTGCTCTTTACATTGCTACGCATACGCTTGGCCACCTTGCGGATGATATCAAGCGCATCGTTATCTACCTGCAATTGCTCCAGCGGAATATTGAGCGGATAAGTAGGGTTGGGTTCAAATACCACTGCCGTGTTTGCGTTCAGGATGTCCTTGATGTCCGACTTACTCCTCAGTTCAAACTGGTCTTTCAGGTATTTTATCTGGCGCAGCTTTTCTATGATGCCGCTCTGGTGCTTGATGCGGTTGAGGTACTCGATGATCTGCTTCTGTATGTCTATCAGGTTGTGCCTGCATTCATTCAGTTGCAGCTTTAGTATGATGATGATGCGGTTCAGCTCCTCATCGGATGCCACCTTAAAAAACGTCTGCTCATCCTCTCCTGATACCAACCTGTCTGTCTGCTCTATCAGCACATAGATGGTGCTCCTCTTTTCATCAAGGTGCTCCAGCTTTGTTTTCTTTATCTTGTAGTTGGGCTCATTCTTAAATGTATTATCTACGTTACGGTTCAGGTCTACCACGTTACGCAGGGCTATAACGCCAATTTTGCGTAATGCCTGCTTTACCTGCTTCAGGTAGCCGTATTTGCGGCCCTCATCATTTTCCTGCAGGTAGTAAATGATGTTCTGCTTAATGCTCTGAATGTGCTCATTGATGTAAGAGGCGTTGATCTCCTCGTTCACCTCCATCACCTGCTCAAAGAACTGCAGGTACAGGTCGTCGAGCTCCAGGTTGTTGCCATTCTGACGCACCACGCTGTAGTCGGTAAGCGCAGTTATCTTATCGGCATCAAAGTCTACCAGCTCCAGGGCGTAGTCGTAGTTAAAAGAAAGCAGCTTCCTTTTCTCAAACAGCTCACTGAGCAATTTCTGCTCCCTGCTCAACGTGGCCAACAGCTGCTGTATGGATGAAAATGTCTTCATATAAAACGGGTAGCAAAGATAACCTAATAAGGGGTGGGTAACAGGTTAAAAATGTGGAGTGTGGATAAGTAGGGATTAAATAAATGTCAGGCCACAGCCTGACTAACCACGAATAAGGTCAACCTTAACCCTGACTGAAAATATATAATTGTCAATATTTATCCTGACACTATTATATCTTTGTCAGGATAAATGTTGACAATATGCTTAGATCTCTTCAAATACAGCAACTAGACAACAGGCTACTGCCCCTTAAAATACTGCAAAATATGCCCATGCCCGATATCGGCTGGATAAAAAGTGTACGCCTCACATTAGGCATTTCTTTAAGGCAGTTAGGTGAAAAATTGTCCTTAACCAAACAAAGCATACAAGAGAGAGAAGAACGGGAGGTGGATGGGTCCATTACATTAAGGGCATTAAAGGAGACAGCTGAGGCTATGGATATGCAACTAGTGTACGGATTGATACCTAAAGATGGATCCCTGGATGCATTAATAGAACGTAAGGCAATAGAATTGGCGACACAAATTGTTATGCGTACATCTGCAACAATGAAACTGGAAGACCAGGAAAATAGCCGTGAACGATTGCAGCAGGCTATACAGGAAAGGGCCATCATATTTAAGTATGAAATGCCAAAAGCTCTGTGGGATTAAATATCACAATTCAATATATTTGATGTAGCTTTTTTCATCTATATCTAATGAAAAAAATATTATTACTGCTATTTGTTTTGATGCCGTTAAGGGTATATGCAATAGGAGATCTAGGCGTTGCATTTGAGTTTATGTTCTTTTGTCTCGTCGTTACAGTATTGAATCTTATACTTACCTATAAAAACCGGATATGGAAAAAATTACCACTAACAATTATCAACACACTGTTGTCCTTACCATTGATGTATGGAACTAGCATATGCTTAGATGAATCAGGCCTTGTCCCTGTCTTGATGGATATAACAGCATTGTTTCAATTATACTGGTTATGGAACAGTGTAGAAGAGCGAACAAGAGCCTTTTTCAATAAATCTAATAATGACCAAAGCAATAACACACCTGAAATATGAGTCCTGCCACCACCGCAGTTCAACATCATGAACATATAAATTGCGGGCTGGGCGATATGGGCTTTATCCTTTCGTTGTTCGTTGTATTTGCCATTATCATGCTGGCCAACTTCATTATCGCTTATAAGAATGTAAAATGGAAGAGACGATCGGTGACTATGATTAACACCGTACTTTCCGTACCACTAATATTTACGGACTTTGCGATTCTGGCCTTTCCGGTGTATATAAGCGTTATCGTTGTATTGGCCACCTTTATTCAATTACTTTGGATATGGAAGAGCGTACAATGATATCATCCTCCATTTAACATTCCGATATAAAAAGTATTTATACTTTCAATACGCGATATATCAGTCGCTTAACATGAAGAAATTTACATCGTTGTTGGTGGCTGTTTGCCTGCCGATGCTGGCGCTGGCTAATATGAACGGCGGGCTGCATATAGATACCGGTAAACTCCTGTTATTCCTTGTAGGTATCCCTTTAGTCTTTATCATTAACCTGGTATTGGCTATCCGTAACGTAAAAAGAAAGAATGGCGCTGTAACGGTGATCAACGGCATATTGTCTTTACCGTTGGTTATCGGGGCGGTTTACGCATTCAACTATACCAGTGGTGTTGCCACCTTTCTTGTATTATTTGCAATACTGCACCTCTATCTCATTAAAAAGAGCATTCCTTCATGAAGCGATTCTACCAGGTCATAGTCATCCTGTGTATTTGTACTGCCATAGTCAGTGCATTGTGTTTGCTTTCTTTTAAAAAAATATTTCATCCGCCGGGGCCGCCATCGCCGTCCGGCAGCCAGACACACGCATTGGCCATCAGGAATTTTGCCGAGTTCAAATCGCTGCAGGGCGCTCCATTGTCCGACAAGTTCAACGATGTGTTATCTGTAAAAGTAGTGTACGATCTGCACGATGAGATCCTGTATTTCATCAACTCATCCCGCTACCGGTTTCACTACGACTTTGCCCAGAAAGTGTTGATGAACGAAGAGCCTCTTGAGGTCTTCAACACGCTGAACTATGGCAACACACTGAAGCGACAGTATATACTTGCTAATATCAACTACTACGGGCAGAGCCATATATATGCACTGGAATTTTCGAGCGAAGACCAGGCGACACCACAGCAAATAATAGGTCTGTTCAACGAGGTATGTGGGAAATCTTACCTTAAAGATTCGCTACAACTCCTGATAGGCTCAGAACGTTTTGCCGGGCTGGACAAGGAAGGCAAACTTACTGTGCGCAGGGTATACCCTTCAGACATTTACCACCAACAGAAATTCCAGGCGCTGAATACGGGTGTATGTTATGGCATACTGCGGGACGGTACTAAACAGGAAAACAATTACTCTCCCGGCGATATTGTAGTGGTAAAAGGTACACCTGTAAACGTGCCGGTTTGCGCTGGCATCATTACCAACAGCTACCAAACGCCGTTGTCTCATATCAATATCTTATGCCACAATCGCAACATACCATCGGCGGTACAAACAACTGTGTTTGAAGACACGGCTATTACGCACTACTTCGGTAAGCCGGTATGTATGTCGGTAACTGCAAATGGGTTAATAGTAAAGCCGAGTACGCAGAAACTTGTTGATAGCTTCAGGAAAGTACATATGCGTGGCGGTGTTGTTACGCTCCGCTTCGATACCACGGTAAAGAACCTGCTACCGATAACCAGCTTTAACCTGCGGCAAAAAGATGTAATAGGCAATAAGGCTGCCGGACTTGGAGAGTTATATGCCGTTACACAACGGCCATCCGCCAATTTTAAGATACCGGAAGGTGCGTTTGCCATACCGTTCTACTTTTATTACCATCATGTTTCGGCACCTGCTATACGTGATCAGATCGCCACGCTTATACGCCTGCAACATGAAAACGCCCCAGAAACAGCCCTGAAAGAACAACTGAAAAAAGTAAGGAGCGCAATAAAAGAGCAACCTCTGGATGCTGCATTGCTGGCGTCTGTAACCAGCGCGATGACAGCTAATGGATATACTTCATACCGATTCCGCAGCAGCGCCAACGCTGAAGATGTAGCAGGCTTTAGCGGAGCCGGCCTTTACGAAAGCAAAACAGGCAAGGTGGATGATAAAGAAAAGCCGGTTGATATGGCCATTAAGAAAGTATGGGCCAGCGTATACGATGACAATGCTTATTTTGAACGTGTAGCAGCGAATATAGATGAGCATACCATAATGATGGGTGTACTAGCACATCGCAATTTCCCCGATGAACTGGCCAACGGTGTGGCGATCACTAAAAATATATACAGGGACGGGTTCCCGGGCTTTACCGTTAATGTGCAGGCAGGAGAAGTGCCTGTAGTATCGCCACCCGACTCTGTAACCTGCGAGCAGTTTGTATGCATGTCGGCCTCAGAGATAAACCCGCTGGATATTGGCATTGCGACAGATTACATCACCTACAGCAATATCAATAATAATAAACCGGTACTTACCCGGCAGCAGATCACAGCACTGTATCATGCATTGTCGCTGGTTCGCGATCATTATACCAACTCGTTACGGCTGAATCCGGACATGAACGAAATGCCAATGGATATAGAATTCAAGTTCGACAAGAACGGGAAGCTGTATTTGAAACAGGCAAGACCCTACAGGTAATGGAACACATCAGCCCCATATTATCTTCCTTTACTGCAGTATCGCTTACAGATATGCAGCGGGTAGACCTGCAAGACCGGGTAGAGCTGAAATACCTGCTGCCATTGCACAAACTCAACGACTATCTTGATGCCCTACGCGAAAAACACCTGGCTTTATCTATCAATAACCACCGGCAATTTGCCTATACAACGCAATACTATGATACAGCGGACTTCGCGTTTTACATGGATCACCATAATGGCCGTACGAACAGGATAAAGGTAAGGCGCCGCTTATACGAGCACACTAACGATTGCTACTTCGAGCTGAAGCGGAAAGTACATGGTGTGCGCACTGAGAAAACACGATTGCCGGCAGCTGCCCTTTCTGAGCAGCTTACTAGCAGTGAACTTTCTATTATACCTCCCGGCTTTGCGACAACTGTGCAAAGTGTGCCGAAGATCATCAATACATTTGACCGTGTAACACTTTGCGACAACCAATTTACGGAAAGGATAACAATAGACACCAGCATACACCTGTCTTACGATGAAAGAGAACATACTATAGCTGGCATTGCGCTTGTAGAAGTAAAACAAGGCAACTACAACCTGCAAAGCCATGCTGTGAATACCCTACGCAAGCTGGGTGCCCACGGCGGACCGTTCAGCAAATATGCTTTGGGAGTTGCCTATATTTACCGCAATATAAAACATAATAACTTTAAGCCTTTAATGCTACAACTGGATAAGTATGCTAACGGACGTAACTAATATTGCAGGCACAGATATGGCGCTTACCGAAATGCTGATCAGGTTGCTGATCAATATTCTTGGATTAGGCATATTGGTGCGGCTTATTTATTACCCGCTGCATAAGCAAAAGGATTACCTGTTTACCTTCTCCCTGTTCAATCTGCTGGTGTTCATTACCTGCTTGCTGCTGAGCTCGGCACGTATAAAGCTGGGGTTCGCGTTCGGGCTGTTCGCCGTATTCTCTATGATGCGCTATCGCACAATAGTGATACCCATAAAGGAAATGGGCTACTTTTTTGTGTGCATTGCTATGGCTATTTTCAATGCGCTGGTACGCAACGATGACAACTATCTATTGTTGATAGTGGCCAACGTACTAGTATTGGCAACCGTGCTTTTGCTGGATCGCTACATTACGCTGAATCACGAGCAACAGAAAGAAGTTTTGTATGAACGTATAGACCTGATAAAGCCTGCTATGCAAAAAGAGATGCTGGCAGATCTATCGGAACGGACGGGATTACCGATACACCGGGCAGAGGTGATCAGTATAGACTTCCTGCATGACACCGCCGTTGTACATGTATATTATAATTACAAAGTCCGTGACTGATATCATTTTACAACTCTGAGACTATTTGTATCTTAGCGCCACTTATGAAAAATGATGATCTGCGCGACAATAAACACTGCGCATTGTGCGAATCGACAAATGATCTGACTACTTACGAAGTACCCACCACCAACAGTAAGCGTAGAGATCTGGACACAATATTATGCGCTAAATGCATAGCTCAGCTGAACAAAAAAGAAGAGCTGGACAGCAAACATTGGCAATGTCTTTCATCGAGCATGTGGAGCGATGTGCCTGCAGTACAGGTGCTATCATGGCGGATGCTGAACAGGCTAAAGAATGAGACCTGGGCATCTGAGTGCCTGGATGTGATGTACATGGACGATGAGACCCTGGCATGGGCAAAAGAAACCGGCGACCACGACAATGACGATGCAGTAGAACTGCACAAAGACTGTAACGGCGCTGTGCTGAACACAGGCGATTCTGTTGTGCTCATCAAATCGCTGGATGTAAAAGGCTCTACACTGAATGCTAAAATGGGTACAGTAGTAAAGAACATCCGCCTGGTAGAAAACAACACCGAACAGATTGAAGGTAAAATAGAAGGACAGGTTATTGTTATCCTTACAAAATATGTAAGAAAACAGGGAGCATAACGCCCCCTGTTCCTTTATCTATCCTATAAATTCTGTGGCTTCCCTGATCTCCTGCAACGCACTATACAACTTATCCAGATCTTCCTGACTGTTGAAAGCATTGATGGAGTAGCGCAGGAATATGTGCTGCCCGTGGCGCATTACCGGTATCTCTATATTGTAGTTTTCAAATAAATGGCGCTGTAGCTTTTCCGGCTGTGTTGTTTTGATAGGGATGCTGCACATCTGACCCAGGAATTCATCGCCTATCGGTGCAAGCGGCGTGGAACCCAGCAGATCGCAAAACCGCTGATAGTTGCTGTGCGCCAGCTTACGACAGTCTGCCGCTACCTGCCACCAGTTGTTCTGCTGCATGAACTCAATAGATTTAGGCACTGTAAGAAAAGCCGAAAAATCGCGCGTGCCCTGCATTTGGTGATAGTCGAGGAACTGTGAGTGCGAAGGGGCGGCGCTTTTATAGCCCCAGCTTACCACCAGCGGGTCGAACAAATGCTGCATCTCGCGCTTTACGTATAAAAAGGTACAGCCCTTCGGCGTCATCATCCACTTGTGGCAGGCTCCGGTATATACATCAGCCTGCAGCTCTTGTATATCCAGCGGGATATGTGCGGGCACATGCGCCCCATCAACAATGGTCATCAAGCCTCGCTCTTTAGCCATATCACATATCTCTTTCACAGGCAATATCAGCGCGGTACTACTAGTGATCTGTGATATGAAGATAGCCTTTGTCTTGCTGCTGTAGCCTTTCCAGAACTGCTCTATGATGGCTTCTTTGGTGGTTAACGGCAGCGCTATGTGTTGCTTTACATATTTAGCTCCTACTTTATCGCAATAATAATCCCAGGTGCGGTCCATGGCACCATATTCCAGGTCGGTAGAAAGTATCTCATCTCCGGCCTTCAGCTCCAGGTTTTTGGCTATTATATTAACAGCAAATGTGGGGTTAGGCACATACACCAGGTCATCTGCATTGCAGTTAATGTAACCGGCCAATGCCTCGCGGGAAGCTTTAAGATAATTAACTCCCTCCACTGCTATATACTGCACAGGCTCAAACTCCAGCAGCCGCTGCCATTGCTGGTAGTCATCGAAAATGGGCTTGGGACATGCACCGAAAGAGCCAAAGTTGAGGAACGTTATCTTCGGACTGAGGAGGAACTGAGATTTTAATGATGATGACATGATCTTATCTGTTTTAAGGTCGCCGCTAATTTAGAAGTAAAAACTGGGGTGTTTCAGTAACAGTTATGGTCAACTTACCGTTAACAGTTTTCACTATTGTCGCTTTCATTGCTCTACTGCCAGCCACTGGCTGATATATAGTGCCATTGGTTGCATTGCCTGCATCTAACTTATATTCAGCCGTGCGACCAGTAGCATCCGGCACCCACAGAGCATACATCTTCTTTCCCCTGTATGCATATTCATCAACGTTCGGGTCGGTACTTATAGTTTTGATGAAAGTGGCGTTGCCAAACTGTTTGTTTACCTGCGCCAGGTAATCGGCTGCCGGGCGGTTGCTATGGTCATCATTCGCCAATCCCGATGTGCCGTACTTAATAGTGCTGGCGGCATTATCATCGTACAACTGATAATAAAACACTTTGCCTATACCGTTGCGTGCGTACAGTAGCGAAGTACGTAGTATCCAATCCGCCTGGGTTTGCAGCACACTTTTATCCTTTACAGGCACAGCGCGCTGTATGCTCTGCTGGTTCACATCGTACCCTGCTTCTGTTACCCATACCGGCATACTGCCACAGTAGCGTGCCGAGAACTGTACAAAATCTTCGACTGTAGTACCGGCACTACTCTTTTCCGGCGCTACACCTGTCGTCGCTTCCTTTGTGGCTGTTCCGTCATTAGCATAATAGTGGTAGTTGATCACATCCCACGGCACATCTACAGAACCATCTTTTTTATAGCCGCGGTTCTCTTTGCACCAATCTACCATGCCCATTATATAGCCTGTTGAAGGATCGGCCAGGCCACCCATCACCACCTGCATATTAGGGTCAGCATTCTTTACACCCACACCGGGCCCCAGCTTGCCCTTATGCCCGTCGTAAAAGGCCGACAGATTAGCGGCATATTCCCGGCCTGTCTGGTAGGCAGTGCGCCCCTTCCACCATTTGTCGCGTTCATTATCGCACTCTATATAATGCACCAGGTCGAGACCAGTTCTTATGGCGTTCACCTTGTCGCCATTCCAGCGAGGTTTACTATCTACCTTTAGCAGGGCAGCATTTATGTTCTTATTTCTGCCGTATCGTGCTGCAAACTGGAATGCCACCTTGGCCTGTTCTGTATAAGATGCCGGATCACCAAGGTCTTTACCATAGCGTGCCGGTATATTTTCATAATTGCGCTTATCGGCAGGGTACGTTTCTTCCATCCATTTAGGTATCGTCTTCAGGCAAGCCAGCACATCTGTTTTATTGTCTTTACACCACTGGTACATAGCATCATAGTCCCAGCCGCCATCGTGTGTAGGGTTAAAGGTGTAGTTGCCTTCTGTAGCTTCCAGCTTGCCCCAGTCCAGGTAATGGCGCACAGCGGTAAAGTTTTGTATAGCCGTTAGCTTTACGGGGTCTAACACGGCGGCCTTGTGTTCGTCCTCAAAATTCCATTCGTAGGCATTTATGCCCAGGTAGTTGCTTAGAGCTACCGGCGGCAATGCAGGGTACACCCGCTCAGCAGGCGTGGTATATTTACCATAAAACTCTATCTCACCCGGAAATTCACCCCACGAATTGATGACGAGGTACCGCATACCACTAACAGGTTTAACCAATGCAAATACACCCGGCTTATCAGGGTCAGGCCCTTCCCATGTGGTGGCTCGCTGCCCTTTGAATACTGCTATCGGCACCCGCTTCCAATCGGCCATTACCGCATATATGGTCACGGGATGTTCCGCATCAATGCCTCGCCAGCAATACATCATAATGCTGTCTATGATCATTTGCTCGCCATCCTGCAGGGGATACCAGGCATCGTAATGCGGCACCAGCTTATTATAGCCTGTGTTGACCTTCTGAAACTGATTATTATCAAACAGCTCCGACATATCGGTAGTTGCATTGGTCACCTGATACCAGCGCTTACCTTCTATAGGTATTTTACCCGGCATGTGGAAGTTGTGCTGGTCTTTTTGCGCGCAGCCGGTAATACAGAATAATAGTAGTGGTATGAAGAGTGTGGTTAGTTTCATAATCTGAAACTCAAGATACGATAATCCAATTCTATAAAAGGCCCT
Source organism: uncultured Flavipsychrobacter sp. (assembly GCA_964588295.1). Taxonomy (GTDB): domain Bacteria; phylum Bacteroidota; class Bacteroidia; order Chitinophagales; family Chitinophagaceae; genus Flavipsychrobacter. The sequence continues at coordinate 34,737 of CAZPOT010000016.1, read as the reverse complement.
ACAGATATTTTGCTTAGTAGTTCCGTCTAAAACTTATTGGTAATGTATAGCGCATTTTAGTTGGCTTGCCGGCATAGGTACCGGGCTTCCACTTGGGCAATGTATTTACTATGCGCAGCGCCTCTTCATCACAGCCACCGCCTATCCCCCACAATATTTTCACATTGGTTATTGCACCAGCCTCGTCTACCCAAAACTGCACTATAACCCTACCTTGTATATTAGCTTCTTTGGCCATTTCGGGATAATTTATCCGGTCAGAGATATACTTGGCGATATCATAATCTGCATAAGGCTCGATCAAAACCGGCGTTACCGTCTTATTACCTCCACCAGTCCTAAGGTTGTGCCTTTGTGAATACGCAGAGGGTATAAAGCAAATCACAAACATTACCAGCGATATCGAATATTTCATTTCTTTCGTTTTTTGAATCTTGTCATGATACGCTCCAAAAAACTATCGCTTACGGGGTATGGCAGTATTTCTTTTACATCGGGAGTTGGTGTTAACATCAACGGCATTCCCATACTATATGATCGTAGCGTTAACCCACTCAACTTTTTCTCAAAATATCCATAAAGATTTATTGCCTTTCCTCCCTGTGTCTCTGCTGTAGAAACCACCCTTTGTTCCACGAAAAAAGTATCAGTCGCCGGTTTAATTTCAGCAACCAGCGTTAAGGGGTTGTCTGATACAGCAGCTATTGGTAAGTTGAAATATCCTTTAGCATCTGTTGTGGCTGTGATATCAGTTCCGGAGATACGCACACAAACATTAGCTACCGGTATGGTAGTATTATAATGGTATACATGCCCATGAATATAGTTGGCATCATGCTTCTTATCAACACTTTTCTGCGTGGTTGCGGCTTTCTTTTTAATTGGGGTTTGGGCATTCACCACAACCGACTGGAATAATAAAAATCCCGCTGCTACCTTTTGAAGCACAGGCATCCACCATCCGGAAGGCTGAGAATGTATTATTTCCCTGTTCAGCTGATCTGCAAAAAAATGGCCGCAGACATTGTTATTCATCTTACGGAATGTCGCCAGCACTTCCGCATCCGTCATCACTGTAAAATCTACTACAGTCCTTTGGCACGATGCACAGAAGCGCCCCTTATCGGCAGGAGTCATATTATCCCATCCTTCCTGGCAAGGTGCAGGAACCGATATTATGGAAGCTACTGGTTTCTTCATAGTTGTCTGTTACTATAGACGGTGGATTGATGATGAGTCTTGGGTTTATCCGCGTGGAGTCTTTGTGTTCTCTGCCTGCTTAATGGTCTTTGCGGCCCTTTCCATCACAGCTTACGACTTTCTACTTAAGACTTCAGACTCACCCCTAAAACAACATCTTATACACATCCTCTACCTTGTTCACAGTCTTTATCTGTATCCCATAGCTCTTGGTATCCAACCCCTTGGCGTTGGCCTTGGGTATAAAAATTACATCCATGCCCAGCTTATCGGCTTCAGCTATACGCTGGTCTATACGGTTGATGGCGCGTATCTCCCCGCTCAGGCCTATCTCGCCCACCAGGCATATATTGTTGGGCAGTGCTTTGTCTTCGTACGATGATAACAGCGCACATACCAGTGCCAGCTCTATCGATGGGTCTTCTATTTTCAACCCGCCGGCAATATTTACAAACACATCCTTAGCACCAAAGTGGAAACCGCCGCGTTTTTCCAGCACGGCCAGCAGCAGTTGCAGCCTGCGCTGATCCAACCCGCTCACTGTACGCTGAGGGTTGCCATATACCGCCTGCGTTACCAGTGCCTGCACTTCTATCATCATTGGCCGCAGCCCTTCCATTGTCGATGCGATGGCTATGCCACTTAGTGGTTCCTCGTGCTGAGACAATAATATCTCCGACGGATTGGTGACCGGGCGCATACCCGCAGATATCATTTCGTAAATGCCCAGTTCCGATGTAGGACCAAAACGATTTTTAAGCGTGCGCAATATCCGGTAAGCATAATGCCTGTCGCCTTCAAACTGCAATACAGTATCTACTATATGCTCCAGTACTTTTGGCCCGGCAATAGATCCCTCTTTGGTGATGTGGCCTATGATGAATACAGGTATGTTGCTCTGTTTGGCAAATCGCTGCAGCTCGGCGGCACATTCCCGCACCTGCGATACACTGCCCGCAGCTGACTCCACATATGCCGACTCCAGCGTTTGTATGGAGTCTATGATCAGCATCTGCGGCTTTATCTTTTTTACTTCGCTGAAGATGGTAGCCGTGTCAGTAGCGGTAAGCAAATACAGTTCGCTGTTAGGCCTGCCTATACGTTCGGCCCGTAGCTTTATTTGCTGTGCACTTTCCTCGCCCGATACATAGAGTGTGCGGATGTTGTTCCACTGTATGCCTACCTGCAAAAACAAGGTGCTCTTACCAATGCCCGGCTCACCTGCTACCAGTATCACAGAGCCCGGCACCAGGCCACCACCCAACACGCGGTTCAGCTCAGGGTCGGGCGATATCATGCGCGGCAATTCTACATGCACTATATCCTCCAGCCTGTGTGCTTTGTTGTTCTCTTTCTTATCCTCATCCCAGCTTACTGCAGCCTTGCCTTTGTCTTCGCGCTGCACTACTTCTTCCACAAAAGAATTCCACGCACCACAGCTGGGGCACTTGCCCGTCCACTTGGGTGTTTCATATCCGCACTGCTGACAGAAGAATGCTGTTTTGGTTTTTGCCATGATGCGAAGTTATAGTGAATGTGATGGAATGCGGCAATGTGATGAAATGTGATAGAAGGAATAACGCCGAGGAACAAGAATGTTGGGGTATGTATAAAATGAGAGCCGCCGGAAGAATCCGGCAGCTCTTACTTACTAACCCATTAAATTCACAACTGAGACAAAAGTAATCATTGAATTCGTACAAAAAAAATGACGCAACAGTTTTTAACTGTTAATTTTTTCTATGTATGATGTGGAGTATTAATAAAAAGACATAAAGTATTGATTATCAACTGTATTAACAGTAATAAAATTGCTTATTTTTTCATAAATTATGTAATGAGTTTAGGTTAGCCAACAGCTCACAGTTTATACTTTACTACATACATAAGAAATGTGTAACCCCGCAACGCTAATCTTTATTACTTTACCACCACTATATCTTAACTTTTCATGGTACCATTTTTACAGAAATTTGCAACGCTGAAACAACAATAAATATGACACAACAATTCAACCCAATTGAAAAGATAAAACGATCCTACCTACCCGAAGATTTTACTGTAACAGACTGGGCATCGCTGCAACCAAAATTCGATGAGCTGGTGGCAAGAAACATAAACTCAAAAGATGAGCTGGAACAGTGGCTGCGCGATGTAAGCGAACTGGAAGCTGTGATAAGCGAAGACGCCTGCTGGCGCCAGATCAAAATGACCTGCGATACTACCGATAAAGCCTGCGAAGAAGCATTTACATTCTTCTGCATGGAGATAGAACCGAAGATGAAGCCTTATGGTTTCGAGCTGAACAAGAAGCTACTCGCGTCTCCATTTGCGAAAGACCTGGATACTTCTATTTACTTCCCTTATTTGCGCAGCGTAGAAAACTCTATTAAGCTATATCGCGATGAAAACGTGCAGCTGCAGGCCGATATGAATCTGCTGGCTCAGCAGTTTGGCGTTATATCGGGCGCTATGAGCGTAGAGGTAGACGGAAAAGAATACACCATGCAGCAGGCTGCCAAGTTTTTGCAGAGCCCCGATCGCAACCTGCGCGAAGAGGTATTTGTAAAAATGGCCAATCGCCGCCTGCAAGATAAGGATAAGCTGAACGACCTCTTCAACAAATTGATAGACCTGCGCCAGCAAATAGCTAAGAACGCCGGCTTCTACAGCTACCGCGATTATAAGTTCCGCGAACTGGGTCGCTTCGATTATACAGTTGAAGATTGTTTTGCCTTTCACCAGGCGGTGAAGGAACATATATTGCCATTGCAGGCTATGCTGGTGAACTACCGTAAGCAACGTCTGGGCCTGGATGTGATGCGCCCATGGGATGGCGATGCCGAACCGGAAGGCACACAACCTTTACAGCCTTTCCATAACGGCAAAGAGTTAAGCGACAAGGCAGTAGAGGTCTTTAATAAACTGCGCCCTTACTTTGCAGGCTGCCTGCAAACTATGCAGCAGATGCACCGTATGGACCTGGAGAGCCGAAAAGGCAAGGCACCGGGCGGCTACAACTGCCCGCTGGCAGAAACAGGTGTACCTTTTATATTTATGAACGCGGCAGGTACTATGGGCGATGTGATCACCATGATGCATGAAGGTGGCCATGCCGTACACTCGTTCCTGTCGCATCACCAGCCACTGTCTGCCTTTAAAGAATACCCAATGGAAATAGCAGAGCTGGCCAGCATGAGCATGGAACTGTTCTCTATGGAGCACTGGGATACTTTCTTTGCCGACAGCAAGGAGCTGGACCGCGCAAGACTGGAAGAAATGGAGCGTGTAATAAGCGTACTGCCATGGATAGCTACGATAGACAAATTCCAACACTGGATATATACCAACATTGGCCATACCAGCGAGGAACGCAAAAAGGCATGGCTGGAAATACTGAACGAATTCTCAACCGGTGTTATAGACTGGACAGGCTTTGAAGACGCACGTGCCTATTCGTGGCAGAAACAACTACACCTGTTCGAGGTCCCATTTTACTATATAGAATACGGTATTGCACAGCTGGGCGCTATTGCCATGTGGCGCCAGTATAGGCAGAATAAAGAACAGGCTTTAGATAATTACATGAGCGCGCTGAGCCTCGGATACACTAAAACGCTGAAAGAACTATACGCCACCGCCGGCATTAAGTTCGACCTTTCACCAAACTACATAAAGGAATTGGCAGATTTCGTAAAGCCGGTGTTGCAGGATATGGGCGTAAAATAGCCGCAACAACGCTTCGCAACAACAGGATTTGACAACTTTCAAAAAGTTGTCAAATCTGGCTACAGTAGCACAAGACATTAAAAAAGACGGGCGATGAACCCGTCTTTTTTGTTACTATTATTTTGTCAGCCAGTCTTCCGGCTTCAATACTTTCTGAGCCTTATCCTCGCTTTTCCATATCTGGAAGTTCAGGGCGTGCTTGCCGTCATCATCCTTACCTACCACGCCCAATTGCTGGTTGGCGCAAACTCTGTCGCCCTTCTTCACGTACACGTTAGAAAGCGAGTTGTATACCGTAAAATATGTGCCGTGCTTTACAATAACTACCTGCTCACCATCCTCATCTACGCTAAATACCCTGCTGATCTCCCCGTCGTATACAGCATTAACGGCCGCACCTTCTGTACAAACTATATCCATACCGGGGTTTAGCCTGCAAACGCCGGCCGCTTGCCCTGCTACTTCGTAGCTGAACGGGCTTGCCTGCCTTGCCGGCCACGTAAGGCTGCCTTTCCTAGATGCGAAACTCAACGATTCGGGATCGGGCGGAACAACTACTTTAGGCTTTGCTCTGTGACGGCTGATCATGTACCTATGATGCCCATGTACTGCATGCCTGCCATGGTGATGCCGGGAATAGCCTCCTTTGTGTCTGCTATTGCCATGGTGTTTACGGCCCGCGAAAGATGGCAGGCTGATGAAAAGCATTACTAAGATTGCCAGGTATTTCATAGAGTTGTATTTAATGGAGTTACGAAATATGCTACACACCTCATTTTCACAGCTACAAGATAAACAAAAAAACCTGATATACGTAAAACGACTACCGAAATAATATCCTGTTAAGGCCTAGTGGGCCTTGCCAATCCATTGTTCTGGGTTCAGTTTTACCTGTGCCTTGCCCGAGCTCTTCCAGATCTGGAAGTTAATGGTAGGTTCACCTTCATCGTTGGTAGCTACAGTACCCAGCACCTGCCTTGCAGTTACCTGCTGTCCTTTGCTTACCGATACTGATGCCAGGCCATTGTACACTGTAAAGTAGTTACCATGCTGTATCATTATCACATTCTCGCTACCACCTGTAGAGAACACCCGCGTTACCGTTCCTTCGAAAACAGAGCGCACCTGGGCATTTGCAGTAGTGCGGATGTCTATCCCCGCCTGGTCTACCATTACACCCTGCGCCAGCGGATGCGGGTGAGTACCGAAGTGATCAGATATATACCCCTGCGATACCGGCCAGTATAATTTCCCTTTATTACCCTCAAAGTTAGATGCCAGCGCCACGTCTGTTGGCGTCATCATTAAGGCCGGAGATTCGCCTTTCGGAGGTTTTGGCGAAGGCTTTACGTATGGTAAGGTTGGGTTGGCACCTCCGGGTTTCGATGTTTCTTTTGGCGACTCGCTCTTTGCGGCAGCGGCAGCTTTGGCAGCAGCCTCTTTACGCGCCTTTTCCATAGCAGCCTCCATTTCCTTTTCAATGTAGGCCTGTATGGCCTTATTTATCCTGTTGGCAACCACACGCTTCTTCTCTATCTCTTTCATCAGCTCACCTTCCTTACCCTTCAGGCTCTGTATCACACCATTGGTCTGCTGCACATCGCTTTGCAGCGCCACGGTCTGTTGTTTCTGGTTGCTCAGCAGCTGGTCTTTTTCCTGCTTCTCTTTGTTCAGGTCGCCTATCTTATGTTGTATCTGGTTCTGGGTTTCAAGTATCTGGTCTACCTGTTGCTTGCGGTACTCCCTGAATTTCTTCAGGTATTTCATACGTCGCACGGCATCATTAAAGTCGCTGGAAGAAAAGAGGAAGGCCAGCATATCATAGCTGCTGCGGCTCTCGTAGGCATAACGCAACGATTGCGCATATCGGGTCTTCAACAGCTTCAGCTTTTGTTGCAGTGTCATTATCTCTTTAGACGATGCTACAATGCTGTTGTCAATACCACCTATTTCCTCATTAATGTTGCTGATCAGGGTCTGGCGCTGCGCCAGCTTGTACTGCAATGCCTTCAACTGGCTCATTGTGGCATTCTTGTTCTTTTTTATCTCCGCCAGTTGCTGTTCGGTTTCATTTATGGCATCCTGTATCTCTTTACGTTTGGCCTCCAGCTGCGCCTTGGTTGGTGGCACATAGTCTTTTGGCATTGCCTGCTGCGCATTGGCAGCAAACGGAATGAGCAAACAAAATACAAGAATGCGTCTTAGCATGCGGAACAGTTACTTACAAACAAATATACCCAATTATCAAAAGTATCAACGGTGCCTTTGACCTTTTTAGATAATTTTACAATTAAAGCCGCGAAAATACAGGCTGTTGGCGGTTTATTGTAAAAGTTTGTTTTCTTTTGTTGTAAATTAAATAGTTATGTTATACTCGATGACAGGGTTTGGCCGGGCAGAGGCAAGAACAGACCGCTACCAGGTGGTAGTGGAAATAAAGGCGCTGAACGGAAAACAATTGGAATTGTCTACCAAACTCCCGCCCATCCTGCGTAACTATGAACTGGACATCCGTAACCTGCTGAACAATGCCCTTATGCGCGGTACTATAGATATTACGGTGACCGTAAAACAGGAGGGCGCTTCTAAACCAATGGTGGTAAACACAGACCTTGCGCTGTTTTATTACCATGGCATGAAGCAGATCGCTGACCAGGTTGGCGCTCCAACAGATAATATCATATCTACCCTTATGCGCATGCCGGAAGTGGTGGCGCCGGATATCGATGCCATGGACCCTGCAGAATGGGCCAAGGTACGCGAAGTGGTAGCCGAGGCTGCCAAGAACCTGATGGAGCACCGCAGGCACGAAGGCGAAGTGCTGTATAAAGACATACATTCCCGCATAGACAATATAGAAAACCTGCTGCAGAAGATATTACCGCTGGAAGGCGAGCGCACCACACGCGTACGCGCCAAGCTGGATACCTGGCTGGAAGATGTGATAGGTAAAGAAAAAGTAGACAATAACCGCCTGGAACAGGAAATGATCTATTACCTGGAGCGCATGGACATATCTGAGGAGAAGACTCGCCTGAAACAGCATTGCGTATACTTCCACGAAACGGTAGATAATAAAGACGTGGCCATCGGCCGCAAACTTAACTTTATACTACAGGAAATTGGCCGCGAAGTGAATACTTTAGGCGCTAAAGCCAACCACGCTGAAATTCAACAGATCGTCATCAACATGAAGGATGAACTGGAAAAAGCGAAGGAGCAGATATTGAATATACTTTAGGCTTTTCATTCAACAAAAAACTGCGTTCGTTGAACGCAGTTTTTTGTTGAATCACCTTATCTGAACTGTTTCAGATAGTAACTCATCCCAGCCTCTTCCAATATCATTTCGCCCTTCTGGCACTTTACTACTTTTATAATACGCGGGCGCTTCCCGGTACACTCCAGCGATTGATCAACACCTAATCCTTTGATGGCCGCCGAGGGTTTATCTTCAGGGTCGTTGCCACAATAGATAACCCCCAGATCGCTACCACTTGACACTCCTGTTATATATGCTGATTTGATCTGCATATCGAAGTCTGGCGCCCCTGCGTCCTTACCCACTTCTTTTTTATACACCGTCCAATGGCCGATCATGGTGTCAATATTGGTTACAGGCAGTATTTTATCCTCTTTGACCAATACTACTTCGGGTGGCAATGCCGAAGTATCGGGAACGTAATAATAGATGCCCTTGGCATTGGTAAGAATAATGCTTTGTGGCCTGCGCAGTGCTATATCGTAAGATACCGTGCCGAAGTCAAGGTGACCATCGTCATCTATAGTGTATTTACCCCTGTATACAAATCCATCTCTAACCTTGTAGGTAAATGTATCGCGGATATAAAATTGCATAAACAACGTGTCTGAGAATGCAAACTGAACAGAGTCGAGCGTGGTTCTTTTTACCTCCACCCAGCGGCCAGGCAGGAAATGCTTGGGCACCGGCTTCTTCTTGTCTTTAGCGGAGAGCAAACAAGGCAACAGCAGCAATAAAAAGAGTAAACGCTTCATTTATTTAAAATTACAAAGTTAATCTGCATAACGACCTTTCCGAATATCAAATTTTGTGTGAAACTTTGTGTCAGCATAAAATTCAACTCATGGCCAACCAGCATCTTCATATAACGCTTATCCAATCAGACTTAGTATGGGAAGACAAGGTTGCCAACCTGCAGCACTTTGAACAATTGATAGCCGAAATATCCGGAGCGAAGCATATTGTTGTACTGCCGGAAATGTTCAATACGGGTTTTAGTATGGCACCTGAACAGTTTGCAGAAACTATGGAAGGGCCGACAGTAAAATGGATGACAGCCATGGCGGTAAAACACCGTTGTATTCTCACCGGCAGCGCCATGATAGAAGAAGAGGGCAGGTATTACAACCGCATGCTATGGGTACAGCCCGACGGACAAATCGCACATTACGATAAGCGGCACCTGTTCGCCTACGGCGGCGAAGATGCGCATTACACACCCGGCGACCGCCGCCTTATAGTTTCTGTTAATGGCTGGCGCATCAATTTGCTTATTTGTTACGATCTGCGTTTCCCGGTATGGGCAAGAAATAAAAATGCCGACTACGATGTATTGATCTACGTGGCCAACTGGCCGGAGACAAGAAGCCTCGCCTGGAAAACCCTGTTGCAGGCCCGTGCTATAGAAAATATGAGTTATGTAGTTGGCGTAAACAGGGTGGGTACTGATGGAAAAGGACTGAAATACAGCGGGGATAGTTCAGTCTTCGGTCCGCTGGGCGAAGTATTATGGCAGGAATCTGGCAAAACATCTATATACACTGTAACGCTGGATAAAGAAGTGCTTACCGATGTACGCACCCGCCTCCCATTTCTTAAAGATGCGGACAACTTCATTCTACCGTAATGAACATACAGAACTAAATGAACAAAGCCCCGCAAGTAAACTTGCGGGGCTTTGTTATAATGTAATCCGGTCGGATTATAATTTCTGGAACACGCGTACAGACGGTGCGAATGTTGAGCTCGGACCCAACACATACTGGTAAGAAGTATCACCTACCGCCATGTGCACAGACGCATTAATACCATAAAGTGTACCGAAGCTAGGTGCTGTCTGTACCGGCACCTGGATGGTCGTGTCGTCTATCTGAACAAAATAGCCTTCATTAGCACCAGATAATGCACCGCTGATATTGCTGGTTCTGTACAAACCATTAGCCAATTCTGTAAGCGTAGCAGGGGCACTGTTAGATACGCGCTGATAGTTACCGGAAAGATCTATAGCAGGATCTATGTTGGTAACCGCCACATATACACCTGATGTGCCTACCATACCGTACTTGTTAGACGATTTCAACGTTACGATATACAAACCCGGAGTAGTATTGTCCAGGCTGCTGGCATCTATCACAACCGGATAAGTCTCTTTATAGAAAGAGTCGTAAGCAGTTGCAGATACAGTAGGCAGAGAACCGCCTACATTAATGCTAAAGTATTGTTGCCCGTTTACAGTGATCGTGGGTACCGAATAAGTAACCTCTGTAGAAACTGTATCCGTGTTTTTCTTACAGCTTGCAAAAAAGATAGCCGCCAGAAAAGGTATAACTAATAATTTTTTCATATCAATTTGTTTTGTTCAAATTTAGAATATATCCCACCATACTTTTGCTGTCAGCGGCTTCACGCCCGGGAACGCAGAGTTCCTTGTGCTTTCTGAAGTAGGGTACTGGAAACGTGAAGGAGTTCCTGAACCGATCATGCTATGCACAGAAGGTACAAAGAAGTCAGGGTAGCCTGTACGACGCAACTCAGTCCACGCTTCGAAGCCCTGGTTACCACACATTGCAAACCATTTCTGGGTGATGATAAAACGTAGCTTATCCTGGAGTGTACCAGTAATAGGGTACATTGTCCAGTAACCACCAGCTGCCATATAGTTAGAGAAAGATGTAGCACCATCATAACCCATAACATCGTTAATAGCGCTTGAATACAGGTTAAAATTAGCAGCTATACCTTTAGCCCACCATGCAGAATCTGAACTACCTGTTACAGCCCATCCGCGAGCTTCAACTTCAGCCTGCAGGAAATAGCTTTCAGAGGCAGAAAGGAATATCTCGGGAGCGCTGGAAGAACTGGAGTTCTGAGCATCGCCGCCTACATACTGGCTTGGAATAGAGAAAGAACCACCAGCTACTGTAATGTCGTAAGCACCCTGTGGAATACCAACTACAGTATTGTTTGACAGATATGTGTAAAAAATGAACGCACGGTCATCAGCATTGGCATTAAAGCTATCTACAGCTGTAGAGCTAGCCACCAGGTTCTGGGTGCTACCGAGAGTTGTAGAAGATGCCTCTGCGTACAATGGGTTCTTATTAGTTGTGTTGTAGCCAAACCCTATCTTAGCATCTTCGCCAGTTTCAAGGAATGCTACACCTGGAGTGCTGTAGAGTGCCGCAATACCCGCCTGTGCGGCTACCGGATCTTTTTCACTCAGGCGAACCAGCATACGCAGCTTGAGCGTGTAACCGAATTTCTGCCATTTGGTAATGTCGCCCTGGAAAATAAGGTCATCCTTACCCGGGCCTACAGCGTCAGCCTGTCCCAATAAAGTCTCTGCGCTATCTATATAAGACATGATGCCATTATAGATCACTGCCAGAGAATCATATTTAGGATTAAGGATACCGCCATCTGCCGGCTGGCCTTTGAGCGCCTGCCTGAACGGAGCGTCACCCCAACCATCTGTGATCATCTGGTAGGTATATGCTTCCATCATCAGCGCTAACGCCTTGTAATGTTTTTTCTTCTGCGCATCAGCCAGCTTAGCCATCTGGAAGAATTGCTCATTGGCAGTATACAGGTTCTCCCATGATGTGGAGAATGCATCCTGACCAGGATTATATTGTTCTACCGCGCGGTATTGGCTTGAGTTAGGGTTCTGCGTCCAGTAACCGGCCCACATAGAGCCTATGATCTGCATATCCACGCCCATTGCCGAAGCAACGTATAGCTGGCCTGCAGGCAGTAATGTTTGTACAGTAGCGGTAGTGGCTATGTTAGGATTTTGGTTCACATCAAGGTACTTCCTGCACGAAGACGCGCCTAACACCAGTCCTGCTGCAATGGTTATGATGACTTTTTTATTAATAGACATAATACTTTTTTTAACAGTTACGGTTTAGAAAGTTGCTTTAAGATAGATACCATAGTTCCTTAAAGAAGGACGAGCTGTATAGTTCAGACCCTGGCCGTTGCTGGAAACGCCGGCTGAAGTTTCTTCAGGATCGTTGTACTGATTGCTCTTTGATGTCCACAAAAGCAGGTTTGTACCGAACACACCAGCCTCAAGGCTGCCGAACGGACTCTTCTTAGCGTAATACTTAGCAGGTATCTTATAAGTAAGCGATGCTTCCTGCAGTTTTACGTAGCTGGCATCCACAAGGCCTTGCAGCGGTAACTTGGTGCCCTCGATATTGGTGTAATAATCGTACGGAGAGAATGCCTTGGTGTTCTTCAGGTAATTGTTGGTTGTACCCACCTGGTAAACAGAATTGTTCCAAACGTATGGGTTACGACCATTAACAGTAGTTTCCTGTGAAGTACCGTTGAAGTCCATATTCATCTTCGTGTTGCTCCAGAGATAACCACCCTGCTTAGATACGAATACTGCATGCAGTTTCAGACCTTTCCACGTCAGATCTGTACCCCACGACATGATGTAGCGTGGCTGGTATGAACCCTTGTAAACGGGCTTTTCGGTAGGAACCGGCAGGCCGGTTGTCTGGTCTACAACAGCATGACCGTTCCAGTACTGGATATCATTACCGTAGAAGGTACCGATTGGTTTACCAACTGTAGCTACTATAGCCATACCGTTAAAGCCACCTACCACAACATTCGTCAGGCCACCGTTCAGGCGCTCAACAGTATTTACATTGCGGGTGTAGGTACCAAACAGATCCCATGTAAGACCCCATGTAGTTTTGATCGGTGTACCACGACCAGTAACTTCTATACCCCTGTTCTTCACGTCGCCAACGTTGGTCCAGTAAGAACCGTAACCTGAAGACACCGGCAATGCCGCCTGTATGATCTGGTCGATGGTAATGTTATTATAGTAAGTGAAGCTACCACTCAACCTGTTGTTCAGGAAAGCCAGGTCAACACCAAGTTCGTATTCGCGTGTGTGCTCAGGCTTGAGACCGGCAGTACCGAATGTACCTTGCTGCTGGTAAGCAGGAATGCTGTTGAACGGAGGAATGATAGAACCGAAGCCAGAACTGATGCTTGTTTGTGTGTAACCGGCCGGGTTGTTGATATACGGAACACCAGACTTACCGATGCCTGCAGCACCAAAGCGGAATTTACCGAAGTTCATCACCTTCTTCTTAAAGTCTGTTCCATTCAGGCGCTCTGTAAATACCCAGGATAGGTTGGCACCAGGATAGAAGTAAGCATTGTTAGCAAAGTCCAGCGAAGATGATACCGCATAGCGGCCGGTCATTTCAAGGAACAATTCATTACGGAAGTGGAACTTCAGATCTGTGTAAACGTCATGGCTCCTCAACCTGCTTGTATAGTTGGTAACAGTTACAGGCCCCTGGTTGTTAGAGAAGTTGTAGAAGTTAGGCAGCACCAATCCATTTGTTCCCGGGTCTATCGTTGCTCCCAACTGGTCGGTTTGGATCATTGAAATGTTATCACCCAACATGGCATTGATACCGAAGTCCTTATCAAACTCGTGTGTCCAGTTAGCCATCAGGTCATTGTACATCGAGAAGTAGTTAGCAAAGTTTTGCGTGAAACCACCCGGAGAGATGTAGTTATTGCCATCATAGAACGGATCAACCGGCTGTGCGTTCAGTACAGGTATTTTAAACGTAGACCTGTCAGCAGATACGTCTATACCAATACGGTTGAACACATTGAATTCTCCTTTCTTAAATCCAATAACATGATCGCCTAAGATCCTGTCAGTCTTATTACGGTAGTCGTAGTTCTGGGCTACCCAATACGGATTTTTATAATATGCACCATAATAACCATAACGCTCTATACCATTAGTATCCAGGTACTGCATTGAATAGAACTTGTTGTTCAGGTTCTTCAATTCAGAAATAGGAATGTCACGCGCTGTCTGGTACAGGTTGTTCAGCACACCACCGGCAGCCTGGCCCTGCGGTTCTATCCTTGAGTAGACGTTCATGTAGTTGAGGTCTAATGTAGAATAGAAATTATTGTTCAGCTGCGTACTGGCATTAAAGCGTACACTGTACTTATTATAGAATGTATTAGGTACTACACCATTGTTATTAATGGCATTCAGAGACAGATAGTAAGATGTAGACTCGTTACCGCCAGACAATGAAACAAAGTTATTGAGCGTCTTAGAGCGGTTAAAGAAACTCTTCACATTGTCAGCAATATCTGCATATGGCTTAACCAGCTGCCTGCCATCGATGATCTGGCCCCACGGACGAAGCTTACCATCGAAAGGAGCACCCCAGCTAAAGTTTTCGCGGCGGTCGTCAGCAACACCGCTGTAAATATTACCCTGTCCATACTGGTGCTGCTGTGCAGCGTACTTAAGGATATCAGCCTGGGTATAGCTTACCTTGTAAGTTACGTCCAGCTTTGAGTTTTCGTTAGTATTACGCTTCTTGCCCTTCTTGGTGGTGATCATGATCGCACCGTTACGGCCTCTTTCACCATAAAGAGCAGCAGCTGCAGCACCTGGCAGAACAGACACTGATTCTATTTCTTCAGGGTTGATGTCGTTGGCACCGTTACCGAAGTCGGCCTGCTCCAGCGGATTTGAACCGGAACGGTCGGTATTGTTAATGATGATACCATCCACAACTATCAGGGCGTTGTTGTTACCGGTGATAGATTTTTCACCGCGCAATACGATACGTGTAGAACCGCCGGGACCGCCTGTAGAACTGGTGATGTTAGCACCTGCGACCTTACCCTGAAGACTTGACAATGCACTGGTATTGTTACCGGCTGTCAGGTCTTCGTTGTTTACAGTAGTACTGTTATAACCTATTTCCCTTTTTTCCCTTTTGATGCCAAGAGCTGTAACTACCGCACCTTCCAACGTGGTAGAAGTACGCATCATGCGAATGTTATACTCCGACTGGCCTGTATCAGATACGGTTACGGCTACATACCCTAACGCTTGGATAACAAGTTTGTTCTTCTTATCATCCGGCAGATCGATATTGAAATTACCGTCAATATCAGTAACAGTGCCCAGTGTAGTGCCTTTTACCAATACGCCCGCTCCGGGAAGTCCCTGGCCGTTTTCGTCTAACACCCTACCTGTTACGTTATGCGTCTGAGCGAAAGCGCTCACTCCGCCTGATACCAGTAGTGCAAATAGTAACGAAGGTCTTTTCATACTGTTTGTTTTTCTTAATAGTGTGTGATTGTTTACCTGATCGGCTTCCGGATTGCTTATTAACGGCAAAATGGAATACACAATCAGGCGGTGAATTTATTACAAGATTATGAATTAACAAAGCTTTCTTTTCAATTTTGTTAACATTTTTTATAACCGTGCACACGAAAATTTCAAATGTATTTATTGTGTTTATTAACACGATATATACAAAATGCACTCCTTTAATACTTTGTATTCCTTTTTACGTTATTGCAAAACCTTTCTTATGCCATTTTCTTAAGCACTTGCTTTATTGGCGACGACTGTACTTGCATACAAAAATAATCGGATACATAAGCGGCAATATTCTCCTTTATCACCGGATTACGAATAGCACCAAAAGCTTTGCTTATCGCGTCGGCTATGTCTGTAACAGATGGTGTATCAGCCAATGTGCCTACTCCCGCCCGGCCAAACATATCCATGTAAAAATTACTTACCCCTAAGATATACAGGCCTTTAGCCAGGTATTCTCCCGTTTTGTTTGGTGCCAGCATTTTCGATGCTATCATACCCGGGATCTCCTTCATCAGGCATGCGCCTATATCTGCAGTAGCCTGGAGGGCCAGCATTTCTTCGCGGGTCACATATGGCAACAAGAATATATTACTTTTATTTTCTGCGGTTGCTACAAACTGCCTTATGGAATTGCAGTAGGCGTTATCCTTAAGGCCTGTTACTACTAAAACCTGGTCGTGCTGGCCAGCCGCTACAAATGCTTCTACCAATTCTCTTATACACAACCTGTCATTCACTGCCCCAGTGTACAACAGCATTTTTTTACTGAAGACATCGGCTGGCAGTATATTTTTTAATATCTCCCTGTTATCGCCAGAAGCTTGCTTTCCGCCTGTATATGCCGTATTCAGTATGGTTTCCGGCATAAAATCCAGGTGAGCCCTGCCAGCCAGCCAGGCCGAACGCTGGAATGAAGGCGTAGCGACCAGGGCAGCCTCATTAAGTGAGTGCATCGCCTTGTAATGAGATATTGTAGAGAGCGGAGACCGCTTGAAATCTGCTGCCGTATAGTCCGATATCTCCATAGTGTAATAAATGACCGGCACCATGCCTTTAATACTTATAGCAGTATTAAAAGAAAACGGGCAAAAAGCTATAATGGCCTTTACCTTTTTGCTTTTTAGTTGCTGCTGTGCATAAGCTTTAAACTTACTGCGCAATGCCATACGGGCTTTAAGCGGCACATTGTGATGCTTGCCCAAAGGAGTTACTTTTATGTAGTCGCCCAGGTCCAGATCAGCGGGGGTAAACGAGTCGAAAGTGACGATCTCAATAGAATAGCCCTCATCCCGCAGCGACTGTGCTGTAGCATACACCGGTGGCAAAAAATCGGGGTGAACGAGTGTAAGAAAAAGAAGATGTTCCCTGTTTTGCTGCATAGATATCTGATGTGCGCTAACGCTATTTTGGCTCAAAAATAGTTGATTAATTTTTACGGCATATGAAGAAACTGCTAAAAGGGCCATTGTGTCGTTTTCTGCCGTTTATGAACAAAATCACAAACAAAATAGTACTTCACTTTATTCTTTAGATTGCTTGCCTTTCATTAAGCATCCGCTATCACATTCTTGTCGGCATCAGCATACCTGCTCCTAATGCCAACCCGGAGAAAATTTGCCTGATTCCCCACCTTGTTTACACAGCACCGCTATTATAAAATCGACAGCTACTTGGATGACAGGAAAGCGGTCTGTCTAAGTACTGACATACCGCGGAGTTGCAACTGTGACGCAGATCGACCGAAGACCTTATTTATCCCCTAACAAACGTGATTCATTTGTTTTATACACAAAAATTGCCATGTTTTTAACTATAAACTTTTGACAATTGACGGGTGAAAGCGTAGGTTTGCTATCAGAGTGTTTTTCATGAAGTTTAGGGTAGTAATATTATCTGTTTTTTGTAGTTTATTGTTTTACAGGTCGGTGGCACAGGATGCCGGCAACTATACCCAGCCCCGTATCTTATTCCTGGTCGATGAGTCTTCGAGCATGCTGCAGCAATGGTCTAACGGACGGCCAAAGCACAAAATGGCCAACGAGATCATCAACAAACTGATGGACAGTGTAATTGCCGTTAATGGCAATGTGCAATTCTCACTACGCGTTTTTGGCAATCAACATACCGTGCCGGAACACGACTGTACTGATACAAGAAGCGAAGTCCCCTTCAGCCCCGACAACCGCACGCAAATGAGTTTCAGGTTGGAGGATATGCACCCGTTGGGGGTTACCGCCATAGCCTATTCGCTGAGCGAGGCTGCCGAGCACGACCTGGTAGATGAAGCCCATTATGCCTACAGTATTATATTAATAACAGACGGCGGAGAAAGTTGCAATGGCGACATATGCGGCGTAATGGACAAGCTGATAAGGAACAAGGTATTCTTTAAGCCTTACGTACTAAGCCTGGAAGACGAGCCGCAACTGAAGGCAGAATATGCCTGTCTGGGCAGCTACTTATCGGTAACCAAACAGGCCGATATAAGCAAGGCCGTAAATAAAATAGTAGATGCCTTCAGGCCAATGCTCACTATCACTAAGGCTGATTACCAGAAGATGCAGGTGATAGCCTCAAAAGCACCAAGCGCCCTTAAGGTAGTAACGCCCCCCGTAAAAACGGAAGTGCCGGTAGAAGACAAGCCAAAACCTAAGGCGGTTGACACCGTAAAAGAAGTACCTCCCGTAAAAAAAACATCTATTGTGGTGGGCGAGGAACCCAAGCTGCCCGCACCGGTAACTATGAAGAAGATACCGGTACCGGCCTTCACCAAAATGTTTGTGGCCAGGGCATCTCCCAAAACTCCCGCGCTGCTGGATGTTCCCTCTCTGGATATAAAGGTGGCCGAAGAAGATATTATTGTGCCTCACCCCGGCCCACTGACCATAGCCAAAGTAGCCACGCCTAAGTATAAAATAACGCCGGTGCCGCATGTTACATTCGGCGGCATGCCACTGGCACCCACTGTGCCGCTGGAGATAAAAACAGATCCGCTGCCGGTGGTACTTACGCCCCTGAAAATGGAAAAGGTAAAAACTGTGGCACTCAAAAAACTCCCTGTTGCCAAAGCCGATGCCTTTATACCATATAAAGCCGCCGAGGTAAAACTGGAGGTAAAGACGGAGATGCCACCCGCAGCTATTAAAATGGAATCGATAGCTACAACAGGATTAACCAAATTGAAGACCAGTGCCCCGGAGCCGGCAGCGCCTAAAAAAGTGGCTGAAAAACCATTGGTGATCAACACAACCCCACCGGCACCTGAAGTGGTAAAAAGCCCTCCGGTTAAACTGCCTAAAATAAAGGGCGGCACCTTCCGTATGCACCTGCTGTATGTGAATACCTTCCTGGATTCTGACCTGAAGCCGCTGAAGCTGCCACCATTGGTGATCAATACCGCCTTGCCCACACCGGAACCAGCTAAGCCTGCTACTACTACACCTGCCAAACCAGGCAAACCAACTACGCCAGCCAAACCCGCAGGTACACCCAAAACCGGGGAGTATACCGTAGAGCACGAAGACGCAAAAGAAACCACCCTGGAAGTATATTTCACCAATGGAAAGGGTAAGTTCTACTCCTCCACTCCGCGCGTTTTCTTACAGGATCCCGCCACCAATAAAGAGGTAAAGCGTTTCTTCCGCACTGTTGATGCTTCCGGCAACCCCGATCCCGTAACTAACCTGGCAACCGGCAAGTACAATCTTACTGTTGCGGGGCGCGACGACCTGTTGGCACACGTGGAAATTGAGCCTAATAAACGCAATAAGGTATATGTGAAAGTAAAGCCCTACAGCCTTTTCTTTTACTATCCCGATGCACCCAACAGGCCCGTGAAAGAGTTTGTTGCCGAGGTAATACAGCGTAATGTGGACAATGGTAAGATCACCATGCAGAAATGCTCCGACAGGATGGAGTATGAGCCAGGCAACTACCATATCCGCATCAACACCTTCCCCGAAGATATCCGTAATATGGATCTTGATGATGTAACTGCCGGGGGCATTGCTATTCCGCAGCCGGGCTTTGTAAAATTTTCTACAGAGTTGAAGACAAATACGGTAGATCTCTTCAGGGAACTGGGTGATAAGTATGTGCAGTTTGCCACCATCAACCTCGCCGATCCTAAGGCGCAACATTTGCAGATACAGCCGGGTAAATACCAGGCTCACTACAGCAATGGCACCAGCAAATTCGCTGCATCTGTCAGGGTATTGCCCTTCCAGGTATTCAGCACAAAAGAAACAGAAGTAATATTGGTATTGAACCCATGAGCAACATCAGCATAGCCACGATAACTGTAAACGATGATGCCTACCAGCAGGTATGGCAACTGCGCGAAGATGTATTACGCCAGCCTATAGGACTATCGTTAAAGAACGAAGACCTGGGCATGGATGCGGAAGACATTATCTACATAGCCACGGATGGCGATAAAGTAGTTGGCTGTCTTATGCTGCACAGCATCAGCAATACGGTAATGAAGTTTCGCCAGATGGCAGTTGCCACTTCTATGCAAGGCAAGGGTATTGGCCGCATGCTGATGACACGGGCCGAAGAAGACATTGCAGCAAAAGGATACACCACCATTATGTTACATGCCCGGCAGATCGTATCCGACTTTTACGAAAAGCTAGGTTACCACATAACAAGCAGCGCATTCACAGAGGTGGGTATTCCGCATGTCATCATGAAGAAGATGCTGGTGGAATTTTAATTAATGTTGCTGTGGCAGCGGCACAAATCCCGTCTCGCCCGGCACCTGCCCGAATTCCTGGTTTAGCCAGCGCTGTTTGGCCTGCTCTATCAGCTCCTTTTCGGTTGCTACAAAGTTCCAGTATATCAGGCGCTCCTCAGGAAAAGGGTCGCCACCAAAAATATATAGTGTAGTATCAGGTAACATCGTAAACGAGCACAGTTCGCTTTCTTTGGCCACCAGTATCCGCTTGGGTTCGTAAACAATACCCTCGTTTTCTATTCCGCCCTCCAGTATATAGATGGCAGCTTCTCCGTACAGCTGATAACCGATGTTCAACGCTTGGGCATCCGTATTCTTCACCTCTATCAGGAACAGGCTGCTGAGCACCGGTACGGGCGATGTATGGCCCATGGCAGTACCGGCCACCAGTTTATATTGCACACCATGCTCTTGCCATGTGGGCAGTTTATCGGCATCAATATGCGCAAACGATGGGTCAGATTCTTCCAGGTCCTTCGGCATAGCCACCCATATCTGCAGGCCATGCAGCTTTTTATCTGTATGCCGCAAATATTCTGGGGTACGTTCAGAATGCACAATGCCCTTGCCCGCAGTCATCCAGTTTACAGCGCCCGGTTGTATCTCTACCGCAGTGCCCAGGCTATCGCGGTGCATAATAGCCCCTTCAAACAGGTAAGTGAGTGTAGATAGGCCTATATGCGGATGAGGTGGTATATCAATATTGTGATATTCATTAAGATTCGCCGGCCCCATATGATCTATGAAGATGAATGGCCCTACCATGCGCTTACCACGGAACGGCAATAACCTGCCTACCATAAAATTACCTATATCGGCAGGACGCTCTTCTATAACAAGACTGATGTTGGACATGATGATGAAATATAACTATTGATAAAGGTAATCAACTTTAAGGGCTATTATTTGTGCGGCCAAGGGGTATAGTATGTTATCTTTGGGCAAATAAGAACGAAAAACCGGACAATGAGCTTAGATAGGAGTACACCACCCGCCATACACGATGCTGTAGAGTTTGACTATAAACTGCCACCGCTTAATACAGAGACGCTGAATAATGGACTGCCATTGTACTGGATAGATGCGGGTGTGCAGGATGTGGTGCAGATAGACTGGGTGTTCCCTGCAGGATTGTGGTTCGAGAAGAAGGAAGCCATTGCCCACGCTACCGCCGGCCTGCTGAAGAACGGTACCAGCAAACACACTGCAGGGCAAATAAGTGAAGCGCTGGAGTTTTACGGTGCACAGCTAAAAACCAGCGCGGGTAACGATCTGGCCACATTATCGTTGTACTCGCTAACCAAACACCTGCCGGCCTTGCTGCCTATGGTGCTGGAAATACTAACGGAATCGATCTTCCCCGAAGATGAAGTGGAAATATATAAGCGCAACGTTACACAGCGCCTGCTGGTAAACCTGCGCCAGTGCGACTTTGTAGCCAACCAGAAGATAGATGCACAGCTGTTTGGCGAGCATCACCCTTATGGCCGCTTTACCCGCCGCGAAACCATAGATGCCATAACGCGCGAGGACCTCATAGCTTTTTATAAGGGGCATTATTCGCTGGCCAATGTGCGCATGTTTATGGGCGGCCGCGTAACTGCCGATGACGTAAAACACCTGAACGATGTATTTGGCAAAGCAACATTAGTACCTACACCAGTGGAGCCGATAGTGTTTGAGCCCAAAAGCAAGGCAGAGCGTGTACAGCACATCAGTAACGACCCCGACGGTGTGCAGGGTGCTATCCGCATTGGCAGGTTGTTCCCCAACCGCCATCACCCCGACTATACACCAATGGTGGTACTCAACACGTTGTTTGGTGGTTACTTCGGATCCCGGTTGATGAGTAATATCCGTGAGGATAAGGGCTATACATACGGCATACACAGCTCTTTGTCGCCGGAAATTAATGGCGGCTCTCTTACCATTCATACCGAGACCGGCCGCGATGTTACCGAAGCTGCTGTGACGGAGATATACAAAGAAATGGAGCTGTTGTGCAATGAACCAGTTGATGACGAAGAACTGCTGCTGGTGAAAAACTACCTGCTGGGCAATATCCTGGGCGACCTCGATGGACCATTCTCCATCCTCCAGCGCTGGCGCACACTCATCCTTAACGGCTTTACAGAAGAACAGTTCAACCGCAACATCAGCATTTACAAAAACATCACTGCCGCAGAACTACAGCAACTGGCTAAGAAGTACTTTGTAAAAGAAGACTTTTTTGAGATAGTTGTGATATAACCGTATGGACGTTGCAAGCCTTTTCGATAAATACACTGCACCCGTAGCAGCACTCGGCTATGCCACAAGGGAATTTGTGTTGAGCCAGTTACAGGAGGTAACTGAAGAAGTAGATGTCTCAGCGAACATGCTCGGCTATGGTTACGGGCCAGGCTATAAAAATATGGTATGCACCATCATTGCCTCTAAGACCATGATGAAGATAGGCTTGTATAAAGGCACAGAACTACCCGACCCTACAGGCCTGCTGAAAGGCACCGGTAAAGTGCATAAATACATAGAGATAAAAACCACAGCCGACCTGCACCCCCCCGCAGTAGCAGCATTATTGGAAGGGCTGAAAGCATATAAAGTAAGAGTAGCATAATGAATAAAGGCCACCCGCAAAAGGTGGCCTTTAAAATATCGGCTCCGGAGCTTAACGCTTCATAGCCGCTTCTATTTCTTCAACGGTTATCGGTATGCCTTTAAACAGGTCTATGTTGCCGTTCTTGGTTACCCATATGTTGTTCTCTATACGGATGCCCATTTGCTCTTCTTCTATATAGATGCCGGGCTCTATAGTAAATACCTGTCCTTCTTTTATAGTATCCTGGTAGTTACCCACATCGTGCACCACAAGGCCCAGGAAGTGCGATACCCCATGGTAGAAGTATTTGCGGAACGCAGGATTCTCAGGATCCTGGTTCTTGATGTCGGCTTTGGTAATAAGGCCTATCTTCAATAGCTGGCGCTCCATCTCTTCGTTAATGCTCTTCACATAATCCTGGAAGTGCAGGCCCGGTTTCATTATTTTCTTGCCGTGGTTATGTACAGCCAGGCAGGCATTATACACCTCTTTCTGGCGCTTGGTGAACTTGCCATTTACAGGTATGGTACGGGTAAGGTCGGCATTATAGTTGCCGTACTCCGCACCAAAGTCCATAAGGATAAGGTCACCATCTTTACATTCCAGGTTGTTCTCTACATAATGCAGCACACGCGCACTATCGCCCGATGCCAGTATGCAGCCATAGGCATGGCCAGTAGCGCGGTTGCGCAGGAACTCGTGTGTGATCTCGGCTTCCACTTCATACTCCATTACACCCGGCTTCATGAACTTCAGTACGCGGTCGAACGCTTTGTGCGTAATGTCGATAGCCACTTTCAATACATCCACTTCTTCCTTCGTTTTTACACTGCGCAGGTCGCGCATAATGCGGGCAGCACGATCGTAGGTGTGGATAGGATATTTCTTCATGACATCCTGAACGAATGCCAGGTCTGTGCGCGGCAATTCTGTATCCAAGCGGTTGTGCTCATTGGTATTGAGATATACAACATCAGCACTATTCATCATCACCTGCAGCATAGTATCAAAATTGTCCAGCCACTGTACGTTTTTGATTCCCGAAATAGCTGTAGCCTCATCCTTGCGCAGCTTATGGCCAACCCATTTTTCCAGCATATCGTTAGGCTTCAGCAGCACCAGTACCTCGCGGGCATTCTTATCTGGGTTGTCAGGATATAAAACAACAATGGTTTTCTCCTGTGTTATGCCGGAGAGCCACACCACATCGGCATCTGCCTTATAATCCATGGTGCCATCGCCGCTCTTAGGAAAAGTAGGACTAGTCGGAAAAATAGCCACAGAATTAGGCTTCATCTTCTTTATAAAGCGTGCCCTGTTCTGCTCATATAGCTTGGAAGGAATTGGTAAGTATTTCATGAATGTGAAGTTAAGATGAATTGGTATTAAGAGAATGGAAGGCAACAGGCTTTCGAAATGATATTTTATATAAATGAATTAACTTTATAAAAGTTTAGTAAAGAAAAACGATGCAGAAAGACTTAACAAATTCGTTAGTTGAACGAAAAAACATATTAAATAATAATTTTGTCATTCAAGATATTTATAACCAAATTGGTTTTTCAGGAGTGCTATTTGAAGGTAAATATATATTTACTAAACAACAAGTAAGTAAATTTTTTGAAGTAGAAGTTAGAACAATTGAAAGGCTTTTAGAAAATTATGGTGAAGAATTGAACGAGAGTGGTTATGAAATATTCTCCGGTAGTCGGTTAAGAGAATTAAGATCAGCTTTTTTAGAGACCTTCACAGTCGAAAATGACTATGTTACCGACATCGATGTCGGTAACATAGTCTCGGAGAATGAATTGATTAACCCTAAAGCACCAAATCAAGGAATATTCACCTATAAGGCGTTTTTAAATATTGGAATGCTCTTAACAGATTCGGATAGAGCCAAAGAGTTAAGATCGGCAATACTAAGTATAGTTATTGATGCCTTAAATAGAAAATTAGGCGGTTCAACCAAATATATTAATCAACGAGAAGAAGAGTTTTTATCAAGTGCCATAAGAGAATATAATTACAGACAGACATTTACAAATGCGTTAGATCACTATATAGACGCAAATAAATTTAAATATGCACAGCTGACAGATAAAATCTACCTAAGCCTATTTAAAGAGGATGCTAAAGAATACAGACAAATATTAAATTTGAACATAAATGATAGTGTTAGAGCAACAATGTATTCAGAAATTCTCGATCTAATAGCAAGTTATGAAAATGGGTTTTCTGAATTTTTAAAAAGAGCGTTTGAAGAAAAAGGCAGAAAGTTGAGGTTGTCTGAAGCCCATCTCTTGTTTAAAGAATTTGAAAAACAAACCAATCATATTTATGAACCTTTAAGAGAAAAAGCGAGAGGATTGATGGCGAGTAGAGATATGGCTTTCAGAGACGCTCTTCACGAAAAACTAAGAGGTTACGTAAGTGCGCTAAAAACAGAAGATTTTAAAAAATTTCTAGGAGATAAAAGTAAAACTCTAGATAAGAGAATAGAGGAAAATATAGATGTTTTTCAACGATTAAAAGACAGATAAAATGGCATGTTTATATTTTACGGTTGAATATGCCATAAAAACTCATGATAAAATATTAGAGGTCTCAGGCGGCAGAAATGGAATTATTGACCGCGGAAGGTTAGAGAGTATTTTACAACACATACAAAATGACGTATACTATCCTGAATATGAAAATAAATTAACGCATTTGGTTTATGGAGTAAATAAAGGGCATTGTTTTAATGATGGAAATAAAAGAACATCTATAGCGTTGGGCGCATTTTTTTTGGAAATAAATGGGTTAGATAACTTTGTGACAAAGTTCATCAGAGAAATGGAAAATATTGCAGTTGCGGTTGCAGATAATTACATTGATAAGGAGTTACTGGAAGAAGTTATTATTTCTTTAATTAATGAAGAAGAATTTAGTGAAGGTCTGAAATTAAAATTGATAAACGCACTAAGTAGATAATAATAGGAACCTGTTAATATTCTTTTTTAACTTTTAGTTCACGACTATATTTAGTTTGGATTGCGGAAGTGAATGGTAGGAATATTCAATCTTGAGATGTCGCTATTGAGATCAATGTGTTTATCATCTCTATCAGGCACTAACACCCTTGATATCCAAACACCAATGTTTGTAACGTTGCACCAAACATATAAATAACCTATCCTTGTTTGCTCGTTTGTGATAATAAACGCGTACTGCATTCTACCTGTTTCAGAAAAAGGTGATGCGATATTTTGATCTCCGTTAAAGGCTGCAAATATTATTTCCTTCCAGGGTTGTTTCATCCTGCAATGTAAAAAAAGGATACAAAAATCAAGTTATGTTGAGCCATTGCATAGGCTTTGAACGAATAGCAAGCTAACCCCGATAGTGGTCATTCCCTAAAACACTAAAGAGGCACGCAACCGTTCGGCGCGTACCTCTTTCAGTTATAATTAACCAAACTATCGTTTGGTAGTATCGGTGCTTACAGTGTTGGTTGCAGAGTCTGTGTGATTCTGACCCAGTACCATAGTATCAGCATTGTGCGTAGTATTATCCTGCTTTTTCGTTTGGTCGCAAGATGTTAACGTTGCAAAGCAAGTAACTGCGATTATTGCGAATAATTTTCTCATAACGTTGCCCTGCGATTAACGGTGAAATTCTTCTACATTATTAGTGCGCCACTCGTTTTCCACATAATCAGCATCTTCAGCATTTTTTGCGTGTACTCCAATAACTATGTTACCCTCTTTTATACCCTTTTCGTATAACGTAGCACGTGCCTCAGGAATACCGGAGCCTACCAGTGCGCCTACTATACCGCCTGTAAGACCACCCGCGCCTGCGCCTGCTACAGCAGCAGCTATTGGGCCAGCTATTACTATGCCCAGGCCTGGTATCAGCAGCGTTGTGCCTATTGCAGCTACAGCACCTGCTATTGCACCAAGGGTGCCGCCTATAGCCGACCCTGTGCCTGCACCTTCCATTGCTTTGGTGCCTATTTCGGTTTCTTTTACATTACCGGCAAAATGCTTGTTGCGGGTGTCATCAGACATAATAACGTGAATATCATCATTGTTATAGCCACGTGAGTGTAATGTGCTATACGCCCTGTCAGCACTGTCTTTGTCCCTGAACATACCTGTCATAAGTATGCGATCCTGATTGGTTTCCATGTTTTCTATTTAGTTTAAGTTTCGCATGATGTCCATTAATATCGTGCCATATAAACCGGCATTGGGTAGATTGCTAATGCACGTCAGATCGCAAATCAGCATAAAACAGTAAGAAACAAGTCAATGACTAGCACAAAAAAAGTGGCGCGCACACAGCGCACCACTTTCAGCATTTCACTTTTGAATTTTGATTGCTTAATTCACCACTGGTAAAAATGCATACTTCTTACCATACTCCATCATCTGCTGATAGAAGCTGGTAGGGTATTCTACTTTTACATCAGTTATGGCGTTGCCCTTCATTACAGGTGTCAGTTTAGGCTGTATAAAACCACGGTATGGCTTAATGCCCAGCTTCTGGAAGCGGGCCAGCACTTCTTCGTGCAGCTTGCGGTCTACTTTTACACCATAGTTTTCTACCAGCGCTTTACCAGCTTCGTAGTCGCCTTCAGATTTTATGCGTTGTATCTCTTTCAGCAGGTCGCCAAACAGCATGCGCAGTTTGTTGTAGTCATTTACCTGTATGTAGGTTTTACCGTTACGGGTTACAATAGACACCACATTTTCGGCCTTGCCTTTTTCAAAGGCCCAATGCGCTATCAGCGCACGGTTGCGCATGTGTGCTTCTTCAATGTTATCGCCCAGCTTTATACGAGTAAGCTGGGTCATCATGCCGTTCATCATGTAGTTGTCGTAAGCGGCCTTAGATACATCCATGTCCGGCATTACACCAATTTCCACCAGTTTATGGTCGGCAACATAGTACAGGCCTACCAGATCAGCACGCGCTTCTTCCAGGCAGCTGGCGTAGTTCTTCAGCGTTTTGTCTGTAGTCTCTACACCAGGGTTTATCTGGCCCGATGCATGGCCTATACACTCGTGCATATCTGTGTGGAGGTCCGATGCCAGTGCGCCATACTTTTTCATACGGGCTACTACTTCAGCGTTGGTACCAAACTCATCCAGCATACCACCTTTTGCACTGGCCACATTATAAGAGTGTATGATGTTGCTCAGCGATACAGATTTGGAACCATGCTCCTTGCGTATCCATTCAGCATTCGGCAGGTTGATGCCTATTGGTGTGCTCGGTGCCGCATCACCACACTCTACTATTACAGTTATTGCCTTGGCGGTAATACCCTTTACAGTAGCCTTCTTGTGCTCCTTCATTATAGGCGAGTTATCCTCGAACCATTGTGCCTCTTTGGCGATAGCTTCCAGGCGCTTGGTCTCTTCCATATCGCGCAGCGATACAGTGCTCTCGAAGCTGGCCTTCTTGCCTATCGCATCCAGGTACACTTCTATAAAACCATTCACCACATCTATGCGGCTATCTACGTCCTTTACCCAGGCAATATTGTAGTCGTCCCACACCTTCAGGTCGCCGGTCTTGTAGTATTTTATCAGCTGCAGCAGCGCTTCTTTCTGCGTACCATTCTCGGCCACTGTAGTAGCTTTCTCCAGCCAGTAAATAATCTTGTCTATAGATGCGCCGTACATGCCGCCACTCTTCCAGGTATGTTCTTTTATCTGGCCATTTTCTTTTACCACCTTGCTGTTCAGCCCCCACGATGGTGCATTGCCCTTGGTGTCAAACTTATCATAGTATGCCTCTACCTCTTTCTGCGTAACGCCTTCGTAAAAGTTGTTCGATGATGCTGCTACGTTATCTATATCAGGGCGCAGGTCTACCACCTTAGGCTCTATGTTCAGGTCGTATACCAGCGGCACAACACGCTTTACAAAAGCGTCTTTTGTTTCACCTTTCTGCAGCGGCAGCAATTTAGCATCGCAGCCATTCAGCACACTCATGAAGTACTTTTCAGAACATGCAGGGATAAACTTCTCGTTACCGTAGTGATGGTGGTTACCATTGCTGAACCAGAAACGGCCAAAGTATTCTTCCAGCTGTTTCCACTCTTTTGCTTTTTTGTCGCCCTTGTAAGAGCCGTACATTGCCTCTATGGTTTTGCGCAGCAGTATACCATTCTTGCTCTTCTGGTCATAGATTATGTCCCTGCCGCAAAGCGCAGCCTCGTACAGATAGTACGAAAGTTGTTTCTGCTTTAGCGAAAGCTCTTTAAAGCCCGGCACTTCATAGCGCAGCATCTGCAGGTCGGCAAAAGATTCTGCTTCTACATTAAATTTGGGATCATAACCCTGGGCCTGTACTTGTTCGCCCGAAAATTGCAAGCTCATAAATGCGATGGCAGGCACTGCCCATTTTTTAAGGTGACTATATTTTTTCATTCGTGGTCATTATTTATAAACCGCCTTAAAAGTAAGATTAAAGGGGGATTTGCTGAAATGATTAACTTACAGCATGCTGCTTTCTGACCTTGACGTAGAACAACTATACTCTTATGCAGATTATTACGGCTGGGATTTCCCTGAGCGTGTGGAGCTTATTTATGGAAAAGTATTTGTAAAAGGCCCGATAACATATACTACACATCAACAAATGTCAATAAGGATTGCTGGTACTATATGGAATTACTTAAAACAAAACGATCTTGAAATATATGCTGCACCTTTTGATGTGCGACTGCCAACAAACTCCTTGGCTGATAACGATATATTAAATGTTGTCCAGCCAGATCTTGCATATGTAGCAATGCTGTTCTTGATGAACGGGGCTGCCTTGGCGCACCAGAAATAATTATTGAAATTCTCTCGCCAGGTAACAATATATTAGAGCTAACCCTCAAATTCGATCTCTACGAAAGTGCTGGTGTCAAAGAATACTGGCTGGTATCACCCCAGGATAATACTGTTGTCATCAATACTTTAGCCAATGGCAGGTATGTAACCGCCAGGCCCATTACGTCCGGTTCTGTTCTTACTTCTACCGTATTACCATCGTTCTCCCTCGATCTGTCAGTGCTATTTGGAGAGGAATAGCAAAACTTAACATATTCTCTACTGCTGATAACCAACTGATATTGGTCATATTTTACATACGCATGTTTTTTCGCTCATGGGTTTAGCATACTTTTGCACTCTCTAAGTAAAGAGGTTTTTTTAATGGCAGTAGTTATTTTCTTTTTTTCGATCTGGTATCTTTCCTTGTTTTGCCAGACGTTCTTTCATCACAGGTATGCGTCGCACCAGGCCTTTACGATGAGTAAAGGGTGGGAAAAGTTCTTTTATGTTCTTTCTTTTATTACCCAGGGTTCCTCATACCTTAGCCCAAGGGCATATGCGCTCATGCACCGCATGCACCACGCATATACCGATACAGATAAGGATCCGCATTCTCCTTCTTACAGCAAAAATGTAATGGACATGATGTGGAAGACCTATATCATATATGCCGGTATCAGCAACCGTACCACAGTGGTTGAGGCTAAGTTCAGCAAAAACGTACCCGACTGGCCTGCGTTCGATAAGTTTGCCGGTAGCATGTGGCCACGTATTTTCTGGTCTTTATGTTACTTCACCTTCTTCTGGTTCTTTGCTACCGCATGGTGGCAGTGGCTGTTGTTGCCGCCACTATTGCTGATGGCCCCTGTACACGGTGCTATCATCAACTGGTATGCACACAAATATGGCTACGAGAGTCATGAACAATCCAACACATCAAAGAATCTGCTGCCGGTAGACTTCCTGATGCTGGGCGAGAGCTACCACAACAATCACCATAAGTATCCATCGTCCATCAACTTTGGCCGCAAGTGGCACGAGATCGATCCCATCTATCCTATTATCCGTGTATTTGGCGCGCTGCGCATAGTGCAACTACCTAAGCGTGGTGCCCCGGTAGAGGCCAGGGAATGGTAAGCATAATTTAAAAGCTAAAAGCATACAACGGCTTCCGATTTCGGGGGCCGTTTTTATGTTGTTTTATTTTAACTTTGGACGATGCAGCAGGGAAAAACATATAGCGCAAGAGGAAAAGCGACCTTGGGTAATAGCGGAGACGTAGAGTTCGACCTGCCGATCATCATCTTTAAGGAAGATGGTGCTGTCATTTGCTACTGTCCATCTCTCGATCTGTCTGGATATGGACTTACCGAAAGAGAGGCAAAGGATAGTTTTTCTTACGTCATCAACGAGTATTTTGACTATACAGGAAAAAAGAAAACGCTTAATGAAGATCTGCTTAAGCTCGGCTGGAAAATAAAAGGCAAGCGAGAATTAAAAATGGTTCCTCCTTCACCAACCAGGCTATTGGATCAAAACGAAAACTTTAAACGCGTTTTTGACAATTTCGATTATAAAAAATCAACAACCAGCGTAAAAATTCCGATGGTTGCATAATGGGTGGCCTTAAGAATATCGACCTCCGCACCTTTAGAGCGTTTCTTACTTATAAAGGGCTTAAGAAGATAAAAACGGAAGGTGGGCACGAAAAATGGTCAAAACAAGAATTGCTACGCCCTGTTATTTTGCAAACGCATATTGATCCCGTACCTGAGTTTATAATCAAGAATAATCTCAGCACGATAGGCAGCAATAGAAAGGAGTTTGAAGAGTGGCTAAAACACTAGAAACTTCTTTTTCTTCTTTTTCGGCGGCGCAATAGATACTATCTTATCTACGCCTATGGAGTAGCGCACCAGGTAGGCCGTCTTATATTTCTTTTTGCTTCTCTTCTTCAGTTTACCCAGTGTATTGGTGGCGGTATCTCTTACTATTACTGTTCCGCGCGATGAAAGTACCCCCAGGTCAAAACCTTCCGGGGCCGATGCATATTGCTTGCTGCGCAGCAGTTCATCTATCCGGCGCTGCACCTCCCTGGGCGACCGCGGGTTTACACCACTCTTTTCCTGCCCAAAGGAAACTACAATCGCCCCAACCAATAACAACAACAATGCAAAGCGTTTCATACCTATCAAATATACAGTATAAACGCGTATGGAAATGGTTAAATGTGATGGTCATTCATCAATTATTGCAAGTGTTGCGTCTGTGCAAAATCGCTGTCAAGTCCTGAAGGGACGTTTTATTTTAGCGATGGGTTTCTAACCCATCGACGTCAGCAACCCATATGCCCATTTCCCGTAATTTTGCATCCATGAATCTTTCAGCTCCTTCGCACATAGCCAATTATATCGGCGGCAACCTGCAGGCTCCCATCAACGGGAATTACATGGACAATGTGAACCCTGCCACCGGCGAGGTGTACAGCCAGACGCCAGATAGCGATATGGATGATGTGAATGCAGCTGTTGCTGCGGCAAAGGCCGCCTTCCCTAAATGGAGTACCACTCCGCTGGAAGAACGCTTTAAAGTGCTGAACCGCATAGCCGAGCTGATTGATGAGAACCTGGACGCCCTGGCCCTGGCCGAGACCAACGATAATGGTAAGCCGTTGTGGCTGAGCAAGCGGGTAGATATCCCCCGTGCATCCAGCAACTTCAGGTTCTTTGCCACTGGCATTATGCACTTCAGCACAGAGAGCCACAATATGGAAGATAAAGCCATCAACTATACGCTGCGTCAGCCCATTGGCGTGGTGGGTTGCATCTCTCCCTGGAACCTGCCCCTTTATTTATTTACCTGGAAGATAGCACCTGCACTGGCCGCAGGCAACTGCGTGGTGTCTAAGCCCAGCGAGGTAACGCCTATGACGGGCTACTTGCTGAGCATAATATGCAAAGAAGCCGGCCTGCCCGATGGTGTGCTGAACATATTGCATGGCGGCGGCCCTAAATGCGGATCGTCAATAGTAAGCCACCCGGAGATAAAGGCTATATCATTCACCGGCAGCACCCGTGCGGGTAAGGATATCGCCAGTATCGCTGCACCTATGTTCAAGAAGGTTTCGCTGGAGCTGGGCGGTAAAAATCCCAACATCATTTTTGCCGATTGCAACTGGGACAAGATGATGCACACAACCCTGCAAAGCAGCTTTGCCAACCAAGGCCAGATATGCTTGTGCGGCAGCCGCATATTGGTAGAGGAAAGCATCTACGAAAAATTTAAAGAAGAATTTATAGCACGCGTAAAGAAACTTACTGTAGGCGACCCGCTGCTCGATACCAGCCGCCAGGGTGCAGTGGTAAGCAAAGTACACTTCGACAAGGTGATGAGCTGCATAGAGATGGCCAAACAGGAAGGTGGTAAAATACTGCTGGGTGGCAACGCCATAAAGGGTACCGGCCGCTGCGAGAATGGCTACTTTATCGAACCGACAATTATAGAAGGCCTTGGTCCCGATTGCCGCACCAATATGGAAGAGATCTTTGGCCCTGTTGTCACCCTGCAATCATTCAAAACAGAAGACGAGGCTATGCAGCTGGCCAACTGCAGCGACTACGGCCTGGCCGCAACCATCTGGACACAAGACGTGACACGTGCCAACCGCGTAGCGGCCCGTGTGCACAGCGGCATTATATGGGTAAACTGCTGGCTCCTCCGCGACCTTCGCACCCCATTTGGCGGCTTTAAGAACAGTGGCGTAGGCCGCGAGGGTGGCTGGGATGCTCTGCGCTTCTTCACGGAGCCTAAGAATGTGTGTATAGACTTGGTGTAACCCGTTCCTTTATTATACCCGTTCGGGTATAATGTCAGCGTTTTACAATGTTTTTATACCCTATCGGGTATAAAAAGCACAACACAAACTCCATTTATACCTTATCGGGTATAAATGTCTATTTATTTGTAATTTTATACCCAATCGGGTATAATTTATGACTGAACAGCAGTTATCGTTACAAGATTTCCTGAAGCTACAGCGCGAGCGGGCCGGGCTTACGCAACCGGAGTTGGCAGTAAAAGCTGGGGTAGGATTACGTTTTATCAGGGATCTGGAACAAGGAAAGCAAACGCTCAGGATGGACAAGGTAAATCAGGTACTCCGCCTTTTCGGTCAGGAATTAGGCCCGGTGCCGTTTAACCGTCAAAAATATCTACATGAGGAAAGCTAATGTATACATGCACGATAGGTGGGCGGGTATCCTCTCCGAAACCGATGAGGGCTATGAATTTACTTACCTGCCGGAGTATGTAACATCGGCAGCAGAGGCGGTCAGCCTGACCTTGCCGCTGAGGAACAAACCATATATCAGCCGGGTCATGTTCCCGTTCTTCGACGGATTGATACCAGAAGGTTGGCTGCTGGATATTGCTGAAAAAAACTGGAAACTAGACAAACGGGACAGGATGGGCTTGCTGCTGGCTTGTTGTAAAGACTGCATTGGCGCGGTAAGTATTGTTGAGCAACAAAACGGAGACTAAACATGCAATGCCTTTATTGTTATAAGCCGTTATTGAATGATGAACAGGACTATCATCCTGCATGCGCCCGAAAAATATTCGGACAGCGTGATGTACCTGAACTGCCATATACCGAACAACAAATGCTGGAGCTGGCAAATGATGTTATCAAAAGCCATATATCTGTTACAGGCGTTCAGGCTAAATTATCTGTCGATATACAAAAATCACCAAAGGGCAATAAAACTCCCAGCGGAGACCACACAACCAGGTTTACAATTGTTGGCCTGTGGGGCGGATATATATTAAAGCCACCAACAGAGCTTTACCAGTCACTGCCTGAGGTTGAAGACCTGACCATGCATCTTGCAGAATTTGCCGGCATCCGGACAGTACCTCACTCACTGGTTCGACTAAAAGAAGGTAGCCTGGCGTACATTACTAAACGAATAGACCGGCAAAAGAATACCAAGTTGCACATGGAAGATATGTGCCAGCTAACCGAACGACTAACAGAAGATAAATACAAGGGTTCGTATGAGCAGATATCAAAAGTAATAAAACAGTTTTCTGCCAGACCGGGTCTTGATCTGCTTAACTTTTATGAACAAGTGATCTTTTCCTTTCTTACAGGGAATGCCGATATGCACCTGAAGAATTTTTCCCTGATCAATATGCCTG
>CAZPOT010000015.1:0-118216 GCA_964588295.1 uncultured Flavipsychrobacter sp. | reverse complement strand
GCTGTTGAGCAGGATTGAACTGCCGACCTCTTCCTTACCAAGGAAGTGCTCTACCACTGAGCTACAACAGCTACTGTATTCTGCTATAACGACTTTTTAAAGAACTAGTTTATATTAGAAAAACTAATCAGCAAGTGCTAATTAGCTAACCAATAGAGCGGGAGACGAGGCTCGAACCCGCGACCTACAGCTTGGAAGGCTGTCGCTCTACCAACTGAGCTACTCCCGCGTAACAATAATGCGCCAATGCGGCAATTCGTTAATGTGGTTACAACTATTATATTAAGCACATTGCCGTATTTTCCACATTAGCACATTACTCAATGTGGGCAGAGAAGGATTCGAACCTCCGTACTCGTGAGAGAACAGATTTACAGTCTGTCGCCTTTAGCCACTCGGCCATCTACCCATTTTCATTTATGATTGATGATTTTTGATTTATGATGGGAAAATCAAAAATCATATGTCGAAAAATCATAAATACCGGAGCCACTTGCCGGAGTCGAACCAGCGACCTACTGATTACAAATCAGTTGCTCTACCAACTGAGCTAAAGTGGCTTATTTTTCTAGTATTTAAAGAACTTGTTTATTGTATCGTTTCCGTTTTCAATAAATTGGATTGCAAAAGTAAAGAAGAAAATTGATTTGCCAAATTTATTTTCGCTTTCCGATAAATTTATTTTTCTGTTATTCCGCACTGCCTTTGCTGTGCACAGACCGCTTTGAAACGGGAGTGCAAATATAGTGTTTAGTTGATTCAAACAAAGGGTTGGCGGATTTTTTTTCAAAGGTTTTTTTCTTACATTTTTTTGGGTTTTTATGTGTGTGGTTTGGGTGCTGTGTTGTTGCGTACCTACGGCACGCTGTGCATAGCTGCCATGGAGGGCTACAAAGCTTTTGTCACCTATGGGGCAGTGTGTTTACAGAGGGGTATTTACGAGGTTGTTGTGTTCAGTACGACGATGAACAGGTGGCTGTAGCTAAATTTGACAACTTTTGGAAAGTTGTCAAATTTGGTATTTGGAGCTTTGGCGTGTATAAGAAAGCGGGCAAAGTGTTTGTGCACTTTGCCCGCTGTATATAATGTTTTACCACTACTTAATTAACCCATCCGATAGCTGGCAGTCTGAAGACAGGCCAGCGGCGTCGCTGTGTCATTTGCAAAGTTCTTGAGCGAAGCTATTGTTTACTCAGTGTGACACTCTGTGGATTTCCGTGTCCGAAAACGGATACATCCGTTTGTAAGATTGCTTCGTTCCTCGCAATGACCGGCGCGGGTAATAGGCTGTCATAATCAATTGGGGGAAGCTCGCCAATTATAGCATTAGGCCG
Organism: uncultured Flavipsychrobacter sp.; assembly: GCA_964588295.1. Taxonomy (GTDB): domain Bacteria; phylum Bacteroidota; class Bacteroidia; order Chitinophagales; family Chitinophagaceae; genus Flavipsychrobacter. The sequence goes on along the minus strand of CAZPOT010000015.1, from coordinate 116,882 downwards.
TGTTTGTTGGCTGTGTCTATGGCTATGTCGTAGCCAGCATCTGCGTGGCGGATAACGCCCATTGCAGGATCGTTGTGGAGGACGCGGCGCAGGCGTTCTTCGGCGTCTGCTGTACCGTCGGCCACTATCACCATACCGGCATGCAGTGAGTAGCCCATGCCTACCCCACCGCCATGGTGGAATGATACCCAGCTGGCACCACCGGCTGTATTAATGAGGGCGTTGAGTATCGGCCAGTCGGCAACGGCATCGCTACCGTCTTTCATGGCTTCTGTTTCGCGGTTTGGTGATGCTACTGAACCAGTATCGAGGTGATCGCGACCGATAACGATAGGCGCCTTTACGCGACCATCTGCTACCATGTCGTTGAACAGTTTTCCGGCCTTCTCACGGTCGCCCATGCCGAGCCAGCAGATACGTGCCGGCAGGCCTTGGAATGCAATGCGCTCCCTGGCCATCTTCAGCCAACGGTGCAGACCTACGTTATCGGGGAAGAGCTCCATCAATGCCTTGTCTGTAGCATAGATATCTTCAGGATCGCCGCTGAGCGCAACCCAACGGAAAGGACCTTTACCCTCACAGAACAGCGGACGGATGTAAGCCGGAACGAAGCCGGGGAAGTTGAATGCCTTTTCTACATGGCGTTTGTCGTGTGCCTGGCCACGGAGGTTGTTACCGTAATCGAACGTGATGGCACCGCGTTTCTGCAACTCCAACATCTGGTTTACATGCTTCGCCATTGTGTCGAGCGAACGGGATGAGTATTCTGCAGGGTTGGCTTCGCGCAGGGCGTTGGCTTCTGCTACGCTCAGCCCTTCGGGGAAGTAGCCTATCAGTTCATCGTGAGCGGATGTCTGATCGGTAAGTGTATCAGGAGTAATGTTGCGATCGAGCAGGCGCTGTAAGAGGTCTACAATGTTGCAGCAAACGCCTATAGATACTGCTTCGCCATTGGCCTTGGCTTCGAGCGCCCAGTCTATAGCTTCGTCTATGTTGTGTGAATATTTATCAAGGTAGCGTGTTTCGATACGCTTCTGCATGCGCCATTCTTCCATTTCTGCAGCCAGGCAAACACCTTCGTTCATGGTGATGGCCAGCGGCTGAGCACCACCCATACCACCAAGACCAGCGGTAACGTTGAGTGTGCCTTTCAGAGACCCATTGTAGTGCTGATCGGCCAGGGAGAGATATGTTTCGTAAGTGCCCTGAACGATACCCTGCGAGCCGATGTATATCCAGCTACCGGCGGTCATCTGGCCGTACATCATCAATCCTTTAGCTTCCAGTTCGCGGAAGTGCTCCCAGTTGGCCCAGCGACCTACAAGGTTGGAGTTGGCAATGAGCACGCGCGGCGCATCTTTATGCGAACGCAGCACACCTACCGGCTTACCGCTCTGCACCATCAGCGTCTGGTCTTCTTCGAGATTCCTGAGGCATTCGAGTATCTTATCGAAACTTTCCCAATTGCGGGCAGCCTTGCCTATACCACCATAAACCACGAGATCTTCGGGGCGCTCTGCCACTTCGGGGTCCAGATTGTTCTGGATCATGCGATAAGCAGCTTCTGCCACCCAGTTCTTACAATTGAGCTGATTGCCTTTAGGAGCACGCACCACACGTGCAGTTGAAGTATTTGACATATTATTGTTATGCTATTTTACGGAGTGCAAAATTAGTGTAAAGTATCTAGGAAAAGCAGACACATATTTGTAGAGGATAATATTAAACAACGTATCACTTCACCACAAAGAGGGCTGCCACATCTTTTTCGGACGATTCTGCCAGCTTTATGGGAATAACCTGAGCTGAGGATATAGCTATGGACTGGCGTGCTGTGTAGTATTTACCATTCCTGTAGCCGACCACCACAAACCTGGCTTTGGCACCCAATGGCACATTCTTAACTGTTACGGGCTGCTGTGGATGACAGTTTTTATACCAAACGCTGCAGGGCTTGCGGAACATGAGCCAGCAAGCGACATAATTGAGAGAATCGGCACCGGAGATACGGAAGGAGATGTCGGTTGTTGCAGAGCCAGCAACCGGGGGTGCGGTCAGCAGCCAGCCCATTTTTTGCACACCTGAATCGATGCGGGCCAATTTAGATACGGTAGCGCCGGCAGCGTCCTGGCCGGGCTGATCAGGCACCAGGTGAGCACCATTGTTCTGCCACACGAGTGTATGCAGGATACTATCCATTACACCGGAATACACGGTGAGCGGCTTATCTGTAGCAGGGAAGCTGAGGGCCAGCAGCTTGTCTTTCTTTGGCCGCAACGGTTCTCCACCTGTGGACATGTTGAGGTAGTATGCGCCGCTGCAGTCGAGCAGGCCGGCATCGGTTGCGGTATTGATACGGTTACGGGCGAGGTCTTCGGTACTCGCCAGTTCTTTTAGATCTACATCGATGTGATTGCCGAATGGCTTGCCGCTTATGGTTTCGATGTCGTTACCGTCGACCGTGATCACTGTGCCTTTGACGCCAGTGAATTTTACCAGATGACTGACCGGCGCTTTAAAGGTTTGTGGTGCTGTTTCTAATTGCTTTAGTGCGCTATCCAGCACCAATAATTCGTGTGCGGTATCGACAACCGGAGCAACCGGGGTTGCGGAATCGACAGTTGTAACTGTTGTTGTAGTGGTGGTAGTTGTAGTGGTGTTATTACATGCAGCCATGCCGGCGGCGCAGAGTAAAAAGAGGAGTCTTTTCATGCGGCTAAGGTAGGAGGTTTTGGAAAAACGGAGGGTAAGGTTGGGCACATCGCTGCTATTAATGCGCGTAACGAACAAGGACGAGGTGGGCTATTTAACGGCAAAAAAACACTTAGCGACTCGTTGCCTGATTGTTGGCGGGTACGCCAACAATGGCCGGGAAAATGTGGATAGCGCCCCTACCCGATATCGGCGAGTCCTCGCTATACGCAAGGCTATGCGGGAGAGACTTCCCGAGGACAAGTGTAAGCATGTCGTGCCTAGTTGCGCGTTACAAACGCAATGCCAGTGCATCCTTCCCGAAAGTATCGGGACAGGCTGTTACAAACGAGGACGAGGTGGATTAGGACACAACAGGTAATTATGACCAGGGCGCTTTCTTCGTTTTGCGGGCGGCTTCTGTGGCCTTGTTGGTGGCCAATCGCATTTTGAGGATCTCTTTTACTAAGGTTGTGGGCAAGGGATTGTCGACAGTGAAGTGCAGGGTATAGCCTTTGATGGTCCAGGGCGCTAGTTTATCGCCGAGTGCGGCTACTATGTCTTTACCCACCGGCACAAGCGAGCAGTGGCTTTTAAATGCAGCAAAATAAATAACGGGGATGCCATTAACCTTATATCCCGGGATGGCATAGCTAATGAGCTCTTCAGCACCGGGCAGTGCCGACTTTATGGTTTTTCGGAGTTTGCCGAGCATCTCCTGCACGTCGGCAGGGAGCGGCTCGAGATATTCGTCTACGCTTTTAGCTACTGGTCCTTTTGCCATGGTTGTGATTTGAGGACAAACTTAATAAGTGGTTGTGTTATAAGCGTATGTGTTGCGAGACATTTTTGAGGGTTATTGCGACAAAAGAAGCCGATGGGTTGAAACCCATCGCTGTTGTAAAACGCCCTTTCAGGGCTTGACCGGATAGTTGGGGCGCACGGAACCAGCCCATCTGCTTGCGAGGTTGCTTCGTCGCTTCGTTTCACTGCGCTTCTGGCAATGACCATGTTTTTTTATACAAAACGAATACATCCCTATGTGAGATTGCTTCGTTCCTCGCAATGACAGAGCCCATGTCCGTGCCGCCCTTCGACAAGCTCAGGGTGACACTATGTGGTGGTGATAGCCATTCCGTGTCATTTGTAAAGTTCTTGAGCGCCGGTAATTGTTTACTTGGAGTGACACTCGTTGGGGGTGGATGTCACCTTAAGGGGGTTAAACAATGTGTGTGTAAACCTGCTACATTTGTATTGCGCCCTTTGGGGCGTTTTGCTTCAATGAGATATACACTTTTACTACCACTCACTTTATTTGCCGGCGCAGCGCAGGCAAAGTACAGGCATGCTGCCAAAGACACTACCGAGCATGTTGCTCTTAAAGAAATATCTGTTAGTGCCAAGGCGCGTAAAGCGCCTTACCAGGCAACTGCGACGCAGACCTGGAAGATAGCTAACACACGTGTGGCACTGTCTTTCGACTGGAAGAACAGGACGGCGGATGTGCGGGAATGGATAAAGGTGAGTCCGTATTTTTATGCTACTGACAGTATAGCGCTTGACGCCAAGGGGATGCATATAGACAGTGTGGCCCTGGCAACAGCAAGCGGCTACCGCAACCTGCAATACATATATGCAAACGACCGGCTTGTGGTAAAACTGGACCGCACTTATACTGCCGCAGAGAGCATAGAACTCTTCTTTAAATACACTGCCATGCCCTATGCGCAGGCAACTGGTGGCAGTGCCGCCATTACCGATGACAGGGGTTTGTACTTCATTAATACAGATGGCAAGATACCACACAAGCCAATGCAAATATGGACGCAGGGCGAGACGGAATCGAACAGCCACTGGATGATCACTTTTGACAAACCTAATACCAGGTTTACCACGCAGATAGAGCTGACCGTGCCGGATGAGATGGTAACGCTGAGCAACGGGGCATTGATAAAGCAGCTAAAAGCAGCAAACGGACTGAGGACGGACATATGGAAGATGGACCTGCCGATACAGGCTTATGCTACCATGTTTGCCATAGGCAAGTTCAGCATAGTGAAAGAGAAGTGGAATAACAAAGAGGTGAACTATTATGTAGAGGCTGAGTATGAGCGCTATGCCCGACTGATGTTTAACAACACCCCGGAGATGATAGGCTATTTCTCTGAAATAACCGGTGTACCCTACCCATGGAATAAGTATAGCCAGGTGGTGGTGCGCGACTATGTATCGGGCGCAATGGAAAACACATCGGCATCGTTGTTTGGTGAGTTTATGAACCAGGATGCAAGGGAAATAGCAGATAAGAACTCTGAAGATGTGGTATCGCACGAGCTCTTCCACCAGTGGTTTGGCGACTATGTAACGGCAGAATCGTGGAGCAATCTGACGGTAAACGAATCGTTTGCCAACTATGGCGAGCAACTGTGGCGCAGGCATAAGTATGGTAAAGATGAGGGCGACCTGCTGGCGTGGAACGACCTGCAGCGCTACCTGGAGTCATCGGCCTTTAAAGACCCGCAACTGGTAAGATTTAACTACGAAAGCCGCGAAGAAGTATTTGATGCCATTTCCTACAATAAAGGCGGATCGATACTGCACTACCTACAAACATTGATAGGCGACGACGCCTTTTACAAGGCCATGAGCATCTACCTGAGCAAGAATGCGCTGCACCCGGCAGAGGCCCATAACTGGCGCATGGCGGTAGAAGAAGCTACCGGCCAAGACTGGACGGCCTACTTTAACCAATGGTATTACCATGCAGGGCACCCAACAGTAAAGCTTGCCTATAACTACGATGATGCGGCCCAGCTGCTGACGGTAATAGCCAACCAGGTGCAAAGCGACAGTACATGGGCCTATGACCTGCCGCTGAAGGCAGGGCTTATTTATGGCAACGAAAAGAATATTGTTGAGTGGCACCTTAGTAAGAAGAGCGACACCTTCCGCTACAGTTATAAAAACGGAAAGGCACCGGTATTTGTGCCGGACTACCAGCATATATTACCGGGTGAGATACGTGAGAGCAAGCAACCGGGGCAATGGCTACAGCAATACCAGGCATGCAGCAATGATATGATACTGCGCCGCGAGGCAATAACAGGCGCCTGCAAGCAGATATCTGACAGCACAACTCAAGAGCTGATAGGTGAGGCATTGAAAGACCCATCGAAATTTATAAGGCGATATATACTGGACCAGATGGACCAAATGAAAAGTGACCGCTACCGCAAGAAATGGGGCAACCAGGTAATAGAGATGGCCGGACATGACGGCGATAACGGGGTACGCGCTGAAGCCCTGCAGCTGGCAGGTAACTGGAAACTGAACAATGCCAAAGACGTGATGCTGACAGGCATTACCGACAGTTCTTACATGGTGGCAGGAGCTGCATTGACCGCGCTGAACAAAATAGAGAAAGACACAGCCTACACACTTGCCAGACGACTGATGAACAGCCACCCGAAAGCCAGCCTTGAAAGTGCCATATGGGGCATAACAGGTCAAAACGGGAAAGATGAAGATGCAGCATTGTATGAGCAGGCAGCACCATTTATAAGCGGCACCAAAAAGTTTCAGTTTGTAACCAGCCTGGGTAACTACATGAAGCATGTAAAGAGCGACGAGGCATTTAGCAGAGTGCTGGCCGTGTATAACAGTATGATACAAAATGAAGAGATGAAAAGCTACGCCAGCAGCCTGACCGGCATGCTGATACAGGCAGGCGCCAACCAACTGAGCAATGTGAAAAGCGATAATAAAGAGGAAGCAGCTACTGCTGAAAAAAGGCTGACACAGATAAAAGCGATACTGACGCAGCGGATAGCTGATGTAACAGATAAAGATGACCGGGAAGAGCTAAACCAAATGATGAAAGACACATTTGAACAGCCAACTGAAGAGAATGCAGCACCGGCCACGCCAGAGGAAGAAAAGCCGCAAGGCAGGCATAAGAAGAAAAAGAAGAGAAGGAAACACGACGACTAGTGCAGAGGGCCGCTGTAAGCATAGCTGCGGCCTTTTTTATATCACACACATTTACCCCCGAAAGAAAATGGTATACCACTATAGAAAGATGGAGGTAAATTAACCTGCGTTAACTGACAGCAAAGTAACTACCTTTGTATTCAACTCTTTATGATATTTCCATCGATACCAGGCAACGAGGCACAGCGGCTCTCAGACCTTAAGGATTACATGATCCTTGATACGATAGACGAGCGAGATTTTGACGAGATCACTATGCTGGCCTCCCAGATATGTAACACACCAATATCACTAGTATCGCTGGTGGATGATAAACGGCAATGGTTCAAATCTCATCATGGCCTGCCATTGAGAGAAACGCCCAAAGAAATAGCCTTTTGCAGTCATGCCATCAATTCGCCGGGCAGTCCTTTCATTGTTTATGATTCGCGCATAGACAACCGGTTTTCCGATAACCCGCTGGTTACCGGCAACCCACATGTTGTATTTTATGCGGGTGTGCCACTGGTGACACCTAAAGGCAATGCGCTGGGTACGCTGTGCGTTATTGACCACGAGCCTAAAGTGCTGACCGCAGGGCAGATACAATCGCTACAGGTGCTGAGCAACCAGGTAATGTGCCAGATGGAGTTGCGCCGGAAGAACAGGGAACTGGAACTGACGCATGAAGAGCTGACCAATAACTATAACGACATGGAACAGTTTGCATCGGTAGCTGCCCATGACCTTAAAAGCCCGCTGCACAACATTACCACGCTGATAGATTATTTTATTGACGAGCATACAAGCAATATTGACGAGGATGGACTGATATACCTGGAACATGTAAAGACATCATCGGAGCAACTGAGCAGACTGGTTGATGCCATACTGCAGTATTCCAAATCGACACAGGTGATCTTTAATGACAGGGAGTTTTTTACCATAGGAGAAGTAATGGAAGCTGTAGTGGGCCTGCTGAAGCCTGCTGAAAATATGCAGATCAACTATCCTACAGATATCAATGCGATCAATACATCGAGGGTGGCATTGAAACAGATATTACTGAACCTGGTAAACAATGCACTTAAATATAACAACAACCCCAAACCAATAATAGATATCACTTTTAAAGAAACTGCCGACCACTACCATATTTCTGTAGCGGACAATGGCCCTGGCATCCCTGCCAGGAACCTGGAAACCATTTTCGACCTGTTTGCAACGGTGAAGGGCAATGATAAGAGCGGCACCGGCATAGGCCTGGCTATTGTAAAACGCCTGGTGGGCAAACTGAAGGGAGACATAAATGTGCAATCGGACCAGAACGGCACAACGTTCTCGTTTACGCTCGGGAAGACCAAGGTGATATAACCGCCAAAGACCTGCCTTCAAGAACCCCGGCCCTAAAGGGAGGTGTAGTTCAATTAAGCCTTTTGGTGGGGTATCTTTCGCTCTTTCAGAGCTTAACTACTTATGTTCTATACCCGGGACTGCCGTCCCGGGCTAGTATCTTCGGTCTTTCAGACCTTCCGGTCAACTCAACGACATTGCCTTATAGGATGTGTAGTTAGCGCTCCGAAAACGAATACGTCCGCTGAAGCCGCCGGATTGAAATCCGACGCTATTATAAAACGCCCCTACAGGGCTGTACAGTTAATTAGCGCATTATAAAACTACTTACCGTGGCGTGTTGGCTCTGGTACATCCCTACCAGCAGGCTTGCCGATGACGGACTGCCATAGTTATACCATTTAGATAGCTAAACTGTGTTGTAATAAGTTGCGTACCTACGGCACGCCTATGCTTTGTTTATGTATGCTACAACCCTTTTGTCCCTACGGGACAATGACTTCATACTCAAATTATACTCATTAGACATCAAAAAGCGACACATTTTTGTTGAGCCTATTAGGTATTAAGCCTGATTACACAAGCCTGATTACAAGAACGCCGGCCCTAAAGGCAGGTGTAGTTAGCGCGTCCATGCCATAGTTATTCCTGATGAAGATCTGCTATAACTGTCTCAAGGTGATATAGTTTATTTATTACGCACCCGGAAGACAGCCCAGATATAGGAGCGCTCCTGCCAGTTGTTGATATTGTGCGATAAAATAACATCTGGGTATTCGCAGTAGATGCGATCGAGTGCATAGCCTGATAGCTCTGCAGGTGCTTTAAGGCTTTCGTTCAGGAAGATGATCTCGCGGCCACTATTCTGGCTAAACACAGCAGGTAGCTGTGCTGCGCTATCTAACACCTGTATCTTCATGGACGGGTGTTTGTAGAAATTGCATTCCACCAATCCCATTTTATAGGGCGACTTATGGAAGGACACGATAGTAACCGGCTTATTGGCAGCATAGTAATATATGAACTTGTAATAGTTCATGATCTCCTCTGCCGGGGTGAACATTTTAAAAATCAACACTGCACCATTGATGACCACCAATGTGCGGAATATGGTGAAATGCCACTTGCGCAGTTTGAAGCGCTGCAACAGAAAATCGCCCCCCATGACCGCCACAAATATGAAGGCGAACGACGCGGGGAACAGGAAGCGCATCTCTTTATGGCCAATGGCAAAATGGCCTAAAAAGAAGGTAATACTGACCAGCGAGAAAAGGTGCAAGGGCTTTTTATAAAGACCAATACCAAACAGGATGAGCAGCGGTATGCTGAATGGTTCGATGCCCATTTTGATGAACTTAGTGATATACCACCACCATGGCTCTACGCCAAACTTAGCCGCCACCTTCTGGATGATGTTCACATCGAAATAGTTGTAGGGTGTGAATGTCCAGATGCCATAGAACCAATGATCGACCAATACAGACAGGCCCATTGCCACCAGCACAAAAAGCGCCAGCGGTATCCACTGGGTCCATTTCCATTTATTGACAAACAACACCCAGATACCCAGGCCAACATATGCGAAGGCCATTTGCAGGCGGAAGAACAGGGCGAAACCCAGCAACAGGCCTGCTATGGCTATATTGCGCAACTGCACAGAACGCACATCGTTCTTTACATTGATAATTAGCGACAATGCCAGGAAAAAGAAATCGGCAGCTATAGCCTCTGACGAAAAGCGCACGCCTATGTATGGCACAAACCACAGGAAGAGCGAGCATGCTGCGTATAACCATCTTGCGGTTGGGTGCGTAAGACCGGGACTAAGGGCTTTTATCAGCCGGATAGCGGTGAACCACGTAAGCACTGCCATTAGGAGCCGGAGCACAAATGCCAGTATAAAAGGATCGGAAAAGCCTAAACTGCTGATGCAATACACAATAAAAGGCTGGAGCGCGGCGCGGCAGTGCGTGCCAAATTCCCACGGCAGATCGGAAGCCGGTGAGAGACCCTTTTTCCAATTGCTGAACTCCAATATCTGGAAGTGCTCATCGGGGTGGTAATAACCGACACTGAACCATGCGGTTATAACCATGACCACGAGACTGATGACGATCCAGCGGCGGTATTGTGTATGTGTAAGTGTGGTATCCAATACTGATGTTTGTTAAAACGCAAAGAGCGCAAAGATAGTCTCTTTGCGCCCTGTATTTAATAATATGTTCTTACAGTTCTTTTTTAGCCTTCTCTTTTGTGAAGCGTAGATAAGTGTACATAAGCACCCCATCCCTTTTGAACTCGATAGCGATCTTCTGGTTAGGCCACGTGTCATCGAGGATGTCCTGGATATCGGCAACTGTGGTTACCCGCAGGTGATCCATACGCAGGATAACATCTCCGTTCTGCAGTCCTGCATAATCGGCAGGAGAGCCAGACTTCACATCGAGCACAGCAACACCACGACCGTTAACAGCGCCCTGGGCTGAGATACCCATCTGTGGTGTGTAATCGAAGTAGTTATCTACCGTATTATACGTATATGCATTGAGGAACGGACCCGGCACACGGCGCTTGCCATGCAGGTCCGGCACTGTATAGTCGTAAGTCTGGTGGCGGTGCATTGTTGTGGTTTCGGCCAGCAGCACTTCAGCATGCAGGACACGGCCGCGACGATCGTAAGTGATCATTACACGTTCGCCCCCGTCATGGTCGTTAATGGCATTGGTGAGATCCCATGAATCGCGGATCTCGCGGCCATTCACCTTCATGATGAGGTCGCCAGGCATCAGGCCAGCTTCGTCGGCAGGGCTGTTACGTACCACCTGGCTTACGTGTGCACCATCATAATCGCCGTACTGATCTGTAAGTACGCCCAGCACTGTGCGGCGGGAATGATCGGTATAGTCGTCTTCTGATATTGGCTGGCGTTTTTCCTGCACCTTTTCATCATCCTTTACATTCACCACTACGCGGCGGCGAATATTTTTATCAGTAGCAGATGATACCAGTTCACCATTTACATAGGTGTTACCATCAATTACTTCTATCACTGCCGAACCGTCGGTGCGGTTCAGTTCGAGTGTTTCCAGCCTTGGCGATGCCTTTGGTATTGGCTTTACCTTATGATGCTTTACAACGTGCTTAACCGCAGGATCTTTTTTAGGCGCTGCTTTAGCAGCAGGCATGGCAGGGGCAGCAGGCTTAACAGCCGGTGCTACAGGTTTTGCCGGAGTGACCGCTTTTTTCTTATCGGCCTGCTTTACCTGTGCATCAGCATGGAGGCCGGCAACAACAACAGAAGCCAGCATCAGCCCTTTTATCTTATTCATGTTCTTCTTAGGTTTTCTATTACGCAATATATACAACAAACACATCCTTACCGTTGGGCGCTATAAAATTAACGCAGGCGCATAACCATGAACAGAGACAGACATATAATAGCAATAAGCCCGATAACAAGACCGATGATCACATTCCTGTAGGCTTTGTTAGCTGCCTTGATGTTGGAAAGTTCATCAATATTATTGATGATGTTCTCCATGCGGTTAAAGGCAGTCTCGCCCTTAATGACGTAATCGTAAGCGCCATGCTTGATGCTTTCTACTGCAACTTCTATTTTATCCTGGCCGGATAGCATGATGACCTTAGTATCAGGATTGATGCTTTTTATAGACTTCAGCACCTCTACCCCATTCTGGGCGTTGGGCAGATGCGCATTGAGGTGATAATCAAGCACAACGATCGCGGGATTGAGGTTGAGATCTTTGACCGCACCTTCGCCCGTATCGTATGTTTTGATCTTATATTCAAATTTTTCCGAAAGATAGTCTTTCAGCATTTCGTTCTGTATCGGCTCGTCGTCTACGAGGAAAACGTACTGTGTGCTCTGTTCTATAGCCATAAGTGTGTGTTATTCGCTGTTAAAGTACAAAAGTAATCACGAAAAAATAATATACCAGTTTAAAATGCGCCACGGTGTCAGTTTTCTCTTAATTCCTCGAAAGCTTTCTGACAGACCTTGTGGAGTCCGCGTATCTGCTCGGGCAGCTTTTCCTGGTGGGCCGATGAGCCGGCGGCCTGCTCTATCATAAAGATATGGCTCACCTCTTCTTTTACGCCCATGTAAGATAACTGGGGTTTGAGCGAGTGCGCTGCTATCTTAATGGCATTATAATCGCCAACTGCCAGGCCATTATCTATGGCGCCGAGCAGTTTAGGTGCATTTTCCAGGAACATGGAAATGTATTTCTGCATTTTATCGGGCTTGCCACCGGTGAACTGCTCCAGGAACATGCGGTCGGTAACTTTATCGGGCAGCGCAAGCTCGGGCGGAGCAGATGGTGCGGCGGGGGCGTCCTTCTTTACATGCGGCGCGATAACCTTACCATCGAGCACTGTGTGCATTTTCAGCAATAGTTCGCTGGCATTGAACGGCTTGGATACGTATGCATCCATGCCAACCTCCAGGTATTGCTGCACGTCTTCCTGAAGCACGTTGGCAGTCATGGCGATGATCTTTACACTGCGGGCAGGCTCAGGCAGTTTAGACCTGATGTGCCGCGTGGCGGTAACGCCATCCATAACCGGCATCTGGATGTCCATGAGCACAACGTCGTATTCGTCGGTTTCGAGGCGCTTTACGGCATCTGCCCCGTTTACGGCAATATCTATGGCCACAGAAGGGATCATCTCCTTGAGCGTATCCTCTGCTACCATGCGGTTGAAGTCGTTGTCCTCTACCAGCAGCAGGCGGATATTATTGAGGCGTTGCAGATCTTCAGCACCCAGTATGTTGTTTGTTTTCTGGCTTTCCTGTACGGTAGCTTCTTCGAAAGGCAACACAACGGTGAATGTGGTACCCTTCTGTAACTCGCTTTTTACCGAGATATCGCCGTTCATCAGGGTAACCAACTGGCGAGAAATAGCGAGGCCAAGGCCGGTGCCGCCGAACTTACGGGTAACATCGCTACCGGCCTGGGTGAAGCTGTCGAAGATGGTATCGACATAATCAGGTGCGATACCGATACCGGTATCGATCACATCGAACTGCAGCCATATTTTGTTGGCCTTTTTGCGGATGGATGTTTTGATGGTAACGGAACCTTTTTCCGTGAATTTTACCGCGTTGCCGGCCAGGTTGATGAGTACCTGGTGCAGGCGGGTAGGATCGCCCACAAGCCTATTAGGAATAGTATCTTCAACATCAAGATTCAGTGCAATCTGCTTTTCTTCTGCTTTCAGCATCAGCATATCTCGTACGCTTTGCAGTATCTCCCTGATCGTGAAATCGGTTGACTCGATCATGATCTTACCGGCCTCGATCTTGGAGATGTCGAGAATATCGTTGATGATGACCAGGAGATTATCTGCAGACAGCTGTATGGCGTTGAGGTAACGCAGCTGATCGGGCTTGGGCTCTTTTGAAAGCAATAAGCGGGTCATGCCTACTATGGCATTCATGGGGGTACGTATTTCGTGGCTCATATTAGCCATGAACTGGTGCTTGAGATGAGCGGTTCGCTCGGCAACCTCTTTCTCTTTCTGTGCCAGCTCTATCTGCTGGCGCACCTGCAGGTTGCGCAGTTCATTGATGATCTTTTGCTTGAATATCTCTTCTTTAAGCTGCTCGAAGGATTTGAGGTGATGGAATGCCTTGGGTATATCGCCCATAGCATCGTAGAGCGCCGACATGGTTTCGTGGATGCTCATAAGATCGTGGCGGCGATTGTACTCTGTGGCCATATCATAAGCAACATTGAGACAGGTTGCGGCTTTGCGGTACGAGCCTTCGTCCATATGCAGCCTCCCCAGGTAAAACTGGCAAATGATCTGTACCTCTATATTACTAAGGTTTTGGGCTGCCTCCAGCGAATTTGTGAGGTATTTTTCCGCCTCATCAAACTGCTGCATCTTGTAATGTACCTTACCCAACCCGCTTTCGGCCATTACATGCGTGAGCGTTTCCGGTTCGGAGAGGCCAATGTTCTCCCTGAAATGGTGTAATGCCTCGGGGAACTGCTCCTTTTTAAAGTAAATGTTGCCGAGGGTATTATTAATATTGATAAGGTTGGTGATATTGTGCGCCCTTACAAATATGGGCAAGCATTTTAGCGCGTATTCCAATGCACTGTCGTAGTCATTAAGATCGTATAACAGATTAGATATACTGGTTAATATTACTGACTGGGAGAATTCGTCTTCGAGCTCTTCGTAAATGATCAGCGCCTTTTTAAAATGCGTCAGCACACTGGCCAGGTCTCCCTGGTCGCGGGCAATATTGCCCTGGTAATAAAGTATGCGCGCCTGCAGCCTTTTATCCTTCAGCTTGTTGGCAATGGCCATACCTTCTTTTAAAACTGCCAAGCCATCTTCATACTCTCCCTTCAGCCAGTAGCAAGAACCTTTGGTTTTAAGCGCCTGCCCTATGGCCCCTGTGTAGGATATGGCTTCGGCCCGCTGAATTATCTCATCAGCAAGTTTTAACGACTCATCGACATCGTAGCTACGGACCTCAACTGCCATACTCAGCAGCGTGTCTATCCTACCTTTTTCGTCGGTTTGTTCTGCAAACTGCTGTTGTAACTCTTTATACTTAGGTGTATCCATTAAAATTAAAACTAACTGTAAATCATAAAACTACCAATAGCTTATCTGCGATGCTGTATTAACGCGTTTAAGCTGATCTCGTCCGACCGGGTAAAACAAGGCAATCAATTAGAGATCTGCACAGCAATGTTTCCAGGTAAAAACTGATCTGGCACAAGTAACGCATACCTGTTACTTAAAGATACGAAATATACAAGTTATGGTTGTTCCGCACTATGATATGTATCATTGTAGCTGGCGCCGCATTTAACCCCGATTATTTGCCATTTTTTTGATTTATCCCCTTCAACTGACTACATTTATGCTACGACGACAACGATCTTAACCAAAAAACTGCGTTGTGCGCGAGCATATAAATACGGGGTTGTGCGTAAGGCACAATAAAATTGATCAATCATAAAAAATGATTCATGCTATGGCTTTGCAGGCAAGAAAAATAATGGTAATAGATGATGAGCCAATATCTAATATGATAACCCGGAAAATGCTGCTGCGCAACAACCCGGAGCACTTGCTTATAGAATATACCGAACCGGCCGATGCACTGGCCAATATAGCCACCGACAACCCTGATGCGATATTCCTGGACCTGAACATGCCGCAAATGAACGGCTGGGAGTTTATAGACATAATGAACGAGCGACAGGTGAGCAAACCCATAGTGCTACTGACCAGCAGCATTAATTACCTTGATGTAGAACAGAGCAAACAATATGCTGAAGTGATCCACTACCAGGCCAAGCCGCTGAACCTGGCTGCAATAGAAGAGATAATGCAGAAAATATAATAACCGCCAGACAGGCAATCTTTTAAAGAAATAGCTGTAAATTTCCCTCTATAACAGAGGTGTATGCTGATGCGACTAAGCCAGGTGGGGGTAACAAGCGACCTATCGGCGAGTTTTGCCAAAAGATTAAAATTGACCAACACGATAGCTATGATGCTATTCGCGCTGACGCTGCTGCATGTTGCAGTATTTGGCATTATGGGCTTTCCTGCGCAAGCCATTTTACTGGCAGGCGTATTGACATTATTGGGCCTGGTACTATTGCTGAACAACAGACATCTGTACTTACCGGCAAGAATATTGCTGGTACTGACAATGAATGGGTCGACACTGTATTATGCACTGGCGTTTGGAGATGGTGGCCTAAAAAACATTTTCTTTTTCTTTTCCATATTACCCTGGTACATCTTCAGCCGCAGGGAAATGATGTATACAATAGGTTTTGCATTGCTGAGCATAGCCTGCTATATGTATGCAAAGCAACTGGAAACCTCCCCCTTGCTATCTGCCACACCGGCACTACAGCAAATGCTCTTTTTTTCCGGCAGCATTATGACATTTTCTTTATTATTTGTGGCTATATCTACCTTCAGAACACAATCGGATAACGAGGAGCGGTACCTGAAGAATATGAATGCTGCACTTAAGGAAACGGAGCAGCAACTGCAACAAACGCTATCCGCCAACAGCGCTGTAGTAGCATTTACCCAGGCGATGTACAATAACAGCAAAAGCATAGAAGAACTATGCGATGCAGGGCTACGCTGTATTATGGACCAGATGCACTGCACTTATGGCGCAGTGCTGCTATATGATAAACGAAACGATGTGCTGACCTTGCAAAGCGAATCGGGCTTTGACATTGAGCACAGGCGTACTTATGTAATAAAGCCGGGGGAAACACTTACCGGAGACGCCTTTGTACGGCAGCGCCCCACCCGGCTTAAGAATGTACAGCCCAGCTACTGGCACATGCAGTCTGCACTTGGCGCTGTGCAACCTGGGGAGCTGCATATAGTGCCAATGACCTTTAAAGCAAAGGCGGGCATACTGGAAGTAGCTTTTGTAAAAGCTCCCGATGAAGCAGAAACAGTATTGCTGCACCGGCTGGCACTGGCATTTGCAGCGCATATACTATCGCTGGAAGGCACTATTGAGCATGACAGGCTGATAGACGAACTGCAACAGCAGAAAAATGAAGTGGAACACAGCTACCGCGAACTGGAAGCACTGAAACAAAAAGCGACAGAACGCATGCAGGAGCAATATACGGCCCAGCAAACACTGATAAAACAGATACTGGACAAGGGCCGGAAAAAAGAAGATGAATTGATGGCCCGGATACAGCAGCTTGAAAACAACCAGCAACAATGAAACACATACTAGACCTTACTGATAACCTTGGGAGCCGCTTTTTTTCCCTGTTCTACGATGAGCAGCAACACTACATGTATTGCAAATGGGAAGGGCTAACTGTATCATCGGACATATATGCGGGCAGCGAAGCGGAGATGAATTGGGCAGCGGCCAACGCACGCACGAGTAGTTGCCAGGCTGTAATAAACGATTGCCGGCTGATAAAAGGAAGCCTGGTAGACACTACAAACTGGGCCACGAAGGTGTGGAGCCCGGCCATGTACAACAGCGGCATTTTATATAATGCCATTATACAGAGTGAGGATATGTTCTCCCAATTATCGCTTGCCGACTTTGAGGAACTGAGCGCCGGCAGCGGGCATATCATTAACAAAATATTCAACAGCCTTGAGGCCGGCGAAGAGTGGATAGCGGAGAAAATGGCTTAATGGCTCAACGGCTCAATGGCTGGCTCATTATACAAGAAGAGGCAAGGCCTGCATAACGCTGTAATTATACCATTTAACCGCAAAACCGTATTTTAATAAGTTGCGTACCTACGGCATGCTGATACCTCTTTCATGTATGCTACAATCCTTTTGTCCCTACGGGACAAGGACGTAAAATGACAACAATTATTTGTCGAATTGACGTTACTAACACTACTATATGATGGGTATAACGCATCCCAACCATAACGGTTGCAACCAGAAATTAAAGCCTATTTGTTTTTGAAGCCGCGCATTTTCCATACGCCGAGCATTGCTTCTTTAATGATGCCGCTGCTCATTTTAGAGACACCTTCTTTGCGATCCTCGAAGGTGATGGGCACTTCTTTTAGTTTGAAGCCCAGCTTCCAGGCGCGATATTTCATCTCTATCTGGAAGGCATAACCCACAAAATGCACCTCATCGAGCGGAATAGTGCTCAATACTTTGCGATTGTAGCATACGAAACCGGCAGTAGGATCATTCACCGGCATCCAGGTAATGAGCTTTGTGTAAAATGCACCGCCTTTGGAAATGAATATGCGATCGAAGGGCCAGTTGACCACACTACCACCTTTTGTATAACGGGAACCGATGACCACATCTGCGCCTTCGGTACAGGCAGTATACAGGCGGTCGAGATCATCAGGATTGTGAGAAAAGTCGGCATCCATCTCGAAGATATAGTCATAATCGTTCCGGAGGCCCCATTTGAACCCGGCGATGTAGGCTGTACCTAAGCCAAGCTTGCCTTTGCGCTCCAGGATATGCAACTTGCCCTGAAACTCCTGCATGAGCCTTTTTACGATATCGCCGGTACCATCGGGCGAGCCATCATCTACAATAAGCAAATGATAGCCACCGGGCAAAGAGAACACTTTACGTATGATCTTTTCGATGTTCTCTTTCTCGTTATAGGTCGGTATTATGACAAGTTTTTTCAAGAAGATTTCAGAATGAGCGGCAAAATAATAATAATAAGCCTTAATTAGTGCAAAATGAATTGCTAAACTTTTAAACCGGCTTTTCTTAGTTTCATTTTATTTAATATCTCGGATATTTTCTGCTTGGTGTGCAGGGCAAAATCGGCCTGCATCATCCAGTCATAATACTGGGGTTCCTGGGTGAACACTTCCTCTACCTTGCGGCCCTTGTACTTGCCGAAGTTGAAGACCGGGTGACCATCTTTCATCACCATACGGCGGGCATAGTCGACATACTCATCAACAATGGTGAATTTGTGCAGGCCGGCCACATCCGTAGCCAGGTCGGGGTAACGATCCAGCTGCGCCTCCAGCACTTCTATTGTAGCTTCGATATCAGCTTCGGCACTATGAGCGTTAGATAGATCTTTATTGCAATAGAATGCATAAGCGGCCTTTAGCGTGCGGGCTTCCATTTTAAAGAATATCTGTTGCACATCTACCATGCTACGCTCAGTAAAATCGACGTGCAGACCGGCTCGGAGAAATTCTTCGGCCAAAACCGGCAAATCGAACTTGCTGGAGTTGTAGCCACCCATATCGCAGCCCTTTATCCATTCATACAGCTCGTGCGCAATGTGCTTGAACAACGGTGCATCCTTTACATGCTCATCGGTAATACCGTGAATGGCCGTGGAGGATGGGGGTATAGGCATGCCAGGATTAACCCGCTTTACATATTTCTCGACCTTACCATGGGGCGAATGCTTTATAAAAGCCAGTTCCACGATACGATCATGCACATGATCGGTACCGGTAGTTTCGAGGTCGAAGAAGACTATTGGCTTCTTTAAAGTAAGTTTAGACATGTCGAGCTATTTCTGCAAACGAGGTGCGAAACTACGAATAAATATTAGTTGCGATACAAATAACAAAAAGACGCAAAACGATAGTTGTTAAGGGGTGTTACAAAGGCCCAACCGCATGATCTCCATGACCGTAGCAGAAACCGCCCGAAAACGAATACGTCCCGTGGCCGTTGGTCAGGAGACACAACGGCTGCGCAAACTTAGTTACACAGCCGTATTCCAGTCGATACCATCGAAAGTGCCTGAGCTCATCAAGAGCAGGAATACCGGTTTGTCTTTACCCTGAACGGACGCCTTTATTGTTTGTTCCAGTTCCTGTTTATCATCGATGACTGTAAGATCATCGCGACGGAAATAGTCCTTTACTGCGCTGCGGGCAAGCGCCGGGAGTTTCTTCAGCTCTAACGCATGGTGGCTGAAGTAAACAATACTTTCATCGGCTGAGTCCATGCTGTGCGCGTATTCGGCCAGGAACTGCTCGTTGAGGCTGCTGAACGTATGCAACTCGAAACAGGCAACAAGATAATGGGATGCATACGCCTCGCGGACAGCATTGAGCGTGGCGCGAAGCTTGCTTGGCGCGTGTGCAAAATCGCGGTACACCAACAAGCCCTTGCTTTCCTTTACCTTCTCCAGCCTGCGGGCAGCACCGGTGAACGATGCTATTGCCTTGTAACAATCTTCTTCGGACACGCCGAGCTCCATACACACATCGATAGCGGCCTTCATATTGAGCAGGTTGTGGCGGCCGAATACGGAAACAGGGAACGGTCCCTTAACTGTTTCCAGCACCGGTGTACCATCCTCATAATGAAACGCAGGTGTTTCGTACGGAACCGAGGCAAGATGAGCGGCTGAGCCAGCTATAACGCGTTGTACCTCGGTATCCTCGTTGTTATAAAATACCTTGGTTGTTTTGTCAAGACCTGACAGGTATTGCTCGAACTGGTTGAAGTAGTTATCGTAGGTAGGGAAGACATTGATATGATCCCATGCTATACCGCTGAGCACGCTGATGTGGGGATGATAGAAAAATATTTTGGGCCTGCGCTCTTCAGGAGAGGCGGGGTATTCATCGCCCTCGAGGATAATGAGCGGCGCATCGCTAAGCTTTACCGAGTCATTGAAGCCTGCTACACGGGCACCTACCAGGTAATCGAACTCCATGCCCCGGTGGCGCAGGATATGCATGATCATAGAAGTAATGGTGGTTTTGCCATGGCTGCCAGCTACCACTACCCTCTTTTTATTTTTGCTAACCTCGTACACATACTGCGGGAAGGAATAGATAGGTATGCCCTGCTTCTTTGCCTCCAGCAGTTCAGGATTATCGGAACGGGCGTGCATGCCTAACACTATGGCATCGAGCTGCTTAGTTATCTTCTCCGGAAACCAGCCAAAAGCGGCAGGCAGCAAACCTGCAGCTGCGAGATTGCTTTTAGCCGGATCGTTGATCTCATCATCACTACCTGTAACTATATAACCCTGCCGCTGCAGTGCCAATGCCAGTTGGTGCATAATGGCTCCGCCGATGGCTATAAAATGTATGTGTTTCATATTTTTTGTGTAACTTCGATACAAAGTTAACCGAGGTTTTTACTATTCATAATTTTTTACTTATGCAAACAAAAAGGAATTTTCGCCAGGTACTACAATTAGCCGCTATTGCCGTGGCTTTTGTTGCTATGGCTTCTTGCACTACTACTAAAAAATACGGTTGCCCGAACCACATGTTTGTGCCGCCGGTAGTGTCCCAATAAACTAACCCCGGAACTTGAAATTAGCAGTTGAAAACTGTATCGTGATCATAAAAAATATTAATAGTAAAATAGCCGGTAGCATTGCTACCGGCTATTTTTTATTTTGGCATTTGGGGAGTAGATACGCAAAATATTGTGTCTCTACCACCGATCGTTTTGGGGGCACGAAATAAAAAAGCCATCTCAACTCGCGTTGTGATGGCTGTACATTTTATGCTTTTAGTTGTTAAAGTGCTTTCTGATTAGATAAACCGGAAGCCCAGGTAAAGCTGGCCCGTGCGACTGTTCCAGGCGCCTTTGGCAGAGGAAATGCTTTCGTTGTTGATGCTGGTAAGGCCCATTACATAACGACCACCAAGAGTAAACTTCATGTACCGTACTTCTAACCCCACAACACCGGCAAAGTAGCCCGACTTGAATGTGCTCTTGGCATCGCCTGCAAAGTCGTTGAGCGACTTTACTGACATAACACTGCTGAACTGTGGGCCGGCCATTATCCAAACCTTAGGCAACAGCTTAGAACCTATCAGCCTATACTCGAACATCAGCGGGATATCGAAATAAGTTGCGCGGAAGTCGCCTTTCTTAACGGAATCGAACAGATCTTTCGTAGAGTAATGTGCAGTGCTTAACAACGCCTCTACCTGCACACCTATTTTATGTTTGCGGACACCGAGGATAACCCCACCATGTATGCCTGGCTGGTAGGTTTTCACCCAGTTATCGCCGCCCAACTGTGTAAAGTTGGCACCTATTTTTACGCCAAGGTCGGCCTTAACGGGCAGATCCTGGGCATGGGCTGTAGCAAACAGCAATACGGGCAATACAGAAAATAAGAGTTTCTTCATGTTGAGTTAGTTTTTGTGTGATACACACAAAGATAGTGCCGAAGTGGACTATTTATATATCTGTTCGCCCCACTTACCTATGCGATAAGTAAGATATACTTGGCCACTGCCAAGGTGCCACTTATCTGTAAGCGGCTTGTATTTACCAGCGTTAACATCGGACATACCCATTGCATAGCGTGCACCGATAGACCACTTTTTACATACATCACCCTCAAAACCAGCCAATACCGATACGTTTGTTTTATTAAACACATCGGCAGTGCCAAACTTTTTAGTGAAAGCATCGTTAGCATCGCTGTTTGACAACAGGTAGCTGTACTGCGCACCAAACTGGAAGGCAAAATGGTAGCCCATCCTTATTTCCAGCATCAGTGGTATATTCACGTACAAAGCATTGAACTTGCCTTTGGTAGTGGTATCCGTATTTTTAACTGTACGATCGGATGTGAAGTTGTGCCCGATGGGATATGCCGTAGTGTAGCTTGCATTGGCTACATTCACCTCCAGCTGAATGCCGACGAAATCTTTCCTGCGCCTGATGTATGCACCGCCGAAACCGCCGGTATTGTACGCATTGCTGAACGGAAATGCTGACAACTGCTGAAAATTGGCACCCGCCCGTGCCCCCCATTCATAAAAGTTATGGCTGTAATTTTTCAGTTCATTTTCTCTTATCTGTGCATCTGCCGATAGGGACGATAAACTTGTTGCCAATGTTGCAACAACTAGAACTCTGCTCTTCAATCTCATTTTGTATGCAATTGTACAGTCGCCTGCTATTTATTGTAAGTAAATTATATGTTTAATATACATTAAAACAAATTGTTATAACAACATATCTGGTCGCCAAAGATAAATAACTTTTGAATTAAAAAATTTCGGGGAAACCCTAAATTTATCGCCTGATGCCAGACACCATCTCTCCTGTAAATACAATGCCACAAATGCGCCGGCTGGCGCAGGCAGCACTGGCAATACAAATAGTTTTACTGGCACTTGCCATTATTTTTTACAGGGAAAGAATGCTGTTCCTGGATGCGCCGCATGTGCTGTTCCGCATCATAAACCAGCAGCAACTGCAAATAGCCGAGTACAGGTACGGATCTTTCATTACTCAAATTGTTCCGTTAGCAGGTACATGGCTGCATTTACCGCTGAGGTGGCTGATGATACTGTATTCGGCCAGTTTCAACCTATTTTTCCTGGCGGCCGGGGCAATATGCTACAGCAAGTATAAACGGTATGACCTGGTGATATTACTGGCCTTTTACAATACGCTATTTGTAACCGATACATTTTACTGGACCAATAACGAGGTGCACCAAGGCGTAGCGTGGCTAACTATTGCCTACGGCGCATATACCGCAAAGCAGACTAACGGAAACATCTTGTTGTGGATTTTGACGGCAGTACTTTTTACGCTGGCTATATGGACTCACCCATTGGTGATGCTACCTGCGCTATTCTTATGGTTCTTTTACTTAATAGACAAGCAACTGCCAGTAAACAAAACAACCGCTGCTGCGAGCATTATACTGCTAGTGCTAGCCTATTGTAAATTTTACCAGGGACAGCATCATGGGTATGACAGTGGAAAAATAGAATTGGTAACAGAACTGAAGGGTGACAAAGTAAAGCACCTGTTCTCGTCTCCGCAGTTGAAGATGTTTGTGAATAGCTGCCTAACCAGATATTGGCTTTTCTTAGTTTTAGCAGGATGGGGGCTCATATCACTTGTGAAGCGTAAGGCATATGTACTGGCGGGATATACCATCTTATGCTCTGCCGGATACATAGTGCTGTTAGTCATCACTTATTGGGAGGTAGATAACCTGCGCTTTTATATGGAGAGCGAGTATATGCCCCTGACGCTGATAGCCTGTGCGCCATTTGTTTACTATACATTGCCGGCATTAAAGAAACAACAGGCCTTTTTGCTGCTGACATTAGTATTCGGCATAAAACTGGTGTATATCGTTTACTCTGCTGCTCCTTTTAAAGAACGGCTTACCCTGATGGAAGGATTTAACAGGCAAATGAAAGAAAAGGGTGTAACCAAAATGATAGGCACCCATATAGACGGTAATACTAATCAAAAACTACTTATGAACTGGGGTATGCCGGTAGAAAGCATGATGCTATCGCAACTGCAGGGTGAACGGCCGCAACGTACATTTATTATAGAAGATAGCCAGCAACTGAAAACCTTCAACACTGCCAGTAAAGACACTATGCTGGGGTGTTTTGAAAAGCTACCCGCCACAAAAATGAATGCCGGTTACTTTTTACTGGATACCCGTAGCGTTTATACTATTGAGTAGGTTTATCAGCTACGGTGAATAACCAGGAACTCTCCCGACAACGGCTTTGTGCCTTCCAGGATAGCATCGAAGAGGGCATTTCCTTGCTCCATGTAGTATTCGGAAAAATTGTCGGTACGCTCCTGCAGGCTACCATTGGGGAATAATGCGCTTTTAAGCCGTGACAGGCGGTCGAGCTGCACATCCAGTTTGCGCTTTTCGGCACGGAACATCTTTTGTTCTAAAGTCTTGAGGCGGTACTCCATTTTCTTTAATACCGCATCGGCAGCAGGGCCCAAGGTGCTATCTACTTTTACAGCTTTAGCCTTCAGCGATTGGAGTATCTGCTCCAGGGCGGTTGCCTCTTCTGTTGTATGCCACTCGCCGGAGCCATGCGTAGCCACATATTCCTTAATAAGTTGTTCTTCGGGACGGAACAGCTTTAAGAGAGATAGCCCAAGGTCGCTCAATAATTTTTCGTGATGGGCATCCATCAGCATTACGGATTGACGGAGTTGGATAGATGGAAAGAAGCCGTTGTAATGCTCGAACATTGTCTTTAACTGCATCCAGTAAGCTAACTCTGCCCCACCGCCAATAAAGGCAACATCGGGTAAAATTGTTTCCTGGAACAATCCACGCAGCATTACGTTGGGGCTGAAGCGCTCGGGATGCATGTTGAGCTCCGTGAGCAACTGCTCTTCATTCCATTCGATATCGGTGTTTAATACCACCCACTTGTTGCCTTGTTTTTCTATACGCTCCCGCAACTGATCGGCCAGGTAGAACAGGTTGATCTCGCGGGGGTGGGCTTGTATCTTGTAATGTTCACCAAGTGCGGCGATCTGTTTGGCCAGGATGGGATATGCGTGCTGATGCAGCAGTTCATCCTCCATCACAGGGATGTATAACGATTTGAGGGCAGCATCATCTGAATCGATAACAATAAGGCCGTACTGGCCAAACAGCTCATTGACTAAGTATTGCGTAGCGGCACCAATAGTGCTATGCTTCAGGTAGGCTTGGGTGAAAATGTGCTGCAAATGTTCTGCATCTTTGCCCGGAGGACCGAAGAGGCGAAATACCTCTGTAAGTAATTTTTTAAGGCTTGCCGTGCTCATACGCCCAACCGCACCAGCCTGACCGTCGCCATCCCAAACATATTTCTGCCCGCGGAATTTAAATACGCCCAGTTCATCCAGGTCATTATCCTCGCTACCCATATAGTAAACAGGCACAAAGTGCTTATCGGAGTGACGTGCATTCAACTCATTGGCAAGCTTAATGGCGTGTATGATCTTATAAACGAAGTAGAGGTAACCTGTCAGCAGGTTGGGCTGGTGGGCGGTACAGACGGTGAATGTGTTCTCCTGCGCCAGTTTCTCAAGGTTGGCAGTAACCAGTTCACTTTTTTCCAGGTTGGCATATTGCCTGTTGAGCACCTCCGTAAGCACCTGCCTGTTGACAGGGTATTTTGCGCGGTCGGCTATAGCTTTATCAAGTCCCGCCGCATCCCAATTGTAACGGAAGAAAGGTTTAATACTATCCTGGTGGGTGATGTAATCGGTGACCAGTTTTGAGAAATAACCTGTTTCCTGTACTGGGATATAACTATAGCGGTATGCCACGTGCGCGTGATTTATGGTGCGAAGTTAATGGCTGAAACAAGAAAAATGCATATGTAGTTATTTGCGAAAGCTATAGTGATGGTGCACGGCGACATATTATCGAATCCCACAAATTCACACAAATAACTTCCTATGAAGTTTGCTAAGCGTAGCGGCATTAGTCTATCTGACAGCATTTGCGAATTATTTCGGTAGCCGGATCATTCACTATTTCGAAATTGATGAGTACTATTGCCCTCAATCCAAGTGTTCACACTAAAGATAAGATCATGGGCTTTCTCAAAAACAGGTATTTTATACTGTGTTTGTCGGTATTAGCGGGCAGCTACAGTTACGGCCAGCATGGCACAAAAGAGCACCCATTACCCAAGGATACCGCTGTAGTACGCAAACTGAATGATTGGCAGGACCTAAAATTTGGCCTGCTGATGCATTGGGGGCCATATAGCCAATGGGGCGTGGTAGAGAGCTGGAGCATATGCCCTGAAGATGAAGACTGGACAAAAAGGACGGGCCCACACTCTGCCACTTACAACGAATATAAAAAGGCATATGAAAATCTGCAGACTACGTTTAACCCCACCCGCTTCTCGCCTGAAAAATGGGTGGCTGCTGCTAAGCAGGCGGGTATGAAGTACATGATATTTACCACCAAACATCATGATGGGTTTGCGATGTTTGATACTAAACAAAGCGACTACAAGATAACCGACCCTAAAACACCGTTCTCCACCAACAAGCGTGCGAATGTGACAAAGGAGATATTTGATGCGTTCAGGAAGGAGGAGTTTATGATAGGTGCGTATTTTTCCAAGCCGGACTGGCATACGCCCAATTACTGGTGGCCTTACTTTCCGCCGAAAGACAGGCACGTAAATTATGACCCGGCTAAATATCCTGAGCGGTGGCAACAATTTAAAAACTACACCTATAATCAGATAGAAGAACTGATGACTGGCTATGGCAAAGTGGATATACTGTGGCTGGATGGCGGCTGGGTGAGACCCAATACGCATGATGATTCTTTGAAGGGCTGGCAGGGAAGTGTAAGGCATAACGAGGATGTAGATATGCCGCGCATTGCCGGCATGGCCAGGCAACACCAGCCAGGGCTGATAGTGGTGGACAGGGCCGTGCCGGGGGAATATGAGAACTACACCACCCCGGAACAGGAAGTGCCTGAAAAACCGCTGGACTACCTGTGGGAGACCTGTATGACCATGGGCAACTCGTGGAGTTATGTGCCGGGCGACAAATACAAATCGACCACGCAGATAGTGCAACTGCTGGTGAAGGTGGTATCGCGAGGCGGCAACCTGCTGCTGAATATAGGTCCCGGCCCGGATGGCGACTGGGACCCGGTAGCTTATGAACGGCTGAAAGGCATTGGCGAATGGATGAAGCTCAACGGCGAAGGTATCTACAACACAAGATCGGTAGCGCCATACTCATCGGGCAATATATTTTATACCAAAAGCAAGGATAAGAACAGGATATTTGCTTTTGTACTTGGCGATGAAACACATGTGCCATTGGGTAATACGGTTGACATACCGCTGACCAATGTAACGGCGGTAAAGAATATACACGTTGCCGGCAGCAACAGCAAAGTGAAATGGGTGAAAGCAGACAAAGGCATACAAATAGTGCAGGCCACCCAAATAGACATAAAGGGCCTGAAACACGCTGCCTGTTTTGTGATAGACTATAGATAGTAATTGATAATGCACTTTTTAAAGAAATACTTTTTATACACAAGCCTGCTTACCTGCGCTATGAACGCCCGGGGGCACGAAGTATATCGCGATACAACTAAGAATGCGGTACAGCGTGCCGATGATCTGCTGAAGCGGCTGACACTTACCGAGAAAGCTATGCTGCTGGGCTACAGGAATGAAGCTGTACCCAGGCTGAACATACCTGCGTATAACTGGTGGAGTGAAGGCCTACATGGCGTAGCCAGAGCAGGCGAGGCAACCGTGTTTCCGCAGGCCATAGGCATGGCTGCCACATTTGATCCTGCGCTTGTGCAACAGGTGGGCAATGTAATATCTACAGAAGCACGTGCCAAATATAATCTTGCATCGGCACGTGGGAACAGGGGCATGTATGTGGGGCTTACCTACTGGAGCCCCAACATCAATATATTCCGCGACCCCAGGTGGGGGCGCGGGCAAGAGACTTATGGTGAAGACCCCTACCTGACCAGCATGATAGGGCTGGCCTATGTAAAAGGCATACAGGGCAATGCACCCGGCAGACTAAAAATAGCAGCTGCGGCCAAACATTTTGTAGCCCACAGCGGACCAGAAGCCACCAGGGATTACTTTAACTCTGTAGTAAGCGAGAGCGACCTGCATAATACCTATCTGTATGCCTTTAAGCGGTTGGCCAAGGGCGGTGTGGCAGGTATTATGACTGCCTATAACAAAGTAAACGGTGTGCCAAATTCTGTACATACAGCGCTGATAAGGAATACAGTGCTTAATGACTGGGGTTTTAAAGGCTATATAGTAACAGATTGCGGGGCGCTGGATGATGTGTTTTATACGCATAAATACCTGCAGGATGGCGTAGCTGCGGCAGCCGCGGCTATAAAGGCTGGCATCAACCTGGACTGTTCTTCGGTATTGCAGCAAGATGTGATAAAAGCGATAGAGCAAAAGCTGATAACGGAACAGGATGTAAACAGTGCACTAAAACCACTACTGCTAACGCAGGTGCAACTGGGCATGTACGATGACCCGGCCACATCGCCATACAAAACCTACCGTGACGACAGCATACATAATGAGGCACATATAGCACTGGCAAGAAAGGCTGCCCAGAAAAGTATGGTGCTATTAAAAAACGACCGCAACACCCTGCCCCTGAAAGCCGACACCCTAAAGAGTATAATGATAGTTGGCCCTAATGCAGCATCGCTGGACGCACTGGCGGGCAGCTACCATGGCGTAGGCAGCAAGATGGTGAACTTTGTGGAAGGCATAACCGGAGCCGTGAGCAAGGGAACGCGCGTGGAATATGACCTGGGCACCGGAGCTAATGATACCAGCCACTTTGGCGGCATATGGGGCGCAGGCAATGCAGATGTAACCATAGCTGTAATAGGCCTGCTACCGGTAGACGAAGGCGAAGCAGGTGATGCATTTCTATCGGCGGCAGGCGGCGATAAAAAAACGCTCTCGTTACCGGCCGGCCAGGTGGTATTTATGCGCGAACTGCGGAAAGCAGTAAAAAAGCCGATAATAGCCATAGTGACCGCCGGGAGCGCTGTAGACATAGCCGCGATAGCACAATATGCTGATGCCGTGATATTGGCCTGGTATCCCGGCGAGCAGGGTGGTAATGCGCTGGCCGATATCGTATTCGGCAAGGTATCGCCATCGGGCAGGCTGCCGGTAACGTTTTACAATTCTGTAAATGACCTACCTGCCTTTGATGACTACAGTATGCAGGGCCGCACTTACCGATATTTTAAAGGGGAAGTGCAATATCCTTTTGGCTATGGATTAAGTTATTCCAGCTTCAGGTATGATGCCATACCCGGCACCAAACGCACCTATCACGAAAACGAAACCATAGAGGCAACAGTTGACGTTACCAACACCGGCAGTGTAGCAGCAGACGAAGTGGTACAAGCCTACATTAAATATCCCGCTAATGCTGCACTACCTGTGAAGGAACTGAAACAGTTTGTGAGAGCGCCTTTTAAGCCGGGTGAGCACATAACCATATCCATGCACATAGCCATGGAAGAGCTGATGAAA
This sequence comes from uncultured Flavipsychrobacter sp., assembly GCA_964588295.1. Classification (GTDB taxonomy): domain Bacteria; phylum Bacteroidota; class Bacteroidia; order Chitinophagales; family Chitinophagaceae; genus Flavipsychrobacter. Next base: position 87,531 of record CAZPOT010000015.1, on the reverse strand, counting down.
TGGGACGAAAAACAGCATAAGCAAAAACTGTATCCCGGCACATACACTTTATTTATTGGCAGCAATTCGGACAACGAAGCCGTGAAGTATGTGTTTGAGGTGAAGTGATGTTCGGCCTCTTAAGCCATCGGGTTGAAACCCGATGCTGTTATATCCGGCCCTTACAGGGCATGCTATCAGAGCCTTGACTCCAGGATGCGGCGTATCTTTTTATCGTAAATAGCTTTGGGGGCTAGGCCCACTTGCCTGTCGACAACTTTACCATCGAGGATAAACAAAACACAAGGCAGGTTGGTGACGCCATAGTTGACAGACACGTTCGGGTTCTCGTCGGAATTGATCTTGCCTACATTTACGCGGCCTTCGTAGTCTTTGGCCAGGGCGTCCATTGTTGGGCTCAGAGCTATGCAGGGAGGACACCAGGTGGCCCAGAAGTCGACCACAGATAATTTTGCTGAATTTACTACCTGCTCATTGAAATTGGCATCGGTGAGGATAATAGACATATTGATTGCTTTTTGTTTCCACAAAAGTATTCCGCAGCCATGCGCGGCGCTACAGGTATTCCATGCGGGAAAGTAGTTCCACGCAGGGAAGTAGTTGAGTAATTGTATTCCGTTAAATTTGTAGATAGCCGCAGATACTACATGAAAAAGAAGGAACCAGTTGTATTAGACATTGCCTGTACCCGGGAGGACGAACTATTGGCTGCGAAAGATGCGGTGGCAATACTGAGCGGCAAATGGAAGATACAACTGATAACTACGCTTAACTGCGGCGGGGCTTTGCAATTTGGCGAGATACAGCGCCTGCTGGATGGTATTGGCCCAAAAATGCTGGCCCGTGAACTACAAGACCTGGAAACCAACCTGCTGGTAGAGCGTACGGTAATGGAAACAAAACCGGTAACTGTAAAATACGAACTGACAGAGCATGGCCGCACACTGGAGCGCATCATCAACGAAATGCGGATGTGGGGCGGTATACACCGCCGTAAGATAATGGGTAAATAAGCCGATAAATTATTGGTATGAGATTTGAGGCTCAATTGATTATGAAACGCCTTGTCTTTATTTTCCTGGCACTACTTTGCCGGAATGTAGCTATGGCTCAGCCAGAGCACGACACACTGAGAATACCCGAAAGCATAGCGCCCTGCCTGGGCAAGGAGTATAAAGTGATAGACCTGACATATGGCAACCTGAACCTGGACACGCTGCAGGATGTGGTAGTAGTTGCCGAGCTGAGAAAAGAGGCAGACACTACCGGCGATGGCGACAGGACGGTGTTCCTGTTAATAGGCACCAGAAGCGGATATACAATAGCTGCCCGTAACGATGAGGTGGCCCTGTGCCATGGATGTGGGGGGATGATGGACCCTTATGGCGGCATAGACATGGGAACTGGCCAGTTCTCTATCTATAACGATGGCGGCAGCGCCTGGCGCTGGCACAACAGTGCAACATTTACTTACAACAAAAAAGATGGGCATTGGTACGCTACAGAAACAGAACGATCGGGCTTCAATGTATTTGACGAGGCACACACCAGCACTGCCAACACAAAAACTGCAAAGCAGATTGGCAGAGTGCGCTTTGAGCGGTTTAAATACGCGGCTAACTGATGTACTGCAGCTACCTACAGTAAACGGCCCAGCTCTGCTGCCAGTTGACTGAAAGCCGGCCTGGCTGCAACATTTTCCACCAGGCATCTATCGCATATATCCTGCAGGTCTTTTACAAGACCATCTTCCCCTGTGCATATTCCCAACAGATCATCTATCATATAGCCGAAAGACCGTACTTCTATACGTTCTAAAGCTGAAGCATCCGGCCCGGAGACATCATAAAACCCAGCTGCGCCGAAGTCTCCGAAAAGTGCATTGCCCTCTGCATCTACCAATGTGTTGTGCGCGTACAGATCGCCATGGATGATACCATGGCTGTGTAGCTGGGCCGATACGGAAGCGATGGTGGCTACTATTTTTACAACTTGCTCTGCAGTTAGAACTGCGCCTTCTTTAAATACATCGCGCGTGCAACTGGCCATGCTGGGTGGTAAGCCCAGGTTATAGAAGCGGTTCGGTATCAATTCCATAACCAGCCCTTTGCCCCCTTGCGGATGACCTTCTATGTGACCGATCAGCGTTACTAAACCGGGATGAGCACCGGCAGCGATGAAAGCATTCATTTCGTCTTCCGGCAGACCATCGCTGGTTACATCGCCTTTAAATATTTTAACGGCTACATCTTTTGTTACCTCCCTACCCTGCCACGAGGCCTTATAAATAATACCCGATGCCCCCTGTCCTAATACATCGTTCAATTGCAGTTCAGTCCACTGTATAGCAGGGGTTGGCGTTATCTGTGGATGAATGCAGAACGGATTGCCCGAGAATGCCAGCCATGCCAACTTTGGCATAGATAATAGCCATTGAGGAAATACCTTTAGTTGATTAGCCGATATGCGTAGCAGGCCCAGGTTGCGGCAGTTGCTTAACTCTGCGGGTAGTTCTGTTAACCTGTTGCCTGCCAGTGCCAGCTTTTGCATGCGGGTACACTGCCCTATTGCTGCCGGCAAGACCGGGATACGATTATTGGTAAGAATGAGCCAGCGCAGGTTGGGGTTGAGCGCACGCGGTGGCACTATTTCTATCTGGTTCGATTTGAACCCGACGGTGTCTAACTCCGGGCAATCGGCCAGCACTTCCGGCAATACTGTAAAGGGATTATCGGAGCAGAACAGGATGCGTAGTTTTTTCAGGCGGCCAAAATCGGCCGGTAGTTCTGTAAGGTTGTTACCGGAGAGGTCCAGCTTTTCCAATGTATCTGCCAATTCAAATACCTCACGCGGAAACTCATTAAGGCCTTCACAAAGCTTAAGCGCAGTTGTTCCTTTCAATTCACCATTCCTTAATTGTGCTACTGTTTGCATTGTATTGTCCCGGCAATTTGTGTGCGAAATTAATAGTTCCCGTGCATGCCAGCGAACAACCGGGCACATTGGCAACAATTATTCGATTTTATATTTTCAGTATTTTTTGAAAGTTCTAAAATATTTATTTAATTTTACATGGCACACACTAAAACATGAGGTATGAAAACACTGGCGCATCATGTACTCATCTTCGACAATAAATGCCCGCTCTGTAAAGCTTATACGAAAGCCTTTGTAAAAACGGGAATGCTGGACGACAACGGCAGAGAAGCATACAGCGAGGCATCTGCCGCCACGTGCACTATTATAGATATGAACAGGGCGCGGAACGAAATAGCGCTGATAAATACCAAAACCGGACAGGTATTTTATGGCATAGATAGTCTGTTCAGGATACTGGGGCATACGTTTCCCATATTTGCTCCGCTATTCCGGTTCGCACCTTTTCGTGCGTTGATGAAGCTGCTATATTCCTTTATCTCTTATAATCGTAAGGTGATCATACCCGTAAAAAGCAGCGACGATGGTTGCGTACCGGATTTTAACCTGCCCTACCGGCTGGCCTATATCGTGATACCTGGCTGCTTACATCTATTATCCTCACCAACTACTCTTACAGACTAACTGGTTTACTCCCCACGTCTCACTTTGGCCGCGAATTTTTAGTATGCGGCGGCCAGATTGCGTTTCAGTCTATTGTGCTTTTCATTATAAACAAAACAAGAATAATGACCTACCTGGGCAATATGATGACCATATCATTTGCCGGCGCACTGCTGTTGCTAATGATAATGGGAACCGGTAAGGTAGTTGACATAAACGCACCGGGTTATAGCCTATTGTTCCTGGTCACTGCCGGGCTTATGCTGATCGAGCACGCCCGGCGTATGCACTTGCTGGGCATCAGTTGGGTGGCTTCAATAGGATGGGTAGTATATAGACTGCTGGTGCTGGGAGTGATATTATTGTAAAGATCCTCAACTCTATTGTTTAATAATTATGTAATTTTATTAAACAAAATAAAAACAATGGATCAACTATACGATACTTACTGCTATTACAGTGACCTGCCATCCCCGCTCGCATATATGGAGGATGAAGCGGACCAAACAGCAGAACCTAAGAAGCTGACAATAGCAGATATAGACAGGATAATTGAAATGGCGTGGGAAGACCGCACTCCGTTTGAAGCCATAGAATACCAGTTTGGGTTGAAAGAGAGTGAGGTGCGCCAACTGATGAAACGACAACTGCGCTTCAATAGTTATAAGCTGTGGCGGAAACGTGTAGAAGCCTGCGCTACCAAGCACCAGAAGTTGCGCAATGGAGATATAACCCGGTTTAAGTGCACGCGGCAACGCACCATCAGTATGAACAAAATAGCTAAACGCTGATAACGACAGAATGGATAATAAAATATACACAGGCAGCGATATTGCAGCATTGGAACAGCGATACCGGGCAACATTCATCAACTCTATAGGCGGCTTTAAAAGCCTGGCGCTGATAGGCACACGCAATGGTGCCGGACAAACCAATCTTGCGTTATTCAATTCATTTTTTCATGTGGGTGCCAACCCGCCACTGTTTGGTTTTATTGTGCGGCCCGATTCAGTAGACAGGCATACACTAAGCAATATACTGGACACAAGGGTGTTTACCGTAAACCATGTGCGGGAAGCGTTTTACAAAGCGGCCCACCAGACATCGGCCCGCTATCCGCAGGATGTGTCGGAGTTTGAAGCCACGGGGCTTACAGAGGAGTATGTGCCTGGTTACTACGCGCCATTTGTTGCAGAGAGCTCCATAAAAATAAGCGCCGCTTTCCGGCAGAAGATAGACATAACGCTGAACAACACCATAATGATAATAGCTGAGATCAAATATATAAGCGTACCTGAGAGTGTAGTAATGCCGGACGGATACGTAGACCTGGAAAAAGCAGGCACTATTACCTGCGCGGGAGTAGACAGCTACCATAGCACCACCCGCATATCACGGCTATCTTATGCCAAACCAGACAAATTACCTGATTCCATTTAATAAGACGAGTTGCGTACACTTTACTGACAGATAGATGTGAAGAATAAAATAACCCCAGCTCAGCAACATAGCAACATATCTATATAATAAATAAGAGGCGTTCCAGTAATTGAAACGCCCCAAAATGCCTGAAATTTTTTACTTCTGTGCTGTAAATGTTCCGCCAGATACAACGGTGCCATCGGTAGCAGTAAAAGAAAATGTTCCTGAAATAGCATTGGATGCAACGGATGTGATGTTAACCGTGCCCGTTTGTGCAAGGGATGTAGTAGTAGTGCTGGCCACATACTCTTCATAACCATTGCTCATAGATGCATCGAAATTAACAGTCCCTGTTCCCTGGTTCCAGCTGGTAATAGCAATAACCATCATAGGCGCTGTTGCTGTTGTGGAAGATCCGGTCCAGCCGGTAATGATGAGACCACCATTGGCAGCAGAAGCGATACAATGAGAGGTGTTGAAACTTGAAGAACCCACTGTGGCCTTCATGCTGTAGCTTGGGGAAGTACTGCTGTCTTTTTTACATCCGGTAGTTCCGCCAAATGCGATCATAGTAGTAGCGGCAATAAGCAAAAATTTCTTCATAATTGGATTTTTTATTGGTGAACGCTAAAGATATTCCATAACAGCAGAAAAAGAAACATAGACCATTTTTTTTATTTAATGAATTGCAGGTTTAGAATGATCAGCGATGGAGTTAGGCAATGGCACACAGAGCTCTTCACAGCGTTGAATAAGCTATTAGAACGGATAAACGAGGCAAAGCTTCATCAACACCAGACACCCGGACTTATGACATCAATCATAATTGCCGCGGGTAAAGCCAGCTAATTTTGATGTAGGAAGCAGCCAGTATTTATAAGCTGCGATCAACAACTAATGCATACATATCATATACCCGTGCTGGGTTTAAGTTATTCCATAGATACTCCGCTGAAAGTAGCCCGCTATGGCATCTCTTCGGTAGTTTCTATAATAGAAGATGAACTAATTGAAAAAATGCGCGCATATCATTCGCTACACAATGGCGAAATGTATGTGCCGATACCGGATAAAGAAGAAGACTACAGGGCTAAGCGCATTACCGCGTACCTGAATTTGCTGAAGAAACTGGTTGAAAAACAGACAAAAGCTATAGCAGCACTACCTTTCGGCGAGCCTAACGAATTGGCAAAGTATTTTGAATTACTACCCGACAATGATGCCGCAGCAATACTACACAAGCGTACTATGTTATTAGCCAACGGCGATGAAAGAAACGGCCTTCAGGAACAATTACGCAACATGGTGGTACCCGGCAGTATAGATGTCAATATCATGTCTAAGGTAGACAATCTCGGCCGTGCAGCTGACGGATCGCCGCTACCGGCGGAATATTCTGATGCGCTTTCTGCACTGCGTGGATTTGGACTCAGCACCCTGCACGCATCGGTTGTACTATCAGCCGGCTATAACCCAAGGCTATATAACTACCTGGAAAATTTTGCGGACTTCTATCCGCAGCCCGACGGAACACTGCTGAAGAAGGTGATACTGAAAGTGAGCAATTACAGGTCGGCACTGGTACAGGGCAAAATACTGGCCAAGAAAGGAATCTGGATATCTGAGTTCCGCATTGAATCTGGCCTTAATTGCGGGGGCCATGCATTTGCCACCGATGGCATATTGCTGGGGCCTATATTGGAAGAATTCCGGAATAACCGTGCAAGTATGCATGCGGAGCTATTGGCGCTATGCAACAAGAGCAATGAGCAAAAGGGCAGGACAACTTTTTCAGCGCCACCCATGCAGCGCATTACTGTACAGGGAGGTATAGGCACAGCGGGAGAAGACAAGTTTTTGCGCGAAAACTACCAGCTTGACGGCACAGGTTGGGGCAGCCCCTTCCTGCTGGTTCCAGAGGCTACCAATGTAGACCCGCATACGCTGCAGCAATTATCTACGGCATCAAAAGACGATTACTATCTGAGTGATGCGTCTCCACTTGGCGTGCCGTTCAACAACTTCAGAAAAAGCACAAGCGAAGAGCAACGTAAGCATAGAATAGACAAGCACAGACCGGGTAGCCCCTGCTATAAAAAATTCCTCGCTTCAAATACCGAATTCACTGAGGAACCTATCTGCACCGCATCGCGTGAATATCAGAACCAGAAAATAAAACAACTGGAAGCGCTCAACCTGCCGGAAGCTGAGCATAAGGCGCAGCTGGACGCGATAACTGTAAAAGATTGCCTATGCGAAGGACTATCATCGGCCGTGCTATTGCAGAACAATATGAAGTTGTCTCATAAACTCTCCGCGGTAAGTATATGCCCCGGGCCTAACCTTGCCTATTTCTCTGGTGTGCATACCCTTTGGGATATGACCGATCACATCTATGGCAGGAAGAACCTACTTAACGATGTACCGCGGCCACACATGTTTGTTAACGAACTGAAGCTGTACATAGATTACCTGAAGAAAGAGCTGGGCAAGTGCCGTTTACTAATGACCGCCAAACAGGAACAGTATTTCAACAACTTTAGAAACAACCTGCTGAATGGTATAGCCTACTACCAGTCAATACTACCATCTCTGAATGAGACAGCTGATTTTACTGCACAGATGGGCCGGCAACTGGAAGAAGTTATAATAGTACTGACAGAGATAAAAATTGGGATGGCGGCAAATGCGCTGGCGGTATAGGTGCTTTGATATGGTTTACTAACGACTGGCTTGCCTTCGAGGCAATCATCCGTCTTTTTCTTCCTGCGGTTAGTAGTACATAGGACGAGTATATACTGCCAACCATTGCAGCTCTCTAATAACAATGAATAGGTGCGGAGCAATGAACCATTCTCCGCACCTAAGAATTTGCTACGACAGGGGTAATTCTACAGAATATCTAACTCCCTGGCGACAAAAAAGCTCGGCACCAACGGCCTGAAACCGATCTTCCTTATTTTCTCTGAACTGACGATACCTTCGAAAGGATCTTCTAACGGGCCTTGAACGCCATCAAATACATCGTCTGCCTTACCCACCGACTCCGCAAGTTCATAAAGAGTGATCGGTGCGTCATCCACAATGTTGAAAATTTCGCCATTAAGTCCCTCTTGCTGTAGCAATAAAAACAGCCCGTGTGCAACATCAAGATGGTGTACCATATGCATTCTGGAGCCCGGATGGCGTTTCCAGTTTTTTAATATGGGCATTATCTCCTCAATATGCGGATCGTGCTCTCCATATACAAAACCTAAACGGAGTATGCGTACATCGAGGTCCATTTGCAATAATGCCTGCTCTGCGGCGATCTTGCTTGCTGCGTAGGCCCTGGGGTCATTAATATCAACAATATCATCCTCCTTTGCCGGGTGCCCGTAACCGGAACGGTAGACATTGCTTGTACTTACAAACACAAATCGCTTAACACCTGCTGCCACTGCGGCCTCTGCCAGCGCCACAGTACCGGTGTGATTGGTTTTAACGATGCCTTCGTTATCGGTAAATGTCCGGAACAAGGCCGCCAGGTGGACAATGGCATCCATACCCGCAACGGCAGGCGGCAATGTACTAGCGTCATAAAGGTCGCCTACCACGGTTTTAGCACCCGGTATTGTTTTCGACGCATCCCGTACCAATATTGTAACATCATATCCTTTTGCTATCAGGCGCGGAACAAATCTGCTCCCGACTTTTCCTGTAGCTCCTGTAACTAAAATTTTCATACACCAAAGGTCGACGTATTTCCTGGCAAGGCGGCTTCAAAACCAAACCAATAACTATGATTTTCAAACCTTCCGGAAAGAGTTAGGTGTAGTACCCGTTATCCGCTTAAAGTAGTTATTAAAATAAGCCGGATAGTCGAAACCTAACGCGTATGCTATATCGGCAATACTCCAGTCTGTATGCTTCAGCAGTGCTTTGGCTTCAGCGATGATACGGGCGGCTATATGCGCTGAGGTGGGCTTGCCCGTTACTGTTTTTACTGCACGGTTCAGGTAGTTGACATGCACAGCAAGGCTTGCAGCAAAGTCTTGCGGATTACGAAGCTTTAACAGATCGTTGCTGCGCTCGATGGGGAATTGCCTTTCCAGCAGATCTATAAACTGGTGCGCGATACGGGTTGTTCCATTTACCGATCGCCCGGCCGATTGCGGTGGTTGTATCTGCAATGCTTCGTGAATGATCAAGGCAATGCATTTCTGTATCAGGTCAGCCTTATGCAAGTAATCGCCATTGTATGCCGTCAGCATTTTTTTGAAGATGTTGCCGATGAATAACGCTTCATCTTCGTTAAGGGGAATGACGGGATTATCACCAATACTGAATAGCGGCGATTCCTTTAGCTCCCGGGTATTGATGAAGCTTTCGGTGAATATGCAGGCGTATCCACTGGTGCGACGGACGCGCCGAACAATAGAATGCGCTACCTTCGGATTGACAAAGAAGAGTGCAGTGCCTTTTATCTCTACGATCTGGCCACCGTAGTCAATAGTTATATCACCATTCACCAGGCCCATTTTATAAAAGTCGCGCCGCCCGGTCCTGGCCGGAACATCCACAGACGGGGATAGTTCATGCACCTTAAACCCCTTAAGCTTTGCCTCGTCCCAACTTAACCCCGGAATCCCTGTTTCCATTGCGCAAAGTTAACAAAATCAAACCTTGTTTTTAGGGCAGATGCTTGCTCAACAACCTGAGTGAGTTCTGATAAGTGTTATATAGTTTGCTTTTACAGGAGCATGTGGTTTCTGAAGGGTGTTAAAATAACAAAACCCGCGCTGTGCGGGTTTTGTTATTCTGCGGAAGACGTTGTCAACTTTCGAACTTTTTCGGTGAAATTTGAGGCAATCGTGCGCTTTGCATTGATTGATATTAGGTTTTCACTTATTGCTTTACGCGAAGACTTGTGCTCTCCAGGTAATAAACTATTTTAATTAGCGTTACATTTGTTTCCATCTATCTCATCATGGCTCAATTGAAATCGTATCTTGATACAACTTTGAGGATTATCCACGTTAATAGATGTTCAGGATTAGAGCATGGAACGGTTGACGCGATTCATCAATTTATGGAAGAGTCTGAAACTTCAGGTCCCATCCGCCGCGAGTTTATTAGACGATTTCTAGAAATGGAACACCAAACAAACGAAGGATTATTAAAGGTACTATCTCATGAATTTCATCATTATTTGCAAGGTCTTTTCTATCCATTTCTTTACTACTTGAGTTGGTTGGAGCTAGAAAATTTACTTTATTTAGGAAATGAATTAAAATATTCAGCGGCAGAAAATTATCCAATCGATGCAATACACATGGATGAGAATTTCTTTCGTAACTTCAACTTTCTTTATCAACCTGTAGATTTTTATTGGGAAAAAGATTACCTTAATATACGCATTCCAGAATATGACTTAGGAGCCAGTAATGTTTTTACCCTAAATGATCTTTTGGAGGACGCAACAACGATTTTTGAATATCGAATTAATGCAGATATTCCAACTGCAGAGGGGTTCGATAAATGGATTCGTGATCCAGCCAATAATTGTTATAAAAAGACTTATCGTTTTTTACAATCCTCTTGGGGTAGCCAAGATGCTTTTAACTTGCTACCTCTGATTGTCCAGGTTGCCTTTTGTTGTACTGATCCATTAACAGGGTTTTGCAATACAGTTTCCTATATAAACCATTATGGCTTAGATTATCATAGCAGACCGCAACATGAATTATTCGCAGAAATTAGATCCTTTCTAGAAAGAAAAATTGGACGTATAGTACTTGATCCGAAAAAACATCACTTCATTTTGGACATACCGGTTGCTATGGTGCGGTATGAAGATATGAATGAAGTAATTGCAACTGCAGATGGGGACGCAAAAACATTGAATTTTCCTTTGAACCTGCATTTTAAAAAATTGGCGGAATTGGTTAAGGATAATCCTTCCTATCAGAATCGTATTCTTCAAATAAACAAGGCTGCCTTTCAAGAACTACTTGAAGAATTTTACCCGTTTGCAATACACTACCACTTTCAAGATTTTAGCGGTCGAAATGGTGCGATTATATTAGGCAATGATTTCAGCGAGTCCAAAACGCCGTCAGGAATACCCTATCCGTTTTATATAAAAGAACTAATCAAAATAAAGGAAACGCATCTTGCTCTTTTTTCTAGGATTCACAGTCATATCGAGCATAACTGTCACCATATACAATGCAATTATTATTCTTTTGGTCTATGTAAATTGTGGAACTCTATACCATATGATTATGATCAATGTGGCTTTCCAAATTGGTTTGCTTACCTTTTTCATAGAAGAATTGATACCATATCCCGGAATCTAATAAAAATAAGCCGGGAGGAGGCTGAAGAAAGCTACGATATGTATCAAGACCGTTCTTTTAAATCCCGGACATTTGAATATAAATTATTAAAGCCAGGGTATCTTTTAACAATCGATGCTGAGGATATTTCCGATGAAAGAGTAAAAACAATGTTTCCCGATTTTATCGCGTTCTTAAAAGAAAAATTTAATGAAACGGACGAAAGTTTGGCTGGTTCAATCAGTCTAGATTTTTATGGCTACAATGACGACGAACGTCCTTTATTTGACATACCTGAGGTGACTAATTTCATTAAACAGACCAAAGTGCTACTACCGGAATTCTTGTTTTATATTAACTTTACAGCACCGATCAACCATAAATTTATTTTGCTACCTATGTTTTTTAAACATAAAACCTTAAAGAAGGATGGACAAGTTCGAATATTTTTAGATCAAAACTCTTCTTTTCGAGATTTTGTGATTACTGAAACCGAAATATTGAAGAAGTTTATGATTGCAAATCGAATACCTATGACGGAATATATTGCTGATAATCTAAAAGCTGCATTTTTATGAATATTCGTATCGAAAGTAACCACAATAATCTTAAAGAAATACATCAACTTATTTATCAAGGTGATCCAGACATCATTATTGATGAAGACTATAAATCAACACCGGGCACACAAAGCGAGCCTATCGTGATTGCATTGATTTCTGCTGCAACACCTATAGTCGTAGCATCAATTCGGGCATGGGTAAAAGATCGAAAAAGCAAGAGAGAAGCTGAATTAGAAAAAAGCAGATTGGAGGTAGAACGAGAAAAAATAAAAATGGCTTTTGAGCTTGAAAGGACTAAACTAATATTGATAGAAAATAATAAGAAAATAATAGAGATAACTGCTGAGGAAATTGAAGAATTGGATAAGTACTTGTTAACGCAAGGAGATGGACAATCAAAATCATTATAACCACCATCATTCTTTTTGGGTTATTGCAGCTAAGTCAGAAATAACCTTCAATTTTTTCGTATTCGCAAATATCGTCGCGTCAAATAATTTCAAGAACATCCTAACGACAAAACCCGCGCCGTGCGCGGGTTTCATTTTCTGCGGAGGGAAAGGGATTCGAACCCTTGATACCCTTTGACAGGTATACACACTTTCCAGGCGTGCCTCTTCAACCACTCGAGCATCTCTCCGTTTTTTGGTTGGGCAGCAAATGTAAGTATTTTTTGTTGTGCAGTTCCCGTGTTCCAAAAAATTATTTACGACATTTTGAACAGTTTATTGGCATTCTCTGTAGTCACCCGGGCTACGTCCAGGTATGACGTGCCTGTCACTTCTGCTATCTTGGTAGCCACCAGTGGAATGTAGCTGCTCTCATTGCGCTTGCCACGGTGGGGAACCGGCGCCAGGTAGGGGGCATCCGTCTCCAGCACAAGATTAGCTATACCCAACTCCTTCAAGGTATCCGCCACTGTATTCTTTTTATAGGTCAGGCCACCACCTATGCCCAGGTAGAAGCCGAGGTCTATTATCTGCTTTGCTTCATGTGTAGTACCACTAAAGCAGTGGAACACACCTGTAAGCTTACCGTTCTGCTTGCTGCGCACTATATCTATACAGTCTTGCTCGGCATTGCGGCTGTGTATCACTATAGGCAGGTCGTACTGCAATGCCAGGTCTATCTGCCGGGCAAATGCTTCTTTTTGCTGGTTTTTAAATGTAGTATCCCAGTAATAGTCAAGCCCTATCTCCCCTACTGCCCAGAATTTTCTTTTGGCCAGCCAGTCTTCTACAATAGCCAGTTCATCTTTGTAGCTCTCTTTTACATAAGTCGGGTGCAGCCCCATCATAGGGAAGCAGTTATCGGGCCATTGGTCGGCCAGGGCCAGCATGCCTGGGATGGTTTCGCTGTCGCAATTAGGCATAAACATGCGGGTTACACCCGCTTCTATGGCACGGGGTATCTGCTGGCTGTCGGCCATTAATTTTTCGTCGTATAAATGAGTATGTGTATCTATGTACATTGTTGTTCTCTAAACCGGCAGTGCTTTACACTGCCATCCTTTTTCTTTACAAAATTTCAGCACCTCGGGCAGGGCTATGTGCATCCTGTCCCATGCTTTTTCACTATCGTGGAACACTACTATCGATCCGGGTTGAAGATGATCTATGGCGTGGGCAGCACATTGCTGCGGGGTAATGCCCTTATCAAAGTCGCCGGTAATAATGTCCCACATGTATATCTTCCACGCCGGGTTTGCCTTTACCAGCTTGCGCGCCTGGCTCAGTTTTATGCGGCCATATGGCGGGCGGAAGATCCTGTTAGCTATCAGCTGATGCGCGCGGGCTATATTCTTCAGGTAAGCAAAGTTATCGTGTGTCCACCCGTTCATGTGATCATAAGTATGGTTGCCCGTTACATGCCCTTCATCCAATATCCGCTGGTATGTTTCGGGGTGTAGCGATACGTTGTTACCTACACAAAAGAAAGTGGCTTTCGCATCATACTTCTTCAGTTCGTCCAATACAAAACCGGTTATTTCAGGATGCGGGCCATCATCAAACGTTAGGTAGACCACCGGCTCCTCGCCCGGTATATCCCATATGATATCCCTGGGCGATAACCTTTTGAGCCATTGAGGAGTACGCACCCAGTAGTTTACCATGCTGCAAAACTACTTATAAATTGTCTATGCTCTTAATCAATGCGGCATCCACCGCTCCCTTGCGACCATCAGGCAGTGTTACTTCGGCCAGGTCTCCGTTAACAGAAGATACTTTAACGGTGGTACCCTCCGGCAGGTATACCTGCGATTTTCCTTTAAGCCCTGTACCCATAAGCGGCGTATCGTTCTGCATAACCACGGCTATACCGCTATCGCGGGCATTACTGCCTGCTATCCAGCCCAGCAGCACCATCAGCGCCCAGGTTATGCCCAGTATCACCGGCACCTGCACAGGCATTATCCTCTTGCCCTTGTTAATTGCATTGGCCAATACCGCCAGCACCATTACAATAAACGTAACCAATGCCAGCACTGCCCAAAGATCGGCCAGGCCAGCTGCGGTGATACTATGCCACCAGCGCACAAAAAAAATGTCTGGTGCCTGTACTATATGGTTGGGGATGCGGTTTTCTGTTGCCACCAGGTTGTCCTGGGCTTCTTTATACCCCGGCTTTAAGTGTAGTGCCTTCTGGTAATAAAGCACTGCCGGGGCTACTTTATTCAGCCGGTAGTAAGTGTTGGCAATGTTATAATACACTTCTGCTACACCGGGTTTAGCCTTGGCTACCTGCAGAAAAAACAACTGTGCGCTATCGTACTGCTTTTGCTGGTACAATGCGTTGGCCCTCTTCCACATATCAGCAGCATTCTCTGCAGCAGTGGCAGGTACAATAGAAATAAAAATAAGAACAGCAGCCAGTAATAATCCTTTCAGTTTATCAAGGGGCAGTCTCATGGATATATCTTCCTGTTGTTTTACTTTGTTTAAATACATTATTAAATCACTCCCTCCAGGTCACTTATCACTTTTATGGCATCATCGTAGGTGGCAGCCATCCTGTTCTCACTACCCGGCGCATACAGGGCAGTCTCGCAATCGTTGATCACTGCTTCGAACCGAGCCTGTACGTGCTGTGGCACCCTACGATCGTTCAACGCAGCTACAGCCGTTTCGCGAGATAAGCCCGACAATGGTATCCTTAGCTTGTCGCTAAGGTACAACCATATTGCTTTAGAAACTTCTTCGTAAAAAGGCCCTTTCTTACTCTCCTGTAGCAATTTTTTAGCCGTCACCAGGCGCTGTAAGGCTATTTTGTTGGCCTTTTTATGCCGCACTAATGTTTTGTCGCCCGCCTCATCGTCGTTTCTTTTCTTCCATACCAATATGCCGGTGAAAGCCAGCAATGGCAGCAGGTATAGCGACCAATAGCCCGGAGACCTCATATACAGAGACCGGTTAGCGCCCAGCTCAGCAACATTGGCCGCAGCATTAGGATGTATGTCCTTAATGGCAAGATTGGCTTCAGTCGTCTTCGCCGGATTATAATGCTTCCCTGGCTTCACCGTTATCTTTACCGGGTCTGTATGCAGGGTAACATATGTGCCGGTTTGCGGATTAAAGTAGCTGAACGGGATGGAGGGCACCTCATAATCTCCAGCTATCTGCGGCGTAATTACATAGCTGATCATCTTAGAACCGCTGATGGTTGTGCTGCGCCCGGTAATAGTGTCCGTAACAACAGGGTCGTAGGTATTCAACCCGTTTGGCAAAGCAAGTTTGGGCACTTCTATCAGCTTAAAATTACCGCTGCCTGTTATGGTTAGCGTGAACGTCGCCACATCATCAGTGGTCAGTTCCTTTTTATCCAGCTTCGCGGCAATAGAGAATTGTCCTACCGCACCACCGTAATTTTCTGGTTTGCCTTTATCCGGCACCGGCAGCACAGTTATCTTTACCGGTGTGCTCTTCAATTCTACAGGCACATCGCGGTAAGCCATGGTATTGAAGATGGCATTGTTGAAGAACGGATCGTTCATCATCAGCGTGCCCGCCCCAAAAGGATCGTTGAACAGGTCGGCAGCGCGGCGCTTCACCTGCTGCACTATGCGGGCCATGCCTTTTGCCTCGGCAGGATCCAGCTCAAGCGTACCCGCCTGCTGCGGAAACAGCGCTGACTTCTTTAACAGGAATACCTGGTATTTTTTTCCGTCTACTATTTCTTCCTGCGGCTTGGGCTGCTGGGGTATTTCAAAGTCCTGTGTCCAGAAGCCGTCGAGTGCGGGCAGCTTGGTAATGCTGGCCTGCATAGGTATGCGGGAGTACAACTTATAGCTGGTGGTAACCTGCTCACCTACATGCACCTTACTTTTATCTACCGTAACTTTTATAAACAGGTCTTTCTTCAGCTCGGCCTGGTTTATTGGGGGATCGTTCTGCGCTACGCCGCCCTTGCCCTGCGGCTGCTGAGGCATTGCACCACCGCGCGCCATTTGCTGCATCTGTTGCATGCGCTGCATCTGCGCCTGCTGCATTTGCTGTATGCGGGCCAGTTGCTGCTGCATGGCGGCGAAAGGATCATCATCCTCATCGCCAAATATATTCTGCTGCCTTTGCGGTTGCTGGCGTGGCGCTAAAGACCCCGGTACCACCTCTATTGTAACGGGATTAGACTGGTAAGTATGTCCCGATGCGTCTTTAGCAATTGCCGCAGGTATGGTAAGCTTACCCTCGTGGGTAGGTACGATAATGTACGTGAGTGTAATACTGCTGCTGCGGGCGCCATTAACAAACGATACCGACTGGGATTGGAACGGGCCCTCTACCCTTCTGAAATCGCCAAAGCCGGAGGGTCTTAACTCTACCAGATTATCAACATTACTGATGGTGACCTTGAGCTGAGCCTGGTCTTTTATACCCATTCGCGCAGGTGCGGCGGCAATAAAAGCTACATTCTGCGCCAATGTATGGCACCATCCCCCGATAACAGCAAGAAGGACTATGCTATAACGCCACATATGTACAATGAATTTCATATTCAGGTATGCACAAAATTAATTTTTTGCGCCCGCCGTGCATGCTGGTGGTGGTTAAACCTACGTTAAAACAAATAAATTATAAGTCGCCTTTAACAGGACGCATTATGATGGTCTCAATATTTGCCTGTGGCGATAATGTTGCAGCAGCCCATATCATTTTAGCTACATCAGCCGCTTCCATTATCCTGTCTTCAGGTACACCGCTACCCTCCCACGATGGCGTATATGTAGCACCGGGACAAACTGCGGTCACCTTAATATTATATGGCTTCAACTCTTCCCGCAGATTCTCAGAAAAGCCCAGCAGTGCATATTTACTGATGCTGTAAGAACCCCCATTAGGGTATGCCTTAAGGCTGGCTACGGAGCACATATTAAATATATGGCCTGTAGCTGCCTTCTTCATAGCCGGCGCCAATGCCCGGGTAAGGTGATATGCGCTGTACAGGTTTACCGCCATCAGCTGTTCCAGCCGCCCGTCTGGTTCTTCACATATTTCTCCCGGCAGGAAGGAGCCTGCATTGTTTACAAGTATATCAACGCTTTCTGCCATTGCCAGCACATGGGCAGCAAATGCATTGGTCTGGTTCTTATCAGCAAGGTCGGCAGCATAGGTTCCTACACTTGCATTAGGGTAAGTGGCAGACCACTCACGCTGCAACTCGTCCAGCTTTGTCTTGTTGCGCGCACAGGCTATCACCCGGCATCCATTCTGTAACAACTGTTCGGCAATGGCCTTACCTATTCCTTGTGTAGCACCGGTAACAACGGCAGTAAGCATAAAAATGATTTGCGGGTAATTTACATTGATTTTGCCAAACGCTACACATAGCATTAATCTGCATCTGGTTAGTATCAGGCGTTTTCCCCTATTTTCGCGCCTGTCTATGGTTATTGTAAACAGGATAATATTGTTGTTTGGTTTACTAGGTTGCTCCCGCGCCTGGGCGCAGGCCGACAGCAACACCTGGATACCCAATTCACCACAGGCGTACAGTTTCATTAAGTCATCAGAGAACGTACTCAGCAACAGTCATCAGCTGGACTCTGTATTTCATAAGCTACAGAATATCCACAGGGCTCATTCCGGCCGGCTTAATATTATCCACATAGGCGACTCGCACATACAAGCCGACGGCATGACCAGTGTTGTAAGGCAAGGCATGCAGGATTTCTTCGGCAATGCAGGCCGCGGGCTGGTTTTCCCTTATCAACTGGCTGGCTCTAATGCCCCGCTGGATATCCGTTCAGGTTCCAATACCTCGTGGAAAAGCAACAGGCTTACTTTTCCGGATAAACCCATTGCAACCGGCATAAGCGGCTATGGTATACATTCGGGCAGCCAGTCGGCTACGGTCACTATCGGGCTAAAAGATATGGATGGCACACAGGAACGCTTTAACCGCATGGTTTTCTTCCTGTGTAACGAGACCGTATGCTACCAGCTATCAGACAGCGGCATGTCTGCACCGGTAACTTTTTATACGCAGCGCAATGCCAATAACAATAGTGTAACTGTCAACACCGACGAAATGATCACCGGCTTCAGGTTGGCAAGAGTAAACGCCCCTGATAATGCGGACTACAGCTTTTATGGTGTTTCGCTGGAAAAAAGGGATACACCCGGCATACTCTATCACTCCATAGGCGTAAACGGAGCGCGATACGACCAGTATGTACAAAACGAAATGTTCTGGGAGCAATTGAAAGAGCTGCACGGCGATCTTTTTATTATATCCATGGGCACCAACGAGGCCCAGACACCCGCCCTCAACCAACAAGCTTTTGCCGCAAACTGCGCTGCCTTTGTGCAGGTGATCCATAAAATAGCGCCCCATGCAGCAGTTATCATTACCACACCTCCGCCCTCCTACTTCAAAAAGAAAAAGCCCAACGCCGCAGTACAGAGTGCCGCCAATGCATTGGAAAACTATTGCCAGTCAGCCGGTGTCAGCTGCTGGGATCTGTTTCATGTAAGTGGCGGATTACCCGCCACCGTGAACTGGAAAAAAACAGACTTGCTCGGCCACGACCTAGTGCACTTTAATAATGCCGGCTATAAACTGCAGGGGTTACTGCTACTAGGTGCTTTGTCGAAGGCCTATAACCAATATACCCACCAGCATCCCTGGCAGCCGGCAAAACCAGTTAATACCCCGGTGCCGATAAAACCGCAGCCGAGAACACAAAAAATAGAGAACGAGGTGCAGAAACCGGTTTTCAACAAGCCCGCTTCAGTACCGGCAACACCGCGGCCTGCCGATACCGCGAATCCAACTCCGGCAATAACTCCCGCCGAGCCGGCCACAAGGCCGGGCAGCCACATAAAAGTGGAATATTCCGACTGATAATGGGAAAATATTAACTGGAATAGTATTTACAATAAATTGTAAATTTGGAGTTCATTACAATTAAAATGAAGAAGTTATTCATATTATTCTGTGCGGCTACCGCCGTACTGACATCCTGCAAGGAAACCGGACCATACATTACATTAACCCCACCACCCGACAAAGTAGATACGACCTATGTACTGTCGGCGCCACCGGCTGCAGAGCCACACCAGATACTGGTGGAGGAGTTCACCGGCGCTTCCTGCTCTAACTGTCCTGAAGCACACGAAATATTGCACGTGCTGGATAGTACATACCCCGGCCGCTTAAACATTATAGCCCTGCACGATTCCCTGTCACCACTCTCTACGCCACCACACGGTGCGCAGTACGACTTCAGGGCACCTCTTGCGTGGCAGATAGCCAACAACATTTTCAGCTCATCGCATACATTGCCTTGCGGCGGCGTAGACCGTTTACCGTTGGGCGATGCCGGCACCTTCGGCAGCAATTACCTGATGGGCCGTAACATGTGGAATTCTGTAGTTCCCGGACTGTTGAGTAAAACTGACAGCATGAATCTGAAACTGACCAGCAACTACGATGCTGCAACCGGGAAAGATGAAATAACGCTTACTGTTACCTATACAGCCCCTGTTAGTGTACCGCAGAACTTTACAATAGCCCTTATTGAAGACAGCATTGTAGATGTACAGGAATTCCCGGGCTATTACGATGATGCCTATCACTTTGATGCGGTATTCCGTACTACTGTTACCAAAACTACCATTGGCGATACCCTGTTACCGTCGGTACCCGTGAAAGAAGCTGGCAGGGTGTACAAGGTTACTTACAGGATGCCTATCGAAACAAAATGGAAGGCAGAACACTGCAGACTAGTAGCTTACGTACACGGCGCCAATGCGGCGGGCGGCGTAAGAGTGTACCAGTCTGCACAAACCAAAGTGATACCTTAATAACTACTAATATAAATAGCAAAGCGGGCCTTGTGCCCGCTTTTTTTGTTGATCAGGTTGCACATCGTATAACGTACATAAGTTATTTTCCAACTTCATCACGCACCGTTTTTATCAATCATCATCACTATGCCGCCCTGCACGCCTGGCCTTCCTGGAAATTTTGTCTTCTGCGCTCTTTTCTTTTTTGCGGGGCTTTTCTGCCTCGTCCTCATTTCGCGATGAATTTCTGGCAGTCTCCTCCGCTGCGGTACTGTCTTTAATAGCAGCGCTATCCACAACAGGCTTTTCTACTATTATCTGGCTCCGTGTGTTACCGCCCGCATTGTTCTCCAGTATGCGGTCCAGCTTCATGGCCTTAACCTGGGAGAGGTCTTTTTGCGTCAATTCCACATCATAGCCCGTCTGGTTATCGCCATTCGTCCACGATCCTGAGTATACTTTCAGGTTCAACTCCAGTTCCATTATGCCTGCCGGTTCTTCCATCATCCACTTACCATCCTCTGTTTTAGTTATCTCCAGCTTCACGTAGTCCTGCATATCGCCAAACTTATACAAACCATCCCAGTTGGTCACCTTGCCATTGGCATCCTTCATATACCTCACATACAGCTCCACCGCTATGTCATCATCAAACAAGCCCTTGTACAGCTTGCGGTCTACCACCTCCCACCGCATTTTACTTTTGTCCTCGTCTATTAGCGGGGCCGTTACGCTGAGCAGCGCATTCTTCTTCTGCCGGGCGGAGTCGGCCCTACCCAGCGGCGTAGCCGCTGCCTTTGCCGCAGCCTGGGCTATGGAATCTTTTCTTACAGAATCTTTGTAGGCATGGCTGTTTATGCCGGTGTCAGCAAGCACAGAGTCAGCCGCACGCTTCAGTTCGGCCTGCTGCATTTGTATCTTATACTTTCGTTCGGCCCTTTCTTTGGCCAGATACTCATCTTTATTGTGCGCCTCCAGCACATTCAATACCTGCCCGCCGCAGAAGTAGCCTTTTACTTTTTGTATCTCGGTTATAGTAATACAGAATGTGGTACTCGATAGCATGTCTCTCACAAACAGGTAGCCTCTGAAACGCTCCGGCGCTATGTGCTGCATCCCTTCCATGCCTCGTGCTATCCCCTCCTTCTCCAACTCGTATCGTTGCATCACAATACCCTGCCAGTTGATACCGGAATCCTCCCCTTTCCTGACGACCTCTGAAAAACGGGTAATGATTGAATGATTATAATAAGGATCAAGATCTATAAAAATAGTGGGATGCTCTTTAAGATTATTCAGATCGCGTTGCACATCGGGCGATGCATCTGCACTGTGCATTACCATACGCCAGAATGTATCAAGCGGAGGGAAAAGATCGTAATATGCCAATGAGTCCTTTGCACGCAGACAGTTCAGCACACTACCCATCAGCTCGGCCTCATTGCGCGGCGGCCCGGCATATCTGTGCCTACGCCCTATAGCCTGCGCATCCGTACAAAACAGCACCAGACATGTAAAAAAAATAAAAAAACCTTTCATTAGTCAAAGCTAAATTAGCCATTTTTTACTCATACGGATAGGGTTAAACGTTAAAACAAATGGCAATTCCGATTTCAGCCATATATTTGCCCTCATGATCCTCTCTGATAAAAGCATACTGGAAGAAATAGAAAAAGGTAACATTGTGATAGAGCCGTTCGACCGCAGTAAACTGGGTTCGAACTCTTACGATGTGCACCTGGGCAAATACCTGGCCGTGTATAACGACACCCTCCTGGATGCCAGGAAACACAACCAGATATCGCATTTCGAGATCCCGGAGGAAGGATATGTGCTGCAACCGGCATCGCTGTACCTGGGGGTGACAATGGAATATACTGAGACACATGCTCATGTACCATTCCTGGAAGGCAAATCGTCTACCGGCAGGCTGGGTATTAACATACACGCCACCGCAGGCAAAGGCGATGTAGGCTTTTGTAATGCGTGGACGCTGGAGATATCCTGCGTGCAGCCAGTGCGCATATATGCTGGCATGCCTATTGGGCAGCTGATCTATTTCCCTGTGCAGGGCGAGGTGATCAACAAGTATAACCGAAAAGAAAACGCGAAGTATACCGACCGCAATATACGCCCGGTAGAAAGCATGATGTGGAAGAATAAGTTTTAATCGATAACGGATTGGGTGAGAACCGGCTGAAAACAGCCGGTTCTTTCTTTTACAGGAACCGCGCAGGCCCTCTTGTATTGATCGTTTCCGAACAAAACGACATGTTACATGGCCGTTTCTGGTATTACTTTAGGGTTATTGCCCTTAGCACGCTTTTTTAGACGTGTTCCCAGCAGTACAGCGTAAATGGGTATAGCTGCCAGATAAATGCAATCAGCAGACCCAACAATATGCAATAAAACAATCCCAGGAACATGAAAAGCCGCTCATTCATCTACATTTCTCTACTTGTAGACGTAATTATTGCCGCATCAAAATTTATTGCCGCCTATCTTACACACAGTTCTTCAATGGCGTCCGAAGGTATCCACTCTGTAATAGATGCCGTAACGCAGGTTTTACTGATATGGGGCCTCGTACAGAGCAGGCAACAACCCGACGAAATACGTCCGTTCGGGTATGGCAGGGAACTATACTTCTGGTCTTTTGTGGTGTCGTTGTCTATTTTTTTATTAGGCGGATGCATCTCTGTTTACGAAGGAATATCGCAACTAAGTCATCCGCATGCAGCTAGTTCGCCAGAGCTGAGCGGTATAATACTGGCCGTGGCCCTGGTGTTTACCTCGGTATCCATGGTCAGCGCATTACGTGCATTCAATAAGCAAAGGGGAAGCACGTCATTCTGGAAGGCTATTACTACAAGCAAAGACCCAACTGTATTTATAGTGCTGCTCGGAGACATTGCCGATATAGCAGGACTGCTTGTGGCCTCAGCCGGCATAGTAGTCTCCCGCTTATCCGGAAATATACTTTATGATGCGATAGCAGCCTCGATCATTGGCGGCATCATGCTTGCAGTTTCGTTATTACTCATCCGCGAGAGCAAAAGCCTGCTGATGGGTGAAACAATAAATAGGAGCACCATAAAACGGATACTATCCATTGCAGAAGCGGACGATACTATTATACGTATAAAAAAGCACTATTCTACCTACATGGCACCAGATGAGGCAATTTTGCAGCTTAATGCAGTGTTCAAAAAAGACCTCACAACTGTAGACATCACAGACGCCATAAGCAGGATCATTAGTAATATTCAACAAGAGTATCCCGGTATAAGGCAGATATTTATAGAGCCGATAAAACCATAGGTATAGATGAAGGTCTATGCCAGAATCGGCAGAAAGACAATAGCGATGCCCGACCGATTTTTTTGCAGCCATGCGGGCTCTTTCATTACATTTGCCGCAGATGTCTCAACTTATTATTTACACAGACGGATCGTCGCGCGGCAACCCCGGCCCCGGCGGATATGGTATAGTGATGCAATGGGGAAGCACCGTAAAAGAACTATCGCAGGGCTACAGGCTAACCACCAACAACCGTATGGAACTGATGGCCGTGATTGTAGCACTGGAATCGCTTACCCGAACCGGCCTGGATATTGTCATCTACACAGATTCGTCGTATGTAGTTAACTCTATAGAAAAGAAATGGGTATTTGGCTGGGTAAAAAAGAACTTTGAAGGCAAAAAGAACGCCGACCTGTGGATGCGCTTCCTGCCACTGTATAAAAAGCATAATATAAAGATGGTATGGGTGAAGGGCCATGCCACCAACGCCGGTAATAACCGGTGCGACGTACTGGCTACCATGGCTGCCGACAGCGGTAACTGGCTGGAGGACATAGGCTACGAGCGTGAAGTGGCCTGAACATATTAGCGTTATCTTTACACCAGCAACTATAGCAAATGGAATTTTATAAATACCACGGCACAGGCAACGACTTTATACTTATCGACAACCGGGAAAATAAGGTGCACCTCACCAATAGCAAGGTAGCGGCATTATGCCACCGCAGATTTGGTATAGGGGCCGACGGCCTGATGCTGCTGGATCATGCCGATGGCTACGACTTTCGCATGGTATATTATAATTCCGATGGCGGCGAGAGCACCATGTGCGGCAATGGCGGCAGGTGCATCACCGAGTTTGCCAGGCACCTGGGCATTATTAAAGACAAGGCAAAATTCCTGGCGATAGACGGCGAACATACAGCCACTATTTTTGATGATGGCCTGATAAGCCTGCATATGCAGAATGTAAATGGCATGCAATCCGCCGATGGCCATGTGATACTCAATACCGGTTCTCCGCATTATGTGCAGTGGGTAGATGATGTTGCGGACACAGATGTGTTCAATAGAGGAAGGGCCATACGCTACAGTAATGAGTTTATGCCAGGCGGCATAAATGTAAACTTTGTGCAGGTGGCCGGAGAGAACAGGCTGAAAGTGCGCACCTACGAGCGTGGTGTGGAAGATGAGACCATGAGCTGCGGCACAGGTGTTACGGCTGCTGCTATTGCAGCAACCAGCAGTAATACGGGCATTTTTGTTACCCATATAGAAACGCCGGGAGGCAACCTGGAGGTATCGTTCAACAAAAATACCGGCAGCACAGCAACCGATGTGGTGCTTACCGGGCCCGCAGTACTTGTGTTTAAAGGAGAAATAAATTAGTTTGGCACCTGAAATACAGGCAGATCATATGAAAACCACACTATTTGCAACGGTTATAGGCATTGGACTATGGGCTGTTGGCTGCAAAAAAGAAGATGCTGCCACTGCAGACACGCCCTATTACCAGGACTATGAAGTTACCTATAATAAAACGGATGCTATAAGGTTGGCTATCGCAAGTTTCCGGCTCCGCGACTCTGCCGGTGCTAAAGTGATATTGAACGACCGCAGCTATATAAAAGTAAATGGCCGGGCGATGGCCGCTAATGGCGATACATATACCTGGAGCGACACAGGGTTCAACGACCTGAATTTTGCCCTGCTTAAAAACGAGGATAAAGCATTCTTTAATACCGCTACCTATACCAATGTAAAAGACTTCGCATTCCCTGCCGGTTTCCCTGCTAATTTTTACCGGGTATTTGGTGGCGTTACCTTCAACTGGGATGGTGATATATCATCAGACTCCAGCGGCGTAATATCTGTTACAGTTACGGGCCGCGACAGCACAGATACTACCCAAACAGTATCTGTAAGCCGCGTACTCAACATCAACAAGGTAGATATACCGGCTGCCGATCTTACCGGCATAAAAGATGGCAGTATCACCATCGCGCTCAGCCGCAGCAAAAAATTACCGCTCAACGCCTACGATGGCAGCGGTGGTGGTAAAGTGTTGCAAACCATTACGGAATACCGAAAAGCAACGCTCCATACCCGGCTTTAAAAATAAAAACTGTTTTTCATATAAATATTCCTTACCTTTACATTGTAAAGAGGCCACTGCCTTTGCTTTTTCTGACACAGTTGTTTTCCCACTTCCGCATCAGTCTTCGCTTTTCCAGCCGCCATATTTAAGAATACCGGGCTTTGCTATGCATTACTGCATCCGGTTTCAACCAAACAAAAAAATAAAGAGAGATTTAGTTAATGAGCGAAACATTTGCCAAAAAAGAAAAAGAAAAAAAGAAAGCGAAAGAGAAGCAGGACAAAGCGGCGAAAATGCGCGAGCGTAAAGAGAATAAGGCCAAAGGTAAAAGCCTGGAAGATATGATGGTTTACCTTGATGAGAACGGCAACTTCAGCTCTACCCCGCCAGATCCGCGCAACAAAAGGGAAATAAGCCTTGAAGAGATACAACTGGGAGCAAACAATAATAATGACGCAGAACCGGTGAGCAGAAAAGGGTTTGTGACCTTTTTCAACGAGGCTAAGGGCTATGGTTTCATACAGGACACAAAAACAAAAGAAAGTATTTTTGTGCACAGCAACAGCCTGTCTGAACCACTGAAAGAACGAGATAAAGTAACGTTTGAAACTGAGCGCACTGTAAAAGGGCTGGCAGCAATAAACGTTGTTAAAGTAGCATAAATAATTTAAGTATTTTTTAATTCAATAAAACAAGCAAAATGCAAGAAGGTACAGTAAAATTCTTCAATCCAACAAAAGGCTTCGGCTTCATTACTCCATCTGCCGGCGGCGCTGATGTATTCGTTCACGTTTCTGGTCTTCATGACGAGATCAACGAAAACGACAAAGTAACTTTTGACGTACAGAACGGCAAAAAAGGATTGAACGCAGTAAATGTAAAATTGGTTTAATTACTCAACATATATTGCCACAATAAGCCTCGCATTGCGGGGCTTATTGCTTTTATGCCCACCTGTCATAAAAATCTGCTCAGCCATTCACCCGCAAGTGCGTAAGTGCTGCTAGCATGGGTATCTGCCGGTAATAATGAAGATACCGCTCTGTAGATACCTTCAGGTGTTGCGCCATGGTTCCGCATATACTGCAGCGATGTATCTCCGGCCGACTTGGAGAGTTTCACGCCCGTATCACTGTGCAACAGGCCATGATGATAAAAAGTAGCTGATGCAAATGACTGGCCGTTCATCTTTTGTGCAAGGTACAGCTGTGCCAGCGTAGAATCCCAAAGGTCAGCCCCGCGAACAATAATGTTTACGTTGTAATGTAGGTCATCAACCAGTGATGCCAACTGGTATGCGGGAAAACCATCCTTCTTCCGCACAACAAAGTCGCGCATGATATGCGGTAGCGGCGTTGTTACAGTATTGTCATACAAGTTATTTATTGTCACCTCCGCACCTGCATCTGTATGCAGCCGCCACGTGATGCCCGGGGTATCGAATGGCAGATCTTTGTGCTTACATGTTCCGGGATAAGAGCCGTCTGCACTGGAACGCCATACATCGGCCCGCGAGCACGAACACGCAAACAGATGCCCATCTTCGCGCAGTTGTTGTAGCGCATTATTATACAAAGACAGCCGGTGCCGCTGAGAATAGTGCGCCTTAAAATCATCGTAGCCAGATGGCCCTTCCGTGTATGGTATCTGCAGGTACGCCAGGGAATCAAAAATATCCTGTACAAACTCCGGCTCTACCCTGTCCCGGTCCATATCATCTATACGCAGCAATACAGCCGCACCTTCGCGCGCCGCAATAGCCGATGTGACCGCAAAAGACAACAGGTTGCCCAGGTGCAGAAATCCGCTGGGACTAGGAGCAAGACGTGTTTTAGGTATGCTGACCATAGTTTTGAGGTGAACAAAAATATCCTATTTGGCGTATATCTTTACTCCAAATATTCACTATAATGAAGTACCGCCTGTCTGCAATAGCACTTTGCGCATTGTTGTTTGCCTCTTGCTCCAACCATAAACCTATCCCGGCATCGGCAAAAGACTTTTGCTCGCAGATACACTTCAGCGATTCTACCAATCTTTCTAATGAGCTAAAAGACCTGGAAGATAGCATGAAGAATAAAACAGGTGCCCTTGTGCTGGAAGACGGCGGCAATGCCATGATGGCCCGTGCATGGCTGACAGAAAATGCCGAAAAGACCATAGACATCCAATTAAGGGGGGTATAACGAAAGAGATTAAAAGAATAAAATGTATATATCGCGCAAAATCTGCGCCTGTAGCGGGTTTGGGCGGTTTTGGCATAACAGCGAATTAAAAACGAAGTGCTTTAATTGCTTGAATTCTGCTTTAACCGGAAGGGCTTTAAATGACGTTTAAAGCCCTTTTGCTTTAATTGCCATCCCTCATGCCCAGTTTTTTCATTACCTCATGTTTGAATATCTCCAGATCGCTGACGCGCTGGTAGATTTCGGCAGGCTCTGAGAGGTCGGAAGAGACCTTCATATTTACGTACCATATCTCCTGTATATCCTTGGGATCAAGCTCCATTAGCGGGTAATCCTGACGGTGGGTTATTGTATCCGATTTCAGGTATAATACACCGCGCTCTTTAACGCGATTCAGCACCCTTTTTATTAGTACGCCATCGCCCGTAACTATAACGTGGACGCGGTTTTCACGGATTTGATCTATTGATGAAACCCACTCACCTATTACCCTATCACGATCACTTAAAGTGCCCGCCATAGATAGCCCTTCCACCTCAAACATACGGTACGTACGATTGTTAAGCCCAGGCATCCTGAAGGTGGGTAGAGTCTCTATGAATTGCTGGTCACCATGCCCTAATAAATAGCCTGCCCTTGCCTTAATTGGCACGTATACAATGTTATCAACACCATGCTCATTCATGGTGACAATTTTGGGCATTCTCGCCCGATATGTTATAGTTGGTTCTGATACAATATTGTTGTTATCTGACACTGAAAAAGTGCCTAAAAACTGATTAGGAGGGGGTATAGCAGCGGGTTTAGGAGCGGGAATTACACGTTTTTGGCTACCGGGTATCTGCTGATTATCATCGAATTTATACTCCTTAAAGGACTTTGACGAGGGGGTATCTGCTGGATGCGCGGCCTTAAACCGGCTGTAATAAAACCCAAAATTTTGATAATCAGCCAAGTCGGCGTGTAGTAAGTCCGATTCCAAAACTCCAAAATATTGGGATATCTTGATCAGATCAGCCAGGTTAGGCATGGACTTGTTACGCTCGTAATTATTCCAGGTAGATTGAGGAAACCCCACAGTAGCAAGCATTTCGCTCTGTTTCAGACCATCTGACTCCCTGAGTTTCTTGAGGTTTTCACCAAAAAAAGTTGTTTTCATTAAAAATATCTTATCCAATTATTTGGAGTTATCAAATTATTGGGTTTATATTTGTACCCGAAACCGAGTAAAGAGGTACAAATATATGGATAATAGCATTCCAAAAACAAATAATAAGACGCAGGGCAAAATAGAGGCACTGGTTGAAGTGAAAGTACCGCCTATCTATACAGCCCTTGCTACCGGGGCATCAGTAGAGCTTGTGAAGAAAGTAAGAAGCGGCAACCGGGGTAAAGGCAAGAAAGCCCAAAGAGTAGAGGCGGCTGATGAGTATATAAAGGTGGGTATAAGCCGGATTATTAAGGAAGCACGCCAAAATCAGAGCATATGAGATACCTACCGAACACGCGAATAGTCGTTTTAGAATACGGCGAGCTTGTGCCTGACCTCATGACCATAGACTCCTACAAGCATTACAAGCCGACCATGGCCGTGCATGGGTATGGGGGCCGTGGCCGAGTAGTAGAGGTGGAATTTGACAGCCTTCCCAACCATATACAGGAAAAGGTTCGCGCGAAGTATGGCAGTGATCTGCACAAGCATATAGCGAAGCTGCCACTGGCTAAGATGGTGACAACCGACTACAAGGCTGCTAATTTTTACGCCAGCCATGTAAAGAACGGTGGTGGCCACCTGCCACTGGAACTACAGCAGCGCTACCAGCGCCAAGCAGAATGGCTGAACATGGTGCAGATGCTGCTGGATGATAAGAGGGCGCTGAAGGATACTCTGAACATCAGCATAGATACCTTCTGGGAATATGTGATAGACCTGCACCAGGTAGACCGGCCAGTAAACCCTGTATTACCTAAGACCAAGGATAAGCTGCGCAAGCTGCTGGTGCGGTATAAAGAAAATGGGTATGCCAGCCTGATCAGTAAGAAGTTTGGCAACCAGAACACACGCAAGGTAAGCCCTAAGATAGAAAACCTGATACTGAGCCTGTGGGACATGGCCCATAACCCCACACCCGCCGAAGTATGCAGATTGTACAGGGAATTCATCAGCGGCACAAAAAAGGTGGTAGATACGCACCCTGAGACAGGTGGCGAAATGCTAAACCCGCAGGACTTTTATGTAAAAGGTGAGCCATACGCACTAGCGCAAAGCACGGTGGCGTATTACCTAAACAAGCCTGCAGCCCAGGTGGCGGTAGATGCCCGCAGGCTGAAAAAGCTGGAGTTTGTGACCGGCTACCGGCCATACGTGCAGCGCCTGGCCCCTCAGTTTGCCTTCAGCAAGATAACTATGGATGACCGCGACCTACCATTTAAAGATATGGTTGGTGAGCGCTCGGTAAAAACATACCAGATAATGGACGTGGCCAGCCAGTGCATTATTGGCAAAGCGTTTAGCCGGGATAAGAATGTAGAGCTGATCCGCGAGGCCTTCAGGGATATGTACCAACTGATCATCTGCAATGGCTGGGGCTTTCCTGCCGAGGTGGAAATGGAGCGCCACCTCACCAGCCAGATGATGGGTAGAGAAATAGACGGCGACTTTGAAGATGATATACTGACGGCTGGCAACCTGTT
The DNA here is from genome assembly GCA_964588295.1 of uncultured Flavipsychrobacter sp. Taxonomy (GTDB): domain Bacteria; phylum Bacteroidota; class Bacteroidia; order Chitinophagales; family Chitinophagaceae; genus Flavipsychrobacter. The sequence goes on along the minus strand of CAZPOT010000015.1, from coordinate 57,123 downwards.
CAAATTTACCCGCGTATGTATGGGTGGGAACGCTCCTGAGAAAAGGGCTGAGCACATCTTTCGCCACAAGAAGTACACCTTCGATAACAAGCGCCCAGGTTTCCAGGGCAGGTTTTATGCAAGGAACGTAGCCTACAGGCTGAATGCCGATAAGGAAAACAATGTGCGCTACCTGTACGAACAAATAGTGCAGAACGACCTTGACGACATCAACAGCTGGAACAACAGCCTGCACAGTGACCAGACCAAATACCCAGGCATGACCCGCTGGGAGGTACTTGAGAACTGCCAGAACCCAAACCTGATACACCACCCAGCCAGCAGCGTGATGCCATACATAGGCTATAAGAGCCGAGAGACCAGCCTGCGCAGGGGGTATATACAGGTACAGGGTAGCAGCTACCGCCTGCCGAACATCAATATACTGCGTGAACTGCCCAACTGGAATTTCGATGCCTACTACATACCCGGACCGGAGGGCATTGAGAAAGTATACCTGTACCAGGGTAAAAAGTTCATCACGGAGGCTCCGAAGGTGATACCATTCCAGGAGGCGCAGGCAGAAATGACCGATGCCGACCGCAGGGAAGCGCAAAAACAGTGGGCATACCAGCAAGCATTTGATGCGATGTACAAGGAGCTACGGGGCAAAATAATGAAGGTTGGGACGGCTGTTTTTGATGGTTTCGAGGCGGCTGACAGCCTGAAAGTAGCCGAAATGGTGCCGGTTATAGCCCCACAATACGATGGTTTTGAGCCTAAAAAGGCTGGTAAGAAGGGGGGGTACAAGCAAAAAACAACCAGTTACCTGCCCACTGATACGGACATAGACAACGTTGAAAACCGCGCCAAATGGGCATTATAAGTAAAAATCTTAATTGAAAATCATCTAAAACTAAGAAAATGAGGGTATTAGAGGTAGTACAGCACATGAAGAACACTCCGGTAGGTGAGGAGTGCGCAGACTATAGCCGTGGTGCACTGATAGGCACAATAGAACGAATGTCAGCCACCGAATTCCAGGTATTTGCCGCTGAACTGGATAAGCTAGTTGCCGGAGCGGAATACATAGCCAAGATGAGCACTGGTCACCTATGTGTAATGGATGATGATGCCGGAAATCTATTCAAAGTAACGCGAATGCACTTGCTATATCCGACACTGAGTGATGAACAGCGAGAAATGATGGCAGAAATGCTTTCTACTGAAAAATAAATGCCCATTAATTAAACAGAAAAAATAATACGTTATGCAAGTCACACAGGAACACAAGGCAAAAATCATTGCAGCGCTGGTGGATGACCTAAAACTTAAGCAAAGGGACGATAGCACGTATAAGGAATCGCATCATGCTAACTACCTGAGCATTCACACTGCTTCTTACAGCAGAATTAAGCGAGGTGACTATGAAAAGTTATTGAGTGAAAGCGAATGGGTACGCATAGCCAAGAAACTGTTCGTAGACCTGAGTGACCATGACTGGAAGAACGCCAAGACAATGGTTTACTCTTTCATCACGAGCCAATTGGAGTGGTGCCAAGAGCATAGCACCTGCGGCTTGTGCTGCGACCTTGTAGGCATTGGCAAAACGCATGCTGCCGAGCGCTATACATCAAGTAACCAGAATGTGGTTTATGTGAAATGCTTTCCTGGCATAACGAGAGCCGAACTTATCCGCTTTATAGCTGAATGTCTCGGGCTGAGCACTGACGGCACAGTATCACTACTTCGCCGGAAGGTGGTAGCTGAGCTGCGCAGGCTTAGAAAACCGATAGTAATACTTGATGACTGCGGTTATATGAACGACAACAGCTGGATGGAAGCAAAAGGGCTGCTGGATGATCTGGAACATGTATGCGGGTGGTATTTCATAGGTGATACGAGCCTGGAAAAGAAGATCAAAAAACTGTTAGCCAAAGATAAGGATGGCTGGAATGCGCTATTCGACCGCTTTGGTAGGAAGTTTCAAACTATCACGAACCAATACGGGAGCGAAGCAGAGATATCGGTTATGCGCAGGGCAGACGCCGATAAAATACTACGTGCCAATTTACCAACTGCTGAGGGCCAGCAAAGGATAGATATACTGAATGCATCGGGCCTCGCGCTGAGGGTACTGAGGCGCGAAATAATGAAGCATAAGTATCTGAAAGAAGTTGTAGCCTAACCAAATTCCAAGAACCAAACTCCAAGGCAATGAAAAACCAAAAGAAAGTGAGCCACACCGCGTACTGGCGGGCGATGTATGCAGCTGACGAAAGGGCGGCGCTCTTCTTTACCGGAATGACGGCTGCTGAGCTGATGGATATGAAGCTGGATATGGGGCAGGAGTGGCTAATGAAACACTTAGCAATAGGTGGCATAACGAAGGATGTGGCGGCGGTGCTCTGGAAGTTTGAAAAGGTGTTGAAATGGTGGAACCTGAACTGGCGGCAGTATGATCACTTCTACGTAATCCCCTACCTGCACAAGGTGACAGAGGGCGAACGGCTGAATGTGTACAAGGATATGCACCTGAATGTGTTCCGGAAGGACCACCCGCAATACCACGCGCTGCACGATCAGCTGATCGGGATAATAGATACCATACTAGGAGAAGAGGTAAGCAAGGCCTGGAAGATAGCCAGCCAAGCCCACTATAATCAAACGGAGGTAGGCAATGCTGCATGATCACACAGAAGAACGGTACGACATAAAGCACTTCGTGGGCAGGAGGTTTGGCTTGGAGGGCAGCGTGAAATGGTATACCCTGACGAAGGTAAAACGGCTAAAAGCAGGGCTATATACGCCTGACACCAACGGGAATGAGATAGCCTTATATGCCAGCGATGATACCGGAGTAGACCTGGTGGGCTTTGTAACAGCATACGCCCTCTCCTTTAAAGTTACCACTGAGCTGTGCGGGATAACAATGAGCAAAGAGATAGCATTTAATGAACTGATATTTAAAAAGAAGTAACCTATGAAGCATTGCAATATTGAATTATCGTCAGAACGAATAACAGCACTAGCCACTATGTATAAGGACATAGTAGGTATGGGTGAGGCATCGACAGATGACGAGCTCATATATGCACACGCTGACGATATGAGACTGCGGCTAAAAGTAATGGATGCAAAAGAGAAAAACAGAGGCACGTTGAACCTCACTGTAGTTGAGTGCATTGCTTTTGAACGACTATGGCAGAATGATCCGCTAGACCTTGATCTCTGGCATTTTGAGATAGTAAGATCATGCTTGGCACAGATCAACAAATTCCTTGTAGACAAGAAATCAAACATCAAGAAGCTAACATCTCCACTATGAGCAAACAACACGATATAAGCGGCCTTAGCGAAGGCGATAAGGAAAAATGCAGTGGTCTGCTGGCGGAAATACGCAAGCTGCGCGACCTGCAAAAGGGTGCAGCACCAGAACTTATAGAAGAACTGCGGATAGAGCGCATGGAGTTGGTTCTCCAGGTGACCAATATAATCAACCAGGGCAAAACAGTCATTACAACAAATAATCATAATTAAGATGGCAAAGGGAACATCAAAACGCAAGACAGAGAAATTAAGTCAGACGATCAGCAAAGAAGACTTTGACGAAGCGCTGAAACAGTTTAGCGCAAAGAGCATTGAACTGGACAAAAAGAAGGCCGACCTGGAAGAAGAGCTACAGGAGATACGCGAAGACTATGCAACAGATATAGAACTGCTGGCTGCAAAGCAAAAGGCGCATTTCGCCACGATCAAAGCGTACTGCATCGAACATCGTGAAGAGCTGCTGGTGGACAAAGCGAAGAGCTTTGACACACTATACGGTAAGATCGGATTCCGTAAAGACCCGCCGTCAATAAAAACGGCATCAGGAGTTACGGTAGCGATCTTGCTTACCAGGCTAAAAGAAGCCGGACTTAACAAGTACATCCGCACGGTTGAAGAGCCAAATAAGGAACTGCTACTAGCTGACCGGGACACGGATATCAAGGCAAAATTCCCTGAACTGGGCATTAAGGTATCAGCTGATGAGAGCTTCTACATAGACCTGAAAAAGGAGGAAGTACCAGCCTAAATGGAACGACTATGACCAGGAGAAGTGCCAAACACGATCAATTATTAACCTTTTTAGACAATCTGGAACATGCAAGAAAATCAACACAAGTTCAGCACCGTGCAACTAAAGGCATTTGTGGCCATGTTTGGCATCTTCTTACTGGCACTGTGCGCAATAGATCAAAAGAGCGTGGTGCCGCTTTATTTCCTGCCTGGCATAGCGCTCGTGGTGTGGGCGGTAGGTAAGGACGAGCGAGACGAAGTAAATGACCCGGAAAACTGGGAGGGCATATGACTGGATGCGAGACAAAGAAGAAGCGCTTTAATAAGGATGTAGACGCACAGCGGGCATTGGCGCAGATCAGGAGAAGGCCCAGAGCAGTGATACCCTACCGCTTCTATTGGTGCCATCGATGCAACGGGTTTCACCTGGCAGCGTCAGAACCACCCGGGCCGCAGCAGGAAAGGCCGATCATCCTGGCCGAACGATTTAAACAGTATTTAATTGATAATTAAACCACGTATAAAACATGGCAAAACAATCATCAGCAGCAAGCGGCGGAATCGGCTTCTTTGGCCTGCTAACAATCGTCTTTATAGGACTGAAACTTACGCACTACATCGACTGGTCTTGGTGGTGGGTGCTTGGACCTTTGTGGATACCATTAGCGCTATTCCTGGCAGCTATGCTGATAATACTCATAGCCAAGCTGATCGTAGGATAACAAATTACCCGACAGGCAGTCATCCCGGATCGAGACCGGGACGGGTGCAAACCTGATAGCGGAGAAGCTGGAACCAGGCAAGGTGAGATACAGTGTAACCACCCTCCAGCCGCGTGTAAGTCTGCGTGATGACTTTACAAACCGGATCACCAACAGTAACCAGGGGTGAGGTACCGGGGATAGGTTTTCCCCTGGTGTTAGTGTTTAGCTGCCGGGGCCGGTAATAGGGCCGGTCCCGGTTTTACAAAGCAAGTTTTAAAAATCCACATATCTATATGCAAGCAAAAGATCAATTAAAGCTGCTGAATGCAGGCTTTACCATTATCAGAAAGAGCATAACCCCGGTGTATGCTGGTGGTAATATTATTGGCAGTGCATGTGCAATAAAGTACAAGACTTCAGAAAATCATGAATGGCGTGTAATGGAGAAGGGCTTTACGTCAAAGGCTGCATTGCAACGGAGAGTTGACGAGCTATTAAAAAACGACAAAATAGTAGAAGAGTGATAACTGTTGCAAAGTGCCAACATTGCGGCAATGATCCGGGACTAAAGCCAGGCAGCACGGTGGTGTGGAATGGCTTTGAAGACCACGACAACGGACAGCTCTGCTGTAACGGATGTAAGCAAGTGCATTATGAGAAGAAAGCTGCTGCGGGCATGCAGGGCTTGTACAGTGAGTTTCCGGTGATCATAAAGCCGAAGCCAGAAGAGGAGCTACCTGCACATCCTAAATGCCTGGGCAAAGATAAATGCACGTTCATCTGTGGTGGTGGAGTTGGGTATTGCAGGACGTGTGGTTATGTGGATGAGCCGGGAGGGGGATTAGATTATTAAAAACAATAAAAGAAAGCGATATGATCTTAGGATTCAAGCAACAATTCAGACAGCCGACAATAGACGGGGTGAAAATTCATACTATCAGGGACGATGAAAAGCGCAGGTGGGCGGCAGGGGTACCTATACAGTTTGCCACTGGTGTGAGAACTAAGCAATACGATAAGTTTAAGGACGGGGTTTGTACCGGTACCCAGAGGGTATTTATGACGTATGACCAGGGCAGACTTGAAATTACAATTGGTAGTAAGTATCTATACGCATATCAAGAAAGAGAGCAGTTAGCTATAAATGACGGTTTTGAAAGTTTGAGTGCTTTTGAGGACTGGTTCATACCAATATGTCAAAGAAGAAAGGACGGAGTATATACCGGCAGGCTTATTCACTGGACAGATTTTGAATACAAATAAAACACTATCAGATAAATGTTAGCACTAGGTATTGATCAGTTTCATAAGAAAAAATTTAAGTACCTCGCGTTCGAAGGGGTATGGAAGAAATTTATTGGACACTTAATAACTGGCAGTTTTGTAGGCATTATTTACGGCCAAAGTGGTCAAGGAAAATCGTATTTCGCCATCCGTTTTGCTAAGTATTTATGCAAGTTTGGCCGCGTAGCCTGGTTAAGTTATGAACAGAAGCATGACCCTGATCTGCAAGCTGCTACAAAGCGCTATAAGATGGAGGAACAAAAGGGCATTTTCATACCTATCAACCCATTGGCTAAGAGAAAGGCCGGTATGACATTGTTTGAAGAGCTATGCGAGTACTTAAGCAAGAAGAGCACACCTGAATTTGTCTTTATAGATAGTTTGGACTACCTATTAGCCACCGGTGCTTTGACTTTAGAGCAATACTTTTTCATTAAGGAAAACTATGGCAAGAAAAGGGGGATCATTTTCTTAAGTCATGAAGACAAAAATCTCCCGGAATCTAAAATTGGCAAGAAAATCATGTATGATGGTCAATTTGCCATCAGGGTCTTCCGGCATACAGCCCGAATGGTGAAGAACAGGGTTGGCGGTACGGGTAATTTCTGTGGCTGGTTTAGAGAAGCGAGGAGAGCTGATCCGATGTTCTGGAAGAAGGTAGAGGCCGGGCTGGAGATCATCCACAACCACGCAGACGAGAAGGCAGAACAGGAAATGGAACTTGAAGAAGCAAAAGCCGAGGAGGTAGTAAATGCATAAATATGTAGTGATATCGCAAAGGTTTGAGGGGTACCTGCTGTATGAGTATGACAAGGAAGGCTTCCTCATCGGGTTTCAGAATTGTGCCTATAAGATGCCAGAGGATCAGCGGGCCGCGGTAAATGCTTCTCTGAAAAATGCGCTGAGCCAGGAGAAGTTCTTAGCCTGGTGTAAAGCGGAGAGCCGGACGTTTATCAAGCTGGACGAAGACCTGAGTTTTGAGCGATTCTGGCTGTACTTTGACAATGCCCGGAATAAGATACAGGCTGAGCGACTGTGGAAGGGTAAGGACTCATATGATAAGCGCTATGTGTTCATCAACTATTTCAGCTACCAATGGTATTGCAAGCAAACGCCCTGGTATAATCAGCAGTATCCGGACACCTACCTGCGCGGGCACTTTCGGGACGAATGGTTTAAGGTTTATTTAAAAGAGCAAAAGGCGAAAAATGAAAGGGGATAAGGTTTTTGATAGTTTGGGTGAGCAGCCAGGGGTTGACCTATTTGGCCAGACACCTGATGCGCCAAAGCGCCCAGGCCGCAACCCTGAGTTTACGGAGCGCAGGAATAAGAAAATGGCGGCCAGGCTGTACTACTATCGTACGTTTCACCCATGGATGAAAAATGAGATAGCTATGAAGCTGCTGATGCAGGATTTTGACCTGAGTGCGGTACGTATAGCCGAGATAGTTGCTGAGCTTGATGCCGAGCTTCAGCACCTAAAGAGCACAAAGCCAGGTATTGAATGGTTTTGGAAGCGATGGCCGCGCATGCTCTGGAGCATGGACAGGCCAGAAATGGACTGGAGCCCAGAAGAGGAAGAGCAGGCAGGCAATGAGTTAAAGAGTTAAACGGCTAAATGGGCAATATGGCAGTAACAACGGAATACCAGGTAAATAAGGGGCAAATAAGCAGGATACATGCGCTGCTGGCCAAAGTGCCGGGACTGGGCGATAAAAAGGAAATGGCGGCGTATAAAAAGAACCTGGTGCGCGACTATACCGATGGCAGGGAAACCAGCACAACCAAGCTTTCCTGGAAGGAAGCGAACGATGTAATAGCGGCTCTGGAGCGTGTAATGCCTGTGCCTGCCGGTGTGATCACGAACCCAACTAAGAAAGCTAAGGTGCCGGGCGGTAGTGTTGCTGACAAAAAGCGTAAGAAGCTGCTGCACTATTGCCACCTGATGGGCTGGTATAAGGGTATAGGCATGCAGGTACGGGATGACCGGCAGAGCGTGGGGGATGTGACCAGGCAGGCGAGACTGCCAGCGCCGGTGAGACAAGAATTAGACATGGAGCGGGTGGATGGGTGGTGCATTACTTATGGCAAGTATAAGAAGGCGTTAATGGAACATGATGCTGCTGAGTTGAGTATCCTGATCATCCAAATGGAAAAGGTGTATGAGGCGTATTTAAATGCCGTTTAAATTGGTAATATTGTAAAATAGAATAACATCATGAAGAAGCTATTTATTGCATTGCTAGTATTCGCTAGTTGCGGGACGGCCCAGAACCAGACAGATGACGCCCAGGTACATTACAAGGTTGCAAATGATTACCTGGATAAGGCCAGTAAGATTTCAGACGATGGCGCGATCAAGGTGGATATGATCCAAGCCTCCAGCCTGATGAACCAGATGCCTGCCGGGGATGAAAGGAAAAGGCTGAGTGCCAGGTACCGGACGGTTTACCAACAGTTATCAGCGAGCCATCCTACGGCGCTGGCGGATGATCAGATAACAATACCGGCACCAGAGCCGACAGCAGTAAGATAGTAAAAGCCCCAATTATTGGGGCTTTTTTGTTTCATAACTACAGATTTTTAGCCACTGACCGACAACGTGATAAAAAAAATGACGTAGGTATGGTCCTAGTAGCTTTTGTTTATCGGCTTCATTGTTAAAGTTAGATTCGATATCTCCTTTTGAGTTTGACCAAAGTTGAAAATATATACCATCCACTTTTAGATGAAAGCAGCTCAGGAATGCAGGGCCTGAATTTACCTCGACCTCGATATTAAATCTAGTGTGAGAGTCTATAGCACAAACAGTACAAAATGACGCAATGTTTGCAATTGGGAGTTTTAGTGACATACAGTTTCGGTTTTTTTTAAAGTACATTAGTTTTAAGTGGTTGCGAATACATTTACCATGGATGTAGAAATTAGTAAAATATTTCAATATAGACAAATAAAAATTATATTCGTAGCAGCTAAAATTATTTCAATGAAAAAAGTTCTATTGGCTATGTGCCTATTTACCGCATTCATTGGCAGAGGCCAGGTGACGCTTGAGCACACCTACAATGGCTATGCCAACATTGTCACTTTCTCTTCCAACGGGGACAAATATGAAAGTAGCGATACTCTAGGAGTGTACCTCTACAATTCTGATCACTCAATATGGAAGTCGATCACCCCGATACCACCCGCAGGTTACCGACTGAATTCGGCTTACGCTATATCGGATAATCTGTTCAATACAGATAATAGTGTTGAGTTTATCGGTGTATTCTACAGCACGTCATTTCCGCACTATAAGACGTACCTAGTGACAGAAGCTGGATCAATGACCTTTATTGATACCTCTTACTACGGCACTGTACACTTTAACCAGAGCACAAATTCGTATAAGTTGATAACAACGATATTGCCAAATGTGTTATATAGCTATGTCAGCAATGTATATTCACTACCTGGTACGATTCCCTGCGGACGTTGTGGCTCTCTTGGAGTTGCAAAGACCAATAATATATCGGGACAAGTGAGCGCCACACCGAACCCGACAACGGGAGTATTCAGAATTGACGCGAAGGGTCAGGTAGTTATTACAAACGCTGCCGGTATTTCCGTGTTCTCCACATTGACTTACAACGGAGAGCCAGTGGACCTAACGAAACAGCCAACTGGTATTTACTATATTTTGTACCAGGGTGGCTCGACTCCTCTTTTGAAGCAATAGTAAAACTGACGATATATTAAAAGCCCCGGATGTTGTCCGGGGCTTTTTCATTCGTTGATCTGGATGAGGTTGGAGATTTTCCATTCCAGTTCTTTCCAGGTGTCATTGGCGTTTTTGTATTTCTGATCCGCTATTTCGTAGCCGTAGCTGTTTGGCAGAGGTTTCATATAAACACCGGCGCGAAAGGTTATGTAGGTGTTGTCTAGTCCTGTCATTTCGGCGCTCTGCCACATATCTGCCTCTATTGTGAGCCTGTTGCCTACAACGCACCGGCGAAGGCGGCACTTAATAACTCCTATTGTACTGTGGTAGAGGTCTTCCGTTACTTCACAGTCTATCAAATACCCATAGCGATCAGTCTCAATCGTCCGTCCATTTATCTGCACATAGTCCATATCTTAAAGATACGAGATATTCACGTCTGGACGCGGCGCGGTACCTTTAACCGGCTTAGCGCTGTAGTCGTCTTTGGCGATATTGAAGGTGAGCTCGTAGACTATGATATCATCATTGCGGGGAAGCGGTCGCTCCCGGACGCCCATTAACCGGCCAACTCTGGCCAGGACGTCGACATCATTTACAATATAGCTTGGGCGCCAGCCGTGCAGCGCCAGGTATACTATTTGCGCCAGGTTGAAATAGGCCAGTCCCTTTTCCCTGAAGTCAATGTCTTTAAAATTGCTAACATCGCTGTAAGGGGTGAAGCAGACTTTGATCGTGATGTCCCCGTCTCCGAAACGTACCAGGTCGGCACCTTGTTTGTAATCAAATGCGAAGCCGCCGATCAGCGCGGCTGGGAATTTGACCGGCGGCTGATCATGGTTGAGTTGCTGCATGTCGGCAGTGATCTGCGCGAAGTAGCGTTTGTCTTCTGTATTCTTCTGTTCTTCCAGGCGCTGCTGTATGGCCAGGAATAAGTTTCCGTTGTCGCTGTTCATGTTTTTAGTATTAAGTATTAGTATAAAGCTGTTATGTGCGAGGGTTGAATATGCGGTCGATTTCGCGGATGATCTCCCGATTAATGGCGTTGCTGAAGACAGGGCTATCGTTCTGATCTTCGGGCATAAACTGGCGGCGCGGGATATTCATGGTTCGGGTATGCGCCCGGACTTGTGTAGAGTCGGTAATCAGGTGGATGGTCTTCTTTCGCTCTGTGCCGTTTTTGTTGTAACGCCCGGTGCCTACCTGGTGCGCAGTGTATTTGTGTCTTGTATATGCCTTGACCGTTACAGTACCGTGAAAGCCGAAATTGTGAACATAAGCATACGGTGAATTGCTGAATATGGTGCACTGGCCGGGAGCGGTGATATAGTGGAAGCTGCGCAACAGGAAGGCCCTGCGCATGAGAATTGGTGTGTGGCCGTCTGCTGTGGCCTTCCATGGCTGAAACGTGGCACCCTGCCAGCCCTGGGCATGGAAGTTACCATCTATGAACCTGAGCGCAATTTTGCCCGCCCTTGAGGGGAACACGTTCACTATATAGTTCTGCAGCTCGCGCGATTGGCGTTGCACGGTAGCGCGGAATTGTTCAGGTGTCATAAAATTTGTATATTTGTGCTATCAATCAGGCCACCGTGCCGGTGACGGCTCGAGGAGTACGTTTCACCGGGAACGCGATGGCCTGATTCTATTTTCGGAATATCAATACTCCAGCTCTGTCCTGGTCGAGCGAGTCTGCATTCAGTTTGCCTTTCTTTTCATATTTGTACGTGGTCAATACATCGTTATCCTGGACAGTTACCGACATTGGATAGTCTGCATAGTAGCGGATGTATGTTGTGATCAGCTGGCCTTTACGGTTCTTGACTGACCAAACCTCGTCCGGATCACTCAACACATCCAGTACATTGTTGATGTATTTGAACCGGTTTTCATTGTTGTCGTAGAAGATATGCTGGCGCTGACCTTTTGGAAACTTGACGACCGTACCAAAGACATCCTTTGTAAAGAAATCGGCCCTGAGTGTACCTGCCTGCTCCTTCCACCATCCGTTTGCCTCGGTCTCTGTAAGTTCAGACTGGGATTGCGGCCACTGATCCTGGTATATGCGTTCAATGCTCTGCATCTGATATGCTTTATCCCAGCGCAGTTCTTTCAATCCTTTAATGGTGTTCATCATCGGGTAGTCATCAGTGAACACCACCTTATTAATTGCAGGGTTGCTCTGGAAGGCCGGTGTAACTTTCTGAGTCTTCAACAAAGCATTGCCGTTCGGGTGTTTGGCAACATTGCGCTCCAGCCCTGGGATAAACTTACAATTGCAGTTGGGATGGAACGGCGGGCATATCTTTTCCAGTATAGGATCAGTCTTGAGGCGCGTAAAGCCGTTAAAACCGCCGCAAATCGGGCAGACGTTCTCCGCACCGGTCGTTCTTACCTCCAGATAGTCCTCATCGCTGAATTCGTTGAAAGATTGTGCGATCTGCGCGGAATTGACAGCTGTGTCATAGTCGGTCTTCAGGTGAACGACATTAAACACCTTACCGGCTTTAGACAGATCGTTTCTGAACTGGGTGAACGGCTTGATCTTACCGTCATCGCCGACCAGCAGATCGTTGAACACCTGCATTTCCTTTAAAGACCTGGCAGCGCTGAACGCGTAGATGTTCTGCCGGAGGTGTGCCACCAGGAGATTGTTAGGATCTTCGTAGGTAAACGTCTTACGATCGCCTAATCCGGAAAAGACGGCGTTCATTAACTCTCCAGCTGTGGCCTCATACAGATCGCGTGGTATCTGACCCTGTGTGATCTTGGCGCTATAGAGCTGCTCAGCAATACGATCGCAGATAGCGGCAAAGTCCGGGCCATCGGCAGCCATACGGGCATGGGCAGGCCCGTGGCCGTGCCGGAGGCCACTGTATTGCTGATCCAGCAGCTTAAGTGTCATTAGCCCTCGGTACTGAGGGCTGTGGCGAAAAAATCGGATAGGGTAGTTTTCATCATGGCCCTGATCTCATCAGGCGTCATTGCCATTTGTGCCGGTTGTGCTGTCTTCCTGGTCTTCGGTTTTGCCGGTTGCTTACCAATTGGCTTAGGTTTCGGAGTTTCGTCTGCGTCCGGTTCGGTTTCGTCTGCGTCTGGCTCCTGAGCACTTCCAAGGATGACAAGCTGCTCTCCTGGTTCCGGCATTGGAATATTGTAGGTTTCATAGAGGTATTTGGCAGCAACGGGCAGGCCTGCCTGCATGAGCGGCAAGTCGACCTTTATCTTTTGCTGGAGAAAATCTATATCAACCTCGCCAACATACTCAAAGTGGCCACCTTCTACTTTGTAGCCGTAGCGGGCCAGGATGCCCAGGAACTTGTCGGAGTTGAGCATGTCTAACTCATAGTCCATATCCTCCTTGGTCAGCTGCTTTTGCTCGTTCTGGTGAACCAAGGATTTTGCACCGGTACCACCTTTGCCATTAGTAGAGGTTTCGGTATTGCCGGTGATGATCAGCGACATTTCCTGATTCAGCCGCTCAATGAAGGTTTCCTGGAGCGATCCATCACCGTTGGATGTTTTACCATCAACAATCTGGAAGTCCATCTCTTTTGTGATGGCAATTTTCAGACTGTTGCCGGACTTGTCTATAATGCTCTGTGCCTGCTTTCTGCTCTGCAGGTCGTTACCACCGTACTTCAGGACCATCACCGGTGACCCGTACAGCTCGACATATTCTGCCCAGTTGCTGATAGCGCCTTTTTTGAGCAAAGCGTAGAACCCACATATAGTGAGCAGGCCGAGATCATTCGGATCGCCAATTACCCAAAGGTTCCAATAGTCGGGGTAAAATACACCTTCGCCGCCCCACTGCTCTTTTGTGATCAGCTGGTTCTTCATATCGATGTGCTTGCGCGGCACTTCGTTGAAAGCCAGCGGGCCACCTGGAACAAACTCCATTGCGGTACGGCCATGCATCTTTGTCATTATGAACTGCCGCCTAAGATCGCTGAAGACCTTGGATTCGATGAGCTTGTCCATTTCATCAACCTTTTTCTCGCCAACCTTGAAGACAAGCTTTTTATTGATGACGCTGGCCACGCGCTTTTTGATCAGGCCTGCCAGGTGAGCATCCAACAGTATATCTGTGTGCATGTCCAACAGAGGCACCCAGTTAGGATTGTATACGGACTCTGCGGATATGATGCCATTGCGCCATGTACCAACATCCTTTTTTGAACGGTTGTTAGATCGCAGCACCATTTCCTGGCTAATGCGAGTCTCCTGTTCTCCGGTTTGCGGCGCGTTAACGGTTTGGGTGCTATTGGATGGTTTCTTACGTGTTTCTTTTGCCATATTAGTAGCGGTTGTTTGCTTTATCGTTAGAGACTGCAATTATCTCAATGCTTTCGGGCGTAGTGATATCGGTATAGTCCTGGTACGGCCAGCGCGGATCAGCAGCACCTTTTTGAATATCCTTGAGGCTGCTGATCATCTGCCGGTACCTGTTCTGCCATTGCTCGTAATCCAGATTTGGCCTGGACAGCTGCATGAGGTTCCAGACGGCAAGTGTTTTGATGATATTGAGCAGCATGGTATCTGGTGTAAAGGTTGCAGCTGTATTGGTGGCTTTATCGCCGAATATGGCCGTAAGATCGTACCGGGTGAGGTACATCTTTACTTCGTCAATGGCCATATCTATGGCGCTTATAATGACAGCATCGTCATTTTCTGCTATCTCGTTTATGATGCCCTCGTAAACGTGTGTTTTGAGGTCTGCCGGTAAGACTATTGGAGTGTAAGCCATTTTAGAAATGTGTTTTTGATGAATGTGTGCGCTCCTGGAACATAACCTCGTGGGTATGAACGATAGCGCGTTCCTTTAGTATTTCTATGCCCCCTTGGATACAGTCGGGGCCGTCAAGCTCCCTGCTTGAAGGCTTGGCGGTTTTAAAGTGACCTTCGAGGCGTAGCAAGTGCGGATTGCCTTTTTCCTGAGCGTTGAAAATGAGGTTGCCGGATCGGTTGATCGGCTCCAGCGTTCCTTCGATACGTACCCATTTATCCGGCTTTTTGCGGCCATCAGGTGATATATAGATATGTCCCTTAGCGTTGCCGGCTTCGTAAATCTTGGGCAGCAGTACTTGCTGGTAGAAGGGGTCTTGCAGGGTGTTATTCTCAATATGGAATGTTAGTTGCCTACGGGAGGCCACGTAGTCGCGGCAGGAAAACAGACCATCAACAAAACGCGCTGTAGACATGATATCCAGAAACCCATAGTATATGTAGAACCTTGCCCCCTTACGCCCAATAAGGAATGTGGCTTTACGGCTATTACCTGCACCCGTTTTTGCACCTGGTATATCCCGGTTCGACGGTGCCGGGTCAGAATAGCACAGCAGATCATCCAAGTCTTCCAGTTTCGGACAATCGCCCCAGGTAATCTCCGGAAAGGTTTTGCCCTGGGAAGTGGGGTTGTTGAAGTACTCAGCCTGTTGAGACTCGTAGCTTTGGTTAGCTAACATGTCGTCGATCATTTCCTCAGTATTCTTCTCTGGCCATGTAGAGTGCCCTTCTTCATCCCGAATATTTACAGTCTCACTGTCTGTAGCCAGTTTAGCTGCACGGACCGCTAAAGCATCTTCTGCAATGACGTTGTTGTCAACGAATATGAAATAGGGCCGTGATATTTCAACACATGGCAACACAGCCTTTTCCCACCATTTCCAGGCATCATTCAGACGTTGTTCATTTCGACAAACCTCGTCGTCGTCCATATCATCACCTATGATGACATTGATACGCATTTCTTCATTCTTAGAACCTCTGGGGTTATTGCCTGTGCCGACCGCTTTGAAGCCCATGCCACCTTTGGAAATAAACTTCTTCATGTCCCAATTGCCGAGGTTCTTCTGCGGGCCGTAATCATTGATAATGCGCTGATTGCCTTCCAGATTGGCCATGTAAGGAGTCATCAGGTCAATGGCATTCGTTTCTGTCTTAGAACAGAACAGGCCATTGATAGGTATCTTCAGAGCAAAATGCAGGTAGAATACCTCCATCATACGGCGTGTAGACTTAGCCAGTCCGCGCGCCCATTTGCGTGACATGTAGAACTTGCCTGATCCTTTGGCCAGCATTTGCCTAGCCGCCTGGATGATGCGTTCGGTGGATTTGCGATGGAAGCCAGCAGGCTTAGCAAACGAATATTTAGGGAAGTAGTATTTGAACCATTCTTCCTGGTTGCCCTCGGCTTCAAGACGCAGTTTTCTTTCCTGCTTCTGGCTCTCTGTTTCAGTTTTGTCGGCAGCGGTTGAGTTGGCAATGTTTTTAACCAGCTCGTCCATTTCCTTTTGCCAGTCGGTAAGTGACTTTTCCTTATATACTAACATAATTAAACCTTGTTTAAACGACCGACTTAATAAATGCCTGGAATAACGGAGAAACCTGCCTTGCGAGATCTGGGTTCTCTTTTGACAGGTAGGTAAGGAAGGCAATGCCGGTCTGGTACATCTGTGCCGGTCCCGCTTTCTTCTTCATATAGGCAATAGCCTTGGCCAGCTTTACGATGCCGTCGCCATCAGGATTTGTCTTCGGGTCATCATCTTCCAGGTACTTTTTACCCTCGGCTATTTTGAGATTTAACAGTGTTTCCAGGTTAAAGATTATCTCTTCATCCGTTACACCCATCGGGGTTTTCAACTCGGACCACTTGCCCTCTCTAACCCAAGACGACATTGTTTGCTCGGATACATCAACCTCTATTGCGATCGCTTTCTGATTGAGGTTGCTGTGTAAGTACATTATCCTGGCGAACTCCTTTTTTGTAGCCAGTTCTTGCTTCTCTTTCAAGTTCATATGCGTGGTTTTGTGTAGCTGCTTTGCAGCTACAGAACAAAATTGACTTTAAAAAGCGGCTGTTTTGGAGTGAAAAAAGTATGATGCCGAGGGTTGCGGGGTATGATACATTTCCGCTGAAAGCATAGTCTTTATGCGGTTTTTCTGGCTTATGTGCTTGATGCAATTTTACATCATCAGCAACGCGCGAGAGTGGTGGTTCGACAGGCTCACCATGACAGTTGCGGTACTGATACCAAAGTCCTGCGGTCGAACAACGAAGTGGCCGCAGGCTCTTTTTAAAAGCCATCAACAATATGCCAACAGGAAAGAAGGTCATAGTACGCATGAGTAACGGAGATGTTCCGAAACTATACATGTATGGCTTCATTGATTCAATAATGGCCGAGTCGTTCGTGAAAGAACTGAACTGGCTGGCCAGTGTTGGGCATAAGGCTGTAGACCTGCATATCAATAGCCTTGGTGGTAATAACCTTGATGGCGTAGCGATCATATCTGCCATGCGCACTTGCGGCATGGAGATAACTGGCTACGTAGATGGAATTGCGGCCAGTATGGCCAGCCTTATAGCGCTGTACTGTAATAAACTGTACATGAACAAATATGCCCGCATGCTGTTTCATCAGCCTAGCGGGTTCGCCCAGGGCACTGTTGAGGAGATGACCGAACAGTTAGAGTTCCTGAAAACCGTGCAGGACGATGCAATAGATATGTACTGCAAGCGTACCGGCATGACCGCTGATCAGGTAAAATCGGTGTTTATGAACGGTAAGGACAATATCTACATGGCGGATAAGGCATTGAGCACCGGCCTGGTAGATGGTGTGTTTGAAGGCGAAGAGGTAGAACTGCCGGAAGATAGTAATGCGGAGGGCGTGTACATGGCCTTCCAAACAAGAATGGAGTCAAAATTTAGCGACATAATGGAAAAACAATTTTTATCTCCCAGAATGGCCTCGCTGCTGGGGGTGGCACAGAGTGCCGATGCGGCGGCAGTAGAAGCAGCAATGACCGCGATGCATGGTAAGGCTTTACAGGCTGATACTTACAAACAGCAGCTGGAAGAGCTTAACGAAAATCTGACTACCAACCAGGTGAAAATGAAGCTGGACAAGGCCAAAGAGGACAAGCTGATCACTGACCAGCAGTACACTGTGTTTATGGCGCAGTATGCGAAGAACCCGGATGCACTGGATGACGTGCTGAAGACCATGGCTCCATTTACCAGCATCATGACGAAGCTGAACCAACAGCCGCCGCAAACCGGACAGCGTACACCCCAGGTAACTGCGTTGATGGCTAAGGGCTATACTGCGCTGATGAGCAGCGGTGAAATGGCAGCGTTGCATAGCCTGGATCCTGAAGCTGCGCAGGAGGTAAAGGAGGCGCATTTTGCCAGCAAAAGGAAATAGGCCTCCAGAACGAAACATTTTCAACTCTTAATTATACAATAAACATGAAGAAACATTTTAGTATTTACCGGTTTGCGCTCGCCATTGTGATGGCAGCAGGTGCCGGTTTGATTGTGATGGCTGTATTTGGCAGTGTGCTGGCCTTTTTGATTGGCTTTGGTATCAGCTTGTTTATAAGCTGCCTGCCTGGCAAGACAAAAGGCATGGCCTTTGAAGGCTTGGCAACGGAAGTATGGCAGGAAAGCGTAGAGCGCAACCTGTGGCGAAGCAATAAGTTTCTTGCAGCCTCAGTCGATGATAGTAAGTATGTAAATAATCTGTCGGTACATATTCCCAACGCGGGCAATCCACCAGAAGTAACGATTAATGGCGTATTGCCTGCGGGTGCAGTAGATACTGAATCGTTGGATTTCCAGGACAGGAAGTATGACATTGACGTATTCAGAACGCCACCATTCAGGGTAAAGAATGCTGATAAAGCAATACATAGCTATGATGAAATGGATGCAGTGTTGTTTGAGTCTATGTCGGCTATCAATCAGAAGTTGGCAGAACAAATACTCATCAAATGGGCACCTACCGGCACAAGCCTACTTGTTGATGGTATCACAACCAATGCCAATATTATCCGTACATCTGGTATCGTAAACAATAATCCTGACGCAGCCAGGAAGACAGTATTAGCCCACTTGAAAGGGGCATCAAACGAGCGCTTAGCATTTGGTGTGTATGATGTCATTCTTGCAGCCTCTATACTGGATGATGCAGATATCCCTGAAGAAGACCGCTATATGCTGCTTGACTCCCAGATGCACCGCCAGCTTCTTTCTGACTTGTCTAAAACAGAAATGTCGGATTTCAGTAGGGCGATGGATCCTAAGACGGGAGTAATCGGTAGTCTTTTTGGCTTCAGTTTCTTCAAACGCAGTCGCGTATTGGCATATAATAATGCTGCAAATCCTGTTGTTAAAGCCCTGGGAGCAGCAGGAGCAGCAGATGATAACGCAGCCGCATTGTTCTGGTGGAAGGGCGCAGTTTCCAAGGCCAGTGGCGATGTAAAGGTATTCCCGAAAAGTGATGATCCTACGTACTACGGTGATATAGTGAGTCTTGAAGTAAGGGCGGGCGGCGCAAACAGAAGGCCAACAGAACTGGGTATTGGTGCGATAGTGCAGGCTGCTCCAGTAGTAGGTGCGTAATAATTGAAAATAAGGGTAAACAATACTTAAGCCGGTAAGCGTAAATGCACCGGCTTAAGGTAGTAGAAACAGTTAAACAATTAAAACGGAAAACATGAAGAAAATTCTTTTGGCGGTGATGGCGGTGGCTACGATCAGCATGGCTTATTCGCCTCAGGTAAGCGCGCAGCCACAGCAGGTACAGAAGGTGACCGCATCAGGATCGTACAACAACGGCGGCACGACAGCCTGGAAGGACTGGAAGGTAAGCGATATGCCGCTGGTAACTACAGCGCGCACTATTACGCTGAGCACTGCTGATACCTTTAACAACCGCATGCGCGGCGAAGTGAACCGCCAAACCTACGTATTTGTAGTTGACAGCATAGCCGGACGCATTGACAGTGCCACGATCGTGTTACAGGCAGCAGTGGACAGCGGCGCGACCGCCAATATAACGGACTGGGTAACGCTTCAGACGTTTACCTGCGCGAACCAGGCAAAAAATACCTTCAAATACGAAATGACCGGCAACAACTATGCAGCAACCAGGTCTTTGCTGAAGGTTGGCAATAAAGCGGCTGGTAGCAGCGCACGTTTTAAAGCGAAGTTGCTTGTACGCTACAAGGAAGCTGAGTGGTGGGAGGCGCTCGACTCAGCCTGGCCAGCCGATCGTACCTCGTACCTGAATGGCTCAATGCCTTAATTGCTCAATGGCTTAATGCATTACCCCGCAGCTGGTTAACACCGGTGCGGGGCTTTCAGGTGCAACGAAGTCAATTTCCAAGTTTCAAATTCCAACTTCCAACATGTCAACACACAGCAATCCGCACAGTATTATGCCAGATATAACGGGCCTGCTCCTGGTAGCCAGCAGCTGGATGCCTCAATGGGCAATCCATATGAATATATCTGACTTGTTTAAGGCTGCTATGTTCCTATTATCTGCTTTGTTGACTGTGTTGGCCATCATCGACTATAGTATGAAGATCAACTGGAAGCTGAAGCAAAGGAAGCGCAGCAAGGAAAGGTGCAGCAGCCTTGACCAGTGTTGCAATATCAAAGCACTAAACGAAGAGTACAAATGATAGACAAAATACGGGGGAAGGATTTGGGCTTCTGGTTTATCCTGGTACTGATCCTCTTATTCCTGATGCTATTGATAGGCTACTGTACTGTTACCGGCAAGAGCATAAAAGAGGTAAGCGACATAAAAGACCTGCTGAAGGACGTGCTGCTGATGCTAGTAGCGTACAGGTGGGGCAGCAGCCGAGGCAGCAAGGATAAAACAGAACTGCTGAACAGGCAATCTGGACCAGGTACTAATTAAATACCGTTTAAACGCCATTATATGTGGAAACATTTTAAGAATAAGAACATGAAGATTTTTAAGACTCGACCGCTTTCTCCGGTAGAGGAGCTGCTGCTGATCGTGCTGTTTATATTCGTGGGCTATATATTGCTGTTTTGCAGTGGTTGCCGGGTGCTGAAGACCACTAAGAGCAGCACAAAGGACAGCACGGCGCTCGTAACCAGGAATGCTAACCAGGACAGCAGCAAGGTAAAGGTGGCTTCCAAGGACAGCACCCGCGACAATACGTACCACAGCCATACTGAGAAAGACAGTGCGGTTGGCATACCTGGTAGCAAGGTAGGCGTGGTACTGAAGCCAGAGCAGGCTGACTCCAGCTTTGATGTGCGCTCGGGCAATGCCCGCCTCACCGGATATACCGACAAGCAGGGCAATCGCCATATAACAGGATCGTGCGACAGCCTTACGCTGATCATCGAACGCATGAGGCGCGATAGTATCAACCAGCAAAAGATAGTCTTCCGCCAGCTGGATAGCATGGCAGAAAGGGTGAGTAAGGCTACCGCTGATACTGCCAGCAAGGAAAAGACGCTAAAAGAGGTGGTACAGGAGGCGCAGCCAACCTGGTTGGAGAGCGTGTGGAGCTGGATTGTCGAAGGACTGGCGGTGATAGGTGCCGGGACAGTGATCTACTACATCTTTAAAATTTTGACCAGGGCATGAGCGAGCAAACGACAACTATAGGCGAACTGGCACTGAGTATAGCCATTAGCCAGCTGGGACAGCAAGAAGAGCCAAAGGGCAGCAACAAAGGCCCGATGGTTGACAAATACCTTGCTTCTGTAGGCCTTAATCCCGGATACGCTTGGTGCCAGGCTTTTGTGTTCTGGTGTTACCAAGAGGCAGCTAAGATGATGAAGGGCAAAGTGCCGGTGATCAGGACGGCGGGTGTGCAAGCCTGCTGGGTAAAAACAGACGCCAGTATGAAGATAACCCGCAAGGCTGCGATCACTAACCCTGGGCTGATCAGACCAGGAATGCAGTTCATCCTGTTCTTTAATGGTGGTACCGGCCACACAGGGATTGTGGAGCGTCTGGAGGGTAATATCATCCATACCATAGAAGGCAACAGCAATAACAATGGCAGCAGGGAGGGTTTTGCAGTTGTACGGCATACCAGGACAATTGCAGACTCCGCACTACAAGGTTTTATTCTTTACAAGTAAACACAAACAATTCTTTTAATATGGAGAACCGCTTAGAAGCATTTAAAGACAACCCGAAGGTGAACCTGTTTCACTTTACGGAAGATGGTATACCCTTTGCCAACAGAGGTGATGCCGTAAACCATGCAGCCGTGCTGAAGAAAGCCGGTAAAGGCAACGGCAAGATAACACCGATCACCAGGGCGCAAGCTGAGCAGATGCTGGCTAAGGCTGGAGCAGACTCCGGCAGCCAGGAGACAGATTCCAAGGGCAAGCAGACAAGCACCAATCCGGTGCTGACACCGAAGCAGCTGGCTGAGCAGTTGGTTGCGGAAAAGTCTGGAGCGCTGATCCAGGCATTGACGGCGCAGGAAAACGCCAAATTGGCTATTACGGCTGCACAGACAGCTAAGGACGGCTTAGGTGCAGAAGCGACAGCGACACAGAAGACAGCGGCTACCAAAGCAGTAAATGCCGCTATCAAGGCCCTGGAACTGGCTGATGCTGGTGTAGCTGCTGCCGAAGTAGAAAAGACAGCTGCTGAAGACGCACTGAGGGCATTAGACAAGCCCGCTGAATAATACTACAAAGGAGGCGATGCACGTGACCCGGAAAAAGATCGTGATGCGCCCTTGTAATGGCCTCTGATGGGCTGGCTTAACAGCCTCGCTCTGACTGAGGCCAACGCCAACCCGCCCTAACAAGGCGGGATTTGGCGGTGCAAACAATTGATAAAAATTTTATGGGTAGCGTAAATATTACACTGACGAGCGGCGCACTGGGCAGCACATTGCAAACCAATGATGGGGTTGCCGGGTTGATTGCAACAGGCACTAGCCAGGGAGCTATGACGGTAGGAACGCCATTCCTGATCTCCAGCGTAGAAGCACTGGAGGGTATGGGCGTGGACGGGACAACCAATGCTTTTCTTTATAAGCAGGTGCGCGAGTTTTATGATGAAGCCGGAAAAGGTGCTGAGTTGTATGTAATGGCGGCATCCGGAACTGTGCAGCTCGACCATTTAGTGTCTATTAACGAGGACTGGGCGCCTGCTCTTTTGCGCTATGCCAATGGCCGTATAAAGCTGCTGGGCGTAGTAACTGCAGACGAAGCGCTGGGCGAAGACCTGGAGATAGCGGGTGGTTTAAATAGCAAAGTAGGCCCGGCGATAGACGCTGTAGCTGAACTGTTTGATGAATGGAGCGGCAACAGACATCAGCCGTTCAGAACAATAATTGGCGGCACTTCATTTTCCGGTGTTGCGGGTGATCTGAGTGGTTTGCTGGATGGGACGGTAAATAACATGGTGTCTGTACTTATTGGAGATACAGTAAGCGGGGCTGGCGCATGCGTGGGCCTGGCACTGGGCAGGCTGGCCACTGTGCCAGTGCAGCGTAAATTATCAAGGGTGCGGACGGGACCGCTGAATATTACTAACGCTTACATAGCGGATAGCCATGCAGAGAGCAGCATGGATGATATCAATGTAATAGCCGGAAATGGTTATATCACCTTTGCGACCTACCCGAATGTGGCCGGGTACTTCTTTAGCAGTGACTCTACCGCCAGCGCGACAACGGATGACTACCATTTCCTGTGCCGTGGCCGTGTGATAGACAAGGCGCACATACTGGCCTATACCACTTTTGTGCAGGAGGTAGACGATGAGGTGCCGGTTAATACTGATGGTACCCTGGATGCGGGTTTCTGCAAGTGGCTGAGCCAGCAGATAGTGAACCAGATCAATAACACTATGACGATCAACAAAGAGATCAGCAGTGTGAGCTGCACCATTGACCCGGCGCAGAATATCCTTAGCACCAACAGGCTGAACGTGGCTTTGCGCATTATCCCGGTTGGGTACGCCACCGATATTGAAATAAGCCTGGGCTTTGAGAACCCGGCGCTGTAAGAACCAAGTACCAGGAACAAAATTCCACGGCTCAATTTAGAACACATAAAAACTTTTAATAAACATGGCAGGAGTAACTTTTTTTGACACCAAGGAGTACGAATGGGCAGATATCTCTGTGCTTATAGCCGGAGCGTCGGTGACAAAATTACTGGGGGTTAAATACAAACGTACGCAAGCAAAGACAGCTCTAAAAGGTGCCGGGCGTAAAACCATCGGCATCCAGAGCGGTAATGAAGATATTACTGGTAGCATCATCCTTTATGGAGGCGCTGTTGACGATATGAACAAGGCAGCAGTTGCTGCTGGTGGTAGTAGCATACTGGATGTGGCTACTGACATTGTAATTACCTACAAGCCCGCTCCCGGACGGCCATTGCAAACTGATACGCTAATAGGCGTGGAGTTTACCGAATATGAGAAGGGGATGGACCAGGGCGCTGATCACATGCCTGTAACAATGCCGTTCCTGGCTGTTGATCTGAAATAAGCATAACATAATATCTAAATATCAGTAAACATATGAGACAACATTTTTTGTTTAACACCGGCGAAAAGGACAATACAGGTGGTAAGCAGCCAGAGGCAGAAATAGCCTGGACAGGCAAAGTAAGCGAAGATCAGATAGCGAAATGGAAAAAGGAATATCCGTTAGGCATCTTCTATGTGGCAACGGAAGAAGGCCATATAGCCTACTTTAAGAATCCAACCAGGAATGATGTTAACTGCGCGTTGCGCAAAACTGCCCAACCCCTTGATCGCCTGGAAGAGTTGTTTGATCTGACGTTCATCGGAGGTAGTGATGAAATAAAAAAGAATGACACTATGCTGATGGGCGTTTGTAACAAGTTACAGACGAAGATGGACGGCAGCATGGCAGTACTGGTAAACTTATAGGGGGATCGGCGGGCGGGCCGGACACTGATCCCATAGGGTACGTAGAAGCGATGTTTGACTACTACATGCCCGGATTCGATTACCAATCGGCAACAGACGAGGAGTTTGCGCGGAAGTTCAAACACCTGGAGTACATAAGAGGCCAGGAGGCACAGAAGAGCGTGGAGCTGGCGAAAATAGGAATGGTAGCTAACAGAAAGCTGCCGAGATATACTAAGAGGTAACAGAGGCCCGTCCGGAAAAAGGGCGGGCCTTTAAAATTCAAAGAAGGTTATGGCAAATAGCAGTTTTATCAATTTCGTAGTTGACTTCAGGGAGCAAGGTCTCAGCGCTGTGAACAGCAGAGCCAATACCCTGATGGGGTATGTGAACCGTACCCTGGGCACCACTCAGCGCCAAGCCAGGAATGCTACCACGAGCATATCTGAAATGAATACCCAGCTGAACGCACTCAGGGCCAGGCGGGAAATAATGGTTGATACCCGGCAGATCAGCGCGGCGAACAGGGAAATACAGCAGCTGGAGGGCAGAATAAGCCGCCTGACCGGCAATGGCGGCAACAGCGGAGGAGGCATGAGCGGGCTGCTAAAAGGTGGCCTTATAGCTGGAGGCGTAGCGGCAGCCGCATATGCAGTAAAGCAAATGGCAGCTGATAGCATAGAAGCTGCGATGAGCTATAACACCCGTCAGAAGAGTTTCGAGGTGTTGATGGGTGATGCCGGGCGTGGCCGCCAGATGGCCAATACCCTGCGCGATATGAAAATGAACAGCCTGGTTGGCGGCGGGGTGTACCAGAATGCGCAAACGATGCTGGGCTTTGGCGTAAATGCCAACAGCGTGGCCAGGAAGCTGCACGAGGTAGGCGATGTGGGCATGGGTGATACTGAAAAGATGGCCAGCCTGAGCCTGGTACGCTCACAGACCACCGCAGCCGGTAAGCTGATGGGACAAGATCTTCTCCAGTACATAAATGCCGGGTTTAACCCGCTGAGTGTAATGGCTGAGCGCTGGCAGGAGTTTGGCTTTAAGACCAAGCAAACGGTAGGCACCCTGAAAGACCTGATGGAAGAAGGTAAGATATCTTCTGAAATGGTAGATAAGGCGTTTACCGTAGCTACCAGCAAGGGTGGCCGCTTCTACCAGATGATGGACCAGATAGGTGAAACGGCGGGTGGCAAGCTGCTGAAGCTGAAGGGAGCCTGGGCAGCTACGCAAATAGATATTGGCAACAGCCTTATGCCTATTGCTGAGGGCGCAATGAAAGCGGCCACCAGCCTGCTGCACCTGGTGCATATTGGTGAGACCGTTCCGGAGAGCCTGCGTACTGAACGCCTGGAGGCCAATACCCTGGTTGGTGCCATAACCAGGCTGAACGAGAAAAGCGAGGTACGTGGCCAGCTGATAGACCAATTGAAGGCAAAGTATCCCGAATTCTATGGCCAGATAGATAAAGAGAAAACCAAAAATGAGGAGCTGCTTTCCATACTAAACAAGGTAAACGGCGCATACGACAAACGTATAGATGTAGCCCAGCATGCCTATAACGGCCAAGTACAGAAAGACGAAAGGAATGAGCTGCTGCAGCTGGCCCAGAAAGCCAGGATGCAGGCTGAGTATAGCAAAACGCACACCGGCTTTTGGGACAAAACAAAGTACCTGGGCGTTTATGATCGTTTCTTCACCGAGGGAATGGTGAAGGGAGCCTGGAAGGGTGATATGAACTATGAAGGGCTGACGCAGCTGGCCGATCTGGCAGAAAAGCAGGCTCAAGACCTTTCTATAAAAGCGGCAGGCAATGACGCTTATGTGAAAAATAAGGGTAACCTGGCTTTGCTGAACGAGGCGCGCGGCCTGATAGGCAATACTCCAGCACTAAAGAAGCTTTGGGGTGATAAGTATAGCAAGAACCTTCCGCTGTTCAATAAAGAGGTAGGTAACTGGGGTAGGATGTTCAATGAGAACGGTGGCCAATTTACCGGCAGCTTCCTGAGCTACGACTATACCAAACTTAATGCGCTGGTGCATCCGGACAGCGCTGATGCAAGTGGCGCTCTTTCTGCTGCTGTAGATGGTGCCGGTAAAAAGATAACCGGCGGCGGTGCCAGGCAAGTAATTGTGAACATGAATGCTCCGATGATCAAAGACCAGGTATTTCATGTGAACAGCATGAGCGAGGCGAAAGAGTACAGCTACCGGGAGCAGGAAGAAATATTCGCCCGGATCATCCATAGCGTAAGGCAGGCCATGTAAAGACAAATTCTAAGAACCAGGTGCCAAATTCTACGATTTAAACAGTATTTAAATGTCAATTAGTCTCAGTATAGCCAGTTTGTACAGCGCCATTTTCGGGTACGAGAGTGAGGCGTTCCAGTTTGCCCAGGTAACCGGCGTGAGCGGGGTTGGCGATTTTAACCGTAAAGAGTTTGGTGACTATGGCTCTCTGTATTGGGATGAAGATCAGTTTGGCCGCGAGTACTTTCTGCCAGTGAAGCTGACCTTCCCGGACAAAGACAAGATAGCCCGCAGCCTGGTAATTGGGGATGTGCAACTGCTAAAGGAATGGAACTTGCCACACCCGGTAGTTTCCCTGAGCGGTAAAAAGACGATCGTCGAAACTCCACTAACAGAAAGGAGGGGCACGGTAAAGGAGCTGATCCAGATAGCCGATTACGACATAACCGTGCGCGGTGTGCTGATCAACGAAACGCAGGAGTTCCCTGAAGCCCTGATGAAGCAAATGAAGGATGTATTTGTAATAGGCGCTCCGCTGACATTGCGCTGTGCGTATACCGACATATGGCTGAATGATGTTGCCTACCAGGTAGTGATAGAGAGTGTGGCCTTTCCGGAAGTGCGTGGGGTGCAGAACGTGTTTGGCTATGAACTGCGCTTTGTGAGCAACGGTATTATTGACTTAAAAGAGATAGGCTAATGTTTGTACTTAACAGCAGAATTACGGTAGGCAACATGGCCTGGAGTGGAGTGAACCAGGTAGTGGTGAACCGGAGCATACACAGCCCCGCTGACAGTGCGATCATTAGCTTACCAAGCTATGGCCGGGTGACCAGGAAGGGCGAAAGCGCGGGGACGGTACGTGCCATCAGCAGCCTGTTTGATGAAGGGGACAAGGTGAAGATAGAGCTGGGCTATAATGGTGAACTGAATACCGAATTTGAAGGGTTTGTGCGCTTCCTGAACCCCATGAACCGGCTAGTAATAGAATGTGAAGGTTATGTGCGCCAGCTGCGCCTGAACAAGAACCTCAAGGGCTTTTATGCCAGCACGAGTGTGAAACAGCTGCTGGAACTGGCAGTGAAGGGAACGGACATCAGCGTGTATGTGCAGGACGACATACCGCTGAAGAACATAACCCTGGACAATGCCGGTGGTACCGACATCATCAGCGAGATAAAGAATATATGCCAGGGCGTTATTTCCATCTTCTTTATTGAGCCCAAAAAGCTGTGGGCGGGACTTACCTACACTGCCTACAAGGACGGTGCCGAGGTGTACCAGAATGGGGATGTAGCCTACAGGATAGGCTATAACTGCCGCAGAGATAACAGCCTTAAGATAAAGCAGCCAGCAGAGCCTGTGCAGGTGCTGTTTCGCGGGACATTGGCAACCGGGCGCAGAATAGAGACGGCCAGCGAAAAGAAGGTGCTGGCCAACAAGGCGACCGCGATCAACAACAACATACCTGACCTGAAGGCTATGCAAAAGATAGCCAATGAAAAACAATACAGGATGAACTACAATGGCTACGCCGGGAGCATTAACGCCTTTCTACAGCCTTACTGCCAGCCGGGATACAAAGCCCACCTGATAGATGACCGATACCCAGGCGGTGCCGGTGACTACCTGGTAGAAAGCACGGAGGTAACGTTTGGCTCTAGCGGAGCGAGCAGGCGGGCGGAGATAGGGCCACGATTAAATTTTGGAAGCTAATAACAAAGAACAATGAGCCAGGCAGCAAAGCAGATAGCAGAGGATATAAAAGAAATGGTGGAAATAGCGGCCAGCCGCATACCTACCATATTTACCGGAAAGGTAGTGAGCGTGGACACTGAACAGTATACCTGTGCGGTAGAGCTGAACGTGAATGATGAGGGAAACGCGACACAGAATATACTTGTAAATGCCGCACTGGAGGTGACCGAGGGACTGATACTTCTACCTGCTGAAAATAGCGTGGTGTGGGTAGCGAAACTGGATGGCGGGGGCAACCTGGGCATAGTAAAGTGCAGTGAGGTGCAACAGCTGCTGTGGCGGGTGGGTAACGATGTACAGATAGCCAGCAACCAGAATTACCTGGACCTGAAGGCTGGTGACGGGCTGCAGCTGTTGATGGCTGCTGGCAAGTTTAAGATAAAGAATGGCAGCAAAAACCTGCTGACAGTATTGCTGGACATATTGACGCATATAGAGCAAATAACTGTAAACGCAGCCGGAGCGCCAACATCGGTGCCAATTAACGTGGCCAGTTTTGAGGCTGACCGAGTTGCGCTACAGCAATTATTAACCGCATAAAAAGCAACCATGAGCGTAAACGATATACTGCTGGACGATGACTTTGATTTGAAGATAGCGGATGGTGACCTGGTTACAGGTGATGCTACCATGCAAAACGAACAATTACTGTTGCTGCTGACCAAAGGAGAGCTGAAGCAATACCCGACAGATACGGTAGGCATAATTACCTACGTTGATGACGAAAGCCGAAGTGCCCTGATACAGGAGATAGAGCGCCAGTATACAGCGGACGGCATGCAGGTAAATAAAGTGGCCCTGGAAGCCGGAATAGTTAAAACAGAAGCCTTTTCCAAATAATGCCAACACACAAGATACTACCCCGACAAACGCTAGCCGATGCAGTATTGCAAGCTACAGGCAGCATGGAAGGCCATATGGCGATATGCAAGGCTAACGGCCTGTCACCATCGGCCAACCCACCGGCAGGTACCGTGCTGATCATCCCGAGCGATGTGGCGGTCAATAGCCAAGTGCTGGAGTTCATCACCGCCCGGGAAATAGTAATAGGCACACTGGCCGGAATGCCGGTGTCAGCAGACGAAGGGCTGCTGAGTACAGAGGGCGATGCGCTGTTGAGTGTTGAGGGGGATGAACTTTTACCAACTGAATAGAAAATTTGAATAGAACATGATAAACAAGAACAACATCATAGCGTTTTTGCTGGCACTTTTGATGCAGCACACATTGTTTGGGCAAAGCTCGAACAGAATTGACCAATATACCCAGACGCAGGCCATTGATGGTACCACCTATCTGCTAGGGTATAAGAGTGTTGGCGGGGCCAACGCGACAAGGGGATTTAAGTTGCCGTTTACCGTTCAGGGCGGGCAGTACAAAGTGCAAAGCCTCGTCAATGGTGTAGTAGTGGCGGGTACGGATACCGTGCAACGGGCTGTGCCGTTTGATACTTTATTTGCCAAAATGGACAGGGGCGGATGGGATAGCCTGATCGTGCTGACAACTGCACCTAACGGTGGGTTGACCGGGACAATTTATTATAGGGTTGACCCTATGGCTAGGCTTATGATCTTAAGAGGCACCGTGACCAGCAACTATGCGCAAAACCTGCAAAATGCGACAAACATAACTGCCATAGGGCCGAAACTATTGGGCAATACCGGTGTAACGTTGCCGCTGCCTTACTACTTCACATCCTATTTCTGGAGCAACGGATTCTTCCTGAACTATGCAGGCATTGACTTTATTCGTGAACTGAGCGGCTATGTTGATGTAAATGGTGATGTGAAGGTTTGGTTCATAAAGCCAGACGCTACAATACCAGCCTATTCAATTTACGTGAACGCAATAATACCGCTGTACTAATGGCCAGGACGATACAACAGATACAGGATGCACTGATCGCTAAGAAGGAAGCGGATGGAACGCTAAACCCACTACTGACATCGGCGAGTAAGGTGGCTATATGGCGACTGTGGACGTATATCTGTGCATTTTGCCAGAATGTGCTGGAGACCTTTTTTGATGATCATAAGGAAGAGGTACAGGATATCATTAGAGCCGAAAAGAAGCATACGCTTACCTGGTATGAGACCAAGATAAAGGCATTCCAGACAGGATATACCCTGCCGATAGACTCTGACGAATATGCCGTTATTGACGAAGCCGCGCAGATAATAGCGCATGCGAGTGCCACCGAGATAGGGAGTATAGTGCGTATAAAGGTGGCCACACTGAACGGAGGCGTGCTGACTGCATTGGGCAATGCTGAACTGCTAGCGGTACGCGCGTACATGTCCCGGATAAAAGATGGCGGAGTGCGTCTTATGATCACCACTAATGATCCAGATGATCTGCAAGTATCTTTCGAAATATATTACGATCCTCTGGTGTTGAGCGATACCGGTGCCCGTATTGATGGCACTGCCGCTACGCCAGTGCAAGACGCCGTTAAGACTTTTGTAGAAAATCTGCCTTTCAACGGTCTATTTGTGGTAAACCGCCTGCTGCGTTACGTGGAAGACAATGTTGAGGGAGTAAGGATATGCAGCGTGAGTACTATACAGGCAAGGTATGGAGCGCTTGAATTTGAGCCAGTAACCGTTGAATACCTGCCTGATGCCGGGTACCTGTTATTTGATGCGGCGTACTTTACCGATAACACAACTTTCACCCCTCATAATCCGATCTGATGAGCAGTTATTTCTCCGTAGTATACCGTGACTTGGTAAAGTCGATAACACCTGTACTGCTGCGCAAACCGAAAATGCTGGCGTGGCTGAACGTGCTTGTTTCGCCGATAGAATGGCTGTATGATGCCTTCAGGCTGAACAGGCTGAATAACCTGTACTACCTGACGCACAACAGCCAGGTGTATAGCATGGAGGCGGTACTCAATGATGCCTTTGATGCTGATCTGCGCAGGATATACCTGTCAGACATAAGCTACCCGGAGGCCGTATGGCTGTATTTGGCCGCTGAATTGCGTCCCGTTCCTTTATACACTTCGGCAGAAGGTATGCCGGTAACATTATTTACAGCTGAAGAAATATCGGCAGCAGATGAGGCTGATGTATTTGTAATTAATGTGCCAAATGATATAGCTCATGCCCCTGGATACAGCAGGGCTCGCATCAGGGCGCTGGTTGAGAAGTACCGCCTGCCGAGCATGAGTACTTATAGTATTGTAACCTTTTAATGAAATAATATGAAGACAGCGGATTTTTCACGGCCTGGGGGCTTAAAATTCAACCAGAGCCATTTAGATTGGATGCAACAGAGTTACATGGAGATAGCGCGTGTTATAGCGCTCATGTGCTCCTATGGTGTAACTGACCCAGTAATTATTGCCGGCATGGAGTATGACGGATTAGGCCTGACTGCTGGTGCATTCGTAGTGGGTAATCGACTCTATCTAACGGATGGTGGCAGTTTGGATGTGGAGCCAGGCCCTGGGTATACTAGAGGTCTTATTGTTAACGAGACAGCAATTGATGAGGTGTTTACTAATGGTAGTACGTGGTCTGTTAAGATCGACGATTCCGCCATTTTTACGGCTGTTGTCAATGAGGTTACAGATACATCCTGGCCGATCAGAAGCTTTAAGCTGATGGGTGAGGTGCTCGGAGCCAGGCACCGGGAAGAGTGGCGGTCTATGTCCGTGGATACGGGTGCAGGTTTCGGAACTGTGACGGGTATCTTAAGGTTCAGAAAAGACTTTTTGAACAATAAACTTTATTTGTCCGGGACCTTTACCGCCAATTCTCCGGCAGATTTTAACGCATACCCCACTACCACGGCGACACTTGTTGCGATACTGCCTGCTGGGTACGAACCTGCCAGAAATAGAAGCTTTGTGTGCAATAACGCTAGCAATACGCAACCGTTGGATAGCACGAGCAAGGTGTATTTGAGTCAGTTTAAAGGTATAGTGACGATTGCCGGTGATGTAGCTATAACTTTTGTAAAGCCTGCACTAGGAGTAAGTGAGTACACTGTGTGGGTAGATGCTGAGGTGCCACTGGACTAATGCAGTACGCTTTATTGATGGGGTGATCAGGCAAGTGAAACGAACCATTAATTAAAGCAAATATGAAAAGTGCAATTACGTATTATGGCGGCAAACAGAAATTAGTGTCGACCATTCTTCCGCTCTTCCCAGAGCACACATTATATGCAGAGCCGTTTGCCGGTGGCGCGGCTCTGTTTTTCGCTAAAGAGCCCAGCGAGATCGAGGTACTCAACGACCTGAACACGGAGCTCATCAATTTCTACTCGGTCATTCAGCAGGATTATACATCGCTGGAGAAGGAAATCAAGATCACACTACACAGCAGGCGGTTGCATAAGGATGCGGCGGTGATCTACGAGAATCCACATCTGTTTACTCCTTTGAAACGAGCCTGGGCAGTATGGGTTCTGGCCAGTCAGTCATTCGCCAGCATGCTAGACGGCACCTGGGGATACGATAAGGCTAAGAACACGACCACCAAAAAGATACACAACAAGGGGGTGCAGTTTACCGAAGACTATGCCATCAGGTTACAGAATGTGCAGCTGGAGTGTGCTGATGCTATCTACGTCATCCAGAGCCGGGACACAGAGCAATCCTTTTTTTATTGTGATCCTCCGTATTATAACAGCGATTGCGGGCATTACGGTGGCTACGGTATTCACGACTTCGAGCGGTTGCTCCAGGTTCTGAGCAGTATCAAGGGTAAATTCCTGCTCAGCTCTTATCCTAGCGATTTACTCACCAGGTATACCAAACAGTTTGGTTGGCAGCACAAAACTGTAGAGCAGAAGGTTAGCGTGAACAAAGGCAGCGGAAAGACGAAGATCGAGGTGATGACGTGGAATTATTAAAAACAAAGGAGGCTATTCGGCCTCCTTTGTCATTTGAGCTTTTAGACTTTCGCACAGTAACCTAAGGTCGTTGAATACGTCATATTTCTTTTGAAAGTCCGAAACCACATCTAATGGATTCAGCTTGGAAGCGCGCGCCGTTTCTGTATATATTTTTCTGATGTCTATTTGGTGCTTATTACACTCGTCTAGAAAGTGTTTTATCAAGCGTTCCATGTTTAGTGCTATTTGAGTATCCTCTTTCGTGCTAACAAATGATTTCATTGCAATCAATGTTTGCCGAAACGCAGTCACAAAGTTCTCTTGCCTTATTGCCGATTGAGCTTCATTATACGATATTTTACCATCGATAGTATTTGTCAATGATAACATGTCATTTCTTATCTCGCTGTCGATTCTATCATTGCTGTCCCTGACCATCTCTACGGTAGCTGCACTTATTTCCTTCGTTATTTGTTCCTGTAGTTTTAGTAATTCTTCTTTGAATTCGGCTTTTAATTGGGCTTCGTTAAGCCTATACTGATATTCTCGGTAGAATGTTAGTCCTATGGGGATTATTCCTCCAATTAAAGCGGCGAAAATTCCAATGAACCACTCCAGTTTCGACCATGCATTGTTGTAAAACTCATCTGTTTTGTTTAGTATGTCGAGTGCATCCGCTCCCTTTATGTAAACCGTATCGTGAATTATATTGGCTGTGTGGCTTAGAGTATCTATCATAGATAATTGGCTATTTATGACATAGATACAACAAAAAATGGATTTGAATGAGTTTTGGCGCCCGGACAGCTGAAGAAGTGACGCCAATCAACAAACAACAGCCTGAATACTTGCGTATTCGTGTCCGGGCGGTTTCCTCTATAATGGGGAAATCAGGCCAGAATGGTCTGGCTGTTGGTTGTTGATTGGCAGGGCAAATATAGGAATAGAAAAGGGCTTTAAACAACGTTTAAAGCCCTTTTAATTGGTGTTTTGGGTGTACGCTGATAAATACGCTCTTTCGTTTTTATTTTTGCTCTCAGACGTTTGGCCGATTATACAATACTTCATCTTCTCTACGGACAATGTAGGCCTTATAGCATGCGACTACCTGGTGCGCGCCGCCGACCGCGGCGTAAAAGTGCGCATACTGGTAGATGATATACTGGTAGATGCAGGCCCGTATGAGATACTGACGTTTGACTCTCACCCGAACATAGAAGTAAAGATCTACAACCCGGGTGTAAACCTGGGCAAGAACATTGTTGAAAAGGTGCACGGGTTTGCGGCCAATTTCAAAGGAGCCAACCAGCGCATGCACAACAAAACATTTACCGTAGATGGCAAGGTGTGCATAACCGGCGGGCGCAATATAGCCGATGAGTATTTCGACTTTGACCATGAGTATAACTTCCGTGACAGGGATGTATTACTGCTGGGCAAAACTGTGGACGACGTGCATGCATCGTTCGAACGCTTCTGGAACAGCCCACTGGCAGTGCCGGCAACGCAAGTAATTAAGGATGCTGAAGTAAACAGCAAAGACAGCAACAGGTTTGCCAGGCTGCACCAATATGCCTGCAACCCCGATAACTTCTGGCCACAGGTACGGGAAAAGATAAAAACACTACCACAAACCTTCCGCGAACTACAGCGCACAGGTGGCGTGGTGTGGACGGACAGCATACAGTTTGTTGCCGATACACCCGGCAAGAACAGCAATGGGCTGCACGGCGGCGGGGTAACCACTGATGCCCTGGCGCAACTGATACAGGGCGCACAGCACACCATAGACATTCAATCGCCCTACCTGATAGTCACCCCTGAAGGGCTGCGCCTGTTTACCGATGCGGTAAACCGTGGCGTACAGGTAAACATAATGACCAACAGCCTGGCCTCTACCGACAACTTGCCCGCTTTTGCCGGCTACCAGAAGATACGCACCAGCCTGCTGAAGGCTGGCGTGCATATACATGAGTTTCGCCCCGATGCAAAAGAGCGCCGGGAGATAATGACCGGCGCCCTGCAACAAAAACTCGACTATGCACCCATCTTCGGGCTTCATGCCAAGGGCATGGTGGTAGATGGGCACATTACCGTGGTAGGCACCTACAACCTGGACCCGCGCAGTGCCAACCTGAATACAGAATGTGTCACCATCATCCATTCTGAAAAAATAGCAGCCGGCGTTTTGAAGGGGATGCAAACAGAATATAAACCTGAGAACAGTTGGGAAACCACCCTGCAGCACAACCCGGACGACGAGGCTAGTAAATGGAAGCGCGCCAAGACCTGGACCAAGAAGGCGATACCGAAGGATATTTTATAGTTTGTAGTCTCTGGTCCTAAGTAGAAAGTCATAAGTCTTGCTATAACAATACAACCAGTTATTGTAATTTGGCAGCCCCAGAGTTGAAACGACTTACGACTCCTTCACTTCAACCAGGTTATCCTGGCTATCGCGGATGTTCTTTTGTACAGCGACAGCAGCAAACATAGTGAGCAGGTAAGCCATCGCGTAGAAACCTTTTTCGCTGCGGATGAGAGATGAATTCCAGAGGCCGATGATAAGCAGCAATATAGAAAGACCGGTAGAGAACCATGCAATACCATAATAAATAGCAGTGACCTTTATACCTTCCAACTGGTCGCGCACGGCCTTTTGCAGCGATACTGCGGAGAACAAGCCGTACATTAATACTGTAAAATAATAGCCCTTTTCGTTAAGCGCCATAGTGGCGTTCCACAGACCAACACAAAAAGAGACACCACCTGCAAATAAACCAACCCATGATGCACCAATAAAGGCTGCTGAAGGTTTCTGTTTCATAATATCATTGTTTTGATGATGAACCAAAAGTAGATCAGCGCCACAGGCTGTCTTTTGACTTACATCAAAAACAAGAGCCTTAACATTGTTTTAAGGCAAAAGGCAAAAGTGAGCACCTAAAAGTGCATTCATCACATCTCATCACATTATCGCATTCCATCACATTGCCTCATTGCCGCATTAATACTTCGCCCGTATCCTGCTAAGCGTTTCTTGTGTAATGCCCAGGTAAGATGCTATATAACCCAATGGTGCCCGCTGCACCAATGATGGATTGTTCTCCAGCAGCGCATCGTAGCGCTCTTTGGCACTAGTAAACTGCAGACCAAGCAGGCGGCCTTCCAGTTTTATATAATAGGCTTCAGTAAGCAGGCGACCAATGCGCTCTGTCTCGGGGTGACTGGCATATAACTGTTGCAGTTTGCTGTAAGGCAGTTGTAGTAGTTCACAATCTTCCAGCGCCTCAATATACTCAAGCGATGTAGCACGTGTGATAAAGGCATAAAAGCTGGTGGCAAACTCCCCCTCACGAGCAAACCAATGCGTTATTTCTTTTTCATCATTGTAATAGTAGCCGCGCAGCAAACCCTTTTCAATAAAAAACAGATCGTTGCAACGGTCGCCCTTGCAAATGAGCGTTTCGCCACGCTTCAGCTCTTTGATAGTTGTTATCTGTATCAACTCTTCCTTAAGCGCATCTGATACCGGCAGTATGGAAGAGAGATGTTGTATGAAGGCCATTTCGAGATTTAGTTAAAGTTACCGGGAGGGTGAGCGTGCGGATTACCAAACAGACAATTCAACTTTATTAGCAGTTCCACTACACTCACCTCTATATCCTTTATATAAAATATCAGAGAACATGAGTTTATCACCTGATTTGATCGCATTGAACATATCGTTAACTTTCTGATTCCCCTTAAATGTCGCACCAATAGTATCAGTTGCTTCGAAACGCTCATTTATCAGATATGATCCCGAACGAATTACCGCAATCTTATACGAAAAAACGTAACCGCGATAAGGGAAATTACCACAGCCATTCAAAAACAACTGAAATCCCTTATTTACCATTTGCTTTACATCGCTGCCAGGAATAGCGCTTTCTATACGGGAGCAAAAATAGGCTTGGGGCTTGGGGCATTCTACAACAAAACGTCTGCGGCCAATTTCCCGGGTTTGGCCACTGGCCTTCGAGCTTACCACAACTATCACATCAGAGACTCTGTCAGGTATGATATAAAAGACACCGTTGTCAGACTTTACGGTTCCATTATTTGTAGTTACTATCAGTTGATTCAATTGTTCCGTCGGACGATCTATTGCCAGCTTATTGTAGGAGCCAATGAAGGCCACACCATCTATGCTACTGTCAATTTTTATTGATGTTTGCCCAAATGCAATGTGAACTGACAAATGAAGAAATACAAAAAGAAATAACTTATCTAATCTCATTAATATCATAGCTTAGTCAGGCAAGTTACTTATATTAATCTGTCACCAGAAATATCCCAACGCGCAATTATTCTATAAGCCCCCAAAACGCGCCTACTATATTTTTTCACTATATTCTATTACTCCTTTCACGGTTACATTTTGTCATGTAATAACAATATTGGCACGCTATTATTATCCGGCATAACATGCCAGCCTCAACGCCATTTATTCAACTGATACACAACTATTTCGCCAGCATACCCGGCGAGTGGAACGACTTCACGCATCATATAGGCGCATATGCTCCCATAATAGGTGTGTTGATACTGATAGAAAGCCTGCTTTCTGTAGATAACGCAGCAGTATTGGCTACAATGGTAATGGACCTACCCGAAGAGCAGCGAAAGAAAGCGCTCAAATATGGTATCGTGGGCGCTTACGTGTTCAGGGGCATATGCCTGATAATGGCGGGGTTCCTGGTAACAGTGTGGTGGCTCAAGCCCATAGGAGGCCTCTACCTGCTTTATCTGTTTTTCCATTGGCTGGTCAAGCGGAGTAAAAAAGGGAAGACTGCGTCAATAGCCAAAGAACGTAGCGCCGTATACCGGTATACCGTAGGGCTGTTGGGACCATTCTGGTCGATTGTGGCAATGGTAGAGGTGATGGACCTGGCATTTTCTATAGACAATGTATTTGCCGCCGTAGCCTTCACACCCAACATCATTCCCATCTGGATTGGCGTATTCATAGGTATACTGGCCATGCGGTTCGTTGCCCAGTTCTTTGTCAACCTGATGCAGCGGTATACCTTCCTGGAAGCTTGCGCCTACCTGGTGATCGGGGTATTGGGGCTGAAACTGGTCGGTTCGGTGTACACACACTTCTACCCTTGCAGCGCGATTACCCGGTTCATGGAGGGGGCAACAGAATGCCTGAAAGCCAATGGCCAGGCACCGCCATCGGGCCACGAAATAGCAGGTGGAGATATCCTTACATCCATACTTACCGCAAGCATTTTCATCGTACCCATCTTATCAAGCATCCTGTTCAACTTCCCCAAAAACGTAAAAAAATAAGGCGACATGCTTGTGCATATCGCCTTACGTTATCGGGACTTTGTAACTGTTTACTCTTAATTGTAAGCGTAGTCAGACAGGTATTCGTATTTCTTGGTCAGCTTACCGTTCTCGCATATAGTAGCGCGCTTCAGTATATCACTTTCACCCTTCAGTATCTCGGGCAATATATGCTTCTCGAAGTGCGTACCAAAGTATTGCGATGCGTCGCAAGGCAGCTCATTAGGCAGATTATCTACTGCCATCACATCTATTATCTCTTCCGTGTTCTGGAATGGTGCCACTCGGCTAAGGTCATCGCGACGGATACCATATACAGGGTCGGCAATTGTTGATGCATCAACGTTAATCGGCACAGAACCGTCCACATCGCACGTAATATCAGAGATAACCTTTATACGCCAGTCGTTCCTTCTTACATCTGCTTTCTCAAACAGGCGGGCAATGCGCTCTTCCCAATAGATACCGTTCATCAGTATATCCGTCTGGTTGATGTAGTTGGTGAACAGGCATTTGTAGGCTTCCGGGTGCGCATGGAAATCATCGCGCAGGAACATGTCGTTATCCTTACGGGCATACAGGTTATCGCCCTTCAGGTGGGTATATACCGGGTAGTCGTACTGGTGTGTCAGATAGTCGAACGGCTCTACCGGCTCTATGTCCAGCTGGGTCATTACTTCCAGCACACCTGCTGCCACCTTGCCGCTGCCGGTTACGGCTATCTTCATGTTAGGCAGCTTTATATGCTCATAAGCAGCTATCAGATCGGCAAAGCTCCGTACATTATGTGCTGCGGGCAGTTCGTATAGTCCCTGTTTCTTACCATAGGTAAGCAGGCCATTATGTGCCCCTACAATACCCGCATAAAAGCCAAAGCCCAGTATACGCTGGTCATCCTTATGCGTCAGGCATTCGTAATCTATCATGCGGATGTTCTTCTGTATCAGCGCCTGCATCAGCCCCTTGTTATGTGGCTGTTTCTTTTTGGTATGGCTGAAGAAGAAGTAAGTTTTGCCTGGTATCAACATATCTGCCGGCACTTCCTTAATGCCCAGCAGTATATCGCAGTCCTGCATGTTATCGGTAAGCTCAATGCCTTCTGCTGCATATTCCGCATCAGTAAAGCAGCGGCGTGGAGAGGGTTCTACTACTATCTTTATATCGGGGTAATTAGCCTGGAGGTAAGCGCACTGTTTGGGCGAAAATGCCACACGTTCGTCCGGCATTTTCTTTCTTTCTTTGATCAGTCCTATTCGGAGCATGTTTTGTAATTTTGGGCGCAAAGATAACAAATCCCCTGCGGCGGTACGTATATATAACACAACCATAGCATGGCGGCCACTGCATAACATATAATTATTATGGACAATTACTTTGAGCTGTATCAACTGCCGGTAAGCTTCTTCCCCGATCCTGCCGCTGTTAAAGCAAAGTATTACGAATATAGCCGCACCTACCACCCCGACAGGTATGCACAGGCCGAAAAAAGCAAACAACTGGAAGCCCTGACCATTGCCGCACAAAACAACAAGGCATGGAAGACCCTCTCTAACCCCGATGCCACCATAGCTTATGTGCTGGAACTGAACGGCGTAATGCAGCACGACGAAAAGTACACCCTTCCTCCTTCGTTTTTAATGGAGATGATGGACTTTAATGAAGAAGTGAGCGACTATGAAATGGGCGGTGATGGAGCCATGCGCACCCGGCTGGAGCAAACACTGGCAACGCTTTTGGCAGACTGGAATGCCGAGGCCGAACCACTGATGCGCAGCTACGATCCGGCTGCTCCCGACCAGCCAACTCTCTTGAAAATAAAAGATATGTATTTCCGCAAGAAATATTTATTGCGAATTAAGGAAAGAATTGATAAGTTTGCAGCCCGCTAAGCGATACACGCCAAGTATTGCATACAAAAAGCAAATTGCCCGGATGGCGGAACTGGTAGACGCGCTAGACTCAAAATCTGGTTATCGCAAGGTAGTGCAGGTTCGATTCCTGTTCCGGGCACATTGAAAATCCACTCTCAAAAGAGTGGATTTTTTCATTACTTAACTCAGGTAGTGCAGATTCAATTCCTGTTCCGGCACATTGAAGATCCTCTCTCAAAAAAGGGTTGATGCTCAACCTTATTCATCTAGCTCGATCGATCATTGCAATATTATTTTGTAAAAGCTTTTTTGCGAATTGCTTTGAATCTGCAGCAAGTACATGCCGGGAGGTGCGTTTGCCGGGATCTGTATATCCCGCTTTGTTCCCTGCCCCTGATCTATCTTTATGCTTTGGCCCTGCATATTACTAAGTGTTATAACGGCGCTCTCATAACCTACAGGCATAACAACGTGGATCAACCCGCTTGCAGTGTAATTAGGAAAAACATTCGGCTGACTACCAGGTTTGCTCAGAAGCGAAACAGCATCTGGCAGTACCCCCAGTTCCGCCACCCATATATCACTACCATTATGATGACCTGTAATATCCCAATCAGCCGACGTTGAGCTACCGGTAATAACATAGTGTCCATTACTACATTGTATGATATTTTGAGCAAAATCTACCCCCGACCCTCCCAGCGTGCGCTGC
Source organism: uncultured Flavipsychrobacter sp. (assembly GCA_964588295.1). Taxonomy (GTDB): domain Bacteria; phylum Bacteroidota; class Bacteroidia; order Chitinophagales; family Chitinophagaceae; genus Flavipsychrobacter. The sequence continues at coordinate 15,913 of CAZPOT010000015.1, read as the reverse complement.
CATTCTATCGCCCCGGTATCGTCCACCTTCACTACCCAGTAGTCACTGGTGTCATGTTTAAACGTTACATCGCCATCGCTTGAGTTTGTCCAGCCGGCTAACATATATCCTCCACCTTGCGCTGTTAATACCGACTGAATATTTTCGTCTTTGATACCTCCGTATGTTTTTTGCCATTGCAATTTGCCTGTATCATCAATTTTTACTGCCCAAAAATCACCATAGTATATGCCACCTCTGTAATTGGTCACGTCCCCGTTAGACGAACTAGTTGACCCACCTACAATATAGCCACCATCGGGTGCTTGCCTTATACTATAGGCGAACTCAATACTACTACCGCCATAGGTTTTCTGCCATTGTAATCGGCCTGTATCGTTTATTTTTAATACCCACATATCCGCATAGCCATGGTTGTAGGTAACATCCCCATCGTAAGAAGCCGTATACCCTGCCAGTACATAACTACTATCAGCTGTTTGAATAATGTCATAAGCAACATCGTTCCCTGTACCACCATATGTTTTTTGCCATTGTATACCACCAGTATCATTCAATTTGACTACCCATTCATCGCAGGTTGTAAGACCATGTAGCCCTGTGACGTCACCATCATGAGAAAATGAAAAACCGGCGACAACAAAGCCACCATCAAACGTAGCAGTCATAGCCTGAATCATATCTACATCTGAACCGCCCAATGGTTTTTGCCACATCAATAGTCCGTTCTTGTCTACTTTAACGATCCAATAGTCGTTATTGCCATGGTTCCCCACTACCTCCCCATCAACGGAGTATGTTTGCCCGGCAATAACAAAACCGCTATCTGCTGTTTGCCTTATAGAATGGGGTGTTTCAGGATAAGTGCCACCATAGCATTGTTGCCAGAGTATATTTCCTGCGCTGTCTGTATTAACGATCCAGAAATCACCGCTGCCAATATATCCGGTAACATCACCAGCGGCCGATTCTGTGTATCCCGCAATAACATAGCCACCGGACAACGTGCGCTGAATGCAATAACTGTTTTCGTTTGATGCGCCACCGTAACTCTGTTGCCATATTATACCTGGCACTTGCCCCTTAGCACATAAAGAACCTATTAGGAGACAAGAAATTAGAAGGCTCATCCTGAAGCCGGGGAAAATTTGATACAAATTCATGGTAATAAGTTTATTATGCAAAATCAGTCCTTACATCTAGGATGTCAGCATTGTTTTTCTATGGTGAAAATAGGAAGAATTGAATTATCATCTCATCCATCTACCCCTATATGTTTTTAAACAAGGAGTTTATGACTTTGCGAATTGTGACTAAACTGAAAAACGAAGAATCAAAACGCTTCAATAGGCTTCCGGCGAGAGCGAAAACCTCTCTTTGATTTTTTCTTCAATACCCACACTTGCCATCCTGGTCATCGCCAAATAAGTTTAACACACATAAAAAAGCGGGACAATACCCTCCGGCACGTCCCGCAATAAAAATAAAAGTATCATCACTTACTGCTAAGCAAAAAGCTGATCCAGGTTAATACCCGTCAGCACCCAGTTGCGCTTCTTATCCACTACGGGGCTGTCGCAATAAGTGCAGGTAGCCTGTGTGGTATCTTCAAACGGCGCGCCACAGTTGCTGCATTCGTAGCTGTACGCAACCTCAGCCGGCAATGCAATGGCATCAATACTGCGCGATAGTTGCAGCCAGAAGGCTGATGTAACAAAATCATTGTCCAGCATCCGCAACCCGCCGCTTATATCTGCACGCCTGTATGTTGCGGTAATATTAAAATCAAGTTGCAGCATATCGTTAGCTGTCATATAGCTGCTGATAGTAGTACTGTTGATGTAGAACCTGTCGAACACAAAGCGTTGGCTGTTCATAGATGCCTCCACTTGTGCTGCCGCTGGCTCATCAGCAAAGAAATGCAGTCGCTTTTTGTTACCACTGGTAATACATTCCATCACCTGCACAAATACGTTCGATGCGACATCTTCCATCCGCTGTACGGCAAAGAAAGGATCGTTACGTGTCAGCTCCTTAAGGTGGGCATCATAGGCCATCCCTGCACCGCCCGTAAAATCGTCACTCTGTGTTATCTCGCTCAGTATCCAGTCGTAGGCCGCGCTGTTGGTCATGGTGTTACAGTTGCTGCAGCGGCATATCTCGCCCATCTTCACCTCAAAGGTAGCACCACAGTTAGGGCAGTTGCCGTTGGCATACAGGTCTTTACCACCCTCTGCGTCCGTACGCTTTATAAACGTCCAGTACTCAATGGCCGTATCGCCTGTATACTCTTCGTTGAACTGAGGATATTTATTACTGATGAAAGAATCGTCCATGCTAAAGGCAATAGCCACTTCTACCGTCTGGTAGTTGCCCGACACGTGCGATGAGGCAATACTGATACCACCTACCTGTATGTTCTTCAGCAGGTTCTTCTGGCCCAGCAGGTGCATCATCTGTATCTGCAGAGTAAGGCGCTGATACATACCGTCCGATAGCCAGCGACGCACACCGGCAAGATCCTGGCGCTGCCACGCATCCTGTATGCCCATAAAGGCGGTGCTTATCTTTTGTTCGTCCAACCCTTCCGGGAACGGCTGAGATTCCGGCATGTCGTAGCCTGACTCATTAGATGCTGCACTATTGTTGTTCTTACCAGCCTTCACAATAAGTGCCACAACCACCAATACGACCACTATTATCACTATTGTTCCCACGCCTATATCAGCGCCTCCTCCTCCTCCACTATAAGAGTGGCTGGAGTAGCTGTGCGAATAAGAGCTATGGCTGCCACTGCTGTGGCTACCGCTACTATGGCTACCACCACCATGTCCTCCGGCACCGCCTACCCTGCCCTGTGCTACTACGCACATCAGCAGCATCAATATCAATACCAGTCCGCTTATGCGGCTGTTAATTGTCAACTTCATACAATAAAAGGTTTTAACAGGTTACATCAATGGTGGGGGCGTGTTTACAAATAATATTTTCAGGTCGCCCACCGTATCTGCTGCTGCCCAAGCAGGCATACCGGTCGTCCATACCAGCGTGTCCCTTTTCAGGGCGCCTGCATCTACCAGCCGCTGCAGCCCTGCCATGTCGTAGGGGCCTTCCTGCTGGCCGTTGATGCCGGTATAATATTGCACCATAGGCAACGGCGGCGGCATAGACCCTGCTATCTGCTGGCCCTGGTTCATGGCGTTGGCCATCACGTTGCCTGTGGCCATGCCCGCTCCCAGCCCGGCAGCAAGGCCGCCCATGCCCTCATTGGCAGCCGCCAGCGGTATGCTCTGTGCCGTCTTCATGCGGGTAAGCTCTGCCATATTCACCCTGCCCAGGCGCGAGTATTCAAAGATCTCCTTCTTCAGGTCTTCCGGCATCGATACGTTCTCTACATAAAAACTCTCCAGCTTCAGGCCTACCTGGGCAAAGTCCGGCGCTATCTTCTCCTTTATCAGTTCCGACAGGGCGTCCAGGTTGGCTGCAAACTTATCGATGGTAATGCTGCCACTGCCTGCCGCCGTGCTGAAACGCGTAGCTATCACGCTCTTTAGCTGGCCGGTTATATCGTCGTTGGTATATTCTTCCTGTATACCTACTATCTCCTTTATAAACTTACCGGCATCGGTTATGGAAAACGAGTAAGTACCAAAAGCCCTCAGCTCTATCATACCAAACCTGTCGTCCGATACAGTGATGGCATTCCTCGTGCCCCATTTCTGGTCCACGGCCTTGCGTGTGCTCACAAAGATCACATCGGCCTTAAACGGGCTGTTAAAGCCATACTTCCAGCCCTTCAGTGTCGATAGGATGGGCATATTCTCTGTATGCAGCGTATACATGCCGGGCTTATACACATCGGCTATCTGCCCTTCGTTTATGAACACAGCCTGCTGCCCTTCCCTCACGGTCAGCTTGGCATTCATCTTTATCTCGTTCTGGAATCTCGGAAACTTCCACACCAGGGTGTCGGGTTGCTGGCTGGCCCAGTCAATAATGTCTATGAATTCATTGGTAAATAGTCCCATAGGTACCTATCTTTTTTCGTGTAAATATAAGGGGCAAAATGTTTGTACGGTCGCAGGCCCGTTGTTCAACCTGTAGAAAGTTCCAGTGCCGTCCGGGTATTCACTTATCAACCCATACAATAGCCGTGTCCCTCGCTACGTCATACTCGTAAATAGTGCGCGTTCCGGAATCCACTCCTATCCATTGATCGGTAACAAATCTTGGTTCACTTCCATCTGCCTCGGCCACATGGCGGCCTATCTGTATAGTAATGTACCGGCCTGTATCTGTGGTCTGTATATTATCTATCATCCAGCTTTCACTATCGGCCCCATTAAGCCTTATCATTTCGTTTTTTGTCCCCTTCAGGTATCGGTCTACCACCGCTCTAAGCCACTCCGGCGGCTCCCCGTCAATCCAAGCCTCGTCGCTACTCTGCACTGTTTGCAGCCTTATGCTCGTTGCCGGGTTGCTTACAGTATCAGCCCGATAACAGTGCTGCTCCGTAGCCACCTGGTTGCATGCCGACAGCAAAACAGATACACAGATCACTATAACTAATTGTCTTCTGGTCATAGATTATACTTATCGGCTAAAAATACTGCTTTTAGCAAACAGGCTGATACGCAACAACCATTCTGCTCAATATCAGTTGCATATGTAACAAATGTTACCGTACGCGCAGCGCACATATTTCACCTTTGTATCGTAATCATAAAAAAACAGGCACAATGAAAAAGAACATGGGTTCAGCAGACAGCATCATCAGGATCATAGTAGCTGTAGTTGTGGCGGTACTTATTATCAAGGGACTGATAACAGGCACAGTAGCTATTGTGGCAGGTATAGCCGCTGGCATCTTTGTAGTAACCGGGGTGGTAGGTTTCTGCCCGTTATACACCCTGTTCGGCCTGTCTACAAAAAGTAAAAAGTAATTGAGTCTTAAAGTAGCAAACAGAAAATAAAAAAATAAAACAGAATAACGATGACACACGAAGTAGAGACCCAATGGATGGGCAAAATGCAGTTTAACGCGCTGGTAAACGGACACACTATTGTAATGGATGCACCTGAGCGCGCAGGCGGAGAAGATCTTGGCCCTATACCTAAACCATTTGTATTGTCTGCCCTTTCAGGCTGCACAGGTATGGATGTGATAGCGCTCACCCGCAAAGCAGGCCACCCGCTCACCGACCTGGATATAAAAGTAAGCGGAGAGATCAGCAAGCGTGCCCCCATAGAATATGTGAGCATCCACATCATCTACGATATGAAGGGCCAACCCGAAGACCAGGAGGCTGCGCTGGACGCCGTAACCCAGAGCCAGGAAAAAATATGCGGCGTAAGCCACATGCTGAAGAAGATAATGCCCGTTACCTGGCAGGTAATGTATAACAACCACGAAATATTCAACAACAAACCCGCGGTAGCTGCCGAAAACTGATATGCTGGACCGACTAAAATATAACTGGACTTTCCAGCGCATCTTTTACCTGCTCATGGGCCTGGCAATCAGTATTGGTAGCGCTGCCGATAAACAATGGCTGGGCTTGCTGCCGGGCGTATACTTCCTGGTCATGGGCATCTTCGCCTTTGGCTGCGCATCGCCCGGCGGCTGCCGTGTACCGCCACCCGGCCGTAGAGGAAATTGCTAAGTAGTCCCTTCACAGCTATAAAATACAACATCATCTGCGCCACGGCACAGACATGAAACGCCCTCTCCTTTGGAGAGGGCGGGGTGAGGCTCAACTCCGCTCTCACTCTGGCATGCCGCCTATTTCGGGCTGCAAAAACTCTGTTATCAGTGTTTGCCATTGTGCTTCCGATAATGCTGCCATGGCGCCCGATGCTACGGCACCGTTGCGCAGGTTATCCAGCGTACTGCCGGTATCCGTATTGGGCTGTTCATTGCGGCCGTGGTAAGATACCGTTACCGCATTGCCCATACGACTAACGATGAATGTAGAAGTAGCAGAATCTGTAAAGAAGTGAGCAGTATCCTGCGCGTTTCCCTTAGGATTTTTACAGGGGCGCAACCGCATAGCAGCGCTCTCCTGTTCAGCTTCAGGGTCGGCATGTACCTCTACCGCTTCCACCATTACCCAATCGTAGCCATCGCCCGCACGCGGACCCGGACCCGTAATATCTATCCGGTAGTGGTCGCCCTCCATGGCCAGTCGGTGCGGATCATCGGCCCCATCCACCAGCATGAACTCGGCACTTAGCGCACCACATAGCTTATGCCACACCCGTGGGTTCAGCATGCGCTTACTGGCACGCTTAAAGCACTTTGCAGCATGTTCCCTATCCTGTTCCTCGCGCCTGTAGTAAAGATCGTTCTGTTTACCCGCTTCCTGCTCTGGTATTAAATGAGACATATTGCTTGTCGTTTTTCAAACTGAGTTATAAAAAATATGCCCTGCCAAGCCGTAACTTGAGAAAAAGCATAGGCCATCTGCAACAACAAATTAAATTAATTCGCACATCTGAGTAAAACATTAACTTCACATAAAATTCGGATCACATGAATACTTACGTAAATATATACCTAACGTTATCCTTACTCAGTTACCAATTAGAGATAAGATAACAGTAAAATTTATTTTTTAAGAACTACACAATAACATTCTGTAACATTAATGCTTTTAATCCCGACCATTGTGAAATATATAGCCACAATTTTCTTTCTTTCCTTGTGCGTATTATCCCCTTCTTTTCTGAATGCGCAAATAATATTTACTGTCGCGGGCGGAGGTGCAGCTTCGGTAGATGATGGAACACCAGCAACCAGCGTGCATTTGACTGACCCCTATGGAATAGGTATTGACGACTCAGGAAATTTATTTATCTCAGAAGGGAGCCAACATATAAGAAAAGTAACTCCTTCAGGAATAATTACAACAATCTGCGGTAATGGTTTATCAGGATATTCTGGTGACGGAGGGCCAGCCATAAATGCTTCGATTTGGGGTTGGGTCGATTTTGCATTTGATAAATCCGGCAATGTATTCATAGCTGATGAAGGCAATAACTGCATCAGAAAAATAAATCAGTCTGGTATTATAAGCTGTGTAGTCGGCACACAACTGTTGCTGGTAATTCAGGTGACTCCGGAGCAGCTACGGCAGCAAAGATAGGGGTGCCTACCGGGATAGATTTTGATGAACGAGGGAATCTATACATATATGACAATAGAAATTACAATATCAGAAAAGTAGATACTGCCGGCATCATTACTACAATAGTTGGTGTAGGAGTTCCAGGATTTAGCCCGGATCACTCAAGGGCTGACACCATAAAACTTAGTGGTGGAGGCAATATCAAAGCAGGTAAATATGGAGAACTCTATTTTTTTGACAATAATCGTATCAGGTGTGTGGATACGCAGGGTTATATAACAACTATTGCAGGCAATGGCGTATTCGGTTATGCCGGAGATGGGGGACCGGCTATAAATGCGCAGATTGGCGGAGGATTTATTGCACTTGACACCTTTAAAAATCTTTTTATAGCAAATCTGGATGGTAACCGCATTCGGAAAGTAACCTCTGATGGATATATTAATACTGTTGCCGGCACCGGCGTGGCAGGATATTCCGGAGACTGGGGACCACCGTTGTTAGCCACGTTATGCAGCCCAACCGGCATAGCTATAGATAAACATAACAACATATACGAGTGCGAACAATCCAATAGGGTTGTAAGAAAAATAACATCAGATACCACTCTGAATGTTTTCATATCTGGCCCTCCGGAAGAAAGTAATTTGTATATAACACCCAACCCATCTGATGGTAACATTTCTGTATGTCTTTCAGGGTTCTATTCAGAATTATATACCGCCACTATCTATACCATATCCGGCATTCAAGTGTTTGATTTTTCCGGTAAGACAAATGATCACATTGAATTAAATACACACTTAGTAAAAGGTGTATACATTATAAAAATATCAACAAAAACATCAGTTTTTTCAAAAAAGATCATCATTAAATAAAATTTATTCACATAAAAAACTTACGACCGATTGCAGGCTGTCTGTCTTAAGCCAGTACGACAACGCTTTACTTAGCTAATCCAAAAACGAATACGGTTGCTGAAGCAGCAGGGTTGAACGCCTGCGCAATTATAACCTGTCCTTGCAGGAAGGAACACCAGCGATATTGCATAGCGATTGCTTCACTTTTAGTATAACATTTGATGAGCGTATCTATAAAACGAAAGCGGCATGCCAGTTGACATGCCGCTTGTTTATCATTGATCAGGTAGTATTATTCTTTTACCACCTTAGTGCTGCCAGCCTTAGCGCCATTGTGGTAGTAGCTGACTACATACACCCCTGATGCCAGTTTAGCTACATTGAGCTGAGCCTTATTGTTGGCCACTGCTTCGGTTGTTATCAGCTTGCCGGTCATGTCGGTCAGTTCTACCTTGTCGTTGCCGCCGTTGAAGCCTTCTGCGCTAACCACTACCGTATTGCTCGCAGGGTTAGGAGATACTGTGAGGTTGATAGCTACTGCAGCATTCACGTTCACTACGCTAACAGGGGCATTGTAGTAGCTCTTAGACATACAACCATCTTTGGTGGTCATTACCCAGTACTTACGGTTAGTGAAGTCTGGTGCGCCTTCAAAGTAGTTCTGATCTATCTGACCTGCGAGGATAACAGAGTCGAGCGACGCTGCATCATCGTAACCCCACTGGTAGGATGAAACTGTGTTGTCAGTGTAGTAGAAATGATCGTGAATATAGTATACATCAGCATTAGGCGCTTCTGCTGTACCTACGGCTACATTAAATGTATCGTAAGCAAAACAGCTATACCCGTTTATAGATGCCATCAGTATCACAGATGCCGCACCGCTGTTAGGGAAGCTAACCAATGCATTAGTATGACCTGCACCTTGTGCGTATACTTCGGCATTTACAGCTGCCCATGTGTAGTTAACCGTATCAGGGGCAGGAGTAGCTGCGCCGAAGTTCTGGTACATTGTGTGGCTGCAAAGTGAAGCATCGGGGTGGATTGCTATTGCAGGAGCAGCAGGAGCAGGCTCTACAGAGATGATGACGTTCTGGATATTGCTGCAACCATTGGCAGTAAGCGTATAACGATAAACAACAGTTCTTGCTACATTGGTAGCATTAACCAATACCTCATCGATACTATCTGCGCCAGATGATGCGGCGTTGGTGATACCTGGTACCGCAGCCCTTGTCCATGTGAAGCCGGTGCCGGTTGTGGCACTACCTGGTCCGTAAACGAACTCTGCACCGCTACACAGGTTGCCCACTGTAGTGCCGCTGAGGGCAGGAGTAGGATTAACCCTGGCAGTAACCACCTGGCTGTGTGTACAACCGGCAGCAGACAATGTAAACACGTACCTTGTTGTTACAGGGTTAGCCGTCATGTTATGCAACACTTCCATTGGGTTGCCTGTTCCGCTGTTTGCAGGCGTGCTGATACCTGCTGACGCTGCGCGTGTCCAGGCAAAGGCAGCACCACCCGTAGCGCTGGCAGGTGTATAATTGAATATTGTATTGTTACAAATAGCAGCCGGCGTAAGTGTGCTCGACAGCTTAGGCGTTGGCTTTACATACACCTGTACGCTTTGTGTGTTAGTGCAACCATAAGCCGTAAGGGTGTAGCTATAGTTAACTGCAATGGAGTCTGCAGTGGTATTATACAGCACTTCCATTGGGTTATCTGTACCTGTACCAGCTGCATTACTGATGCCAGCTACCGTCGCACGGCTCCAGGCGTAAGTTGTGCCGCTAGTAAGGCTGGCTGGCATATAGTTGAATACTGCGCTATCGCAGATAGATGCCGGTGTGTGCGTGCTGCTGAGCAATGCACTTGGATTAACCGTAGCCTGTACCGACTGAGTATGGGCACAACCATTTGCGGTGAGCGTATACACATAAGTTACGTTAACCGGGAATGGTGCAACATTTACCAATGTCTCCATAGGATCATCACTACCTGAAGCTGATGGGTTGAGGATATTATCCATCGTATCCCTGCTCCACGCGAATGTAGTACCCACAGTAGCGCTTGCCGGTGTGTAACTGAACAACGTATTGTTACAGATAGCAGCAGGCGACAGTGTGCTTGTAAACACCGGAGTAGGGTTAACTATTACGGTTACGCTCTGTGTATTAGTACAAGTGTTGGCGGTAAGCGTATACACGTACACTACAGCTACGGGATTTGGTGTGGTGTTATCCAGCACTTCAGCAGGATCGGTATTATCTGCATTAGCAGGATTGCTGATACCAGCAACCACATCCCTACTCCACACATAGGTAGTGCCTGCGGTGAGGCTTGCCGGAGTGTAAGAGAATGTAGTACTATCGCAGATAGCAGCAGGTGTAAGTGTTGTTGTGAGCTGAGGCGTTGGGTTAACTGTTATCACCATTGTATCGTTGAAACCAGTGCAACCGTTAGCCGAAGGCGTAACAACAATAGTAGCCGTTACCGGATCTGTTGATGTATTTACGGCTGTGAACGCTGCGATATCGCCAGTGCCATTAGCTGCCAGCCCTATTGACGTGTTATCATTTGTCCAACTGAAAGTGCTTCCGGCAACGTCGCTACCAAAGCTGATGAGCGTAGTAGATGCTCCGTTACAGATGGCCATATCGGCCGGTGCAGAAGCGTGCGGCAGCGGGTTAACAGTAGCAGTAAATACTGACTGCGTATTGCAACTACCACTACCTGTAGCCACTACCGTATAGGTGTACTCACCGCTCATGGCCGTAGTAGTTACGCCAGGGTTTTGCTCTGTAGAAGTAAACCCATCGCTGCCTGTCCATGAATACGTGATAGCACCAGAAGCTGTAGCAGTTACGTTAAGGCTAAGTGTAACGCCGGCACATACCGGGCTGTTGCTACCTGCAGATACGATAACCGGCAGATCATTCACAAGTACACTCATTGTGTCTGTAGCCGTTATACAAGCATGCACATCGGTAACGATAAGACTGTAAACACCGGTTGCGGTAACTGCAGCTGAGCCTATAGACGGGTTAGCATCTGTTGATGTAAATCCGCCCGGACCTGACCAGGAGAACGTGTAAGGTGCTGTGCCGCCACCTGCTGCTGAGGTTAACGATAAAGTGGCGCCAGAACAAACAGGACCATTATTGCCAATGGCTGTTATTGAAGGATATGTTGCCGGCTGGCCTATAACGGCTACAGCAGTTTGCGAGCAGCTATTAGCGTCGGTTACGGTTACTGTATAGTTACCGGCTGCGAGACCAGTAGCCACAGAAGAAGTTGTACCTGCGACATCGCTCCACAAATATGTATATCCTGAACCTAAAGTACCACCTGTTGCAGTAACAGTAGCGCTACCGTTGTTACCACCATTACAGCTCACATCTGTAGTAGCAGTCATGTTAGCTGTCAATATTGTTGGCTCTGTGAGAGTAGCCACTGCTGTTTGTGTACAGCTGTTGGCATCGGTTACCGTTACCGTGTAACTGCCAGCGATAAGACCGGTTGCTACAGAAGATGTTGTAGCGGCGGCATCGCTCCATAAGTATGTATAACCTGTAGCACCACCTGCGGCGGTGACTGTAGCGCTGCCGTTGGTGCCGCCGTTGCAGCTTACATTAGTAGTTGCCGAGATGTTAGCAGTAAGCACTGTTGGTTCAGTAATAGTAGCTACTGCTGTTTGCGTGCAGCTGTTGGCATCCGTTACTGTTACGGTATAGCTACCAGCAGCCAAGCCAGTAACAACAGAAGAAGTTGTAGCGGCGGCATCGCTCCATAAGTATGTATAGCCTGTAGTGCCACCTGCGGCAGTGACTGTAGCGCTACCGTTAGTACCACCGTTGCAACTTACGTTGGTTATTGCTGAAATATTAGCAGTAAGTATTGTTGGTTCAGTAATAGTAGCTACTGCTGTTTGCGTGCAGCTGTTAGCGTCTGTTACTGTAACAGTGTAGCTACCAGCGGCGAGACCTGTTACAACAGAAGATGTTGTAGCAGCAGCATCGCTCCATAAGTATGTATAACCTGTAGTACCGCCAGCCGCAGCGACTGTAGCGCTACCGTTGCTGCCACCGTTGCAACTTACATTGGTAGTTGCAGTGACATTAGCAGTAATTATTGTTGGTTCAGTAATAGTAGCCACCGCAGTTTGGGTGCAGCTGTTAGCATCTGTAACAGTTACTGTGTAGCTGCCAGCGACAAGACCGGAAACAGCAGATGATGTTGTAGCAGCTGCATCGCTCCACAAATACGTGTAACCTGCAGTGCCACCTGCGGCGGTGACTGTAGCGCTGCCGTTGGCACCACCGTTGCAGTTTACATTGGTAGTTGCTGTGATGTTAACAGTAAGGATAGCTGGTTCAGTAATAGTTGCTACTGCTGTTTGCGTGCAGCTGTTAGCATCTGTTACCGTTACCGTATAACTGCCAGCGGCTAAGTTGTTAGCTACAGATGATGTTGTGGCTGTAGCATCGCTCCATAAGTAAGTATAAGGTGCAGTACCGCCTATTGCAGTTACTGTAGCGTTGCCGTTGCTGCCAGCGTTGCAGCTTACGTTGGTTGCTGCTGAGATATTAGCAGCGAGGATCGTTGGTTCAGTAATAGTGGCTACTGCTGTTTGGGTGCAGCTATTAGCATCAGTTACTGTAACAGTGTAGCTACCTATAGCAAGGTTGCTAACTACAGACGATGTTGTACCCGCAGCATCGCTCCATGAATAAGTATATGGTGCAGTACCACCTGTTGCAGTTACTGTAGCACCGCCATTGCTACCGCCATTACATTTCACATCTGTTGTGGCAGTAATGTTGGCAGTCAATATTGCTGGTTCATTAATTGTGGCTACCGCTGTTTGCATACAGTTGTTAGCATCTGTTACTGTAACCGTGTAGCTGCCAGCAGTAAGGCCGCTTGCTACAGATAATGTTGTAGCAGCTGCATCGCTCCAAGAGTAAGTATAAGGTGCAGTACCGCCTGTTGCAGTTACTGTAGCGTCTCCATCATTTCCGCCATTACATTTTACATCTGTTGTGGCTGTGACATTTGCTGTTATTGCTGTCGGTTCGTTAATTGTAGTTGTTGCTGTTTGAGTACAGCTATTAGCATCTGTTACTGTTACTGTGTAATTGCCAGCAGTAAGCGCATTAGCCACAGAGGTGATAGTACCAGCAGCATCACTCCACAAGTATGTGTAGCCAGGAGTGCCGCCCGCAGCGGTTACTGTGGCGCTGCCATCAGTACCACCGTTACATTTTACATCCGCAGAGGCTGTGGTGTTTGCCGTTAATACTGTTGGCTCGTTGATGGTGGCTATCGAGGTTTGTGTACAGCTGTTGGCATCGGTTACTGTTACGGTGTAGCTGCCTACAGTAAGGCCGTTCGCTACCGAAGTCATTGTACCAGCAGCATCGCTCCACAAATAGGTGTAACCTGCTGTGCCACCGGCGGCATTTACTGTAGCACTACCATCATTACCACCATTACATTTTACATCTGTAGTTGCAGTGATGTTTGCTGTTAATACTGTTGGTTCAGTGATCGTTACGGTTTGCACGTAAGTACAGCTGCCGGCATCGGAAATTGTAACGGTATATGTACCTGCGGCAAGGCCAGTAGCTGCTGCAGCCGAACCACCGGCAGGCGACCATGAATAAGCGAGCGGCAGATTTGGAGATGTAGCAGTTATCTCGGCAGATCCGTTGCTGAGTCCATTACAACTAACATTTGCCTGACTGCTAACTGAAGCAAAAATACCTGTAGCAGGCTCGGTGATAGTTACCGGCTGCATAGCCGTACAGTTATTGGCATCCTGAACCGTCACTGTATAATCGCCGGCAGCTAACCCTGTTGCTGTAGCCAGGCTGCCACCACTTGGAGACCATGAATATGTGAATGCACCAGTACCACCAGTGGCATCTATTGTAGCGCTACCAGTGGCATTACCACGGCACAGCACATTGGTTTGTGATGATACAGAAGCGGTTATTGCAACAGGTTCTGTAATAGCCACTGCATCGGTATCAGCACAATTGTTATTGTCGGTTACTATTACTGTGTAATTTCCAGCAGCGAGACCACCCAGGCTGGAAGTAGCTGAAGATGTACCATTCCAGCTATAGCTGTATGGCGTAGTACCACCGGTTACGCTAACATCAACGACACCATTTGAACCTGCATTACAGCTAACTGCGCTGAGCATAGAAGCGGTTGCATTCAGAGCGGCAGGTTCGCTGATTGATACTACAGCCTGCTGGCTGCAACTATTAAGATCTGTTACCACTACAGTATATGAGCCTGCAGCCAGACCTGTTGCAGAAGCTGCAGTGCCACCGGTTGGATTCCACTGATAAGCATATGGAGCAGTGCCACCAGCCGCAGTTACCGTAGCGCTGCCATCTGTGCCGCCATTACACAAAACATTGGTCGACGCAGTGATGTCTGCAGTTAATGCCAAAGGTTCAACTATAGTTACAAACTGCTGAGCAGTACATGAATTCGCATCTGTTACGGTAACTGTATAGTCGCCGGAAGAAAGGCCTGTCGCAACGGCAGCATTGCCACCGGCAGGAGACCATGAATAAGATAATGTGCCTGTACCACCAGTTGCATCTGCTGTGGCGGTGCCTGTTGTACCACCATTACATAGTACATCTGTATGCGCGGTAATGGAAGCAGTTATTGCTGTAGGCTCGGCTATGGTTACGAACTTCTGAGCAGTACATGAATTTGCGTCTGTTACAGTAACCATATAGTCGCCAGCAGAAAGACCTGTTGCAACGGCGGCATTACCACCGGCAGGAGACCATGAATAAGATAATGTACCTGTGCCGCCAATTGCATCGGCAGTAGCAGCGCCTGTGGCAGTACCGTTACATAATACATCAGAATGCGCAATGATGGATGCGGCTATTGCAGTAGGTTCGGCTATGGTTACGAACTGCTGAGCAGCACATGAATTCGCATCTGTTACGGTAACTGTATAGTCGCCAGCAGAAAGACCTGTTGCAACGGCAGCATTACCACCTGCAGGAGACCATGAATAAGACAATATACCAGTACCGCCAGTAGCATCTGCGGTAGCAGTGCCTGTAAATCCACCATTACATAATACATCAGTATGAGCGGTAATGGAAGCTGTTATTGCAGTAGGTTCGGCTATGGTTACGAACTGCTGAGCAGTACATGAATTCGCATCTGTTACGGTAACTGTATAGTTGCCAGCAGAAAGGCCTGTTGCAACGGCAGCATTGCCACCGGCAGGAGACCATGAATAAGATAATGTACCTGTGCCGCCAGTAGCATCTGCGGTAGCAGTGCCTGTAGATCCACCATTACATAATACATCTGTATGCGCAGTGATAGATGCGGCTATTGCAGTAGGTTCGGCTATGGTTACGAACTGCTGAGCAGTACATGAATTGGCGTCTGTTACAGTAATTGTATAATCGCCGGCAGAAAGGCCTGTTGCAACGGCAGCATTGCCACCGGCAGGAGACCATGAATAAGATAATGTACCTGTGCCGCCAGTAGCATCTGCGGTAGCAGTGCCTGTAGATCCACCATTACATAATACATCTGTATGCGCAGTGATAGATGCGGCTATTGCAGTAGGTTCGGCTATGGTTACGAACTGCTGAGCAGTACATGAATTGGCGTCTGTTACAGTAATTGTATAATCGCCGGCAGAAAGGCCTGTTGCAACGGCAGCATTGCCACCGGCAGGAGACCATGAATAAGATAATGTACCTGTGCCGCCAGTAGCATCTGCGGTAGCAGTGCCTGTAGATCCACCATTACATAATACATCTGTATGCGCAGTGATAGATGCGGCTATTGCAGTAGGTTCGGCTATGGTTACGAACTGCTGAGCAGTACATGAATTTGCATCTGTTACAGTAACCATATAGTCCC
>CAZPOT010000014.1:0-137624 GCA_964588295.1 uncultured Flavipsychrobacter sp. | reverse complement strand
ACAAAGGCAGAGTAAGTCATATTCTCGTTTATACGCTCGATCGGTTCAGCCGAACCGGGGGAGGGGCGATTAAACTCGCTCAAGACCTGCGTGATAAGTATGGTGTTACCGTTTTCGCCGTTACACAGCCCACCGATACAACAAATGCCAGTGGTGTTTTTCAACAAAATATTCAGTTTCTGTTCAGCGAGTTTGACAATCAACTTAGAAAGCAAAGAGCAGTAGCGGGAATGAAGGAAAAATTTGAGCGCGGTATCTGGTGCCTTAAACCACCAATGGGTTACGATGTGCTTCGCTCAGAAGGAGAAAGAAAGATCATCATAAACAAAACTGGTCAGCAACTAAAGAAAGCGTTTAAATGGAAATTGGAGGGGATAAAGAATGAAGAGATATTGATGAGGCTAAGTGCGGTTGGGGTTAAGATATATAAGCAAAAGCTATCTCAAATATTTTCCAATCCTTTCTATTGTGGTATTATTGTCAACAAGATGCTCAATGGTAAACTTGTTGAGGGCAACCATCCACAAATTGTGTCACAAGATGACTTTCTCGCGGTAAATAACATTCGTAAGTCGGCCAATAAGTATGGTGTTCCTCATAGAGATGAGATCGAAGAACTGCCATTAAAAGTATTCATGAGGTGTGAGGCATGCAATAAGGGTTATACGGGCTATATAGTTAAGGCGAAGAACATTTACTACTACAAATGCCGCACAATAGGTTGTGGCTGTAATAAGAATGCTAAAGGCCTTAATAAGCAGTTTGAGGAATACCTCGGAACACTTGCAATACACCCTGATTATATTGAGCCATTGTACAAGATCATGGCTGAGAAGTTTGACGGGCTTAAAGACGCAAATAGCCAGCAAACAAGTGGTCTAAGAAATCAGCTAAGTGAAGTGCAGACGAAGATAGATAACCTGGAAGAAAGCTACTTTATTTTGAAGCAAATGGGCCAGGAGACCTACAATAAGTTCATGGCTAAATACGCGGAAGAAAAGGCAAAAATCCTTGATGGAATGAGTACAGTTGGTCAGGACTGTTCGAACCTTTCGGAATACTATATTTCAGCGCTGCGATTTTCAATGAAACTCCCTGCAGTGTGGGCTTCCAGCCCTGTGGCAGTTAAAGAGAAGATACAGAATACAATTTTTCCCGATGGAGTGGTGTATAATCACAAAAATCAGGCATTTCGAACCGAAAAATTAAATGCGATATTTTTGCATATTGCAAGCCTGACAAGCAATTCAGGCGGAAATGAAAAAGGACAGACCAACTATAAAGTTGATCTGTCCAGTCAAGTCGGGGAGACAGGATTCGAACCTGCGACCCCCTGGTCCCAAACCAGGTGCGCTACCGGCCTGCGCTACTCCCCGGGCACTTTTCCTCTTCTTCTGCGGTGAGGGAGGGATTCGAACCCTCGATACGTGTTAACCACGTATGCCAGTTTAGCAAACTAGTGGATTCGGCCTCTCTCCCACCTCACCTCAGTAACAAATAGTTTCCGATTTCTTTTCCCTTGTGTTTCAAAGGGAGTGCAAAGATAAGAGTTCCTTGATAATAACAAAAGTTTTTTCGCAGATTTTTCTTATTTTTTTTATCTTAAAATATCCGCTGCATTTTAAGCTGTTAGATGCTGGCCAATTGCACCTTCTGCAACAGCTCCATCAGGTTCTCTTTATACTCTGTATCCGTCTCCATCAGGTTCTCTACCGTTTGGCAGGAGTGGATAACTGTTGTATGGTCAAAGCCGCCAAAATGGTCGCCAATTGTCTTAAGAGACTGTTTGGTAAATTTCTTGGCAAAGTACATAGTTATCTGGCGGGCCAGCACCACTTCGCGCTTACGTGTTTTGGTAAGCAGCTTTTCATATGGCACATGGTAGTAATCGCATACAAGCTTCTGTATGTTCTCTATGGTCATTTCGCGGGCTGCTGTCTTCACAAAGTTCTTCATCACACGCTTGGCCAGCTCCATGTCTATTTCTTTCTTGTTCAGTGTAGCCTGTGCAAACAAGGCTATCAGTGCACCTTCCAGCTCACGTACGTTGCTCTGTATATTGTAAGCCATATACTTCACTACATCGTCTGGTATTTCCAGGCCTTCGTGGCGCATTTTTACGCGCAGTATAGCCTGGCGTGTTTCAAAGTCTGGCGCCTGTATGTCTGCGTTCAGGCCCCAGCGGAAACGGCTCAGCAGGCGCTCCTGCATGCCTTCCATATCGCGTGGTGCGGTATCGCTGGTTAGGATGATCTGCTTACCACTCTGGTGCAGGTGATTGAATATCGCAAAGAATACATCCTGTGTCTTAACCGCAGGCACAAACAGGTGGATATCATCCATGATCAATACATCGATCAGCTGGTAGAAGTGAATGAAATCATTGATCTCATTGTTCTTTGCGTGATCTATGAACTGGTTGATGAATTTTTCTGCGCTTACATAAAGGACAGACTTGTTTGGGTGCAGCCTGCGTACCTCATTACCAATAGCCTGTACAAGGTGGGTTTTACCCCAACCCACACCGCCAAATACTACCAGCGGATTGAAAGCAGTGGCGCCGGGCTTCTGGGCAATGTGCAAACCTGCAGAGCGGGCAACACGGTTGCAATCGCCTTCAACATAATTATCAAAGGTGTAATTGCTGTTCAGCTGCGGATCTATCTGCATGCGCTTCAGACCCGGTATAGCATAAGGCGTCTTGATGCTATGCGGATCGTCAAACTTCAGCGGCATATCTATAACGTTGTTCTCTTTAGGAGGACGTGTGTAAGTACTGCCCGGGATGTGTATAGAAGCAGGATTGCGATGTGCACTGCTGCTCTCCATAAGGATGCGGTATTCAAGACGTGCGGCTTTGCCCAGCACGCGCTTGATGGTTTTGCCCAATAACTCTACATAATGTTCTTCCAGCCATTCGTAAAAAAACTGGCTGGGCACCTGCAGGGTTACAATATTGTCCTGGAGACTTACTGCCTTTATCGGTTCGAACCAGGTCTGGTAAGTACGCCAGTTGACATTATCCTTGATGATGGCGAGGCACTTGTCCCAAAGCTGCTCGATATCATTCTGAGAATTTATGTCGGTATTGTAGGTGTCTTTATTCATTGTACTAATAACGCTCAACTTTGGGTTATCAAATATTTGTTTGTTTTTATAGGCAATTTTCCGAGAACTTTTTGTGGCCGTTTCTATGGTTGTTGCCGGTTCTTTTTACTTACAAAATTCATTTCCCTTTTATCCTCTTGCTCATGCTCTGACCCTCGTTTTTTGGGGAGGACGAAATTGCTAACATTTTGTTGAAAAAAAAAATTGTTTCGCACTTGTTAGTTTGTTAAAAACTACAGTTTGAGCATTCGCGCGAAAGGCATTTTTTTTTGTTGTATTTCATTGTTTTTCAAAAGCTTTTTTGTACACGCATGCTATATGGTACTTCCTTATTTTTCTTATCATCTGCAATGCCCTAGTATCAAGCATTCTACAGATAAATCGTTCTGTTATCGCAGTTATCCACATCATTGTAGCGTCTGTGAAAATACCTATTTTTTATGAGAAAAATTTATTTCATGTATTATATTTCATAAATGATTTAGGGCCTGAAAAAATAAGCCATAATTTAGTATAGGAGTGTCATTTCTTTAGCAGGTCTATGATCGCGGCCACAATGTTTTTGTTGTCTGCACTTAGCCAATGTGTTGTTGTGTCCTTTTTAAACCAGGTCAGCTGGCGTTTAGCATAGTTGCGAGTGTTCTGTTTTATTTTGTCTACAGCCTCGTTGTAGGTATAGTTGCCGTCGAAGTAGGTGAACAATTCTGCATAGCCAACTGTTTGCAGGTTCTTCAGGTGGCGCATAGGGTAGAGGGTGCGCGCTTCTTCTTCCAGGCCTTGCTCCATCATTACATCCACTCGCTTATTTATCCTGTTATACAATATCTCTCGCGGCAGATCAATACAAACTTTTACTATTCCGAATGACCGTTGTTTTACAACTGCAGTTTTATACCTGGTAATGCTCTCTCCTGTTGATCTCAGGAAAATTAATGCTCTAAGCAATCTTGCAGGATTTTGTATCTCAGCAGTTTCATAAAACTCCGGATCTTCTTTTTCTACCTGTTGTTGCAGCCACTCTAATCCCCGGGATGTATACTCGTCATTAATTTGTTTGCTTATTGCTTCGTTTATTGGTGGCATTGTGTCCAGCCCCTCACAGAGCGCTTTAATATACAGGCCTGTGCCGCCACAAACAACAGCCACATCGTGTTGCTTAAATATTTCGTCAAGGTAACCTAGTGACAACTCTTCGTAGTCTGCAACTGTCAAAGCTTCGGTAACGGGGAATTCGTCTATAAAGTAATGCTTTACTCCGCCTTGTTCTGCTGTGGTTGGCTTAGCTGTGCCTATGGACATTTCCTTATAGCACTGCCTGCTATCTGCCGATACAATTGCAGTGCCCAATTGTTGAGCTACAGCAACTGCTATGGCTGTTTTGCCAACTGCTGTAGGTCCTTGTATCACTAATACTTGTTTCAATCGTTTGGTGTAATATAAAAAAGCGGGTTACCCCGCCTTTATCAATTAAAGAATGCTATTGCTGTTAGTAATCGCTGCCGCCTTCATCACTGCCGCCAAAGTCGCTGCCCGATTCGGTGCCTTCCTCGCCCTCGTTGCCAAAGCCTTCGGCCATCTCGTCAGCGCCCAGATCATATTTCTCTTCTACCTCCATCAGCTTGCCCGGGGCCACGCCCTTCACGCCGTATTGGGCGGGCGCTACACCTTCCTTCCGTAATACAAAAGGATATACACGGCGATAGGTTTCTTCCTTGCTTACGCTGAGTAACTCTACCAGGAACGTCCATTTTTTTACCGGGTCGTATACATATACAAACTTCTGGGTGGGTGTAGTAACCAGTGCAGATACTGGGGTTTTGACCATTGCCAGCGCTGGTGCGTCTTTTTTATTCACCAGCACTTCAGAGTTGATCTCTCTGCCGCGGGTCCATTTATCATTACTTTCGTAAAAAGATGCCGGGTGTTTTCCGTCAAATTCATATGCCTGAACAATGCCTTTATGAAAGTCCATGAATGTCTGGTGTCCCTGTATTTCTATATCGCGGTAGGTAAGGTCGTCGTCTTCCCAATAGATCCTGAATCGAAGTATGGCCATTATATATGTTTACGGCGGTAAAATTAGTAAATGATTATGGCAGATAGAACACTTAATATTGCAGTCTGGAAGAGAAGTATTTTGGGGAATGTTTATTTTAGTAAAAAAAATATATCTATCCTTTTGAAAAAATAAATATTGAAAACAAAATATTACTTACCTTTGCAGTCCCAAATTTGAATTCCATGCCAAAGATGAAGACGCACTCACGTGCGAAGAAGACATTCAGAGTTACCGGCACCGGCAAGATACGCAGGTACAAAGCTTTCAAAAGTCACTTGCTGACCAAGAAGTCTAAGACCCGCAAACGTCACCTGCGCATGCATGGCTTAGTGCACAAGAGCAATTTGCCATTGGTTAAGCGCATGCTGGTTATGGGCTAGTACCCAACTTTGAAAGTTATTTATATTATAAAAAGATTTTAATTTTAAGATATGCCACGTTCTGTAAATGCAGTAGCATCTCGTGCGAGAAGGAAAAGAATACTTAAGCAAGCCAAAGGTTTCTACGGCAAGCGTAAAAATGTATATACCGTTGCCAAAAACGTATTGGAAAAAGGCCTCGGTTATAAATATGTAGGCCGCAAGCTTAAGAAGCGCGAATACCGTAGCCTGTGGATCGTTCGTATCAACGCAGCAGTGCGTGAAGAAGGTATGAGCTATTCAGAGTTCATGGGCAAGCTTCACTCAAAGAGCATAGATCTGAACCGTAAGGTGTTGGCTGATCTGGCTATGAACGAGCCGGAAAGCTTCAAAGCACTGGTTGCTTCAGTAAAATAAGCGTATAATTAGCAATAATAGCATAGCCCGCATCGTAAGGTGTGGGCTATTTTTGCATGTGATAACTTACCGCTGATGATCGTAAATAGTAGCTATTGGCATAATATTTATACCAGATATGCCAAATCTAAACACATATTAAATCAACGATCATGAAGTTAATTAAACTAAGCGTATTTGCCCTGGGTATGGGTCTTTTTGTTGCGTCTTGCGGTAGCAGTAATACTGAATCTTCCAGCACAGATTCTACTACTACAATGAACAGCTCAACCGCTCCTGCAGCACCGGTAAATGACGGTACAACTATGCTAGCGGATACTATGAACGCCGGTTCGAGACCGGTAGAAGCTTCTTCGACAACAACAACCAATACAACCACCGGTACAACTAACGGAGACAATACGACTAACGGCACTATGCAGGAAACTAATACAGCCGGCGCCGAAACCAATAAGTCACAAACTACAAAAACCAAAACCACCAAAGATGGTGCAGGCGATGTTAAGAGTACGAAGACAAAGACCAAAACCGTGATAAAGACAGAGACAAAATAGATGTTTAATAAAGATGCCCGCTGATAAGGCGGGCATCTTTATTAAATGCGAGCAAAACTGATACAAGCTTAATCTTTAACAAGCTTTCCTGTCTTCATAGGTTTGTTTCCTTGAATTACCCTATATATGTATATACCTGGTTGAATCTTTTCCACACTGATCTCATTGGCATGGTTAGCAGTTATTAACTGTGATAAAATTGATCTGCCTGTAACATCAAGCAGTTGGAAGACAATGTCCTCAGTGCTGTTAGATGTAACTTCGACTGATATTTTATCGTGTACAGGGCTAGGGTATACCTTTACAGCATTGTTGTTCTGGTTGTTTTTCGCAAAATGCTTTTGTCCATACGTAGTTGTATCTGTTCTTGTTGTATCAATAATTGTAGTGTCTGCAATGGTTGTGTCAGGATACAACAGTGAGTCGACGAGATCTTCACCGGTTACCACATTCAACCACCCTTCTGCACGGGCATGCGCCCACATAGATGAGTTGTCCTTAATCCATTTTAAAGTAGCAATATCGTCCTTCTCCAGGCTAAAGATATCAGTGCCATTTGTGCGTTGTTTGGCCAGCAGGTTGATGAGTTCTGTACCAACAATAAAATCATTAGCTTCAACCTCGCTAAGCTTGTAGTTTGCTGGGATAGTTTTATAAAATGTAATGGCACTATCTATAAGGCTATCTTCTATAAGCAGGTTAGTGGTCAAAAGGTCTCCGTAAGGTGATCTTAATTCAGCTGCCCAATAGTATACACTGTCTCTTGGATGTGGTACTGTGTCGTTAAGATAGTAGTTTAGATTGTAAGCTGCTTCCCTGAATCGTATCGTACGATCATTGTCATTTTCCAGTTCAGTCAGATCTATTTTATCGCCGTTAGCGTCTGCTGTTTTTACAACCTCAGCGGCGCTTACTGATGCTTCAAGACTTCCTTCCCGCCTTGTAGTAGCTGATATAGAGGAGCTTGATGTGGACCCGCCGGGTAGGCTATAACATTTTGCTGGCGCCAATAGAGCAACATCTGTTACTGGTCCATATCTGTGAACAGGTGTTTCTATTACAGATCCGCTAAGACGCGCGTAATAAATGGGCCTCTGTTTGTCATAGATATTCATAGAAGCAGTTGGAGCGAATTTATTGCCTGAAGAGGCAAACCCCGTAGCTGTATTTGTTTTCTGGAACATGTTAATTCCTCCGTCAATAATGTTCCTTCCAAGCACAGATATATCGAAACCCACATAATTATCGGAATTACATTGATATTGAAGACCTGAGCCAGACGTATTGTTGTTAATAAAGTTACTGAGCATTGCAACCCCAACACCTGCAAATGTATTGTCTGTAACAAGATTTGGGTCGCTACCTGTAGCATATTGAATTGTGCCGGATGTAAACGGATAATAATGGTTACTTGCGGCTGCATCAGTTGTAAAAGTATTGGTGGTAATATTATATCCGGTTGACGACTGCATTACTACACCGGCATTCTGATCATTGACAAGTAATACAGTTGATCCAGGGTAATATGTTGGCAGAAGCGGCGAAGAATATGCCGGAATATTAAAAGTTGAAGCCTGAATAGCAGGGGCAAAACTTCCTGCCGAATAAACACCAAAATGATTATTCTCGAACTGGCAGTTGGATACCGTTACCGTCTTTGTTCCTGAGAGAGAAAAGTCGTTTATCGCATTTTTAAAGCCTTTGAATGTACTGCCAGCTATGTAAGTTCCGGCATCAAACATATATAAGCCATAATTCACGTCATGGGAAGATGAGTTTTTAAATAGACAACTGCCCACATAGAATCCCTTTACGCCAAATGCGCCAACAAATGCATTAATTGGAAACCAAGCATTATCATCACATGTAAACTGAGAACCGTAAAGTGATTCTGTTGAATAATGTTCTGTTCCACTAACTATGTTTATGTACGGCCAAAACATAGCGCTAAGCTTATTATTATTAAATCTATTGCCGCCACCGCTTTGTATCATACCGCCGGAAGTAGTTGTTCCGCCGCCATTCTGTACGCCGGCATCAGCATATGATATTACTGCGTCAAAGAGCCACAACTTACCTTTTGGACTAATAGGCCAACTGCCCTGAGACCACGCAGGATTACCCATTACCTGAATACCAGCCCAAGTGCTATGTTCATCATTATTGCACCCACGGTATGCGGTTACTGTTGCGCCAGAAATGCCGAGGAAACCACCATGCCCAGATGGAGATGATGCTCGTTCAACTATTATTTTAGCATTTGGCCCCATCTCTATCCTTTGCCCACCATATATAGATAGTCGCGCACCGGCCGGAATGGTTAGATTATGTTCTATACGGATTACTGGTACTGTAGCATTCCCACCGTATAATGTTGCTATTGGGTTTGTAGTGGGAGTCCAATTTTCTGTACCAATAACCTTATAATCATAAATGTCATATGATTGGTTGGGTACACCAACAGCGTTTGGAGGAGCTACAAAATCACTTCCGGGCGTTGATATCGCGTACGGATCAACCGGATCCGGTATAGGCAATGCCGGATTAAGAATTCTTAATGAACATACAACGTTTTTTGTAGTAACACCATCACTATATTCTAACGCCACGACAGGAATTTCTCCAGGTGCATGGTCTCCTCCTGTCAAATAATAATATAAATAGTTTTCTGGTGAAGTACCTGTAGCTACAGCATATCTCTTGATATCAAAATTAGTCATGTCTGTGGTGTAAGGTACAGAGCCTGGTCCGGCATCATGCCAAAACATCCCGCTTACAATATTCTGATTGTATAGCGGGGTTGTAATACCGGCAGACACCCATGTTCCTTCATGCTTGATTTTTACTCCTGCGGTTGAAAAATTGAATGCCAGGTTATTTTTGGAATACTTGTATTAACAGCCGGCATCAGCATCAAAAATGTGGTATTCGTCTGTTTCAAACATTGTTTCTTTAAACTCCGGAGTTGAGTGTATCTGGAAGGTATATATGTCGTCAGAAAAATTAGCACATATTGGTGCAGCATCTATCCTTAACTCTTTTGCTTCATCTATAAAGGTAACATTAGCGATTATATCTGGCTGAGTAACATTTATTTTATTTCCTGAAGCATCATATTTTACACGGTAATACTCTACGTTGTAATCTCCATGCTCGGTAACATTTAATACAAATGGGTTAGCATCAGGCCAAGGTATTTGTCCAGGGCTAAATGTGCTGTATACAATAGCCCCCGTCCATGCATTTTTCACAACTATGTCATGATGTGATACCGGGGTTCCTACTCCAAGATTTCCATAAGTAAAAAATAATCGGACAGGAGTTCCAACATACTCTGTAAAAAGGAATTTTTTCTTACAATTCCATGGGATAAAATTTGATGGTGAGTGCGGATCTTCAACAGTTGCGAAGCCTCCTGAATAATATGCAGGGTCATCATCGTAAATACATACTGGAACAACAGGGCCGGTTTCAACATTGTGGTGAATACTAGAACCATATAAATAACATGTATATGGCCTTGAGATATCTCCAGGGTCTACATCGGCATTTTTGTTGGCGGATGAACGGAGGCTTATTAAAAAAAGAGTTACAAAAAATAATGTTGTTTTTTTCATAATTAATAGTTTGGGTTGGATAAAATATTCGCTGTCAGTTGCCTAGCAATATTGTTAGAATTAAAGAACAGGGGGGAGGGCGCTGAAGCGCAATGCTTATAATTTTCATAGTCTGGTAATTAGAAAGGAGAAAAGATTGATGAGTAACTATTCAATAACAAATCTGAGGCTTTGAACACCCGTATATGAAGTAATCCGCAAAAAATAAAAACCAGGCGGCAAGTTGTCGAGAGAGAAAGGTGTAATATCTGAAAATGTATTTATTTCTTTGAGGCAGGTTCCCCTAAAATCAAAGATACTGATCGTAGAGCCATCCGGAGCGTGACCAACGAAGAAATGTCCATTGTTGGGATTAGGATATATATATGGTGCGGCTTCATTTGAAATATTAGTAACAGATTCGGACCATTGATTAAACTTTATTAAATACCCATCAATACTATCACTGTAAATGAACTGGTACCCATCTTCTGTAGCAATACCGCTTATACTTGCAGTAAATCCGCTAAGATAAACAGCTCCTTTGTATGCCGTCAAAGCATTGAGGTAATCGCTCATTTCTCCGCCATAATAGGTTCCCCACAATCGTTCTCCGGCTTGGCTGAATGCCGACATGAAAATGTCGGTATAGCCTTGCCTACTACTGTGAAGGCTACTGGGAGTAGCAATATCATTATCACTATTGGTATTACCGGCCATATAAATGGTGCCTATTCCATCATATGCTACTCCGTAACTAATATCTTCGCCGGACCCACCATAATATGTACCCCATTTCAGTATTCCATCTTTTGAAAATCTTGCCAGGAACGCGTCGCCATTTGATCCGTTGATTTGCTGCCAACTACTTGTCGTTGCAATACCGTTTAAGCTACTGGTTGTTCCTGATATGTAAATCGAAGAGTCGTCTTGTGTAGCGGCTTGTGGATAATCGGTAGAGCTGCCTCCATAGTAAGTGCTCCATATTAAATTGGAGAGTGTATCAAATTTAGCGATAAAGCAATCCCTATCACCACCACAAACCGATTGATGACAGCCTGGAGTTGTTGATATAGATGAATCGGTTGCCAGTCCTGTTAAATAAATATCGTTTTTTCGGCCATAAACACAATAGATGCCGACGCTCCATCCAAAATATGTGCCCCAACTCAGATTTCCTTCTGATGTGAATTTAGCTAAAAAGCCATTGTTGTAAGGTGGTTTAAAAGTATCTTGAAAACTGCCTGTTGTGCTAATGCCACTATCTGCACTGCCACTTCCGCTAAGGAACACACATCCATCATCATCGCAGCATATGTGCCGTCCGTGAGATTCTCCATTTAGGCCATAATAAGTAGACCATATCAACATTCCACTGTTGTCAAATTTTGCAAGAAACGCCGTCATGCCGGTTGCCGGCTTGTATGTTTGATGGGCAGAAGGGGTTGCTATATCAGTACTATAAGTATAGCCGGTAATGAATGAATTGCCAAAGCTGTCATTGGTGATTGATTCGCTAAATGTCATGTCATTTCCACCGAAATAAGTACCCCACAACAGGTCTCCGGAACTGGAGAACTTTGCAATAAATGCATCAAAATCCCCAGTGTAGGTGGTTTGATGAGTACCAGTAGTAGCTATATTGTTAATACTTTGTGTAAATCCGCTGATAAAAATGTTTCCATTTTTATCACACGAATTAGCGTTGACCACATCGCGACCTGTGCCACCATAATAAGTGCCCCACTCAAGTGCCGGGTCTATTATTATCTGTTTGTTTTTAACATCGGGTATTTCAAAGCCAAGGGTATTATTTGACAGTGTAATTCCAGAATTGATGGCCTTGCCTGTCTTTTTTTCAAAAGTGTTTGGTGCAGATTGGTAAATATCTCCCAGCGGTGTAAAAATTTTCAACCTCTGGCCAATTCTTATCAGGCTGTCGGCTCCAGGAAAGCTTATCGCTATGTTTGCTATGTTAGCATTGGTATTTACAACGAAATCATATTCCAGTTTTCCGTTGTTTACGTACAACAGCCAATCAATACCAGGGTATATATTTTTATAAGTTATCCGAGAGTAGCAATGTGTAACTGAAATGTTAGAGGTTTCCTTGTAATAATGGTTGTAATCAGCAGTAATACCAGATGGAATTCCTGTTATTGTTGTATCCGCACCAATCAACTTCATGTCTAGCCGGTACATATCGAAACTAATGCGTTCGGGTTTAGCAAAACTTCCTTTAAGGTTTGCCTTGTGAAAAAGGTCTGGTACTTTGTCCGATTTAGCAAATTGATAATAGATCCTTCCTGCTCCAATAAAAACATTGATGCCGCGACCATGGAGTATATACTGGATGTCCGTTCTGGGACGACCATACTGGTCTGTTATCTGCCCTTTATTTTCCTCGAAGCACAATTTTTGATGACCAATGTCAACAACGAGTTTCTCGGAAGAATACGCAACAATTACATTGGAAAATAGTAGTAATAAAAAGAAGGAGAATTTTTTCATAGTGAGAATCTTTGTATTAAAGTTAAGAGGAAGAAATGATGATGCAAAATTAATTTTCAATTACAAGTGCTGTGTATAAGTTTTCGCATTTCGCTAGCAACATGTTATACAAGGACTTGCAAGAACAAGGTAATATTACCGGCAGGTTGCAGGCAAAATACTGGGCAAGCTTATGCATTATTAAAGACGAACCATTTATATCTTCTCTACCCTTACAGCAGTTCCGTAAGCCAGCACTTCTGTTATACCCGCCATTACTTCATTAGCATCGTAGCGCATGTTTATAATTGCATTGGCTCCGGCTTGTTCTGCGTGTTCTATCATATAGAAATGGGCTTCCTGGCGTGCTTTTTCGCACAAGTTAATGTACACCGATATCTGTCCGCCAAAGAAGGCTTGTATGGCGCCTGCAAAATTGCCCAATACACTGCGCGAGCGCACGGTTATACCGCGTACTACACCTAAGTGCTCTACAATACGGTATCCTTCAAGAGTGGTAGCTGTTGTGATCAGTCTTGTATCCATGATAATTAGTTTTTATCAAATGTAATGTAGGAAAGGTTACAAAGATTGGCCAGGCTACATTTTCTATTTTAACCCGCAATGGGTTATGGTCTGTTTTGATTTTATATTATACTTTTAGGCACAAATATTTAGTATGAGATCACTTCCGGTACTTTCTTTAGCAAGTATCTTCCTGGCCACTTCTTCATTTGCGCAATTGCACGATAACGTATTCCGTAACAGTAATAACGAACACTACTGGCAAAACCGCATGCCCGATAAGGCGTACTGGCAGCAAGATGTAGCTTACAAGATAGATGCGCGCATGAATGAAGAAGAGGATAGGGTAGAGGGACAGGAAGAACTTACTTACTGGAATAATTCGCCCGATACGCTTACCTACGTGTATTTCCATTTGTACCAGAATGCTTTTATTAAAGGGTCTCATCTCGGAGAGTTAGAGAAGCTGAACAAAGTTGCTCCTGGCTATGGCAGAAGGGAAGCTGCAGGACTAGGCATAGTGATAGATAATGTACAGTCTGGCGGACAAGCGGTAAAAACTGAACTGGATAATACTATAATGAAGGTGTACCTGGACAGGCCATTATTACCGGGTGGCAAGGTAATGCTGAAGATGGGCTTTACTACTTATTACGATAAAGGCCAGACCCGCCGCAGGATGAAGATGTATGACGCCTGGGGTTTTAAGCACTATAATGGTTGCCAGTGGTTTCCTAAAATATCGGTATACGACCGTATGCACGGCTGGGATACTTACCAGCACCTGAATAAGGAATTTTACGGCGATTATGGTGTTTATGATGTGACGCTGGATTTCCCATCTAATTATGTGCTGGAAGCATCAGGAGAGTTGCAGAACCGTAACGAGGTGCTGCCTGCAGATCTGAGGGCAAAACTGGATATCAGCAATTTTAAGGATAAAAAGTGGGATGAGGCACCGTCCACTGTAACACCTTACGTAAAAGGTGAGCGTAAGAAATGGCACTATATAGCCAACAATGTGCATGACTTCGCCTTTACAGGAGATCCATCTTACCGTATAGGCACGGCTTACTGGAACGGAATAGAATGCGTGGCCATAGTGCAGGAGCCGCACGCAGCCCGCTGGCAGAATGCGCCTGACTACATTACAAAGATCATCAAGACCTTCTCTGAGGATATCGGTATGTATCGTTACCCCAAGATTGTAGCTGCCGATGCTGCCGATGGTATGGAATACCCGATGATAACTATGGATGGCGGTGCAGAGCCGGGGTATCGCGGGTTGCTGGTGCACGAGATAGGTCATAACTGGTTCTACGGCCAGGTAGGCAGCAACGAAACCTACCGTGCAGCCATGGACGAAGGTTTTACCCAGTTCCTTACCGCATGGGGTTTAAGGCGCATTGATGGCGATACTGTGATGGGCTGGCAGCCGCGTAACTGGTACAAGAAAAAATTTGCTGAACCTACTTATGTGCTCGACAGGAATGTTTCAAATTCATATATCAACTCTGCACTCAACCAGAATGAAGTACCGCTGAACACTCATTCTGACGACTTTCATAATGCACTGAATCATGGGGGCGGGTATGGAACTGTATATTACAAAACAGCCAACATGCTGTATAATCTGCAGTATGTATTGGGCGATACGTTGTTTCAGCATGCTATGCACCATTATTTTGAGCAATGGAAGTTTGCTCATCCGTATTTCGAGGATTTCAGGGCATCGATCATACAGTACACACACGTAGATCTGTCCTGGTTCTTTGATGAATGGTTTGAAACAGTTAAGCCGCTGGATTATAGCATTGGTCGTATAAAGAAGGTTGGCGTTGATAACTACAAGATCAGGCTAAAAAGAAAGGGCGATATGCAGATGCCGCTTGATCTTACAGTAACAGCAAAGGATGGACACAATTACAACTTTTATATACCTAATACATGGTTTGTAAAGAACACTGATGCTACTATGCTGCCTAAGTGGACCGGATGGGGTAAACTGAACCGTACGTATACCGCCACAGTAGCAGTGCCCGGCGGATTAAGAAGTGTGCAGATAGATACATCTTACAGGCTGAGCGACAGGGACGAGGTGGACAATTTCCGTAGAAGAGGTACAGGGCTTGGTGCTATAATGTTGAAACTAGATGGAGGCGTAGCTAACCCTTCTGACAGGCGTGCATACAGGGCGTATATTCGTCCTGATCTCTGGTGGAATCCCGTAGATGGTATTAAAGCCGGTGTTCATTTTGAAGGGGATTATTTCAATACTATGAATAAGCTGGATGCGACCGTGTGGCTGAATACGCACGTACTGCAGGCTGATTCTTTCCTTTCTTACACCGGTGATGGTCCTTATAAGAAATACGCACCTGTCAATTATTCTATAAACTACATATCGCCGGTGAGCAGGAACTATGCTAAGTTGGCCGTTCAGATCAACAGCCGATTCCTGGATGGTATATGGTATCAAAGAGGGGGACTTAACTGGACGCTGAACGACAAGAACCTGGTACAAGGTTACGCACTGAGTATGTGGCGGCACGATGCACAGGCTGCTGATTATTTGCTTAGCCCACAGGATTGGACCAGCACCTGGACACGCCCCAATACTTCCATTAACCTGTCGTGGACACATAGCTACAATTATATGCATGGTGTCGGCCGATATACTTTAAGTGTGCGTGCGCCGTTCCTTAATGGCAACAACCTGCCATCTAACTACTCTTATTTCCAACTGGAATCGGTAAATACCAATATGGTGGGCAAGCTGGAAGTACGTACCCGCTTGTTTGGCCGCTATGGTATGGGTAACAGGTTCCCGGGGGAGAGTCTTCTATATCTTGCCGGTGCCAGCCCGGAAGAGTTGCTGGATAACAAGTATACGCGCAGCGTAGGATTTGTGCCTGATGATTGGAGGGGAATAGACCGGTACGATGTGAATCACTTTCAGCAGGGTGGAGGCCTAAACCTGCGCGGCTATGCTGGTTATAATGCGCCTGACGATCGCAATGGTGTAAGTTATGAAAGTTATAAGGGGCGTAGTGGCGCCTCGGCTAACGTAGAGGTGGGATTTGAGAACTACCTGCCTTACCGTCCGCGCCTGTTCCGAAACTGGCTGCATGTAAATACCTACCTGTTTGCTGATGCCGGGCTGATGGAACTGAGCACCTTCTCCCGCAGCAGCGTATACACCATTGTGCCAACAAACATGTGGAGCGATGTACGGGTAGATGCCGGTCTGGGCCTGGCTTTTACAATTAAGAACTGGGGCGTATTTGACAAAGCAAAGCCACTTACCCTGCGTGTAGATCTGCCGGTGTTCCTGAACCGCGCACCATACAACAATACGCAGTACCTGGCAGCACGATATGTTATTGGTATCAACAGGGCGTTCTAGCAACGCCTGTGCACAAATAAAAAAACCATCCGGAAGGATGGTTTTTTTATTACTGTAAGAGGAAAGAGAATTACTTCTTCTTTTCTTCTTTCTTAGTTTCAGTAGTTGTAGTTGTTGTAGCGTCCATTTTCTTAGCAGTGTCCATCTTAGCCATAGTGTCAACTGGAGCAGCAGTAGTAGCTGGAGCTGGCTCAGTAGTTGCCATAGTAGCAGTAGAATCAGTTTTAGTTTCTTCTGTTTTAGAACCACCGCAAGATGTTGCGAAAAGACCGAAAGCGAGAGCAAATACGCTCAGTTTAACTAATTTCATGTTTTTGTTTTTATAACAGTTAATACCCGGAACAGAAAAAGGTAACCCGGATATTTTGTATATTTTATTTTATAATTTAATGACTGTTTGTTGCAAATAAAAAACCACCGCGTAGGTGGTTTTTTATTATTACTGTTAAAGGAGAGAGAGAATTACTTCTTCTTTTCTTCTTTCTTAGTTTCAGTAGTTGTAGTTGTTGTAGCGTCCATTTTCTTAGCAGTGTCCATCTTAGCCATAGTGTCAACTGGAGCAGCAGTAGTAGCTGGAGCTGGCTCAGTAGTTGCCATAGTAGCAGTAGAATCAGTTTTAGTTTCTTCTGTCTTAGAACCACCGCAAGAAGTTGCGAAAAGACCAAATGCAAGAGCGAATACGCTAAGCTTTACAAGTTTCATATTTTTTGTTTTAAAGATTTTATACTGGTTAATACGCTGGTTGAAAAAAGGTAACCCTATATTTTCGTATATTTTTAAAAATATCTGTCTGATGTGTTATTTGTTCTTTTTCTCTTCAGCTGCCTGGGCCTCAGCAGGGGTTTTTGCTGGCTTAGCGGTCAGGGTATCAATATGCTGAGCGGAATCGGCGGTAGTAGTAGTGGTGACGGAAGCGGTTGTGGTAGTGTTAGTAGAGTCGGTTTTGGTTTCTTCCGTTTTGGAGGGATCGCAGGATGTGGCGAAGATGCACATAGTAATAGCGAAAACGCCTAATTTTATTGCTTTCATAATTTTCCTTTTAGCTTGTCTTTATGCTTAATACGCAAACGGGCTAAAGGTAACCTGCGAGGTTGGTTAAATTATGCACAAGATTAGCTCGTGAGTTGGCTATTCATTAAAAAGGAATTCATGAAGTGGTTTTTATTTTTGTTAGGTATTGTTTCTTCCTGTTTAGCCAGCGGCCAGGGATTGGTAAAGCTGCAAGGCAAAGTTGAGTACGGCATGGCCGACAGTATAGAGGTGAGCTACAATGATAATAATCTTGCCTATTATCCGCACAAATACAGTTCGAAGCTGGACAAAACAGGACGGTTCTCGTTGAGTTTTCCTGTACCTGCCTCATATACTATTGTGCAGATACAATATGGCAACAGTCTTGCCGACATATTGGTAAAGCCGGGAGATAGTATGGTTATGGTTGCGAATGCACGCCGGTTTGATAGTAGCGTTCATTATGTTGGTCGCGGCGCAGATGTACAGAACTTTATTGCGGCGCATACGGTTAGTAAAGGGCGCATGAACCAGTATCCCGGCAGGATCAAAATGCTCATCCAGAAGGATGAAAAGGAATTCCTGGCAGGCATGGATGCCGAATACAAGGCTGAAGAAGCGGCATTAAAAAAGTGGAAGCCAGCACTGCCCGCTTTATTTGTTCAATACTGGCTGGCCTATCACAGGTACTATAATTATTTCTTTATAGAGCAATATCCGCAGACAAAAGAAATGCTTAAGCTGCGGCGGTTTACAGACACAGTATCTCCGGAGTTTTATAAGATCGTAGATAAATTGCCTTTGGCGTTTAACGACAGTTTTGTGCACATACCACCATACATTTTATACCTTACGGGCATTTTGGAAACTAAAGTGAGGGCCAATGGCTTTACCTGGCATGTGGGAGATACACTGCAGAAAAGGTTGTTCGAAGACAGTATGATCAGGCTGGCGTACGCGCGCATGCCCGATAAAAGCCTGGAGAACTACCTGGCCCAAAATATTTATGGAAAAGCAAAAGGCCAGGACCTGGCGCGCACCGAGGCACAGTTAAGCAATTTCCGGGGCAGATGGCCTTCGAGCGCTCTATTGCCATTACTGGATAAGCAGGTAGGTATAGCCCGTCGTTTGGCACCAGGGCAGCCTGCCCCCGATTTCGAGTTCACTGATGCAGATGGCAATAAAAAGCATTTATCGGATCTGAAGGGCAAGGTGGTGTATATTGGTTTCTGGGCCGGGTGGTGCAGGCAGTGTGTAGGGGAAATGCTCAAAGAGCAAATGGTAAAAGATCTTATCCGCAAAAAGCCGCTGGAATTTGTTTACGTGTCACTGGGAACTGATACTGCCACGGAGCGGGCTATTGTAGATCGCTACAGAATAAGTGGGAATTTTACTAACCTGGTAAATGGCTGGAACGCAAAAGAAGTGCAGGAGTATGGCGTGCAATCTTTACCTGCATACTACCTGGTAGATGAGGATGGCAAATTTGCGGCACAAAATCCGCCCACACCATTACAAACCACTGAGTTAGTAATGGCCATAGAAAAACTATTCAAATAAAGTTGTTATTCGGCAGTTTCGCCGGAACCGTTGTTGTAGATGAACTTGAAGCCTATGCCATGTATGGTCTGGAGCTTGGCATCTGTTTGGTTCTTCAGGTATTTACGCACTTTGGTGATGAACACATCCATGCTTCGGCCCAAAAAGTAGTCATCCTTACCCCAAACATTCATCAATATCTCGTCGCGCTTCAGTACGCGGTTGGCATTCAGGCACAGATACCTGAACAGGTCGGCTTCGCGCTGTGTAAGCTGGTAGTGCTCAGTTTCGTTGCCAAGGGTGAGGTTAGAGTAATCAAAATCAAGCGTGCCTATCTTAAAGTAAGCTGGTCCTTCCTGGTCTTTTTTCTTGCTGCGTTTCAGGAACACCTGTATCCTCTTCAGCACTTCGTGCATGTTGTAAGGCTTGATTACGTAATCATCTGCTCCTACTTCAAAACCGGCAAGTTTATCATCGTCCATTCCTTTAGATGTCAGCATCATAATAGGAATGTTCTCATTTTTTTTACGGATATGATTAGCAAGCTCAATGCCATCCTTTTTCCCAGGCAGCATTACGTCCAGCAGGCATATGTCATAAATATTTTTCATGAACTGTTGCCACGCTGAATCGCTATCTGTACAATGGGTTACTTCGTAATTCTGCTTTTGAAGAAAATCTTTAACCACAAAACCCAGCACCGGATCATCTTCAACTAACAGTATTTTTACTTTAGGTTGCGACATAAGTTGCCTCTATTATTTTAAACCGTTGTGCTAATATAACACTTCTTCAACTTTTTCTGTATTGTTATTTGAAAATTGTGTTGTTCTTTTTCAAATAATTATATTTCTTATTTAATTCTGCCGGGGTTGGCAGATATAAATGCTTCCCAGGAATTTCCCTTAGCTTTTGTCTGCTTTTTCGGTGTTTTAACAACCGGAATAGGAGAGCCTAGCTGGTAGTGATGGCATAAGGCTACAGCCACAGCATCGGTAGCATCCATATAAGGGTCTTCTTCTGAGAATTTAAGGGTTGCCTGCAGTAATTGCCACACCTGCTCTTTGGTAGCGTTGCCTCTGCCGGTTACCGATTGTTTAATTTTTCTTGGAGAATACTCTACGGTTTGCAGGCCGTTAGCCATGGCAGCTGCTATGGCCACACCCTGGGCTCTGCCCAGTTTCAGCATGCTCTGCACGTTTTTTCCAAAAAACGGCGCCTCAATGGCTACTTCCACCGGCTTGTGTTGCTTTATCAGTGTATCAGTTTTCTTAAAGATGAGGTGCAATCTTTCTGCATGGTCTTCACGGGCCGATAATTTGAGCACGCCCATTTCAACCAGCGATATTTTACTGCCATCGATGGCAATTAGGCCGTAGCCCATAACCAGTGTGCCGGGATCTATTCCTAAAATAATACGTGGCTGATGTGACAAAATTGTAAACAAGATTTGCTGCATGACAAATGTACCGAAATAAAAACAGGTTGGTGGTGGGCGCAGAGCGTGTGTAATTAATTGATAACTTTATAGATAGAGATATATTGAAATGTTTAACAATTTCCGGGTGTTACGGCACAATATTTGTTTTTATGTAGGCAGAAAGTACTGAACTATGAAGTGGAATATTTTGACGGGATGGATGCAGGTTGCTTTATTTTGTTTGTTGATCTTGCCGTTTACAAGTAAGGGACAAAATAATTTCAGAAATACTAGTTTCCAGGAAGGGGAGAAGCTGACGTTCCGGGTGTATTATAATATGGGATTTGTTTGGATAAATTCGGGCAATGCGGAGTTTACAACGTCATTGGAGCAGGTAAACAATCGCAAGGTATATCATGTAAAGGGCGTTGGCAGAACTGCAAGCAGCTTTGAATATTTTTATAAGGTATTCGATACTTATGAGAGTTTTATAGATAAAGAAACTATGCTCCCTATGCGTTTCATAAGAAACGTTAGCGAGGGGTCGACCAAATTTGTTAACGATGTAGTCTTTAATCATTCCCGCGACCAGGCGATAAGTAACAATAAAGCATATACAATACCCGCCAACACACAGGATGTATTATCTGCCATGTACTTTGCGCGCAATGTTAATTACAACGCATACAAACCCGGAGATAAGATATCATTCAATATGTTCCTGGATAACCAGGTGTACAATCTTTATATTAAATACCTGGGGAAGGAGAAGATAACAACCAAGACAGGTACTTATAATGCAATAAAGATAGTCCCATTGCTTATAGCAGGCACCATATTTAAGGATGGTGAAAAGATGACGATATGGCTGAGCGATGATGCCAACCATCTGCCAGTGAGGGTAGAAAGCCCTATACTTGTGGGTTCTATAAAAATTGATCTTGTTGATTATCAGAACCTCCGAAATCCATTTTCGGGGTTAATATCCAAAAAGTAATTACTCTTTTGTAGCGTGTGCGAGATCTCTTATTAAAGAAGAGTCACGCTCTATGGCATTGCCTACAACAATAAGGTTGGCACCGGCTTCGCAGTTTTCCCTTACTTTTTCCGGGGTAGTTATGCCTCCACCCACAAACAGGGGAATATCAATATTCGCACTTACTTTGCGGATCATCTCGGTTGAGATGGGATTTTTTGCCCCGCTTCCGGCATCCATATAAATAACATGGTTCCCCTGCATTTCGCCTGCCCATGCGGTGCACAGGGCTATTTCAGGTTTATTGGCAGGTATAGGCATTGAGTGGCTCATGTACGATACTGTAGTCTGCACTCCTCCGTCTATAAGTATATAACCGGTAGAGATGATTTCCAGTCCGCTGGCCTTTACCTGCGGTGCAGATACTACGTGCTGGCCAATAAGCAGATCGGCATTACGGCCAGATATAAGGGATAGATAAAGTAGTGCATCTGCGGTTGGTGTTACCTGCGATGGGCTGCCTGGGAACAACACAACAGGTATATTACTCTCTGCTTTAAAAGTTTTGATGCATAGTTCCATTTGGTGCACCATCAGTAGACTGCCGCCAATAAACAAGTAGTCTACTCCGGCGTCGTTGCACAATTTGGCCAGTCGCGGCACGTCGGCAACATCTGTTTTGTCGGGGTCTGCCAATACTGCAAATCCACTCTTCCCGTTTTCCTTCAGCGATCGTAATCCCCTGTATATCTCTCTGGTATGCACGTACGTAATGTTGGTATATTTATAAAAGGTGTGGGTATGATTACTGTTTTTGTTTCAGCAGATCTCTTATTTCCGTGAGTAACTTTTCCTGGGAAGTAGGGCCAAGCTGTTCTATTGCTTTCACCTCTTCTTCCTTACGCTGCAGGCGGCCTATGATACGGATAGCAACAAATATGCAGAAGGCGATAATAAAAAAGTCGACTACAGACTGTATAAAATGCCCGTAGGCAAAAACATTAACGCCGGCCTTTTTTGCTTCTTCAAGTGATTTGAAAGTGGCGCCTGCCGGCGGGTTGCCAAGTACCACAAATCTATTGGCAAAAAGTTCTCCTGTATTACTGATCGTACCTACTAGCGGCATAATGATATCTTCTACCATAGACGTTACGATCTTGCCAAAGGCACCACCTATGATCACACCAACGGCAAGGTCTAATACAGAGCCTTTCATTGCAAAGGCCTTAAAATCTTTCCAGAAGCTCATAACCAGTAATTTGGGGTAAAAATATAAAAAATGTATGGTTTATACTGAAGGAGGTATACCAACTAAACTAAAACTCGAAATTGGCGCTGCCGAAGATGCCGAAATGCCTGGCCAGCGATTCGTTCTCTATAGGCTTAGGATTTACCCGCCACACAAAGTCTATACGGAACACGTGGAATATATTTGATACACCTGTTCCCAGCTCCAGGTAGGGTTGTCCCTTTAGGGTACGGAAAGGAAAGTCTGTAGGCTTCAGATTGAGTTCCTGGTTGGCTTTGCTGAGTGTGCCTACCACGCCTTTAGCTGTCCAGAACTGGCGCCATTTCAGTTTTTTCAATAACGGTATGCGGTTAAATATGCCGCCGCCAATATTGTGTTCTATATTGAAGCCTACATATTCATCACTCAGAAATTCATAATTGTTCATCATCTGGAAGGCGTACTTATTATAATAGTAGTACTCGTTGCCGGGGTGTATCTCCAGCAGCGGATAAGGTAACGTGCCGAAATACTTACCCGCAAACATATTATAGTAAAGATGGCCCAGCGGCGGAATATTGATATCCTCGGTCAGGGAGAATCGAACCTTTTTATACTCGTAACTACTGTTCAGCACGCCTTTAATACCGGCCGTCATTTCCAGTTTTACCACCGGCCATTTGCTGGCCAGGCGCACACGCAGGTATTGCCCTTCAATGTATTTTTCTTTATAAGAATAGCGCAGTTCCACACCCACTTCGCTGGCTGTTACTGTATTGGTTGGCGCGCCATTTACATCGGTAAATATATCGGAGGAAGGTAGTGGCGCATAAGGTGTGAAGTTGCGATGTTGCAAAATAAGCTTATGGCTAAAACCGCTGAAGTATTCTTTATACCATTCCAGGCGCTGATCGTCGGAGAAGGCCAGCTTCCATGGCACGCCGGCCTTGCGGAATAAGGTGCTGAAGATATTATCGCTGCCTACCTGGTCGTAATAGTTCGTTCGCTGATTGATATCGTGTGCGTAGTACCCGTAAACAAACATGCGCGGTGCCCTATTGAGGATCCATAGGCCCGTTGCACCGTACTTAAACCGCTTGTCTTTTGTGCCATATGCAAGGAAGCCGGTAAAATGAGCGTCTTTCAGCGATCGGGGGGTACCTAAGGATATCCTGAAACGGTTGCCTTCGACCGGGTTATTGCTATACAGATAATAGTACGGGCCCAACTGCAACCAGCCTATATCCTTAACGCCGCTCGCCAGAAAAGTAATAGTATTCTTATAGACCGTAGTAATAGGCATGCTGTTAATAGTATCTACCATCTTGTAAATGGCCTTTTCATTTTTCGTTAGTGAATCGGGCCTGTTGTACGCCCACCAATCATCACTGCGGTGCATGGCTGAGTCGTCTTTAATAATGTCGGTCTTATACCGCTCATCATTAACAACACGCTCGGTACTATCATTGTTGATCCTTATCCGGTGGTATGTTGTGGTCTTCCGGCCAATGAATCCGGGCAACCGCTTAGAGTCGTAAATAGTAAAATTGGCAATAAACTTATCCTTTATCGGGAACCAGGTATCGTCATCTCCCTGGGGCGCAAACTCCTGGTAAAGGCTCACCCTGTCTACCCAGTTGATATTGGCCATTTTCGATACATCCATGCTCATGCGTTGTATGGCATAAGTGGTATCAGCCACCCAAAAATCGCCTATAAAGCAATTTTCGCCGCCACGCTTGGGTTCAAATTGCACCAATATTACCCTATGGCCATACACCTCCTGCGTGTCTTTTATCTTATAACGATAATAGAAGATGGCATCATTACTGATCGGACTGATGAATTTTTTATCAAAAACCGGTATGTAGTTGCGGTATACATTCACATTCTGGTACAGGGTGCCCAGGTACTTAACTATATTCTCGTTATTCACCCCCTTTACCATGCTGGCCTTAATAAATTCGCGCTGTGTTTTAGGCTTGCTTGTGAAGTAATAATCTGATATAGTTTCAGTCATGTATAGTGGCAGGTAGGGCTGCGATTCAGAAACGGTGTCCAGGTTATCGAAAACAAAACTGTAATTTTTCAGCAGCGGTATTTTCTGAAATTGGGCCCTGGTCATCCGTTGCAGGTCTGCCTCCAGCCTGTTATGGGCTTCGTAGGCGTAGTTATCAAGCCTGTCGGGGTTGTTTTGTGGTTTATGTGCAATTATTTTGCGCATAAGCACAATGCCCGGATCTTCTGCGCTTGCCACTATCACGGCTTCTTTCAGCGTAGTATTAGAGCGTTCAAGCTCTATGGTAAGCGAAATGGTATGGGAACTGTTGGCTGCAAGCAGTTTTTTATATGTTTTATAGCCTACAGCAGATGCGTTCAGCGTGTCTTCAGGCATTGCATCGAAGGTGAAGGTGAATTTACCATCAGCATCGGCAGTTGTACCAAGTTGGGCGTGAGGAAAATACACCACTGCGAAAGGGATACCCTCGCTGGTATTCATATCTTCTACCTTCCCGCTAATTGTATAGGAGAGCGCCGGTTTTGAAATGGCAGTATCTTTTCTTGCGCTATCGGATGGCGCAATAGGTTTCGTTGTGTCTGAGCGTTGGGTTGTGTCGGTGGTTTGTGCCCTGGTTGCTAAACAAAACAGTATAAATGCAATAAATAATATAAAGTTCTTTGGAGTCATGCCCTCGGCTACAGCAAAGCAATGTACAGAATACACGCTATATTTTAAAAAAATATCGGTAAAGCATAGGCAAACTGCATGCCATAAATAAAAAGAGACGTTTCTCAGCCGGAAACGTCTCTCACAGTTATTTAGTAGTGGTTAATAATAATTGCCCATCATGATGAGGGAATAGATCAAACCGGGGATATAGAAAATGATGTATAGGATAAGTGATAATATCCAGCTAAAGCCGGAGAAATTGTCATTGAGGCCAATTGCTAACCAGCCCAGCGCAAAAATGCAAAGGATAATATAAGCAGCCGCAGGAATAGCCGCTTTACCGGTTAGCGCAGCTTTTGTGCCTGTAAACAGGCGGGAGATAAATGAGTGTTTTTTTACTGCTTTTACTTCGCTGGTTGCTGTAGCAGCGGTTGTTGCTTCGGTTGCTGTTTCAGTTGCAGCATTGGTAACAGTTGTTACTACAGTCTCTGATGATGTGGCTGCAGGGGCCTGCTTTTTAAGTACAATAGCAGCGTTTGTGTTGATAGCAAAGCCCATGATGAGTACGGTTAACCATGTAAGTAGTCTGGTGTTCATGTTGTTTATATTTTTTGGTTCAGGTAACTGTTGTACAAAAAACGTGCCTGCCCAAATACTACAATAAATAAAAGTTATCAGTAAATACACTTAACCGCAATACCTTTATTTTAGCTAACGAATAGCAACCACTCAAATCATTTTATCAGGATCCCAGCATGAATCATAAAGAAATAGTGACGTTTGGCCAGTTGAAAGCTGCCGGTTACCAACCCAAAAGTGTAAAAGAAGAGATCAGGAACAACCTTGTTCAGCTGATCCGCGAGAAAAGAAGTCCGTTCCGTAGCGTGTTAGGCTATGAAGATACAGTAATACCAGATGTAGAGCGTGCTTTATTGTCGCGCCACAATATATTGTTCCTGGGTCTTCGTGGGCAGGCTAAAACCCGCATGGCCAGGGAAATGATACATCTGCTGGATGAATGGATACCGGTAGTAGCCGGTAGCGAGATAAACGATGATCCTTTCGCGCCAATATCGTTATACTCCCGCGAATTGCTAGAAGAAAAGGGCGACGATACGCCGATAGCCTGGCTGCATCGCAGCGAACGTTATGGGGAGAAACTGGCAACGCCAGATGTGTCGGTAGCAGACCTGGTGGGTGACATAGACCCGATAAAAGCAGCCAATATGCGCCTGAGCTTTGCCGATGAAAAGGCACTGCATTATGGTATAATACCCCGTAGCAACAGGGGTATATTTGTTATCAATGAATTGCCCGATCTGCAGGCGCGTATACAGGTATCGTTGTTCAACATCCTGCAGGAAGGCGATATCCAGATACGTGGCTTCAAGCTGCGTATGCCGCTCGACCTGATGTTCGTGTTTACCGCTAACCCGGAAGACTATACCAATCGCGGCAGCATAGTAACGCCGTTGAAAGACCGTATAGAAAGCCAGATCATTACCCACTATCCCAAAAGTGTGGAATTATCGCAGGCTATTACACAACAGGAAGCCGAAGTTTTACCTGACCAGGAAAAAATGGTGGAGATGCCTGACCTATGCCGCATGCTGATAGAGCAGGTGGCTATGGAGGCACGC
Source organism: uncultured Flavipsychrobacter sp. (assembly GCA_964588295.1). Lineage (GTDB taxonomy): Bacteria > Bacteroidota > Bacteroidia > Chitinophagales > Chitinophagaceae > Flavipsychrobacter. Next base: position 110,625 of record CAZPOT010000014.1, on the reverse strand, counting down.
AAGAGCGAATATGTAGACCAGAAAAGTGGGGTATCGGCAAGGTTGACCATTTCCGCTTACGAGAACCTGGTAAGTACTGCCGAAAGGCGTGCTTTGCGCCATGGTGCAGATAAAACAATGGCCCGCATTTGCGATCTTATAGGTATTATTCCATCTATTACCGGTAAGATAGAGTTAGTATACGAAGGTGAGCAGGAAGGGCCGCTGAATGTAGCGCACAGGTTGATGGGGCAGGCTATCCGTACAACGTTTCTTAAATATTTCCCGGATCCACAGTCGTTCAAAGGAAAGGCAGGGCGCGATCCAAGGCAGGCTAAACCCAAGGTTAATCCGTATCAATCGGTAATTGACTGGTTTGGCAGTGGCCACGAGTTGATAACCTTACAGGATGACGATGACTCGGCCTACCACAACCGGCTATACCAGGTGGATGGGCTGTACAGTGCAGTAAAACAATTTTATCCGAACGTTGATAATGACCAGGCTGCACTGCTGATGGAGTTTATGCTGCACGGCCTTTCAGAATTCTCCCTCATCAGTAAAAAAGGCGTCGAAAACGGTGGATACTCATTCGGCGATATCCTGGGCAGCATGTTCAACATGTCGTCTATGAACGATGACGACGAAGATGATTTCAGCTAGCCAGTTAATTAGTGCTGAACCATGTATACGGCACACCATCGCTTGTCGATGGTTGCCTTGTACATCAGCTGCAGGTGTTGTGTAGCGCTTGCCCGTGCTATTTCATCGTCTCCGTTTTCGTCTGATGAGAAGACGCAATATGCTGTGCTGTTATCTATAGAAGTCTGAAGTTTCGAGAAGGGTTTGCCTCTAAGGAATCCAACATACGGAAGACCAAGATCATACCGAAGTACGCAGGTGGCGTATATGGGTTGGTCATTCAATTGATGATCTTCGCAATACCTTACAACTAACGATGCTACTTTGATAGAAGGGCTATAGTCACAATCGCCGCTTGTTGGCTCTGTAGTGTAATAATAAACAGAGGTGATGGCCAGTCCGGCAATTATGGAGATGTAGATCAGGTTCCATTTAGAGAATGCTGTATGTAAAATATAGGTGCAAACAATTATGAGTGGAGGATATACACAAGCCACATACCGTGGAATATAGTAGTTGGCTGCACTGAATAAGCAAAAACAACACACAAACGAAAAAAGATAGAGGCAGATCCTTTTATGCTCTCTCGGAATGCGCATCTTTTTCAACAGAAGGTATATCAACCCTGTCGCTGTGAGCAGGAGCAATCCGTTCCGGCCCTGGTATACGAACACGTAGGCAAGCACATCGGGCAGCTGGGTTTTGAGTACTGAAATAGGAGAGCGGAGCATATTAGTGTATAGCGGCAGGAAGAACCAGCCTGCTATTACGCGCTGGAGAATAAAAAATACTGAGGCGATAAAAACCGGGGCGATGATAATGCCCAGTTTCCTGGTCAATACCCCGACTTTCTTCTCATTCGTTAAAAAAAACTCCATTGTTTCACATCCGGCAATACTTATTGGTAAGATCAGCCCCGGCTCTTTGGTCAGCATCAAGGCTGTAGCGGATACAATATACAACCCCCATTTTTTGCTGAAGTAAAAGTAGAAGCTGATCATCGTCCACATGGCAACCATTATCTCCGGCATCAGGAAAGCACCCTGGAATATTATGGCAGGCTGCACCAGTAGTAGTAGCAGTACTGCAATGCCTGCTGTGGCGGAAAGCAGCTTTTTACATAATTGATAAGATGTGAGAGCTGTTGTTACGGTAAGCGCTAGCGCAAAACTGTGACCCGAAAGAAGGCTAACGCCAAAAATTTTCATCCATGCAGCACCCAGAAAATGAAACATAAGTGGATGGCCCCGCGATAATTCGGGATCTATAGCACCCGGCAGCAGGCTAAGGCCTTTAGCATGCATAGTTCTTACCCCAACTGCATAGGGCCATGCCTCGTCCCAATAGTAAGGAAGATTAAGGAACTGTAGCTTGTAGATTACAAATATTAAAATAATACTCAGGGTATAAAGATGGTTACGCATAGTGTATTGCGGAGTTGCAGAGGGCATTTGTTACGGTTGTAATAAAGGCGGCAAGATCGTTAATTTACGTCGCAATTTAATGGTAAGGTGAGACGGGGTATTATTCAATTTTTCATATTTTGACTTTCTACTGTTAATTGCATAGATTTGAAGTTTAAATTCAAACTGACTTCATCATATGAAGGGAACTTTGCTTACTGCCGCATTATTGTCTGTACTGTCAATTGAAGCCTTTGCACAGCCTAATGTGTGGGAAAACTACGGTGTAGACAAAAGGTGGGATATCGGTATCAACTACGGTGCCAGCACTATCACACGCCCGGTTGGCCCGGAGAAGTTTTACCAGGGTTCTCGCACCAAGGTGGTACCGGAGACATCTATTACACTTCAGTATGTGATCAATCCGCACTGGCATGTCAACTTTAACCTGGGCTGGCGTAAGTGGGAATCATATGGTACATGGTCTCAGCCATATACCTATGGCACACAATTGAAACCACAGGAAGTGACCTTTGGCCTGGGCAAGCCGGCTATTTCGGCCGTTGCACAGTTCAACTACGTAATTCCTTTTTACAGCGAATATCATGTGCTGAACAGGGCAAACCTATATTTTGGCGGTACCTTGGGCCTGGTAAATACAGTTAGCGATGGTTCTACAGGTTTTAGTAAGTACAACAATGAACCAGATTCGTCTTACAGGTATATCTCCAATTACAACTATGCAAGCGGGGTAGGATATATGGTAGGTGTGCAAGTAGGCTACACTTATTACTTCCTGCGCAGATGGGGTGTGAATGTGGAACTAGGTGCCCGTTATGCCAATGTGACAACCGGCACAACCAATAACATCAGCGATAATCACGGTACTACTAATTATGGTGTGCTCTTCTTCCCTGAAACAGTGGGACTTAGGTATCGCTTCCGCTAAACGGCGTTTTAACATGCCTTTGCACAATAAAGGGCATGGTTTTTGAATTATTATTCATGTATCTCCTGATAGTGTGTGTGTTCGATGGAAATTTAAGGAACGGAGATACCCAAATATTAGATTTCCACAAGAGTGCTTTTTTAGGCACTCTTTTTTTGTTTTGAGCAATATAGTTTTTGGAATGCTGTTTATTTTTAATATTATATAGCAATCCACTATCATTTCCCCGCTTTTTGCAAATCCGTCCCTTAAGGTTAACTTTGGGGTATATTTTAAGGGTGTAAACCACTCTTTGCATTTTTTTCAATAATAAATAAGCGATATGAATTTATTTCTTGCTCAGAACAAGGAGTTCCAGGGTCGTCACATTGGGCCCAACGAAGAAGAAACAAGACAGATGCTGGAGACCATTGGCGTCAGCAGTATCGACGAGTTGATCGGTCGCACGGTGCCTGCGGCTATACGCATGGAGCATAAACTGCGCCTGCCGGAGTCTATGAGCGAGGCGGCCTACCTGGCAATGGTAAACGAAATATCGCGAAAGAATAAACTGTTTAAGAATTACATAGGCCAGGGTTACTACGATACGCATACGCCAAGTGTTATCCTGCGCAATATTTTTGAAAATCCAGGATGGTATACACAGTATACTCCTTACCAGGCAGAGATCAGCCAGGGCCGCCTGGAAAGCCTGCTGAACTACCAGACAATGGTAAGCGACCTGACCGGTATGGAACTGGCCAACGCGTCGCTGCTGGATGAAGGCACAGCTGCTGCCGAAGCAATGGCTATGTTCTTCCACACACTGAACAAGGATGATAAGAACCCTGAGCGTCCGAAGTTCTTTGTTGATCATGAAGTATTTGCACAGACCAAGGATGTAGTGGTTACACGTGCTACACCACTTGGTATAGAAGTAGTATATGGTGATTACCGTATAGCTGACCTGGACAAGACCTATTTCGGTGCATTGATCCAATACCCTAATGCAAAGGGCAGCATAGAAGATTATCGTGGGTTCATTAACACCATGCACGAAGCGGGTGGTTATGTAGCTATGGCTTCTGACCTGCTGGCACTTACGTTGCTTACACCTCCGGGAGAACTGGGAGCTGACGTAGCGTTCGGTTCTGCACAGCGTTTTGGTGTGCCAATGGGCTTTGGTGGTCCGCACGCTGCATTCTTTGCTACTAAAGACGACTTTAAGCGCCAGATACCTGGCCGTATCATAGGCATCAGTATAGACGCGCAGGGCAACCGCGCACTGCGTATGGCGCTGCAGACACGCGAACAGCACATCAAGCGCGAAAAAGCAACGTCTAACATTTGTACTGCACAGGCGCTGCTGGCCAATATGGCTGCTATGTATGCGGTATTCCATGGCCCTGATGGCCTGAAGCGTATTGCTAAGCGTACAGCTGCACTGGCACAGGCACTGGGTGATGCCTTGGTTGCGGCAGGCCATAAACTGCACAGCAAGAGCTACTTCGATACCATTTCGGTAGAAGTTGCAGATAATGCTGCTATCCGTAGCAAGGCCGAAGCTGCCGGCATAAACTTCCGTTATCATGCCAATAACATTGTTGGTATTTCGCTTGACGAGACAACTACCGCTGATGACGTAATGAGCATACTCGGCGTGTTCAGTTCTGTAGACGAGACAATATCCCTTAGCCTGGACGAAGAGATGATACTGGAGCATATCCCTACATCGCTTACGCGTACCAGCGAGTATCTTACAGCACATGTATTTAATGCGCACCATAGCGAAACGCAGATGATGCGTTACATAAAGATGCTGGAGAATAAGGACCTGAGCCTGAACACCAGCATGATCTCCCTTGGCTCTTGTACTATGAAGCTGAATGCTGCATCTGAAATGATGCCGCTGAGCTCACCATACTGGGCTAAGATGCATCCGTTTGCCCCACGCGAACAAGCGGCAGGATATGAGCAGATGGCTAAAGAACTGGCTGCTTACCTGTGCGAGATAACTGCTTTTGATGCCTGCAGCCTGCAGCCAAACAGTGGTGCACAGGGCGAATATGCCGGCCTGCTGGCAATACGTGGCTACCACGAAAGCCGCGGCGACAAACACCGTGATGTGATACTGATACCTATCTCTGCGCACGGCACTAACCCTGCCAGCGCGGTAATGGTTGGTTATAAAGTAGTTGTAGTAAAAGCATTGGAAAATGGTTATATCGATGTAGAGGATCTGAAGGCTAAAGCTGCACAGCATGCTGCCAACCTCGCAGGAATCATGATCACGTACCCGAGCACTTATGGTGTTTACGAAGAAACAGTAAAAGAAATAACCGAGATAGTACATGCACATGGTGGCCAGGTATATATGGATGGTGCCAACATGAATGCCCAGGTAGGGCTTACCGCTCCTGGTCTCATTGGTGCCGATGTATGTCACCTGAACCTGCATAAAACATTTGCTATCCCGCATGGCGGTGGTGGTCCGGGCATGGGCCCTATTTGTGTGCGCAAGCACCTGGAGCCATTCCTGCCAAGCCACGTAGAATATAACAATGGCAATGTATCGCATGCTGTATCTGCAGCGCCATATGGCTCTGCCAGCATCCTGCTGATCTCTTATGCATACATCCGTATGCTGGGCCCTGTGGGAGTGCGTAAGGCTACTGAATATGCTATACTGAATGCCAACTACATGCGTGCCCGCCTGCAGAACGATTTCGATATCCTGTATACAGGTAGCGGTGGCACATGTGCACACGAATTCATTGTTGATCTGCGTCCGTTCAAGAAGAGTGCTGAGATAGAAGCGGAAGATGTGGCCAAGCGCCTGATCGACTACGGCTTCCATGCGCCTACAATGAGTTTCCCCGTGGCAGGTACTATTATGATAGAGCCTACAGAAAGTGAAGATAAGGCTGAACTGGACCGTTTCTGCGATGCCCTGCTGGGCATACGCGCTGAGATACGTGCCATAGAAGAAGGCCGTATGGATAGGGCCGACAACCCGCTGAAGCATGCGCCACATACACAGTTTGTAATAACTGCAGACGAGTGGAACCATGCATATAGCCGCCAGCAAGCTGCTTATCCGCTGCCATATGTTAAGCACAACAAGTTCTGGCCAAGCGTAGCCCGTGTGAATAACACTTACGGCGATCGTAACCTGGTTTGTACTTGCGAGCCTACAGAATCTTATGCTGAAGCATAATTAAGAGTAAGGATTATTAATAAGCCCCGGTCGTTTGGCCGGGGCTTATTAATTAAGTGTACATCTAAGTTACTTACTTGCCATATTCATCATAAGCGGCCTTTGCTATTTCTGCTATCGTTTTTTCTGCTACTTCTATCTTATCATTAAAGTCAGATACAAATACTGCTATAGCCATGTGCCTGCCATTGGGCAGCGTTATGATACCTATGTCGTTGACCGCAGCAGTAAGACCTTCTTTGTCAGTACCCGATGTGCCCGTTTTATGTGCTACCTCTGTGCTTTTGGGCAGCATACCTTTTAAACGTTTGTCACTGTTAGCGCTGTTGGTCATCCATTGCAACAGCAGGGCGCTGTTCTTTTCAGATATGTACTTATGGTTGTATAGGCCCTCCAGTATCTGTACCATGGCCGATGGATTCACCCAGTTGGTATATTGTACGTCCCATTTAGCAGCCATCTGTGCCTCTGTTGCAGCCATGTTTATGTCCTTTACGCCTAACTTATGTATATAGTCGTTCACAGCTTTTGGGCCTTTAACCAGCTTAAAGAGAATATCGCAGGCATTATTGTCGCTTGCAGATACCATGTATTCCAGTAACTCCTGCACGGTAAGGTCTACATTGCCCTTAGGATATTTTTCAGCCAGTGGGCTCCAAGTATTTTTCTTCAGTTCGTTGGTAATGTGTATTTTCTGCTCCAGCTTAATGCTGCCCTTATCCACTCCATCTAAAACATACATAGCCAGTGGTACTTTAAAAGTACTCTGCATGGGGTATTTGTGGATGTTATTAACGTTCATCACCTCTTTTGTTTCTATTACCCGAAGCGATATACCGGTAATAGCGGAATGGCAGGTAACACAGGTTTGTAATTTTTCCTGTAGCTGTTTATGTTGTGCCAACACATTAGGGACAATGCCTGATAGTGCAGCAATCAGGATAATGAGTTTTTTCATGGTTGTTATTTTGCCTCCATAAAGCTAAGGATATATCCGTTTATTTCTTTTCGTTGATCAGGATTTGCAGTGTTATCCATTTCTGTATGCAGGCAATGCGCGTTTACACAGTGCATGCCATATTTTTTCTGTTCCGCAACAGTGGGTAATACGCCTCCGTCGGCAACCTGGTCTGTAGATCTTATTGAGTATACTTTAGGCGTTTTACTACGTGGTAATGGCATTCGCCTGTTATCGAGCGATATTACCCTGGCTACTTCTTTCGGATAGCGTTGGGCATACAATATGCTTACATCACCACCATTGGAATGGCCGATAAGGGTTACATTTTTATAGTCCAGTTGTTTCTGGTCGTGTTTCAAACGGTTAAGCACAAAATGTATATTGCTTGCACCACGCTCCCAGTTGCTCATCCGGTTTTGTACCACATTACCGGTGTAGCTCAGTACCGGGTCTGTGGGCAGCTCATGTTGAATACTGATCACATAGTAGCCTTTCCTGGCCAGGTAATTACATATGTATGAATATTGGTGGTAGCATTCCATGTTGTTTTGGCCATAGTCGTGGCTCACCAAAACAACTTTTGCTCCCTTTGTTTTACTGGGCGCGTAAATAGCTACTGGTACCAAGCGTTTTCGTGAAGAATCCCACCATTGAGCATTCTGCACTCTTATGGTATCGCGGGGGATTGCACCGGCAATTTTTTTTGTGTTGATCTTTTTTTGCGCACTCAATGTCGTAAAAGAAAGAAGTAGAAAGAGTAAGGCGCAGGAGTGGTATATATTTTTCATTGCTTTACAATTTACTCAAACAGGGAAAAGCATAAATACGATGCCAACATGTAGTGTTGTAATTAAGGCTGATATAAAGCACATATTTACTCCCGCTTTTTTCTAGTTTTACATTCTAAATAGGATCGTGTATGGATAAAAAGTATAGTCCGGAAAGTTTAATGATGTCGTATGGCTACAAGCCTGAACTGTCGGAAGGGGCAATAAAGAGCCCTATTTTCCAGACATCAACCTTTGTGTTCAGGAATGCGGAAGCGGGCAAAGCTTTTTTTGAAGTCGCCTATGGTCATAGAGCTAAGGCAGCAGGCGAAGAAATGGGATTGATATATAGCCGTATCAATAACCCAGACCTGGAAATACTGGAGGACAGGTTGACTTTGTGGGATAAGGCTGAAAAGTGTGCGGTCTTTGAAAGCGGTATGTCTGCCATCACCACTGTATTGCTGGAGTTTTTAAAACCTGGCGATCTGTTGCTTACGAGCACGCCACTATATGGAGGTAGTGATCACTTCATCAAAAAAGTACTGCCAAAGTTCGGTATAGATCATGTGCAGTTTAAAGTAGGTGCCACTACCGAAGATATTATAGCTTTGGTGAACAAAACAGGCAAGGCCGATAAGCTGGCATTGATACATATAGAAACACCCGCTAACCCTACTAACGATCTTGTAGACATTGAGGGCGCTAAAAAAGTGGCCGACCATTTTGCTACTGCAGATAAAAAAATATTACTGGCAGTAGACAATACTTATATGGGGCCTGTCTGGCAGCACCCGCTGAAGCACGGCGCTGATCTGGTTATCTATTCTGCTACAAAGTATATAGGTGGCCATAGCGATGTGATAGCAGGGGCGGTCCTTGGCTCTGCCGAGTTAATAGGACGCGTTAAGGTGTTACGTACTTTCCTGGGTAATATGGCGGGTCCATGGACGGGCTGGTTGCTGATGAGAAGCCTGGAAACACTGAAAGTGCGCATGGATCAGCAGGCGCGTAATGCAGAACAAGTAGCCGCATTTTTAAATAATCATCCTAAAGTAGAAAAGGTATACTACCTGGGTAATCTGACAGAAAAGGATGGGTTGCAGTACGAAATAAGGCAGCGGCAGTGCCTTACCAATGGCGGTATGATATCCTTTGATGTAAAGGGTGGGGAAGCGGAAGCATTTAAGTTCCTCAATTCATTAAAGCTGATAAAACTTGCAGTAAGCCTGGGTAGCACAGAAAGCCTGGCAGAACATCCTGCTACTATGACCCACGTTGACGTTGATCCTGAACATCGTAAAGAGTTACGCATCACTGGAAAGATGGTCCGCCTGTCTATAGGCGTGGAGAATTATAATGATATCATAGACGATATTAACCAGGCACTGGAACAGTGCTGATAATGGTGCGCGCTGGATATAATTAACAAAGCCCCTACAAACTTGTGGGGGCTTTATTGTTATTGTTTAGAAGTCAATTAATGTACTATCTCGCTCACATGTACGCTGGTCATTTCACGTACAGCGTCAGCAATACCCTTAGCATCATAACCGCATTCGCGGTGTAGTTCTTCTGGCTTGCCGTGTTCTACAATAGCATCAGGGATGCCCAGCATTTTCAGCTCTACATGGTAATTGTGTTGCGCCATAAACTCCAGCACGGCGCTGCCCATACCACCAACAATGGTGCCATCTTCTACTGTAATTATCTTGTGGTAGCGCTGGGCTACTTCATGTAGCAGTGCTTCGTCAAGAGGCTTCACAAAGCGCAGGTCGTAGTGCGCAGGGTAAATATCTTCTGCAGCCAGCATCTTGCAGGCTGCCACGGCAAAGTTACCTGGGTGGCCTATCGTCAATATGGCCACTTCCTGTCCATCGCATATCTTACGGCCTGTACCCGTCTCTATTTTTTCCATTGGTGTGCGCCAGTCGGGCATTACACCTTGTCCGCGCGGATAGCGGATAACGTATGGAAGTTTATTATCGTCAAGTTGCGCACTGTACATCAGGTTGCGCAGCTCAGCTTCGTTCATAGGGGCAGATACCACCATGTTAGGTATGCAACGCATGTACGGTATGTCGTAGGCACCGTGATGGGTAGGCCCATCATCACCAACAAGCCCTGCGCGATCAAGGCAGAATATAACAGGCAGCTTTTGTATAGCTACGTCATGTATTACCATGTCGTAAGCGCGCTGCATAAAGCTGCTGTATATGTTACAGAATACCCTCAACCCCTGTGTGGCCATGCCAGCACTCACCGTTACGGCGTGCTGCTCGGCTATGCCTACATCCAGCGCCCGGTCTGGCATAGCATCCATCATAAATTTCAGGCTGCAGCCAGAAGGCATTGCCGGAGTGATACCCATTATTTTAGGGTTCTTTTCTGCAAGCTCAACTATGGTGTGGCCGAACACGTCCTGGTACTTCGGAGGCTCTGGTATTGTAACTATTTTCTTGTTTATCTTACCGGTTATCTTGTCAAAAGTGCCTGGTGCATGCCATAAGGTCTGGTCTTTTTCGGCCAGCTCATAACCTTTACCTTTCACTGTTTTTATGTGCAGCAATTTCGGTCCGGGAATGTCTTTCAGGCTTTTTAGCGTCTCAGTCAGCTTAATGATGTTATGACCATCAACCGGGCCAAAATAGCGGAAGCCCAGCGCTTCGAACAGGTTGCTTGTTTTAGAAACAACGCCCTTCAGACCGGCCTCTATTTTAGACGCCAGTTTCTGAAAATCTTTGGTTGGCAACATGCCCAGCATTTTCCACACATCATCGCGGAACTTATTGTAGCTGTGCGATGTTGTTATATCTGTAAGGTATTCTTTCAGGGCACCTACATTCGGATCTATCGACATGTTATTGTCGTTCAGTATCACCAGCAGATTTGCTCCGCTAACACCTGCGTGATTCAATGCTTCGAAAGGCAGGCCGGCCGTCATTGCGCCATCGCCTATTACTGCTATGTGGCGGCGGTGGTCTTCGCCCTTATACTTGGAAGCTATAGCCATGCCCAATGCAGCAGAAATAGAGGTAGAGGAGTGCCCTACGCCAAAAGCATCATATTCACTTTCACCGCGTTTGGGGAAACCACTGATGCCGCCATATTTGCGATTGGTATGGAAAACCCTGCGACGGCCGGTAAGTATCTTATGGCCATAAGCCTGGTGACCTACGTCCCACACCAGCTGATCATCGGGTGTATTATATACATAATGTAAAGCTACCGATAGTTCCACTACCCCCAGGCTGGCCCCAAAGTGACCACCATGCACGCTTACGCAATCAATAATAAATTGCCTTAGCTCATTGCAAACCTGCTGTAGCTGCATCTTATTCAGCTTCCGCAGATCAGCCGGGGTATCAATAAGATTAAGAAGTGGTCCTGCCGCTATCTCTTCCATTCGCATAAGATTGATGTACAAAAATACTTAATAAAAATTAAACAATGTGGTTATTGGGGCTATTATGTTGTTCAATGCCGTGTTCAACAAACGCCGCATCGGTCTTGTTATTTTGCGTCCAGGTAGTGCTTTTAACCTTAATTAAGAATAAACAGTTTCTTTTACCTTTACCAACCTTTTACAGCAGAATCATGCCCACCCCACAAAAACTATCCGAACTAATTAATGAAGTTGATGCAACGATCAGGAACCGGTTTCAAAATGCATCGTTCTGGATAAAAGCAGAGATCACAGATGTAAAGAAGCAGCCCGACAAACGTTGGTGCTTCCTGAAGTTCATTGAAAAAGACCGGAATCTTATTGTAGCCGAAATGGGTGGTGTTTTCTGGTCTAACAGTTACGGGCAGGTGGAAGGTTTTGAGCAGGCTACTCAACAGGTATTTGCCAGCGGGCTGGAGATCACCTGCTGTGTCCGCGTGGTGTTTCATAAGCGGTTTGGTATGCGGCTGGAGGTGTTAGCTATAGATTATGCCTACGCTATAGGTCAGTTGGAGTTTGAACGCCGGCAAATACTGGAGCAATTGGTGCGTGAAGGCGTAGCTGTAAATCCTGAAGGCAGCAGCCGTTATTATACCCATAATAATACACTGCAATTGCCTGTTGTATTCCAGAGAATAGCGCTGGTGGCTTCTGTCAATACAGATGGCTATCGCGATTTCAGGAAAGTAATAGAAAATAATAAATACGGATATCGGTTCTTAATAACAGACTACAATACGCAAATACAGGGCGATGCCGCATCGCAACTGATCATTCAGCAATTGCAACTGATAGCGGGAAGTAACCAAAATTATGATGTAGTGGTAATTGTCCGCGGTGGTGGCTCAGATATAGATTTTAAGTCGTTTAATAACTACCCGCTGGCAAAGACGATTGCTCAATTCCCGATACCTATACTTACCGGTATTGGGCACGACAGAAATACGAGTATTGCAGATCTGATGGCCCGCCAGCATAAAACACCTACAGAGGTAGCAACATTCATCTTGGATAGTAATTGCGACTTTGAAGAAGGTATAAGGCAGATGCAGGAGCGCATAACATTGGCGTCAGAAAGGCTTATAGACCGTGCCCGTCACACTTTAGATGCATACAAGCGCATCCTGGCCAGCAGCAGTCCTGAGACCATCCTGAACCGTGGCTTTGCCATAGTTAAGAGTAATGGAAAACTGGTAGTTAATCCCGCTGATATAGCGGTTGGTGCGCCCATTGAAACCATGCTGAAGAATGAAACCATATACAGTACAGTAACTAATAAGCAACTTAATGGAACAACTGACCTATAACGAAGCATTTGCCCAGTTGGAAAAACTGGTGCACGAAGTAGAGGATAAAGACATTCAGCTGGATGCGCTCGCCGGTAAAATAAAACGGGCTAATGAGCTGATACAGTTCTGTGAGCGAAAGCTGCGGGTGATAGAGGAAGATGTAGCCAAAGGGAATTCTGCAGGATGAGAACCCATAATAAGATGCTTTAGTTTTATTTATTTTGCGCTACTAAAAGCTAACCATGAAACGTAATTTTCTATCCCTGCTCGCTCTGATATTTGTATTAGCGCTGGGTGCTTGTCAGCATAGCGACATCTCGTATAAGCTTATTCCTGTAAAATCTGGCGACAAATGGGGGTATATTGATAAGCAAGGCAAAATGCAGATCAATCCTCAGTTTGAAGAGGCTGCGATCTTCCTTGAGGGTTTGGCACGGGTAAAAGGGAGTGATGGGAAAGTCGGCTTTATTAACGAGGACGGGAAATATGTTATAAACCCAATTTACAAAGACGCCGGCTGTTTTTTTGATGACTGGGCAGTTGTTGTGGCAGATAATTCTGCGCCTCAGTTCATAGACAAAAACGGAAATGTAAAGCTTACTGTGAATAATGTGGACCAATGTGGCGCTTTTTGTGAAGGTCTGGCATTGATCTCTTCAAAAGGCAAGTGGGGTTTTATAGATAAAAAAGGTGAGATCAAAATACCTGCTAAATACGATGTTGCCACTTATTTTTCTGAGGGATTAGCGGCAGTAATGATAAAAAATGTGAGCGGCGATTCACTGTGGGGATACATAAATACCAAAGGTGAAGTCGTGATCAATTGCCAGTTTAGGGAAGCGTATTTATTCAGGAACGAATGCGCAGCTGTTGTATCAGAAAATAATAAGCTTGGATATATTAATAAGCAAGGGAAGTATATTATCAGTCCGCAATTTGATAAAGGTGGGCCTTTTGACAAAGAGTGGGCAACAGTAAAACTGGGACAACAGTGTGGTTATATAAGCAAGGACGGTAAAATGCAGATCAATCCACAGTTTGTGTGGGCCGGCCGATTTGGAGAAAATGATCTTGCCGTTGCAGAGAATGCAGAGGAGAAAATGGGGTATATTGATAAAAAGGGTCAATATGTTATAACGCCGCAATTTGAATCCGCGTCGCCGTTTTTCAACAATTTTGCTTTCGTGCTATCATCCGGCAAATACGGACTGATCGGTAAGGATGGTAAATACATTGTTAACCCACAGTTCGATGATATCAGTATCGATCAGATGGAAGATATAAAGGGACGGCTGATAAGTTCAGACGTCTTTGGTGTGTCCCATATATCTGATGTAATAAGCAATTGTTTCACGCCCAACTCATTTAATGGTCTAAGTGCTGCAACAACTATTTCTGAATTGCGAAAGATATATCCTCAACTGTTGGAGCCCAACCCTACGGGTAATAAGATAAGGCTGGCAGCTATAGTTACTGTTACTCCTCAGGCAGATCTGAGCAATATGTATTTTGAATTTGCATCAGATATTAGTTCTTCAGCGAATAAAAATGTACTTCTCACCTCTGTTTATTTCGAGATCCCGTTAGACAAATTGGGAGATGGTAAAGCCAAACTATTATTTGATGATTTGCAAAAAGAAATTGCACTGAAAGCAAAATTGAATGTTATGGCAACTAATCTCAACCTCGTTGATGATCATCTAAATGGAGATGGTAATGTTCTTCTTTCCAATGATGATCTTTCGTTGTTTATTTGTTTCAGGGAAAACTCCGTTCGCATGTCGATAATTTTTGATAAACCTGAGAACGAGGTTGTAAAGTAATTATGGCATTTAGTTCTCAAGTATTATAGTTAAAAGATCATTTTTACAGATCACAAATAATATTACTTTTTACTATTCACACTTTTCCAAAAAATCGCCTTATTTTGCGCCCGATATTTAAAAATTTATGAATTTCCAACTTACAGAAGAACAGATAGCAGTGCAGATGGCCGCACGCGATTTTGCACGCACAGAACTGCTGCCGGGTGTTATTGAGCGCGACGAGCACCAGAAATTTCCTGCTGAGCAGATCAAAAAGCTGGGTGAACTTGGCTTTATGGGTATGATGGTTGATCCTAAGTACGGTGGTGGTGGTATGGATACCATTTCTTACGTACTGGCTATGGAAGAGATATCTAAAGTAGATGCTTCTGCTTCTGTATGTATGAGCGTTAATAACTCGCTGGTGTGCTGGGGCATGGAAACATTCTGCAACGAAGAGCAGAAGATGAAGTACCTGGTGCCACTGGCCAGCGGCCAGAAGATAGGCGCTTTCCTGCTCAGCGAGCCTGAGGCTGGTTCTGATGCTACTTCTCAGCGTACAACAGCTATAGATATGGGTGATCATTACCTGGTGAATGGTATTAAGAACTGGATCACTAATGGTAATTCAGCCTCCACTTACCTGGTAATAGCGCAAACCTATCCCGAAAAAGGTCATAAAGGTATCAATGCACTTATTATAGATAAGAACACTCCTGGTGTAACTGTTGGCGCTAAGGAGAATAAACTGGGTATCCGCGGTTCTGATACGCATAGCATTAGCTTCCAGGATGTAAAGGTGCCTAAGGAAAACCGCATAGGTGATGATGGCTTCGGCTTTACTTTCGCAATGAAGGTATTGTCCGGCGGTCGTATCGGTATTGCTTCGCAGGCATTGGGTATTGCCAGCGGTGCTTACGAACTGGCACTGAAGTACTCTAAAGAGCGTAAAGCGTTCGGTACAGAAATCTCTAACCACCAGGCTATCGCATTCAAGCTGGCCGATATGGCTACTGAGATCGAAGCAGCCCGCCTGCTTTGTTTGAAAGCTGCATGGCATAAAGATCAGCATATGGATTACACTATGTCTTCTGCAATGGCCAAGCTGTTTGCTTCTGAAATCGCTCAGCGCGTTACCAGCGAAGCAGTACAGGTACATGGTGGCTACGGCTATGTGAAGGAATTCCACGTGGAGCGCCTGATGCGTGATGCTAAGATCACTCAGATATACGAAGGCACCAGCGAGGTGCAGAAGATCGTTATCAGCCGTGGTGTACTGAAAGGATAATTTTGTAATCCTTAATTGCGGAACGGCTTAATGGCTCAATTCCCAAACATAATAAATGCCGGTCCCCGTGGGCCGGCATTTATTTTTTTAGACTGATTGTACTACCAGTTCTCACTATCTATTTCGCTGAACAAGTCTGTCAGGTCAAGGGAAAAGCCTGGCAATATCTCTGACGTAACAATATCTCCGTTTGTTTTTACAGGCAGTAGCTGAAATTTGCCACCTACATTAATATGCACCAGGAAAGTCTGGTCTTGCAGGCTAACGATCCAATATTCTTTTACTCCTACCTCTTCATATACCTCATGCTTATTTTTAAGCTCCTTTGCATTGTTGCCAGGACTTAGAACTTCAACAACAATATCCGGCGCACCAATGCAGCCTCTTCTGTCTATTTTTGATAGGTCGCATATTACGCATACGTCTGGTTGCAGTACAGTTGATATGGCGTCATCATTGTCAGTTTTTTTTGCGAAAACTCGGATATCTAATGGGCCAATAAAAATTTTATGTGTTTTCCTATTAAGCGCTGTGCTTAGGTGTGTAAAAATGCTTCCTGCTAATATCTGGTGATTCGGGCTTGGTGTTGGCCCCATCTTGAATATTTTACCCTTTATGAGTTCCACTCTTTCGTCAAAGTCCCATTGACAATAGTCAGCATAGGTATATAGTTTGTCTAGGTCAAGATTGGCCAGTTGCATGATGAACCTTGTTTATTCAAAAATAACAATTTACCCGCCTGTTTTTTTGACGGTCTGTTCATTTGGTTTAAGCCGACACCGCCGCGTTAGCAATTATTAACTTTTTCTACACATTTCAAAGTGGTCAGAAAGGGCAGGGTGTCTGCATGTGAATGGCTATAACCTTTATCTTTGTCGCGCTACAATAAAAATTGTAGGTCTTTTTCAATTCATTTTCGATGGAAAATACTTTACGCATGCACAAAAAGGCTGGCCTTCTTGCCCTCGCCTTTTTACTGGTATCGGCTGTTGCCCTGGCACAGACTGGAACGATCAAAGGTTTCGTGTACGATAAGAAAACGGGCGAACCGCTGTCGTTTACCAACGTTGTGATCATGCATACTTCTAACGGTGTTCAGTCCGACATCAATGGTTATTTCTCTCTTAGTGTGGCCCCGGGTACATATACGCTTCTGGCAACTACGCTTGGTTACGATTCCAGCATCACTACCATTTCCATCAAGAGCGATGAGATCGTAACCAGAAAAATATTATTGTCTCAGCAGCAAAGAGAACTGAAAGCTGTAGAAATTGTTGGTGGCAAAAAAGATAAAGCTGTTCGTATTAACACAGGTCTCACCAAGATAACTCCACAGGAAATGAAGCGCCTGCCAAGTGCAGGTGGCGAGCCCGACCTGGCCCAGTATCTGCAGGTAATACCGGGAGTGGTATTCACCGGCGACCAGGGTGGCCAGTTATACATACGTGGTGGTTCTCCTGCACAAACAGGTATCTACCTCGATGGGGTAACCATCTATAACCCATTCCATTCAATAGGCCTTTACTCCGTATTCGAAACCGAAGCTATCCGCAGTGCCGATGTATATACGGGCGGTTACAGTGCCCAATATGGCAACCGTACATCTGCTATTGTTGATGTGCACTATAAAGATGGTAATAAGAACAAGCTGTCTGGCGTACTTTCTGCGTCGCCTATCATGTCCAGGATAATGCTGGAAGGTCCGTTGGTAAAATCTAAAAAAGAAGATAACGGCGCTGGCATCACTTTCCTGGTTACCGGTAAAACCAGCTATCTCGATAAAACATCTACAGCATTATACAGCGGCCTGGGCGATGCTTTTAAAAATGGCCTGAACTACAATTTTACCGATGTATATGGTAAGGTAACTTTTAACGGAGATAATGGTAGCAAGCTCAACCTGTTTGCTTTCAATTTTGATGATCAGGCCAAGCTGAACAACCAGAGCGCAGATACCGCACAGGGCCTGTATCACTGGAAGAACTTTGGTACTGGCGCTACATTCGTAGTTTCTCCGGGCAATACATCTGCACTTATCGATGGTAAGTTCGCTTATTCCAATTACAACATCTCCCTGGATCAGGTAGGTGTACCTACCGACTCATTCCCTAGCACCAGCCAGATCAACGGTTTCGAAGCTGCTATCAACTTTACTTACTTCCTGCCTAATTACAGCCAGTTGAAATATGGGGTGGAAGTAAACGGTTTACATACTGCCCTCAATTACTACAGTGCCGCTGGTATCAGCACTACGCTTGATCGCCAGAGCACCAATGCGGCTGCATATGCAACATACCGCCAGGTAATAAAAGGTAGATTCATCCTGGAGCCAAGTATCCGTATTCAATACTATTCAGAACTGAATAAGATATCTCCTCAGCCAAGGCTGGGTGTTAAGTACAATATTTCAGACAATGTGCGCATTAAGGGCTCTACAGGTCTTTTTGCCCAGAATATTATCAGCACAAAAACCGATCGTGATATCGTAAATCTTTTCACGGGCTTCCTGCTTAGCCCTGATGCACAGCTGAAGGATGCTAACGGTAACTATGTTAAGTCTAATCTGCAAACTGCATTCCATGCTATTACCGGTATAGAGGTAGATATCAACAGGGTAGAATTGAATTTTGAACCATGGATCAAAATATTCGGCCAGATCGATGAGCTTAACCGCAACAAGCTGGTAGCTACAGATCCTGACTTTGCTGCAGGTAATGGCCGTGCATATGGTGCCGACCTCTCAGCCAAGTTCAGCCACGATCGTATCTACCTGTGGGGTGCAATGGGTTACCAGATGGTTACCTATACCAGCATTGGCCCCGATGGTTTAAAGCAAACTTATCCAACTCCGTTCGATACCCGTTTCAATGGCAATGCTGTTGTATCGTATACCGGCGGCAAAAAAAGGGATTGGGAATTCTCAGGCAGGTTGAACATACACTCTCCATTCCCGTTCACACAGACACAGGGTTTCTACGAGCAGCTGAATATCACCAACCTCACAGCCAACCCTACGGGCGGCAATGGTGCACTGAGCGTGCTTTATGCCAACGAAATAAACGGAGGCCGCCTGTCATGGTATCACCGCCTCGATCTGTCTGTTAAGAAGCATTTCCCTTTGCGCAACAAGACCAACCTTGATGCTACATTGGCGGTTACCAATGCGTACAATAGGAACAACATTTTCTACGTTAACCGTATTACTAACGGAAGAACATACCAGTTGCCACTGTTTCCAAGTGCAAACGTGACCTGGACTTTCTAACATAATAGTAAATCAACTGAATGACGCTACGCCTGAAGAACCGAAAATACACGTACCTGCTTGCAGCCTTATTAGGGCCGGTATCTGCCATCACGGGATATAGCCAGGTGTTAGCACCGGATCAGCCATTTGCAAGGCCGCTGATACTTGCCGAAGAACAACTGCGCCAGCACCATTATGCCCTGGCCATGCAGAGCATAGATAACTACCAGGGCTGGCCAGTGGAAAAGGTTCCTGTAACACATGCCACGGAAGCTGAACGTGCACGCTACAACGCAGCTATAGCCGGGCTTAAGGTAAATGCACACAATTGCCTGGAGAACGCACGCAACGCATACCTGGAGAGTAATAATGTGGCTTACCAGCAGCGCCTTATGTTTGCAATGGCGCAGTATTATTTCACTCATAACCACTTGGCCGATGCCATAAAGTGTTACGAGAAAACAGGACTTGACAATCTTACTAATAACGAGATAGCCGACCTTAAGTTTGAGCTTGCTTATTGCTACTTTACAAGTAAGCAGTTCGATAAGGCCAACCAGCTGTTTGCCTTCATCAAAGAGATAAAGGATGGTAAATACTATATGGCCGGCAATTACTACTATGGCTTGCTGGCCTATAATGCCAATAAATATGCTGAGGCATTACAAAGCTTCGAAAAAGTAAGCAACGAAAAAGAATACAGGATCATCGTTCCTTATTACATTGCCGAGATCAATTACTTTATGGGCAATAAGGCCAAAGCTATGGAAGAAGCAAAGGCCATAATTGCCGGAAAAGAAAAGAACTACTACAATAACGAGTTACATCTGCTGGTAGCGCAGTGTTTGTTTGAGGATCAGAAGTACACGGATGCAAGGCCGTATTTTGAATATTATTACGACCATTCTGAGAAGATCCGCAAAGAGGATCTGTATAAAATAGCCTATACTTATTACAGGCTCAGCGAATGGCTGCAGGCCGAAGAAAAATTCAAATTGCTCAGCAATGCGAACGACTCGCTCGGCCAGACATCTATGTACCTGCTCGGCGATTGCTATATGAAAACCGGCGACCGCCAGGGTGCACGTAATGCCTTCGGTATATGTGCCGATATGGCATATAACCTGGGGCAGCAGGAAGCATCAATGATACTGTATGCCCGCATCAGCTACGAGACTGGCTATAACGATGAGGCGTTGCACCAACTATATACTTTATTAAAAACATTCCCTGCCAGCAGGTATAAAGATGAGGCAAACACATTATTGTCGGAGTTGCTGTTGAAGACCAACAATTTTGAAGAAGCGCTTAAATACCTGGATAAAGTAAACAATAAGGAAAAGAACTATTGGCAGGTTTTCCAGAAAGCAACCTACCTGTATGCGGTACAGCAGTTCAGGCAGGGCGACCTGGCAAAGGCTTATAGCTATTTCAATTCCTCTATACAGCACCCATCCGATCCCGTATACGAATGTGCAGCCTATTTCTGGAAAAGCGAACTGGCTTACCGGATGCACAAGTATACTGAGGCCATGAACAGCGGCCAGGAATTTGTGAATCGTAAAACTGATAAGGTAGATATCTCGCGCGTAAGCCCGCAGGCTACGCTGCAGCATGCTTACCTGAATATGGGTTTTGCTGCCATGGAAAGCAATAACTACAGCAATGCACAGGTATATTTCAACAAGGCACAACAAGCAAAAGGAGAAGATGATTACAGTGGCATGATGGCTCGCCTGCGCGAAGCAGATGCTGTGTTTATGCAGCAGAATTATGTAAAAGCCATAAGCCTTTACGATAAGATAAGCACAACCGATACAGCCAATGCAGATTATGCCCGGTATCAGAAGAGCATTATCCTGGGGCTGCAGGGGAAGAACAACGATAAGATAAATGTCTTGCAAACACTGATCAATCGCAACCCGCCATCTGTGTACAATGTTACGGCGCTTTACGAGATCGCCTCTACTTACATAGAATTAGATAAGTATCCGCAGGCGCTGGGCTACCTCAGGAAAATAACTGATTCTACTAACGATAAGAGCGCTGCTCCTAAGGCATGGCTTAAGGTTGGCTATATATACCAGCAAACAAACGACAATCCCAAAGCCATAGAGGCATTCAGGCATATTGTTACAGATTATCCGGCTTCTGAGGAGCGTATGGCGGCGTTAAGCGCATTAAAGAGCCTGTATATCCAGACCAACGCCCCCGCCGAGTACTCAAAGCTGTTGAAGGATAATAACCTGCCATCTTCCGAAACAACAGGTATTGATTCCACTTATTATGCGGCTGCTGAAACGCAGTTTGCATCAGGTAAGTGGGATAATGCAATGAAGGCATTTACAAATTATCTTACAGCTTACCCCAACGGTGTTTTTGCCAATAAGGCGCATTACTACAGGGGAGAGAGTTACTACCAGTTGCGCAGTTTTAAAGAGGCGCTCGACGATTTTAGCCAGGTACTGGCACAGCCCTGGAACGACTTTTCGGAGAACAGTGCACGCCGTGCGGCAGCCATAGCTTATGACAACAAGGACTATACTGCCGCCTACAACTTTAATATGAAGTTGCGTACCAATGGCGGATCTGGGGAGCAAACACAGCAGTTAGCATATATGGGCCTTATCAGGAGCGGATATAACGCTGATAAGTATACTGAAACAGTACTGTTTGCAGATTCTCTGCTGGGTATGAAGGGCGTGAATGCTGATAATATTAACGAGGCACTGCTTTATAAAGCCCGCTCGCAGCAGCACCTGGATAAAGGGGGAATGGCGATGGCCATATACCAGCAGCTGAGCAGCAATATGAATGGCGAGATAGCGGCAGAAGCGCGTTATCGCATCTCTGAGATATTCCTGCAGCAGGATAGTCTTAAAGAAGCAGAAGAAGCGGCCAATGAAACTATAAAGCTTTCTGCAGGCTACGAGTACTGGATCGTGAAATCCTACATCCTGCTCGGCGATATCTTCGTGAAGCAGAAAGACTATTTCAATGCTAAAGCAACTTTCTCCAGCATAGTGAAACATGCGCGTAATCCTGAACTCAAGCAGGAAGCAACGAAGAAGTTGGCGGAAGTGAAAGTGCTGGAGAAGCAGAAAAGTAAATTGAAAGAAGATTAAAAAAACGGGCATATGGGTTTGAAACCTTTTTACATACTGGCAGTATCGTTAGCAGCGGCAGGCAGCGTTGCGGCGCAGCAGCGTGCGGCAGACACGGTATTAAAAGGCTCTACCATAGAGGTGATCCAATCTTACAAGCCACAGGTGCGTAAAGCGCCTAAGCCAGAGTGGGTGCCGCAGTTGCCACCGGCAGATACCACAAGGCCGGTGCTCACTTACGATGTGCCACAGCAAACATTATATTATTCCTATACTTCTGGTGCACTCAGACCGCTGGCTCTTGGTAAAGACAGCCTCGCAATACCTTTTCAGAATTATGTAAAGGCCGGCGGTGGCAATTTGTCTACACTATTCCTTGATGCCGGTATCGGAAGTCTGAGGGGCAAAAATTATGAAACGGGGATACATCTCCATCATATATCGCAGAAGGGAAGCATCGCTAATCAGCAATCTGCACTTAGCGGATTAGAGGCAGAAGGTACTTTGCATCGCGGCAGCAAAGACTGGCATTTTTTTGCCAAGGGCGAGCGTAATCAATATTATTTTTATGGCATCGAGCCGGTAACAACCATTGGGCCTGCTGAAGACCTGAAACAGGCTTTTACATTGGTGAAGTTGGGTGGCGATATGGTAGATAGGTCTGCCGGTGGGATAGGTCAGTTACAATATCATCCCTACGTTAGCGGCTCTCTGTATAGTGCCAGGTTCAATAACAGCGAGACCCAGTTTGACGTTAACGTTCCTGCAAAATATAGGATAGACAGCGTGCTCACGTTAGAGGCCCTTGCCTCAGTGTCGCTGGTACAACTTAAGTTTGGCGGGACAAACAGTGGCAACAACTTCGCCCAGTTGAAGCCCGGAGTGTCGCTCGATAAAGGTAAATTATCAGGACATGCACTATTAGGGCTGGGCATTGGTACAGGTAGTCAATTTTATGCCCTGCCCGATATCCTTGCAACCTATCATGTGGCAGCCGCAAATTTGTCATTATCGGGTGGTTGGATGGCTTCGGTTCGTCAGAATACTTACCAGCAGTTGACAACTGAAAATCCCTACATGATCGTTAATTATTCCCAGACAATGGGGGGCATTCCAAAGCTACAAACCCGTATCGACGAGATATTTGTGCGAGTGAGTGGTGCTCAGGGTAAACATCTCAGTTATGATATAAAAGCCAGCTGGTGGAATTTCGATAAGCTGGCTACATTTCTCAATATCATAGATAACCCTATTCGTTTTTCGGTTATCTATAACGATGTTAGTGCTATTTCACTTCATGCAGGTGCGCGGTATGCGTCTTCCAATGTATGGTCTGCCGGTGCTACCGCCGATTTCTATAAGTTCTACCAGGGATCACAGGCTTATGTTTGGGGACAACCTACACTTAATATTAAGGGCGATATATCAGCCATGCCTATCAAGAAGTTAGCTGTCTCTGCCTATATAGCAGTATTAGGCGGCATTTATGCAATAGACCACTACGGAAAGCCATACATGCTTACCCCGGTTACGGATATTGGCGCATACGGAGAATACGGTATTACAGACAGGCTTACCGTTTTTCTGCAGGTCAGTAACCTGTTGAATGCTAAATATGAGCGCTGGCGTGGTTACCAGGCATATGGTATCAATGTGTATGGTGGATTACGCTTAAAGTTTTGATGGAAATAAGTAATTTCAGATGTACTTTTACGGCAAATGGATATAGAGAAATACATAGGGCAATTCATTCTAAAAAATAGCTTCTGTTACATACACGGGCTGGGCAACCTGGAGCTCGTAAAGCGGCCGGCAGTGCACGATGGTAAGGCATTGCAGGCACCCACTTACGAAGTGATACTGACTGCCGGCGGTTCTATAGACGACAGTTTTGCTAATTTCATTGCTACCAACGAACAGATCAGTATATCAAAGGCAGCCAATGCTCTGCGCGACTTCAGCATACAGGCGCGTAAGGACATGCAGGCAGGTAAGGAAGTACCTGTTCCCGGCATAGGTAAGTTCAGCGAGGAGAATGGCCGCATCAGGTTTACCACCGATGCTAATTTCCGCTTCACCCCTGCTGGTATTCCTACGCTGAAGAACAGTAAACAGTTGGAGGAACAAAAGCTTACTCCGCCGCATAAGCCATCTTATCCGCCACCTGCCAGCGCCAATTCGGTTAACTGGAGGATGGTATTTATTGTAGCCATCTTGCTGGTGGTACTTGGTGGTGGTGGTTATGGTTTTTATTACTACCAGCAGCAGCAGGCGGCCAATCAGCCAGCTCCGGTAGCAAAGGATACCGTCGTAGCGACACCGCCGCCGGCCGTTGTTGATACCGCAGCACGTAAAGACACTATGGGCGCAGCAGCAGCACCTGCCACCATAGATACCGTAACCGTTAATGCCTACAGGATGGTAATTGGCGAGTATAATAACAAGGCGAAGGCCGAAGCGCGGTACAGGAAGCTGAAGATAGATGGCGGTAGGGTAGAATTGGTAACTAAAGACTCTGTTAACTTCCAGGTATTGGCTACCGTTAATTGCAGGGTAGCAGATACCGCACATTATATCGATTCTTTGAAGAAATTCTATGGTTTTAAAAATGTAGGTGTATACCACAATTAAAACCGCGGTACACAATTAAAACTCGTAAGGTCGGCTTTAAGCCGGCCTTATTTTTTGCCGGTCACACCGCATTTTATGCCGTTCGCCCGAAAGCTGTTTTCTTTGTACTCGTCAATGAAGAGTTTTACAGCACAAAATCTGGTAAACGATGAGGAGCTTAAAATATACTTTATTATGCGTTGGCGTGTCACTGTTCCTTGTGCTGATGGTGAATATAGCCGGCAATTACGAATACTACGCAGCTGGCAACGATTGGAAGTTCAGTGTTTTCTTTGCAATGGGTGTTTCACTGCTCAGCTGGCTGGCAAGCTGGCCTACGCGTAAGCTAATAAATGGGGTGTTCCGTTTCAATATCAATCCTACAGCACAATTATTGCTTACTATGTTGCTTTTTGCCATACAGGCGACCGTGGTAATGGTATTTGCTATGAAAGCTGCAGTGATAATAGCCCATATGGCAGAACCTTCGTTATATTCTTATATCAACAATATTGTTTACTGCATTCTTTTTACACTCATCATTGGTTTGCTGGTCACCAGCCAGCAATTCCTCATCAACCTGAAGCAGGTAAGCGCAGACAAGCAAAAGGCAGAAAAGGAACTGATGCGTAGCCAATACGAGGTATTGAAAAACCAGGTGAATCCTCATTCTCTGTTCAATTCCCTGAATACGCTTACTATCCTCATACCCGAAAATGCCGATCTGGCTGTGAAGTTTGTAGAGGAGATGGCCAGATTGCTCCGGTATTCATTGCAGAACGACGAAAACAAATGCGTATCCCTTGCCGCCGAACTTAAAGTGGCTGAATCCCTCCTTTTCCTTAACCGGCAGCGTTTTGCAGATAAACTGATAGTGAATATTGATATTGATGACTCTGTTTTACAGCGCCAGGTAGTAACCCATTCGTTACTGATGGTTGTGGAGAATGCTATTAAGCACAACGAAATATCTACCACCCGTCCGCTGACAATAACTATACATAACCAAGCCGATGACTATCTTGTGGTAGAGAATACCCTACAGCGCAGGCCGCAACTGCCGGATTCAACTAATATAGGCCTGGCCAACATCAGGCAGCGGTACGATCTTGCCGGGGGCAAGCCCATATTGGTTGAAGAATCAAGCAATGCCTTCACCGTTAAATTGCCGTTGTTATGAACGTACTGATATTGGAGGATGAACTGGCTGCTGCAAAGCGGATACAGAAATTATTAGGAGAAGTTGCGCCCGATGCGCAGGTAGTGGCCGTTTTAGAGAGCGTTGCCGAAGCTAAACAATGGTTGCCCGCCAATGCAATGCCGGATGTTATTTTGTCCGATATTCACTTAGCAGACGGGCTGGCTTTACAATTGTTTCGGGAGCAGCAGGTAAATGTACCGGTGATATTCACTACGGCTTACGATACCTATACGCTCAATGCGTTCAAGCTTAATAGTATCGACTATCTGCTGAAACCAATCGATAAAGATGAGCTGAAGGCGGCTTTGGATAAATACCGGCAGTTGCACCTGCAGCCCGATAAACAGTCTTTGCAGCTGGCGGAACTGATGCGCCAGATGACAGCGGTTAGAGAGCCATACAAGTCCCGCTTCCTGGTGAAGCTGGGTGAAAGGCTGATCATCATTCCCGTAGCTGATGTTGCCTATATCCGCGCCGATGATAAGGTGGTATTCCTCCATACTAACGATGGTAAGAAGTATCTTGTAGATGACCCGCTAGATGAACTGAGCAGGACACTGGATCCTGTCAATTTCTTCAGGATCAACCGCACCTACATTGCCCCTCTGTCATCCATAGATAAAATACACAACCATTTCAATGGCAGGTTGAAGCTGGAATTAAAACACAGTGATGATAAAGACATATTTGTAAGCAGGGCGCGTGTTACTGATTTTAAAAAGTGGTTAAACAGATAAGCGCAAAATAAAAATGCAGCGGACCAGCCGCTGCATTTTCTATAATATCTTATTGTAAGAGACGTATTACTTGATGCCCATTTTCTTTTTAACCAGCGGCAGAATGTTATCACCTTCGCGGCCATAAAGCAGAGTACCACCGTTCTTATCAAAGATGTAATCGTAACCACCTTCTTTTGCTACAGCAGCAATAGCTTTTTCAGCTTTATCAATAATTGGCTGATACAGGTCTTGCTGTTTCTGGCCCACTTTATCCTTGGCGCTCTGCTGTATGCTTTCTATCCTGTTCTGCAGGTCCTGCAGTTCTTTCACTTTTACTTCTTTGATCGCGTCGCTCAGGGTTGCAGCACTTTTCTGCAGGGCTTCGCCCTTTGTCTGGTATTCCTTCATCATAGACTCTATCTGGTTCTGGAACTCCCTTGCATATTTGCTCAGGTCAGAATCAGCCTTTACTTTCTCAGGCATAGAGTTCAGCAGGTCCTGAGACACTATCCAACCCAATTTAACACCACTATGTGGTTCGCTTGATTCGGAAGTTGCAGTAGTAGCAGGCGTAGCTGGTTTTGCTTTCTGTGCAAAGCTGGCAGTAGCAGCAGCAATGCCAAAAGCAAAGATCATCAGGAATTTTTTCATTACTGTTTTTTTGATTATTTGAAATTTAAGTTTTGCAAAGTAAATGCCATTGGAGAAGATTACAAAATAAATCCACCCATATGAAATGTTATTTTCCGTTTATACCCATCACTTTCAGCACATCATCGCTACGGTCCAGTTTGGGGTCGGCGTAGAATAAGGTTACGCCTCCGGCCTTGTCCAGCACCAGGTCGTAACCCTTCTGAGAAGCCATTTTTTGTACAGCATTAAATACGCGGTCCTGTATTGGCTTTACCAGTTCCTGGCGTTTTTTAAAGAGGTCGCCTTCATAGCCAAAGCGTTGTTTCTGCAGGTCTTTAGCTGTCTTCTCCTTAGCAATTATCTCGTCCTCGCGTTTCTTGCGCATATCATCGCTCAGCATAGGGCGCTCAGCCTGGTAGCCTTTATACATCTTGTCTACCTCCAGCATTTTGGCATCTATTTCATCCTGCCATACCTTAGAAAGATCGTCAAGTTTTTTCTGGGCGTCTTTATAGTCATCTACTTTTTCAAGTATGTACCTGGAGTCGATGATACAATATTTAGACGACTGTGCCATTGCCGCTGTACCGGTCATGAACACGATAAGCAAGCCCAAAACTATCTTTTTCATATCCATTAGTTATAAGTTTTTTTAAAACTGGTAGGGCAATTCCCGTTCCATTATTCCGGTTCGAAGCCCAACATAAAGTTAAACTTGGCAATGTCTTTTATGCCCGCGCCAGATCCCGGTACATACCTGTCTATACCAATACCATAGTCAAGACCCAGCAGGCCGAACATTGGCAGGTACAGGCGGATACCAAGACCCACGTCCCTGTTCAGCTTAAACGGATTGTATTCTTTAAAATTGTTCCATGCATTTGCCGCATCCATGAACATGATACCATAAATGGTAGCAGTAGGTTGCAGGGAGAACGGATAGCGGAGCTCTGCAGTATACTTGTTATAGATGGTTGCCGAGCTGGCGTATACTTCGTAGCCACGCTGCGCAATGATATCCTTACCTATGAAGTAAGAGTAGCCCGACAGACCATCACCCCCAAGCTGGAAACGCTCGAACGGAGAGAAGCCGATGTCTTTGTTGTAATAGCCAAGGAAGCCATACTTGGATGCAAAGCGCAGTACAAGGTTGCCGGCTACCTGCTGGTAGAAGTCTGCAACAAATTTATACTTGTGGTACTCTATCCACTTGTATTTTTCGTTCTGTCCTTCAACAGAGTAATCTTTACCACTGAATGCACTGAACGGTGGTGTTACCTGGAAGGTAAACGACACGTTAGAACCCTTTCTCGGGTAAAGCGGGTTATCTATACTGTTACGGGCCAGTGTGAACTTAAAGTGCAGGTCGTTACTATAACCATTATTAAAGTTGTCTACCAGCGCATAGTTCTTCAGCCTGTAATTATTGTAGTACA
The DNA here is from genome assembly GCA_964588295.1 of uncultured Flavipsychrobacter sp. GTDB lineage: Bacteria > Bacteroidota > Bacteroidia > Chitinophagales > Chitinophagaceae > Flavipsychrobacter. Next base: position 81,951 of record CAZPOT010000014.1, on the reverse strand, counting down.
AACCATAGCTGAATACAAAGAAGTTATCCGGCCAGTTAAGGCGCTTACCCAGCGATATACCGCCGCCGGCCATACGCAGGAACGCACTGTTAGGATCGGTGGTAGATGACGAATAGCGGCTATACACAGCATTTATAGTAAATGCGTTTGGTCTTTTACCGCCCAGCCATGGTTCTGTAAAGCTGGTGTTCAGGGAATTGTAGTATTGTCCGTTCGAGGCATAGCTAACCGAGAATTTCTGGCCATCGCCCACCGGCAATGGATCCCAATTCTTAGGTTTAAAGATGTTCCTCATAGAGAAGTTGTTGAAGGTGATACCTACGTTGCCGTAGAAGTTAACACCGCCGCCAAAGCCTGCAGAAAGCTGCAACTGGTCGCTCGATTTTTCAACAACGGTATATTCTATATCCACGGTTCCATCTTCCGGATGTGGTTTAGGTTGTATGCCGATCTTTTCCTGGTCAAAGAAGCCCAGCTGGGCTATTTCACGCTGCGAGCGTACAAGCTCCGCACGGCTGAACTTGTTACCTGGGCGGGTATACAGTTCGCGACGTACCACATGCTCATTAGTACGATCGTTACCAAATATCGTTATATCGCGGATAGTGGCTTGTGAGCCTTCCGATATGCGCATTTCATAGTTAATGGTATCGTGTACTATCGATACCTCCACCGGCTCAATATTAAAGAACAGGTAACCGTCATCCATGTACAGGCTGCTCACATCTTCTCCGCCATCAGGGTTCAGCTGGCGGCCAATGCGTGTTTCAAGTAGCTGCTGGTTATAGATATCTCCCTTTTTAATAGCCAGCACTTTCGACAGCACGTCTGACGAGTACTTGGTGTTGCCTTTCCACTGTATGTCGCCGAAGTAATATTTGGCACCTTCCTTAACGCGGATATCAATATTCAGGTTACCATTTTTTACCGGATATACCGTATCAGAAACAACAGCAGCATCGCGGAAGCCAAGCGTATTCAAATAAGCCACCATTGATTGCTTATCGGATTCGAATTTGGTTTCGTTGAATTTGGAGCCGGAGAATAATTTGAATCGGAAATAAGGATCAACGGCATCCAGTGTTTTAGATAAAGAAAGGAATCCCCAGTTATTGATGTACTTTTTAAAAGATCGTGGAGGTACCGGGTAGGCAGTTTCGTCTTTACCCGGGTGCAAAGTTATCCTCGACATTTCTTTTGTCGATTTCAGCGTTCTTTTCAGGCGCGCCTCATTAGCCTCTTCCATACCTACGATGTTGATATCGTTGATATGTGTTTTAGTGCCTTTATTAATAGTAAATGTAAGGACGATCTTATTTACACCTGCTGTGTCCGGCTTTTCAGCAACAGCTACCTGCACGCGGCCAAAGCCCTTATCCACATAGTACTTTTTTATACGTACAACGGCTTCTTTCTTGGTCGCATCAGTCACAACTTTATTAGTAACCAGTGTAAGCTTAGACTTAAGTTCTTTTGCTTCAGATACTTTAATGTTCCTGAAGTTGAAGCGGCTAAGCCTTGGGCGCTCTTCAATTTCTATATTCAGAAATACTTTGTCGTCTATATATTTTGTTACCTTGATAGAGATATTGGAAAACAATTCCTGTTTCCATAATGCCTTTATTGCCTTGGCAATATTCTCATCGTTAGGCAGTTTTATTTTTTGTCCCGGTGTCAGGTTGGCTACAGCCAGTATCAGGTCATCATCCAAGTACTTCGATCCGGTTACGGTTATCCCCCCCAATTCATACTCCTTTTGCCTGGTGGGCGCTTCCTGTGGCTGAGATTGGGCCTGCATCAGTTTATTAAGGCCGCTGCCGCTGCCTCCCAGCTGTGCATGGGCCACATCAACGCTCATCATGCCGCAGAGCAATAAACCGGTTCGTAGGATATTTTTATACATGCGGGGTGGAATCAGTTTGTATTTGTTCACTTGTCTTGCCAAATCGGCGTTCTCTGCGCTGGTAATCGAGCAGCGCCTCGTAAAGGTTTTCTTTCCGGAATTCCGGCCAGTGTACAGGAGTAAAGTACAATTCTGCATATGCCAGTTGATATAGCAGGAAGTTGCTTATCCTTTCTTCGCCGCTGGTACGTATCATCAGTTCAGGGTCAGGAAAGTCTGATGTGTTCAGGCATTTCTGGAATATATCCTCCGTTACATCGTTAGCTGTAAGTATGCCATTTTGTACCATGGTGGCTATCCTGCGGGTTGCATTCAATATTTCCTGTCGGGAACTGTAGCTGAGCGCCAATATCAGGTTCAGGCCGGTGTTCATTGCCGTCAGTTCCATCGCCTCATTCATCTCCTTCTGGCATACTTCCGGCAGGCTTGCAAAATCGCCAATAACGTGCAGGCGCACGTTATTCTTCTTCAGGTCGTCCACTTCCTTTCTTATGGTATTCACCAGCAATTCCATCAGCGCGTCCACCTCAGCTTTAGGCCTGTTCCAGTTTTCAGTGGAGAATGCGTAGAGCGTAAGATATTTCACCCCAAGCGCACCACATCCGTCAACTATTTCCCGCACACTTATCACGCCCTCGTAGTGGCCGTACACCCTGTCTTGTCCGCGCTCACGTGCCCATCGGCCATTACCATCCATAATAATGGCAATATGCTGTGGCAACCTGTTGCGGTCAACCATTGTAAGAAGATCAGTCATTATACTTTACGAAAAGTGTGCAAAGGTACAAAAATAGGCGGTTGCCCACAGTATCAAAATGTGCGGTTTCAGTTTAACTCACTTTTAACTATGATATTTTACTTTTATTTTATTTGTTCATTTTCTATTGGGGGCGTCAGATCTGCTGAACAAATAAAAGAACACTTACTTTTGATGTCAATGAATACAACTGTCATGTCGGGCTTTTTGTATCGCCACCGGAGCACCTTATTATATGGTGTTATCCTGGCGGCATTATTGTTCCTGTTAAAGTGGCTTGAGATCAGGTATACTTATTCGGACCAGTCTATAGAACTATATACCGGAGGGGTAGCCCTTATATTTACAGGATTAGGCATATGGGTAACCACAAAATTGGCGCGGCCAAAGGTGCGGGTGGAAACCGTCATTGTTGAAAAGGAGGTAATAGTTGAAAAAGTATATGTGGGTGCATCGCCTGCATTTGTATTCGACCGGAAGCAATGCGATAAGTTAGGCATCAGCGCTCGTGAATTGGAGGCGTTGCAGCTAATGGCAGAGGGCTTGAGTAACCAGGAAATTGCTGACCGCATGTTCGTTTCTCTTAATACAATAAAAACTCACGCATCTAACTTATTTCTCAAGTTGGATGTAAGCCGCCGGACACAGGCAGTAGATAAGGGTAAAAAACTTAATTTGATACCCTGATCAACTAGTACTCTGGTATGAAAATAGGGTTTGAACACCAAAATCACCCTTTAGTATGAATGGAAATTTGCCGGTCTGCCGCACATTTGAGCAAAAAACAAGCATATGAAAAAAGTTGTAATTAAAAACGGACTTATTGCCGGCGGACTGGCCAGTGGCGTAATGGCAATAACAATGGCATTGCATAATTGCGGTGCCGATTTTTCGGGCGGTATGATGATCGGCTACAGCTCCATGCTGTTAGCCTTCATTTTCATTTTTGTCGCCGTAAAGAGTTTCGGGGATAAGCAGAACAATGGTACTATTACTTTCTGGCAGGGTTTAAGAATAGGGTTGCTCATTTCTCTTATCGCGTCTACCATGTATGTGGTCACCTGGTCTATCGAATATCATTTCTTTCTGCCCGACTTCATGAACCAGTATACCGACGCAATGATCAGGGGGATGAAAGCTAAACATGCCAGCCAGGTTGATATTGATAATATGACAGCAAAGATGGCCGAGCAGGCCCAAATGTATAAGAACCCAATATATTTTACTTTATTTACCTATGCCGAGATATTGCCGGTTGGTATTTTGATGTCGGTTATAAGTGCACTCATATTCAGGAAAAAAAAGCCAACTTCCGTTGTCGGATAATGGAAGTCATTAACCAGGTATAGTATATGAAAAAGCAACTGCATACCCCGGAAATAGATATTACCGCTGATCTGGTTTTTGAGCCGCTTAGCCGGAGGAACTGGGCGCTGTTCACTGAACTGTTCGGCGAGCGCGGAGCCTGTGGTAACTGCTGGTGTATGTATTTCCGGCTGGATAAGGCAGAATTCACAGAGGGTAAGCAGAACGATGGCAATAAAAATGCCATGAAGCAGCTTGTGTGGGATAATATGCCTACCGGCTTGCTGGGCATTTACCAGGGGCGGGCTATAGGATGGCTTGCATTTGCGCCGAGGGCAGATTTTCCGAAACTGGCCCGATCCAGGGTGCATAAACCTATCGACGGGCTGCCAGTATGGTCGGTAACTTGCTTTTTTATCGATAAAGACTTCCGGCGGATGGGCGTATCGGTAGCTATGTTAAAAGGGCTGATCGATTATGCCCGGGAACAGAAGATAGAGGTAATAGAAGCCTATCCCACCATACCGACACAAGAAGTTTTGCCCGACTCATTTGCCTGGATAGGGTTGTATAAGTCGTTCGAAAAGGCAGGCTTCAAAGTGGTAGACCGTACTTCTAAAAGCCGGCCTATGGTTCGCTACTACGCTACTTATAAATAGCGGCAGCAAAAATCTCGCTTTAATAATAATGGTGTAATTTAGCCACCCGATGGGTGGCCATCGCTTCATTTAATCTTAATTCTCGCATGCGTCGTTATTTATTATTGATATTATTGGCTGCTTCGATGCTGGGCGGATGTATTCCATCCCCATATTATCAAAAGCAGGAGCCTATTCCTCAAAACCAATGGTTCTATAATTTTTCCCCGGTATTCAAATTCGATGTTACCGACACCACGGCTCACTACCGTACATCATTTATTATACAGCATACGCAGGCTTATCCTTACAGCAACCTGTGGATGTGGTTGTACATTAAGACACCAAGTAGTCCCAACATTAAGAAGGAGCGAGTGAACATAGTACTTGCAGACCCTACCGGTAAGTGGAAGGGCAGGGGTATGGGGGCTATTTATGAAGAACGCGTATATGTAGATCTGGGTGATTCTGTGCGATTTGACCGCAGTGGCACCTACGAAATAAGGCTGGAACAAAACATGCGGGTAAATCCATTGCCCGAAGTGTTGCACGTGGGATTGAAGGTAGAAATGGTTGGTGCAGGATATTTTAAGCGGATATAATTATGCGCATCTTCTCTTCTTTATATCTGCTGCTGCTGGCCTACATCATAACCGCGGTCGTGTTTTGGGAAATGAGCCTGCAGAAGTTGAGCGGCAGGATATATGCACAGGAGGTAATAACCCTGAAGAGCAGGATAGACAGCACCGCCGCCCCCGTAGAATTTAACGCAGAAATAGCCGCACGCAAGCACGACCTTGACAGGCGTACGATGCAATACATAGGTGAGGGCTCTACATTTATCATCGTCATCCTGATAGGGGCCGGGGTCGTGTATTCATCCTTGAAGCGTCGCTTCATGCTATCGAGGCAGCAGAATAATTTTATGCTCGCTGTTACCCACGAGCTTAAAACGCCGATAGCCGCCATAAAACTGAACCTCCAGACAATGGAGAAACATCAGCTGCCGCAGGATAAAAGAGAACAACTGGTGGGCAGGAGCGTAAAAGAGGCCAACCGGCTCAATGATCTGTGTAATAATATATTGCTGGCATCGCAGTTGGAGGGAGGGACATACAAGCCTTCCGCCGACACGTTAGATATTTCACAGCTTGCAGAAGATGCGGTAGCAGAATATGCTGCCCGCCATCCACAGCGGTTCGAGGAAGACATAACACCTGGCTGCCTGGTTAAAGGGGATAAGGTAATGTTGCAGATAGCATTGAATAATTTACTGGAAAATGCTGTAAAATACACACCAGCCGATAAGCCCATTACAGTAACACTTGAAAAAAACGGGGAGAGAATACAGCTCCAGGTAAAGGACCAGGGAACCGGGATTTCTGATGCGGAAAAAAAAAGGGTATTTGATAAGTTTTACCGCGTGGGCAGTGAAGAAACGCGCAAAGCCAAGGGCACCGGCCTGGGTCTATACCTTACGTGCAAGGTAATTACGCAAAATCGTGGGCAGATAGTTGTAAAAGACAACCAGCCCAACGGGGCTATTTTCGAGATATCGCTGCCGGCAATAAGCTAATAATACTGTATTGACTGTTGAGCGGGGGCTGTTGACAGCGCCTGTGCCCCTCTATTGCATTTGCTCGCCGGGTAGAAATAAAAAAGCCAGTCTGAGAACAGACCAGCCCCTATAAACCCTATCACCATGAAAACTTCTTATAATGAAACGCTTTTAGTAGCGTCATTTTTTATTTGTTGTGTAATTGCTTTGTTTTCAATTACAAAATAAAAGTAAGCAGCCCTTTTTACTCCTGCAAATTATTGAGATAAACAAGTGAAAAAATGGGGTGAACGATAAAAACTACATTTTAAAAGTCTTCAGCCGGGCATTCTCTTTTATATTGCCAGTCCTCTTTAATACGCCCCAGTTTTGCAACTGACCTTTTAGTGCTCTGCGTATACTTTTATATAAGATGTACAACATCAGCCAGCGGTAGGCTATTCGTTGCGGGATGATCCATATCAGCTTTAACAGGTTTTCGCGCTCGAAGGAGAAGGCCATTGTAGCTACCGCAATATCTATCAGCATGAAAAGGCCGTAGTATTTCAATATCATCAGTGCATTACCTGTCAGTATGCCAATGATCATAAAAACATCGGCAAGGGGAGATATTAATGGTATCAGCACCTGGAATATTAATATGTTGGGTAACGCTATCATGCCCAATGAACCATACTCTTTATTGAAGAGTGCGTCCCTGTTCTTCCAGAAGCTCTGTATGATACCAAAGCTCCACCTGAAGCGTTGTTTAAGGAACTGCCGGAGTGTTTCCGGAGCTTCGGTAAGCGCCAGTGCAGCATTTTCGTTTTTAATTGTATATCCTGCGCGCAGTAATCGCATGGTCAAGTCGCAGTCTTCTGCAAAAGTATCGCTCGTAAATCCTCCTGCTTCCTGTATCGCACTTTTCCTGAAGGCTCCTATAGCGCCGGGCACCACCGTTATGGCATTGATGGCTGCAAATGCGTAGCGGTCAAAATTCTGGCTGGTTACATATTCTATGTTCTGCCAGCGGGTAAGCAGGTTTACTTCATTGCCAACTTTTACGTTGCCGGCCACAGCCCCAGTGGCCGCATCGGTAAAGTGGCGCACCATCAGGCTTATGGCATCTGGTTGCAGGTGGGTATCTGCATCTATGCACATCACATATTCGGCCGATGTGTGGGCGATACCATAGTTCAGGGCCGATGCTTTACCGCCATTGGGTTTGGTTAGCACAGTAATCCTGCCGTTATCTTTAAATGCTTCCAATACTTTTTTGTAGGTGTTGTCGCTGCTGCCATCATCTACAAATACTATGTTCAGGTTAGGGTAAGTGCTCTTTAGTAGTTTGTTTACTGCGTTCACAGCATTCACCTCCTCGTTATACGCAGGTACAATTATGCTTATCAGGGGATCGCCGGCAAGCGGTAATAAATGCCTGTTTTTTTCCTTGCGGCGCTGTTTTATGGCAAGGCATGCCAGGAACAGTAATTTGCCGATAGATAAGAAAATGCACGCCACGAACAGGTAAAAAAGTGTTTTGCCGCCCCAGTAGCTGGCCTCGGCCATGTAATAGCTGAACTGTACCAGGTAGTAGCTTTTGTTACGAGGTACAGCCGGCATCAGCTGAGCATCCTTTTCGTTGACCAGATCGGCCACATTGGTGAAAGTATATCCGCGGTCTTTAAAATACCTGATGATGCGGGGCAGGGCGATGATGGTCTGCTCCCTGTCTCCTCCGGCATCATGCAGCAATATGATATTGCCATTGTTGGCTTGCTGCACTACACGCGCAAAAATAGAATCGGCACTGATGCCCTTCTCCCAGTCGTTAGGATCTATAGATTCACCTACAGTGAGGTAGTTATTGTCTTTGGCAAATGCTACGGGCTCCAATTCTTGCATGGTCTCCGGCTCTGAATCAGCATTATATGGGGCACGGAACAGAATGGTGGAATGGCCTGTAATACTTTCCAGCAGCAGGCGTGTGCTGTTCAATTCAAATTGTGCCCGTTTCTGGCCTACGGCGGCAATATTAGGGTGGGAGAATGTATGATTACCCAGCTCAAATCCTTCGCGGTATTCCCGCTTGATGATAGGTATATTGCTCACTGCATTAACGCCCGTTACAAAAAATGCTGCGGGCACATGTTCCCGGCTCAATATGTCCAGTATGCGCGGCGTGTAGCGCTCATCAGGTCCATCGTCAAACGTTAACACCACCTTTTTATCCTTCTTGCCATACTTACGAATCACGAATATAGATGGCAGGCTATCGTACCGTTCATTGGCTATCAGCGATTCTTCAGTATCTACTGTAGGCAGTACCTGCCCTGCTTTTGGTTGTGTTATCACGTCCAGTATCTCACCTTCACCCACGTAGTTTACATCAGTGGTTACATTAACGTGGTTAAAGACGTTGTAGTTAAACGTGTCGGTTGCGTCATCGCTCAGGTCCTTGTTATAGAACGTCCACAATCGGCTGTCTTCCTGCCCCAGCCGCCAAAGGGCTACCCCGGCTACGCCATACTCTGTGGCAAAGCGCATTGTGTTAAAGTTGGTAGCAGCATCGGTAAAATATACATCGTGCTGCGTCTCATCATCATCTGTATAACTGTAGCTCAGGTTGTAGGTACCGGTATCAAATCTCACTTTAGCATCTTCATCTCCTGCTATGCTCAATGCTTCTGCGTACGATACGTCTTCTCCCGCTTTTCCTTTGGCCCAATCGTAGCCATACCCGGCAATGGCCAGCACCAGTTTTTCGGGAGGCACCGACTTTATCGCATCGTCCATGGCTGCTTCTATATATTTTTGCGATGATATAGGACCCGCTGCGCTGTTGCTGTTATATTCATCATAGGCCATCACAAAAAGATGGTCGTTATATTTGGCTAATTCTTTAAGGTTAAAATCCGGGTTCAGCGGTGGTACATCTTGCGTTACCGTAAGTCCAAGCGGGTGCATGCGCTCATACAGTTCTTTCATAAAAGTGATAAGTGGCTCATCCGATGTTTCTGCCAACTCTTCAAAGTCAATATTCACTCCTGCAAAGTGATTTTGCTGTAGGGTGTGGATGATACCGTCTATCAGCCTTGTGCGGGCATTCTTGCTGGCAAAAATGCGGTGCAGGGGTTTGCCATTAAAGTCTTCTCCGGAAAAGTTGGAGATAACAGCCACCACGGGTATCCCTGAACCCTTAATGATATCCAGGCCTCTTATTTCCGAGTTAACAATGATCGTATCTGCTGCCGAATCTATGGTCATCCATAGGGGCAGGAGCATATTTAACTTATTAATATTGTTTTTCAGTGAATAGTACGACTGTTCGTCAGTAGCATCATAAAAGGCCGCACGTATAGGGGTGATGTAGTTGTGCTGGCTATCAGATCGGTTTACATATTTTATGGAGCGCAGTTGGTTGGCTTTGCTGATGTAATTACCGAAACCCGAATATTTGCTCAGCAGATTGTTCAGTGCGGCGTTTTTTCCATTATCTATTATAGCTTTGTATTGCTTATTATCATGCTTTATCTGTGGAATTTTCGGAGAGAACTCTCTTGTAATGGCAACTGCAAGTATGGCAATAACTACAGCAATAATAAATGCGGCTATTCTGAATGTCCATTTAAATCGTTGCCAGCGCGTAGGAGACGAAGTAAGAAAAATCTGTTTTTGCTCGTGTGCCATATGATTGGTGCCGACGGGGGCTACGTGCACATTAACGCAATGTTTATGCCAAAATGAAACTTGGTAGGTATAAGCGACTACATAATAACAAACGAACGCAACATTATCCACACCCGGTGGCTTCCATAAAGCGGGTGGTTAATGTTCATCGTTACAATTCCGTCGTACTCATTGATGAAGAAGTCGTCATTTTCAGTTGCTGTCAGATGGCTCATTTCCACAACATTATTATAATAATGCCCGGGTACTGAGTAGTAGTTGTAACTATTCATGATGATCATGCTGTCCGTGGCATATCCTGTTGCTATGTTAAGCGGATAGTGAAAGGTGAGCAAGGTGTGGGATATTTGTCCACTGTCTGCATGGCTTAAACGCGCGTCATTGTCTCTTAAAATCAATGACCAATCGGATGGTATTGAACCGGTGAAGCTGTTTATATTGGTCTGCTTTATTTTGATCCTATATGATATGCTATGGAAAAAATTGGATATGCCAAGATCATGTACAACCGACACTAGGTCTGTCGTGTCACTGCTTATAACGTAGAAACTATCAATTCTGCCCGACAAGGTATCTTTATATATCCAATAGGAGCCCGGCTTATATCGGAAATTAGCACTCAATTCTGAATCCGGGTAATAATATGTGTCGTATGAGTTTGGATACGAGGTAACATTGGTTGACCTCTTACTGCATTGAGTAAAGGTGGCAATTGTAAAGAATAGCAATAGAAGGTAAATTCGGTTCATAGTAATGTTTTAATTGTATACGTAAATTTTATTCTGTATTTGTGTTATACTAATACTTATTGCTCAATATGGCACCGGACCAATTCCCACGTATGGTTCTGGTCAGGTAGGTTCATTTTGATCATGCCCATGTGTTGGCCCAAAAGGTATGTGCTGCCATATCCATTTTCCGAAAGTGCCAGGTTGTTATATGTGGTGCCGTAAGTAGTATATGAGAATGTGTCTGGCCAACGAAACAATAGATGTGGTTGCAGGTAAAATGGCCCTTCAGAGGAATCATGGGTGTAATAATAAAAGTTGATACCATATTTATCCAGCACCAGTTTGCATTTTCGTTGTTCGGTACTTGTTCCATCAATGTTTACAGATGATATATAGCTAACATAATATGATGCACTATCGTAGTGAGACTCATGCATGCCGTAAATGTAATCGCGATAAAACTTGTTGGCTGCATAGGTAACAGCGTAGCTGTCTATTTGCCCGGTTACAGAATCAGCATATATCCAGTAAGTTCCCGGTTTAAAATAATAAGCATTAACCAGCGCAGTGTCAGTGTAGGCGTGGCCAACTATGTCTGTAGGTGTAGTGACAATAGATTTTTTACAGCTGAAAAAACCAGCTAGTGTTGTACAGGCAATGAAATAGCCAACAATTTTGTTGCTCTGCATAGGGAGGTACGTTTGACGTAAATATAAAACATAAATTGTGTGGTAATATTGTGATAATTGATTATTTTCTCTTTATCTCGCATTGTAAAATCCTTACTTTAGCCACATGGATACAAAAAGCCATAGCGGGTCATCAAAATCCGTACAGCGCGCATGGGCCATGTACGACTGGGCCAATTCAGCCTACAACCTTGTTATTACTTCCACCATCTTTCCTATCTATTACGAGGCTATTACCTCTGTAAAAGATGACAAAGGCAATATTATTAACGATACCGTTTCTTTCTTTGGTGCTGAGGTAAAGAATAGTTCTTTGTTCAGCTATTCTCTGGCTGCTGCTTATCTCATCATTGCACTCATATCGCCCATCCTATCTTCTATAGCCGACTACCGGGGAAATAAAAAGGTATTTATGCAGTTGTTCTGCTACCTTGGCTCCGCGGCATGCTGTGCATTGTTCTTTTTTACGAAAAATACACTGGAACTAGGTGTTGTAGCTGCAGCACTGGCAGCACTTGGATATTGCGGGAGTTTGGTGTTTTACAATGCCTATCTACCTGAAATAGCAGAAAAGCATGAGCGCGACAAAGTGAGCGCCCAGGGTTTTTCTTACGGTTATGTGGGCAGCGTTTTATTGCAGGTAATTTGTTTTGTATTTGTATTAAAGCCCGAGTTATTTGGTATTACTGATGGTACATTGCCCGCACGTCTGTCGTTTTTACTGGTAGGTTTGTGGTGGTTCGGTTTTGCGCAGGTCACATTTGCTAAGCTACCCAAAGGTACCGCATTGCCCCAGCAGCGCGAACACGGTGTAGTTGCCAGCGGCTTTATAGAATTGAAAAAAGTATGGGCACAGCTAAAAGGAATGCCGGTGCTGAAGACCTACCTGGGGGCGTTTTTCTTTTACAGTATGGGTGTACAAACGGTTATGCTGGCCGCCGCTATCTTTGGCAGCAAAGAGCTGAACCTGGAACAAGGACAGTTGATCACCACCATTCTCATCATTCAACTCGTGGCTATTGCAGGTGCATACCTGATGGCCAAACTGGCTGAGATGTGGGGAAACCTGAAAGTACTGTTGATGGTGGTGTTTTTATGGATAGGCATTTGTATAGGCGCCTATTTTGTACAAACGGCTAATCAGTTCTATATAATTGCTGGCGTTGTAGGTTTGGTAATGGGAGGCATTCAGTCGCTTAGCCGTTCTACTTATTCCAAGTTAATGCCGGTCACGCACGATACGGCATCTTTCTTCAGCTTTTACGATGTGACGGAGAAATTAGCCATCGTTATCGGCATGTTCTCGTTTGGGTTCATAGATAGCCTCATGGATATGCGGGCCGCTATATTGGCGCTGATCACGTTTTTTGCAGTGGGGGCATTGATTTTGTATCTTGCACACAGAAGGCAGAAAGCGGAGTATAACACAACTGCCGTTATCAATTAGCCTTCACTTTTAGGTTTTCACTTTTAATTTTTGACTTTTTTATGAGGTTATTCACCATAAATACAGGATACTTTAAGCTGGATGGCGGCGCTATGCATGGCGTTGTTCCCAAATCTATGTGGAACAAGGTCAACCCTTCCGACGATAATAATATGTGCACATGGGCTATGCGCTGCCTGCTCATAGAACATGGCAATTACCGCATACTGATAGACAACGGTATGGGCACCAAGCAGGACGAAAAGTTTTTCAGCCACTTTCAGCCGCATGGCGAGGATACACTGGAAAAAAGCCTGGCAGCACATGGGTTCACTACCGATGACATTACCGACGTATTCCTTACCCACCTGCATTTCGATCATTGCGGTGGCTCAATAAAACGAGAAGGGGATAAGCTGGTACCTACGTTCAAAAAGGCTATCTATTGGTCGAACCATAAACATTGGAACGAGGCCGTTAACCCCAATGAAAGGGAAAAAGCCTCGTTCCTGAAAGAAAATATTCTGCCTATAGAAGAAAGTGGTCAGATGCGCTTTGTAGATGTGGCTGACGGTGCAGAATGGATACAGGATATCCGCATCCGCTACTGTACCGGCCATACAGAATCTATGATGCTGCCGCAGATCATGTATAATGATACTACCATTCTCTTTTGTGCAGACCTGCTGCCCAGTGTTGGGCATATCTCCCTGCCATGGGTAATGTCTTACGATATGCGTCCGCTCGATACACTTGCAGAAAAATCACGTATCCTCCGCGAGGCAGTAGCCAACAATTGGGTATTGTTCCTCGAGCATGATCCAAAGAACGAATGCTGTACACTGCAGGAAACTGAAAAAGGTATCCGCTTGAAAGACGCTTTCCCGCTAAGCGAGCTGGAGCAGCGTTTAGCTAAGTAATGACATTTAAAAACAAGAGAACCAATGTAAGGCACTGCATTTGCGGTGCCTTATTATATTTAATTCACCTGCAGTACAAAAGCTTTTTCAGTTTTATTCCTGCATACCAGCGAAACAAAGTACATACCCCTGGATAATTTATGAACATCCATTGTGCGGTCATTGCTTATCCTCGATTGGGTCATCACCTCACCATTTTCGTCTGTAACAATTGCCCACGGTTGTTTCGTGTCATCTGGCAGATTGCTAAAAGATATTGTACCTTCTTCGTAAGACATTTCTGCAGCGGCGAATTTAGAATCCGGTGCCACACTTTTAGTAGTTGTCCTAGCTTTGTGTACGTCTGGAGAATAAGACGAGCGGTCTGATGTTTGACCATGAGCAGCTGTAGCTAACGCAATAAAGCCACCGATAAGAATGAGGTTTTTCATTTGTTGATGTTTTTTTGTGAGTGTGAAAAGACGTTGTATTTGATGCCGTAAAAGTAGAAGTGGTTACAACCTGCCATTTACCGCAATGTGGGTGATTAGCGTTTTTATAACATGCATAAAACAGGTGAAAAACAGGGTGGTTTTTATAGTTAAGGGGGTAAAAAGTTAAAGAGTTAAAAGGTTAAAAAGGCGGAATGGGGGAGTAGAAAATTGAGTATTTATCGGCGTTTTGGCGTAAAGTGCGTGATGCTGGCTTTCTTTGATGTGAGGCAATTTGGCTATTAATAGACGGATCAACTTTTTGTGTCTGTCCTCTTACTGAATTAACTTATTGCCCTTTTACCTTTTTAACTTATTAACTTTGTCGCCATGGAATTGAACACGCTCACCGCCATTAGCCCGGTAGACGGCCGTTACCGTTCTCAGCTGGCTGCATTATCTCCGTATTTTTCAGAATTTGGCCTCATCCGCTATCGCGTAAGGGTAGAGATAGAATATTTCCTCTTTCTTGCCGAGCGGAAGATCATTAAGCTGCCCGCTAAAGTAAAAGCTGCTAAACTCCGCGAGATATATGAAGCATTCACCGAGGCAGATGCGCAACAGATAAAGAACATTGAGAAGACAACGAATCACGATGTAAAAGCGGTAGAGTATTTCCTGAAAGAAAAGCTGGAAGCGATGGGCGCAGGCGATAGCCTGGAGTGGGTGCATTTTGGCCTTACATCGCAAGACATAAACAACACGGCTACGCCATTGTTGTGGAAGGAAGCGCTGGAGGATGTATACCTGCCTGCTCTGTATAACATTATCCTCAGCCTTAAGGGTATGGCCAAAGACTGGAGCAAGATATCTATGCTGGCGCGTACACACGGTCAGCCGGCATCGCCTACTACGCTTGGCAAAGAGATAATGGTGTTTGTAGAGCGCCTGGAGGGCCAGGTAAAGCAGCTGAGCCACGTGCCGTTTGCTGCTAAGTTCGGTGGTGCTACCGGCAATTTTAATGCACACAAAGTAGCCTTCCCTAAAACCAACTGGGAAGATTTCGGTAATGCGTTTGTAAATGAAAAGCTGGGCCTGGAGCGCATGCAATACACCACCCAGATAGAGCATTACGACAATATAGCTGCGCAGTTCGATGCACTGAAGCGTATCAATACCATCCTTATAGATCTGTGCCGCGATGTATGGCAATACATATCTATGGAGTACTTCCGCCAGAAGGTAAAGGAAGGAGAAGTAGGCAGCAGTGCCATGCCACACAAGGTGAATCCGATAGACTTTGAAAATGCCGAAGGCAACCTGGGCATTGCCAACGCACTATATGAGCACCTCAGCGCCAAGCTACCGATCAGCCGCCTGCAGCGCGATCTTACCGACAGCACTGTATTACGCAATGTGGGTATGCCGCTGAGCCATAGTTTCCTGGCACTGCGCTCGCTGGAAAAAGGCCTGGGTAAATTACTGCTGAATGCAGATAAAATGCAGCAAGACCTGGAAGGCAACTGGGCGGTAGTAGCGGAAGCCATACAGACCATCCTGCGCCGCGAGAATTACCCTAAACCCTACGAAGCCCTTAAGGCGCTTACCCGCGGTAAAAGCAGCATAGGTAAAAAAGATATCCATTCCTTCATAAACAAACTGAAGGTAAGCGACAAGGTAAAGGCAGAATTGCTGGCTATTACGCCACATAATTATGTGGGGGTGGAGTTTATCTATTAAATAGATATTCCTTTTAATAATAGAAGGCCAAAGTGTAACGCGCTTTGGTCTTTTTTATGTAATACTAATACTGCATACGTTGCTAAGCTGTTATAATGTCACACCAGTTTCATTTTCTCTTTCATTTTCGGTAAATTTGCGCCAGTTTCAACGCATTAAATAATTAATTCATGGCATTTGATATTGAATTGATCAGGAAAGTTTACGAACAACTACCTGGCAAGACAGAGGCAGCCCGGAAGACATTGGGCCGCCCTATGACTTTGGCTGAAAAGACGCTCTACTCCCACGCTTACGATGGGTTGACCCGTGCCTACAGCCGCGGTAAAGATTACGTTAACTTCTCGCCCGATCGCGTAGCTATGCAGGATGCAACTGCGCAGATGGCGCTCCTGCAGTTCGATACTTGCGGTCGTAGCAAGGTAGCGGTACCAAGTACAGTACACTGCGATCACCTGATACAGGCAAAGGTTGGTGCTACTGAAGACCTTGCTACTGCCGTAGACGTAAATAAAGAGGTATACGACTTCCTGGCTTCAATATCTAACAAATACGGTATTGGTTTCTGGCGCGCAGGTGCCGGTATCATTCACCAGGTAGTTCTTGAAAATTATGCATTTCCTGGCGGTATGATGATAGGTACCGACAGCCATACGCCTAACGCCGGTGGCCTGGGTATGATAGCCATAGGTGTTGGTGGTGCCGATGCGGTTGACGTAATGGCCGGCCTGCCATGGGAACTGAAAATGCCTAAACTGATAGGTGTGAAGCTGACCGGTAAAATGAGCGGCTGGACATCTGCAAAAGATATTATCCTGAAAGTTGCCGGTATCCTTACCGTAAAAGGTGGTACTGGTGCTATCGTAGAATACTTTGGCGAAGGTGCTGAAAGCCTGAGCTGTACCGGTAAAGCAACTATCTGTAACATGGGTGCTGAAATAGGCGCTACATGTTCTATGTTTGCTTACGACCACAAAATGGCCGACTACCTGAAGGGTACAGGCCGTGCAGACGTAGCTGAGCTGGCCGACACAGTTGCTGAGCACCTGCGTTCTGATAAGGAAGTGTATGCTGAACCACATGTATATTACGATCAGCTGATCGAGATCAACCTGGACGAGCTGGAACCATATGTAAATGGTCCTTTCACTCCGGATCTGGCTACGCCTATCAGCGAGATGGCTGCTGCTGTTAAAGAACATGGCTGGCCTGATGCTGTTGAGGTTGCCCTCATCGGTTCTTGCACCAACTCTTCTTACGAAGATATCAGCCGTTCAGCGTTCATAGCTAAAGATGCTATGGCTAAGGGCCTGAAGGCTAAGAGCGAATACACCATCACTCCGGGTTCTGAGCTGGTGCGTTTCACTATTCAGCGCGATGGTATGCTGGACACATTTGCCCAGATGGGCGGTGTAGTACTGGCCAACGCTTGCGGTCCGTGCATCGGCCAGTGGGCGCGCCACGTAAACGATCCTGCCAAAAAGAATACTATTGTTACATCATTCAACAGGAACTTTGCTAAGCGTAACGACGGACTGGCTTCTACTCACGCTTTCGTTGCTTCTCCTGAGATCACTACAGCATATGCTATTTCTGGTAGCCTGTCTTTCAACCCACTTAAGGATAAGCTGGTGAACGAAAAGGGCGAAGAAGTAATGCTGGCCGAGCCTCAGGGTTTTGAACTGCCTCCGCGCGGTTTCGACGTAGAAGACGCTGGTTATGTAGCGCCTGCTGCTGATGGTTCTGGTGTACAGGTTGTAGTAAGCCCTGAAAGCAGCCGCCTGCAATTGCTGGCTCCATTCACTCCATGGGATGGTAACGACTACCTGGGCCTGAAACTGTTGATCAAGGCATTTGGCAAGTGTACTACCGACCATATCTCTATGGCTGGTCCATGGTTGAAGTTCCGTGGCCACCTGGACAATATCTCTAACAACATGCTGATAGGTGCTATCAATGCCTTCAATATGGAGCCTAATAAGGTAAAGAACCAGATCGATGGTTCTTACGGCGAAGTGCCAGCAGTACAGCGTGCCTACAAAGCACAGGGTATTGGCAGCGTAGTAGTAGGCGACGAGAACTACGGCGAAGGCAGCAGCCGCGAGCACGCAGCTATGGAGCCACGCCACCTGGGTGTGAACGCTATACTGGTGAAGAGCTTTGCCCGTATCCACGAAACCAACCTGAAGAAGCAGGGTATGCTGGCCATCACTTTCGATGACAAGGTAGACTACGACAAGATACAGGAAGATGATGTCATCGACATCGTAGGCCTTAAGTCTTTTGCACCTGGTTCTCAGCTCACAGTTGTATTGCACCACGCAGATGGCTCTCACGAGTCTATCAAGGTGAACCACACATACAACGAGCAGCAGATCGAATGGTTCAAAGCCGGCGGCGCACTCAACGTTATCCGCGCTGAGTTCGCAAAGGCTTAATTTTAGTCAATAAATTAAATAGTTAATAAGGCATGGTCTACCCGGATAGGGTAGACCATGTTTGCTTTAAGTTAATTATCCTTAAACAATCACGTCGTCACCAATAAACCTGTCCATAGATTAAACTTATCATCCTATATTTGTGTCGTAATACCTATGCGCAACCTCACCGACATAAAAGACTTTATAGAGTGGAAAGCCTTCGGCGTTTGCTCGGCTATTGGTGAGCGCATGGGGGTAGCCACTTCCCGTATCAGGCTGTGGTTTATTTATATTTCTTTCCTTACCATGGGTTCTCCCATTATCATCTATATGGTGCTTGCGTTCTGGATGAATCTTAAAGAATACATATTGCTCCGCAGGAGAAATCCGCTCAGGTGGTTGTAGTAACTGGTGGTTAATTGTATTTTTATTTGTTTTTTATGTTTCGTTCTGGAAAAGAATGAAGTATGAAAATTTAGTGCGATTTATCAATTTGGTAACATCTCTTTTCTATTTTACATCCCCGAATTACTGTTTAGCGGCTCATAAATTTTCGTATCCGCGACTGAAAAATCGATATCTATGAAAAAAATTTTACTTGTGGCACTTGCCTGCTGTGTTTGGACAGTAGGCAACGCTCAAAGGATCTCAACGTTTGCCGGTAATGGAATGCCTGAGAATACAAGTGGGGGAGGTAGTGCTACCGATGCCGCTATAAATATGCCTCAGGGAATATGTACCGATACTGCTGGCAATATTTATTTCGGAAGCTCTACGGTTCTTCGCAAAGTTACCCCTGCCGGGATAATAAGTGATATTGCGGGTTCATCAACAACTCACGGATTTAGTGGAGATGGGGGACCTGCCACCAATGCGCTTCTGCAAGACATTGCTGGTATGGCAATTGATGCGAACGGCAATATTTTCATAGCGGATCAGGGTAACAACAGAATACGAAAAATAAACACCTCTGGTATCATTTCCACTTATTGCGGTAATGGTACAGGTGCATCTACCGGTGATGATGGCCCTGTAAATGCCGCAACGTTGTCTGGGCCGTCAGGTGTAGCGTTTGACAATGTGGGTAACATGTATATATGCGATGCAGGCGCTCATCGTGTAAGAAAGGTAAATACTGCGGGAATTATTACTGCTTTTGCTGGCACAGGTGTTTCGGGTAGTTCCGGTGACGGTGGACCTGCAACAGCGGCACAATTCAACCTGCCATACGCCGTGTCAGCAGACGGTGAGGGAAATGTGTATGTGGCGGAGTATTTCGAAAATCTTATCAGGAAAATAAATACCTCGGGTATAGTAACCACTGTAGCAGGTACTGGGGATCCGAGCTCTTACGGAGACGGCGGACCTGCGACAAACGCTGCATTAACGTTCCCGCGTGGCATCATAGCCACCGCTAACGGAACACTTTACATCTGCGATATGGGTAATGATATTGTGCGAAAGGTAGACACGTCGGGGATTATAACTACGATCGCCGGTATAGGAACTGCGGGGTTTTCCGGAGATGGCGGCTCTGCTACGGCTGCGCTGTTGAACAACCCTTTTTCATGTGCTTTGGATCGTAATGGTAATTTATATATTACAGACCAGAACAATAATAGGATAAGGCGGGTGCTCTTGTGTACCCCCCCTGATGCAGGTACTATTTCCGGTATCAGCACATTGTATAGTTCTTCTGCCGCAACGCTAATAACAAGTGGCGACGCTGGCGGCATCTGGACGAGCAGCAATACTTCCGTAGCTACGATTGAAGGAGCAACGGGCGTTATCTCCGCACTATCTGCCGGTACGGCAACTATAAGCTACGCGCTAAGCACAACATGCGACAATGCTTTGGCTACTTATGTTGTAAATGTTACGGATGGAGCAGCACCAGGAGACTGTTCATGGACAATGTCAACTATCGCTGGAAATGGTATAAATGGATTTGGTGGAGATGGAGGAGCCGCAACAAAGGCTCGGCTTTCTGAGCCCCATTCGGTAGCTGTCGATAGTATTGGGAATATATATATAAGTTCAGGATACCGGATCAGGAAAGTCACTACATCAGGCCTTATAACTACTATCGGGGGTAATGGTGGGGCTCATTATAATGGAGATGGTGGACTCGCTGCAGATGCCGGGATGGATCCATATGGCGTAGCTTTCGATGGTGCCGGCAACCTCTACTTTGCTGATTTATCAAATAGCCGGATACGCAAGGTAAGTTCTTCAGGTATTATCACTACAGTGGCAGGCACGGGTACGTGGGGTTACACAGGTAATGGTGGGCCTGCGACAGCCGCACAGATAAATTATCCATCTGCTCTTACTGTCGATGGTTCCGGCAATATCTATTTTACAGATGGAGATAACAACGTGGTACGTAAGGTCAGCTCTTCAGGTATAATTACAACTGTAGCGGGATCGGGTGCTATGCCTGGTTACAGTGGCGATGGCGGCCCCGCCATATCGGCTCAACTTGCGTTCCCAATGGGGCTTGCTGTCGATCGTTTGGGTAACTTGTATTTGTCAGATGTTAATAATAACCGGGTACGAAAGGTTAACACATCAGGTATTATCACTACAATTGCAGGAACGGGTACAGCTGGCTTTGCCGGCGATGGAGGTCCTGCCACATCTGCCCTGTTAAACTCTCCCGCAGGAATTGACGTGGATAGTGCAGGTAATTTATACATAACAGACGCGGGTAACAGCGTCATCCGCAGAATCGATGGGGCAGGAATTATTTCAACAATAGCTGGTAGCGGCAACCCCTATTCATTTAATGGAGACGGTGGAGTGGCCACTGCAATTAATTTTTATCCCACAGATGTAGCTGTCAGCAACTCTGGAGATGCATATATTACAGATATGTACAACAATCGTGTGCGTAAGATCCGTTCATCTGCACTGGTAGCACCGATAACAGGGTTGTCTGCAGTTGACGCAGGTAATAGTATTTCTCTGTCGGATATTACGCCTGGCGGAACATGGTCATCGTCAGACAGTGCTATTGCGAGAGTGGATGCATATGGTGTTGTAACAGGGCTGGCTGCAGGTAATGCTACTATCAGTTACGTAGTAAGCTATGCATGCGGAACTAGCCTGGCAACCAAAGCAATAACCGTAAATTGTACGAGCCCTGATGCTGGTACTATTAGCGGTGCTGATGCGGTATGTATAGCCACAGCTACAACCTTAACTACTAATGGAAATACCGGAGGCGCGTGGATGAGTCATAATTCTGCTATTGCCACTATTGATGGGATAAATGGAACTGTAACCGGAAATAGTGCTGGTGCAGATACAATCCACTATGTTGTATCTAATGCATGCGGTGCCGATACCGCCACATTTCTTATGAATGTTGTAGCACATCCTAACCCTGGAACAATAACGGGTGCTGACACTGTTTGTGTTGGAGCCGTGTCCTTGTTTACAACTACAGGTAGCGGTGGTACCTGGCAAACGAGCAACCCTTTTATGGCCACAATAGATGCGTCAGGTAGTTTGTATGCAATTAATAGCGGTGTGGTAGCCATTTCTTATACCGTTTCTTCTGCGACCTGTGGCAATGCTGTATCAACATATACCGTTGTAATAGATAGGGCACCAAATGCAACGATAGTAAGTGCCGATACAATAATATGCGCAGGACATACATTAACGCTGAACGCTACGCCCTCTGGTGGGCACTGGATGAGCCTTACTTCCACCATTGCCACGGTAAATGCCTCTGGTATGGTTTACGGCAGAACGAATGGTGATGCGTTAATTGCATATATGGTCACCAATATTTGTGGATCCGATGTAGCTGGTCATTACATATCCGTCCATGCAATGCCCGATGCTACAATTACATCCCCTGCAACTTTATGCATTACAGACGGCACTACCACCTTTACAAGTGTCTCTATGTCTGGCAGCGATGTATGGACGGCCGCTAATGATGCGCTGTCAATGGCTGGCAACTCTGCTGCAATAATGCATACTGGCGTAGATACCATTACTCACATTACCTATAACGATTGTGGTGATGCAGATACCGCAACGCTGGTTGTAACAATTCTTGGCTTGCCCGATGCCGGGGTAATAACCGGGACTGATACTATGGGGCTGGGTTCATCTGCAACACTGTCTGCATCTGTAGCAGGTGGTGTTTGGGAAACAACCGATCCTGCTATTGGGACTGTAGATGCTGCTGGTGTGGCTACAGCTATCTCTCCGTCTGATATATTTGTAATAAAATATACAGTCAACAATGGCTGCCTTAGTAATTCAGTATCTCATGTCATTGTTGTTTTGCCATGTTCGGAGAATGCAGGAACTATTGTCGGCACAGACTCTGTTTGCGCGGGCGCTCCGGCTACTTTTAGCAATCCTACGGCCACGCCAGGTAGCTGGAGCAGTATGTTTGGCCTGCTTTCAATAAATGCGGCCACAGGTGTGGCTACAGCTATATCAGCCGGTGCCGATACAATAATTTATACGGTTACATCATCGTGTGGCGTGCTTACCAGCAAATTTCCGGTTATTGTTAATCCCTCGCCGGGTGCAGGCAGTATTACTGGTTTAGCTGATGTTTGTAGTGGTTCGTCTATAACACTGACAAGTACTATAGCCGGTGGTAACTGGACATCCGGCAGTACATCTGTCGCTACTGTAGATAGTAACGGTGTGGTAACCGGTATTGCTGCCGGTAATGCTATCATCACTTACTCTGTAGCCTCATTTAGTTGTGGAACGGTGCAGTCAGTTCATATTGTGACCGTAAATCCACTTCCGGCTTTATCGCCAATATCCGGACCTGCTGTTGTGGCCGCGCTATCATCCGTAACGCTTGCTGACACTGCTACCGGCGGGTTATGGACCAGCAGCAATACTACCATTGCAACGATTGATACTGCAACAGGTATAGCAACAGGCATAATGCCCGGCAGTACGGTTATTACTTATGTAAAAACAAATAGCGCAGGTTGCACATCATCTGTTACTCATGGTCTTACTACAGCAGGTTCGCTCACATCCACTACAATTACGCCGGCGGTTGCTACGCTCTGTCATAGTATACCTGTAAACATGGTGGCTAATACTGTGGGAGGGGCTACAGACCTTATATACCAGTGGTATAAAAATGGGGTATCAATACCGGGCGCTACAAATGCCAGCTATGCTACAACTACATCTGGTTTCTTCCATGTGGTTATTAGCAATCCCGCGGGCAGCACCGTAGTAGCAGGAGTAAATATTTTACCATCTCCAGTTGCTATTATAAATATTACGGGCAGCAGTACATTATATACTGGATCGTTTGCAAACTATCAGTGGTATAAAGATCATTCACCTATACCGGGAGCTAGTGCAAGTATTTATAATGCAATGGCGACAGGAGATTATTTTGTAGTAGTGAGTGATGGAAACGGCTGTACCGATACTTCTGATAACTACCATTTTGTAACAACAGGCATAACAACAGCCGCTGGCTCTGGTATTGCTGTAAATATCTATCCTAATCCGGTCAATAATACGGTGAATATAGATGCCCCTGTAACCGTAAGCGTGAAGGTGCTGGCTGCAGATGGCAAAATTATCCTAGAAGCACGCGAAGCTAAATCTTTGGACGTTAGCCGTCTTGCAGAAGGCTTATACATGATAATGGTTTACAATCAGGACGGCCAATTACTAAAAGCGCAGAAAATTGTAAAGGCTGAATAGCAATTGGTATTTTAAGATGGGCTATTCAGTGCCTGGATGGAGACAATACTCGCCGCATCAGGTTATAGCGTATTATAGGCTTTCAATGGATTGCCCATCATCTACATGGTATTGGCCCTTCTGGATGAATCTTAAGAAATACATTCTACTGCGAAGATGGAATCCGTTCAGGTGGTTGTAGTTGTAATATTTTCAATTACCTTTATACTTATTGTATACCCAATACTAAAACCTTCACTTTATGAGGAAGATATTCCCCCCAAGCAACGCTTGTATGCGTGCTATCTTTTCGCTCGGATTATCGGGCACATTATTATTAGCCAGTTGTATCGCGATGGCCCAACCCACATTCACAGGTGGGCGCTACCAAACAACCCATGCATGCGGTAGTTCTACTCTTGATCTGACAACATTGTTGTCGGTCAGCGACCCTGTAACCGCATCAGCGCTTACCTGGTCTGTTATTAATAGCCCCTTGGGAGCTGTCACAAGTACTGCGTCAGGTATTAGCGGAGGGGGATCGGTAAGCCCGTCTCTCTTCACCTACACGGCCGTTGCAGGTGTTACTACAGATGTGGTATCCGTTGTTGTGTCTGATGGAACTAATGTTGATACAACAGAAATTACTATTGCAGTAAATGCACCTTTAGCTGCAAGCTTCAGCTATTCTGGTGCTTACAGTACTTTCTGGTGGTCTGACACCGATTTTTATGTGTGTCCAGGGGCTTACGATACATTGCATTTGAACGCCGATCCCGGAACCATAGCTGTTGTCAGGAAATTGAATATGGCAAGCTTGGCCGCCACATACGATACCATCACCATTCCCGCTTCGGGAAGCTACGGCTTTTTTACAGGAGCCATAACTGATTCGATCAGGTACTCTGTTTTGTCGCTTACAAATGGCGTTTGTGATAATTTTTCAATGGATGCTTCCAGTGTCACATTTCGGGTGTCAGCTCCCGCAAGTATTCTGGGAAAGTATTTGACCGGTCCCGGCTCGACAGGAGAGATGGACGGACCTCTGCTGTTGCCATCCGATTCTGCCTCTATTTGTGCGGGAACCTCACGGCAGCTGACACTTAATGTTAATAATGCCATTTATTCAGGGTCACTATATAACGCAACTTCAACTGCTCCGGTTATCATGTACCGGATAAATGGAGGCGCTCCGCAAAATCTGCTAATGGGCTCAATGCCGCCCGATTTTACTGAACTGGTCACTGTTGGCCCGGTATCTGGCAATATAGACTATGAATTTACGCAAATAACTACCTATGCGGGTTGCGTTTTTCCTATTTCGGAAAGATTGCATATTACAGAGGTCACTAATCCCTCAGCTACTATGTCTGTAACGGGTTCGGTCTGTAGCGGAGATAGCGCTATAATTACAGTAAACGGCACACCCAATCAGCGGTTCCTGCTATTTAAAAATGACGCAGGGGATGTGTATCAAACTGACGGGATGGGCATGTTTAATATGAGTTCTGGTCCGTTAAGTGCTAATACTACTTATGTATTGTATGATGGTTTCGATATACTGGATGCTACATGTCTTACCGATTATTATGACACTATAGTAGTACAAGTAAATCACGCACCAACAGGAATAGCAATAACAAGCCCTGCCGCCGTTTGCCTGGGAGGCAGCTTTACGTTATCCGCAAACAACCCCGGAGGTTTATGGACCGCCACAAACAGCAATGCAACTATAGCAGGCAATGTTGTTACGGGCGTTAATGCAGGAGTAGACACACTTACATATGTTGTAACAAATTCGTGCGGAGCAGATACTGCCGTTCAGATATTAACAATTATCCCAGACTTATCTGGTGCGGTTACGATAAGTGCTGCCGATGAAAACATATGCCCTGGTTCGGTAACTACAATAAACTTGGATGGTCCTGCCGGAGCTTTTGTGACGTATAACCAGCACTTTGAGCAATACGTAGCCGAGGGAATTATCTCGGACACAGCCTTTTCAGTGACATTAGATGCATCAGGGCATGCTTCAATATTATTGAATGCAGCAGATCCTAATACAGGTGGGCAGGAACTAGCAGCTGCGCAAAACTATACTTACACTGTTACAAGTGTATCATTGAGCGGTTGTGCCGCAACTGATCTTGTATCTGGTACAACGGTTATCAATGCCAATTATATATATGCATATATAGACGGTACAGGTCCAAGATTCGAAGGCCTTACACATTTGATTCCTGATTCTATCGCTTCCTTTGTTTGCCAGGGACTTTTAGATACTATACATATCGCTGCGCCGGTAGGTTCAATAGCTGTGATAAAGAAAGAAGTGCCTGGAACCTCTTTTGTTTCATACGATACTGTTACTATTCCCGCTTCCGGCGTCTATCAATTGCCTACTGGCCCAATAATGAATAACGTAGTTTACTCCGTTGTAGCAATATCGCATGACGGTTGCGAGAGATTTGTTATGGATAAATATTATACGTCCTACAAAGTATTCGCTAGTTCTACAATTTCCAGCTTTAATATTACAGGCCCGGCTAACCCGGATGATCTGTTGGACATTTATCCTGCAAATTCAGCAGGCGTATGCGTAGGAACGTACCGTAATCTTTTGATACAGGTAAATAGTAATCCATACCTAACAAATGATTTGAATCCAATGAATACCTCGACGGTAATGCCTAGTTTATATTACAGTGTAAATGGAGGACCTACGCAAATGGCTGAGCTTACCAACTTCGATCTCCCTAATGTCGCTGCTGTTATTAATACAGGCGTAATGACCGGTGATCAATTGTATACATTTACACAGATCACTAACGATGCAGGATGTGTAATGCCGATTGACGATAGTATCTTTATCGCAGGCGTTCATTTCCCTACTGCCAACTTATCTGTAACTGGCGCTTTATGTAGTGGCGATAGTTCACAGATCACTATTACCGGTACGCCAAACCAGCAGTTTCTGCTATATAAGAATGACATAGCATCCATTTACCAAACTGATGGTACCGGCTCATTCATTATGAGTTCCGGTCCGTTAAGCAGCACAACAACATTCGTATTGAGCGATGGCTTCGACCTGCGCGATGCTACGTGTCTTACATATTATCATGATACCGCAGTAGTGCAAGTGGGTCACACTCCCTTGGGTACAGCAATAACAAGCCCTGCCGCCGTTTGCCTGGGAGGCAGCTTTACGTTATCCGCAAACAACCCCGGAGGTTTATGGACCGCCACAAACAGCAATGCAACTATAGTAGGCAATGTTATTACCGGCGTTAATGCAGGAGTAGACACGCTTACATATGTTGTAGCAAATTCGTGCGGAGCAGATACTGCCTTCCAGATATTAACAATTATCCCTGATTTATCTGGCGCAGTTACCATCAGCCCGGCAATTACTGATGTATGTCCGGGATCTTCCACTGCCGTAACGATAGAGGGGCCTGCTGGTGCTGTTGTTACGTACCAGTACGAATTCCAGGATGTTATTGCTGCCGGTGGCGGAATTGTTGATAGTGTTTTTACAACTACATTAGATGCTACAGGCCATTCAGTATTGCCGGTGATCACCACGGATATACACTCCGGCGAAATTGCAACATCTAATTCTGTACGGTATTATTATACCTTGATGAGTGCGTCGTTGGGCGGTTGCGCTGCCTCCTATACAGCTGCAGAGGCTGCAATGGTATCAGCTAACTACACATCAGGATATTGGCAAAACACTGGCCGGACATTTGTTGCGGATGAAAGTGACTATCTTTACGTATGTCCCGGAACAGAAGATACACTTCGGCTATCTATAGCCAGCGATGCTACTGCAGTTGTGAAAATAACCAACCTTAGGACATTGGCTGTTTCTTATGATACGGTTACAATGTCTCATGAGGGCTTTTATGACATATATACCGGTCCTATTACCGATTCTGTTAGTTATACCGTTGTAGCTATGGATAATGCAGGGTGCAACAAAATAGTGATGAACAACTATACGGTTAAGTTTAAACCGTTTCCTCCTGCCACTCTTACCGGAAGATATATTTCTGCGGCTCCTTATGATGATGCAGATCTCATATCAATTGATACGGCGCATGCCTGTATTGGTACTTTCCGTGAATTAAAACTTGGCATCGACAATGCGGTATGGTCGTATTTATCTACAAGTAGTACTCCTGTTAATGTAATGTTTCGTGTAAATGGAGGAGCTATTCAAACTGTAAACGGAGACGCATTGGACCCGAATATGACGGAATTCATATTCACAGGAATTCTCACTGCAGATCAGCATTATCAGTTTGTGGGTATAACTAACAGCGCTGGATGTGTAACACCAATAGATGATAGCGCTTACCTGCCAATAGTCAACTTCCCTACGGCAAGTTTATCGGCAACTGGTCCGTTGTGTAGCGGCGAATCCTCTTTGGTTACAGTTATGGGTACGCCTAACCAGCAATTTCTGTTGTACAAGAATGATACAGGATTTATATATCAAACTGATGCTGCCGGTACATTCAGCATTAGCTCTGGTCCGTTGAGTAACAATATGACATTTGTGTTGAGTGATGGTTTCGATATGCGCGATGCTTTATGTCTTTCTTATTACCACGACACAGTAAATATTACGGTAGATCACGCCCTAACAGGAACTGCAATAACAAGCTCCGCCGCTGTTTGTGTAGGGAACAATATTACATTGTCTGCAAACAACGCTGGGGGAATATGGACACTTATGAACGGCCATGCAACAATATCTGGTGATATAGTAACGGGTGTTAGCGCAGGAGTGGATACTCTGATATATTTGGTTACTAACAGCTGCGGTACAGATACAGCAATTCAGCTGTTTACAATTAATGCGCTTCCTTACGCCGGTGCGCTCACAGGGGCAGATAGCGTTTGTAAAAATAGCCTCACCTTGTTGCTTCCTTCCGTTGCAGGTGGTATATGGAGTGTAGCTAGTAGTGCTATAGCCACAGTTGATGGCTCAGGACATGTGACGGGCCTTGCCGCTGGAACAACTACAGTTTCTTATGCTGTAACTACTGGAAGTTGCGGATCCGCTTATGCCCAGCATAACATTGTTGTAAATTCATTGCCCGATGCAGGTGTTGTAGTCGGAGCCGACAGTGTTTGCTTCGGTCTGTCAGTAACATTAAGTAATTCTGTTGCAGGTGGTACATGGAGCAGTGCAAGTGCCAATGTTGATGTGAATGCATTAACCGGCGAAGTGACCGGAATGTTAGCTGGTAACGCAACGGTAACATACACAGCACATACATATAGCTGCGGAGATGCTAACGAAACGCATAGCATTTTTGTAAAATCACTGCCTGATGCAGGTGCTATTTCTGGTGCAGATAGTATTTGTACAGGCTCAGCAACAACATTATTTAATACTGTTGCAGGTGTATGGAGCAGCAGCGATAATACTGTAGCTATAGTAAATGCATCTGGTTTAGTTAGTGCGGTTTCCTCAGGTAATGCTACCATTACGTTTACTAATACTGTTTTTGGTTGTTCTTCTGCATTTGTTACGCACGATGTGGTTGTCAATGTGCTTCCTGACGCCGGCACAATTACCGGTTTGTCCAGTATTTGCGTGGGTGGCAGTGTACCACTGGCCGATACAATAATTGGCGGTACGTGGAGTAGTAGCGACAACGCAATAGCAACGATATCAGGTGATATATTATCAGGTGTAGCCGCTGGATCTGTTGCTATATCTTACACGGTCAGCAACATTTGCGGCTCCTCAACCACTACAATGTCTCTGGCTGTCGTTCCTTCACCAGTGCCTGTCATAAACCCGGGTACAGGTAATACACTTTATACAGGTTCCTTCGCGTCTTACCAATGGTATAGGAATGGTGTTATGATAACCGGGGCTACATCCGGCATTTGTGATGCATCGATACCGGGTGTTTACACAGTTATTGTTACCGATGGCAACGGCTGTACAGGTTCTGCCACTTACAATAATAGTGTCGGTATACATGATGTAAATAGTATTGTAGAAGTACACATTTATCCTAATCCAGCAAGTGGCGTGTTAAATATCGATGCGCCAATGACGGTGAATGTGAAAGTGCTAACAGTTGATGGTAAAATAGCTGCTGAAGCTACAGGCGAAAAGCGGGTCGACATAAGCAACCTTTCAGCGGGCATATATATGGTGATGGTATATAATGCAGAAGGAGTGCTGTTGAAAATAGAAAAAATCGTAAAGGCTGACTAGCAGAATTGTAATACTAAATGGAAGCCGGTACGATTTATGTATCGGCTTTCCTATTTTTACAACTTATTAAACAATAGCCCATGAAAGGATGGAAAACAGTCGCCTTACTTATAGTCTCTAATATATTCATGACCTTCGCCTGGTACGGCCACCTCAAGTTTAAGCAGTACGACTGGGGGAAGAATCTTGGGTTATTCTCCATTATACTCATCAGTTGGGGAATGGCATTCTTCGAATACGTATTCCAGGTGCCTGCCAATGAAGGTGGTTTTAAAGACAACGGTGGTGCATTCAACCTGGTAGAACTGAAAACAATACAGGAAGCCGTTACGCTCACCGTTTTTATGATATTCACCCTGGTGTTTTTCCGCGATCAAAAACTCGCCTGGAATCACCTGCTGGGTTTCGCGCTCATTGTAGCCGCAGTATACGTGATCTTTAAAAAGTGGTAGCAACAAATCCAAAGAAGTGGGTCATTGCGAGTAACGAAGCAATCTTGCATCGGGACGTATTCGTTTAGAACTTTACCATTGGCAGGCCAAATAATACCGCATCAGATGTAATCAATCATAAACAATAAAGGAGCCAACGGCTCCTTTATTGTTTAATTTTCTCTCAGCTCCAGTAGTGCCACATTTTCTATATGGTGCGTATGCGGGAACATATCAACCGGTTGCAGTTTTACAATTTTATAAGCAGCATCCAGCAGTTGCAGGTCGCGAGCTTGTGTGGCCGGGTTGCAGCTCACATATACTACACGCGGGGCACGCATCTTTAATATTTGCTGCACCAGCTTTTCATGCATGCCGGCCCTTGGCGGGTCGGTAATGATCACATCAGGTTTGCCGTGCTCGGCAAAAAACTCATCTGTGCATATATCAGCCACATCGCCCGCAAAGAATTTACAATGCTCTAGGCCGTTCATAGCGGCGTTCTCATAAGCGTCTTTTATTGCATCTTCTATCAGCTCTATACCTATTACCTTTTTTGCACCCTTAGAGCAGAAGATACCTATACTACCCGTTCCGCAATATAGATCATACAGCACTTCATTACCGGTAAGTCCTGCAAAGTCGCGGGTTATGCGGTACAGTGTTTCGGCCTGCGTGCTGTTGGTTTGGAAAAACGATTTTGGTGATATTTTGAATCTAAAGTCTTCCAGCTTTTCTTCTATATGTGGCTTGCCATAATAGCAGATCACATCCTGGTCGTAAATACTATCGTTCATCTTACCATTTATGGTATAGTTGAGCGATGTAATGCCGGGCACATTGGCTTTAATGTGCTCCAGGATAGCTATGCGTGCCGGCTCGTCTTCGTGGTGTACCACCAGGTTAATGAGCACTTCATCTGTAGTGGTTACCCGTATGGTTACATTGCGCAACCAGCCGGTGTGGTTTTTTATGTCGTGATAAGAAAGGTTGTTGGCCTTACTGTATTCGCGCAATACTTTCAGCAGCGTATTGGTAGGTTCATGCTGCAGGTAGCACGTGTGTATTTCTACCACCTTGTCAAAAAGCCCCGGAGCATGGAAGCCCAGCGCTGGCTCCGGTTCAAATTTCTCACTACGTTCTGCTATTTCTTCAAACGTTCTGTAGCGTTGAGATGAGAAAGTAAACTCCAGTTTATTACGATAAAAACGCTCGTAAGCGCTGCCGCTTATGGGTTGTATCTCCGGCAGTTCCACATGTCCTATACGCTTTAGCTGATCTTCTACCTGTTGTTGTTTATACTCCAGCTGCTTGCTATAGGGTAGCATTTGCCATTTGCAACCACCGCATACGCCAAAGTGCTGGCAAAACGGCTCTACGCGCAGGTTCGATTGCTTTACCAGTTGTGTTACGCGCCCCTGCGCCCAACTCTTTTTATCCTTGGTGATCACGGCGTTGATCACATCGCCGGGCACCACGCCCTCCACAAACAGCACCTTGCCATCGGGCAGGTGGGCAATACTTTTACCTTCTGCCGCATAGGCATCAATGGTTATATCGGTTAACGGAGCACTCCGTTTCTTCTTACGAGACAAATGCTGTATTATTTTTATTTGAACTGCAAATTTACTCGTAATAAAACTGTTTCCACCTCAAATTTCGTATTTAGTTAAAAGTAGTATCCGTTTTGTTCTATAGTTTTACAAAGAATCGCTTTTTTTATCATGATCATTGCTCCGAAACCACATAATGAGGCGGAACGCCTTTCCGCCCTTTACGAGTATAATATATTGGACACTGTTGCCGAATCAGATTACGACGATATAACAAGAATAGCCCGGGAGGTTTGTAATGCATCGGGGTCGCTCATAGGGCTGATAGACTCCGACAGGCAGTGGTATAAATCAAAAATTGGTGTAGAGGGAGAGGGTGTCGACCGCGACATCAGCTTTTGTTCCCACGCCATTTTGACGCCAGATGAGATAATGGTGGTGCCGGATCCTACCAAGGATGAACGTTTTGCCGATCATCCTTATGTTACCACCGATAAAGACCCTGTACAGTTCTATGCCGGTGTACCTCTTGTTACACCAGGGGGATTGGCTTTAGGTACACTTTGTGTCATAGATACCAAGCCTCGCGACCTTAGCGAAAGCCAGCGGGCAACATTGCTGGCTCTTTCCCGGCAGATCGTTGCCTACATGGAGGTGCGCAAGATGAACCATATGCTCCACAAACAAAAAGAGGAACTGGAGATACTGAACCAGGAACTGGAGCGTTTCTCCTATGTAGTGGCGCACGATATCAAATCGCCTTGCGCCAGCCTGTTAATGGCAACAGAATTTCTGAAAGATATAGCTGGCGACGGATTTTCTCCCGAAGCTGAAGATATGATAAAGATGATGGCCGATGCATCACATGGTATTGTAGAAATGGTAGATGGTATCCTGAGGCATACAAAAACTGTGAACAAAGATGACATTGTAAAGGAACGCTTCACATTCGGTGAGTTCATTGCCGATCTGCGCAAGATGCTCAACATCCCCGATAAGTTCACCTTCAATATCTCCGGTAATAATCTTGTCCTCTACACCAGTAAGCATTTGTTGATGCAGATACTGCTGAACCTTTGCAGTAACGCTATTAAGTACAACGATAAGAGCGAAGGCCGCCTGGTGGTAACGCTTGATGAAGACAATACGCATTATCACTTCTCCGTACAGGATAATGGCCGTGGTATAGATTCAGGCAATCACAGTGCAGTATTCGATCTGTTCACTACCGTTGGCGGCACCGACCGCAATAATGAGAAGGGGCACGGTATAGGACTGGCAACTGTAAAGCGCCTGGTGCAAAAAATGGGCGGCGAAATAGAGCTGGAATCAACACTGGGCGAGGGTAGCACCTTCACGTTTTCAATACACAAATAGTCGATAAAGAGTTAGTATTCCGGAGCAGAGTAGATCATCCGCTTCGGGGTTTTTATGTAGCTATTTCATTTCAAAAATAAGTTCTCCGCCACCAATTATATCCTCATGGGTTATTGTATGACTGGTTATCTCTCTGCCATTGATCGTTACTTTACGTACATGCACGTGTTTGTCGCTTTGGTTCTTTGCGGTAATGTGCAGTGTCTTGCAATTTTCAAGATGTAATGTTGCCTCATTAATAGCCGGACTGCCTAATGAATAATTGATCGATCCCGGCGCTACAGGGTAAAAGCCCAGCGCGCTAAAGATATACCACGCACTCATCTGCCCGCAATCATCGTTGCCGCTCAGGCCGGCCGGGGTAGGGTGGTACATTCGTTTCAGTATCATACGCACGCGCTCTTGTGTTTTCTCCGGGTGGTCGGTCCAGTTATACAGGTAGGCTACATGGTGGCTGGGTTCATTGCCATGTACATAATTGCCTATTATGCCATCCCGCGTTATGTCTTCTGTAGCTTCAAAATACTTATCCGGCAACTCTACATTAAACAGTGAATCCAGGTGTGGTACAAACCGCTTGTTCCCGCCCATCATCTTTATCATTTCTTCGGGTGCATGCGGCACGTATAGGCTATAGTTCCAGGCATTACCTTCTATAAAACCTGCTTCGTCGGTATTCAGCACATCAAACTGTTTTTTATAGGTGCCATTGCTTAGGCGCGGCCGCATAAAGCCAATGCTGCTGTCGTATACATGACGGTAGTTTTGCGCGCGGGCTATAAACTCCAGGTAAATATCGTTACGGCCCAGTTTCTTGGCTATTTGCGCTATGCACCAGTCATCATAAGCGTACTCCAGCGTTTTAGATACCGACGAACCATTTTTATCCTCCGGCACATAGCCCATATCCATATAGCAGCCCAACCCATCATAGCTGCGGTGCCTGGCTGTGGTCACACAGGCTTCCAGTGCGCGTTTGCCGTCTATATAAGGATTGTCCTTCACTACAGCATCTGCCAATACAGACACCGCATGATACCCGATCATGCACCAGTTCTCATTGGCAGAGTTGCTCCATACCGGCAGCATTTTATGCACGCTCTGGTCATAATGCGCCTCCATCGATTGTATCATGTCAGCATTACGTTTGGTCTGCACCAGGTTAAGGAAAGGATGTAAGGCTCGGTACGTATCCCACAAGGAGAATGTGGTATAGTTCACAAATCCCGATGCGCCGTAATCCAGTTGGTCCAGCCCCCTGAAAGAGCCATCCACATCCATATAGATAGTAGGGTTGATAAAGCAATGATACATGGCCGTATAAAAATTCTCCATGGTCTCTTCATCAGCCTTTATCTCTATTTTACTCAGCTCTTTGTTCCACTGCGTTTGGCCGGCAGCGCGTATCTCGTTAAAGTTCCAGCCCGGCGCTTCGGTCTTCATATTGGCAATGGCATTACCGGTGCTCACCGGCGATAGGGCTACCTTTATTTTAACCCGCTCATCCTGTTGTGTGCTGAAGTCGAAATGCATGCGTATCTGTTGCCCGGCTATCTCCGGGAAGTTTTCGCTGGTATTGAACTTCCGCCAGAATCCGCGATACACTTCTTTCCGCCCATTATCCTGACAGCCATAACTTTTAAAGGGCTTGGAAAATGCAATAGCAAAATAAACAGTGCGGGTGCGTCCCCAGCCATTAGTCTGCCTGTACCCGGTAACTAAAGAATCATTCTCCACTCGTAGAAAGGTCCATACATTCTTATCCGGGTAGTTGTAAATGCCATACATCATATCCAGTATAATGTGCGCACTATCGCTCTTAGGGAAAGTATATTGATGGAAACCCACACGTGTAGTGGTGGTCATCTCCGCTTTTATATTGTGGTCCTCCAGCTGTACTTTGTAGTAGTTGGGCTCTGCTACTTCTGTACTGTGCGAGAACCGTGAGCGGAAACCGCTTTCCGGAGCATCAGCAGTACCAGGGTTCATTTGTAGTTTGCCCGTTGTCGGCATGATCAGGACATCCCCCAGGTCGCTGTGCCCCGTGCCACTGAAGTGCGTATGAGTAAAGCCCACTATCGTTTTGTCGCCATACTGGTAGCCTGCACAATACTTGTAAATGTCTTTGTTGTATTTGCCGTTCAGCTCATAACTCTGGGTGTCCGTTTCGGGGCTTAGCTGCACCATACCGAAGGGTACTGTGGCGCCTGGGTAAGTGTGTCCCATCTTATCGGTGCCCGTAAGCGGTTTTACGTATGGCAGCAGATTTTTGTTTTGAGCCGAAGCTACATTGATGCCGAGCACCATCCACAGCGCCAGCAGTTTTCCTATATTGTAAGGCATGCACTAATTTAGCCATTGTTTTATAATTACCGCTGATTCCGCAGAAATGAAAACAGAAGACAAATATCTTTTTACTTCCCAACGCCTCGGTTTCCGCAACTGGACAGAGGCCGACCTGGACGCAATGAGCCGCATCAATGCTGATGAGCAGGTAATGCAGTTCTTTCCCGCTACGCAAACACGGGAGCAAACTCACGCATTCATTCATCGCATGCAGGATCAGTTTCATCGGTTGGGCTTCTGCTATTTTGCGGTCGATATCCTGGAGACAGGGCAATTCATCGGCTTCATTGGGCTGGGCGAACAAACCTGGCTGCCCGATATGGGGCCGTTTGTAGATATTGGCTGGCGGTTGGCTATCGATGCTCATGGCCATGGCTATGCCACCGAGGGTGCCGTGCGCTGTATCGAATATGCGTTCCGCACATTGGGCTTACCTGAGATATATGCGGTATGTCCCGCCGTTAATAAGCCGTCAGAAAAAGTGATGATCAAGGCAGGAATGACCTTCGTGCGTTTTTTCGATCACCCGGTGTTGCTCAACAACGACAGGCTACGCAAATGTGTGCTCTACAGCATCGTCAACGATGTCTGGCTGTCTATCATTTGAAACTATAACGGTATTGTCATAAAATAGGGTTATAATTGATATAAATCAGCTTTCAACCATAATAGGGCAGGGCAAATGGCGTATCTTTGCGCCGCTGATAGCAGTATATTTATAGTGGTATTTTTATATGTATATCTGCATCATCTGACTTATTTGAAGTAGTAATGGAAATATTAGAAAGCAATTTTAAGCCCAATGTGCCCATCATAGAGGCGGATAGCGTGGTTATCCGTTTCTCCGGCGACTCTGGCGATGGTATGCAGCTAACAGGTAACCAGTTTACCGACACTGCCGCCTACCTTGGTAATGATCTCAGTACATTCCCTGAATTCCCTGCAGAGATACGTGCCCCCATCGGCACTACCGCCGGTGTATCGGGTTTCCAGGTACATTTTGGTAGCAAGGAGATCTTCACTCCCGGTGATAATTACGATGTGCTGGTAGCCATGAACTCCGCAGCGCTGAAGGTTGATCTGCCTAAGCTGAAAAAGGGTGGTGTCATTATTGCCAATATTGCCGGCTTCGATAAAAAGAACCTTAATCTTGCTGGCTATCCTGAAGGTGCCAATCCATTGGAAGACGGAACCCTCGAAGGATATACGGTACATAAACTGGATGTAACACGCTTTACCAAAGAGTGCCTCGCCGGTACCGGATTAGGCAACAAGGATATAGAGCGTTGCAAGAACATGTTCGTGCTCGGGCTGCTCTTCTGGATGTTCGACGAGCCGATGGAATATACCATCAGTTTCATCAACGAGAAGTTCGGCAAGAACCCGCAGATAGCTGAGGCTAATATCAAAACACTAAAGGCTGGCTGGAATTTCGGCGATCATACCGAAATGTTCACCACCCGTTTCAAGGTGGCCGCGGCTAAGCTGCCTAAAGGCACTTACCGCAATATTTCGGGCAACCAGGCTACAGCCATAGGTCTTGTAGCAGCTTCAGAGCTGTCGGGCCTGCCGTTGTTCCTTGGTTCTTATCCCATCACCCCGGCTTCCGATGTGTTGCATGAATTGTCTAAATACAAGACCAACAACGTAAAGACCTTCCAGGCAGAAGACGAGATAGCCGCCATATGTGCCGCTATTGGTGCGTCTTACACTGGTGGCCTGGGTGTTACCACTACCTCAGGTCCGGGTATGGCGCTGAAGACAGAAGCTATGGGCTTGGCTACAATGCTGGAGATACCTTTGGTAATCGTGGATATACAGCGTGGTGGTCCTTCTACCGGTCTGCCCACAAAAACAGAACAGAGCGATCTGCTGATGGCCATGTATGGCCGTCATGGTGAGGCGCCGCTGCCCGTTATTGCAGCGTCTTCTCCTGCCGATTGTTTCAATACCGTGCTGGAAGCCTGCCGCATAGCCGTAGAGCATATGACCCCGGTTATCTGCCTTACGGATGGTTACATAGCCAATGGTGCAGAGCCATGGCGTTTCCCGGCTGCGTCAGAGCTTAATCCTATCAAGGTAACCTTTGCTACGGAGCCTAACGGCCCCGATGGTAAATTCCTGCCATACAAGCGCGACGAGCGCGGGGTGCGCCCTTGGGTAAAGCCCGGCACAAAAGGCCTCATGCACCGCATAGGCGGCCTGGAAAAGCAGAACGAAACTGGTAACGTGGCCTACGATGCGCCTAACCACCAGCTGATGACCAACCTTCGTGCAGAGAAAATAGAGAAGATCGCCGATACCATTCCGCTCATCAAGCCAGATAGTGGTAATGAAAGTGGTAAGCTGGCTGTTGTGGGTTGGGGCTCTACAAGTGGCGCCATCAAAACCGTTGTACGCGAATTGATAGCCGAGGGGCACGATGTAGCGCATATACACTTGCACCACATCAATCCGTTCCCTAAAAACCTGGGAGATCTGCTGAAGGGTTATGAAAAGGTGTTGATACCGGAAATGAACTGTGGCCAGCTGATACAGTTGATCAGGGCTAAATACCTCGTGCCTGCTATAGGTTTCTCTAAAGTGCAGGGGCTGCCATTCACTACGGCCGAATTGAAGAACAAGATTTTAGAATTAATTAAACAGTAATTATATGTCCATAGCGACAGAGAACGATATAGCACCAAAGCTCACGGCAAAAGACTTTGCATCCAACCAGGAAGTGAAGTGGTGCCCGGGCTGTGGCGATTATTCCATACTTAAGCAGGTACAAACCGTATTCCCCGATTTCGGCGTGCCCAAAGAGGATATTGTGTTTATCTCAGGTATAGGTTGTGCCGCAAGGTTCACTTATTACATGGATACATACGGTATGCACAGCATTCACGGCCGTGCTACAGCTATAGCATCAGGTGTTAAGGCCATGAACCCCAACCTCAGCGTTTGGGTGGTATCCGGCGATGGTGATGCCTTCTCCATTGGTGGTAATCACTTCATCCACCTTATGCGCCGCAATTTTGACGTGAACTATATGGTATTCAACAACCAGATATATGGTTTGACGAAAGGCCAGTATTCACCGACATCAGAGCGCGGCAAGGTGGCTAAGTCCACTCCGTTCGGGTCGGTAGAAGAACCATTCAATACTGCAGAGCTGGCATTAGGAGCAGGCAGCAGCTTTGTATCCCGCTCGCTCGATCGTGACCCAAAACATATGCAGGCCGTACTTAAGCGCGCTCACGAGCATAAGGGAACATCATTTGTGGAAATATACCAGAACTGCCCCGTGTTTAACGATGGTACTTTCTTCGCTTACTCCGAAAAAGAGACCAAAAAGGCACAGGCATTGTTGGTAGAACATGGAAAGCCATTGATCTTCGGCAACAATGATGAGAAAGGTATTCGCTTCGATGGGCTTACTCCGGTTATCGTAGATCTGGAACAAACGGGCATTTCTGCCAACGATCTTTGGATCCACGACGAGCACGACCGCACCAAGGCCAACATTCTTGCAAGTTTCTTCGATCGTACCTATAATGGGGAATATTTCCCCCGTCCTTTCGGTGTTTTCTACTCAGAAGATCGCCCTACTTACGAAGATTCATTACAGCTACAGATAGAAGATGTTACGGCCCGCAAAGGCAGGATGTCCCTGGATAAGATATTATCAGGCGATAAAACCTGGACCATCCTTTAAAGCTACATAATATAAGCATTTCAGGCTAAAGGCCTCCCTTGCAAAGGGAGGCCTTTTTGTTAATTGGCCTTCCTTTATGGCATGCTGTTCACCCTCATTTTACTCCTGTAAATCACAGCATTGGCACAGTATTTATATACGCTTGGGGAAAGAATAGTGTTAATTTTTATTACAAGGCATTCAATTTAACAGATGTCAATTGTATCAAAACTCACCAAATTATTGATTATGAAGAAAAGATCTACGCACACAAAGAGCGTAATGAGGGTAGGGCCACTGTTGATGGCCCTTTGGTTATTGTGCTGGAGCACGCCATCGTTCGCAGATGTCGCTCCGCCGGTTATTACATCGCTCAGCGCTACAACGGGAATGCCTGTAACCGGTAGCATTGTCATCCACGGTTCAGGCTTTAACGATACCGCAGCTCGCAATGTGGTATTCTTTGGCGATGCCATAGCTACAGTTACTGCGGCTTCATCAACAGCACTCACCGTTACCGTGCCTGTTGGTAGTGTTTATTCCCAGGTGTCCGTGCTCGACCTTAATACAGGTCTGTCCACTAGGTCTGCTCAGTATTTCACCCCTACGTTCAACCCGATGCCTTATATCCCTTACTCAAGGGCATTCAAAGCGCAGATGGATATTACGGTGCCACCAACACTCGGTCCTACAGGTGCGCTTAACTACCTGGCGCTTACAGGCGACATTGATGGCGATGGTAAGGT
This sequence comes from uncultured Flavipsychrobacter sp., assembly GCA_964588295.1. Classification (GTDB taxonomy): domain Bacteria; phylum Bacteroidota; class Bacteroidia; order Chitinophagales; family Chitinophagaceae; genus Flavipsychrobacter. The sequence continues at coordinate 41,709 of CAZPOT010000014.1, read as the reverse complement.
CGATCTTATCGTATCGTCATACGATTCTTTCCTGTACGCCCGTAGCCCCATCAGCATCTACCGCAATATTGGCGGTGGCGGTGTTATCGCTTACGATACGCCGGTCGTATGCACGTCCTCTTTTGGTGCACGCAATATCCGCCTTGCCGATCTGGATGGCGATGGCAAGCTGGATATAGTGGTATCAGCAAGTGGTTCAGGCCGCATTTCTGCTATCCGCAACCTTAGCACGCCCGGTAATATCAATATGGCGTTAAACGTTAACCTGGCGCTTACTACAGGTGCCTACGAAACAGCAGTTGCCGACTTCGATGGTGATGGACGCCTCGATATTGCCGCTGCATGTTTCTCTGCCAACAACATACAGGTATACCGCAATAAAATGACGGAATCTCCAACAGCAGGTTTCACTAACTCCGGTAGCTTCACAAGCTATCACGTCGATTTTCCTGTAGGTACCGGCCCTGTGTCTATTGCTGCCGCCGATTTTGATGGCGATGGTAAAATGGACCTGGTGATTTCAGACAATGGTTCTGATAAACTGACCATCCTCAAGAATAATTCCGTGGTCGATTCTTTTATGTTTAGCACTGCTGCTACTATTACTGTTCCAGCCCAGCCATTGCAGGTACTCACTGCCGATTTTAATAACGATGGCAAATCTGATATAGTTGTACCATGCTTTGGCGCAAGCAGCATTGTAGTGTTGCAAAACAATGCAATAACGGGCACGCTCAATAGTGCTTCATTCTCCGCTCCCATCAGCTATCCTTTATCAACTGGTGGCTTCGGCATTGCCATAGGCGATGTGAATGGCGATGGTAAAATGGACCTCGTGACATCTAATTTCTTTGCCGATTCTTTTACGGTGCTGAGAAATGAAATGTCGGGCTCTGCTATTACTGCTTCATCTTTCGTATACGATAGCAGCTACTTTGTTGGTACAGGTTATGGTCCGCTCGGTATTACCGTTGCAGATGTGGATGGAGATACAAAGGCAGATGTGATCACTGCTAATAATTTCAATAACAGGGTCTCTATATTCGAATCGTTCGAAGTACCTGAGATCGCAGCAATTTCCGGTCCTGACACACTTTGTGTGAACAGCACTGCTACTTATACAAGTTCTCATATCGATGGTGCTATCGGTTACTGGAGCGTGGCAAATGGTCATGCCTCTGTAGCCTGGACTCCGGGTGTTAACGATACTGCTGCTACAGTATCTGGCATCAGCGCAGGTACCGATACGCTCATGTACACTGTGGTATATCTTACCGATACAAACACAGTAATGAAGGTGATAGAAATAGCACCGCTGGCCGATACCGGCAACATTACCGGCCCGACACAGGTATGTGAAGGCGGTACAATTACGCTCACCAACACTGTAACAGGTGGCATGTGGAGCAGCAGCGATACTACTATCGCCTCTGTAGATACAATGGGTGTTGTTACTGGTCGCAATCCTGGTAGTGCTGTTATTATGTACACTGCTCAGTCAGGTTTCTGCGGTGCTATGTCTGCATCTCATTCGGTAACGGTGCTTATGGGCCCCGATGCCGGTACAATTTCCGGCCTGGGCGGCACTTGTGTAGGCCAGACCATTACACTTACTGCCAGCAATACAGGTGGTACCTGGGTTAATAAATATCCTGCTATAGCTTCCGATGTGCCATCGTCAACTACCGATGCCGTTACTGGTCAGTCAGTAGGTGCTGATACTATCATGTACATCATGCCGTCACCTTCATGTGGTAGCGATACTGCTTACCATTCAGTAGGTGTTACAGATGGTATTAACTCACTGCCTATCATGGGCGATACTAACCTGTGTGTAGGTACTACTTCAACTTTATATAACGCTGCCACAGGTGGTGTTTGGCTGTCAGATGCACCTACGGTAGCATTTGTAAACCCTGTTACGGGCGTTGTTACTGCCTTTAACGCTGGTATAGCACATATCACTTACACGGTTACATACAGCTGTGGTACTGTAGATACTACTATTACCCTGCATGTTAATCCTAACCCAACGGTTGATCCGATATCTGATGTTAATGCTTGTAACAATTCTACTGTTACCATTCCGCTTACCAGCAGCATCACGCCGTCTGCATTTATGTGGACAAGCAGCGATACAACCATCGGTATGTCAGATTCAGGTACAACAAATCCTATAGTGTTTACTGCTACCGATACAGCAATGACCAGCCGTACTTCAACAGTTACAGTTTGGGCTACCGCAGAGGGTTGTATGAGTGCTCCGGTTACCTTCAATGTAACGGTTAATCCTACTGCAAGGATGACAAGCACCGCAACACCGGCATCTATATGCGACAATACTACATTCAGCTACACCCTCACTACTAATCAGCCAGGTACCACGTTCGCATGGCACAGGCCGGCAGTTACCGGTATTTCTAATGCCGCTGCCAGCGATACAGGTGCAGTGATCTCTGAAGTATTGCACAACACCACCGCAGATTCTGTAAGGGTTACTTATATCGATACAATGACCTTCAACGGTTGTACTTCTATCGATTCTGTACATGTTTACGTAAAGGCTACACCAAGGCTTACTACTACAACTACTACAGCAATATGCGATAGCAGCCTGTTCACTTATACGCCGTCAAGCGCTACTCCTGGTACTACCTATGCATGGACGCGTAACACCGTTTCCGGCATCAGCAACAGTGCTGCCAGCGGTACAGGAAATATCAATGAGTATCTGAATAATACAACAGCTACATCGCATGTAGTTACTTATGTGTACACGCTTACTGCCAGCGGCTGTCAGCATACACAAAATATAGGTGTGCAGGTTAATCCTACACCAATGCTCAGCAGTACTACTAACGCTGGTAATATATGTGATAGCTCTGCCTTCATATATTTCCCTGCTAGTCTTACACCTGGCGCTACTTTTGCCTGGACACGTGACACTGTAACAGGTATTACTAATCCTGCAGGTTCAGGCGTAGATACCATTGGTGAATACCTGGTAAATACTACAGCCGATACGGTTACAGTTAGCTACCTGTTCACTATTACAGCCAATGGTTGTTCCGATACACAGCGTCTTTATGTTACGGTATTGCCTCGCGGCTACCTTACAAGCACGCTCAATCCTGCAGCTATATGCAGTGGTAGCACATTCCACTACAATGCTACATCTAACCTGGCAGGCGCTACGTTTACGTGGACTCGTGCTACAGTTGCTGGTATATCCAATATTGCTGGTGCAGGTGCAGGTGATCCGAACGAAGTATTGATCAACTCGCTCTCCACGCCGGTAGATGTTACATATCTGTTCACAACTACTGTTAATGGTTGCGCTTACACCCAGGCAGTTATGGTTACTGTACTGCCACAGCCAAGGCTCAACGAATCATCTAGCCGTATCTGCAGCGGTATGCCGTTCAGCACTACGCTCACTAGCACTGTCAGCGGTACTACTTTCGCATGGACCCGTTCAACTGTTACAGGTATAGTGCCGGATACAAGCATGGGCAGCGGTGCAACTATTTATGACACACTTGGTAACCAGACAATGATGCCGTTGGTTGCGTCTTACATATTCACACTCACTGCTAATGGTTGTTCTTACCAGGATACATTTGTACTGACTGTTGATCCTAAGGTTATGCCTACACCAACCATCACCACTTCAGGTCCTGCTAATGTGTGTATGAATACCATGTACCAGAACTTTGGTGCATCTGTTCCGCCAATGGATAGTGTAGAATATACATGGAGTGCTGTAAATGCAACTATCTATGCGGTAGGCAACAGTGGCCAGAATGCTGTGGTTAACTTTACCACACCAGGTACTGCACAGATCATACTTACTTCAAATATCCTCCACATCAGCTGCGTGACTATCGATTCGTTTACGGTTAACGTAAGCAATAGCGAGGCACCAAATCCAACTGTGTTGTACTTCAATAAGCAGTTCGTTTGTCTTCCTGCCGATCTGGATAGCTATCAGTGGGGTTATGATGATGCCAACCTGGATTCAACTGTCCTTGCTGGTCAAACCAACCAGGACTATATCAATGCATCTCCTGACTGGAATTTGTACTATTGGGTAATGACGTCTAAGGGTGATTGCCATCAGAAGACTTACTACCGTGTGCCGAATACTGTTGCCAATGTAAATATGGACGAGGTGACAATGAAGCTGTATCCTAACCCTGCAAGCGAAATGCTGACAGTAGAAGTGAACAGCTCAGTTTCCGGCGATATACAGGTACAGGTGTTCAACATGATGGGTCAGCTGGTAACAACAGCGCCATTGGTTAACAATAAGGCTCAGTTCCAGGTCAATGAACTGGCAGCAGGCTCTTACCTCGTTACTTGCTACAGGAACAATGTTAAGGTGGCTGCATCAAGGTTCGTTAAAAATTAAAATCACAACTATCATCTTAAATAGAAAAGTATGAAAAGAATTTTATTGCTCTCATTAGGCTTGCAGGCAACCTTGCTGGCCGGGGCTCAGGATAAAAAAATGTACACACGAGATAGTATGTTGTCAAGGTGGGTGATAGATGTGAATGCAATGGGCGGTATGCTCCTGCAGGATTACACCACAAACAATATGCTGGTCAACTATCCTAATGCTGTCAACTCTACTATGGGCCATATGGACTTTAGTAACGGTTGGTCAGTAGGTGGTGATGCCCAGGTCGGCTTCTTCTTCGGTCGCAAACGCCATTGGGGTATCGGTACCGGGTTCAACTACATGTACCAGATGGGCAATGCCGGGCTCCGCGATTTTCACGTAGAGTACCAGGCAACCGATTACAACGGCAATGTTTATCGCCAGGTAGTATCCAGCAACTATAAGTTGTCCGATAAGCTGTCTACTACCAATATGAATATACCATTGGTGCTTAAGTATAAGAACCGCTTCTCTCGTCATTGGGGCTTTACTGCCGATGCGGGTGCGCTCTTCAACATACAGGCTAAGAACGAGTACCGCACCAGCGGCTCGTTCAACTACGAGGCAATTTACAAATTTGCTGAAGGTGGCGCTTCTACGGTGTATGACTACAATGCTACACCGGATGCATCAGACTACTTTATCACGAAGGCTAACTTCCTTCGTGATAATCCTAACGGCAACGTACAGGCATATTTCGATCTGTTGCGTTCCCAGGGAAATAATGTTGGTCTCAACGTTTCACCGGCTACTCAAAAAGGTACGGTATCTTACAAAACAGGTTCGGTAGGCGCTATTGTTCGTCCATCTATGAATTTGTTCCTGTCCGATAACGTAGCACTCGACTTCGGTGTATATTACGTTTACCAGACTTTCAACAACGATGCCGTGAGCGGTTATACAGTAACAGGCAGGGTAGGCGATTACAATCCTACATTGCACAATGTTACCAGCGTGGCTACGCATAACTTTGGTCTTAACATTGGCGCCCGTTTCTTCCTTGGTAAGATGAAGGACCGCGACCACGATGGCGTGCCTGATAAAAAGGATCTTTGTCCTGATGACTCAGGTCTGGCCATCTACCACGGTTGTCCCGATCGCGATGGTGATGGTATCATCGACAAGGAGGATTCATGTCCTGATGTTCGTGGCCTGGCCAAGTATCATGGTTGCCCTGATTCTGATGGTGATGGTATAATAGATAGTAAAGATGATTGTCCTTACGTTGCTGGTTTGCCGCAATTCAATGGCTGTCCTGACCGTGATGGCGATGGTATACCTGATAAGGATGATGCTTGTCCTGATGTACCTGGCCTGGCTAAATACCATGGTTGCCCTGATCGCGATGGTGACGGTATACCGGATAACGAAGACAAGTGCCCTGACACTCCGGGTGTAGCAAGTAACTATGGCTGCCCTGAAGTAAAGGTGGATACTGCGGCTGAAACAAGGATCGATATTACTACTCCAATCCTGTTTGATTTCAACAGCACCAATGTTCATCGTTCATCTACTCCTATATTAGAGGAAGCGGCCAAGGAAATAAATGAAACCCGCGATTCTTATATTAAGATTGATGGTCACGCCGATGCCGTAGGTTCACGCGCTTATAACCAGGGCTTATCTGTAAGAAGGGCCCAAGCGGTTAAGAACAAACTGACCAAAATGGGTGTGAAACCAAGCAAGATCAAAGTAGTTGGTCATGGCGAGGATGAGCCTGCTGCCGACAATAGCACGCCGGAAGGTAGGACTCAGAACCGTAGAGCAATAATGAACCTCGAAAGTTCCAAGAAAAAGAAATAGTATAAATTAATATCAAGTTTTGCCAACAGGCCATTCCAATCGGGGTGGCCTGTTGTGTTATTTCTATTTCAGAATTATTTATTGTAATATTGCACCGTGAAATACATAGTATGAATATTAACATATTGTTATTTGATAAACAATATTCCGTTTAACATACATGTATGAAATTCATCTTACTTTAAATTTATTGCCGCCTCCATGTTCTATTTAAAAAATAAGTGCATTGTTTTTTGCACATTACTGCTGCTCTTCATAGCAGCTGTAAATCCGGCGTTTGCTACCATCGCATCGCCCCCTGTTATCACCTCGGTTTCTTCATCTGTAGGCATACCCAATGCCGATAGCATTACAATTACAGGTTTGCGCTTCAACGATACTGCTTCCAGGAACGTCGTATTCTTCGGGTCTGTAAAAGCTACCGTAATTACGGCCACCTCCACGCAGCTTTTAGTAAAGGTGCCGGTTGGGTCAGTTTATGCACCCGTTACCGTGCTCAATCTTACCACCAGGCTGGCAGCGGGGTATAAAGACTTCTTTTCACCCACATATGATAATAGTTGTCTTGCCCCGGGGTCAAACACATTTAGATCTCGTGTAGATATACCCCTTACGGGCGTAGCTTCCAGTGCCAACCAGCCGCAGCATGCTGCTATGGGCGATATGGATGGTGATGGCAGGCCCGATCTTGTTGTTACAAGATACGACACTATTACAAATGGAATAAGTCCTGTAATGGTTTATAGGAACATTGGCACTAATGGCACAATAACCTACGATACCCCCGTGGTCTGCACTTCCGGCAGAGGCTATAATGTAAAGTTGGCCGATCTGGATGGCGATGGAAAACTGGATATCGTTGTGGCTGCTTCGGGGTCAGGTGTTATTTCATGCATCAGGAATACAACACCGGTAAACGGGCCGCTTTCTTTTGCACCTAAGGCCGACCTGCATCCGCTATCTGGTTGCCCCGAAATAGCTATAGCTGATTTTGACGGCGATGGTAAACTGGATATAGCAGGTGTATCCTACAGCACATCCAGCGTAAAGGTATTTCGTAATCGAATAACGGCAATACCCGCCGCCGCGTTCCCTTCTACTGCATTTGGTTCTGGTAGTGCCTTCGATTCATTTACCGTAAGCAGTTCTGCCTTTGGCGCTCCGGGTAGTATATATACCGCCGATTTCGATGGCGATGGCAAGTTCGATCTTGTTACTGCAAACGCCGGAGACAATAGCATCTCCGTATTGCGCAATACCTCTACAGTCGGTACAATGTCATTTGCGACACATGTTGAATATGAACATGCTGGCCTGCCAACGGAGGTCATCGCCGCCGACCTCGATAATGATGGAAAGCCAGAGATCATTGCTGCGGATTACTATTCTGCTACAACATGCATATACGCTAACACCGCAACTTCAGGAACCATAGACGCTTCGTCTTTCAACCGTATTGATGTACCGTTTATAGATTCATCTTACGGAATTTGTGCTGCCGATCTTGACGGCAATGGTAAAACTGATCTGGTTATAACGCGCGGCAAAGCCAACAGCATAGCCGTCCTCAGCAATATGCATACTACTGGCGCGCTTACAGCTTCATCGTTCCAGGTAGGGGCAAGGTATATTACGGGTGCGCTTACGGAACCTCATGGTGTGTGTGTAGGAGATATTGATGGTGACCTTAAACCAGATGTGGTGACTGCTAATTTTAATGCAGGATCGATCTCTGTTTTTAAGAATGTATCAACGCCCGTAAGTAATCCTATAACCGGCGTCGACTCTGTTTGTATGCTGTCGTCAATAACATTGACAAGCCCGCATTGCGCCAACGCAAGTGGCTATTGGAGTGTGTCGAATGGTCGTGCGACTATAGTAGGTGGCATTGGCGCTGCTGATACCTCAGCAGTTATCACCGGTGTATCTGCAGGCGTAGACACCGTGATATACGCCGTTGTAAGCACGTACGACACTACTTATGTAAGCTATGTAATCAGCGTTAAAGCACTGGCAGATACCGGCATTATATCCGGCCCGGCTGCCCTGTGTCTGGGCTCATCAGTAACCCTCGGCGAAACGGCTGCAGGCGGTTTGTGGAGCAGTAGCGATACAACTGTTGCGGCTGTTGATGCAGCAACTGGTATGGTTACCGGTCGTGCTGCGGGAAATGTCGTTATCTATTACACCAATCAGTCCGTAAGCTGCGGGCCAATGAGCGCGTCGCATGCAATGACCATTGATCCATTGCCTGATGCAGGCGCAATATCGGGAGCTAACGGTACATGTGTTGGTTCTTCGATATCATTAACAGCCAGCGTGCCAGGCGGTACCTGGGTAAATACGCACCCTGAAATAGCTACAGATGCGCCGGCGGGAGTTGTAAATACCATTACTGGTGTAGCTATCGGTGGCGATACGATTTTATATGTAGTTACAACACCAACATGTGGTAATGATACGGCAACTAAAGCAATAGGTATAGTAGCAGCAGCTACAGCGTTACCTATTCTCGGTGATACCTCTGTTTGTGTAGGCGATACTATTCAGCTCACTAATGCAGCAGTTGGCGGCAGCTGGTCCATTACCGATGAGACATTTGCTGAACTGGTGGGCACCAATGGCTTGATCACTGGTTTGGTTCCGGGTCACTTGTTTGTACAGTACGCTGTTAATTATGGTTGCGGTCCTATCAGTTCTAATTTGTCATTTACTGTACGTCCGTTGCCTGTAGCAGGTACTATCTCAGGCCCCGGCTTTGTATGTGCAGGTGGGCAGATATCACTCTCAGCAACCGGTGGTAGCGATCCCGGTATATGGAGTAGCGGCAATGATGCTATCTCGACGATAGACTCTGTGACCGGAGTAGTTACAGGTGTTGCGCCAGGTGTTGATACCATCTATTACGCAGTAACCAACTCATGTGGTGTAGCCTTGGTGTACATGGAAGACACCGTAAGGGCATATCCGCCTGTAGATTCAATAATGGGCGCAATGTCTGTTTGTCCCGGTGCTATGCTCACACTTACCACTACCGGCGGCGGGCTTACCGGCACATGGGCCAGCAGTAATGCCACGATCGCAACTGTGGCCGGTGGAGTAGTAACTGCACTCTCTTCTGGTAATATTATCATCTCATATACCGTAAGTACTTATTGCGGCCTGGTAACAGACACTGCTGCTATCAATGTATACCCCGTTCCGGCAGTAACCCCCGTACTTGATCAGGGCGTTTGTAACGGTACATTGATGAGTATACCACTGATCAGTTCTGTTCCTACATCAACCTTCGCATGGAACAACAGCGATACTGCTATTGGCCTTCCTGCGATTGGTGCCGATGATACTATATCATTCACCGCGCACAACCTGGGTACGCTGTCTATATCGTCAACTATCATTGTTACGCCTACAGCCAATGGTTGTATTGGTCTCAGCGATACCTTCGCGATCACAGTTCAGCCTACGCCGTTATTGACAGATACGGTAAGTAGCACCATCTGCGATAGCGCTATGTTTGTTTACACACCTGTAAGTACTACACCATCGGTATCGTTCGCATGGTCTCGTGCCGCAGTAGCAGGTATAGCAGAGCCGGCCAGCAGCGATACCGGTAGCATCAGCGAGGTGTTGCACAACACTACCGGCGCTCCTGTAGTTGTTACCTACGTGTATACGCTTACGGTTAACGGATGCACCAACCAACAGTCCATCAACGTAACCGTAAACCCGCGCCCGGTGCTCACCACATCACTTACTCCTCCCGATATGTGTAGCCATACTTTGTTCAGCTACTCCCCGGGTGCGTCATTGCCGGGTACTACGTTTGCATGGAGCAGGGATACTGTTGCAGGTATCAGCAACCTGGCAGCAAGCGGTACAGACAATCCTAATGAGATACTCTATAATACCACGTCGGGTACTGTTGCGGTGCCTTACGCATTTACCCTTACCCTTAACGGTTGCTCTTACCACCAGGTGGTAACGGTTAATGTAAAGCCAAAGACATCACTTACCAGTGCCCTTGCCGATACGGTATGTAGCGGTATACCTTTTGCCTATACAGCTAATGCAACACTTGCCGGCACTACCTACGTCTGGACGAGGGCCTCAGTAACGGGTATTACACCTGCAACTGGCACAGGTACTAATACCATACACGATATACTGATCAACAGCACATTCAGTCCCCTGAATGCAGTGTATGTATTCACGCTTACGGCTAATGCTTGTAACTATATAGAGCAGTTTGTGCTGACGGTCGATCCGCTGCCTGCACCTGCTCCAGTTATCACTACGCACTCGCCGGCTGCAGTTTGTGCCAATACCATGTACCAGAATTTTGGCACTGCCACCGCACCTGCTGATACCGTTGTGCAGTATATATGGACAGCCACAGGCGCCACTATCTACGCTACAGGCAGCAGCGATCAGTATTCGCTGGTTAACTTCCCCGATGCAGGCAATGCTGTGGTAACGGTTACCGCCAATGTGAAGGGCATAGGTTGCTACCTGCGCGACACATTCGCAGTAACAGTAAGTTCATCAAGCGCTGATAACCCAACAGTGCTGTACTTCAACAATACGCAGTTCGTATGCCTGCCGAGCGATGAAGACCACTACCAGTGGGGCTACGACGACCTGCAACTGGACTCAGCCATACTCACAGGTGAGATCAACCAGGACTACATCAACACAGCGCCGGACTTTGCGAACAAATACTATTGGGTAATGACAACGCGCAATGGCTGCACACAGAAGACCTACTACAAGGCACCAACAGCTGTTGTAGATGTTAACGGGCTGGCTATTGGTATGAACATCTTCCCTAACCCGGCAACCGACATGGTGACCGTAGAGGTAAGCGGTATTGCGGGTGCTGATGGAGTGGTAGAGGTATATGATATGGTGGGCCGTAAAGTGGCTGCCACACAGGTAAGCAATAACAAAGCAGTAGTTAGTGTGCACGCACTGGCTTCGGGCAGCTACATAGTTGGCTATTACAACAAGGGTATTAAAATGGCATCGGCCAGGTTCATTAAAAACTAACCACTGCAACTGAACAATGAAAACTAGCAAAATATTATTAGTAGCAGCTGCTTGCACAGCAGTATCATTCAACGCAGGAGCGCAGGTTAAGAGCTGGCTGGCCGATAGTGTGCTGTCGCGCTTCTGTATCGACATCAATGCCCGCGGTGGGTTACTGTCTCATGATCTTACCACTGCAAACACACTGGGCAATTACCTGAATGCAGTAAATAGCAATACAGGTACGTTAAGGTTCAGTAATGCATGGTCTGCAGGCGGAGAACTGCAGCTGGCTTACTTCTTCGGTAATCAGCGTCACTGGGGCATAGGGCTGGGGGCCAGCTACTATAAGCAGAAAGCTGATCTGAGCCTACGCGATTTTCATGTGGAGTACCAGGCTTCCGACTTTAAAGGTAATGTGTACAGGCAGCTGATAACAGGTAACAGTATTGTTGAGCGCCTTGATATGACCTCTGTAAACATACCGCTGGTACTGAAGTATAAGAACCGCTTCTCTAAGCACTGGGGCTTTACTGCCGACCTGGGTGCCGTGTACAATGTACAGATGGAGAACTCGTGGAAGGCTGAAGCTGGGTTTAACTACGAGGCCATTTATAAGTTCGCGGATGTTACACAAACCACTACGGTTTATGATAATGCTGTAGTGCCTGATAAGAACGATTGGTTTATCACAGCTGCCAACTACACTGCCCACAACCCCGCAGGTAATGTGCAGGCCTACTTCGATAACCAGCGTGCGCTGGGGTACAACGTAGGGCTTAATGCGAAGCCCACTACCAACTCTGGTAAGGTGAGCTATACAAGCGGATCTATAGGCTTGGTGTTGAAGCCATCTTTCAACCTGTTCCTTTCGGATAGGGTAGCGCTGGACCTGGGGGCGTACTATATGTACCAGCCGTATAAGAACGATGTACCTAAGGGTTATACTCTTACGGGCAATACCGGCGATTACGCATCGGTACTGAAGAGTGTATCTAAGGCCAATGCGCAATCTTACGGAGTGAACGTAGGTGTGCGCCTGTTCTTTGGCAAGGCCAAAGACCGCGACCACGATGGCGTGATAGACCGCAAAGACCTTTGTCCTGATGACTCAGGCTCTGTGATCTTCCAGGGGTGCCCCGATAGTGATGGTGACGGCATAGTAGATAAGAATGACTCTTGTCCTAAGGTGAAGGGTATAGCTAAATTCTACGGCTGCCCGGATACTGACGGCGACGGCATACAGGATAAGGAAGACGAATGTCCGTTTGTGAAAGGCCTCGTACAGTTCAAGGGTTGCCCCGACCGCGATGGTGACGGCATACCAGACAAGGACGACGACTGCCCGGATAAGAAGGGTCTTGCCCAGTTCCATGGTTGTCCTGATACCGATGGCGATGGCCTGCCTGACAACGTAGACGATTGTCCGATGGTAGCTGGCCCGGTAAGCAACCACGGCTGCCCTGAAGAAAAGAAGGACACTGTAAAGGCCGAGATCAATGCAGATGTGAATGCGCCGATCATGTTCGACCTGAACAAGACCACGATAAAGGCTGAGTCGCTGCCTACCTTGCAGAAGGCTGCACAGCTCCTCAACTCTGGCCAGGAAACAACCATCACTATCGATGGTTTTACCGATGCAACGGTCCTGATGATTATAACTACGGATTATCGCTGTTGCGTGCCAAGGCTGTAAAGACCATGCTGGTGGCTATGGGTGCCGATCCGAAGAAGATACATATAAAGGGCTATGGCGAGAAGCGTCCTGCTGCTACCAATAAGACCAGGGAGGGCCGTGCCAAGAACCGCCGTGCTACCCTGAAGCTGAAATAGCATATCCTTTGATGATACCCTGGAGGCTGCCCGCAACGGCAGCCTTCCTTTTGTAACTGCAGGCTGCAAAAAATATAACGGCTTGTAAACTATATTTTTTAAATTGGCGTTCAATAGCATAACCACTCAGATAATTATGGAATTTACAGCACAACAGATAGCAGGTGTATTAGGCGGAACCATAGAAGGTAACCCGGAAGCGAAAGTGAACAACCTCTCTAAAATAGAAGAGGGCGGGGCAGGCACTATATCGTTTCTGGCTAACCCCAAGTATACGCATTACATATACACCACAACTGCTTCTGTAGTGATAACAGGTAAAGACCTGGAACTGACGGCTCCTGTAAGCGCTACGCTGGTGCGTGTAGACAATCCCGGCACTGCCTTTGCCCGCCTGCTGGAAATGTATAACCAAGTGAAGCTGAACAAATCGGGCATTTCTAAACAGGCATACATATCAGATAAGGCAACTGTGGGTAACAACATCTACGCCGGAGAGTTTGCCGTTATCAGCGATGGGGCTAAAATAGGTAATAACGTAAAGATCTATCCGCAGGTATATGTGGGCGAAAACGTGGTGATAGGCGACAATACCACGCTGTTTGCCGGCGTAAAGGTGTATTCTGACTGCGTGATAGGTAAGGATTGTATCATACACTCAGGTACCGTTATTGGTGCCGATGGCTTCCGTTTCGACCCGACAGCGGAGATAAAGAAAGTGCCGCAGATAGGCAATGTGATCATAGAAGACGATGTGGAACTGGGCGCCAACTGTGCCATAGACCGCGCTACGCTGGGCTCTACCATACTGCGCCGCGGCGTTAAGTTCGACAACCTGGTGCATATAGCGCACAATGTGGAAGTGGGCGAGGAATGCTACTTTGCGGCGTGTACGGTGGTGGCAGGCTCTACCAAAATAGGCAAGCATGTAATGTGCAGCGGCCAGGTAGGCATTATAGGTCATATAGAGGTTGCCGATGGCACCATAGTAACTGCGCAGTCGGGCATATCTAAGAGCGTAACGCAAAAGGGTACCGTGCAGATGGGCAGCCCTGCATTCGATGCCAATAAATACCGCAAGGCATTCATCCATTTCCGCAACCTGGATAATATTGTAGGCCGCATAGACAAGCTAGAAAAGGCCGAGAAAGCACGCGAAATGCAATAGCGTTTTCAAGAAAAAAATGCACGAATCGGGTTATGGTGTTGTTTATAATCATTGGGTTATGCAGCGGTGGCCGGGTCATAAATGCTTATAACGAGGGTCTTTCGGTCTCTGAGACCGGTACCATGTGGCTGGTTGCAATCATTATCCGTTATTCTGGATACAGATCTTGCCATCCAAAAACATTTTCGCCGAATCGGGTAATGTGGATATTGATTGTCAGGGTGTTATTAAAGCTGACCGGGTGATGCCGGGTGTTGGTACTGTTGTCTTCCGGTCTTTCAGACCGATAACGTGTGCTGTTTGCAATCATTATCCGTTATATCAATGGTGATCTGGTCATCCAAAACATTTTACGCAAAATCGGGTGAGACGTGTATTGATTATCAATTGATTGTGCAATTTTGGCCGGGTGATACCGGGTATTGTCGGGTGCAAGCGGGTGTTGCCGGGTGAAACTGGCTAATAACCGGGTGTAGTGACTGTAGGGTAAATAGCGTTTCAAAGAGCTTGACCGGATAGGTGGAATCCGTGGTGCAAGTTACGTTCAACAGACGGGATGAGCAAATTGATTTTGTTGCTGTCGTGCCCTGGTTTTTCGAATATGGTTTCGCCGGACGGAATCCGGCTACCGGGCCCGCCGTAGCTATAAGCTACGGCGAACGTCTACCGATTACACTTGGCTATACCTCTGCCGTCATCAGCAATTTGCTACACTGGAAGCGATATTCCGGTTAGTTTCTCGCACACAGAAAGGAATTTATCTTGTACTGTTACATCAGCCGCGGCGGGTAAGTAGCGGTGTTGTTTTTTGTGGTGGAAGTAGCAACCGCTGACCAATGCTTCTTTCTCGTTGCTGGTAGCCAGCCATACTTGTGTGCGGTAGCCGTCTTCCAGGTTGCCGGGTGCGCCGGGGCCGCCCATTTTAGTGGGTACCCAGCCGGGATCTACGGCATTGGCATACACATTTTTCCAGGTACGGGCTACCGCCTTTGCCAGAAGCAGATCGTGGAATTTGGTGTCGGAGTAGGTGATGTTTGAATGCGCGCCGGTAGCAGATAAATTGGACAGGCCGGGATTGGCCTGTAGGTGCATGCCGGAACTAAGGTAAATAAGCCGGGATGGTTGTTGCATCAGGCAGGTGAGTATATATGGTGCCAGACTGTTGACCGCGAAAAGCAAGGGCAGACCATCGGCAGTTGTACTATTGCGGGGTACCTGGTATATGCCAGCGTTGTGTATCACTACATCGAACCGGCCCAGCTCATTGGCCTGCTGTGCCAGGGCGGTAGTGGCAGCTATTGTTGACAGATCGGCCACCAGCACCGCTGCCGCTCCGGGAGTTTTGTCCAGTGCCTGCTGTGCCCGTTCCTCATTGCGGGCATGCAGCACTACTTCGTGTCCGCCTGCTACAAGTTGCCGGGCTGCCAGTAGCCCTAAACCATCTGCCGAGCCTGTGATGAATATTTTTGCCATATTGCTAAGGTATGCATAGCTGAGCACAACTATTGTGCCTTGGTCTGGAGACCGGGGCGGTGTGGGGCGTAGTCAGGAGACTAACGCCCAGCGGGACAACTTTCAAACTCTATTCAAATTGCTCTTCAACATTCGCGAGCACTTCGCAATCACAATAACCGCCATGTTCCTGAAGCCAAAGTTTAACCTTGCTGGCATCCTTAACATGCTTGTCATTTAGAAAGATATCAGTAAGCTTTAGAGTGTCATCACATTCTACAAGCTCCTCACCCAAAAAATCAAAAAGGCTTTGCAATGTTTGTCTGGGAATAGGAAGACTTTCATCGAAATTTTTCTTTTCCCTATCTGATATTTGAGCTAGTAACTTTTTTCTTTGTTTCTTGTTTTCAGAAGATGCCATATGCTACAGGTTAAATGGAAATTCGGATTATATTCTGGATTCGAACTAAGTTACAGGGATCTTTTGGTACTAACGAGCAAAAACGAGAACAAACTAGTACAAACTGGCAAGTTTATTCCCGTTTAAGTTAAGTCGGGAAGACAGGACAACTTTCGAACCAATTTATTAAGGATCTCAACGCAATTCAGCACGTCCTTACATCGAACAACATAACTCTGCATCAAACAAGATAACTGCGTAAAAAACTGATGAGGTTGGCTGGACAACTTTCGAATATAAGCTTCTGGTATTTGTTCGGCTCTCGTGTGGAGCATACAGCTGCACAATTAGTAATAACTAAGCACAAATTTGTACAGTTATTCTAGTTTAATATATGGCTAATGCGTCACTCGAGAAATAACTAGTATCGAAATCTATAAATTACTCTTCGAATTAAAATAGAAAAAAGGCAGAGCAAGATGCTCCAATTCGGTTTCATTATACCAGTTAATTAGCAGCATAGATGATATAAATGATGAACTTTTACCCTTCGCAAAAGCATATGGTCTGAAAAATAGAGGATTAGGTTTGGGAGTCGTAACTTTATATTAAAATTGATATGCAACAATCCGATCCTGAAACTTATAAGGGGCTTTTTTATGAAAGCCCGGCGGCGATGTATATCTATGAACACGAATCCTACAATTTTTTAGCTGTAAATAGAGCTGCACTTCATCAATATGGATATAGTGAGGATGAATTCCTCTCCATGAAAGCTACTGACATCAGACCTCAAGAGGAGATATCCGCCTTTGATAACGCTAATGTGGATGTCCCTTATGATTATTATGATTTTGGTCAATGGCGACACGTACGAAAGAACGGAGAAGCATTCTTTGTGCAAATTTATGCACGTACTATAAATTTCAATGAGCGGAAAGCAAGACTGGTGTTCGCAGTGGATGTTGATAAAAAGGTCAAGACAGAACTAGCTATTGCCGAGAAGAATGCCGAAATTAATAATATCCTTGAAAGTATCACGGACGGCTTTTATGCTCTTAACAGTTCCTGGGAGGTTGTTTATTTCAATAGGACAGCAGAAAAAGTACTTCAATGTAAACGTGAAGACATAATTGGGAAAGTGCTGTGGGACTTCTTTCCAGATTCAATGGAAGGGAGCTTTTATTCCCAATATAAGTATGCGATGGAAAAAAAGTAAGCGTCCACTTCGAGGAATTTTATAGACCGCTTGGTGTGTGGGGTGACATGAACGTGTATCCAACAAATGACGGTGTAGCTGTTTATTTTGTTGACATTACGGAGAGAAAACAGATACAGGACAAAATTGCACTTGATGAACAAAATCTCAGAGCAATTATTAATAACACGAATGACATAATCTGGTCAATAGACAAGGAGTATAACATCATTTCGGCGAATGATGCTTTTTGGGCTCGCATAGAAAGAATGACTAATAAGCCAACTCGCGAAGTTAAAAAAGAGGATTACAGTGAAGAGCTTACGCTGAAGTGGAACAATTATTTTCAACGTGCATTAGATGGTAATGGGTACAAAATAATCGAGGAAAATGATGACGCAGGTAAGCATATATTTGAGGAGATCAGTTTGAATCCTATTAAAGATAGAAATGGACTCATTATTGGGGTAAGCTGTATTTCACGTGATATCACTGAACAACAGAATTATCTGAACAAGATTGAAAAACAAAATGAGATGCTTAGGAAAATTGCCTGGCAACAGTCGCATGAAGTACGTGTACCAGTAGCCAGCATATTGGGGTTGGTGCAGTTATTCAATATGGAAGATGTAACAGACCCCTTAAATACAGAGTTAATTAATAAAATTCAGGAGGTCACATTGTCTCTTGATGCTATTATTAGAAAGATAGCAGCATTCACTATAATTTAGTCGACCGGTCAATTTAATCTTTAGATTATCAACGACCTGCTTCCTTTGAATGCTCTTTTAAAGATGATTGGGAAGTATTAGTAACAAATGGAAAGAACTGCCAATAATTGCTGGCAATAGGGTGGACAACTTTCGAACTAATAAGAGAGTTGTACAAGTTGTTATTATCAAAAAAAATGCTCTTAAACGGAGTTGAACTTTTTGTAAATGAATGTGAACAATTGAAATCAAAATACTGGACACTCTTTATAACTAATGATGCCAATAGTTAGCAAAATATGTTAACGCACTAAAAAAGGATATCTGTATTTGTGCTTGTAGGATTAGGGTAGAGAACTGATGTAAAGTAGTGTCAATTTATGTAAAAATCGGAACAATTATGCAGAGTTGTGCGTAATTGTTCCCATTTGTGTGTAGTTGTCGGGATGACTGGACAACTTTCGAACCAATTTATAAGGGATTTAAACGCAATTCAACACATACTTACATCAAAAGACATAACTCTACGTGAAACAACATAATCCCGCAAAATAACCATTACCTTGACTGGACAATTTTCGAACATCAGATCTGTTGACCTGTTGCTATAATTACACTGGACATATGTAGTTTACTTAATACTTGGTGATTCGCTATTCTATATATTACAACCCCGCATAGCACCAATTAATCCCCATTTGGAACGTTCAGTGTGGCCACAGATATAGTGTATAAAACCTGCGTTAAAGGCAAGGGATTTCTCAACAAGGCGCAGTAAAAGATCTAGATTCGTCAACTGTAGTTCATTGAAATTACTGATCATATTCATTAATTCATCTTCAGTTCTAATGTTTATGAATTTGGCAAACTTTCCCACAAAACCAATAATAATATCAGATGTTTGAACTAATTTTTCGCTTTTTGAATCAATGAAACTGAAATTTGTTAGTGGTATTCCATTAAAAGATAAGTTCATGTTACTTAACTGATCTTGAATTTCAACTTCGTTATCAAAATAGTGAGTTGAAAATTTAAACATGTAAATCTTGTGAGCATAGAAATCTTTCAGCCCCTTTAAAAGCACATGATCTTCTTCATCCATAATAAAAACTAATTCGCCCTCCGCCGCAGCTCGCTCTAATAAGCTTATTAACATAGTAATACTCTCACTATAAATCCTGCTATTTTGATGCTTTCTTAATATGGCACTCAGTTCGGCAACAAAGTCTTGGATATTCTCTTTTTGTACGTTTGGATATGCATACTTATGCAATAAAACTATTGTGTCAACAATTTCCGTTTTACAGAGTTCATATAAGTGGTCTTTAAGTTCAAAAATTCGTCCAACTCCAACTTCCTCTGCTGAAGCTATTGAATCAACAATATCCACCAAAGAGTAGTATAACAAGTTTAGTGTTGAGAAATGTATATACAAGGGTGATTTAAGAATATAGGTGAGAAACCCGGTCAATTTTGCGGATTTCAAGCAATCCTGGAAATCGTTGACAGCAATATGCTTTAATTTAACTTCAGTAACATTTGCCTGTAGTCCGAGGTTGTCAAATATGTCCTCTATATTGGGTTTATCTCCTTCATATGCTACGCCTCCTAAAACGAAATTAGCGGTGTAGTCCACATTAAAATATCCTTTTTTAATGTGCATTTTTTTCACGTTATTCGTCTCATCATAATAAAAGGTTCCTTTTATGTCAAAATTTACATGCGGTGCCATTTGCATGTTTATTTTACGATAACGAGCTGTTTCCATAAATAGTTTTATTTGCCGTAAACATTCAAATCTTTTGCCTAACCAAACAAAGAATCATAGTACCATGTCCAAGTGGTATGCAGGATACAAAATTCTATTGCACCTTAAAGCAAAAGTTGAATCTAATCTCCATCATCTGATCAATACTTGAGATAGCATCTAAATATGCCTGTTCATGCATACGAGCAATGCCCGCTTCGTTACTGCCATCATCATCCCCATATGGCAGCATTGATATTGCATATTCTTTCATTGCTGCTAAATCCGCAAAACTTAGCTTTTCTAATTCACTCATATCTATCGACAGTTGACTGTTTGCATAGTGTTTTACAAACCCCATATTCTTTTAGTTTTATGATAATAGCTTTTCTTTAATTCCATCTATATCTAATAACAATAGCTGGTTGCCGCGCCTGGACGCATATTCAAATGCCCCTTGGGTGAAGCCCGAAGGTGCAATCATAATACATAAGTTTGCACATTCCCGTTCCAAAACAGCCGTGGCGTAATATTCAACAATGTTTTGGCTGATTTTGACACCTTTTTTGCGCTGTTTACATTCTACAATAGCGGATAAATTATTACTTAATGGACCAGCCCATTCTACCCTTAAATCAACTCCTTTATCGTTCGTAAATTTGGTATGTATAACATTAAAGCCTTTGTGTTTTAATAATAACCCTGAACATTCCTCCAGCTCTTTCCAATCAAGCAAATGAAGTGATTCAGGATTGTTGCGAAAATCTTCAATAACAAATTCCTCCCACCATTTATGAAGATCGTTGTACTCCGCGCCTACATACTCCTGTTTCATAGCTTTATATGCTCCAAATGAGGTAGTATGCCGCTTACTGTTACCACTCTTTGTTTCAAAATAAGCTGCAATCAATATAATGATACATACTACTATCAAAGTAAATACCCGCTTGTCTAATTTATAAGTAACTCTCTGCATCACTATTTTTAATAAACGAATTTAAGGGAATGTGAATTGGATGACAAATAAAGGTTATCTAAGGTACTGTTGCTTAGGTATTGCTAAACATTACATCAGTAACTTTGTATCATAAAATCATTATTATGGATATAAATCGTGCATTAAAAAAGATAGAGGATTATAAGAAATCACAGGAAGAGATAGTTTTACGCAGAACCGCGTGGAATGAAAGTACACAGGCACTTTTGTCAACTACATTAAAAGAATTAAAAGCCAAAGGCGGCCTTGATATGCAGGTGCAGGATTTTAAGTTGGGAGACAATTTCAATTTTGTCAATATTATGTTTAATAAGTCTCACAGTGGATTGGTTGTTCGATTAGCGAACTCAACCGAAGTGAAAGTTAAAAAAGGCGGGGCTTTAATATTTTCTCAAGCATACAATGGCGATGTATTCGTTGTCATTACTTATCCTTCGGTTGAAGATCATATACCGGAAAAAGACCCCAAGCAGATCGATAGAATTGCGCCTGAGAAGATAACCAAAGAGTACATTTATCGTCAATTCTGTAAGTTTATGGATGAAATGACCATGTGGGAGAGAGGCTTACCAAATATGCAAAAGATCGGATTTAAAACGGGTGAGTAGGGAACGTTATTCTATCAAACTTCAACCACGTTTTGGTTGATCTTACCTTCTAACCAAATAATAGCTTCTTCTATTGTGTCATCTGGTTCCCCCCAGGCTTCGGACCATCCGTAGGGCACGATGCTGTAGTTAATTTTTGTTACAGTTCGTTTTGATTCAGAATAATATTTGTTTTCTTGAAGGAAATATGTATAACCCTCTCGTTCGCTTTTATATTCTCGTATTCTTTTTGAAGTCCAAAAACCCATGACACTACCGCTTATAATAAAGTAAATATAGATATTTTATAAATTACTGCAAGTATATTTAAGCCATAATGTACATTTTCCATTTTTTCAGGAATTTATTTGTCAATATTTTTG
Organism: uncultured Flavipsychrobacter sp.; assembly: GCA_964588295.1. Taxonomy (GTDB): domain Bacteria; phylum Bacteroidota; class Bacteroidia; order Chitinophagales; family Chitinophagaceae; genus Flavipsychrobacter. The sequence continues at coordinate 19,959 of CAZPOT010000014.1, read as the reverse complement.
GCAAATAAAACCAAATACTATGGAAGATATTATTGGGCAGTTGAGAAAAGAGGTAGCGGCGATTGAACGGCCTAAACAACATAGTATTCCGAAGTCTACAATTGGCGCAGGTAAACTTGAGGATGTATTTCAAGATGGCAAATTTCCTACATCATCCATTCATGAGTTTATCAGCTACTCAAATGAAGCGGCAGCTTCAACTAATGGCTTTATTGCAGCCATTGCCAGTAAAATAATACAGGGTGCTTGCTTATGGATAACAACCAGGCATGCAGTATTCCCGAGAACGCTTCATGCATTCGGTATTGATCCCGCTCGTGTTATATTTATAGAAACAGCCAGCATAAAGGAGGCTTTATGGGCAATGGAAGAAGGGCTGCGCTGTAAGGCATTGACCGCTGTAATAGGTGAAATACCCGATATTACCTTTAACCAGTCAAGGCGATTACAGCTTGCAGTTGAGGACAGTTGTGCAACCGGATTCTTACACCGCGTCAGCCCTAAAAGTGAAAATATTGTTGCCTGCCTAACCAAATGGCGGATAACGCCATTGGCCACATATCACGAGGATATGCCTGGTGTTAGCTTTCCACGCTGGAAAGTTGACTTAGTAAAAGTCAGGAATAGTAAGCCATCAATGTGGCAGATTGAATGGGCTTGTGACTATTTTAATTACCTATCCGTCGGCTACAACCTTTCATCACTGCAAACACGTAAAGCTGGGTAATATGTCGCGGCGCTTTGTTTCAATATGGTTTCAGTATTTAACAACAGACTGGATGACGCGTCGTCAACCAGCACTGAAACAGCAGCCATTTGTATTTGCGGAGCCGGAACATGGTCGGATGGTAGTGAAAGATGTGAGTATAGAAGCTGCTAAGAAAGGAGTGAGAGTAAAAATGGTTGTTGCAGATGCTAGAGCGATATTGCCACAACTCCAGGTATTTGACTATGAGGAAGGCCGTGCAAAACAACTCTTATCAGCACTCGCGGAATGGTTTATTCGCTTTACGCCGATTGTTGCGATAGATCTTCCTGATGGACTAATGTTAGATGTAAGCGGATGCGCACATTTGTGGGGTGGCGAAATAGCTTACTTAAAAGCTATTAAATCCAAATTACTAGGGTTTGGCTATAGCAGTAGAATTGGAATGGCTGATACAATTGGTGCAGCATGGGCAAATGCCCGTTTTGGACAAACCAACCCTATCATTGAGCCAGAGGGGCAAAAGCAAGTAATACTCCCATTGTCTTCGGCTGCGCTTAGAATAGATACGATTACTGTACAGAAGCTGGAGAAATTAGGCTTATACAGAATAGCAGATTTTATTGAAATGCCACGTCCCGCAATGCGGAGGCGTTTCGGTGCGTTATTACTGCAACGATTGGATCAAGCATTAGGCTATGAAATAGAAATGCTTTCACCTGTAGAGCCAATAGAACCTTACGAGGAAAGATTACCCTGCTTAGAGCCTATACGTACTGCACCTGGGATAGAAATTGCCATAACCAAACTTCTTACTGCGTTATGCAAGCGTTTTGAAAAGGAGGACAAAGGGTTAAGAACTTGCACCTTCAAAGGATATAGAATTGACGGTAATATTCAACAGATAAGTATCGGCACAAGCAGACCATCAAGAAATGTTGAACACCTTTTAAAGCTCTTTACTATCAAACTGCCAACTATTGAACCTGCACTAGGTATCGAGCTATTTGTGTTACATGCATTGATAGTGGAGGATCTTACCCCTGCCCAGGAAGCTCTATGGAACTTGGCAAATAATCATGACGAAGCAGTGCTGGCTGAACTATTAGATAAACTAGCAGGAAAGATAGGCGCGCAAGCTATCAAACGTTATCTACCGCAAGAGCATTATTGGCCTGAACGATCAATAAGACTGGCTAATTCATTAGATGAACAACCGGAGACTGATTGGCGATCAGATAGCCCGCGCCCTATACTGTTACTTCCAAAGCCCGAGCCAATTGAAGTTATGGTACAAATACCCGATTATCCGCCTGTACTATTTCATTATAAAAAGCAAGTGCATCGGATCAAAAGAGCAGACGGGCCTGAGAGAATAGAACAGGAATGGTGGATAGAGAACGGTTTATATAGAGATTATTACTGTGTGGAAGATGAGGAGGGCCGCAGATATTGGTTGTTCAGATCAGGTAGTTATGAAGACCTACAGCCCAAGTGGTATTTACATGGATTTTTTGCTTGAAGATTATGCAGTACACGGAACTACAGGTAACGACAAATTTCAGCTTTTTAAGGGGTGGTTCCCATCCTGAAGAAATGATTGAGCGTGCAATAGAATTAGGGTATAAAGAAATTGCAATAACAGACCGTAATACTTTAGCCGGTATAGTCCGCGCATACAGTGCAGCTAAAGGCAAAAACATCAGGATAATACCTGCTTGCCGCATAGATATTCAAGACGGCCCAAGCCTGCTTGCCTACCCTACAAATAGGGAGGCTTATGCGAGACTTTCAGGGCTATTGTCATTAGGCAATCTGAGAACCGAAAAGGGGAAATGTGAAATATATAAGCGGGATGTTTATAAATATGCCGAAGGTGTAAAGTTCATAGTCGTACCACCGGAAACCTTATCAGCATCCTTTCAATTTGCACCATCCTTTCGTATTGCAGTATTAGAGTACAGGAAAAACTTAGGCAAGAATTTATACATCGGCGCAACAAGATCATACCGCGCAAACGATAACAAAATGCTTTTCCGGCTTGCTCAGTTATCAGAAGAACTTGATATCCCAATGGTTGCTACAAACGACGTGCATTACCATGATCAATCGAGGAGAGAACTGCAAGACATTCTGACTTGTATTCGTGAGAAATGCACGATTTACAATGCCGGTTTTAAGTTGTATCAAAATGCAGAAAGATATTTAAAAGCGAATGAGGAAATGTTGCGTGTATTTGCGCAATATCCTGATGCAATAAGGCGCACCCAGGAAATAGCTAATGCCTGTCAGTTCTCTTTAGCCGAACTTAAATATGTTTATCCCGAAGAAATTACTAGCGAAGGACGGACGCCGCTTCAGGAGCTAACATACCTGGCATGGCAAGGTGCGAAAGATTTTTACGGCGATGAATTACCGGACAAGGTAGTGACCGCAATCAACCATGAGCTGAAGTTTATCAAGGAAATGGACTATGCACCATACTTCCTAACGGTGTACGACATTGTAAAATATGCCCGTTCCCAAAACATATTATGCCAAGGACGTGGGTCTGCCGCTAACTCTACCGTCTGCTTCGTTTTAGGCATCACTTCGGTAGACCCTACAAAGTTTGACTTGCTTTTTGAACGCTTTATTTCTTCAGCAAGAAATGAACCACCTGATATTGATGTAGACTTTGAACACGAACGGCGAGAGGAGGTAATACAATACATCTATGAGAAGTATGGCCGTGACCGTGCAGCTATTGTGGCAACAGTAACACAAGTACATCAAAAAGGAGCAATAAGAGACGTCGCCAAAGCGATGGGTATGTCAGTAGATGCTATTAATCGGTTATCTAATTCCATTTGGGAGTTTACGGAGGAATGGTTTGATGGTTCGCGTATCACATCAGAGGGTTTCAATGCAAATGATCCACATTTAAAAAAGGTATTACAGCTAACAAGCCAATATGTTGGTTTTCCTCGTCAATTAGGACAGCATACAGGCGGTTTTGTAATAACGAGGGATAAAATAACTGACCTATGCCCCATATTGAATGCGCGTATGGAGAAGCGCATCAATATTGAATGGAACAAGGATGATATAGAAGTGTTGGGCTTTCTTAAAATAGATGTATTAGCATTGGGAATGCTTACCTGTATCAGAAAGGCATTTGAATTGGCTAAACAGCACTATAATCTTGACCTCACGTTAGCTAATATACCGCAGGACGATTCAAAGGTTTACGATATGATTAGCCATGCTGATACCATTGGCGTTTTCCAAATAGAAAGCCGGGCGCAACAATCCATGCTGCCAAGACTGCGGCCTAAGTGTTTTTACGACCTCGTAATTGAAGTGGCTATAGTGAGACCAGGCCCAATACAAGGTGATATGGTTCATCCTTATCTACGTCGCCGGGACGGTAAAGAGCCTATTGAATATCCCTCAAAGGAACTGGAAGATATTCTAGGACGTACTTTAGGTGTGCCATTATTCCAGGAACAGGCAATGAAGATAGCTATAGTTGCCGCAGGTTTTACACCAGCAGAAGCTGATGAACTACGAAGGAGCATGGCGACCTTTAAAGCCAAAGGCAAGGTTAGTGAGTTCCATAAGAAGCTGGTCAATGGGATGATGGCAAATGGTTATACAGAAGAATTTGCCAATAGAGTTTTCAAACAATTAGAAGGTTTTGGCTCTTATGGTTTTCCTGAAAGTCATGCTGCAAGTTTTGCATTGCTAGTGTATGTATCATCATGGATCAAGTGCTACTACCCGGATGTGTTTGCAGCTGCCTTATTGAATAGTATGCCTATGGGTTTTTACCAGCCTGCACAAATAATAGCTGATGCTCAAAAACATGGAGTGGCTATGCGGCCAGTTGATATCAATTACTCTGATTGGGATAATACATTGGAAACTGTAGATGGTAATTTCTATGCGATCAGGTTAGGCTTTAGGCAGGTCAGTGGATTGCGGCAAGAAGACATATTGACTTTATCTATCGCGAGGACTCAGCCATTTGCCGCTGTATCTGAATTAATGGATGCTGGCGTTCCAATAGCAGCATTGGAGAAATTAGCTGATGCAGATGCATTCAGGTCAATTGGTTTAGATAGGAGGCAGGCGCTATGGCAAATATCTGCGTTAGCAGAACGTCCAGTAGGGTTGTTTGTTGGCCAGGAATGGGAAAAGGAAGCAGAGAAAAGAGTAGAACTACCTAAGATGAGTTTATCAGAACATGTTATCCAGGACTATAGCAGCATGTCACTATCATTGAAAGCGCATCCGGTAAATTTTGTGCGACATAAATTGTCAAATATTGGTGTTACCGCGACAAAAGGGCTGGATGCTTATAAAGACGGTGATCTTGTTATGGTAGCCGGGCTTGTTCTGGTTAGGCAGCGTCCCGGGACTGCTAAAGGCATTTGCTTTATTACCATTGAAGATGAAACAGGCAATGCTAATCTCGTTGCCTTTGAAAAGCTATTTCAGTACTATCGTAAAGAAATACTCTATTCCAGATTGCTAATGGTGGAAGGTAAGTTGCAACGCGAAGGTGAAGTAACCCACGTTATAATAAAGCGTTGTTTCGATTTGTCCTTCTTCCTACGGGAAATGAGCAACAATGAAGAAGATATTTCATCTGTTCAGACATTGGCAAGAGCAGATGAAAAGGATGGTTATCCTCATCACCAGGATACGATAAGTAAGCCAATGAAAAAAGATGTTCAAATGGAGATTTTTCCGAAAGGGAGAAATTTTAAGTAATTGAAAAACTAAAGAGCGATTAGTCATATCTTCATGTCATATGGAAATGAAAATAATTGCGAACCTTTATCATTTTGACTGTGCAGATTTTACAGCTGACGGGAAAATAAACACAATAAAGGTAAAGGATCAATTTGTGGTGTCGAGAGATAGTGCCATGAGAGAACAGCAATTTATAGACAAAGACTTTTTTTATGCTATAGGGAATTTCAATGTTACAATGCTTCGAGACCATGATACTTATGTTGCGGTATTTGTAAACATAACGGAGGAAAACTCAAAGCCGGAGCTAGCTAACATATCTGATATCATTCTAAGTAGCGTAAATGGCTTTGTTTATAACCTGTGGTTTATTAAAGATAATAGCGTCAAATTCTCCGACATTTTTGTAGTTCTAACTGAAATGTCAGAAAACGAAAACGGTTACATGCATAGTACTAATAAAGAAGACATCGTAAATGCTCACGGCCAAAATATATTGGTGTCATTTTCTTCAAAAGAATTAGAGTTCGTCACTGTCATATCAGAGAAAATAAACGAGATAAGAATAAAGCGAAATTCAGATTTTTCTGTAAGAGAAGAGTACAAGGAACTTGAACATAAAAACTTTATCCATACCGTCGCTAACATACCTCACCCTACAGACTATAATGAATACAATGTAATAGAAAGAGCTTTAAATTTTCTGAGGACTGCAAGGGGAATATCACATTTACCATACCGAATAGCTTCTTACGTTCCCATATTGGAGACTCTTTTTGGCTGTGGAAATTCTACTGAGATTACTTATCGCATTTCCTTGCGGGTCGCATTTTATATAGGTATTGATAAGAATGACAGGAGTGATATTATAGAGTTAATTAAAAGAGTTTACAATATAAGGTCAAGGTACTTTCATGGGGACGTTCTTGACAAAAAAGACAACGACATTCAAACTCAAAAAGAACTGTCAGAAAACATGGATAACCTTCTAAGAAAGATATTAGTCAAAATAATCTTGAGCGACGCACAAATTTTTCTTGAAACGTCAAAATCCCTAGAAACCTATTTTTCAAACTTAATATTAAACCAATAAGACCAATGTGAATCTGCAAATAAAAAAGCCAGTCTGAGAACAGACCAGCCCCTATAAACCCTATCACTATGAAGCCACAAAAGTACGCTAAAAAATTGAAATATCCCCACCCTGGTTAAACCTGCCATACTGCACAGCCCGTCCTTTTTCAGGCACTTCTATAACTGCATCTACATCATGCTGGAAAGTATTAGCCCCCCTGAATTTCCCTTCTTTAGTTGTCTGAAAAATGTAGATGAATGACTTGTCCGGGTACATAGCTTTTAATCGGTTTAGATCATCCGGTGTCATACCCAGCTTATTGACGCTATCGAGGAAAATAAAGTCATAGAACGACAAGCTGGCCGGTAATGAAGACGCTACATATAGGTTAGGGTGTTTCACGTCCTTGTCGTTCAGTTTGTCTTGTAACGTCTTGTCTAGCCCTTCTTCTTTGGCGATATATAGCACTTTGCCGTGATTACGGGCTAAGTACCCGGCAAAATCTATACAGAGATAGGACTTGCCGAATTTTGGCTTGCCAAAGACCATCAAAGTAAAGTGGCTGGATGGGTCACCGATCAGCTCCAGCCATTTACCCTTAAAACCAAGCGATTTGAACTGCATATTTGCAAACTCCATGCTATTCATAATGGTTGGCTGCTCCGGAGTTACCTCATCCCCGTTAAAGCCGTTAAGATGTTGACAACTACAGCCGTTCAACAAGCCCTGCAGCCCGCTCAACGTATTCTTTTCTATCTCCAGCACCTTAATGTGCTTTTCTGCTAAAAAGTTCTCCAGGTTCTTTTTGATGTCGTGCATCTCTACGATATACGGATCACTATCGTTGATCTTGCCGGTGGAGTATGCCTTGTTGATCTGCGACAATAATAGCCGGGCCTTTTCCTTCATGCCCTCGCGGCCATTGATGCCGATATAGCGCTTAATGAAGTTGACGGACGTTAGTACTTTTTCGCCATTGGCAATAGCTAACAGCTTTTCCTTCGTGTCAGGCGTGAGCATGAGTGCGACCTTCGCTTTCATGCCATTATACACCTCTATCAGCTTGTCCTGGATATAGCGGATCTCTTTAGCATAGGAGGATGTCTTGCGTATCTTCTTTTCCAGGATAGCTTTTTGCAGACTATTGATGAACCTAAGTATGTCCTCTTTTGTCTTTGTCTTACCATCGAGATTAATATACCTCCTGATAAAGCGAAGTTCATCCGGGATGCGTTCAACCAAGGACTGTTGACTACAATCGGACTTGCTCTTTTTGGGCGTGGCCCTAGACTTAGCTGTACTTTTCTTTGACGTAGCATATCTATCGCTCGTCTGCTTCTTGTCTGTATTCAGAAAACTCGACAGCTTTTCAAAATAAACGTCCACTGTCTTTTTAATGGTCTCACTTGAATGATAAGTGTCCCAACTAGAACCATTATTGGTAATTTTCTTTACGAAATCATGCCCTTTACGAATTACTTCGGGCAAAGTGCTAAAATCTAATTGCTTAATTTTGTCGTGATAATTGGCTATGGTAATCATATAGTTACGTTTATGGATGCAGCTGAAATACTTGAGATAATAGAGTCTGAGGATTACGACGGGCAACGGGTTTATGTTTACATGGGACAGTCTCTTGTCCGCATTGGCATATTTGTACAAGGGCCGGACTACGAACAATTAAAACAGTCGAATGTCTGGCGATTTGTTCAATTTGGTGAGATAGAGAAATGGCATAGTACTTACGCTTTAAGTTACACTGATCTCATACTAGGGAAGGATATCGTCCGCATAAGCGTGTAATTAAGCGGCTAATAACTCCAATTCCAACACAAGTGCCTCTGCCTCCAATTCTAACAACGATATGGTGTTGTTGGGCTTATCTTCCTGCGGTGGCGGTATATCAATTCTCTTTCTACTGTTATAACGTACACTATGCTTTTCAATATCCCGGAACTGTGCTGAGTTCAACGTGACAGAACAGCTATGATTGGTTTGCAGTACTTCAATAACCTGGTTGATGTTGTGTTCACTTATTAGCGCGACCATTTTATCCGATACCTTTTCAAACATACCCTTTTCTACGAGTGGTAACAATTGCTTGTCCAGGTAAATATCGCCGCCCTTCGCCCGAGAGGCAGGCACTACCATTCTTAACCCGTTGCCATACCTAAAGAAAGAGATACCGGAGCTTGTGGTGATATTCCTGCCGCTCACTAGCGACTTAATAATGGGCAATGCTTTAATGATCGGTACGGATATCCTGTCCTGTACTTCAGTACCCGGATCCCAATGCTCCGGCATCAGGATACCCTTGACCGTTTTACCATCTATGGTCGTATAGCTGACCAGCTTTCCCTTAAAATCGCTGAATGCCTGCAACAGGTTGCCGGTGATCGCATGCCTGATCTTGCGGTCTGTATTGTTCTGCTTGGTGTACTGTTCCCAATCACTCAACAACTGTTCCCTTTGCGGCTGATGCACCTGGGCGCTGGCACCGGTAATGGACATAATATCTTCCGAATAAGAAGCAGGGATAGAAATGTACTTGCTGCTATTGGCAATCGCAAACCGCATCTTTACAAGGGAGGGTGCATAAGGGTTCTTCTTTTTGAGGTCTATGCTGTAACCCAGGAATACACAAGGCACGAGGATATTACCATCCGAAAAGTTCTCTACGGGGTATAACAGTTTTCTGCCAACGTAAAAGAAATTGAATATCCTTAACAGATATTGGCTGCGGTTGACGGTTTTAGTACGGAGTATTCTCAACTGTCCCTCTTTCGCTTCAGACAGTTCATGTTGTCGTTCTGTTATGGCCTTATCCCTTAAATCCCGGTCTGCGATCTTTTTGATCTTCTTTTCAGACGGGATACCTTCAATAAGTTCCTTGTACTTTTCATCCACCTCTGCTATTTCACTGTCGAGCCTGGCTTTGTAGTCTACCTGGTATGCTTCTATCAGCTCATTTTGCCATTCGTGCGCATCCTTGCCTTTCAAAGTATCGTTGAGCAGGTTCTCTAACTCAACACTTGTAAATGGCTTTTTCAGCACATTGGCTTTTATGGTTTCTAAAATGCTATCCTCACCAAAGGCACTGTCACTGCCCTTACCCATCTTCACCACGCGTGAGTTGATCGTTTCCGCATCCAGGTTCATCGCCTCGACTTCCAGGTCATATTCGCCCACCTGGCGCAAATAGGCTTCATAGTCGTTGTACCGCTCTGCTACCTCGTTGTAAAAATCCTGCTGCATCTTCGTGGAAAGTACCGCTACACGACCGCTCACCTTATGTGCTGCATCTTCTATGGCTGTTGCCTCACTGCTGCTATCCGCCTTGCTATCTTTTAATTTTAACGGATCATCCAGCAAGTCGTTAATGTCGGGATTTTCCAGTAGATATTCCTTGACAATCTTATCGCCATATTTGTTCAGAAAATCCGGCACATCTAATATCTTGGTGGATTGCTTCTGATTAGAGGTGGTATTGGCATCCAGTGATTTCAGTTTCTTCTGTAACATCATCATCAATCGCTTTTCGGCGGGAATAGCTGAGGTAACATAATCGTAGATGGGCTTCATGATCTGACCGGTCCGGTTGATACGTCCACGTTTCTGCACTTCGGTGTTAATGTCCAGTTCGGCTTGTAGCACGATCATCACGCGCTGTTTTACTTGGGCTGCCGGAACTTTGGCTGTAGGCAACGCATGAGCGGACGCGCCGGTACTGCCGGACTGGTTGATCATGAGTACGTCCACTTCATTGTTGTTGAACTTACGGAACGCATCATTGGTATTGATCTTTTTGCGCGACATGACCAGGGCTTTACTGCCTTTGGCATTCAGTTGCAATTCGTATTTCCTTCCGGTCACCTCAGCCACCGAATAACCAGCCGCCTGTAGCTTTTTAACGATCACATCTATTGGGGAAATAGTAATACCGGTAGCTACATTGAGAATACGCTCATAGATACGGTTGTATTCCGCTTGCGCTTCCGGTGCCAGCTCACTCAGCTCAAACTTTTTGTACACCGGCTGCCCATCCACGTCTTTTTCCGTGTACCGCAATATTCCATCTAACCCACGCTTCAATACCTCCGAAAAATCAGCATTGATCGTATCCCCATCAGATACTGGTAAACCTTGCTCATTTTCGAGCGTTTCAATAAAGCTGCCCATTGTAGAGGCAAACGCTATCACCGGCTTCTTGCCCTCCTGCAGCCTCATAATAGCGCGTTCTGCCACCGCTTGGGCTTTCAAGCTAAACAGCATCTGGTTAATGACCTGGAACACTTTAGAAAAGTATGGCTGGTTATCCACGCCCGCTTGTGATGTTCCTTCCCTAACACCTACCTCTTTACCTTCTGCCACCGCTACCTTGTCCAGCTCATCAACCGCTTCATTGACGAACTTGCCCTGGAACGCTATTATGTCGCGAAGTATTTCAGTGATATTGTCCGCTGTAGCTCTGTGTTCTTCAGCTTTATCGTCGAGCGAGATATAATTGACCTCTATTCCTTCAAAGCTGCGCTCCCTACGGAGCATCTGCCCTTCAGCCACCAGTTGAGAAGATAACACCTCCTGTAATGCCACACCGCCCCTGGTAATTGCTTCTACCAGTTCATCCTTGCTCATGTTACAATCGGCGATAGCCGTCTTCATGGCATAGATGGGCATATTGTCAGGTCGCTTGGCAAAGGTGGCTGAAAGGAACACCACGCCGCGCGTATGGCTGACTACTTGCTGTAGAAACTCGCCAGTATTGGATGAGCCGGAACTGTTGTGCGCCTCGTCGAGAATAAAAATGTTGTCCTCTGCTATGGCTTGCAGAAACAATGGCTTCTCAGGCTTCTTTTCAGGGCTGTTGAATTGTGAGTAGGTAGCCACGACAAAATCATATTGAGCAGGTATAGCCTTGGATTGAAATACAGCCTGCTGTTCGTTTGCCGGTGGGGCGGAATAGATCACATTACCTTCCTCGTCTTTAATATCTGTTTTCGGTTCCCTGCCATTCACAATAAAGGGCTTAAAGTGAGCGGACCCAATAGCTGCCAGGTCGCGATAAATATCGGAGAACAGGTTGGCCTTTTCGGTAAGGAACACAGGCTTTAAGCCCTGGCATACCGCATAGCGGATCATAGAGGCGGCAATACGCCCCTTACCGATACCAGTCTGGTCGCCAATGATCATGCCTTGTCCTCTTGCTTCGATATTGTAAATGGCCATAGCTACCGCGTCTATTTGTTCAGCCGACAGGGCCTTGCATAAAGAAGTGCGGGTAGGAAACTGTAACCTGTGCCGGACAAAATTGTCAATATCACCACCTACTTCTTCTTTGATCTGGGCTATCGCTGACTGTGTTTCAAAGGCCATACTGTCCGGCACCTGGGTGTTTAGAACAACACAGCTATCAGATGCAGGCAGGTAGGGGGCACCCAGTCCGTCTCCCTGCAATAAGCGAAGCATTTCGGCTGCTTCGCGCTCCAGAGTGGATGGTACGGAACTTATTTTGATGTCTGGAACAATATCCATTGCATCTATCACCCGGTCATACAAAGCTTCAAATGTCTTTACTACACTATCTCTGTGCCTGTCATAAACGGGAGCGGCACCTTCCGGTTTTGGCTTGCGGCCACTGATCAGTATCAGCCTGACGTTAACACCCGTGCCTTGACGGGAATAGAGGTTACGACCGTCGATCTGTATGACATCAGCTACATGGTAGCGGCTGTAGAGATAGTTAAAGAAAATGCGGTTCTTTCCAGCCTGCACCCGTCCCCGGCTATCGTATTGCGTATGACCACCGATGATAATAGCTGCCCTGCCATTAGATACCATACTCTCCAATGCTCTTAATGCCATCACATGGTCGAGCGTGTCTATTTTGAACGTGCCGAACATTTCAGGCTTATCGAGCTTACCAAACGGCGGGTTAGTGATCACTGCCTGGAAGGTATTGCCGATGTCCACATAGCTGAACTGGCTGGCGGCATCCCTGTCCCAAACGTTAGCGTAGCCCTGTGTTTTCAGGTTATTACGACGTAGGGTGTCAATTTCATTGACGTAAATACGGTTGGGATTACCTGCTATCGTTAAAAGGCCGTTACCGGCGGATGGCTCAAAGCCATACCCGCCGGTAACGTGTAATTTATCCAAACCGCAAAAGATACCAGCCATAAAGCCAATAGGTGCTGGTGTGGAATACTGTTGCAAGAGAATAGACTGACTGGTGCGGTGGGAAAGGTTGACCTGGGAATGGTAGAGTTCAACTACGCGGTCAAAACGTTCCTTTAGCGGCATATCCATATGCGCGATATACCTGGCTTGTTTGACGATTGCCAGTTCGGTCAGCTCCTTAACCTCTGTCTTGTCGGTAATACCATAGGTAGCTGCCAGTTTTTCAACAGAAGTCTTGTCGTGCTTTCTTTTATGTGCCAGCTCTACCTGCATGGCCTGTACAAAGTCTTTCATAGCATTGTGTTTTAACTGGACTTTCCATTGGCCGATGAGGCGTTTAATGCTGCCATCCGGTTATAGGGGAGGTCATACCGGTCATCCCATACGTTAATGAATGTCTGCCTGCCGTTTGCCCATACTTCTTCGGGTACGCCGTTCTTGATCCTGGTTAGTTTTATCGCCCATCCTGTTTCTTCGGCTTTGGTGCCGATTGCAGCATATCCCTCAAACTTTGCTCCCTGCTGTGTGTCATCCGTTAGCAGTGGTGTGGCAAGTATCTGTGTAACAGTTTGGGAGGTGGGGACAGTTTGCAATAAGAGCTGTTGTAAGAGCGCCATCTGCGTGGAAAGATCCTGGCCGGAGGCTGCTGGGATGCCTATCATATCTTTCAGCGTTTTGAGCAATAAAGAAGCGGTAGCTATATCATTTGGTTTAACTACGTCAGATACAGCAATGTACATCAGCTCCAACACGCCCTTGCCGGTATCCATACAGACCTTATCGTTACCGATCATGGTGATGTTCCTGATCGCCTGCTTGCTAACAGCTATATACTGCCCGTCAAACCCAAATACTATACAACCTCCCGAATTAGTGATCTCGATATTCATACTACCTACGTTTTTTGTTGATACGCTCAACCATTGCCTCCCCGATCAGGGAGCCTACAAACCCACCCAGCATTACAAATGGCGCACCGTCCTTGCCTGCCTCCCTGGCATACCAATATGCCACAAGCGAGGTGATCAGGGTAGCGGAGGAAATGATCGTTTTCTCTTTCATGCTGTTTGGTTTATCAGTGGTTCAATGCAATAGCGGAGGTGACACCGGCTAAAATGACTACAAGGGCGGACAGTATCTTGCTTTTCGTCCTGGAGTGTTTCAGTCGCTTATCCAACAAGATGTTATTATCCAGGAGCATATCCTGTTGGGCTATACTCTGATCGAAGGAAAATTTTAACCCGTCGTATTTCAATTCGCCTGCGAGGATGATCTGGTCTTTGTTCATCAGTTCCTGGTGTTGTGCAACCAATATGCTATCATATAAACTATCCTTGACGGAAGAGGTGTATAATACATCCTCAACGAGCAAGCTGAGACTGTCGCAATACGTGAGCTTTTGACCGGTGTCATTGGTGGTGGAATAGTTGGTCAACAGGGTATCTACCAATGCTGCCAGGAATGCCCCATGCGCTTTGGCCTGCTTGAGTTCGGAACGGGTTGCGTCCACTTTTTGACTGAGTGACGCATTGCTGTTTTGCAGTGAATCGACGATATCCTGGTAATATACCTCCGACATGGCTACGGTCGCTTTCAGCGCATTAGTTGCGGGTTGGGCTACTGCCACTACAGGGGGCGGTGTTGTTGTCCTGGAAATAAGGCTTATGCTGTAACCGATCAATAAGCCGATCAGCAAAAAAAGAAAGGGTCTCATAATAATTGTTTTTAAGGGTTTGAATAAATCGATTGAAGAATTGACAGGTGTTGTTCTTATTGGCTCTGTGGTGGCTCCGAAAAAGTCTTTTTCTCAAAGGAGTAGCCAAAGCAACCGGCTGCGATCAGGCTACCAAACGTGTAGAACATAAAGTCTGGCACATCTTTATTAAAAAACTGTTTGGCGACCCAGCTCGTGATCAACACTAATAGCAGCACTGCAATAACAAACTCCCGCATACTGTAGCTGCCTGATTTGTCAGTAAGGAGTTCCCGGATAAACTGTTTCATCGTTTTCATAGGTACGTTTGATTAATTGGTAAGTGACAAATGCCAGGGCGAGACCTGCTATGACTGCGGAAAAATCGAAAAGCGGTGTCCTTCAGGCCGCCAGTCGCATGGCGGGGGATTCATGCAGTAAGGTGTAGGTGAATGCATTGCCGTATCGCTGCTTGTGCGTTTCGCACAGGGCCATGAAAACTTTAAAATCGTCGGCATTAGCCAGCACCTGGCAACCTGCTGAAAACTTGTCGATAAAGCGGGTTGTACCCTGCTGTAATGCCCTGTGTATGTTGATGCCGAACAAGCCGGTATCTTCATGGCCATTAAAGTCTAACGAGCCGTCGCGGGTAATGTCACGGATAACAGTGACGGGCTGCCTTTGGGTGAGGGCGAGGTACTTGCTGCGGTGCAGGCCGATGCCATACGCATTGACATATTGCCCTTCCTTGAGAATGGCTGTCCCTTGTGGATTAAGTGGGTTCTCCAGCCAGAAAGTGCCAGGGTCGGTCGTAGCGGCAAAGGTGTGCTGCTGCCAGATACCGCCGTCATCCTTGTAGATAACTGTAATGAAATCGTTGAAGACATTTGGTACTGCGCTCCGGCTGCGGATGCCGATAATGTTCAGTTCAAAGGGCCGGACAAACACCCTGTAGCCATGAGCCACAAGGGCGGCAAGAATGATCTCTTTCATACAATGAGGTTTAATAATGAGGTTCTAATAATGGGATGAAAAAAGGCGGGCAGTTATGCGGCCTCCATAAAAGCGGGTATATATTCAGCCAGCCACTTTTTTACATCGAAGCCCGGATTGGGAATATCGGTTTTACGCAATTGGTCTGCGCCGACGATCTTAGCCTCGGGAAAACGTTCGGTCAGTAATACCAGCGTACTAAAGAGGGTTTCTTTTTGTACTTCCGTGCGGTTATCTGTGCATGAACCTGTTTCGTCAATACCGCCCAGCCAGGCTATTTTTACCCGGGCATTGTTTCGCTGGACGGGCCTGATATTGACCAGCTTGCCTTGGCCGGTGACAACAAAGTGATAAGGCAAATGGCCGAGATCTACCACCTGCATGGGGCCGGTGCCTGTGCAATGCACTACGATATGCGTAATAACGCGGATTTTGTTCTGTTTCATAATCAGAGATATTTAATGAACTGTGTTTTGATAAGGAAGTACTTGTTGTTATTCTCAAATAAGGTATAGTCCAGGCGTTGTGTGACCTCATTGCCGAGTACCATCATGGCAGGAACTTTAAGGCTTTGGGTAGCGGTGACCCATATCGTTGCAGCTTCAGTAGTGACAATGGTCTTTCCTTCAAAACCCGACAAGCTCCATTTATTGCCATCGTATTGCAGGCCCATGCGCAAAAATTCCATCCTGATCTGCTGCTTCTGCTCGTCGCTATGAAAGCTGCTGAGCAGTCCGTTGACCAGCGTCTGGCGTACACCGTTCAGCCTGCGCTGCATAAAGCTGTTGCTCACCTGCTGGTACTGATCTTTGTTCTTGATGGTTTTTAACAGGGACAATACGCCTGAAAAATTATGGGTAAAGGCGGCACTCCATAGTTTCTGTGAGAGATCACCCGCTGAAGAACCGATGGTGTCCGCTCCCTGTGTCAACACATTAAAGGTGCTTTCGTCAACAGTAGTAGCCAATCCCTTTTTCTTCAGTGCATTAAAAGTCTCCGATCCGAAGTCGCCATCTGCGCCGTACTTAGGTAAGATGCTGTTGCCATATTTATTGATGAGTGCCTGCTGCAACTGTCTTACTGTTTCGCCCTTGCTGCCTTTTTTGAGCGGGAACTGGTCACTGCCTGTTGATTTGACACCGCCTTTCTTTGTGGTCGTGTCTGCCGGTGTATAGGTCGTAGTGTCTATATGGCTGGTGTCCGCTTTTGGAGTAACGGCAGGATGGAGTTTTAAAAGCTCTTCGTCCAGGTTGGTACTTTTACTGCTTCTCTTCTTTTTGATGATCTGCCAGCCAAAATAACCTAATACACCTGCAGCACCTATGGTCAATGTAGCCAGTATGATCCTTCCGCTATTGCTGGCCGCTTTCCTTGGGAAGCTTACAGCTTTCGATTGGCGGGCAGCTACCTTTTTGCTGGCCTTGCCGATCTTCTTGCTGCCGCTCTTACTTGTTGTCTTTGCCTTAGCCATTGTTTTAGCTTTTTGGTTTGTTATTAATGATCTGCACCATAGCATCGTATTCCCAGAACTCCAGCTCGCTTTTAAGATCGTCTGTCAGGCCGTTGCCATACAAAGCCTGGTAAACAGTTCCTACCTGTGCGAACACCGATTGTGTGGGTATCTCCAGGAATACCGCCCTGATCGCTTCCTCGTCAGTTCCGGGCATAAAGCCGTAGGTCATATCAAATGCAGCTTTTAATCTTTTGGCCCATGACTGCAGCTGGTCAATGCCTGTGTTTTGCTGGCCGCCGTTGGTGTCCGGCTTTGCCGAGATGATATAGAGCATCTCGTTATACTCCGAGCTTTTAAGTTCCGACTGCATATCTCCCAGCAGGGAGCTGCTGTATAGCCGCTGGTAAGAGGTCATTACCTTGCGGAACTCCTCTTTTGAGGGGATGCTACGTAATGCGCTTCTCAGTGCCGCCGTATCTGTTCCCCACCATCCATCATTCTGGAATGCCATTTTTATTTGTTTGGCATAGGTGGGGGCAGTGCCATCCTCCAATGTCTTAGCTTGTTCAGTTTTGACCATCACCTTTTTGATCACCGACCGTCCCAGCATGACCGCACCTCCGAGAACCACCAGTCCCAGCAAGGAGTACTGTATGGTCTCTTTCGTGGACAACGGCTGCGGCTGTACAGATCGGTATATGATACGGTTGGTCATGATGAATTGCTTTAAACACCCAGGTAACTTTTGGCCATTGCTGTCTTAATGGGGTCATGCAGTACGATGTGCGCCAGTTTCTTCAGCTCTTTGGCGGACAGCTTGCTGGCCAGCGTCTGTAGCGCGTCTGCTTTTTCCTTGGCTTCCGGCTGGTCTTTGGCCGCTACCGTCAGCGTATATTTGAACTTATCCATTGCTATCATTTGTTTTAATGTTCAGTAATTCTGCTACAGGTGCCAGGTCTGCGGGTTTATTCATCAGGTGGATCAATAGTTGTGTCACCGTATGGAGCTGTTGTGCATTGAACACTTGTTCCATTTGCTGTAT
This sequence comes from uncultured Flavipsychrobacter sp., assembly GCA_964588295.1. Classification (GTDB taxonomy): domain Bacteria; phylum Bacteroidota; class Bacteroidia; order Chitinophagales; family Chitinophagaceae; genus Flavipsychrobacter. The sequence continues at coordinate 2,080 of CAZPOT010000014.1, read as the reverse complement.
GCTGTGCAGTATGGCCATTTGCCGGGGCGTAGGTTGTTCCTGGGCTTCTTCCACGCTTGCTTCATAATCGTCCTCTTCGCGAGGTTCCTGGGCGGTCTCTGGCACGTTGTTCAGCGCACCGAGGATACCGGACAGGTTAGCCGCCAATGGCGATTTATTGGCATTTTTAGCTATCGTGTATTTGAGCACTTCTGCACCCAGCTCCGCGATATTGAAAGAACCCAGATTGTATTTGTTCTCTTTCAGGTGCGCTATCTCATTTACCAGCTTCTCATTGTATTCTTCAGCTTCCGACAATGCCTGTTCTGCTTCCTCCAGCTTTTCCTTCATCCGTTCCAGCTGGTATTCTTTATTCTGTTCGTCCAGCTTCTGCTGTATGATCTGTCCAACTTCCCCCAGGCCACCTAAACCATTTGTCGGCTGTGCAGGTATGCTGTCCTTGTTCAGCTGGAATGAATACTTCGTATTGCGGGGTGTGCTGTCACCGTCGTATATCTTGATGGTCACGTTGCGTGTAGTGTCCCGCACATGCATTTCAAACTCGTCAAACTCCTCTATGTCGTCAGTACGCGGCACCACCCTGAAGCCATCTACCTCTATTTCGTAGTCTTTGGCCCGGCCTTTTTCGGATTCACGGCGCAGATAGTTCTTTAAGCTATTTATCTTGTCCTGGTCGTATTTTGCTTCTACTAGTGGCATGTTACTTGGATTTATAGAGTACCTGGATCATTTGAAGGTGGAGTGATAATGGGGTCAGGTTGGTCATCGTAATTGTTCCCTGGTGTTCGTATTGCAGTTCGTTAGTGGCAGTGTCAGACAAGTCGTAATAACCGATGTCGCTTTCTATTCGCACGCCCTCTTTAGGCGTTGGCAGAAGGAACAACTGCAAGTGGGCATCTATTGTCCTGACCTCAGAGGGAGCCAGGACGAAATGGCGCAGGCGCGTATGGAAATTATCTCCATATCCTAATTCCTTCATTCGCCTGCTGATATACTCATTGATCAGTTCCGGTGTCATAGTGTGGATTATTGTTGTTGTACGTGTAAACAAAGGGTCACCAAATAGCGGGCATCTATATTGGATTGCATGCCGATCATATCCCTGTAGCATCCGTAAAGTGTATAGCTGTCGACTATCCTTTTGCATGCCTGCTCATCGTATGTGTTGATGTAGTAGGGAGCGGGAAACAAAGAAATAAGGTCACTCACGCGTTCCAGCCCTGGCAGCAATGGTTCTACGGGATGCGCACCTAACCATACCTGGGCAATGAACGATAGTCCCGCATTGCCTTCGGCCTGTAGCTTGATCGTGCCTGCCACATTACCGTCCAGGTCTTTGCGGCCACCGGGTAGGCTGATTTTACTGACAAAGGCTTCGATACCGGTAATATGTGTTACACTTTGCGGTATATTAACCTGGAAGTAGTTGCGTTCACCCTTCGTTTTCACCTGTACCTCGACTGTTATAGTGCTGCCCATCTCACGATTCTTTAATAATGCAATCCAGTGTTATCCTGATCCAATAAGGCTCAAAAGGAGCCAGCGCATCTGTGCTGTCTTTGTAGTCCACCTTGACGATGCCGTTGCCGACCGGTATTCTGCCGCCACGCCGCAGGAAACGCAAGTGCGCTTCGATAGTGGGCAGGTGGTACAGGCGCCTACTGAGAAAACCTTCGGGGACGATCTCCTGTCTGTTGATCTCTATTTTCTGCGTACCACGCTGGTACATGAGTTTTTCGCGGTTGGTGTCCAATCCAATGCCCGTAACAAAGCCAATGGTTTTGTCCAGTTCATAACTGACTGAATAAGTTTTGTCGGGTTCCGTTACTTGTATATCAAAACATTTATAAAGCAATCCCGAAATGGGAATATTGCTGGTTTCATTACTTTCCATTGTTCTTAGGGTTTATACGGTTATGCTACCGCCTGCTTGTACATAAACTGTCGCCAGGTGTGCCATCTTTCTTTCTCCCTGCCCGTAACCTGCTCCGGGAAATGAGGCCCATTCTTTGCGGCATTTTTCAATGGCCTGTGCCAGTTTGCCTGTAAGTATGTCGTTGAGCGCGTTTCGTCTCCTGAT
>CAZPOT010000013.1:0-162052 GCA_964588295.1 uncultured Flavipsychrobacter sp. | reverse complement strand
CAGATGATACTGGAAGGTATGATCCGGAAGGATATTGAAGAATATGGTTTGCTGAAGATAACGGAGAAGGGACGCAAGTTTATGAAGAAGCCATATCTCATCTACGTAACGCTTAATCATCAGTACGATGATGCCGTGGGCGATGATGAAGAGGTGGCCGGCGGTTCATCGGGCCCAGCTACTACAGATCCGGTGTTGTTCGACATGCTGAAGGATCTGCGCAAGCAGATAGCCAAGGAAAAGAACCTGCCGCCGTTCGTTATCTTCCTCGAAAACTCGCTGGAAGATATGGCCACCAACTATCCTACTACACTGGCGGAATTGGAGAAGATACAGGGGGTAAGCAAGGGCAAATCGCTGCGCTACGGTAAGAAGTTTGTAGAGTTGATAGCCAAGTATGTAGAGGAGCACGATATTACCAAGCCCGATGATTTTGTGATGAAGAGTGTGGTGAACAAAAGTGGTATGAAGGTGTTCATCATACAGAACATAGACAAGAAGATACCGCTTGAAACCATTGCAAAGAATAAAGGGCTGTCGATGCCCGACCTGCTGGTAGAGATGGAAACAATAGTAGCCAGCGGCACAAAACTGAACCTGGATTACTGCCTGGAGCAGGAATTGGATGAATATGAGCAGGACGACATCTTTGAATTTTTCCGTAACAGCCACGACGATAATATGGAAGAAGCATACGAGGAGTTTAAAGACCGCGATGTGACCATTGAGCACCTGAAGATGATGCGCATTAAATTTATGAGCGAATACGCTAACTAAGCGATAAACAGATATAGTTGAAATGGCTTCCGTAAGGGAGCCATTTTTGTATTGTTAAGGTATCCCGCCCTGTTGTTCCGTAAATAACCATTTTCGTAACTTTATATCAAAGCAATGGGTTATGAGCATAGCTGAAATGAGAAAAGAAATGGTCGATATGATCACTAAACTGGATGAGAACGAAGTTGAAGAAACCTATGGAGCTCTGTTGAATCACTTTAGCGGTAAGATAGATGACGATTGGAATGAGCCGATCTCGTTAGCCGAATTAAAAAAAGGGATCGAAGAGGCTGACCGAGGTGAAGTTTTTCCTTTAGAACAAGTTTTACGGGAAGTAAGAGCCCAATATGGATTGAATGGCTAAACGAATAGTTTTAACAAAAACAGCAATCCGCGATCTGAAAAACATAGTACAATACTTACAAGTCGAATTTGGCGACGATGCCAGTGAAAAATTTCTATCGCGATTTGACGAAGTATGCGGTATAATATCCAATACTCCATTTATTTATCCCTTGGCAGACCATGCGCTAAATACCCGTAAAGGCGTTGTGAAAAAGCAATGCCTGATATATTACAGGGTGCGATCTAAAAGTATTGAGGTTGTCAGGCTATTCGATACACGTCAAAACCCGGGAAAACTGAAACGATTAACCTAGTCTGCATTCAATTTATCCTCTACATTTGCCCCATGGTTTACTATGTTATCGGCCTGATGTCGGGCAGTTCTTTAGATGGGCTGGATATTGCTTATGTGCAATTGGAAGAAATAAGGGGCAACTGGCAATATACCCTGTTGCAGGCAGAATGCATACCATACTCCCGCGATTGGGAGCACAAACTGAAACATGCGGATGGACTGCACGTAAGTGATTTCCTGAAACTGCACACCAGCTACGGCCGGTATATAGGTGCGCAGGTGCAGGCCTTTATGCGGCAGCACGATCTTGAACATAAAGTACATTTTATAGCATCGCATGGCCATACCGTTTTTCATGAGCCTGCAAATCATACTACGTTCCAGGTGGGCGATGGTGCGTCTATCGCCGCCGTAACCGGTTTGCCCGTCATCAGCGATCTGAGGGCAGTAGATGTGGCATTGGGTGGGCAGGGTGCTCCAATCGTGCCGATAGGTGACAAACTGCTTTTTGGTCAGTACGAGTACCTGCTGAACATTGGCGGTATAGCCAATATGACCGTATGGCAGCAGGGGCAACCAGTGGCATTTGATGTATGCGCTGCCAACCAGGTGTTGAATGCACTGGCCGCCAGCCAGGATAGGATAATGGACGAAGGCGGAATGATGGCAGCGAGCGGGGGCATGCTATATGATGTATTTGATAAGCTTAACGCAGTTGACTATTACAAGAAGCCTGCACCCAAATCGCTCAGCAATGAGCAGGCTATGGCATCGGTGTTTCCCGTGCTGCTGGAAAGCAGTAATAATACCTATGACTTGTTGCATACCGCTACGGCACACATAGCAAAACAAGTAGCACTAGCGGTTGCAGCGTATCCGCACCATAAGGAAGCAGCACATATGCTGGTGACCGGTGGAGGGGCATTTAACGACTTTTTAGTGTCGCTCTTACAAAAGGAATTGACACCTTACCAGGTAGAGGTAGTGGTGCCGGATGCCAATGTGATAAAATATAAGGAAGCCATAGTAATGGCACTGATAGGAACACTAAGGTGGAGAGAGGAGGCAAATGTATTGAGTAGTGTCACCGGTGCGGGGCGCGATAGTATAAACGGTGCCTTATGGATGGTATAGTTATAATTTGATGCGCAACATTTCTTCTATTTTCCCGATAATGTTCGACATGATAGTGGTATTATTATAATGCCCAGTTATCAGCTCCCGGGCATTTGCTGCCACCAGCTCTGCTTTTTCTTTATTGTTGATACACCATTTTACAGCACGCACAAAATCTTCAGGAGTTGTGGCAGATAGATAGTGTTCTCCTGCGTGTGCCTCTATCCCTTTAATGCCGTAGGGGGTAGTAATAACTATCTTCCCGGCACCCATAGCCTCTAGTATTTTTACTCTTATGCCGCCTGCAGCCATTATGGGGACGATGAGTATTTTCTTGTCGGCAATAAAAGCGTTAGCATCCGGCACTTCCATCATGCAATGAACACCTGCTATATTTAGCGATGCCATTTCTTCCGGCATTTTTCTGCCTGCAAAATAGAATTCGAAAGAGGGTTCTGCGGCGTGTAGTTTAGGCCATACTTCGCGCAGGAACCACTCTACGCTTTCCCGGTTGGGGATCCAATCCATGGCACCAATATGGTAACCCACCCATTGTTCGTTGCTTGCTGGCTCCGGAATGCTGGATATGTCAAGACCGAAAGGCGCTACTGTGATACCCGGAACATTTGCATGCTTTATAATGCCCGTTGCATCTTTCTCTGTAATGGCCAGCACTACATCATATTTGGGCCATGCACTTATTTCAAATTGCTTCAGGCGTTTAGCTAACATAAGCAGGTATGTCCGTTTAAATGCGCTGCGGGTTTTATGGGCTAGGTCCCGCCATATGCGGTATTCCAGGTTATGTACCCTTAATATGGTAACAGCTTTGGAGTGCTGCTTTATGGCTGGCAAATAAGTAGAAAGGTAAACGCTCTCTATCTGTATTGCATCAGGCCCGAAATTGTTGATGACCTGTAGTATCTTTTGTTCGAAATCAAGGTTATAGAACCGTTCAACGTGTTCGGCTTGCCTGCTGAAGAGGAAGTTTTTTATTACGCCAGGCTTGGTTACATCGTTGTTGAAATCGAACCATTCAAATTTATACAGTTGCCGGAACAGCGTGTTCAGTACTGAATGCTCAACATAGTGGCGGGAGGTGTTCATCGACAGCAGATACACTTGCCAGCCGTTATTGTGGTAGCCATTTATCATGGCTTGCATAGCAAGGTTCCCGCCGTCGTTAAGGGGGTGGGGGATGCGGTTGGTAATGATCAGAATTTTCCTTGATGCCATGCAGATGCGAATGTAGAAACTTTATATGCCTGTTGAAAATTTATCTGTCGTTTTTTTAATTGTGTGGTCAGCTCGTTATGACAGGCAGGCATGTATGAAGTTTAAAAGGGGTAAAAACTTATTTTTACATATGGTTAAAAAGAAGGTGGTTTTTTTGGGTTCTAAACCCATTGGCTACGAGTGCTTTTCTTATCTCATTCAACAACAGGATAAGCTGAACATTGCTATTGTCGGGCTTCTTACGCAGGCGCGCAAAGAGTTTGGCGGCGAACACAATCTTGCAGCCCTGGCCCAAGCCAACAGCGTACAGGTTATAGATAGTCTTGAAGATCTGCCTGAGTGTGATATTCTGTATTCTGTACAATACCACCAGATATTGAAGGCGCATGATATAGCTAAAGCAGCACAGATAGCCGTTAACCTGCATATGGCGCCATTGCCCGAGTACCGGGGTAGCAACCAGTTCAGCTTTGCTATACTGGAGGGTAAAACAGAGTTTGGCACTACCATACACCGCATGCAGCCGGGCATAGATAATGGCGACATTCTCTTCCAGAAGCGGTTTGCCATTCCGCAGAATTGCTGGGTAAATGAACTGTACGAGCTGACTTACAAAGCCTCTCTCAACCTGTTTAAGCAGACACTATCCCATATAATTGATGGCAAGTATAATGCTGTTGCGCAGGAATTGCTGGTAGGCAAGTACGGCACCAGTATGCATTATCGTAAAGAAGCCGCAGACATTAAGGTGATAGACCTTAACTGGGATAAGGATAAGATAGAACGCCATATACGTGCAACATCTATGCCCGGCTTCGAACCGCCTTACTGCATGCTTAATGGCCAGAAAGTATACTTCACCAAACAGAACCCGTTCGATAAGCAGGCATGATAGCTATATTGGATGACAAGTTGTGGTTCCCGCCCGTTTCCGAGGCATTGGACGATGGTTTGCTGGCTATTGGTGGTGAGCTGACCACGGAGCGGCTTTTGCTGGCCTATCATAATGGTATATTTCCCTGGTTCAATGAGGATGAACCGCCCATGTGGTGGTCGCCTGATCCTCGCTTTGTCTTGTTCCCTGGTGAGCTGAAGGTGAGCAAGAGTATGAAGCAGGTACTAAAGGGTAATAAGTTTGAGTTCAGGGTCAATACTGCATTTGAGCAGGTGATAACCAACTGCAGGCATGCAGTGCGCGAGGGGCAGGATGGCACCTGGATAGGCGATGAGGTAGTGGCAGCCTATACTGAACTGCACAAGGCAGGATATGCCCACAGTGCAGAAGCCTGGATGGATGGAGAACTGGTAGGCGGGCTATATGGCATATGGCTGGGTAAAGCCTTTTTTGGTGAGAGTATGTTTGCCAAAACGAGCAATGCCAGCAAGTTTGCTTTCATAAAGTGGGTAGAAGTACTGCAGCAACAGCAGGTGCAGCTGATTGATTGCCAGGTGTATACCGAGCACCTGGAAAGCCTCGGCGCCAGAATGATACCACGTGCACAATTTATTGCTATGGTGCAGGCACTGGCAGAGTAACTGCTACTTTCTTTTGTAGATCTCTGCCCACACTTCTCCCTTTGTTATACTATACACGCGGTCAAATTGTTGTGCTATCTGCTCTTTATGTATAGAAGTGTCGGGCTCTATATTGTCCATAACAAAGTACTCGGTCTGGGGTTCCATTACATAGTTTACAGCTGTAAATATTTTGCCAGATCTTAGGAAACCGGTGTACGGTTGCGTAAGATGTACGCGGTTGAGCGATGATGGTGCAGTTATGTGGTGATCGTACAGGTTATTGGTTTCCAGATAGTCTACCACAGCCTGCTGCACATCCATGGCACTATACATTTGCAGGCTTACATCACCTATGCCACGGCTGTTGGTAAAGCTGGTAACAGCAACAGCAAGAACCACCGCAATTGCTGCAGGATATACAAAAGGCTTAAGGTTAGCAACAAAAGTATCTATGATGTATGCAGATACGACAAGTGCCAGGATAAGCGCTGTTATCAAATAGCGATCGGTAAAGAAGTTGATACAGCAGAAGGAAACGTAGGTAACAAAAGCCAATACCGAGATGAAAATGAAGTCGGACTGTCTGCGGTTGTCGTTCCTTAGTCGCGTAAGCTGATAAAAAGTGTAGATGATCACAGTTAATATAAATGGCAATAGCAACCTGCGGGTAATGTAGCCCATGTATTCGTTGCTGGATATGAACAGCAGAATATAGACGGCTAATGGTAGAGCCAGCCTGATGTTTTTTTTATAAACAGAAGCCCAGAGCGATAACACGGCGATGAATGAAACGAACAAGTACCTGTACTGGTGCCTGAATATGATCTCTGTACAAAAGCGCAATTTACCCTTATACATCTCCCAACCGGCATTGATATATGACATGTGCTCAGGGTAGAAATACCAACCGTTCAGTTTCTTTTGAAGCAGGAAAAAGGCAATTATTACCACCCCTGCGCCGGATACAGATAAGAAGCGTTTTAGCTTGGTGGCGATGGTGGTGTTCTTATCGAACAAAGCCCACAGGGCATGCCCGCCCAGTACGATGCCTATAGCTGCGCCACTCTCTTTGGTAAGCATCAGGGCTGATAGTGCCAAGAATGTTGGTAGATATTTCTGGCTGGCATAGTAGTATATACTCAGCAGTGCCAGCAGGGCTACCATTATTTCCGGCAGTAGTAATGTGCTCTGTACAAAAAATATAAGCTGGGTGGCAGTAAGCAGCAATGCCAAAAAAGCAACCCTTCGGCTGAATAATGCTACACATGCCTCGTATATGGCTACTAACGTAAGGCTGGCAATAAATAAACCAAAGGCATGCTGGGCAATATGGCTGATACCAAAAAATTTCATCCATAATGCTGCTGCCGCATAAAACAGTAAGGGGTGCCCCCGTGAAAAACCGGTGTCTATTGCGTTAGGCATCAGGCTGGGCCCGTGGTCGTACATCAGGCGAACGCCCGGGGCATACGACCAGGATTCGTCCCAAAAGAACGGATAGTGTAATGCGGGTATCTTGGATAAGATAAAGATCGCCAGCACCACCAATAGTGGCCACCTTGTTTTTAAAAACTCAGGCATATTATTTTAAAAGCGTTTCACGGCGTCATGTTAATAACGTCATTGGGGCTATTTGCCGATAAATTTATAATATTTGCGTCTACTATCGCCAATTAAAATACAACAATGAGTTATGTGGTAAGGATATATAAGAATGCGTATTCAGGTTTGTCGCCCGCTACGTGGTGGCTGTCGCTGGTGATGCTCATCAACAGGTCGGGCACTATGGTTGTGCCTTTTATGACGCTGTACATGACCCGTGCCTTACATTATAACATTGCTAAGGCTGGTATTGTTATGGCCATATTCGGGGCCGGAGCGGTATGCGGAGGGCTATTGGGCGGTAGGCTTACAGATAAATTCGGCTTTTATAATGTACAGTTATCGGCGCTGCTGGCTGGAGGCTCCATGTTCCTTGTTTTGGGGCAAATGACCAGCTATACTGCCATCTGTATCTGCACTTTTTTCCTGGCCGTACTTAATGAATCTTTCCGGCCTGCCAACTCCACTGCTATTGCACAGTATAGCAACGAAGAGAATCGCACCCGCTGTTATTCGCTCAACAGGTTGTCCATCAACCTTGGGTGGGCGGTAGGTAGCGCTATAGGTGGTTTTATTGCGGGGCATAATTATCATTTGCTGTTCTGGATAGATGGATTGACGAATATAGGTGCTGCGTTTTTGCTGCTGGCCGTGCTATCTCCTAAAAGAAATACGCAAACGCCGGCCAGCAAAAAAAGTAAAGATGTGGCCTTACAAGGCGCTTCGCCATACAGGGATAAGCTGTATATGTTTTTCATCCTGCTTACCATTCTTTTCGCGTTCGGCTTCTTCCAATTGTTTACTACTGTGCCAGTGTATTACCGGGAAAAGCTCTTCCTCGATGAATCGACAATCGGCAGCATTATGGCCATGAACGGACTGATCATTGCCTTGGTAGAGATGGTGCTGGTATTTAAGCTGGAGCAGCAAAAAAAGAATTTACGCTTTGTGGCCCTGGGGATATTGCTGATAGCCGTTGCATTTTTTTCGTACAACATATTACCTGGTGCGTTGCCGGTGGCCATCGTCTTTACACTGTTGATAACGGCCGGAGAGATGCTTTCGATGCCGTTTATGAACTCTTTTATGATCAGCAGGACCAACGAGCATAATCGGGGACAGTATGCGGGACTTTTTACCGTTGCTTGGTCTGTAGCGCAGATAGCAGGTCCTTTTATGGGAACGCAGATAGCCAACAAGATGGGTTTTACTGTGTTATGGTGGGTAATAGGTGGCACCACATTGCTTACCGTAGCAGGGTTCAGCTACCTGCATGCGCTTACCTCGAAGCCGGCAAAGGCAGAGTAGTGTCTTTTCTTTCGTAGATCTCCAGCCAACCCAGGCCTTTATCCTGTTTGAACACCAATTTAAAGTCCGGCGACTTCCGCACGTCCTCATCGCGTTTTTCAGGTTCTAAATTGTCCATGATCACAAAGCGGGTGCTATCGGTTATCTCCCACTTCACATTATGGAAAATATCCTTCGGCTCTATAAAACCTGTAGCAGGGTCTGTAAGATGTTCGCGGTGCATGAACGAACCGGCAGCAACAGGCAGGTTTTGTGCCTTGCGACCGATGAGGTAGTTAACAGCATTCTGCTGCAGTTCCATGCCGCTAAAGGCAGCCCTGTCGGTATCTCCATTGCCTTCATCGTTTATATATGAGTATCCACTCACATGCAGTACACCGGCCATCGCTATAAAGTAAAGCCATGGTTGTGTGCTGGCAGTAGCTCTATCTACGATTATAGCTATAAGCGTCATGCCCGGTATCATAATGGCCAGCAGATACCTGTCGGTAAAAAAGTTACTTGCCGAAAAGATGAGAAAGCAAATAATGAACGAAATGGCCAGCACAATAAAATGGCGCTGTGGCCAGCTGGCGAATACAGACTTTCGTGATAATCCGAATGCCATAAGGGCATAAGAGCCAACAAGACCTATAAAGTGAATGAGGCTGCCATGGTATTCTTTTGGCCCTTGTTCGCCTATCATGTAGTATACCAATACCATTGGTGGTAGTATTGTCAGCAACCACCATAGTTTTTTTGCTATTGCTGCATAGATAGCCAGAATAGCCGCTATAAAGTAATACCAGTAGCGGTAGTCTTTGGTAAACATGGCTGTGTTTACATGATTGCGGAAGACCGACCAGAAGTTGTCCCACTTATGCTCTACCAGTTCGGAATACAGGGGGAGTATATACCAGCCATTGATCTTTTTCTGCAACAGGAAGAAGACGCCAATCACGATACATGGTACACCAATAGAGAGCAACCTTGCCAGATGCTCCTTAACTGTTTGCTTATTCAATGTACGCAGGTTAATGAGCGCATCAACACCCAGCACAAAGCCCATCATCAGCCCGCTCTCTTTAGTAAGGAACAGCATAGATAGGTATACGCCCGTTCGCAGATAATGACCACGAACATAATGGTACAAGCTGAGAAACGCCAGGAAGGCCACCAGTACCTCCAGCAAAAGCATAGAAGACTGCACCATGAATATGGTTTGCGAAACTACAAGTAAGATGCTCAGAATAGCTACCCGTACGTTGAACAGCTTTAGCATTCCCTCATAAATAGCTGTAAGGAATAGCAGCGATATGAGTAGTGCGAAGGAGTGCATGGATACATGCGACATGCCAAATATCTTGCCCCATGTGGCGGCTGCGGCATGGAAGAATAACGGATGCCCGCGGGATATAAAAGGATCTACAGCCCCGGGCACCAGGCTGATGCCATGCTTATACATATCGGCCACACCGGCAGCATAGGGCCAGCTTTCGTCCCAGAAATAAGGGTAATGCAGGTGGTGCAGCTTAAAAGCCGTGAAGGCTATAAGCGTTAAGATAAGTACCCACCTGTCTTTAAGAAATTGCATAGAGCCCGGATAGTGCTGAACCTGATTAATACCAAAGCTCCAAAAATAGGTAATAAAACTTATACAGTTATTTGTTGTAAGTACGGACGCCAAACAGCAGACTGCCCACACGTACCATATTGCTGCCATGTGCCACCGCAAGCGTATAATCCCCGCTCATGCCCATAGACCGGGTATCGAATGCGTCGGACCTGATGAAATATTTTGCTTTTAAGTGATTGAAGAAGGATGTGAGGCGGGCAAACTCTTTGCCTACCTGGTCCTGGTTGTCGGTATTAGTGGCCATGCCCATCAGCCCCCTGATGCGGACATTGGTTAATGTATCTGCCGACGCAATACAAGCTTCTATCTCCGCTTCATCCATCCCGAACTTCGATTCTTCTTCGGCTATATAGAATTGCAGCAACACGTCTATAGTCCGGTTATTTTTGGCGGCCTGCTTATTTACCTCCTGCAGCAGTTTGGCATTATCTATGCCATGTATCAGGTATACGAACGGAGCTATATATTTTACTTTATTGCTTTGCAGGTGGCCTATAAAGTGCCAGTTGATATCTGCCGGAAGAGCGGGCTGTTTTTCCATCAGTTCCTGCACATAGTTTTCGCCAAAATGGCGTTGGCCGGCATTGTATAGTTCTTCAATGTCCACCGCAGGCTTGGTTTTAGACACAGCCACCAGCGTCACATCTTTTTGTGTCAGTTCTTCAGTAATGTGCTTCCAGTTCTCGAGATTGACCATGTGCTTTAGCCGCTTAAGCCACAGGGATGGATCCCCGTGCTTTCTTGTGTTGTAACAATAGACCTTACCTTGAGGGTTTAACTTTTGACTTTTGCCCTATTTTTAATATTGTTCTTTCTCGTTAGGGAAATCTGAGCTTTTTACGTCTTTAATATAGCTTTTTGTTGCTTCGCTTATTTCATCGTACAGGTTCAGGTAGCGGCGCAGGAAGCGTGGAGAGAAATTCTTGGTGATGCCCAGCATATCGTGCATTACCAATACCTGTCCGTCTACCTCGCCACCGGCACCAATGCCTATTACGGGTATCTTCAGTTCTTTGGCTACAGCTCCGCCAAGTGCGGCTGGTATTTTTTCCAGCACCAGGGAGAAGCAACCGGCGTCCTGCAACAGGCGCGCGTTGTGCATCAGTATCTCTGCCTCTTCTTCTTCTTTGGCTCTTACTGAATAAGTGCCAAATTTATATATCGATTGTGGCGTCAGGCCCAGGTGACCCATAACAGGTACTCCTGCACCAACTATACGCTTAATAGATTCTGCTACTTCTTCGCCACCTTCCAGTTTTATAGCGTGTGCGCCCGTTTCCTTCATGATGCGGATAGCAGAGCTGAGTGCTTCTTTGCTATTGCCCTGGTAAGATCCGAAAGGCATATCCACTATCACCAGGCAGCGTTCGCAGGCGCGTATCACGCTTTGTGCATGGTATATCATCTGGTCGAGCGTTATGGGTAGGGTAGTCTCATGGCCTGCCATTACGTTAGATGCTGAGTCACCCACCAGCAATACGTCTATTCCCGCTTCGTCCAGTATTTTGGCCATGGAATAGTCGTAAGCAGTGAGCATACTTATCTTCTCCCCGCGGTCTTTCATGGCCTGCAGGGTATGGGAGGTAACGCGCTTTATTTCTTTGTGTATGGACATAAAATGTCTTTGAAAGTTGAATATATAAATACCGGCTTACAGGAAGATACCTGATGCCATGGCCATAGCCTCGTTAAATACTTCGCGGTCCAGGTGCAGTGCTATTTTGTTGTCATCGCACCAGCTTACCACATTTTCGGTAGCCATATTGCCTACTAGTTCATCTTCGGCCATCGGGCACCCGCCTATGCCTTCCATAGCACTGTCAAAGCGCACGCAACCTGCATCGTAGGCGGCTTTAATTTTTTCCTCCCAGTTATGTGGGGCAGAGTGGAAGTGTGCACCTATGCTTATGTTTTTAAACTCAGGAACCAAATGGCTGAAGATATAGCTGATATTATCTGGTTTGGCTACGCCAACGGTATCGGACATAGCAATGGTTTTGATGCCCATCTTCGCTATCTCATTTACCCACTTAATAGCTATCTCAGCATTATACGGATCGCCGTAAGGGTTGCCGAAACCCATAGATATATATATAACCAGCTCTTTGCCGTGCTTTACGCACAGGTCTTGTATCTCACCAACCTGTACCAGCGATTGTGCTATGGTCTTGTTTGTATTGCGCATCTGGAACGTCTCTGATATGGAAAACGGAAAGCCCAGGTAGCTAATTTCAGGATGTTGAACGGCTTCTTCTGCACCGCGTGTGTTGGCTATAATGGCCAATAGCTTTGTTTTGGTAGCGCTCATATCCAGCTGCGCCAGCACTTCTTTAGTATCGGCAAGCTGTGGTATGGCCTTGGCAGAAACGAAAGACCCGAAATCCAGTACATCAAATCCTACCTTCAGCAGTGTGTTCAGGTATTTAGCTTTTTCTGCCGTGGGTATAAAGTGCTTCCAGCCCTGCATCGCATCGCGCGGGCATTCCACCATTGTTATCTGATTGTTCATTGTCAGCCGTTTTGCGGTGTAAAGGTAGTTACATTAGCCATAACTGGGTAGTGCGGTTGTGTATAGTGTAATTGGTTACAACAATATAGTAGAGTGCGTTACGTTTTATGTTATTAGCTCTATTATATATCTTTGGTCGAAACCAAACCTTATGAAAAGATCACTATTTCTACTCGTACTTCTGGCAGGCATCAGCGCTGCCGCACAAGAGCATACTGGCATGTACATTGCACCTTCTGCGGGTGTAACATGTGGTGGATTTAATGCAAGTAGTCTGCCGCCTAACGGTAGCTATTCTTCCGAAAATTGGAGCTATAAATCAGGGGTAGGATTTAAAGTTGGTCTGACAGCAGGATATCAGCGGCCACGGTGGTCGGTAAATACCGGCGTTATATTTCTGGATCAATGGAGCTACGGCTCAGAGAATCCCTACTCAACCTATAGTAGATCAGAGACAATTCAAATGAGATATCTACTGTTCCCGTTGAGTATAAGTTATAGGGCCGCAATGCCTCATAAAGGCCGGGCCGTCTGGCTGGTGCCATCTGCAGGGATAGAGATCGGAAGGCTGGCTGCATGTTTAATGGACTTCAAAGAAACTGTTAGCGGGAGTGCAAATTATCCCAGCAGCAGCCCCGGGCTTTTTGCCGGCGGCACTCACGAAAATTACGAGCATGAAATAATGAGTAAGGAGGAACTGGATTTATTCTATAACCGCACAATTTTTTGGATCACTGGTAAATTGGACATGGAGCTATCCAATAAAAAGGGCCGTGCATGGACGGTAGGGCCGGAGTTTCATTATATGATATCTAACTTATCTAAACTCGGCAACAATGAAGCATACGCCTACGCTATATCAGCCAATGTAGGGTACAAACTATTATGGCATTAATAGACATCACTTCAGCGTTACCCTCGGATCTATTTGAGCATATAGCAGATCCGTAAACAGGTTCACCACTATAAATATAAGTGCGGTCAGCAGTACTGATCCCATAACCAGCGGGAAATCGAACTTGTCAAGTGCATCTACCGTTATCTTACCTACGCCTTTCCAGCCAAAGATGTATTCTACAAAGAATGAACCCGCCAGCAGCTCGGCCACCCAGCCCGATACAGCCGTGATTACGGGATTGAGTGCATTAGGCAAAGCATGCCTGAATACAACCTGCCGCGCGGTCAGGCCCTTAGAATATGCGGTGCGTATATAGTCCTGGGACAATGCATCCAGTAGAGCACTCCTGGTCAGTTGCGTGATGATGGCCAATGGACGGATACCCAACGCAAGTGCGGGTAACACAAGATTTTTTAGTGCCAGCTGTCTGCCGGTAAACGGATCGTATTGCCACAGGCTGCCCGTCATATCCAGCCCGGTGGCGGCATGCAGCAGGTAGCCAAACGTAAACGAAATGATGATACCTGCAAAGAAAGAAGGCATGGAGATGCCCGCTACGCTCGCCGCTATCGACCCGGCATCCAGCCATGTACCTTTTTTCAGTGCCGCCAATACACCAAGTAATATGCCGGCTATGGTAGCAAACAGCATGGCAGTAAGCGCCAGCACCAGGGTGCCGGGCAGCGCTTCGAAAAGCACCTCGTTCACTGCCTTTTGTGTGCGGTAAGAGCGGCCCAGGTAGGGCCATTTTGCCACTACTGCATTAGTGCCCAAAGGAATAAGCGTGACGTAATGGTACTGCTGCCGAGCATTTTCGTTATGTTCGTTAAAACTGATTGGCGAGAGGTCGTTCAGGTAGATGAAATACCGGGCAAGCAATGGCTTATCCAGGTTCATGGCCTTACGTGCATTAGCAATAGAGGCAGCGTCTGTTCGCTGCCCCATTGTAAGCCTTGCCGGATCTCCGGGTAATACATTAAATAAGAAGAAAACAACGGTAACCACGCCCCATAGCACCAGCAGGCTATACCTTAACCGTTTTGCTATGTAGCTGCCCACTTATTTGCAGTTTAGTTTGCCGTTTTCCAGTACTATATCTTTTGGATAGTTCATGTAGCTCCACTTGCCTTCAACGGTACCATCGTTCAGCAACATAAGGCCCGGGTTGGTGCGGATAGCTGTTTTGCTTACGGTGCCATCCAGCGTCAGGAAGGTTACATCCTTCATGCCCCACACTTCCTGGTAGGTCTTGCAGAGGTCCGGCCCTGCAGTGCACAGCACATAGAACTTCACATTCATTGGTCCCGCCTTGGCTATGATATTCTTGATGCGGTCCATGTTTTTCTTCACTTCGTCCTTATCAGGCTCACGCACAAACCACAGGAAGGTATATCCTTTTGCTTTCAATACTTTCTCTGTGCTGTCGGCGCCGCTCAGGCCGCTAAGGGCAAAGTCGCGTGGTATTTCTGGCTGGCCAGTAGCTTCTTTTATCAATACCGATGTTGATGTATCAAACTTCCACGCCGGATCTTCCCATATTTTTTGTTTGTTGAATTCTTCTTCGGTGAATTCCTTCTTCACGCCATTCTTCTCGTAGGTTAGCTTTGTCTCGTAAACAGCGGCCTGTGCATCGGCACCCGGCTGCATTTTCTCCCACAGGTTGTTACCAACGCGGTAGGGCAGGCAATCGTGAACAGGCAGGAATTTGAGCGTGTACCATTGGAAACCAAACGCAAACACCACAGCTACCCATACAATTATAGCATTGTACTTGGCCGTTTTGAATATCGGGAACACCCTGTACCTGAATATCCACAGGAATAGGTTGATCGCCGTCAGTATGACGTCTTTATAAAAAGTCTCGGCATTAGATATTTTCAGGCAGTCGCCAAAGCAACCGCATTCTTTTACCTTGCCCGATGTCCATATATAATAGGTCAGGAAGGTGTAAAAGATGTTCAGCAGCAACATTACTGCTATATATGCGCGGAAGGAGTTACCTACTATTACTGCTACACCGCCTATGATCTCGAACGCGATCATGCCAATAGATAGCGCTTCCGACATATGAGCAAGGCCACTCATGCCCCACACGTCAAATATTTCATTCATCTTATAGGCAAGCCCCATAGGGTCGTTGGCCTTTACTATGCCAGAGAAGATGAATAAACCGCCTAATACTATCCTGAACAGCCAGATTAAATATTTCATATGGTCTATAAAAATGAAGTTGAGCTACAAAAGGTTGTTTAATTAAATATAAAAATACGTAAACGGCAGCTATTAAGACTGCTGCTCGCTCATTTTTATCAGTGCGAATACCGCATAGTTCACAATATCTGCAAAGTTAGCATCTATGCCCTCAGATACTATTGTCTGACCATCGTTAGCCAGTATTTGTTTTATTCTTAATAGTTTTACCAGTATCAGATCTACAAACGATTGCTGAGACATATCCCGCCATGCCTCGCCGTAGTCATGATTTTTCTGCTGCATCAGGTCTTCCACATGGCGCGCATGCTTGTCGTAAAGCCTGCTGGCTTCAACCACACTCAAATCTATGGGAGTGCCGCTTTCCAGTTCAAACTGTATCAGTGCAATGATGCCATAGTTTACTATACCTATAAATTCTCCCTCTATACTATCGGCAATCTTCTGTACCCCGGTTTCCTGTATCTGCCTTATGCGCCACGCCTTTATATATATCTGGTCTACAATAGATATGGGCCTCAATACGCGCCACGACGTGCCGTAATCGGCCGCCTTCTTCACATACAGGTCTTCGCACTTATTAATAATGGCTTTATATTGAGATAAAGTGTTCTGCATCGGGATACTAAAAAGGGATAATTTTACCGCCAAACATACTAGTGTTAGCCCGAAAAACAAAATAAGGGTACATACATATAACTGTAACATGTTATGGTATGTTGATAAATAGCTTTATTAATGCACAATATATTATTACCTGTATCCACAATTATTGAGAGTCGCGGCAGATTGCTCGATCTGGGCCGGCCCGCAGTAATGGGCATACTTAATGCCACGCCCGACAGCTTTTACTCGCGGGTATCGGACGGCGACCACTCAGCATTGCTGCATACCGCAGAAAAAATGCTGAAAGATGGCGCTACAATATTGGATATAGGTGGTACCAGCACCAAGCCTGGTCAGCCGCTTATTGAGCCAGCTGAGGAGTTGACCCGGATAATGCCGGTACTGGGGGCGATCCGGCAAAGGTTTCCGGAAGCATGGTTGTCTGTTGATACTTATAATGCAGGTGTAGCTAAGGAAGCTGTAGCAGCCGGGGTTGATATTATTAACGATGTAAGCGGTGCCCGCTTTGATAGTGGTATGTTACAAACGGCTGCCGCACTCGGCGTACCCTATATTGCCATGCACATGCAGGGCAACCCCCAAACTATGCAGAACAACCCGCAGTATACGGATGCCGTTGCCGAGGTGCGCGATTACCTTAGAACCTTGGTGGATGAATGCACCGCCGTAGGCATAAAAGACATTATTATTGATCCGGGTTTCGGTTTTGGTAAAACGCTGGAGCATAATTTTCAGCTGCTGAGAGGGATGCACACCTTTCGCATGCTGGGCAGGCCTATACTTGTAGGGGTATCCCGGAAGTCAATGGTGTGCAAGGCGCTGCATGTTAATCCTGATCATGCCCTTAATGGCACTACCGCGCTCCATGTATTGGCTTTGCAGCAGGGTGCAAACATACTGCGCGTGCACGATGTAAAAGAAGCGATGCAGGTAATAAAACTGGTAGCACTCTACAATGGTGAAGCCGACTTTTAAATAACAACAATGCTTACACAACAACAGCTACAGCAACTGTACACCACATACCTGGATATTTTCCCCGGCGAGCGCGAACGCATACAACTGTTTACAGATTTTATTGATCGTACTGCTACGGCAGACCTGTACCGGAGAAATAATTTCGACGGGCATATTACCACCAGTTCCTTCATCATCGATCGTAACAAACAGGAAATATTGTTGCTTCGCCATAAAACCCTGCAACGCTGGCTGCAGCCGGGTGGCCATTTTGAACAGGATGAATCATTGCTGCATTCTGCCCTGCGCGAAGCGGTAGAGGAAACGCATATACCTGCAGCCGAACTTGTAAATATACCTGTTGCTGATAACATAGCAGTCCCGTTAGATATAGACCCGCATCATATACCGGCCAATGAAAAGAAGAAGGAAGATGCGCATTATCACCACGATGTGCGCTACCTGTTCGAATATACGGGCGCTGGCAGCAGCACATTTAACGAAGAGGAAGCTACCGGGCTAAGATGGGTGCCTTTTGCCGAACTTACGGATGATGCTACCTTCGGCAAGATGATCGAAAAGATCAGCCGTTATATTTAATCCTCACTTACCGGCAAATTGGTGCTTTGTGCGGTTTGGCTGGTAATGGTGTAGGGGAGTCCGCCCTTTACTGGTTGCTTTACCGATGTGTCGTAGCCTGTAGCATGCAGGTAATAGTTGCCGTTTTGCAGGCCGGTGAAAGTGCCTGATAGCAGGCTGTCGTGATTGGTGCAGTTCACTGAATCGTTATACAAGCCATCTGCCGGTGCATCAAGTGTGTTATACTTTATGTAGAGCTTGCCGTTAATGATGTTTTTGGCCACCAGGTGATGTTGCGGATAAGCAGTAACGGCAGCAGTGCCGCCTTTTCCCGCTGTTACCTTGTCTTTAGTGCGACAGGAAGCAAACATTGCAATGGCCGATAACACCAATAAGTACTTCATAAACTTTCTTTGTTCTATAAAGTTAGCTTACCCGAAGTAAACTGTATATGATCATCGTTATTTTAACTATTTAGTAGCTGTTGGTATAATTCATAGTTCTCCTCGTCAAAACATACAAACACAACCTTTTCTATTGATGAGTTACTATTAAGAAACGCCTTTGTGGTGCTTACCGCTATCTCAGCCGCTTTCTCTTTAGGGAAGTGATAAACGCCTGTGCTGATGTTTGGAAACGCTATTGTTTTGATGTGATGGTCTGCTGCCAGCTGCAGGCTGTTGCGGTAGGCCGATGCCAGTAGCTCAGGCTCCCGTTTATCGCCACCATTCCATGTTGGGCCTACGGTATGTATCACGTACTTCGCAGGCAGGTTGCCACCGCTTGTTATCACTGCTTCGCCTACTTTGCAGCCGCCCTGCTTTGCGCGTATGGCTCTGCATTCTTCCAGTATGGCCGGGCCTCCTGCCCTATGTATAGCACCATCTACACCGCCACCGCCCAGCAGCGATGTATTTGCAGCGTTAACTATTGCCTCTGTCTGCACCTTGGTAATGTCTCCCTGCTGCAATACTATTCTTCCTGTATTCATACCACCTACTTTATTATACCGAAGGTAAACAACAATGTGGTTGCCAGCAGCACGCCCAATGCCGCCAGAAATATATAGTCTGCAATACTTTCGAAGCGGTTGCTAAGCTTTTTATTAGCGCTTCTTATAGACAGGAAAGAGAAGATACAACTACAGGTAAGCAACAACAATAGCACAAGGGTAAACTCATCTATCACGGTGGCTTCGCTCAGTTTCAGCACCTTCAGCGATGTGAGCACTACAAAGCAGATACCCAGCAGGTTCGATGAGGTGTTGAGTATGTGTTGAGATTTGTTCTGGTCTTCTGCCATAAAAACGTGTTTATACAGATAGTGCAAAAGCCATCATCTCCATATCTATCGGTTTTTTAAGAATGTTGCGCACACTCCTCATGTTAATATTCCGGGCAGCCATTTCAGCAAGTATCGACGCTTTATCGGTATCGCTGATGATGTGTATATCGTAAGGGGCAGCTGATAGTTGTGCATCCCCCTGCATAGCGATCATCATTTCGTAGGCATTCATTTCCGGCATATTTATGTCAAGTAGTATCCTGGCTATATCGCTTTGCTCGCGCATTAGTTGCAGCGCCTCCCTGCCATTGGCTGCAGTGAGCGGAATAAAAGATCGTTCGGCAAGAAACTTGCTTAGCACATGCCTGGTAACCGGGTCGTCGTCTATTATCAGTACTTTCAAGTTTGCGTAAGAGATAGTGTGTGCTAAAAATACCTATAATTATATAAAAAGCAAATTGTGGTCTACACTGCCTGGGTAAAATATATCTGTTATATTTACGTTCTTACCTGGTAACTAACTTATAAACTCATGAAAGTCTTAAACACCGTCATTATTATTGCAGCAATAGCAGGCTTGTTTTCCTGCAGCAAATCTTCGCCATACTCTGACCCAACCAATAAAGTAGGGGATACTACTTTTTCTGGATCTTATGTAGACGTGAATATTGCAGAGCGTCATTACCTGGAAAAAGAAGTGTGGCAGTTGGCCGGAGGGTTGGATACAATGGTTAAAGTGCGCATAGCTGATCCCGATTCCGCATTAAAGATATCTCAGCCATATGGCTGTTTTTTTGTAAAAGATTCGTTTGCCACCTACAGACTCGGCGGGCATGGCCATCACTCCTACGCTTTAATGCTGCGCTATAACGGCAATCCAATGCAGACGGGTAATTTCACCATCCGTAGCGGCTATATATATGTCGACTCGCTATCGGCGCAAATGGTATATTCCTCTGCAGGCATCGTGAATATATACCATGCAGATACCAATTTTATAGCAGGTACGTTTAGTGGCAACTTCGCTTTGGCCGGGGTAGAGCATATGGTTAACAGCACGTTTAAAATATACCATCCTTACCGGTTATGGTAATACTGCCTATCTTAGCCCTTCGCAATGGCCAATGATCTGCAAATGCAATTTGTAATACCCGTAAAAGGGCGCCTGCTCGATGAATACCTGGCGAGAGGATGGTATCGTATGGGAGCATACATATTTACAACGCATACACTGAGGCCCGATGATGGGAATGCCTACCCCGTATACTGGTTGCGGTACAAGGTGCCACAAGTACAGCTGACCAAAAAGAGCAACAATATTATAAAGGGCTGTGCAGGCTTTTCTGTAAGGTTCAGTCCATTTGCGCTTACTGCCGAGCTGGAAGACCTATACAGCAGGTATTATGCATCTATAGATTTTAGTGCGTCCGAAACACTGGAAGGTGTACTTTTCGATATAAACAGGGTAGTGTACGATTCTTACCTTATAGAGGTGCGCGATAATGGCAGGCTGGTAGCCGCGGGCGTTTTTGATAAAGGCAAAGATGCCATTGCCGGCATTGTAAACTTCTACGATCCCGAATACAGGAAGTACAGCCTGGGCAAATTGCTGGTGCTCCTTAAATACCAGTATTGTGTGCATTGTCATATACCATGGTATTATCCGGGCTATTTTTCTCCATCCTATCCCAAGTTCAGTTACAAATTGTTTTTAGACAGGCACGCTACAGAGGTGTACCTGCCGGTGGCTAACGAATGGATAGCGTACCATAAGTTTGTAGGTGCCTTCGTATAAGTGCAGTTGCATATTGTTGAGTGTCAGCAGTACAAATGGCATGATATTTTAGCAGTTATTGCTAAAAAAACAGCAATGGATAATACTAATGGAAAGAAAGTAGCAATACTTACAGAGAACGGATTTGAACAGTCGGAACTGCTGAGCCCTAAGAAGGCGCTGGAAGACGCCGGTATTCATGTAGACGTGATATCTTCTAAGACAGGTAATGTAAAAGGATGGGATAAGACCGACTGGGGCATGGAAGTGCGTGTAGACAGGCTGCTGGATAATGTGAAGGTAGACGATTACGATGCGCTGGTATTGCCCGGCGGTGTAATGAACCCCGATAAACTGAGGCAGAATACTGATGCAGTGGCGCTGGCCAAAGATTTTATGCAGTCGGGCAAGCCTGTGGCTGCTGTTTGCCATGGCCCGCAAACGCTTATAGAAACAGGCCTGCTGAATGGTCGCAAAATGACCTCCTTCCCATCGCTGCAAACCGATCTGCGCAATGCAGGTGCCAGCTGGGTAGATGAAGAGGTGGTGCGCGATGGTAACCTCATCACCAGCCGCAAGCCCGCCGACCTTGACGCTTTCAGTAAAGAATTAATTAATGCTCTTAATACACAACAGGCATAGTGGTCTGCATATCTTTTTTAATAACAAGGCCTCGCATTTTCGCGGGGCTTTGTTGTGTATATAGCATTGCGCTGAAGTAAGTCATTAAAACAAAAAAGCCAGTCTAGGAATAGACCAGCCCCTTTAAACCTATCACCATGAAAACTTCTTTATATCAAAGCCCAAAGGGCTATGTAGATCTTTTTGTTGGTTGTAATTGCGTTGCTTTCAATTACGATGTAAAGATACGCTGAGCCGGTAGGGCTGTGCAAATTATTGAGATAAACCCCGCAATTATTGGGGTAAAGCATGCTTAAACTACATAAACAGGTAGGTACACATGCGCACCGGGCTATCATTCATCTGCTATCTCTATCCATACCGGCGCGTGGTCGCTCGATTTTTCCCAGCCACGTACGTCCCTGTCCACCCCGGCAGCTATCAGCCGTTTATCTATGTGCGGACTCAGCAGGAAATGGTCTATCCTAAGGCCTGCATTGCGTTCATACGCCTGGCGGAAATAGTCGAAGAAGGTGTAGATGGTTTCATTTGGGTACAGTTTACGTATCGCATCTGTCCACCCCTGTGCCATCAGTTTTTTGAAAGCCGCCCGCGTCTCCGGGCGGAACAACGCATCATCTACCCAGCGCTCCGGCTTGTGCACGTCTTTTTCGGTGGGCATTACGTTATAGTCGCCGGTAAGTATCACCGGCACATCCTGCTTATAGAGTTCTTTGGCGTGTTTGGTCAGCCTGTCAAACCATTGCAGTTTGTAGTCAAACTTTGGCCCCGGTGCCGGGTTGCCGTTGGGCAGGTACAGGCAGCCTATTACTATTCCATCTACTATGGCTTCTATATAGCGGCTATGCAGGTCTTCGGCATCGCCGGGCAGGGCGCGCCGTACTTCCTGTATCTCCCTGCCGCGGGTAAGTATAGCTACGCCGTTCCAGCTTTTTTGTCCGTGCCATATAGCATTATAGCCCGCATCCTCTATAGCTTTCAGCGGAAACTTTTCATTAGGTGCTTTCAGTTCCTGCAGGCAGGCCACATCGGGCTGTTTCTCTTCCAGCCAGCGCAGCAACACCGGCAGCCTGCCATTAACACCATTCACATTGTAAGTAGCTATTTTCATTTCTTAAGAATTCAGGTCGTTATTACTATTGTTTTCCCTAAATATTGTTACAAGCAATGCCTTTGCGTGCTCTACCTCCTTAAGCATCTTTGCGGCCCTTTGCGTGAAACTGTTTAACCACTCGTACAGCAACTCAATTTCTCCGCGCCCCTCGCGTGAAACTACAATTCACGCTTAAAGAACGTGCCACATAGGCTTTGCCTTCAGCACTTTTTTATAGATGGGGCAGTCTGGCGTATGCGCCCCCGGCAGGTAGCCCGCACTCATCAGGAACTCATTTACTATCTCGCCACCCGTGAAACGAAATGTTTTCTTGAACAGCTTCACCCACTCCACTTTGGTTTTGGGATGATGCATGGCCAGCCAGTTGCCAAACGAGCCGTGCTCCTTTTGCAGTTGCAGTATGGTTTTGGCATTTTCTCTCGCTGCGTTCACCTTCAAGCGGTTGCGGATGATACCAGGGTCGCCCAGCAGGCGTTCCACATCCTTATCGCTGTAAGCAGCCACCTTTTTGATGTCGAAATTGCTGTAAGCCTTGCGGAAGGTATCCTGCTTTTTAAGTATCGTTTCCCAGCTAAGCCCTGCCTGGTTTATCTCCAGTATCAGCCGGCAAAACAATTCGTTATCGTCGTGTATGGGGAAGCCGTAGTAATTATCGTGGTAGTCTTTATGTAAGGCCCGTTTATCATCGGGCATGTTTGGTATTACGCTGCAGTAAGACATATTGTGGTGTTGTTAAAGTAGGTAGCAAATAAACGATTTTTTAAGCCTGCACACTGCGCGGCTGGCGCTGAATAAATATAGCTATCAAAATTATTTAATCGTCAAGCCGCTACAGGCAACACTTTCAGGCCACGAACTAAAAAAAAAGTCAAAAATATTTTGAGATAAAAACTAGTTTCCTATCTTTGCACTCCCTTACCGAAAGGAACAGGGGAAATGTTCTTAAAAACGTTGATCTCGTAGCTCAGTTGGTAGAGCAATACACTTTTAATGTATGGGTCTTGGGTTCGAGTCCCAACGAGATCACCTGTTCGGACAGGCTTCCAATTTCGGAAGCCTGTCCTTTTTTTAATCCTTCTAAAAGCCCGTCAGGGTTGCATATTACACGGGCAGCCTCGTTAATTCTTGTGGTTCGATAAGATTTATTTTCGTAAACCAATTTCTCAGGGTACATCGAACCAATCAGCTTTTGCTTAGTAGATAACGTTGATCTCTCATAGTAGTTCGGCAGGTCACGCAGAACCTTTGTCGCCGTGCTGATGTACGCCATCAGGTTATCATCTACCTTACTCAAGTCATATTTCTTTTTGGTAAGCTTCTCTATTTCCGGTTCATAGAGGTTTTTAATCTCCCTGTAATCCAAAGAGGTTATTTCATCATCAGACATTTTACGCAATGCGTTGGTTATCCTTGCTTGGTTCTTCTCTATAGCCTCGTCTATGTCTTTTAAGCTAATACTCTTATGCTTCCCTGCCTTTTTATAATAATCGGCAGCAATACCCTCGAAAAGCGAAATTTCTTCCTCATAAGTGCTGAATTTTTG
This sequence comes from uncultured Flavipsychrobacter sp., assembly GCA_964588295.1. Taxonomy (GTDB): domain Bacteria; phylum Bacteroidota; class Bacteroidia; order Chitinophagales; family Chitinophagaceae; genus Flavipsychrobacter. The sequence goes on along the minus strand of CAZPOT010000013.1, from coordinate 138,102 downwards.
CAGTTCCGAAAAAAAGTGGTCATTGGCTTCTTCTGCCTTGTATCTTTCCCCACATTTACTTGTACAATGATAGTAGAAGTATTTGCCGTTCCTTCCTGTAGATGCACTGCCTGTTAACCTGTTACCGCATTTACGGCATATTAAAAAGCCTCTTAATGGCAATTCGGCTTTACCCGTTTGTACGGATGCCTGTTTTCTTTTCTTGCCATCTAATACATCCTGTGCCTCATAAAACAGCCCTTCGGAAATTAACGGCTCATGTATCCCTTTTACCATCATTGCTTCCTCATCCTTGTAGGCAGGAACATAAAGCTTCCCCATGTAAACGGGGTTGCGAAGCAGGTAAAAAATATTGCTCCTACCCACCTTTAAACCTTTTTTGACCGCTACCCGCCAAAGGTCTTTTACGTTATTGATACCATTAGCTACTTCTTCAAAAAGCCATCGTACCAAATGAGCATCATTTCCGGGCACAATGATCGGCCTGTTCATATCGTTGCGTACATTCTTGTAGCCTTTAGGTGCAGTAGTACAATATCTACCGTCCTTCATAGCCCTGCGCATCCCGGCAATTACATTTAGTGAACGGCGGTCATTCTCCACTTCGGGCGCAGCAAGATAGAATGCCAGCATTATTTTGTTTTCGGGTACGGATAAGTCCAACGGTTGCTCCATAGCCTGTGGCTCAACTCCGAGCTTGTGCAGCGTATTTATCATCCCATAGGCATCTCCTGCGTTACGGCTAAACCTATCCCATTTAAGGAACAATAGCAGGTCAACAGCTTTTTTGTTCTTTTTAAGATAGCATAATAGCTCATTGAATGCAGGCCGCTCGAATGTTTTAGCCGAATGGTCTTCTTTGTAAAAGCCAACTACTGTGATGTTGTGCTGCTTACAATAATTCCGTAGCCTTTCTTCCTGATGCGCAAGGCTGTAACCCTTTTCTGATTGTTCTTCTGTGCTAACCCGCACGTAAATAATGGCGTTCCTCATTGTCATCATTTTGATTTTCTGTTAGTGGTATTATAATACACGGTTGCTGATTAATAAAGTATTCATCGTAAGTAAGTTCAACAAGTTTATAAAACCAATCCCTTATCAGTAGTATATCTTCATCAGTATATTTCTTGCCCCTACATTTTAGCAGTTCCCTGCACTTTGCTAAAGGCATCTGATCTTCTGCTTCTACTCCGACACTATCGGTTTTCCCTCTAAATGGGATGATTTTATTATTCTTCTCTTTTCTCATGGCTAAGTTACAACTACTTGATTATCAATGTGATTATATTTTTCCTTATGGGGTCTTTTTAACTTTTTATTCAGCAACATTTGCTGATGCAAAAAAGGCTTTCGCCTTCCTGCATCAAGCAATTATCAGCATGAATATTTAGTTCTGTTCATCTTCCTCCTCATCGTCTTCCTCCTCCTCATAATCATCTATAAGGTTTTCAATTTCATGGATTGTGTCCCTTTCATCTTTTTCATAAGCAATCTCCAGGGTGAGGCAATTATTCTCTGCATCAGTTCCGATGATCTCGTGGGAGAGTTCATTTTCAATTAGCAGGTCAGCTACTTCCATCAGTATCCCAACAGGCACTTCTATTTCTTTTTTCACAATTACTGTCTTCATTTTGTTTTGTTTTTTTTAGTTGTTTAAAATTCATCTTCTTTTTGCAGCCTCAGTTAAGAGGCGGCTCCCGTGCTTTATTTCCCATATTGCTGTTTCTATTTTGAAAAATCAAGGTTGTGAAACCTAACTTTTGGTACGAGGTCTGCCAGTTGAAACCTTAAAGCGATTAGCCTAACTTTTGTGTCCCTTTTAAAGCCGAGCCGAATACTTTTATCACATACTCTTATTATTTTCTCTATCCTTTGTTGCTGTGCTTTTATTTCATTTTTCAGTGGGTAATTGTGCGGCATGTATTTAAAGTTCCATGCTTCCATCATAGCTATCAACGCCTTATTTACAGTTATCAAAGTCTTGCGTTCAACTATTGAATTATCAAAATGAAGCAGGTTCTCTATTATGCACAGAAACCGAACACTTACCCATTTTACCTTTTCCAAATCTGAACCGTACCAGTATTTCTTCGGATACTGAAACATTTCGGATGTCTTATAGTTGTCCTGCACATAGTCGGCAATTTCGTCAATCAATTCTGAGCGAACCCATTCGTAAGGTTCTTCTTCAACCTCGGTATCATCGAAGTGTTTAGAGTGTCCTTTGGTCTTATCTTCTTCCCTACGTTTAGCGTTATATGGCTCTGGTATGGTTTGTTGGTTGGTAGGTTTTCTAACGTTAAACGGTAGTGGCGGTTCAGGATCATCATAGTTTCTTACGTTACGGCTTGCGTTAAACGGTATCTTATCCGGTAGTTGCTCATCATTGAATGAATCGCGCTCAACGTTGTTTGAACGGCCTATCTGTTCCTCATCGGTGTCTTCCCCATCAAGTTCTATTGCGGTTAACGGTTCGCTGCCGTTTAACACAATCGATGGTTGTGCGCCCCGGCTGTAAAAGGCTGCCTGCTTACAGGTATCAGAGCAGTATTTTTTAGTGCTTCTTTGAGTTTGCATAGACGTTCCGCAATGCAAACAGGTTTTTATAAAATCTGTCATATTTGAATTTTAGTTTAACTAATTTTTATTATTCGTCTTCATCTTCATAATCGTTGTTACCAGCATCGCTATTATGGGTATTTCCACTTTCCGATTCATGTCGGTAATAGCTGTAATCAGACATAAGCGTTTTAAGGTTATCCAGCGCTTTTTTATGCCGGGTTAGTTTCGGGTTCGTGGTTGTCCTGATAAGCATGGTGTTCTCATGCTCGTTTATTCCTTCAACCTGAAAAGGAATATCGTTGCTAAACAGGATGCTCATTACATCCATTACTACATTCACATTTACAGTGTGAGATTTCAATTGCAATGCATTAGTCTTTACCATATTTCCGATTTTGGTACAAAGCTCCGACCGATTTTTGCGGTGGGATGCCCCTATTGGTGTACCTATCTTTTGAGAAATCTTGACATAAAAAAGCCGCCCTTTTACAGACGGCTGAACCTATTTTTAGCGATAAACGGTAACTGGTGTTACGTTAAACGGTATAAACGTTAAACGCTAAAAGCCCCTATAACACTGATTTCGCAGCGTAATTGAATAAAAAATGCCGACTTTTTATAGTCGGCTAAATATTCTTACGTTAAACGGAACAGCCGTTTAACGGTAACAGGGATTACCCTTGATCATTTTTATATTTCTTGCGTTCTCCGAACGGTAATTCGTTGATAGCCCTATTTATCTCTTCGTCAATCATCTTTACCGCACTGTCTAAGCCTAAGTCCACAAAATAAGGACGGATGAATTTTAAATCAGTTATAAGCTGGTTATCCTTTTTATAGTTCGGCATTTGCAGGTATTTCTTATAAATATCAGAGTTCTGAACGGTAGTAAATTTTGTACCTGTTAGCAGATGAATAAAACGGGCTATTCCGCTGATCGAACTGCTATCCCGGCCTTCTATACCTAAAGATGCTTTCAGAAAGTAATAAATGGCAAGTAGCTGGCGGGCTTTGGTCATGCCCTTATCGGGTTCATCTGCTATACTAACAGGAGCGTTTAAGGTAACGGCGGGCACATTGTCCCCATGATCTTGTAAATACAAATAATGCCTTGAATTATAAAGCAGCCTTTGGCAGCTATTAATAAACCATTCTATCTCATCGGGTGTTAACCGCTGCTCCCCCGGTTTTATAACATCAGAATCTTCGGCACTTAGCAAAAACTTTATAACCATTACTCTTTCAAAATCGAAATATTGAAAAAATTGTTGCCTTGCATAAGGGTTCAGGTTCGCCCGGTATTTTTTCAGCAATTCATCTTCTAAGGTTACATATTTTTTATAATCCTTTTCATCATTCGTTTTTGCAAATTCACTTATATAACCTAAGGCTTGCAGTAAATGTTCCGTTAGCTCAATTTTTTGATTAAGGGGATAATGGCTTAACATTTCATCATATTCCTGGCTAAACTTCTGTATAAGTCTAATGGGAAACTGATGCCGGGGTATTGATAATTCTCTATTCTGTTCTTGTGACATTCGGCAAAATTACCGAAAAGACAATTGAGACAAGTCCCAGATCAAGGTATTTTAATTCTGATTCGCCCGCCTATTAGATTTCAGTCAGATTATGTCGAGATAATTTGAATTCCTGTTGATTACAGTATGAAAACCTCCGTTCATCACAATTACTACAGATTTCCTCGTGTATAAGTTTTATACATGACGGGCTTGTCATGTATAAAAAATAGCCTTATTTTTGCATGACAAAGAGGTCATTCATAAACATTATACATGAAGAAGATAAACGAAGTAGATACCGAAAAGGCTTTTAATGACTTGCCTTTTTTGCCACCAGCAAAGGAAAAGATCGAGACAATCAAGGTATTACGCCAATTGGTTAAATCGTCTGTAGCATTGGCAGAATTAAAGGGACTTGCAAATACCCTTCCCAATCCCAACATACTATTAAATGCCATCATTCTAAAAGAAGCGAGAGCCAGTTCTGAAATTGAAAACGTCATAACAACGCAGGATAAATTGTATCAGGCATTATCGGCAAAAAACACTCAAATAGATTCTGCAACAAAGGAAGTGCTGCGCTACCGTGAGGCTACGCTATTTGGGTTTCATTTCATTCAAAAGAGAGGCTTTTTAAATACGAATGCTATAATTGAAACTCAAAAAGTATTGGAAGAAAACAATGCCGGAATCCGTAAACTACCCGGTACCGCATTAAGAAATGCTGCAACAGGAAAAGTTATATATACTCCGCCGGATGATTATGATACCATACTCCGCCTAATGAAAAATCTGGAAGAATACTTAAACGAGGATGATGATATTTCACCATTGATTAAACTGGCGGTTCAGCACTACCAGTTCGAGAGTATTCATCCATTTTATGACGGCAATGGACGAACAGGGAGAATCATTAACGTACTATACCTTATCCTGCATAATCTACTTGAAAGCCCTATTCTTTATTTAAGTGCCTACATCATTGATAACAAAGCTGATTATTACCGGCTATTACAGGAAATACGCCTGAAGGATAATTGGGAAGAATGGATATTATACATACTAAGAGGAGTAGAGGTTACCGCAAAAGAGACCATTAATCAGGTTCAGGAAATAAACAAGCTTTTTATACGGACACAAGAAAAAGTGAAGATCGAAGCTGAAAAATCATATAATAAGGAATTGTTAGAGCTTTTATTTGAACACCCTTACAGCAAAATTGATTACCTGATTGACAGGCTTAAAATTTCAAGGATTACCGCATCTAAATATCTTAAAGAGCTTGAGAAATTAGGCATATTGCAATCGAAGAAGGTTTGGAAGGAGACATTATATATCAATACTGAGCTTTTTGATCTTCTTAAAAAGTAACTTGTTGATTGCAGTAAACAGTAAATGAGATAAACGGTAGCCGTTATTAGGTTAAACTGTACCAGCATTGAACGATAAGACCGCTACAACATTGATTTTACGGCATAAAAAAGCCGACCTTAACAGTTTTTCAATTTTCACTGTTTTTACTCGGCAAATTCTTTCTTTATCCAGCTTGCAAATAATTCTGCTGAGTTTTCTGCATGTCGGTCTGATGTTTCACCCGGATTAACCTCTACAACAAATTCTGTTGTAGCATCTATTGTATAAAATTTACTCCCAAGTTTGTTTAATCTCTTAGCTGCCTCTTTTACGATATCAGGTATAATATTATCTCTTCGGTATATTCTCCCGTTCAGGATCCAGTAGCGTATTTCATTCTTTAAAAGTTCAGGCTGTATAAATTTACGAATAGCGTATTTCCCCTCAATTTTAAAGTCTGCATACAATGCTTTCATTACCTCAAGGGGCGTATCAGGCCATACAGATTTACCTTCTTCAATATGCTCCAGTGATTTCGCATCCTTTTTAATAAAGGCTTTTGACCACCCTTTTTCTCTTATCAGTTCAGGCAATTTTTCGTCCAACTCATTTACAAAAAATGTTTCAATGGTAAGGTCTGCTATATGCTGATAGTATTTTGACAAATACCGGTAATTGGCGTATTCTTCAAAACTGTTGATATACCTTACATCATCAGGGTATTTTTCCTTAGAATAAATAATTACTCCCCTATACATTAAAGTTTCTGCTAAATCTAATGGTTTTGTACCAATCATTATGCCCACTTTTTGGAGGGCTTTAGCATCAGTCTGAAAAAGCCAATGAATTTCATTTTCATTGCCTTCAGAAGCCGGAAAAATAACTTGAAACGTCTTTTTCATTTATTTTAAATTTGTTTTTCTATAGTTCATCAGGCACTAAATAGCCTAATTCTACTAACATTTGGATTAAGCAAATTTCACTACTGCTTTTTGGATAAAATACTACTTCTCCATTTTTTTCAAGTTTTGTAGAAGCTGATAATTCTTCCCATTCCTTTTTGCTAAACCTTTTTACCCTAGGTCCCGGATATCCAAATTCTACCAATGCCATTTCTTCATTCCACAGTGCCACCCGCCAAAAACCTCTATAACAAATATCTTTAACCACTTTTGGCGTTTCCGAGAAAGATGTGTAAAACGATTGAATGGCGGTAAGGAAATGAGGTTCCGAAAACCATCCACTGCCAATATGTCCTGTTCCGTCAACATATAGTCCTTCAGGAATTGGCATTTTTGCTAGATTAATGGCTTGTTTGAACGCTTCAGTACCAACTTTTGCCCAACGCTCAACTCTATCCTTTGACATCCAACCACCTTTTGGGGCAGCTCCAGATAGTGTTTTAAGTAAACACTTAGCCGAAGAACGCAATGCTTTCATGGATTGATGTGTATTGCACTCATTGGCCACAAAGGCTGCATTAAATATTTTGTTTTCTGCTCGCTGTTTATCGTTCCAAAGTCGAATTGTTTCAATTGCCTGCCTAAGTTCATATAAACTGTAGCGTATCCCACCTAATGTTGGGAATGTTTTTACTAAACCACCTTGGGCAGCAGCAAGTTGTCCTAAACCGCAAAAATCACTAACTACAAAAGGTATCCCACACAGCATTGCTTCACGAGGTGCTATACCAAAATTTTCGTCTTCGTGAAAACTTGGATATATAAAACAGTCGGCAGTCCAAAATAACTCACAAAGTGTTTTATGCGGCAAGGAATTTATTGTAACAATTTCAATATTTTTATTTTTCTGGAAAACTTCCCTTTTAAAATAATCTCTGAATGTAGTATGTGTGGCACTACTTTGGTATATGTAAAAATCATCTTCAAACTCACCAACAAGGGTAATTCGTGTGTTATGCATAGACCAGAGGTTAAGTGCTCTAACAAACTGAACGATTCCTTTGTTGGCGATAAAACGTCCGGCATATACGATATGAAAACAATCTTTTGTTACTTTAAATTTCACTTTCGCCTTTAGTATTTCTATTGCAGTTGGTAAACGAAATACATCTTGTGCAAGTTGCGGAACAAATACTCCAACATTTGGAGCTGCTTTGCCAAGTCCTTTTTTTATTTGTTCGGCTTGCTTGAGGCTAGTTACTAAATTCATGGTACTATCACGAAAATTCCAGCCTCTCATAAAACCACAGGTTAACATTAAGCTACCCTTGGTGTGTTCCATTAGCCGACAGGCTAAACCTTCGGGAGGGGGTTCGTGAAAAGAGGCAAAAAAAGTATCCGGTTGTTGGCAAAGATTTGTAAGTTCTTCCTTATTGTATGCTTCATCAATAAGGATTATTTGTCCAACTTTGGAAAGGCTTTCAAAATAGTGTGCTTTAAGCTGGTTAACAGAAGTGGAGGAATTAAGCATAATTAAATCCTCTGGCTTTTTATTGTTTTCTTGTTCTTCAAATTCTTTTTTATTTACTAATATTTTCATTGCGTCTTATTTAATTAATGCATTTAACCAAACTGCTAACGATATGCGAGATTCAATTTTTTGATACATTGATTTGTTGGCATTCAACAAATCCTGTTGTAACAATTCATTAATAGCTTTATCTGAAAAGTAAGGATGTTTAGTAAGCTCATAGGCACGGTTGCACAATTTTCTGACTGTTGTAAGTGCGCTATGCAAACCATCAATATATAAGCCCCAAAAATCTGCACAATAGGTATAATTAACCAATTCCTGTGGCAGAAAATCTTTAAAGAATCTGCGTGCCCAAACTTTAGGATTATCTTCAGGCTGCCCTTTTCGAAGATTATACAAAGCGCCCATTATTTGCTTATCACCAAAAAACGGCACAAGCTGTACACCTTTAGGTGCATAAACAATATCATTTAGCCAGGAATCAATGAAAATTTGAGGTAGCCATTTACAATGTTCCGGGTTTTCAGGCACATCTTCCGCAAATACATTGTCGCCTCCATTTCCTGTAAGCAAAACCTCTATGCCCAAATTTTTACATTCCAAAGCCATTGCATTAGCTGCGCTGTAATTTAAGCAAAGATGATCGGGGTGTTGAAAGGGTGGAACCTTTTCTAAGTCAGACAAAGGAAGATGATCTTCATAGTTTATTAATGTAGTTGTATTTCCCCATTTCGTTAGAATATGCTGTACATACCTTTCCGTTCTAAATTCATAACGCGTACTTGACATACCAACCAGTGAAAAGGGGATGCCAAAATTCTTGAGTAAGCCAATAATGATACTGGAATCTAAACCACCACTTAACTGTACCCCAATTTTTTTTTCTGAATATATTGCATAGAAAGATTCTGCCGCGTTTAGAAAATCTTTTAAACCCGTCTCTTGTTTTACCGGGATAAAATAAGGGTCTTCTATTTGTTTTTTTTCTTCACACCACTTCATTCCAGGATATATTGGCAAAATATTTTTTAGCTCAGGTTTCCAGAAAGTCCGTTTTAACAACCCTTGCATTATATTATATTCATAATTTTCGGGTATGATATCTCGCCACAGGCCTTGTTCTAATTGAATCCATATATCTGAAAACAATTCTCCAGAATGAATATGCCGAAAGTGAACGCTTGGTTCCTGAATTATAGGTTTATTTATAGGTGTTAGCATATAGCAGCGACAGGTTGAAAGTTAATCCACATATAATCGCATGGGTCTGGTTGCGTACCATCTTCAATAACCCATGCATGCATTGATTTGGAAGGAAGAGATACCCCAATAAACACCACTCCTTTTTCTTTGAATTTTTTTGAAGTACTGGCAGCAAAAAGTGATCTAGAAAGGCATAAATCATTTTGTATTTTGCCAGGTTTATGATTACGAAAAAAATTAATTGCCTGACGAGCATCTTCAAAAATAGGCCTGCCAAAAAATGAAAACCATCTGCCTATTCCAAAATTTAAATTGTTAAGTTTTATCAGCCATTCAAAATAAAATGTCAATAATATTTTATATAATACTAATTTTCTATTGATGGTATGTAACTCATATTGTTTTAAACTATAAGGATTATTGCAGTGTTTTAATGCAGCAATAAGTTTTTCAGGTTGGTTAATCCCTACATTTTGATAGTATTTTTCAAACTCAAGAAGCAAACCAAAGTATGGGTCTATTTTATATAATTTCCCTTTGAATTGTATAGGCAAACCTATGAACTTCATAGCTATTTATACATTTAATTTGTTTGGTAAAATAACTCGGCAGGTTTGTTGTACCTGCCGAGTGTTTCGTTGATGAAGATTCATTAAGTTAATGAAGGTTCATTAATCTGTGTTGGTGCTACCGGCGGAGGTCCTCCAGTCTTTACCATTAGTATCACGTGATCCACCACTTTTTCTGCCTTTGATTGCAGTGTGGGTTGCGTAAACTTTAGCACCGAAGAGAAATGCTGCTGTTTTTTCAACTAACTTTTTCATTTGTAGTTAAATTAATTATTACTGCTACTCTTATGGCTTTTGACAATCTCCCGTTTATTTGAATGGTCTCTGCTCCATTTGGAATTTTTTATTATAAATTCAGAGTAAATACTTGTTTAAAATTTTTAAAATAAAATACCTGAACATTGACATCCCCTGCTTTTGTGGGAGTCGAAGCCCAGTGTAACAAGGTGAAGCAACGCCCAGGCATACCTGAGCATTTGCTAAACCCCTTGTTACACTTTAAATTTCGACTTTTCAAAAGCAAGGACGGTTTTGCGAAATGCAAAATCTATATTTCTTTATTCCTTTGTTCTTATCCCATGTTCCTTTTTTTGTGAACAAATATACCGCCAAACGAAATATCTTGTATATGCTCTTCGAAAACTAATGAAAGGAATAAATAGCCTTACCTGATTTTATTCATTGAGGCGGATTTGTAACTTTGCTTTAAACAACAAAATATTATGACAGAACCTCAAAAACCTGAAAGAAAGCAACCCGAAACTTTGTCGAACAATGCGAAGGATAAAAGTTCTGACCTAATAAAAGACCTTTTGAAAAAGAAGGAAAATGTAAAAGCGAAAGGCTGGGAATGGAAGGTTTTTTCTGTTTTAGTTGGATCAGCTTTGTCACTAAGGCTGGCTGTGCCCTTACTTGGGAAAACAAAAGATATAGAAAGGTTTAAAACGGATACTTTTGACATTTTGGATAAACTGATTCTAACAAATGCAATGCTTGATAAGGATATACAAGGAGAAGTGAGCAAACCAAAAGAAGGATTTAGAGAATGGTTCGCAGATTATTATTTACATAATAGTCTTTACCGGTTGTCAATGCTAACAACACATGTAAGTAATGGCGAATGGGTAAATGAAATTAAAAAAATTACTGAGAATATTAAACCCCACTCTGTCTTATCGTATGAAAAGTTCCATGAATTATTACGTGGGAATCAAAAGGACTGTTGGGATCAATTATATGAGTATTCAAGCACCCTTTCAAAATACCGTTTCAATAATCCTGAAGGATCTAAATCTCCTGACAAGAAAAGTCCGCCTAATTTAAAAGAGGAAACCGAACGTCATAAGTGGGTGGTGTCATCACGACATAAAAACCAAAAATTATTATGTAAACTTTATAAAAAGAAAGAGTATAAAGATAATATGAATGGAGATGAATGGGAGATTTTTTCTGCTTTAGTCGGGTCAACTTTTTCGCTATGGCGGGCTGCTCCCCATTGTGATTATCAAAGGGATGAGCATAAATTTAAAATTAATGCTTTTGATTTGTTGGATATATTAAAGGGAAGAGAAAAAATCGAATTTACACAGGAGATTGAGAATCAGGAATGGATGGTAGGCTATTATTTGCGCAATAGTTACTCACGTTTAGCATTGCTAAATGAAGATAATAAATTTAAAAAAATAACTGGTAAAATTGAAGCTGTAGATAGTAAAATTTTAGAGTATTCTGATTTTAATAAGTCGTTAAAAACTACACCACAAGCCTGTTGGAGTGCATTACATAAGTATTCAAAAGAATTGTTTGAAGCCACCTTTGTTTGAAGATAAAGAAGAAAATCTGCCTGAATTGAGATGACTGAATTCAGGAAAGGAAGATAATGAAGCGAAGACTCCATGTTTTCCCCTCAATTGCCTTAACAACCTCAATAAAATCAAGCATTTCAGTGAGGATTGAGTTAGAAATTTCATTTCTTAGAGGTCACTTTCTCAGAAAGCAACTTGCCTGCTTTGAATTTTGGAACTTTACGAGCTTTGATTTTAATAGTTGCACCTGTTTGCGGATTGCGTCCATTACGGGCAGCACGGGCAGATACAGAGAAAGTACCAAATCCAACCAGTGTTACCCGGTCGCCTTTTTTAAGAGTAGCCACTACTGCGCCAGTGAATGAATCTAATACTTCATTTGCCTGAACCTTAGTAATACCGGCATCTTTTGCGATTTTGTCAATCAATTCTGCTTTGTTCATTACTTGAGTTTTTATTTTTAAAATGAATATTTATTAAGCTGAAAATACCGATTCTATTCGGATGTAAGTTTCTTTACAAACCCAGCCAACTGCTCAATGCGAGCAGAATTTAAAGAATAGTATATCTCCTTACCCATACGTTCAGTAGAAACAATATTAGCACGGCGTAATATAGCTAAGTGTTGTGAGGCAACTGATTGTTCTAAACGCAATTTCACATAGATGTCCGTAACGTTCATGCGTTTGTTTTCATCCAACAATTTAAGAACCTGTTGGCGTAGTTTATGGTTAATTGATCGCAATGTCATTGCGGCATTTTTGACAGCGACATAATCCATCTTAACTTGTAGTCCCGAACCTTCATTTTTATCTATTGCTGTTTCCATCGCACCAAATCGTTGTATTAAATGAGTGAAAAATGTTTAGATACTGCTTTGCATAAGCAAAACGCAGTGTTCCACGAACATACAAAATATATTGGTTTTGTATAAGAATTAAAATCTTGCGGTAGGTCAACTTACCGCTATTATCTCTACCAGTTTTTTCAAATCTTCTATGAATAGGTTCGAGAAAAGTCCTAACGGGTTCACTTTTTAAAATGAAAGCCGCTCATCGAGCGGCTTTTTACTTTCTACACGTTTCTTTCTTTTCCTTTATAATTTGGGCATACCCTAATTCCTCTTCTTTTTGAACAGGAGTTTTCGATGCGTTACTCCCCAGGTCGAAATAGCCTCAATCACCCCGCTCAACGTTTTACCATGTTCCGTTAACTCGTACTCTACGGTAATAGGTTTCGTAGCCATTACGGTTCGCACTACAATTTCATTTTGCTCAAGTTCCTGCAGCTCTTTAGAAAGCATTTTAGCGGCAATGCCATCTATTCCACGCAGCATATCCATAAACCGCACCTTGCCATACAATAGCAGCCATCCTACGATCTGAATTTTCCACTTCCCCGATAACAGGATCATGGTATCCTTTATGGCAATCAATTGTTCTTTACAATCAGGCGCTTGTGTGGCAGTCTTTTTGGCATTCATATAGTTCAAAATTACACTGGCCGCTTTATAAATGGCTACCCGGTTTCATAAAGGAAACTGGTTTCTAAAGGGTAACAGATAACAATAGTAAAGTTATCTCAAAATAATTTTGTGCAATAAATATTCAAAATATGCAGAAAGAAAAGAGAATTTATTGGATAATCACTATTGTCGGAATGGCCCTGATCGTGCTTCCGTCTTATTTTGCACCGAAGGAATACCTGGTCGAAACTATGCACAGGCTTAACTTCCCTGCGTATTTCAACCTCGAATTAGACATCTGTAAAATTGTTGGTGCGGTTATCATCCTCGTGCCTGTCATACCCGCAATGTTTAAAGAATGGGCGTATGTAGCTTTTGGGATATTGCTGCTTTCAGCAAGCCTGGCACATTGGCTTGCCGATGGGCCCGCCAAAGGTATAGCACCGCTGATCCCTTTTGCACTGGTATGTGTATCTTACTATTATTTCAGGAAACTAAACTATGCCAAATAGAACACTCACAATAATCGTAGCCCTTCTTTCAACATTGGTCGTCGCCAACCTGTTCGGGGAGCGTAAGACGATAACCGGGATACATAAAAACAACAATAACGATACCGTTAAAAAAGAAACACGAACAAAAATGAAAATAGAAATATGGAGCGATGTGATGTGCCCGTTTTGCTATATTGGCAAAAGGAATTTTGAAGAGGCACTGGCGCACTTTCCTGACCGCGAAAATATACAGGTAGAATGGAAAAGTTTCCAGCTCGATCCTTCCATTCCGGAAGTGCCGCAGCACAAGGAGGACATTTACCAGTTTGTAGCTGCACGCAAAGGGATCAGCTATGAGCAGTCGGTAGGCATGCATAAACAGGTAATAAAGATGGCCGAGGATGCGGGGCTTGACTATCATTTTGATAAAGTAATGGTCACTAATTCACTGAAAGCTCATCGCCTTATCCAGTTTGCAAAGACCAAAGGACTCGGCGAAAAAGCAGAAGAGCGCCTGTTTTACGCGTATTTCACGGAGGGTAAGAACCTTTCTGATGATGCAGTACTAACACAACTGGGAAATGAAATAGGCCTGGCAAATGCCGATGTAAAAGAGGCGCTTACCAACCCTGTTTTTCAGCATAAGGCAGAAGCCGACGGCGCAGAAGCAAATAGCCTGGGTGCAACGGGAGTTCCTTTTTTTGTAATAGACCGCAAGTATGCCATTGCCGGCGCTCAACCCGCTACTGAAATTTTAAAAGTACTCCAAACCGCTTACGGAGAATGGAAGAAGAGCAACCCCGGTATGCTCCAGGTTAATCAAGGCGCTACCTGTACACCGGGTAATGATTGTACCCACTAACAAGTTAACTCGTGCTACACTAATGCAACGACACACTTTTTAAAATAAAAGCCGCTCACTGAGCGGCTTTTGTGTTTTACCTCAATTAACGATCTCCCCCTTATTCTTCCCCAGCTGTTCACGGAACCGCTGCAAGTCTGCCTCCGGCATTCTTACCCATTCAGTCACTTCGCCAACTATCTTCAGCGGGGCGGCAGTGCGGTAAGATCGGGTAGGGTTGCCGGGAAATTTTTTGTCGGTTACATTGGGGTCGTTCTCAAAACTACCTGTTGGCTCTACTATATACACCCGCTCGGGTCCATCGCCCTTAGCCAGGGCAGCGGCAAACCCAGCACCATTCACCATCGCCGTAAAATACACATGGTTCATGATCACATCAGCGTGGTAGTTCGACCGGTAGCCCGCCGTAAGCATATCGCCCGCCTGCAGCGCTGCGCGCGTGCCATGATAAAATGGCCCTTTATCTGTGGTCACGCTCTTATGGTTCTCCGCCAGGGTATAGTACTTCTTAGCCTGTTCCTGGTCGCCCATCCCTTCATAGCATTTGCCGATCTTTTGGTACAGAGTTGGCAATGCACTGTTCACCGTGTCATCGTTTATTTGTTGTGCCAGTTGCAGGGTGGATTCCAGCCACTTTAGCTTATCGCTTGGGTTGGTTTGCACCCTGGCGACATAATAGCTGGCAGTGAACCTTTCAAAATCATCAGTAGCTTCGTTCCGTGCCTGTAAGAACAGCTTGCCAGCCTCTTCTGTGTTGCCTTTTTCTTCCATGCCCATGCCTTGCAGGCAAAGTTGTACAATGGGATTAGCGGGGTTAAATTCCATGTCGTTTTTGTTTTATGGTGATTGTTTTGTTCTCATTTCAGAGCCATGCAAGATATAGTATAAACATAAACCACATCAACCTATTTATTGGATACATCAATGATCCTGTTAACCCCAACTTCCTGTAAAAAAGTATCATCATGAGAGATGACCAGCAACGTGCCGGAATATTCGTTTACAGCCGCGGTCAATATCTCCATATTCTGTATGTCCAGGTTGTTCGTTGGTTCGTCCAGCGCCACAATATCCGGTGCAGTATTGCCCACGCTCAGGCAGCAAAGCATCAGTCGCATTCGTTCGCCGCCACTCAGCGCGGCACAAGGTTTATTCCAGTCCTCTTTTGTAAACAGGAACCTGGCCAGGTATATTTTCACCTCATGCTCTTCCAATCCGCGGCTATTATATTGTTGCGCTTGCTCATACACCGTAAGTGTGTTATTTATCAGCGAATAATCCTGGTCTATGTACACCACGTTGCTTACCGCTCTGTCAATGCTGCCTTCGGCTGGTTTTAGCATATCCAGTAACAACTTCAGCAATGTGGTCTTTCCCCTTCCGTTTCCGCCCTTTATAGCTATCCGTTCTCCGCTTCTTATTTCAATATTCAGCGGTTGCGGCCATAGCGTCCTGTCGTTATAGCTATAGTTAATAAGCCGGGCAGTAACCAATATCTTCCCATTGTGCAACCCCGACTTACCCAACGCCAATGTCATCTGGTCTATAGCAGGCAGTTCCTGCCGTAGTTCCATCAGTTCATCGGCAAGACCTTCCGTTTTCTCCCCATGGATGCCTTTTATGCGTGCCGTGCTTTTCTCTGCATTGTTACGCATCGTGTTCATCATTATGGTAGGCATGCCAGCCTTGGCCTGTTTGCTCTTGCCGCGGGCATCCAGTTTCTGTTGCCGCTCTATGGCTTCACGTGCTGTCTCCTTAGCTTTGCGCAGTTCTTTCTCCTTGCTGTGTACATCGTGTTGCAGTGCATGCGCGGCAATGTCTTTTTGCTCTTTATAAAACGTGTAGTTACCGCCATATACCGTTATGCCGCGCTTGCTCAGCTCATACACTTTGTCCGGCAATTGCAGTAGGGTCCTGTCATGGCTTACCAGCACCATTGTTTTGCTGCTGCTACTTATCAATTCGTAAAGCAATTGCCTGCCTGCAACATCCAGGTGGTTGCTGGGTTCATCCATCAGCACCATCTCAGGTTCATGAATGGCAATACCCGCAAGGAACACGCTTGTCTTCTGGCCGCCGCTCAGCTTGTTCATAGGTTGTGTCAACGCTATATCGGCAAGGCCCCAATGTGCAAAGGCTGTCCTGCTGCGCTCTTCTATCAGCCAGTCGTCCTCAAGCAGCTCCATATTGGCATCGGTGGTCTCGCCGGCCAAAATAGCTTGCAGGGCCTTAAGCTTGCCGTCTATACGCAATGCAGCTGCCACAGTCAGGTTATCAAACTGCCCGAAATGCTGCGGCACATAATACGGCTTACTGTTGGCTTGCACTGCACCTGCCGCCGGAGCCAGCAGCCCCGCCATTATCCGCAGTAATGTAGATTTGCCCGCACCGTTATTCCCCACAAGGGCCACTTTGTCGCGCGCATGTACAACCATATCCAGGTTGTTGAATAATATATCTTTATTGGGATGAGCGTACGTAACGCCCCTAAGAATAAGCATGATCTTTCTTTACAGAAGTGAACAATTACCAGATCCACAGCATCTATGGCTGCGGTGGTTATTATCATCTAAAAAGATCAGCTATCACATTGTTGGGTAAAACTGTTTGTGCTGCAAAGGTAAGTAGATTTTGGAAATTGCTACCACACACTCTTTGCGCTCTTTGCCTGCTTAACCTTCCTTTGCGCTCTTTGCGACCTCCTTAGCATGCTTTGCGTGAAATATCCCAGGAATGCTATTCTGCAAATTTTCAAATTCTGGCCAATTCTGATTCAGACACCCACATTAAAAATTCACCAACACCTTCACATTCAGCAGCCTGCTGGTCAGGCGGTTAGGCACGGCGTACTGGGCATTGGTGCTGTTGTCCTGTATCCAGCTATACGATAGGGTATTCTGTATGCTCAACAGGTTAAACACCTCAAGGCTCGCCCATATGCTCTTCAGGTTGTTGAAGTAGCTGTGGGCCGGGTGGTAATGGTTATCATTATCCAGCAGCAGGGCAGAGAAGCCAATATCTACGCGCTTATAGTCGGGCAGGCGGAAGGTATTCTGGTACAGGTGGCTGTTGGGCGAGCCCACCGGCAACCCCGATGCATACATGGCGTTGATGTGCACCTTAAAATTCTTGTTTTTACGCAGGTAGTCTTCAAAATACATACCGAGGGTAAAGCGTTGGTCGCTCGGCAGCGGGAAGTAATTATTGTAGCCTGCAATACCTGCACTGTCCGTTATCTTCTGTTCTCCCTTCAGTATACCTATGCTGATGAAGGATGTAGCATTTTTCACAATATCCCCGTACAGGCGCACCTCGCCACCATATATGCGGCCTATTGCATCATTCTTGCCCGTGTAGCGGATGCGCACATTATCGTAGAAATAAGGATCAAGATCCCACAGGTTTTTAAGATACACCTCTCCCGTTACCCTGAATGGCCTGTTGTACAAGGTGAAGTTATGGTCTACTCCCGCTACTACCTGGAACGATTTCTGTGCCTTCAGGTCTTTATTCACGCTGCCGTCCAGTCCGCGCATTTCACGGTAAAAGGGCGGCTGTTGATATAGACCGGTAGAGAACTTGTAAATGATATCTTTCTTGCCGTTGGGCTTGTAAGAGAACATCACCCTCGGGCTGATCAGCAGCTCATTATTCAGCAGGCTGTAATTACCCCTCACGCCTATGGTAGCGTTAAATTTATCAGCAGAATCGAACCTGATATTATCCTGTACAAAAGCGCTGATGCGGCTGTAATTAAAGTCGGCCGATGAATTGTAGAAATAGGCCAGCACCAGTTGATTCGGATCGTATGGCTGATTGAATCGTGCAGAATCCCTGCGCTGCCATTCATGCAGGTTGTCGCTTATGTTGGTAGTGGTTACGTTGGCGCCAAACGTAAAGAAGTTCTTCTTCGCATCATAGCTGCCGCGCATAGCCACATCAGCCACCCCCACCTGCAGGTAGTTGCGGGCAAAATTTTGTATGTAGCCGGTGCCTAAATAGGTCTTTATCTGGCCAAAGTCTTTCTTGCTCTGGTCAGTCTGCAATTCGCCAAACAGGTACTCGCCGCCTATGTCGTAGGTCTCATACTCATTTGTCTGGAAGGCCGATGCCAGAAACTTCAGGCGCAGTTTCGAAGAGTCTCTATGGTAAGTAGTAGATATACCCCCAAAGCGCGAGTCAAACTGGTCAAACTCGCCCCCACTATAAAATACATCCAGCTGGTAGGCCTGGTTCAGCACGCCGAAGCTGCTCACCATGGTCTGCGGAAAGTAGGTAAACCTGTTGCGCGCATAGTTGCCTATAGCTTCCACTTCCCAGTTCTTATTGATGGTGTAGGTCAGCAATGCCTGCACATCCGTAAACGATGGATTGTAAATGCCCTTGGTAGGTTGCGCCTGCAGTACATATTGGTTGGTCTTCTGGCGGGCGCCAAACAGGTAGGTGAATTTCTTGTTCTTGGATGCCCCCTCCAGGTGCAGGTTGGCACCCAGCAGGCTGGCCATTACCGATCCAGAAAAATGGTCGGGGCGCTTGTAAGTCACATCCAGAACGCTGCTCATCTTATCGCCATAGCGCGCCTGGAAACCGCCCACCGAAAAGTTCAGGTTGGCCACCAGGTCGCTGTTCACAAAGCTCAATCCCTCCTGCTGTCCCTGCCTTACCAGGAACGGACGGTATATCTCAAAGTCATTCACATACACCAGGTTCTCATCAAAATTGCCGCCGCGCACGCTGTACTGAGAAGATAGTTCGTTGTGGCTGCCCACCATCAGCTTCAGCAATCCTTCCACACCACCGGTAACATCAGGCACATAATTTACCTTGTCCAGGCGTATCAGTACATCGCCGGCGTTGCGTCCTTGCTTTTTACTTTTTATAATGGCATCGTTCAGTACATGCTCTCTTTTGTGCATGGTTACATTTACGTGCCGTATGTCGCCGGGGTTAAGGGACACATGCCTTATCTGCCAGCCATATCCCGGAGCTATGTAAATGATGGTCTGAGTTTTTCCGGGGCGCACATTCAGCATATAATACCCCTTAGATGAGGAGAATACATTGTACTGGGTAGCAGAATCCACCACCTGTGCCGATTCTATTACCCGCCCGGAATCATCTTTAATAATACCGTCTACTGCAGCCTGCTGCGCCAGGGCACGTAGCCCCAATACCATCAATCCGATAAAAAATACCAAGCGCTTTAGCTGCATAACCTGTATAAACGTACTGCTACTTATTTTATTTTCTTTAGAATATTTCTATTACGCAAAATCGCCGCCGTTGTGTCTCCGGACCATACGGCCGCGGGACGTATTCTTTTTCGGTTGCGCTATATCACCTTCCTTTACAGTGCCTCGGCTCAGCCGATGAGGGCCGGGATGCTCCGGCGCCGCTGTCCTGTCTCCCGAGTGACAGCCACATCGGGACGTATTCGTTTTCAGTGCACTAACAACACCTCCCATTAGGGCCGGGGTTTCCGCAAATAGAACGCTCACACTCCCAACACACCTCTGCGTGCTTTGCCTGCTCAAAACCTCTTTGCGTTCTTTGCGATACTCCTTTGCGCTCTTTGCGTGAAATTACCGAAGGTCCTGCAACTACACCGTCCTCACCGCCTTCAGCTTACCGATCATTTCTGCCGGATCGGGGGCAGAAAATACGGTATTGCCTGCTACCAATGCATCTACACCGTAGTCTATCAGCCGGCTCGCATTATCCAGCGTCACGCCGCCATCCACCTCTATTAGCGTATTGGCACCCTCGTCATTTATCATTTTCTTCAGGTCGCTTATTTTCTTGTAGCTACGCTCAATAAACTTCTGTCCGCCAAAGCCGGGGTTCACGCTCATTATCAGCACCAGGTCCAGGTCGGTAATAATATCCCTCAGCAGCTCTACCGGGGTGTGCGGGTTCAGTGCTACGCCTGCCTTCATGCCATTGGCCTTTATCATTTGCACATTGCGGTGCAGGTGCGTGCTGGCTTCCAGGTGTATGGTCAGTATATCAGAGCCTGCCTTGGCAAAGCCCTCAATATACTTTTCAGGTTCCACTATCATCAGGTGCACATCAAAGGTTTTCTTTGCCTTTGCCTTCATGGCGGCTATCACAGGCATGCCAAAAGTAATGTTGGGTACAAAGCGCCCGTCCATTACGTCCAGGTGAAACCAGTCGGCCTGACTGTTGTTGATCATGTCTATGTCGCGTTCCAGGTTCAGGAAATTTGCACTCAGGATGGAAGGGGCTATTATTGCCATGCTATTCTTTGTTTGTTAGTTTCTCTTTTATCTTTAATTATTATCAGCGCTATTGCGGAAAAAACGGCCTTATGCACAGACCACACCTCCCTTTAGGGTATAGGGCCGGGGTTCCACAACGTCCCGCACTACTTTTCAGCTACCTTCAGTCGCTTCAGTGCATTTATTGGGCTGGCATATTTAGGATCCAGCTTCAGGGCGTTCCTGTAGTCTGCTATCGCATCCTGCATTTTGTTCATCAGCTCGTTACATACACCGCGGTCGTAATAGGCGCTCGGGTTGTCAGGCTGCAGCTTCACGGCCAGGTCGTAG
This sequence comes from uncultured Flavipsychrobacter sp., assembly GCA_964588295.1. Taxonomy (GTDB): domain Bacteria; phylum Bacteroidota; class Bacteroidia; order Chitinophagales; family Chitinophagaceae; genus Flavipsychrobacter. The sequence continues at coordinate 117,264 of CAZPOT010000013.1, read as the reverse complement.
AAGTTATAAGATTTCTCCAGCGAATCCTGCTGCATCAATATGTACCCCATACTAAAGTAGGCATCTACGTAGTGCGTATTCTTTACTATACACTTCCTGAAGAGTTGCTTGGCCTCCTCGTACTTCTTCTGGTTTTGCAGGTACACGCCCCGTGCATACAGCGGAAACACATCGGTGCTGTCTTTCTTGTAAGCATTCTCCAGGTACTTTATACCCAGTGTGTCGTTCTTGGCCGTGTATAACAAGCCCAGTTGCACATCTGCATCTCTGTAGTCTGGTGCTACCTGCAGGGCACTTTGAAAGCTGGAAATGGCGCGGCCCGTGTCTTTCATATCCTTATAGACCATACCCTTCAGGTAGTACGCCTCAGGATTATACACGTCCTTACGCATCACTATGTTTATCTGCTCAAAAGCCTTGTCATATTTCTGCATAAATAAAAACAGCTTGGCTATTTTCAGGTGTGCTTGTGGGTCGGTAGGGTTTTTGGTAATGGCCTTAGATAGCCATGTTATGGATCCGTCCAGGTCTTTGGCTTCAAACAATACATCACCTACCGCACTGTAGTAGGTGGCATTATTGGTGTCCAGGCCCGATGCCATTTTAAAATCGTGCAGGGCCAGCGTATCCTGTTTTAGCTTACGCAGCATTCTGCCGCGGGCAAAGTATAGCGCGGCATCATCAGGGGTTTTCTTAATAGATGCTGTTATCTCTTTAAGGGCGGGGTCGGTATTGAAAAATGGATTATCCTCAAATGCCTTTTTGCCGCCGCCATTACAGGCTGCCAAAAGCAATGATCCGCATATCGCCAGCAACAACGCGGTACTCAGTTTTTTCATAATGCAAACTTATTAAAAAGCATTGTACTTATCGTGGTGCGCCTGGCCGGCAACCCTACTTTAGGTTTTTGTGTAATAAGATTGCCGCGCCCGCCCTGCTACTTATGCAATAGTGTTAGCCGGATAGCGAAATGTATGAAAACCGGGGAAATAATAATGGCGCGTTTACCTTTCTATGGTTACCGTAAGATTGCGGGTTACTTCATCTGCCAGGGTTATATGTACCCATGCACAAGGTTTTTGCAGCATGCCGGGTGCTTTCTCCGGCCACTCTACAAAACAGTAGTTCTTTTCCCGTACCGCCTGTATCATACAGTCTTCAATGCCTGCCGCCGGCAGTTCATCTTCGCTTTTTATACGGTACCAGTCCATGTGGTATATAACAACATCCCGTTGTCCGTTATCAAAATGATATTCGTTGATCAGTGCAAAAGTGGGGCTGCTCACAGCATCCTCTACCTTCAGCCTGTCGCAAAGGTGGTGTATCAGCGTGGTTTTGCCCGCGCCCATTTCTCCACTAAAGGCAATATGCGGATATGCTGACAGTACATTCCATAGGTCGGCAGTAATAGATGATATATTGGATAATGTATAAGTAGCCTTAAACGCGAAGTCTGTCATTTTTTTAAGCGGTTTCACCCCAAATGAGGTGAGTTTTTTTACAAATCTAATACCTAATCGATAATTTTATTGGCAACATTTTTGGTAAATTGCGTGGCCTTCACATCACAACCATTTTTTAACCAAACGTTTACAGTAAATTGTTACAAACAAGCAAAATGAAAAAGTTCTTTACTTTGTCGGCCCTCGCGGCGTCTTTCTTGTGTGCGGGAAGCAGCTTTGCAGGTAGTCTTTGGAACCAGGTGCCCCAGGCCAGCGCACCTAATCAGAAGCTGATGGCGTTCCAGCCCAAGAGCTACCTGGTGCTTACGCTTAACGAGCCGTGGCTCAAAGCGCAGATGTTCTCTCTGTCTACAGATCCTGCAGAAGGAATGGTGATAGAGTTGCCAATGCCCGATGGGTCATATAAAAATTTTAAGGTGTGGCAGGATCCTATGTTGGAGGAGCCGCTGGGAAGGCAATACAGCGATATCAAAACATTTACTGGAACAATGGTTGGCGATCCTCATGTTACCGCTAAGCTCGACTTTACCATTTATGGTTTTCATGCAATGATCTTTGACGGGGCCAATACATCTTTTGTTGACCCTTACGATAACTACCACGACGGTTATTACTTTGCACATTATAAGAAAGACGAAACCCGTACCGCAGAGCAGCGCATGCATTGCGAATTTAAAGGACACAACGATAATGAGGCGAACGGCGAAGTAGCGCAGCTGGCTAATGCTGATAACCTGCCAAAGCTGGCACAACGTACCGGCAATGGCTGGACGCGTAAAGATTACCGTCTTGCACTTACTGCTGATCACTTTTATTGCCAGGCTGCTACCGGTGTAGCATCCCCTACATTTGCACAGTGCCTCAGTAAAATGACCACTACCATGAACCGCGTAAACGGTGTTTACGAGCGCGAATTCTCGGTGCATATGAACATTATTGCGAACGATACAGTGATCATCTGGCGCAAGCACCCGGATGCACTTAACGGCAGTGATCCATTCAACTCTATTGATAACAACGGTGGCGCCTGTCTTACTCAGAACCAGACGACTGTTACTTCAAGGATAGGTTCTGCCAATTATGATGTGGGTCATGTACTTACAACAGGCGGTGGTGGTATCTCTGGCCTGGGCATCGTTTGCCAGAACAGCCAGAAAGCACAAAGCTGTACCGGTTCACCAACACCTGTTGGTGATGGTTATGATATTGACTATGTAGCTCATGAAATGGGTCACGAGTTCGGCTCCGAACATACATTTGCTAATAATAATGATGGCAGCTGTGGCGGTAATGCGGTATCTACCTACGCTTACGAACCGGGTTCTGGAACTACTATTATGGCGTATGCCGGCATTTGTCCCCCGGATGATCTGGCGATGCATAGCGAAGCGTATTTCCACGCATCAAGCCTTGTTCAGATAACACAGGCTTTGGTAGGCTCAGAAAACGCTTGTGCAGTACGAACAGCTACAGGCAATAAACTGGTTTACCTGCCTACTTTCTCTACTTCTTATTCTATTCCTTACAAAACACCGTTCGAGCTTACTGCACCTGCAGCTGTTGATTCTGTGGCTGACACTGCAACACAATATTGCTGGGAACAGTGGAATAGAGGCTCTGCTTCCTCTTCTACCAGTTCAAGGTTCGTCAATACTTTTGTTAAAGGACCAATCTTCCGTTCATGGTTCCCTGTTTATACGCAGACACGTGTATTCCCGCGTATGAACAAAGTATTGGCAGGCACGCTGACCGATGCAGGTGTAGAAGGCGCACAGGGCGAAAAGGTACCTGATACCGCCCGCTTCCTTACCTTCAAGCTTACGGTCCGCAACTTCCTTAATGGTTATGGTTGCTTTCTTTTCCCCGACGATACCATCCACCTCGATGCTATCCAGACACCTACCCGCGCCGGCTTTAAGGTTACCAGCCAGGGTACTACGGGTATCTCTTATACAGGCGGCAGCACACAAACCGTTACCTGGGATGTAGCAGGTACTACAGCAGCACCTATCGGTGCAACCAATGTAGTTATTTACATGTCTAAAGACGGTGGTAACACCTGGCCATACACTCTGGGTACTTTCCCTAATAACGGCTCGGCTACCGTTACACTGCCTAACCCTGGTGGCAGCCCTACAGCTTGCCGCTTCAAGGTTAAGGGTAGTGGCAATGTATTCTTCAACGTTAACCTGAAGAACTTTACAGTTACTACCAATGGTATTTCCGCAGTAAGCGCAGTCAACAACTTTGCTGAGGCGATCAACGTATTCCCGGTTCCTGCCAGCGATGTGCTGAACATCAGCAGCTCTGCGAATGGTACGGTTGACGCCATTATTTACAACGCAGTAGGCCAGGCCGTATGGCGTGGCACTGTAAATGGCAAGTCAGAACTGTCTGTAGCTACATGGGCACGTGGTGTATATCACATGCAGGTAATGAGCACAGAAGGCGAAAGGGCTGTTAAGTCTTTCGTACTCCAGTAATCTGTTTGGTAAACAACTACTTTATTCCAGCTGCCCCGCACACTGCGGGGCAGCTTTTTTTATGAGGCTGGCCAAAGAAAATGTCTATGTGAAACGTCTTTTAAGTAAGCCTATGTTTCGCTATCCAAGAATATTGCTGCTTATACTGCTACTCTTCCCTTTGCTGGCACTTGCCGGCAAGCGTAAATACCCATACCCGGTAGACAGTCATGGTCATCCCATATACCTGTCTCAGGATACCTGGGTGTCAGACAACCGGATATTGGTGCAACGGCCCGATAGCCTCTACGGCTACCTGGACGGAGAACAACGCGAAGTTATTCCCTGTATCTACCAGTTCGCAGAACCATTCTGTAATGGCAATGCTCTTGTTATGCTGCATGGCAAATATGGTGTGATAGATACTAATGGTAAGGAGGTGATACCCGCTGTATTCAAAAGTATCTCTCAGTATCTTCCTCCCGTAGGCAGCAATACACATTGTTTCGGCGTTTTGGTTGGGGTTGAAACAGACAGTGCACACGGTATCTACGACATTAAAGAGCACAAGTTTTATCCTGCTGCTGATTACAATGATGCATATATTGAGCATTATGGTTATGAGTGGTACAGGAAGATTTCGAAGCTTAAAGACAAGAAATGGTTGATAGGAGTAGTAAATGAAAAGTCGGAATTCGTTTTGCCTCCAATCTATTCATTTGTCGGTGGCGAGTCTGAATGGCCTCGCATACGTGTTGTTCGTGATGGTAAGTGGGGCTTTGTTAACATGTCATTTCAAGAAACGATACCACCTGCATTCGATTCAGCTAAACGATTTTTAAATGGCTTTGCACCTGTGAAAATGAACGGCAAGTGGGGATATATTAACGCGGCAGGCCAACAAGTTGTAAGCTATATATATGATGTGGCTGGCAATATGGAAAGCAGGGGTATTGCACCGGTAGCTGTAAATGGCTCTTGGGGCGCAATAGATACAATAGGTAATATCATAATTTCGCTTGATAATCAAAAGGTATTCGTTTATTCTGATGGGTATGCCATTAAGCGTTATGGGAAATGGGCTTTAGCTGATGCTAAAGGCATACAGCGTACCGCTTTTATCTATGATTCGGCTTGGTGGTGTAACAATGCTTTTGTGGTAAAACAAAGAGGTTTATTTGGCCTGCGCAGTAAGGATTTCAGGGATAGTTTGCCGTGCTTATATAGCCTAATGAACTATGACTTTAATTCTGGTAACTATAAGTTTTGTATCAATGATCAATGGGGCATAGCTAATTGTCGCGGTGAGTATCTAACGCCAGCGGCTTTTAGCAGTGACTTTACAGCTGAAATGTATCTGAAGAATTTGCGGAAAGGATACAAAGATTCTTTAAGATTCCTGTATTGGCATTATGCACCCGCCGGAGATTTTTTCAGAAGAAGAGCAATGGTGACAAATAGTGCTGGACTTACCGGTTTTATCAATAAACGAGGTAAATTGGTAATACCGTCTCAATATTTGCGTACAAGAGATTTTGTAAGGAAATACACAGAAGTTTTGACAAATCTTGCTGAGGATGAAGATCAGGTTGATACGTTAGATGCTTATAGCTCTCCCTTAACATTGAAGTACGCATTGATAAATAGAAAAGGCAGGTTAGTAACAAAATGGCATAATGACAATGTCTACTGTGATAAAGGTTTTGTGACAACAACAGATGGCGGTAGAGAAGGATTGAGCACCCTTCATGGAAAGGTTATTGTTCCTCTTGTTTACCATTTGGCGAGAGCGTTATCGAGAAACAGATATCTCGTTGCAAGCAGTGATTCTGCTTTCGGTGTCATCAATCGCAGAGGCCGTGTGATCGTACCATTGCAAAATCATTTTCTAAATTATACTGGCCGTGTGTATTTGACTAACAAAAACGGTCGTTATTTTTCGCTGGACAGACACGGTCGCTTTTTACGGTTTTTAGACTCTGCAATCGTTGAGGTCGGTGCTTTTGAGAATGGTAGAGGCCTGGTTCTGGATAAAGAGCGGCAAAGTGGCTTTGTGAATGCTAAGGGGGAACTGGTAATACCTATTAAATATAGAGGAGTATCCGGTTTTCACAATGGGTTTGCACCTGTAGGTGATAGTGAGACTGACTTAATCGGCTTCATTAATAAATCGGGGGAAATAGTTATTCCATTTACCTACGCAGATGCGGGTCTGTACAATTTGCACGGATTAACACCAGTAAAGGAACCTTATAAATCAAACTACGCTTATATTGATAAAAAGGGTAAGCGAGTGACTCCGTACATGTTTAGCAGGCCAAACTCGTATGATGACTGGGGTTATACAAGCCGCCTGATAGCAGTAGAAGCTTACGGCCATAATTACTATATCAACCGCAAGGGCCGGATTAAGCTGGAGGTGCATATACCCTAAACTTGGCACGGTTTTTAAATGGTCATGCCTTATTGAAAATCATCAAAAAAACACTCAACAACATGAAAAAAGTAACACTGGCTATTGCAGTAGCAATGGGTTTGCTGGCATCAGGTATTTCTTTCGCACAGGATGGCCCTATAGAAAAGAAGAAGGATGCCAAAGCTGAAAAGAAAGAAGTAAAGGCAGAAAAGAAAGCCGCCAAGGGCAGCGATCGTAAAGCGATGAAAAAGAAGGAAAAGGCCGAAAAGAAAGAAGATAAGGCTGACATGAAAGACATGGAGCACAAATAATAGCTCCCGGCCCGTAAGGCCTGTATAAGTTGACCAACGGCAGGCACACGCGCCTGCCGTTGGTGTTTGAAACCCTAGATTGATAACTTTTTAAAAGTTGTCAAATCCCATTTTGGACATATTCGCCCTTTTAACTTGTTACCTTATTTGACTTTTTACTCCAGCTCTTAGCCCAAAATTCCCGACCTTTGCGTCTATGTCGCTGTATATAGCATCGTTGAATTCGGGGAGTAATGGAAATTGCTATTATATTGGTAATGAGCAGGAAGCTGTGTTGGTAGATGCGGGTATCTCTTGCCGTGAGACCGAGAAGCGCATGCGCCGCCTGGGCTTGGACATGGGTAAAGTAAAGGGGCTGTTCATATCGCACGAGCACGGCGATCACATCAAGGGTGTGGAAGGTCTTGCCAATAAATATAACCTGCCGCTCTACGTTACCGACAAAACTTTTAAGAATGCCCGGCTATATATGGTCGGCCGCTTCCGCAAACACTTTGAGCCCTACCAGCCTGTTTCCATTGGCGGGCTATCTGTTCTTGCGTTCCCTAAGGCACACGATGCCATCGATCCGCATAGTTTTGTGATATCGGGCAACGGTGTGCGCATAGGGGTTTTTACAGATATAGGTGCGGTGTGCAGCCACGTTATAGACAACTTCAGCGATTGTCATGCGGTGTTCCTGGAGGCTAATTATGACGAAGCCATGCTGGATGTCGGTCGTTATCCGTACCACCTCAAAAACCGCATCCGCGGCGGGCACGGGCACCTTTCTAACCTGCAAGCGCTAGAACTGTTCCGTGCCTACCGGAAGCCGCACCTCAGTCACTTATTACTATCTCACCTCTCTGCTGATAACAACGATCCGCAACTCGCATTGAAGATGTTTGCGGAACATGCGGGTCATACGCATGTTACCGTAGCATCGCGCTACCAGGAATCATCAGTATATCATATAACTGCTGATGCTGTGCAGCCTGTAACTGCTGCCTACGAACCATTCCGTGTGGCGCCAAGGCAGCCGGTGCAAACGTCGCTATTCTGACCTGGCAATTATTGTTGCAGTTTGTACAAAATTGCGTTTTACGCAGTAGCTTCGTCCCCCTTTATGAGCGGTAAAAGAACAATAACAACTACCCCTACGGCCACTATCCACAGCACGATATGGGAATGTAACGGCATAAGGCTGGGACATGCAGTATCTGTAGCCAGCGGCTACGGCAGCGCGCCGGCGAGCAGTACTGCCGATGTAGTGCGTATGCACTTTGGCCTGAAGGGTGATTACCGCTTCTACTACAAGCAGCTGGACAGAACCTATGACCTGATAGGCGGTCATCACAACATTATGTACTCGCCCCAGTTCGATATGGTGGTGGAAAACAAAACGCCTGAGATAGAAACATTTGGCATTCAGTTCCCTACGGCGCAATTCATCCAATACACGCAGGATGCCGGCGATACACTAAAACAATTTGCTGATGATATACTTGCCGGCAAAAGCGTGATGCTGGGCAGGGAGTGGGGCGCTATGACGCCTGCTATAGAGCTGGCCATACAGCAAATAAGGCACAGCAACTTTACAGGCGATACGGAGGAGATATTCCTTATATCGAAGAGTATAGAATTACTGGTGTTGTGTGCGGAAGCCTGCACCGCAGCAACGGAACGCGCCGAGCCTTTTATCCGCACAAAAGCGGATAAAGAAAAGCTGATAGCTGTGCGCGATCTTATTAATGAAAGAGTGACTACTCCGCCTAACCTGAGCGAAATAGCCCGCCATGTGGGCCTTAATGAATACAAGCTGAAGCGGGGCTTTAAGGAGACTTTCCACACTACGGTGTTTGGCTATCTTACAGAGCAACGCCTGTACCTGGCTCAGCGCTACCTGGCCGATACTCAGAAGACAGCGGCAGAGATATCGGCGGAACTGGGCTATGCCACACCCCAGCATTTTAATAATGCTTTCCGAAAGAAGTTTGGTGTAACGCCGGTAGCGGCAAGAAATAATCCGTAAAACGCAATCGGGCTATAAATGGATTCTGCTAATATTGTGTTGTTGAATCCGATTTCACGCAATGGGCCGCAAAGATTTTTTGCAAAGTACCGCAAAGTCTTTAGAAGGAGGCAGATAGCGCAAAGTCATTGTTGTTTAAATCCATTTTTAAAATAGTCCGTTATGAGTACTCCATTATATGTCGACAGCAGTATTACCATCAACGCCCCTGCGGCCAAGGTTTGGGATATGCTAACCAACCCGCAACAGACCAAACGATACATGTTTGGCTGCGAGGCTTTGTCTGACTACAAGCCGGGCAGCCCGCTTACCTGGGAGGGCACGTTTAACGGCGTGCACATGGTAGCCGTAAAGGGTTGGGTGGTAGCCATAGAGCCGGGCCGTTTCCTGGAGTATACCACTATAGACCCTAATAACCCCGAAATGCCGGATGTGCCGGAGAACTATGTGCATGTTACCTACACACTCACCGAGCAGGACGGCGCTACGCGCCTGGATGTGCGCCAGGGCGATTTTGCCCATGTAGCCCTTGGCCAGAAGCGCTACGAGGATTCCCGCAATAATGGCGAAGGGTGGAACCCCGTGCTGGTGCAGATAAAGGCACTGTGTGAAGAGTAATGGCTGAATGAATGTGGCAATGTGGTGAATGTGATGGAATGCGGCAATGATTGCCTATTAGGTATCAGGCGGCTTTTGGGGTGGTTAGGTATTGGGTTATTTGTTGCTGAATGAGTGCATGATCTGTTTCGGTGAGTACTTTTCGGGCATCGCCTACAAAGTGGCGTTCGGCAGGTGGCAGGCAATATTGCAACAGGTTATATTGCAGCCAGCGGCTATTGACAAAGCGGCCACGGAAGCGGGTGGTGTGCTTATCGGTAATATTACCGAAGGTCTGTAGCAGGTGTTTATAATCTTTATAATCCTGTTCGGAAATGGGTGCGCTTTCCGCCTTTGCAGGTTGCGGTATTGTTACTGTTTCATTGCCGGTTGTTACCGGTTGGTTGCTGGTTTTTACCGGTTGTTTCCGATCGGTCTTTTTCTTTTCTGTTGTTTGCGCATAGGCCATGTACAGTTCCAGCAGCGCATCACCCAGTTCCGCGTTTGTATTGCTTACATACTCCAGGAATGCGGTCATCACATCGGCCTGTGCCGTTTTGTTCAGCTTCGTGTCTAGTTTCAATATGCTGTTGATCAGCCGGGTCTGCATGCTCATTTCCTGCAGGGTTGGGTTGATCTGTTTTTCTGCAATTGCCTGCTGGCAGGCTATCAGTTGTATGGCCAGGTTGTCGGATATGGTGCGGTAGCGGCTGTTCTGTTCCTGCCGTTCTTTATGCCAGTTGAATTGCCTTGTCCAGTTGTAAATCGTCTTCTCCGAAACACCCGTATTAGTAGCTATCTGCTTTTGTGTGGCGTTGCCGTTTAGATATTGCATATACGCCTGCTCCTGTTGCATGGTCATGAGATAAAGTTTGGTGTAAAGGTAGGGTGGTGCTGTGCGGTTTGCCAAATGTTGCGGCGTGGAGATATACACATAAATGAGGGTGTTTTAATAGCGAGATGCTTGCTGGTAGCGGGTTGCAGGTGGTGTGGAAAATGTGTATAAGTCGGGTGGCGTTAACAAATGGGGGTGCGCAGTTGGCTGTTATTTTCTGCAACTGACATTGCAAATGCCGCCGAACTGAACGTTGTTTACGGGCGTTACAAACGCCCTGCCGTTGGATCCGCGTTACAAACGCGGACCAGTTTGTGCTTGTGGTCGTGCCGCCCTTCGACAAACTCAGTGTAAACAGAGTTTTGAGTGGTGCTATGTGGTAGTTTAGCTCCTATCTATCATTTCTTTCTCCCGGTACTAAAGTCTATTCGGTAATAGAAGATGGGGAGAAAGCCGAGCTGGTATTGTTTGTAGTAAGGATCCTGGCCAAGGGAGGCGAGATCGGGGCTGTAGGTAAGGGTGAGGACGTTCTTTGTGTTGAGGATGTTCACCAGGTCCAGGCCTATCTCGTGGGTTACGTGTTTGGAGTTGAAGCGAGCACCCAGCTTCAGGTCGGCACGGAAGTAGGCAGGTAGTATCTGCGAGTTGCGCGTGCTATCGTAGATGACTACATCGCCTTTGATGTTGGATGCTGCGGTATCTACCAAAGAGTATAGTCTGCCTCCGGCCATGGTTATCTTGCCACCAGCTATAAAGGTGCCATACTGGCCTATCTTATGCTCGTAGCCTGCCAGCAGGTTGAGCGCATATCTGGTGTTGAAGTCTGTATTACGGTAAACGCCATCGTTGCCTTTAGCTTTAGAGTCGAACAGGGAGCCCGATATCATAAAGTAATAGCCATGCGCCATGCGTTTTTCCAGTGTCAACTCTATTCCGTAGTTATAGCCGGTACCGGTGTTCTGTAGTTGGTCTGGGTAGTCGCGGGAGAAGGATGAGCCCTGGTTGAGTGCAGAGTACGATGATCCGGCACGCGTTTCTACGGGCACATCAAACAAGTATTGATAGTAGGTCTCTGCACGCATGCGCATCAGCTTGCTAAGCGGATGTTCGTAAGCCACTACGAAGTGGTGACTGCGGGTAAAGCCAACATCATAGTTGTGCATAACAGATGGCGGGTTCTGTGGCAGGTGCGCAAAGTACTGATATAGCGGTTGCACCTGGCTATGCAAGCCATAGCCGGCCGTAATGATATTAGTTTCTGTAGCCAGCCATTTAAGGCCCACGCGAGGCTCTATTGCCGATGAACCGTTGTGGGTGAGGTACTGGCCGTGCAGGCCACCGGTAAGTGTTACTTTATCATTGGGCCTGTATTTGTATTGCACATATGCCTGCACCAGGTCTGTACCGCCAATAAAATCTGATCGGTGCTGCCAGTCTTGCCGCGTGGTGGGGTATTGGCGGCTGCTGTCCTTCAGGTTCTCGTGGTAGTAGCTGTTGAGCGCGCCGAACTTCAGCGTTTGCTTTGCCGACAGCTTTTTGTTGACAAACCAGTGTGCTGATGTAGTGGCTGTTTTAAAAGAATAGCCCAGTATGTTCTTTAACGAGTCAACGGTATGAGACGCATCGCGGAACACTTTGTCGTGGTGGGCAAACACATCGCCTTGCGATTGCGCAACGGTTATTTGCGTATACGTGCTGCTGTTAATAGTATGGCTATACTCTACGCCAATGATGCCCGTGTTGGCTGTGAAGTACTGATCGCGGTCGTTCTCGCCATACAGTTCTGATGCCGGTTCTTTAAGGTTGCTTACAATAAGGTCTATACTGCTAAGGCCGCCAATGCCGAATATTGAGAAGTTGCCCTTCTTCATAGGTAAGTTGAGCTTGAAGGTGGCATCCTGGTATTTGGGGATAGATGATGTACCTATCTTGATGTTGAAGCTCTCGAACAGTTGCAGGGTGGAGTAGCGGTAGGCAAACAGGAAGGATGAGCCTGTCTTTTTAGAGATTGGTCCTTCTGCGGCCAGCTCCGTGCCGAGGAAGCCAAACTGGCCGGTGAATTCGTAGCGGCTGTTGTTGCCATTGCGCAGTTTCAGATCGAATACCCCGGCTACAGCATTGCCATATTCTCCGGGGAAGGCACCCATGAAGAAATCGCTGTTGGCAAGGGTCTTGCTGTTGAGCATGCTTACCGGGCCGCCCGTAGTGCCGGGTATGTTGAAGTGGTTGGGGTTGGGTATGTCCACACCTTCCAACCGCCAGAGTACACCCTGCGGGGAATTGCCGCGCACTACAATGTCGTTGCGGCTATCGTTGCCGCCCTGTACACCCGCAATGTTACTGGCCATACGGGCAGGATCGGCACGGCTGCCTGCGTAGCGTTCGGTCTCCTGCACATCAAATGTGCGGGTGCTTACTACAGCCATATCATTAATGTGCTCGCGGCGGGATGCTATGGTAACCTCCTGCATTTTAATGGCTGCTTCTTCCAGCGGAATATCTATCACCACTTCCTTGGCCGATGATACAATGATATCGGGCTGGGTATAGCCATTGTAGCCTACATAGCTTACGGCTAATACACGCTTGCCCACCGGTATGCTGTCTAAGCGATAATTGCCGTCTATATCGGTTACTGTTCCTTTTACGGGAGCCAGGTCGGTTACTACTACAGTTACTCCTGCCAGGGGTGTCTTAGATTCTTTGTCGGTTATATGTCCTTTAATGGTTTGTACGCGTTGTGCAGATGCAACCACTGGCAGGATAAGCAGCAGGTAGAGTAAGTATTTGCCCATAAGCAGATATATTGCGTGAAAGATAATAAAATGGTGGGAGAGTAAAGCGCATTTCACGTAAAGAGGTTGAGTGGTATTATGTGGCGTTGCAAACGGCTGCGTCGTTGCATCCCCGTTACAAAAGAGGACAAAATCATATAATTTTGCAGAGCTGTTGTAATAGGTTATGGAGGTTATAGTATTTTTCTGCCTGGTCTTTTTTCTGCCGCTTATTGTGTATGCATTTGGTGCAGATATGCATGGTAGGAGAACACTTGGACTACCGGTGAAGAGATGGGTACTGCTGTTACTGGTAACCTTGGAACTAGTGTTGTATGCAATGCAGTTATATAGTTATTCCCCGCCGGATGTGCAAGGGAAGAGTATGCCCTTGTATTTTGTGGATGTCTGCCTGTTCACCTTTCCGAGGGGCGCAATACCTGCCATCTTTGAGGATAATTTTTTGCATTTACAACGCGATGGCATTATGATGAAGACCATAGTTATCACAAATGCGTTGGTTGCTGACTACCTGATGCTGCTTTTGTTTTCGGGTGTACACAGGTTGGTGATAAGATGGCGGAAGTAGTAGCTTTAGCGGGTATTTGCCGGTCATGAGACTTGTACCGTTTGAGGCGTAGTCGGGAGACTAACGCCCAGCAACTTAACATTCATCAATCTTGTTCATCCATAATGTGCATTAGTTTGCTCCAGTTAATGTTGTAGGGGAGGTTGAGGCCGTATATATCGTTGATGTAACCTACCAGGTCGCGCTTGGTGCCTGCTTTGGCAAATGAGCCTAACTGTTCTATTTCGCCATTATATTCAACTATCAGCATAAAGGGGTCTATATCCCCGGGTTCGTATATGTAGCGGATCCAGTCGTCGTATATATTCAGTTTGCCTTCATGCAACACGCGGTGCATTTTTTTATCCGTAGGGCGGATGCGGGTAATGCATAACACTTTGTTGTCGTAATTATACATCACTATCGTTTTCAGTTCCGGGTTGCGCAGTTTTATTACATAGTATTTGCTCTTATTGCCAAACTCGTATTTTTCGAAGTACAGTTCAGTTTTAGACATCATTATAGCCCCCTTAAGCGTATCGCCTTTATACACTATATAGCCCTTAGACTTGCCGTAGCGGGTAATAATGTGGTCGAACCCCTGCTTATAGTCGCTGTGGGGCTTGCCATGCAGCATGTCCTGGTTTCTGTCTTGTGCCTGCAGGTTGGCCGCAAACACCATGGCTATAAGAAATAAAAGAGAACGTAGGAGCATGGCAGAGCGTTTAGATCGTCGAATAGTTAAATAGTATCCAAAATTCATTCCAAATTTCCTGTTTTGTTTTTATTTATAGCGCGTATCTTGATTTTTTTGTTAGTTTGCCTACGATGCAATGGTTTTACTGGCTGTTAGCCTTTTTACTGTCGGCAGGTGCCGGATACTGGGTATATCGCTCAGATAAACGGCGTGCTGTTCCTTATCCCTGGGTTACTTCTTTACTGCGCGGGTTGGTTATTTTTTTTACCGTGCTGCTGGTGCTGGTGCCCGCCATTACAATTACAAAAAATACCGAAGAGAAGCCGGTAGTACTTTTCTTGCAGGATAACTCTGCATCTGTAGGGGCTGCGCTGGGTGCAGACACCGCGCAGTATCGTAAAGATGCGGAGCACCTGGTACAGCAACTGGCAGGAAAATATACCGTGGTAAAATGGGGATTTGGTGCAGATGCCAGGCAAGACAGTGGTTTTCATTACGATCAGCCGGTTACAGATATTTCCGCAGCACTATCGCGCGTGCAGGAGTATTACGGGTTACAGAACCTGGGGGCGGTGGTACTGGCGTCGGACGGGCGCTACAACCAAGGCATGAACCCAGCATTGCAACAACTGGCATTGCACAGCACGCTGTATGGTGTGTGCATAGGCGATACCGCTGCACAGAAAGACCTGGCTGTGAGCGGGCTGTATGCCAACAAAATAGTTAGTCTTAACTCTTCGTTCGAGATACGGGCGGACATAGTGGCTAAACTATGCAACGGATATAACAACACGGTACAACTTACCGAGGGCGGACAGGTACTGGCCACATCGCCATTGGTAGTTAATGCAGATAAGTTTGACAGGGCCACATCGTTTACCGTAAAGGCCGATAAAGCCGGCCTGCACCATTACGTGGTGAGCACTGCGGCGGCGGAGGGAGAGAAAAATGTAGCCAACAACCGCAGGGATATATTTGTCGAAGTGCTGGAGCAAAAGAAGAACATACTCATAGTATCGGCGGCCCCGCACCCCGATGTAAATGCCATAAAGGATGCGCTGGCAGGTGTGGAGAGTTACAATATCTATACTGCTACTGCTGATAACTTTCCGGCCAATATTGCCCAGTATGATGCGGTAATATTGCACGGATTGCCATCATCTCACAACGACATATCGAAACAAGTGCTTGCTGCCAAGAAGCCGGTGTGGATGATACTGACCAGCCAGACCAACCTGGCTGCGGTGAACAGCATGCGGGATCTTACGTTTTCATCGGTAACCAACGGGCCGGTGCGCGATGTAGTGCCCACCTACAATACCGCATTCAACACCTTTTTGCTGCCACGGCAGGTGCAGACAGTAGCGGATAAGTTGCCACCGCTAACGGTATGTAATGGTAATGTACAAAGTGCACCGGGTAATAATGCGTTGTTCCTGCAAAGAAATATTGCCGATGGCAGCAATGCTCCGCTTTGGATGATGCAACAGGGAGTTGTGCCTGTAGCCATACTGGCGGGAGAAGGCGTATGGCGCTGGCGATTGTACGAGTATAAGAACTTTGGGGACCATACGGTTGTGGATGAATGTATACGGCAGACGGTTGCCTTTCTGTGCTCGGCTGCCAAAGAAAAGCAGTTCAGTGTGTCTATGCCCAAATATGTGTGGCGCGACCAAGAACCGGTATCGCTTAGTGCACGGCTGCTGAATGCAAACAATGAGCAAGTGAATACCCCGGATGTGACCCTGGCCATACTGGACAGCGCCGGTAATAAAAAAGACTATACGCTGGAAAGACGCGGTACTGCCTACGCGCTGAACCTGGGCGTGTGGGCAGGAGGTACTTATACCTACAAAGCCCATACGGTATATAACGGAAAAGACCTCTATGCCACAGGCTCATTTGCAGTAGAGAGCATACCTGTAGAGCTGATGGAGCAGGGCGCAGATTATGGACTGATGTATGCACTGGCGCACAAATATAATGGAGCAGTTGTGCAACGCAGCAGTATGGCATCGCTGTACGACAGTATAACCCGCAACCAGAATATAAAACCGCTGCTTGCTACTACTACAGAGTCGGTACCTTTTATAGACCGGAAGTGGTACTTCTTCATTATACTGCTGATAGCGGTGGCCGAATGGCTATTAAGAAAATATTGGCTGGCGCAATAAGAATCACAGTGTTGCAGATGGGGCAAAAAGAAATTAGACAAAGAAGCTCACTCATAGTTATCTCTTTGTTAACTTTGTGTTATTGTGCCGGGGGAGGGGGTGTTAGCAGGTGCCTTTCGTAACTTGGTGCGACACGAAAAAATACCCCCATTTTATTATGACACCCCCGTATTCATTAGAGCAGGCAAAGTACCTTCAAAACCTATATAAAGGTTTTATAGGTGCAGAATTTGAGGACAACATAAACGTGCTGGTAGAGGAAATTGCTATTGTGCCTTTTGAGCAGGTAAGCCGCCAACGGTTTATTTTATATTATATGGTTGTGGGCAAGCAGGCCCAGATGCAAGTATTGCAGGAATATAAAGGATTGTTGTTCGACATTCTTTTAGTAGCCCGCAACGAACGTGGTGAGTTGATACACAAAGACTTGTGCAGCTATCTTGCTGCCGGCAGGCAGGATGTGTTCTCTGATAACAGTATGGCGGAGGGGTTATTGTCGGACTCTGCAGTTTAAAGCCACTATTTTTTGACAGTTAAATCACTCGCAAAAAGGGCGGGGCAGAGGACTTTTTTTAGTAACTTGCACATATATATGTCAGCTTACATACAGATACTACTTGCCGACGATGATCCGGAGGATAGAATGATCATGGAGGACACGTTCAGGCAAATAGAATTGTCGGACATAATCCACTTTGTAGAAAATGGTGAGAACATCCTTACTTACCTGGATACTATAGCTGATAATACACTCCTGCCATCACTGATAGTACTGGACTTGAACATGCCCCGCATGAATGGTACGCAGACACTAAAGGTGCTTAAGTCTAACGAGCGCTACAGGAATATACCAGTGATCATTTTCTCCACCTCTATCAATACGATAGAAATGAATGAATGCATCAAAACAGGTGCATCATCGTACGTAGTAAAGCCGGTAACCTATACTGAGTGTGTAAATACTGCCAAATCGTTTTACGAATTCAGCCAGAAAGGTGATGTGAGTGTGTTTGCGTAGTTGAGTTAAAACATTCCGGGAGGAGATTAAGCCATCATTGATCCCGGATTTTTTTTATCAACCCGATAACTGTCAGCAAAGGGACAGACTAGCAACACTTATTACTGATTTTTTTTAGAAAAATGTCGGGATAGACCAATGGCCTATGCCGACATTTTGTAATAATTTGTATTTAATTCCTGCAGCGTATTAGTGATGTGTTTCTTTACAACACGGTTGCGGGATATAGCCAGCGTAGCGCTTAAAAGTGTCTTCAAATCGGCCTCCATTGGGCGTTCCCAGATCTTCAATGCCTTGTCTTTGCGGAAGTATATAACTGCTCTGTTTGTCATAACTATGTGTGTTTTTTTTGTTTGTTTGGTAGAGTATATGCAAACAGTGTGCCACGGAAATTAGAAGAAAATGTTAAAGCCATTTTTCTGTTTAAAAAATCTATTTTCACGCACAGAAAATGAATGATATGGAGATGTTACATAATGCGGTTTCCTGGTTCGAGATACCGGTTGCCGATTTTGACAGGGCTAAACAATTTTACAGTACTATATATGATTTCGACATGCCTGTAATGGATATGGGAGCAGTAAAGATGGGCATTTTGCTGCATCATAGAGACAATGGTGGTATAGGCGGTGCTATTATGTGCGGGGAGATGTATGTGCCGTCAAGGCAGGGTACAAGGGTATACCTTAATGCCGGTAATGACTTGAATACGGTATTGAACAGGGTAGAGGCAGCAGGTGGGAAAGTGGTGCTGCCCAAAAGTTTTTTAGGTGATACGATGGGACATATGGCAGTGATAGAAGATACAGAGGGCAATTACGTATCTCTGCACTCAGTAAACTGATGCATTTTGTTGTGGTTTTTCCACAAATGGAATAGTTGTAGTTTTGCTGTATGGGCGTCTTAAGTCATCGGGTTGAAACCCGATGCTATTGTAACCGACCTTTAACGGGTCTTCAATGCCCTGTAGCAGGAGAATGATTTTAATTTTATCTTTTTAATTTTTTACGTTTACAATGTCACACATATCTACAGATAAGGCTCCGAAGCCGGTTGGTTTGTACCCGCACGCCAGGCGCGTGGGCAATTTGTTGTTCCTTTCGGGGGTCGGTCCGCGTAAGGCAGGTACTGATGAGATACCTGGCCTGAAGACTGATAAACACGGCAATTTTATAGAGTTTGACTTTGCGGCGCAGTGCCACAGTGTATTTGAAAATGTACGTACTATACTGGAAGAGAGCGGCAGCAGCTGGGATAAGCTGGTGGATGTAACCGTTTTCCTGGTAGATATGAAGCGCGACTTCCAGACGTATAATAAGATCTATGCTGAATATTTTAAAGACAATCAGCCATGTCGCACAACGGTGGGTATAGATGCGCTGCCAACAGCTATAGCTATTGAGCTGAAGTGTGTGGCGGTGATAGATTAAAGCCGGGCATGTAGCAATGGCCTTCCTCATAGTTAGCAAATTGCCAATAAACTAAGCTGTACATCATAAATAGAGGGCATTTTATTAAATTTGGTATAAACTGATCATCTGATGACAGCAATACAAGTAAAGGAACTAAAGAAGACCGCGAAAAAGTATATTGATCAGGCAGATGAGCGCATGGTAAAAGTTGTTATTGCCATGCTTGAAGCAGATCAGGGTGATGATCCGTTATGGGATGAATTGACACCTGCGCAGCAGAAGGGGATAGATATCGGATTAAAGCAAATAGAGGAAGGCAGAACAATTCCTCACGCTATTGCTGTGAAAAAAGTGCAGAAATGGCTTGCGAAATAAGATGGTCTGAAATTGCACTTGACAGCTATAAAAATATCATAGATTACCTGAAAACAGAATGGACCGACAGGGAGGTGAACAATTTCAACGATACTCTGCAGTTCAAACTCAATGTATTACAGGAACTACCTTATATCGGCACTGCATTTAAAAAGAGGAAGCACACTTATAAAACCGTATTGCATAAAAGAGTCGTGCTAATTTACCATTACAATTCTTCTGCTAATATTATCACACTCGTACTCTTCTGGGAAACACGGCAGAATCCTGTAAAGTTGAGAATTATGGAATAAGTTCAATGGATAATAACGGAAAATATTTCTGACAATTGCGGGTATATCCGTAACTTTGTACGACCGCTTTGCTCATCTCCCCCACCAGTTTTTTGGAGTTGCACGGTCTTGTAAGAAAACAAGAACGTTATGTCTAAATATATATTTGTTACAGGCGGTGTTACGTCTTCCCTCGGAAAAGGTATTATAGCGGCTTCTTTGGCCAAATTATTACAGGCCAGGGGCTTTACCTGCACCATTCAGAAATTCGATCCATACATTAATGTCGATCCCGGAACGTTGAATCCTTATGAGCATGGCGAGTGCTATGTGACGGAAGATGGCGCTGAGACCGACCTTGACCTCGGCCATTACGAGCGTTACCTGAACACCTTTACCTCGCAGGCAAACAATGTGACCACAGGCCGTATTTACCAGCATGTGATCAACAAAGAGCGTGAAGGGGCCTACCTGGGTAAGACAGTGCAGGTAATACCGCATATTACTGATGAGATAAAACGCCGCATGCTGTTGCTGGGCGAGGACAAACAATTTGATATTATCATTACCGAGCTTGGTGGTACTGTGGGCGACATCGAATCGCTGCCGTATATAGAAGCTGTGCGCCAGCTGAAGTGGGAAATGGCCGATGACTGTATAGTAGTGCACCTGACGCTGATCCCTTACCTGAAGGCGGCCAAGGAATTAAAGACAAAGCCTACGCAACACTCGGTAAAACTGATGAGCGAGCATGGCCTGAGTCCCGATGT
The DNA here is from genome assembly GCA_964588295.1 of uncultured Flavipsychrobacter sp. GTDB lineage: Bacteria > Bacteroidota > Bacteroidia > Chitinophagales > Chitinophagaceae > Flavipsychrobacter. The sequence continues at coordinate 97,109 of CAZPOT010000013.1, read as the reverse complement.
GCTGGTGTGCCGCACAGAAGAGCCATTATATAAGGAATTGCGCAGGAAGATAGCCCTGTTCTGTAATGTAACGCAGGATGCGGTGATAGAAGCGCTGGATGCGGATAGTATTTACAGCGTGCCGCTGGAGATGATGCGCGAGAAGCTGGATGTTACCTGCCTGCAGAAGCTAAGCCTGCCGTTGGGTAAAGACCCTGATCTGAGCAAGTGGACGGAGTTCCTGAATAAACTGCGCTACCCTAAGAGTAAGGTGGTAATAGGCCTGATAGGTAAGTATGTAGAATTGCAGGATGCCTACAAATCGATACTGGAAGCCTTTATACATGCCGGGGCAGTAAACGAATGCAAGGTAGAGATACGCAACATACACTCTGAGTACCTGACCCGCGAAAATGCTGTGGAAAAACTGCAGAACCTGGACGCGGTACTGGTAGCGCCCGGATTTGGCAGCAGGGGTATAGAAGGTAAGATAGAAGCTATACGCTATGCACGTACCAACAACGTACCGTTCTTTGGCATATGCCTGGGTATGCAGATGGCGTGCGTGGAATTTGCCCGCAACGTATTAGGTCTGAGTAAGGCGCACTCTACAGAAATGGACCCGGATACCAATCAGGGCGTGATCAGCATGATGGAGAGCCAGAAGAATATTACACAGATGGGTGGCACCATGAGGCTGGGCAGTTATGCCTGCGAGTTGAAGGAAGGCTCTGCGGTATCGAAAATGTACGGATCTACAGCTATTACAGAACGCCATCGCCATAGGTATGAGTTCAACAATGAATACCTGGAAGCCTTTGAACAGGCAGGTTTCATACCTGTTGGCGTAAATCCGCAGACACAGCTGGTGGAAGTGGTGGAAATGAAAGATCATCCGTTCTACGTGGGTGTTCAATATCACCCGGAATATAAGAGCACGGTAGAGAACCCTCACCCATTATTTGTGAGCTTTGTAAAAGCTGCGAAGGATGCCCAGGAATTGCGTAACAGTAAAGCTGTGAAAGCGGCTGACATTATAGCTGTTAAGTAAGGACGGAGTAAAGGATTAAAATATACATTTTTACAGCCTGCACGATTTTGTGCAGGCTGTCTTTGTACAGGTTTGCTGAGTATCATTGAGTGGTACTCGCATTTAAATAAAATACCATTTTTCTTTTGGGCGTCAAATGACTATTTTTGCAGCGCTTTTATCAAAATAACCAAATAACAATATGGCAATCGTTGATGTAGTAATGCCTAAGATGGGCGAAAGTATAATGGAAGCAACCGTGCTTAAATGGCACAAGAAGGTTGGCGACGTTATAAAAATGGATGAGACCCTGCTGGACATAGCTACTGATAAAGTGGACAGTGAAGTGCCTTCGACCGCAGCTGGTACTATTACAGAACTGTTATATAAAGAGAATGATGTGGTGCCTGTAGGCGCGCCAATAGCCCGCGTAGAAAGCGGCAGCGGCGCTGCTGCTCCGGCACCAACTGCACCTGCGGCGGCTCCTGCACCAGCACCTGCTGCTGCACCGGTTCAGAACGCAGCGCCTGCCGCGCCGGCAGCTGCTACCGGTTCTACAGGTGGTAGCCGTTTCTATTCTCCGCTGGTATTGAATATAGCCGGTAAGGAAGGTATAGGCATGGCCGAGCTGGAGAATATACCAGGCACAGGCAACGAAGGCCGTGTAACCAAGAAAGATATACTGGAATACGTAGCTAACCGCGGTAAAGCTCCTGTAGCTGTTCCTGCACAGGCTGCTCCGGCTCCTGTAGCTGCGCCAACTGCTACTCCTGCACCGGTTGCTGCTGCACCTGCGCCATCTGCACCTATCTCTGGTAATGTAGAGATAATAGAGATGGACCGTATGCGCAAGCTGATAGCTGACCACATGGTGCGCAGCAAGGCTACCTCGCCACACGTAACCAGCTTTACAGAAGCAGACGTTACCAACCTGGTGAAATGGCGTGATAAAGTAAAAACGTCTTTCGAAAAGAAATATGGTGAGAAGATCACCTTCACTCCTATATTCATAGAGGCAGTTGCAGCTTGTATCCGCAAGTTCCCAATGATCAATGTAAGTGTTGATGGCGACAAGATCATAGTGAAGAAAGATGTGAATATTGGTATGGCTACTGCATTGCCTAGCGGTAACCTTATTGTTCCGGTTATCAGGAATGCGGATACTAAGAACCTGATCGGTCTGTCGAAGGACGTGAACGGACTGGCCAATGCAGCACGTAACAACAAGCTGAAGGCAGATGATACACAGGGCGGTACCTTTACACTCACCAACGTTGGTACATTTGGCAGCCTGATGGGCACGCCTATCATCAATCAGCCACAGGTAGCTATTCTTGCTGTAGGTTCTATCAAGAAGCGCCCAATGGTATTAGAAACCAAAGACGGTGATGTGATAGCAGTACGCCACATGATGTATTTGTCCCTGAGCTATGACCACCGCGTGGTAGACGGCTCACTGGGTGCCAGCTTCCTTACTGCTGTTGCTAATGCACTTGAAGCATTTGACCCGCACAGGGAGATTTGATAATAAATACAAAATTTTCCAATAAGCCCTGCGCAACAGCGCGGGGCTTTCGCATTTTATGGTTATGACTGTTTTCAGCCGTCGACCGTCTGAGAATTGATAAAAGAGTAAGTGACAAATCGTAAAGAATTATCCCGGATATTTTCTAACCTTGTTTAACATCAAGCTATGGGATTTGTGGTGACTACTGCTATTTTATAACCAGTTTATTACCTAAATGGCAATAAATTGTTAGTAATGCGGCGAAATCCACAATTATACCCGACTTACAAATAAAAACACAAAATATGTATTAAGAAGTTGTTATTACGAGAAAAATGTTGGTACATTTGTTACGCAAAATAATCAATCATAATAAAGTACAATTGAGTATTAATTAATATTAATTTTTTATTATTTTATAAATAAACATAGCTTTAAAAATTTTACCAGATGAAACTGAACAAGCAACTTCTTTCTTTATTGGCATTTTGCGGTGTATTCCAGGCTTCGGCAACAATACGGACTGTTAATGCGGGTATTACCGGTTACCCGGCTCCCGGCCAATACAGTTCGATTTCCGCAGCTATTACCGCTGCTTCTCCGGGAGATACGCTGATGATAGCCGGCAGTACCCCTTACGATGCGGCGGGATTTACAGTAAGCAAGCAGTTGGTGTTTATAGGTGCCGGCTATAATCCGCAGAATGTGGATCGCCTGACAACGATAGTTTCTGGTGTGGTAACCCTGAACGCCAGCAGTAACGGCTCGGTTTTCATGGGTATGACGTTTAACAGTGCTTTTGCCACTACAGCCAATATTTCTAATATTACATTTCGTCGTTGCTACTTGAATGGATTCAGCACCAGTTCTACTGTTTCCGGCTTTTCTATGATAGAGTGCGTTAGTTACGGCCAGATTTCCATGAATACTACAGTTACCAACTCAGTATTCAGGAACAATGTTTTTATCGGAGACATCGCCTCCGGTACATACAAACTATCTATACCAACAAGCAACGCTACTGATACAGTTGATCATAATACCTTCATTAACGGTAGGAATGGTTCTGTAACAGGGTCAACATATGCCTCGGGTAGTGGATTCATGCGTTCTATTAATGCCATTATTACGAATAACATTTTCTACAACCTGCCGGTATTCTCTACAACTATTCTTTCATCCTGCACCGGCAACTATTTTTACAATAATATCTGCTACCGTTCGGGTACTACTTTGCCTACCATCCCCCAGTCGGGCAACTTTGGTACGGGCAATATCAACAACACCGATCCATTGTTCACTACAATATTCTCCAGTGCTACAAATATCTACCTGGACCTGAATGCAGACAACATCCGCCCGGCCTCAGGATCTCCATGTCTTTTTGCAGCAACAGACGGTACATCTATTGGTGCTACCGGTGGCCGTTATCCGGTTTACCTGTCTACAAATAACGTGCTGACCGGCGAGCCGCCAATCCCATCCGTTCGTGCCTTTAACATTACCAGCAGCACCGTAGTTGCTCCAGGTACGCCAATCAACGTTACCGTTAGGGCCAAGAAGATCAACTAATAACATTTTCCAGTAATCCTGTAACGGGCATTATATAGGGTATTGCACCTTATATAATGCCCGATAGGATATTTTTTGCCACAAAACATTCAGGTTTTAAACAAAAACAAATGCGGAAAATTGTTCTGTCGGTACTGCTGGTATGCATGGCCGTTGCCGCTTACTGTCAAAGTCCGAGGTTGATAAAACGGGAATATTATTTTGATACTGACCCCGGGCCTGGTAACGGGACAGTGACCTTATTCACGGCCTGCGATTCTATTGCTGAGTCGATCTTATCCATACCTACCACCGGTCTTGCCGTTGGGTCGCACGTATTATATATACGGTATGCGGATTCTGCGGGCGTATGGGGTATATCTCAGTCTGTGTCTTTTGGTGTTACGGGTACAATGCCAGAAACGCAGGCGCAAAAAATTGTTGCCCGCGAATATTTTATTGATACTGATCCCGGGGCAGGGAACGGAACTTCAGCCAGTTTTGCTGCATCGGATTCTGTATCGGAATCCATCTTGTCCATCCCAACTTCCGGGCTGGCCGGAGGTCCGCATGCGCTGTATATCAGATATCGCGATAGCCTTGGAAAATGGGGGCAGTCTCAGCCTGTTTACTTTTCTGTAACCGGCATGGCAACACCAGTGGAAAGCCAGTCTGCACGCCTGGTGGAAGGGGAGTATTTCATAGATACTGATCCCGGGGCGGGTAATGGCACAGCAATAACTTATGCTGCTGCAGATAGTCTGGCCGATTCGATCGCGTCTATACCTACAACAGGATTGAGTGCAGGACAACATTTATTATATATACGATATGCAGACAGCGCCGGCAGGTGGAGCCAGCCACAGGCGGCAGGGTTTGCTGTAACTGGCTACGCCGGGTTTCCGGAGAGCAATGCACCGAGACTATACAAAAGGGAATACTTTATTGATGCAGACCCGGGTGCAGGAAACGGTACAGTAGCCACATTTGCCTATGCCGACAGTGTAGCAGATACAATAGCCGGTATTGCTACTACCGGGCTGGTATCGGGCTTGCATACGCTGTATATCCGCTATGCAGATTCGTTGGGCAATTGGGGAACGGTACAAGGCGTTACTTTTACTGTAACCGGAAGTGTTGTGGCAGGAGAAATCCAGGCACCCCGACTGAGGAGACGTGAATATTTTATCGACACCGATCCCGGACTTGGTAACGGTATAGGAAGTTTAGTGCCATTTACCGATTCTGCGACCGATACTATTTCGGCGATATCTACAGTAGGATTAACTACAGGCGGACACTTGCTATACATCAGGTATGCAGACTCTATGGGTAAGTGGGGACTGGCACAGTCAGTTGGTTTTGCTGTGTCCGGAACTATAGCAGAAAATACGTCGCCAAAGATCAGAAAGCGCGAATATTTTGTGGACACTGATCCGGGCCCGGGGAACGGCAGTGTAACAACAATAAGCTACAGCGACTCTCTATCAGATGCAGTATCTATTGCTACCGGCGGTTTGCCGCTGGGGGCGCATATTGCTTATGTGAGATATGCAGACTCTACCGGCATATGGGGAGGATTGCAATCTTTTCCATTTACGGTAAGTAGTGCTCCTCAATTACCGCCATCGGCTCCTTTGGCTAAAAGAGAATATTTTTTTGATGCCGATCCCGGTTTGGGTAATGGTGTTGTAAGTTCCATTGCAATAGCAGATTCTGTTACTGAAACAATATCTATACCTACCACAGGAGTATCTAACGGATATCACCTGCTATATATAAGGTATGCGGATACAGCAGGCCATTGGGGACAATTGCAGAGAATACCAATAAATATCGCTGTGATATCGTCTTCATCGGAACCTCAATCGCCGCCGCTGCTGAGGCGTGAATATTTTATTGACACCGATCCCGGTGCTGGGAATGGTGTGGTATCAACATTTGTTTATACAGACTCTATTGATGAAACTATATCCCCCATCCCTACTACCGGCCTTACGCAGGGGCAGCACATGCTTTTTGTGCGTTACCAGGATAGCCTGGGTGTATGGGGGCAATGCCAGAGTGTAGCGTTTGCTATATCGGGTACTGCCGGAATTCCGGAGACACCATCCCCACGACTGGCACGCAAGGAGTATTTTATAGATACAGACCCAGGACAAGGTAATGGTATTGGCAGCAGTGTTGCTTATTCCGATTCTGTTATGGAGACCATATCTTCTATTTCTACTACGGGGCTTTCTGTGGGAACGCACTTCCTGTTTATCAGGTATGCAGATAGTGCGGGGCAGTGGGGAAATGTGCAATCTGTGGCTTTCACAATAACCGGGGTTGTTGCTGCTGCTCCAGAACGTCAGTCGGCACCGCTGAACAAGAGAGAATATTTTATAGATACCGACCCTGGCCTGGGTAACGGCGTAGTGTCCGCTTTTGCGGCAGCAGATTCTGTGGCAGATACTATACTATTTATACCTACAGTTGGTCTTTCCTCCGGTGGCCATATCCTTTATATGAGGTACGCTGACACTAATGGTATTTGGGGACCCGTACAGTCTGTAATATTTACGGTGAACAGTGCATTGACAGTTACCGAGCGCCAGTCTCCCAGGCTATATAAGCGGGAGTATTATATAGATACTGACCCGGGGCCAGGCAATGGTATAGTCTCCACATTCGGCTACGCCGACTCAGTTGCCGATACAACGCTTATTGTATCTACTGCTGGTCTTGACTCCGGAGCGCATGTTATCTATATCCGGTACGCTGATAGTACGGGTATGTGGGGTATCTCGCAGTACGTAAGGTTCCGCGTATTCGGAACCATACCGCCAGAGGTGCAGGCGCCGCGTATTGTAAAAAGAGAATATTATATAGATACCGATCCTGGCCCAGGCAATGGTGTTGTGTCGTCGTTTGCGGCAGCAGATTCTCTGGTCGATACAGTAGTAAGCATATCAACCACAGGCTTATCGATAGGTAGTCACTTACTGTACATGAGATATGCTGATTCGACGGGAAAATGGGGATTATCACAGTCTGTGCTTTTTAATGTGATCAATGCTACCGCTTCGGCAGAAATGCAGGCGCCACGGCTGAGAAAACGGGAGTACTTTATAGATAACGATCCCGGACCAGGAAATGGAATAGTTGCTTCTATTGCTTACAGTGATTCCGTGAGTGAAACCATTTTCTCTATACCAACCGATACTTTGTCTATAGGTGCGCATGTACTCTACATTCGATATGCAGACAGTGCCGGGAAGTGGGGGATTGCGCAGTCGGCAGTATTTAACGTTGTATCTACATCGGTAAATACGGAACGTCAATCGCCAAAGCTGATAGCCGGAGAGTATTACATAGATACCGATCCGGGACCGGGTGCGGGAACGCCGCTGCCTGCGTTTGCGATGGCAGACAGTGCAGTAACCGATCTTACCATACCTACTACGGGTCTGGCAACAGGTTATCACCGGGCGTATATCCGTTATAAGGATAGTACCGGGCGTTGGGGCCTGCCTATGTCTTTGCCTATAGACGTGTGTCTGCCACCAATAGGGCTGTCGCCGATAAGTTCTGCCGCGGGCATGTGCCAGGGCAGCACGATAACTGTGAGCGATACAGCCACGGGCGGCACCTGGAGCAGCAGCAACACAGCTGTAGCTACTATAAATGCTGCCGGTATTGTGACCGGGCTTACTGCAGGTACCACGGTGCTTACCTACACCAAGACGAACGCTTGCGGAGCTGCAATAGTGACGCATAACCTGACGGTATCGAACAGCCTGGTGACGGCTACAACGCCTACGCCAACTGTATGTGCAGGCACTAGTGCTGCAATAAATGCAACAGGCGCTGCCTATTACTCATGGAGCCCGTCTACTGGGCTCAACTCTACTACTGCGGCCTCTGTGGCTGCTACGCCTACAGTAACCACCATATATACTGTTACCGGTACCGACATATATGGTTGCGTGAGTAGCACTGCACGACAGATCACAGTGAATCCGATACCGGTATTAACGGTTTCTCCCACTACCGCGAGTATATGTCTCGGCAGCAGCCGCACGTTGAGTGTGAGCGGTGGCGTAAGTTATTCCTGGAGCCCGGCAGTGACATTTAATAATACAGCGGGGTCATCTGTAACAGTATCGCCGTCGGCCAGTACGGTATATACAGTAACCGGGCAAAATGCTGCAGGATGTACCAGCTCATCAACTTTTGTAGCAAACGTGATAAGCGTGCCAGTTGTACCTGCGCTTACCGGTGATACTATAAGGTGTGCGGGTAGCACAGGTATATTGACTGACACGGCCAGCGGAGGCGTGTGGAGCTCATCAGCACCCGGTATTGCCACTGTGGACGGTAGCGGTAACTGGAGTGCAGTAAGTGCGGGCAGTGCCACTATCAGCTACAATAAAACAAACAGCTGTTTTTCAACTACAGTATCCCGAAGTGTTACGGTAAATGCAGTGCCATCTGTTACCATTAGCGGAACATTAGGTGTGTGTGCAGGTTCATCAGCTACTATCAATGCCGGTGGTGCCTTGTCTTATTCCTGGTTGCCGGCAACCGGGCTGAGCGCAACAACGGGCGCTGGTGTTACGGCATCGCCTGCTGCCACTACCGCATATACGGTTACCGGCTTTGCGGGCAATGGCTGCAGTAATACTGCTATAGCCAACCTGGTAGTAAATCCGTTGCCAATTGTAACAGTAGCCGCGGCCACCACTTCGGTTTGTGCCGGGGCGGCGACCACGCTGAGCGCATCAGGAGCATCAACCTACAGCTGGACACCGGGAACGGGACTTAGTGCAAGCACAGGCGCCCTTGTAACAAGTGCCCCTGCTGCCAATACTACCTATACTGTAACCGGTATAAGTGCCGCGGGATGTACGGGTATTACCAGCGTTGCGCTGTCAGTAGTTAATGCGCCTGTAGTAGCTGCAATAACCGGAGACACTACGTTGTGTGCAGGCAGTGCGGGTACACTTACCGATACGACAAGCGGTGGTGTGTGGAGCTCATCGGCTCCGGGTATTGCCACTGTAGACGGCAGTGGTACCTGGAGTGCTGTAAGTACAGGTAATGCAGCAATAAGTTATACCTTATCCAATGCTTGTTTTTCTGTATCGCGGGTGCGCCCTGTACGGGTAAACTATAATCCCGCCTTTACAGTGGCATCGGTAATGGCGCCTTGTCTTGGCTATCCGGGTAACATCAACCTGGCAACTGCTGATACGTCTATACTGGATTATACGGTAGATGGTGGCGCAGTGAACCATGTAACCATCAATGGCCCAATTTACACGCTTGGGTTGGGCAGTATCGGCACCATGCACAGTTATGTTTTGCTGAATGTTCATACGGCTTATTGCAGCACCACTTATAATGATACAATAGTTGTGAATCCGCCGATCATGGCCTGGGCCGGAGGTGCGCCTGGCCATACAACAGACTGGAACTATGGAGCTAACTGGACGTGTGGTTTTGCACCTTCGGTTACGGATGATATTGCAATTGCTCCTTCCGTTTACATGCCTGTGATCAGTAATGATAGTGTGGGTAACGTGCGCAACCTGACAGTATCTGCAGGTTGTGGCATACAGGCGGGTAGTAATGCCATGCTGAAGGTAAGTGGCAACCTTAGTAATTCCGGGGTAGTAAGCGGCGCCGGTAAAGTAGTATTGCTGGGTAGCAGCCTGCAACACATAAGCGGCAGGGGGACGATAAGTAATCTTGAAGTAAAAAATATAGCCGGAGCGAGTGTAGATACGGGAGCTAAACTGAACATCAGCATTGCGTTGTATTTGACATCTGGCACACTTGCAACTAACGATAGTCTTGAGTTACTGTCTGCAGACACTGCTACAGCGGCCAGGATTGCGCCAATAGCTCCTGGTGCGGGAGTAACAGGCAGAGTTATTGCCGATCAGTATGTGCAAAGTGGCTACAGGCGTTACCGGTTCTGGAGTCATCCGTTTAGTGATACCATATCGCTGGGCCAGCTGCAGCAATATATTGATATTACGGGGAGTGGTGGCGCTGCCAACGGTTTTACCACTACAGCCAGCAATGCATCATCATCTTTCTGGTTCGATCCTTATGTGGGCAATTCAGCGGCTAGCTACGATCCGGGCTGGCGGGCGTTTACCAGGATAAATGCAGCTGCGGCAGACAGCAACAGATTCCATCCCGGACAGGGTATCCGACTGTTCTTCCGCGGCGCGAAGGGCGAAGGACTTGGCTACCTGGGATACTACGGTATGTACACACCATCTGCAGCAACTGTAAAAATGAAGGGTAATGTGAACCAGGGCAATGTGACCATAGCGTTAAAGCAGGGCTCATCTGCAGCCACACAGTCCTTTAACATGGTCGGCAATCCTTATCCATCGGCAGTTAACATAGGCAATGTGCTCACCAATGCTTCCCTGGCGGGACAGATTATTGGACCTGCATTCTATGTCTGGAACCCTTCTATAGGTGCGGGCGGGCAATATATGGCCATACCGTTTGGCGGCAATTATAATATACAGGCAAGTGCAGCATTCCAGGTAATGGCAGACCACGATGGTGCTGTGCTGAACTTCCACGAGAATGATAAGGTGGCACATGCGGATGTGAATCTCTTCAGGCAGGCCGCTGAAATAACAACGATAGGCGTATATGATTCTGCCGGTAATATGTGGGACAAGCTGGATATACATGTATCTGACAGAGGATCTGAAGGCTATGACAGGCAATTGGATGCAATAAAGCCATTGAGTACAGACTTTTCTTTATACAGCATCAGCAGCGATGGGCACAAACTGACCATTGACGACAGGCCGTTGGGCAACAATGCAGTAATACCGCTGGGCGTATACAGTAGCTACTCGCAGCAATTCAGGCTGAGGGCGGATAATGTAGCCGTGCCTGATGGAGCAGAGCTCTTATTGCACGATAAGCTGCTATCCAGATATGTACCATTCAATGCTAATGCTGAGTACTCATTTGCAATAAATGCCGATAAGAAAAGCCAAGGCAACGAGCGATTTGAATTAATGCTGATGCGCAAATTGAACGATAAAACCGTGGTGGCACTTAATGTGTGGCCTAATCCGGTTGCTGATGAGCTGACACTGACGATAAGACAGGGTAATAATAATGCAGCCGCCAGCATAACAGTAAGGGATATGAACGGGGTATCGGTATATGAGCAAGACATTGCACCCGGTATTTATACAACTGTTAAAGTGCCAACCGATAAGCTTGCAGCTGGTATTTACGTTGTGGAAGCAAAATGCGGAGATGATAGAGTTGTGAAGAAAATAGTAAAGGAATAAATGAGTTAAAGAGGCCCGGAGTAACATCCGGGCCTCTTTATTAGCAGGGCATCTGCTTGGGTCTGCTGCAATAGGCCGGTAAGCAATTGTTGGTAATAATGCTTAACTTGCTCTGGTAATAATCATATATGAGCAAACGTCTATCTCTCATCTTTTTATTTGCCTTTCTATACCACAGTATGCTTGAGGCGGCGCCTTATCATTGCTCGCGTGTGCGTGGAAAAAAAGGTAGTGCTAATAAAACAACAATAGCCAGCTTGGCCGAGGATAACTATGACGTGAAGTACCTGAAGTTTGACCTGCATATGTCTGACACTTCGGTATATGTGAGTGGCAATGTAACCACAAAGGCGGTTGTTACATCGGCAACTATGCCTGTGTATGTCTTTGAACTGGATACAACTTTAGTGATAGACTCTGCCTTTATTAACGGTACTATGTTGCCCGCTACTGCCATTGGCGGTTTTGTACGGTCTATAGCGCTGCCTTCTGCTTTGGCAGCAGGGACACTATTTACAGCGCAGGTGTATTATCATGGGTTGCCTCCGGGTGGTGGCGGCGGTTTTTTTAATGGCATTACTCATGCGGTGAGTTCCGGTGGAACGCACATGGTGTATACTGTTAGCGATCCGTATGTTGCTAAGAACTGGTGGCCGTGTAAGCAATCTATACAGGATAAAATTGATTCCGTAGATATGTATGTAACAGTGCCTGCCAATGTAACTGATGGCAGCAATGGTTTGCTGGTTAATGTAGATATGACCTCTACGCCCGGTTACTGGCAATATCACTGGCACACTGGTTACCCTATAGATTACTACCTGATATCGGTAGCTATATCCCGGTATGCCGAGTATAAATCGTACATGCATTTTACGGCGATTACAGATTCTATGCTGATACAGAATTTCTTTACCGATACCGCTACATTCAACCCTACCTACAAAGCCAACTTCGACAGTATAGGCCAATTCGTTAACTATTTTTCATCGCTATACGGTCGCTATCCTTTCTGGAAAGAAAAGTACGGTGTTTGTTATACTACATTGCCGGGTGGTATGGAGCACCAGACAATGACCACTATAGGTGTGCCTGAGACATATATTATTGCACACGAGCTTGGGCATCAATGGTTTGGGGATAATGTAACCTACCAGGACTGGCGAGACGTATGGTTGAGTGAGGGGTTTGCGACGTATACCGAGTCATTGTTCTTTGAGCATTTCTGGAGTGCTGCTGCGGCCAGAACCCACAGGCTGGGTTTACTGGCTTTAGCTACTTCAAACCCTTGCGGGCGGGTTATTGTGACTGACACTACGAATGCAGATTCTCTATTTGACCAGAGAACAGTTTATGACAAGGCACAGGCAGTGGTGCGTATGCTACAATATATAGCCCCATCGGACAGTGTATTCTTTTCTGTGCTAAAAAATTATCAGCAGACTTATGCAGGGGGACATGCAAGTACTGCCAACCTTAAGGCCCTGGCTGAAGCAGCCTATGGCATAGCTTTGGATACGTTCTTTAACCAATGGCTGTATGGGCGTGGTTATCCTATGTACAGGATGTCGTGGAATCAATTGGGCTCTACAGTTTGGGTGCAATTGGTGCAGACAGCTTCCTGTCCTTCTTATACCAGCCATTTCTATACGCCGCTGGAGCTTGAACTGCGCGGAACAGGGATAGACACTTTTATTAAGGTGTATAATACACTGGATACCCAGATATACATCTTCGACTGTGCATCGCCTATTACCAATGTATACCTTAACCCGGATGTATGGACTATCCTGATGCAAATGGGCACTACCAGGCACGACACACACCTGGGAGTTGGATTGGTGCCAGAGGATAATAAAATGCGTGTTTCACCAAATCCCACCAACGATTCGTGGCAAATATGGAATTTGCCGGAAGATGTAGAACTATCGCTATATGCGATGGATGGCCGGATAATGTGGCACGGGAAAACAAGAAAGGGTGTGACCGATGTTCCAGGTAGCAGGCTGCCGGCGGGAGAATACGTCTTGAAATGCGCCGACAATTCCCTTCTATCGAACATTAAACTGGTGCATTTGTAGTTTTAGTTTGTTAAAAGACTGCCAAACCCGCGCCGCGAAATTTACAAGAATATGTAATTTAATGATTTGATAATGCTTTATAGTCATGATTGCCGGAAAAAAAACGTAGAAAAATTGGTTTTTTTTTGCAACTTTTTCCCTTGAGGATTTTTCGCGGCGGATTTTTTTTATCAAAAACTTCATATCTTTACGACATACATTCATTTACTCAAAAAACAGAAACAATGAACAAGTTATTTTTACTTTTGTCTATTGGCTCTATCGGCCTAAGTCTGTCTTCGACAGCACAAGAAAACAACAGGAGTGTTATTTTCGGTCAGCGCAATGCTGAAGCAAGCGCAGCTACGAGGTCTTCAGTTTACCCTTCAGGAAAGAGCCTCAGTGACCTCGGTCGCCGCACGAATACTGCTAACAAGGCTACAACAGTAGGTGGCTCCCGTTGGTATTCATATACTGATTACCTAATTCAGAGCCTGGGTACAAGTTTCGTTGGCGCTGCAGCTCCATATATGTGGAACGATACGGCTTCAGTAGATGCCTACAGCAATGGTTCAGGCGGAACAGTATTTGAGCACAATACGCTTGCATCAATAGGTATGTCGCTTGATCCGACGGCTCCCGGGTTCAACGATGAAACTATATATACCGGTATTGTTGTAGGTGCAGCCAATGCTTACACTGTAGATAGTGTTGCCATTGAAGGTACTTACATGAGGAATTACTCAACACCTGCAAAAATTGCCGTGATAGATACGATGAGGATCACAATGGTATATGGTAATGGTGGTTCTTCTGATATGCCTATCTACTATTTCGATAATGGTGGTGTAGCTACAGATTTCCCTACTGTACCTTATGGTGTTGATACGCTGAGGTTCATTGAAATGAAGTATGACAGCCTTCGTAACAGGGCGGCAGGTACAACTGCGGTTACCGTTGATGTATTGCTGAACAGTACGGACACGGCTGGTTTCTTCTATCGTAAAGTGGCAATGCCAGGTACCGGCTTTAACGTACCTGCCGGTAATATAGCGTCTGCTTCATTTGCTTTTATCAGCGGTGATCCTTCGTTCACTTTTGGTGATACAGTGTTCAGGGGTTCAGGTTCTACCGAACTGTACAAGTATGGTATGATCCGTCCTGATGTTTACTACAAAGGCGGTACTAATCCGGCTTTCCCTACATATGATGAAAATGATCAGAACGTAGGTTATTTCAAACCACTCGGCAATTCAGGATGGCCTAATCTTTACATCCCTAACTGGGCCTTTGGTTCTGGTTCAACAGCGTCAAGCTATCAGTATCCTGGTATTGATTTTCACGTTAACTGTTCTACCTGCTCAACTCTTGATGTAGCTAAGGTTAGCAAAAATATTACTGCTATTACAACTGTTCCTAATCCGGCAGATAATTCAGTAGCTATCAACTTCAAGGCTAAGACAGATGCTACTGTAACACTTACTAATGCGTTAGGCCAGGTTGTAGCTTCTCAGTCTACAAGTACAGGTAATGTTGTATTCAACACTAACACACTGCCTACAGGTGTATATATATACACAATCGTAGCTGGTGCTGACCGTTCTACAGGTCGTATAGCTGTTGCTCACTAATCAGCTGTAATAAATTATATAAGAAAAGGCGCCTTTCATAGGCGCCTTTTCTTATGGTAGATCATCCCCCACTGAACCGCGACTACTAAGGTGGCGGATGGGCCTTTAACTAATGATTTTATACAAACGGCGAACGGAATAATATTTCATATAAAATATTATTTGCTGTTTAAATGAGCATATAGTCTTTACGTCAATAAGAATAAGATTAGCTTTTTTTTGTTTTTCACTGTAATACTCTATTATTGCAAAACCTGCCCCCCGATGTGGGGCTTAACGTAATTATTATAATGGCAAAAAACCTATTGATAGTGGAGTCGCCTGCTAAGGCGAAAACAATAGAGAAGATACTGGGTTCGGATTTCGAGGTGAAGTCGTGCTATGGCCATATCCGTGACCTGGAGAAGGACAACATGGGTATCGATATCAAAAACAACTATACCCCTAAGTATATAGTATCTGAAGATAAAGAGAAGGTGGTGAAGGAGTTGAGGTCGCTGGCAAAGAAATCTGAAGAGGTTTGGCTGGCAACGGATGAGGACCGTGAGGGTGAAGCCATATCGTGGCATTTGTGCGAAGTATTGAACCTTGATCCTGCAACCACCAAGCGCATAGTTTTTCATGAGATCACCAAACCGGCTATACAGAAGGCTGTAAAGAACCCGCGCACTGTAAATATGGACCTGGTGAATGCCCAGCAGGCACGCCGCGTACTGGACCGTATTGTGGGCTTTGAATTGTCGCCTGTACTATGGCGCAAAATGAGTATGCGCAACAACCTGTCGGCCGGGCGCGTGCAGTCTGTGGCAGTACGTATAATAGTAGAGCGCGAAAGGGAGATCACGCGTTTTAATACGCAGAGCAGTTTTAAGGTAGAGGCTGTTTTCAGTGCGCCGGACATTAATAATAAGAAGGTAAACTTTAAGGCTGACGGGCCGGATAAGATAAAGGTGGCCACAGATGCCAGGACCTACCTGGATAAGTGCATAGGCGTTACCTACACGGTAAAGGATGTGCAGGTAAAGCCGGGCAAGAAATCGCCATCTGCACCATTTACTACTTCTACGCTACAGCAGGAGGCAGGCCGCAAGCTGGGCTACTCTGTATCTAAAACTATGCTGCTGGCGCAGAAGCTGTACGAAAATGGTCATATCACCTATATGCGTACGGATTCTGTGAACCTCTCTGAAACGGCCATAGATGCCGCGCGCAGTACCATAACTGCTCAGTATGGAGAGAAGTACTTCCAGCACAGGGTATTTAAGAATAAGAACGAATCGGCACAGGAGGCGCACGAAGCGATACGCCCTACCGATATGAATGTAACCACCGTTGGCGATGCAGATACCCACAGGCTGTATGAGCTGATATGGAAGCGCACTATGGCTTGCCAGATGGCGGATGCAGTGCTGGAGCGCACGATTGCTAAGATAAATGTGTCCGCACATCCTGATCCGCTGACTGCTACCGGGGAGGTGATCCGATTTGATGGTTTCTTAAAGGTATATACAGAAGGTAAGGACGAAGAGGATGGTGAAGAGGAAAATGAAGGTTTACTACCGCCACTGCAGGCCGGCCAGGTGCTGGATATGCAGAGGATGACGGCGACAGAGAAATTTACCCGCCCGCTGCCAAGATATACGGAAGCATCGCTGGTAAAGAAGCTGGAGGAGCTGGGTATAGGCCGTCCGTCTACCTATGCGCCAACTATCAGCACCATATTATCAAGGGGATACGTAGAGAAGCGCGATAAAGAAGGTGTAAAGCGCGACTACCATGTACTGACGCTGCAGAACGATGCCGTAACAGAACGCACTAACAATGAAAATGTGGGTGCAGAAAAAGCGAAGTTGTTCCCTACAGACCTGGGTATGGTAGTGAGCGATTTCCTGCGTGAGCATTTTGAGCGCGTAATGGATTACGACTTTACCGCCAAAATAGAAGAAGAGTTTGACAGCATAGCGCAGGGCAAGGAGAAATGGAGCAAGATGATAGATAATTTTTATCATCCGTTTCATGAGAATGTGGAACATACAATAGAGACTGCAGGCCGCGCTAAAGGTGAGCGTGAGCTGGGTATAGACCCCGATAGCGGCAAGCCGGTATTTGCACGCCTGGGCCGCTTTGGGCCAATGGTGCAGATAGGTACTGTAAACCCCGATAGCGAAGAAAAGCCAAAGTTCGCCAAACTGCGTACCAACCAGAGTATAGAAACCATTAGCATGGCTGAGGCTATGGAACTGTTCCGCCTGCCGCGCAACCTGGGTAAGTTTGAAGGAGAGGACGTAGTGGTGAATATAGGCCGCTTTGGTCCGTATGCA
Organism: uncultured Flavipsychrobacter sp.; assembly: GCA_964588295.1. GTDB lineage: Bacteria > Bacteroidota > Bacteroidia > Chitinophagales > Chitinophagaceae > Flavipsychrobacter. The sequence goes on along the minus strand of CAZPOT010000013.1, from coordinate 79,705 downwards.
GCACATGCAGGCCAGTTCTACTCTCTGAAAAAGGAAATGGATCCGTATGCTGTGGAACTGGAAGAAGTAGCGCCCCTGATAGAAGAGAAGCGTAAGGCAAAGGCCGAGAGCGAGATAAAGATATTTGAGAAAGAAAAGATACGCATACTGAAAGGCCCTTATGGTCCTTACATAAAGCAGGGATTGCGTAACTATAAGATACCGAAGGAAAAGATAGAGACTGCCGCAACCCTGACGATAGAAGAAGTGAAGGCGATAATAGAAGATGCCAAGGCTAACCCGCCGAAGAAGGCACCTGCAAGAGGCGGCAAGAAAACGAAGTAATTAGCATGAAGAAATCTGATCCCGCTGGTAAACTACCAGCGGGATTTTTACGTTTATAGGGTGGCAACTCACGGGCTGTTGATAACTAAAGTTTTTGGCAGGGTGGGCGTTTCCCTAATTTAGTGACCACGATGGCATTATTGTAATGGTGATCGGGATACATACACAGTAAACAGCGATTATGAACATGAACAGCGAGATAAGGGCCTTGTTTACACTCATCGACGATCCGGACGATGAGGTGTATGATACTGTTGTATCGAAGTTGATGAACTATGGCGCTGATATTATACAGCCGCTGGAGCAGCTATGGGAAACCACTGCCGATGAGGCAGTGCAGCAACGCATAGAACAATTGATACACAGAGTGCAGTTCCAGGACCTGCAGCAGGACTTTTACGATTGGAGTAAGCTGGAACATCCTGATCTGCTAAGGGGGGCAATACTGGTAGCGCGTTATCACTATCCGCAACTGAATGTACCGGCGATACTAAACCAGTTTGATAAGATAAGAAAGAACGTGTGGCTGGAGCTGAATAATTACATGGTGCCGCTGGAGCAGGTAAATGTATTTAACAGCATTCTGTATAACTATTACAAGTTGCAGGGCCACGAGCTGACACAGCGGGAGCCAGACCAGTTCTTTATTAATAAAGTACTGGAAAGCCATAAAGGCAATGCCTATTCTATTGGTGTGCTATACCTGGCCTTATGCGAATTGCTGGATATACCAGTGTTTGCGGTAGACATACCGCGGCAGTTTATTTTCGCTTACATATATATGCATCCTGATCTTTTTGCCAGCGATGCTGATGATATATATCCGCACCACAAAGTGCAGTTCTTCATAGACCCTGTTAATGGTGCGGTATATTCGCAGAACGATGTAGATGCTTATCTGAAAAAGATAAATGCTACAGACCGGGAGTTATACATGAACCCGCTGCTGAACAAGAGGATCATCTACAAAATGCTTGAGGAGCTATGCCTGTGCTACAAGTACAGGAAAGAAGCGGATAAAGCACTGGATATAGAAAGCCTGATGCAACTACTGAGCGATGGGACTGAGACTCCGCCTGACGGTGAAGAAAGAGACGAGGAACTGTAGTAAATACCCTGGCTCCATCGCTATCTTACAGCTCTTTTTCCGGGGTTTCTTCTGTTGTTTTTTCTATGGCAGCCGGCACATCTTCGGCATCTGGCTGTTTTAATTTCTGCTTTGGCTTTTTTACTGTTTCGTCAACGCCTATCAGCATGGCCCATGCTTCAAGTCCTTCTACGCGCTCACAAATAAGCTTTACGATGCCCACGATAGGTATGAACAGGAACATGCCCGGTATGCCCCATACAAACTCGCCCACAATAACTGCGATCACGGTAATGAACGGATTCATTTTTACCCTGGCACCTACAATGCGGGGCATCAGTATATTAGAGTCTATAATGTGCAGGCCCAGCATGCCACCACCTGCTATCATGGCCAGGTGCAGCGAGCTGTTAGCGAATGTAAAGAAGATGATGAGTGCGGTAGCGCTGTAAATGCCCAGGTAAGGTATAATGTTGAGCACGGCCGCAAGAATACCCAGCAGCAAGCCATAAGGAACGCCCAATATCACCAGCAGCGCACTGTTGGCTATGCTCATGATGATCATTTCCAGCAGCAGGCCTACTACGTAGCTGTTCATCATGCTCTTGGTCTCGGTTATTACTTCACGCACCTTAGCTTCATGCTCTTCGCTGAACAGGTTAATAGTAAAATTCATAAGCATGCGCCTGTGAAAGAGGATGAAGAAGGTGAAGAGAAAGACGAACACCATGAGCAGCAATATGCTGGTGATGGACAAGAATAAACCACTTACAGACTTTGCAGCAGATTCGGCAATACTGGATGCAGAACGGTTGATATAGTCGTTTTGCTGGGCAGCGTTAATGTGCATTTTGTAAGACAGCCAGTGATGGATGTCGTTATACGTATGTTGAAAGCGTGGGCGCATGTTAGGCATATCTCCCGCGAAACTTACTATTTGCAGCGACAGGAAGTAAAGGAATGCTCCGGCAATGGCCAGGAACAGTGTAATGCTGAGTATGGCAGCGAATGCACGTCCCATTTTCAGTTTATGTTCCAGGAGACGGTTGAGCGGATACAGCAGTATAGAAATGAGCAACGCGAATACCAGCGGTATGAAGATATCCCTGGCCTGTTCCATAATGAACACAGTAAGGATAAACGAAATGAGTATAAACGCAAGCTTTGCGTAAAATGGCAGTTTTACCGTTCCCATAAGCGTAGTAAAGTATATCAAATATAAAGCTTACCCGTAGAATTATGAGCCAGGGATAAAGCATTAATTGTTAAAAACCAGGCAATTAAAAATCAGGCCACGGGTTACTATTGGCAGTGTTATGCTCTTATTACGGTTGCGTTACCATCATCGTCCATCCTGATGATGCGCGACGGCGCAGCTATAGACAGATCGTCCCGCCTGTAGTTAACTACATAACCGGCGCCGGCTACGATCTGCTCATCTATCATTGGGAAAACAGGTGCGCCAGGTGCCCCGCTAATGTTAGCGGAGGTAGACACTATTGGCTTGCGGAAACGCTTGATAAGCGCTTTGCAGAACGGATCGGTAGTGACACGGATAGCTATGCTGCCATCGGCATTCACAACATTTGGTGGGAAGCCCAGCGCATTGTTGTAGATGACGGTAGTGGGCCGGTCAAATGCCTCTACCATAGCAATAATATCAGGAGGTGGGGCAGCTACGTACTGCAATATATCGCGGGCATCGGCCAGCAGTATGATGAGGCTTTTTTCTTTGGGGCGCTGCTTCAGTTCAAACACTTTGTCTACGGCTGCTTCGTTAAGGGCATCGCAGCCAATGCCCCACACGGTATCCGTAGGGTAGAGTATAGTGCCGCCGGCAGACATGATATTCAGGCATTCTTTTATATCGTTTTCGAAGTCCACCATAGCAATTGTTCGTTTTTAATATCGTGAGCACATTTAAAGTGGCCTTCGGGGCATTTTTTGCGGCCATGCAACCCGCAGGGGCGGCAGTAAAGCGGGTAGTCTATCTCTACTATCTTACCCTTATCGTGCACGGGGCCGAAACCAAAAGATGAAATAGTGGAGCAGAATACGCCGGTTACCGGAGCATCCATAGCCACACCAAAGTGAAGTGGGGCCGAATCATTGGTATAGTTCATATCGGCCTTTGCCATCAATGCGCAGCTTTCCAGGTAGCTGAGCTTGCCACAAAGGTTCTCTGCGCGCTGGCTCTTCGCAAAAGAGAGCACGTTTTCGGCCAGTTCTTTGTCGTCGGGTCCACCGAGTATAAATATCTTATAATGCTGTGGCAGCATGTCTATCAGCTGGCCCCAGCGGTCGGCCGGAAAGCGCTTAGTGAACCATACAGAAGATGGCGCAATAGTAACATAAGGCTGCCCCTGGTATGGGGTCACTTTTTCATAGTCACTTTTTGAAGGGTAGAGCTTTGGTTTAGCTGCCTCTTTATCGGTAATGTCCTCTATCAGCAACTGGTAGCGCTCTACCTCCATAATATATTCGGTAGCATTAGCGGGTGCAATATCATGCGGCGCTACCTTGGTAAAAAAGGCCGACATAGGATTTTTTTTGAAACCCGCTGTATAGCCAGCCCCCGAAAAGAACATCATAAGCCCGCTTGTAAGAAAGCGATGCGGGTTAATGATATGCGTATACTTTTCTTTACGTACCTGGCGGAACAGTTTGATAAGGTTACTGTATTTGCCGCTTTTTTTGTCCCAGATAAACAGGTTGGTAATAAAGGGATGACCTTTCAGCAACCCTTCGTTGCCCTTGCGCAGCAGGAAGTCTATCTGGGCCTGGGGGTATGCGCTGTGTATTTTCTCTACAATAGCTGTAGCCAGCACTACATCGCCCGTAAAAGCTGTTTGGATGACCAGGAACTTATACATGTGGCGCAAAATTAAACAATCGGGATGTTTCGGGTGGTTTTAACAATAAAAAAAGCAAGTTTTCATAATTTGGTACTAAATTTGTTTTATCACGATCATATTCAAAATTTAAGAAAATGAAGAAGGTAATATTATTACTTGCGGTGGCTGCTATGGCCTGTAATGTAGCCGAAGCGAAGGACAAGAAGAAGAAGAAAGGTGACAACGCATCTCAGACAACGCTGCAGGTAGGTGATAACACAAACCTGAGCACAGCTGCGCCTGATAAGCCGGCTACGCCCGCTACCACTCTGAAAGCTGATGACATGGCATTTACAGAAATGACCCATGACTTTGGCACCATACAGGAAGGCCCCGATGCTACCTGTAAGTTTACTTTTGTAAACAAGGGAAAAGAAGATATCGTTATCCAGAAAGCGCAGGCTTCGTGCGGATGTACAGTACCCACTTACTCTAAAGAGCCGATAAAGCCGGGTGAAACAGGTACTATAGATGTGGCATTCCACTCGCAGGGTAAGCCCGCAGGTGGTTTTACCAAAACTATTACCGTTACATCGAACGCGGGTATGAAGATGCTTACCATAAAAGGTAGCGTGGAAAAGGCGCCGACAACATCGGTACCGGAGAATACCTCACTGATCAAAACAAATTAATCAATAATTGGTTTAACCACTCAAACAAACAAAATGAAGAAAGTTTTCATCACACTGTTTTGCCTGTCGTTGACAACCGTAGCGGTAAAGGCGCAGGATAAAAATGCAACACCGGCACCGGCTGCAACAGAGAATAAGAATGCAGGTGTATTCAAGTTCAAGGATAAGGACAATACCCACGACTATGGAGAAGTGCCGGAAGGCCCTACGGCTGAATACGATTTCGAATTCAAGAATGTAGGTAAAGAGCCTATCGTCATAACTGAAGCACATGGTTCTTGCGGTTGCACAGTACCAAAATGGCCACATGAACCTATACTGCCTAAAAAGACGGCTGTGATACATGTTACTTATAATACCCAAGGTCGTCCTGGTCCGATAACTAAGGACGTGTACATTACCTCTAATGCAGTTGAAAAGACAACTGTACTACATATACGCGGTACTGTGAAGCCTAAGGCGCAGGAACCTGCGGCTCCTGCTACACCAGCTGCGCACTAATAATGCACAAGCTGTATAACAGGCTACATTGGAAAAATACACCACCCGTAAGTAATGAAGAAATCGACTATCGTTTTATTATGCTTTTGTTTATGTGCACAGTTGCCCGCAGACGCACAACGTAGGAAGGGAAGCAAAAAAAGTGCAAGAACAACAAAGGGAACTGACAAGAAAAACGAGAAGGTGTATGCGCCGCAATTCAAATTCAGGGACGGCGATACACACGATTTTGGGATGGTGCCATCGGGTAAGGATGTAACTTATGAGTTTGTATTTACCAATACCGGCAATTCGCCGCTCATTATACAGGATGTGAAGTCGCCCTACGGAACTACAACGCCGGAGTGGACAAGACACCCGGTAAGCCCCGGCGGCAGAGGCACTATTACTGTTGGGTATACCACCCATAAGAAAGGGCCCTTTACCCGGGAAATATATGTAGAGAGCAATGCATCGGCCAACACGGCAGAAAAGCACTATACTTTACACATACGTGGCAGGGTAGATTAGCCGGAATAAAGTAAAGAAGAAATTGAGGGTCTTGCATGGTTGCAAGGCCCTTACTTTTTACAGTAAATATGCGGAGTTATTGAACCAGGCCTTCTGTAAGTTCTTTACAGATGCCGAATGTTTTGCGGTGCAGCGGGGTCAGCCCATGGAGCCTTATAGATTCTCTGTGCGATTTTGTGGCGTACCCTTTATTCTCGTCCCACTTGTAGTGTGGATACTCCAGGTGTTTCTGGTTCATAAAATCATCGCGGTAAGTTTTGGCAAGGATGCTGGCTGCAGCAATAGGCGCATACAGCGCATCGCCGCCAATTACACATTCGTGCACAATGCCAAAATACGGGGGGAATATATGCCCGTCTATCAGCAACAATTCCGGGCGGCAGGCCAATTGGTCTATGGCCATATGCATTGCCTTGAATGACGCCTTCAGGATGTTGATCTTGTCTATCTCCTCGTTGTCCAGCATAGCCACGGCCCAGGCTATGGCATGCTCTTCAATGATTGGACGCAGCGTGTACCTGTCAGCCTCGGTTACCTGCTTGCTATCGTTAAGCAGGGGATGAGAGAACTTTTTAGGCAATATTACAGCTGCTGCAAATACAGGGCCTGCCAGGCATCCTCTGCCAGCCTCATCGCACCCTGCCTCAACTATTTTTTTGCTGAAATATTGTTTAAGCACCTTCAATAACCGTTATCTGCAAAATAACGAAAAACCATGCTTTAAGATGCTATATTGCCAATGCTTTTACTAATAAATGGTGAACGTAGCCGTTACCAGGAGAGCAATACCACGCAGATAAGGATGATGCTCATTAATACTAATCCGATCTTGTCTTCCATAGGGTGTACGTTTTAGTTACTGAATTTATATCTATAATCGTGCCAGAACTTTAACAGTATTTACATAACGAACTGCCGGGGATGATATTGTGATAAAGATCGGCTAATACCCCAACAATTTGTCGTTATCGTACCGCTGGCATAACCACATGTAGTCTAATTTTGATCTTGAAAAAAACACTGGATCATGATAAACGGATATGCTGCTGTAAATGGGCTGAAGCTATACTACGAGATACACGGGGAGGGTTTTCCTTTAGTGTTGATACACGGCGGGGGATCGACAATTGGTACAACCTTTGGCAGGATATTGCCGGATTTGGCTAAGGCTAATAAGGTGATAGCAGTTGAGATGCAGGCACATGGGCATACTGCCGATATTGACAGGCCGCTGAGCTTTGCACAGGATGCTGATGATATTGCAGCCTTGCTAAAGTATCTTGGTATAGAGAAGGCTAATATTTTCGGTTTTAGTAATGGAGCCAGCACTACATTGGAAGTAGCCATACGCCACCCGCAACTGGTTAACAAGATAATAGTTGCATCTACCTTTTATAAGAAAGCGGGGGCGCAACAGGGATTCTGGGAGCCTATGAACAGCCCGTCATTCGATCATATGCCACAGGCTTATAAAAAGGCCTACCTGGCGATAAACAACAACGAGGACGCCTTGTATATGTTTAAACGCGATGTGGCCCGCATGCAGTCGTTTACCGATATGAGTGACGCCGACCTGAAAAGCATAGCCTGCCCGGGCTGATAATATCCGGGGATAAGGATATGCTTACCCCCGAGCATGCAGTAGAGATATACAGGCTGATACCTAACGCACAGCTGGCCATATTACCTGGCGGACATGGGGATTATATGGGCGAGTTGTTTACGTTGAAACCCGGAACTAGCACCTGTACTGCCTTGCCAGTAATTGAAGACTTCCTGCGTTGATGCCATAATTAACCAAGTGCCTTGCCGGGCAGAGATATGTGGAACGTTGTGCCTTTATTAACCTCACTTTGCACGCTAATGCGTCCGCCCAGTGTTTCTACCTGCGCTTTTACCATATACAACCCGATTCCTTTTCCCTCAACATGATGATGAAAACGCTTGTACAGACCAAACATATAGTGTGCAAACTTATCCATATCTATGCCAAGTCCATTGTCGGCAAAGATGATGTCTACCCCCTCGGCAGTTAACACGCTTGATATGCGGATGACAGGTGGTATACCTGCCCTGCGATATTTTACACTGTTAGAAATAAGATTGACAAAGATGCTGTACAGGTAATTTCTTACCGAGTAAATCGTATCGGCGGCGATGAAATCGCAGATAACGTCGGCCTGTTCATTTTTCAGCAGTGCGTCCATGCCCGTTAGTATTTCAGTTACAAGACCGGGCAGGCGCACTATTTCTTTTTTTTCGCTTACTGGGGTGCGCACCTGCAGAATGGTATTCAGGTCTCGTACTACTCCATCCAGTCTATCTGCCGATACGGCAAGCTCACTTATAATATGGCGCTCTTCATCGCGGTCGTTATCCATAGATTGGAGCATGTCTGTGAGCCCCAGAATATTGGCAACAGGGGCACGCAGGTTGTGCGATACGATGTAGGAAAACTGTTCCAGGTCTTTGTTACGCAGCACAATGTCTGATACCATATTTATTTTTTCCTGTTCTGCACGTTTTGCCTCTGTGATATCCTGGCTTATGGCTAATACGGCTTTCTCGTTAGTGCCGGGTAGAATATATGGCACCTTGATAGTATGAAACAGGCGTTGATTACCGGAATGGTCGGTGAATTCTACATCGGCAATGGTTTTGGCTATGCCCGTATCTATTATCTCCCGATCCTGCTGATGGAAGTAGGCAACATCGTTATGAGCAGGTATAATGTCATCAATACATTTATTCAGCAACTGATCGTTCTGCAGTCCGTATATGTCAGCAAAATTTTTGTTGGCATATACAAACTCGCCATTGTAGTTTTTTACAAATACAGCTTGTGGTATCAGGTTAAGGATAACATTCAGGTTGTCTGTAGATTGCCTGTAGGCTTGTTCAACCTTTTTCATATCCGTTATATCGTGTACCACGCCGTATAAACCAGTAGGAATCCCATTTTTTATATCTTTCTCTGCCTGAGAGAAAACGTACCTTATATCTCCATCTGTTCTGATGATACGATGAAAAAAGGCGAATGTATTGGCATCAGCGCTGGTCATTTTTGTTACATATACTACATCTTCGGGATGTATATAAGAAAGCCATTGCTGGTACGTATGTTTATTATCTGAAGGATCGAAACCATAAATTTTGCAAGCTTCCTCTGTCCATATACCAATACCATCTTCAAAGTTTAGTTCCCAACTGCCGAAGTGTGCAATAGCCTGAGCCTGCCGGTGTCGCTTTTCGCTGTGTGCTATCTGTTCTTCCATTGCCCGCCTGCGTTTTTCTTTTTCAAAAACATCGAGCGCAAAGGAAATATCGCCGATCACTTCTTCCAGCAGGACAAGTTCCCGTTCGTCGAAAACGTTTGGGTGCACAGAATGTAGGGTGAGCGTGGCAAACGGAACCCCTGCCCGCTTAATAGGAAGTACAATAAATGATTGCAAGCCGCGGGTTATAGAGTGCTTTTTTGCACTGTGGTCGATAGCTTCTTTGCTGATATCATTATTGATGTAAGGTTTTCCGGTGGCAAACACGGTAGCCGTTGGGCCGGTCTCGTGATAGGGCATATTCTGGAGCACTGCAATGTCCTGAGGAATGGCATTGTGATGTGCAACTACATTAATGGTCTTATTTTGTGTATTGGGTATGCCTATCCACGCCAGCTCAAACTGGCCCACCTCAACGGCTATACGGCAAGCTTCATTGTACAGTGTTTTTTCTTCTTTTACATGTACAAGAGTCTGATTAATGGTACTTACGAATGCGTACAACCTGTTTGCCTGAAGCAGTTTTTGCTCGGCCATTTTTCTGTCGTTTATTTCGCGGTAATTGCCTACCAGCGCACCAATATTCTCGTCATTGAGCATATTGGTAATTGTGCCTTCCATCCAAAGGTAATGCCCGTCTTTATGTTTTAAGCGTTGTGTACCGTAGATTGGAATGCCGGGTTGCTGGATACATATTTTTAGCCGCTCATGCACTGCCGCAACGTCTTCGGGGTGAAAAAGATCGTCCAGGGGAAGTACTTTCATTTCTTCGAAGGAGTAACCGAATAACTTACTTGTGCCTGGCGACTGGTAGATAAGCCTTTTGTTTGCATCGCGCAAGAAAATTGCTTCATAATTGTTTTCTACCAGGGCTCTGAACCACTTTTCATTTTTATACAATGTTTGGTTCTGCTCTTTTACTCTCTGTTCCAGTTCGGTGTTAAATCGGGCAAGCTGTTCCTCTGCCAGTTTTTTGTTGGTAAGATCTTTTGTGATCTTAGAAAAGCCGATCAATTGGTTGTGGTCATCATAAATTGTTGTGGCAACAATGCTGCCCCAGAAAAGGCTACCATCCTTCCGTACCCGCCAACCTTCGTATGCTGCTTTTTGTTGTTGTTCCGCTTCGCGAAGCAATTGTTGAGGAAGACCGGCAGCCTGGTCTTCCGGGGTATAGAATAGACGGAAGTTACTACCAATGATCTCATCAGCGCGATAGCCTTTAATCTTTTCAGCGCCTTTGTTCCATGTCTGAACTATGCCTGCTTTGTCTAATAACAAAATGGCATAGTCTTCGATGTCCTGGACCATTTTATAGTACACATCATGTGATATCAACATGTACAAATATTATTTTTAACAAATGTACTTCGCTGCTATATCGCAATAATATTTGCCCTCTGTGATAGAGACATACTACGTTAACCTGAAAGAAATAGGGGTAAACGGTGATGGGTGTAGGTACATGAAGCAAAATTCAGCAGAAATAGGTCGCCTATTATTGCCTATAGCTCAAGAGCATTTGGAAATGTTCATTATAATGGTCTTCTGTTACCTTGAATTGGTGCGTGCCAACAATGGTAAACCCGGCTTTAATGTAAAAATTTACTGCTCTTTCATTTCCTTGCCATGTAAACAGCCACATGGCTTCCTGGCTGTTCTGTTTAGATATTTGAATGTTGAATTGCAGCAACCTGTAACCTAATTGCTGATTGAAATACCGGCTGAGCAGGTAAATGCGATCTAATTTGGTAGCAGCCCGGGCGTTTATATTAGGATGGGTAGCATTAAGTATGATCTTGGAAAATCCTGCGGGCTCACCATTATAGGTCAGCAGATGATAGATGTTATTTTCGTCCGATAACTCAGCTTTTATAGCATCATCGTTATAGTATTGGTCGAGGAAAGTATTCATGTCCTCAGCAGAACAACTATTGCGATGAGCTTCTTCAACGGCTATCCTGCCGATACGGGCTATTACCTTACAATCTTGAGGTGTGGCTTTCCGGATATTTATCATTGTAGCGTGTTGAGCAGTGCAGCGCAAATATGCTGCCAAAAAGTATGGCAGCACCAAGGCTGCCATACTACGAGATATTAATTGCGGAGTATTTACTTCTTCTTTTTTGAACTTACAGGGGTAGGAGCAGGGGCTGGAGCTGACACTGCCACAACAGGTGTTGCGTCCGGCTTATTCTCGTCCCTGTCCTGTAGATACGATGGTTTTTTATCTAACGGTTTCCTGAAGATATTGTAGACTTTTTTAGCCAGAGTAATGCCCGATTGATCTACATACCTGGCCATAACCCATGAAATTGGAATTAGTACGGCAACAGTGGCGACAAATACTTTTATAACTGAGCCGTTATAGTCTTTGCTGCTATTGTAAAAGCTAAGGAACATGGAACTGCTGAAAGAACCTAAAATAAGTGGATGGATCAGGTATAAGGAGAATGAAATGTAGCCCAGGAACCGCAGAGGTTTAAAGCTAACAATCTTTTGCAGGAGCGGCGACATAACATAGGACAGCACCAGGAGATATGCACCTATGGTGAGGCACCATGGAGTATAGTCCCAAACAATGTCTTTGAAAGCTTCCTGGCGACTATCGGGTAGCGGGCTGCAGAATGGTATTGATCCTAGCAGTAAGCTGAATACTAACAGACCTGTAGCAATTATCGTTGTTGCTATTCCTTGTCTCTTTTTCATCCATTGTTCCGTGTAGCACATGGTCATGCCGAGTACAAATGCCATATAGAACGGGCTCTTGGACATGTAGAAATAGTACATGGCAAAAAACATCATAAGCAATCTGTAGCGCTTGGCGAAGTGTGTAAAAACAAGGAAGGAAAACACGAAAAGAGACCCATAAAATTCATAAGACATCGTCCAGAGGCAGGTGTCAAAGCTGGCATCGCCCGCGAACATTGTTCCATAAGTGAGGCTTCCCCACAGTCTTGAAGCAGGCTCTGAAATGCGCCATTGTTTGATGAACCAATCGGACAACGTGATCCTGCTACTCGCGTCATTTGTTATCAGATTGCTGGTCAGTAATATATAGGAGATGATTAGCGTAACAGCAATAGGTACGTATAGTCGGATAAATCGCCTATGTAATCCTGATATTGCGACCTCCAGGTCGTCTGTCAGAAAATATTTGCGGCTAAGAACAAATCCGCTTAAGACGAAAAATATGGCTACCTGGAAGCCTCCGTTAGTAATAAAGCTCCAGTAGGTAATAGAATATGCCATTTCAAAACCGTTAAGATGAGAAGCCTCCGGTTTTTGAGAAAAGTAAGACGGGTAAAAGGCAAGCGAGAAGTGGTTTATGAACACTAAGAAGGCCGCAATACCCCGGATGCTATCGAGGTACGCTACATTGCCGTTTTTCTGGGGCATAGTTTAATTGTAGATTAATGTTAATAGATCAGTTTCAAAGTTATAAAAACTTACACATTATACTAGCATCTGGAGCGTGCTTATAAAAAAGCATGGATTTTATTTTCAGTCTCGAAGCCTGAAAGTATTGAACGACCTGGTGTTGAAGAAACGTTGCCAACATTGGCGAACTTAAGGAAGGTGCATTAGAGAAACTATTTTGCTAACTCAACTGTTTAACGAGACCGTCCAGCACTTGGGCAACATAAAATTCCTGTACTTTTTGTGGGGGTATTGTTTTGCTTTCTATTTTACCGGCAGCCACAATGTTGTTATTATAGACAATGCAATAGTAGCAGAACAATGTATTGCCGGATTCAGGGACGGGTGTGGCGTAACCGGTAATACCTATGCCCCAATTGCTTTGAAAGGATGAGCACACATTAATAGCCATTTCCTCAGCTACTTTTGCCGAGACGCAATTTACCGACTGAGCATGAATGGGCTCTACATGGAGATGTTTGTATTTCTGTCCAATATTATATACGGTAATACCACCCTGGTAATATTTCTGAGCGTCGGCCAGCGATGAAAGATTCCACTGTAGCAGGCCTGATGTAACGCTTTCGGCCACTGCAATGCTTTCATTGGTCTCCAGAAAGTAGGTTCTTAGCTTATCGGCTGTGTGTTTATCTATCATAACATTGATCACAGGTTGCAAAAAATATGCCCTGACATGCATGTTGGAAAGGCATAATTTTTTTGTCTTTTCAGCTATGAAACTGAAGCAATTACCCCCTATAAAGAACAACCTGCTGAATGTGATCATTGAGACGCCCAAGGGTTGCCAGAATAAGTATAGCTATGATGAGGAATATAAAATATTTAAGCTGAAGAAAACGCTGCCTATGGGTGCAACGTTCCCGTTCGACTTTGGGTTCGTACCTAATACGAAGGGCGCGGATGGTGATCCGTTGGATGTATTGGTGATAATGGATGAACATTCTTACCCGGGCTGCTGGGTAATGGCCAGGATAATAGGCGTATTGGAGGCGAAGCAGAGTGAGCGAGGAACAAAAACAGCTGTGCGCAATGACCGTATAGTAGCAATAGCTAACACTTCCGAGTTATTTGCCGACATCAGGCGGGTAAAGGATCTGAACCCCAAAATGGTGGAAGAAATTGAGCAATTTTTCATTAATTACAATCAGCACGAAGGCAAGATATTTACACCATTGGCGTGGAAAGGCAGAAAGGCTGCGTATATGTTGGTAAGAGATAGCCGTATCTGACTGATTTAACGTTATTGAACAGGCACTCAATGGCTTGGCGTTGCTCCTTTCTTTTATAGTAATAACCTCAACTAACTATCAAACAGGGAAATAGCAGGAAAAAGAAGAACCCACTCCCTCAGTGCTTTCCGTAGTGATGAATCCATGATGGAGTTCCATAGCTTTTTTACAAATGGCCAGCCCTATACCAGATCCTTTTTGTTTTGTGTGCAAACGTGTGAATATCTTGAAAATGTGATCTTCCTGCTCTTTGGGAAAGCCTATACCATTGTCGCTGACAGATATAACATTGTAGGTAGTATCGGCAACTGTACCGTCACTTTTTAATTTTTGTCCTTTGGCCACAGTGCGTGCGCTTACCGTAACATGTAGCGGCTCTTTTTCCTTCCTGAACTTGATGGCATTGTCGAGCAGGTGATGAAAAACCATGGACACAAGGAACGGGTAGCCGTTAATGACAGGAAGATCACCGACAGTGAATTGGGTATTAGCACTATCTATCTTCTCTTGCACATCGCCGATAATGGTAGCTAAGACACTATTCAGATCTATCGAACTGATCTCCGGGTCGAATTCGTTGAGCCTGGTGAATGCAATGATATCATTGGTGAGCAACTTCATTTTCTGGATGGCTGCCTGCGCCTTCCTGATGTTGGCTTTTCCCGGGTCAGACAATTTTCCGGCTTCATGGGCTGTGATATATTCGAAATGCAAGTATAACTGTCGCAGGGTTTCGCTGTAATTATTCACCGCTACGTTAGTAAACGTTTTAAGCTCGTAATTTAACGAAGCAAGTTGGCGGTTTTTTACCGTCAGTTCCTTGTTTAGCAGATTCACGTCGTCCTTGTATTTTAGTAAGTCGGTAATATCTTTTACGATCTTGCAGCCACCTATAAATTTGTTGTTCTCATCAATTAGTGGAAAAATATTTACTACCACGTCTATGAGGCGCTCATCCTTCGTTAATTGCTTGATGACCAGGTCTACGATGGAATTGGAGCGCAGCCCCTCAAGTATTGCGGCTGCCTTACTGCGATCAGCTACAGGCAGCAGACAACCTACTGAACGCCCAAGAATTTCGCCAGGCAAATAGCCAAACAGTTTCTCAGCCGCTGCATTCCAGTAAGTAATATTGCCTTCTTCGTTAAACGTAATAATGGCGTCGTGTGCTGCATCAATTATCCGTTTGAAATTTTCGAGCGATTCGTTCAGTGTCCTTAACTCATTCTCTGTTTGGATGCGGTGGGCTACGTCATGCTTAATGATCAGTATGCCGATAACTTTTTCCTCCTCATCTTTAAGGGGGATGAAGTGTTTTTCCAGGTAGCCTGAACCTGATATTTTGTTGTAGGGGACAAAAGATTTTACTCCTGCAATAGCAGTATTCAGTGCATCTGTATCTGCACTGTTATTCATCATTTCAGGAAAAACACTGAAAATGTTTTTGCCGATAGCATTTTCTTTTTTTAAACCTGTGACTGTTTCACAAGTTTTATTCCAAACAATAATTTCAGACCGGGTGTTTAAGGCTAGCACCTGGTCTACGTTTTCATCGATGAGTAACTCTGATAAATTCATTCACAATAAAATATAAAGCACATTACCCCGCCAGGGATAACGCAAAAAAACAACAATAGATCTGGCTAAATATGATAGCCCGGGCTGGGCATATGAAGATGTAAAATCAGCTATTTTGTTACTATACTATATAAAAACAACACGTAAAATAGCCGTTGACAGCAAAAGTAGGAACTTTATTTTACAAGCGTTGAAGATTTTTTTAAACAAGTTTAATCGAAATTGTTCTTAATTAATTAGTTGTGATAGAACATAAAGATATATTTGAAATGCGCTTTTTTATTGGTTGTAGTTGAAGGTATGACGCAATTAATTTATTCCTCCACTTTATTACAAATATTGCAGTACTGTTTGCTATATGAAGCAGGTAAAAACAACAATGGCCCTGAAGTAAAAGAGTCAACTGCGCCATTGTTTGACCGGACTGCAAACTCAGCGATAAGTTATGATTCTGTAACGGCAAATTATTTACATCACTAAAAAGGTAAGACTATATTTTCTGCTGGGCAAGGCACACCTCACGCATCTTCCCCAAATTTGCGCAATTGTGTAATACCGGCACGGCCTGTTTTCATCGCATCTCATTTTGTTATTTGTTGTCTTCCTGCCTACACATACACATCATTACAGCACTACGTATGTTGGCAAATATTATCTTTTAAAGAAGTAGGTGAAATCACTTAGTAGCAAGCTACGCCTGCTTTTGCGTGGTATGAAATTTATCGCAACATAAGTACGATCCTTATCATTAGCTTCCTAGAAAGGATCGGCCAGGAACATATCTGCACACCGCAGTTGCCGGCAAGTAGGGCCGGATAGAGTGGTGGAAATTACATTATTCAACTGCATGATCAATTCGTATAACCACATGTGTTATGCAAGGTGGTTGTGTGTAAAAAAAAATAAACTACATGAAAGCAGCAGTAATACACGGGCCGCGCAACATATCGTGCGACAATGTTGAAGATCCAAAACTAAAAAATGATACTGACATTATTCTAAAGGTTACCGCGACAGCAATATGCGGATCAGATCTGCATATTTACAGTGGGGGTATACCTCAGCCAAGGCCTATGGTACTGGGCCATGAGTTTATGGGCATTGTAGAGGAAACTGGAGCGGGCGTTAAAAACCTGCAGCGTGGCGACCGTGTTGTGGTGCCATTTCCTATAGCATGCGGTCATTGTTTTTTCTGTAATCACGAACTGCCGGGGCATTGTGAAAACAGCAATCCGGAACACTATGGTCCCGAAGGCGGTATACTTACCGAAAAGGGTGGTGCACTGTTTGGCTATACCGACCTGTATGGTGGCTATGACGGTGGACAGGCGCAATATGTACGTGTGCCTTATGCTGACTTTGGCCCGCGTAAGGTGCCTGATAACCTTACTGATGAGCAGGTGTTATTCCTCACAGATATATTTCCTACGGGATACACCGGTGTAGACTGGGGCGAAGTAAAAGGTGGAGAAACTGTTGCCATATTTGGTGCAGGACCAGTAGGTATTATGGCGGCAAAAAGCGCGTGGCTGCGTGGCGCGGCGAGGGTAGTGATAGTTGATACTCAACCATACAGGTTACAAAAGGCCATGGAGACCGCTAAGTGCGAAACGATACTGTGGGATGACGGTGCCAAGGGCGTGGTAGAGCAGATAAGGCAGATGACACAAGGGCGTGGTGCGGATGTGTGCATTGAAGCGGTAGGATTTGAACCTATGCGTAATGTACTGGAGAAGGCAAAGGCAGTGATCAATATGGAAGCCGGATCGCCAAAGGTAGTAGAGGCTTGTATGAGTGCCGTACGCCGTGGAGGCATAGTATCTGTACTTGGTGTGTATCCCACTCATTATGACAACTTTCCGCTTGGACAATTTTTCGATAAAGGAATCATTATGAAGGGCGGACAAGCCCCTGCGCATAAGCACATAGATAAGTTGCTGGGGTATGTAGCAGAAGGCAAGGTAAAGCTTGACGATATTATCACACACAGGTTGTCACTTACCGAAGTGGCCCATGGCTATGATATATTCAAACACAAGGAAGACAACTGCGTGAAGGTTGTACTGGACCCCTGGAAATAACATCAAATCAATAAGAGCAAAATGGACAATCAGAATAGAACTGCGCTGGTAACAGGCGCTACAAGCGGCATAGGCTTTGAGTTGGCAAGACTGCTGGCTAAAGATAAATACAGGCTGGTGATCACCGCCCGCAATATTGATGACCTTAATAGCGTAGCAGAGATATTTAGGAATGAAGGCAGCCCTGCGGTAGAATGCATTGAAAAGGATCTGTTTGAGCCATCTGCAGCAGAGGAGCTGTATAACGAGGTGAAGGCTAAAGGAATTACCATAAACGTACTGATCAACGATGCAGGACAGGGAGTATATGGGAAGTTTATAGAGACGGATCTGCAAGACGAATTGAACATCATACAACTTAATGTTTCTGCCCTGGTTGTGCTTACCAAATTGTTCCTGAAAGATATGGTGGCACGGAACGAAGGACGCATACTGCAACTGGCATCTATGGTCAGTAAGATCAGCTCTCCGTTAATGGCTGTATATGCCGGTACTAAAGCATTTGTCTACAATTTCACACAATCGCTGATAAATGAAACAAAAGGCACAGGTGTAACTATAACTGCGCTGCAGCCCGGAGCTACGGATACCGATTTCTTTAACAAGGCAGGTGCAGAGAACTCTAAAATAGTGCGGGAGGGTAAACTAGGCGACCCTGAAGATGTAGCTAAGGATGGCTATGAGGCATTAATGGCGGGCGAGCCAAAAGTAGTGAGTGGCATAAAAAATAAGATACAGGCTACTATTGCCAACATTACACCGGAACAGTTGCTGGCTGCGCAAATGAGAGACATGAACGAAGAAGAATAGTTTTTATAAACATCAATTAGTTAACACTTTTAAAACCAGAAAACAATGGCAAGAAGCAACAGCAATCGTGGATTCGCATCCATGGACAGGGAAGAACGCCGCCGTATCTCGAGCATGGGCGGAAGGGCATCACACCAGAATGATGATGACTACGAAGACTATGATGACGAAGACCAGGATTATGATGATGAGGATTACGATGATGATGACGACGACAACGGCAATTATCGTGATTCATATGACGATGACGACTATGATGACGACGATGAAGATTATGATGACGATGATGATGACGACGACTACGACACCGAAGACGAGTATGACGACTACGATGACGAAGACGACGATTATGATGATGACGAAGAAGATGATGACGACGATAACCGTGGCAGGCGCGGTGGCCGTGGTGGCCGGGGCTTTGCCGGCATGGACCGCGATGAAGTGCGCCGCATAGCTGCTAAAGGTGGCCGTGCATCACATGGTGGTGGCCGTGGTGGTTCTAATCGCGGCGGTGGCCGCAGGTCTTCCGACGATGATGATCGTCGCGGCGGAGGACGTAGCTCATCAGGCCGTGGTGGCAGTTCATCAGGCAGCCGTGGCGGTTCTTCACGCGGTGGTAGCCGTGGAGGTTCAAGCTCGGGTCGAAGTGGTTCTTCACGCGGTGGCAGCAGGTCTGGCGATGGCCGTGGCTTTGCATCAATGGATCGCGATGAAGTACGCCGTATAGCTAGCATGGGTGGCCGTGCAGCGCATGAAAGCGGTAATGCCCACGAATGGGATTCTGACGAAGCACGCGAAGCTGGCCGCGAAGGTGGCCGTTCACGCAGCCGTAATTCCGGCAGCCGTGGCGGTAGCTCATCAGGCCGTGGTGGTAACCGCGGAGGTGGTTCACGCGGTGGCAACAGTGGCGGTGGCTCACGTGGTGGTAGTTCATCAGGTCGTGGTGGTTCATCACGCGGTGGCAGCTCATCAGGCAGCAGCCGTGGCGGTTCATCACGCGGCGGTAGCTCCAGCAGCAACCGTGGTGGTTCATCACGCGGTGGCAGCAACTCAGGCAGCAGCCGTGGCGGTTCATCACGTGGCGGTAGCTCCAGCAGCAGCCGTGGTGGTTCATCACGCGGCGGCAGCTCATCAGGCAGCAGCCGTGGCGGTTCATCAAACGGCGGTAGCTCATCAGGCAGCGGTCGTGGTGGTTCATCAAACGGTAGCAGCAGAAGAGGTTTTGCTTCTATGAGTAAAGAACAGCGTACACGTATATCCCGCATGGGTGGTGAAGCTTCACACGGCGGTGGCCGCGGCGGTAACCGTGGAGGCAGATAATAATTAGCAAAAACAGTACAAGCATTACCGGCGGACGATATCTGCCGGTAATGCTATTCAACTATCATCCAATAAAACAGAAATAATGGCAACAGCTACGAAAAAAGCGGCAACTAAGAAAAGCGCAGCAGCAACATCAACTGCAACTAAGAAAAAGGCAGCGGCAAAGACTGCATCACAGAATGGTGGCGAGACCACTGAACAGACACCTTTTGAAAAGTTGTTTGAAGACTTGCTGAAAGATATTTACTGGGCAGAGCAGAACCTGGTTGAAGCATTGAAGGAAATGCACGAGGCGGCCACCACAGAAGAGCTGCAGAATGCGTTTGAAGATCACCTGTATGTAACACAAAAGCATGTAAGCAGGTTGGAGAAAGTATTCTCGCTGATAGGCGTAGAAGCTGAGGCGAAAAAATGTGATGCTATGGCCGGCCTGATAAAGGAAGCCAAGCGTGTGATAGAAGAGACTGAAGATGGGTCAATGACACGCGATGCAGGCCTTATTATAGCAGCGCAGAAAGTAGAGCATTACGAGATAGCATCGTATGGCAGCCTTGTGCAGGTGGCTCTTACCCTGGGTCATGACCAGGCCGCTAAAATACTGGAGAAAACGCTGAGCGAAGAAGAAGACACTGACATGCTGCTTACCGAAATAGCAGAAACAGAAGTGAACCCTATGGCTGACCAGGAAACAGGTGATGAAGAAGAAGAGGAGGGCAGTGAAACGTCTATGTACGAAAGCAGCGATGATACCGAAACCGAAGTTTAATAATCACCCATAAAAGCAAACGAATGAAAAAGCTATCAATAGCCATTGTTGCAGCAGTATTTGTACTGTCTGTCTCTTGTAAAAATCATGAGAATGCCAGCAACGAAACTGCTAAAGAAGAGAACAAGGATAAATTTGATACTACCGATGTAAAGAAAGATGCTGACTTTGCAGTAAAGGCGGCATCTGGTGGTATGATGGAGGTAGAACTGGGCAACCTGGCAATGACCAATGGCTCATCGCAGCAGGTAAAAGATTTTGGCCAATCTATGGTGTCAGATCATTCTAAAGCCAATGATGAGTTGAAGGCACTGGCTGCCAGTAAGAATATAACACTGCCAACCACCCCTAATGCTGACATGCAAAAGAAGATAGATGATCTGAAAAAGAAGCAGGGCAGGGATTTTGATAAGGCCTACGTTGATCTGATGGTTGATGACCATAATGAGGATGTGGATGAATTTCAGAAAGAGGGAGACAAGGGAAACGATCCTGATCTGAAGAGCTGGGCAGCAGGCAAAGTGCCGGTGTTACAGCATCACCTGCAAATGGCCAAAGATGCACAAAGTGCGTTAAAGAAATAGTTTGCGTTAAGTGAACTTGAGTGTAAGCCTGAACCCTATCTTTTTTTTACCAAACCATTACATGTTACTTCAATGAATGATACACACCAGTTGGATGGCCAGCATACTGCTGCTAACCTTGACGAATGCCTGGGCCGATTGGCGCATGTTTTAAAAGCAATGGGCATTGAGGAACTGTCTATAGAGGGCGATGGCCATTTTCATCTTACTAACAGCGAGCATCCTGCAGATCAGCGGATGGTAAATAGTTTTTGCCAGCATGTTACAGAAATGTATCGGCAGGTAAAGGCGGCCAGGTAGAGCTACAAAAGTAATAGTGTTTTTTGTGACGTAAAATGAATTGTTATGCCTGAGTTGCCCGACCTGCAAGCATTTGCCAAAAATCTGAATAAACGACTGCGCCGCAAAGTAGTTAACGATGTACATGCTGAAGTGACCAGCAAGATGAATGTGCCCGTAGCCAAATTAAAGAAGGCAATTGTTGGAGCCCGGGTCGATGATATATCAAGGGACGGGAAAGAGCTGTTATTTACATTTTCCAGCGAAAGCACTATCAGTATGCATCTGATGCTGCATGGCGCATTGTATGTAGAAGAGGGTAAGAACGATCATAAGCATACTATCATTGAGATAGTATTTGAAGACAATACCAGCCTGGTACTTACAGACTGGCAAAAGGCTGCAGTTGTTACGCTTAACCCTGAACCAAAATCAGCGCCTGACGCTCTTTCTAAAGATATTACAGCCGGTTACCTGGCCGAAATATTGGCATCAAGAGCTACAATTAAAAATATATTACTCGATCAGAAAAAGATACGGGGAATAGGCAATGCATATGCGGATGAAATTTTGTGGGATGCAGGTATATCTCCCTTTTCAATTGCTAATAAAATACCAACACAATACATTGCCAGGCTTGAGAAAAGTATAAAACGCGTATTAGCCCATGCTGAAAAAGAGATATTGAAAAGTCATCCTGATATAATAAGTGGAGAAGTACGCGATTTTCTTTTGATCCATAATGCACATAAAGAAAAAGATCCTGATGGTAAACCGATAGAACACAGTACTGCCGGCGGGCGTAAAACTTATTTTACATCATCACAGGAATTGTTTAAGTGAATATGCAAAAAAGCAATAAGATACTGGTAGGTACGTCTGGGTGGCATTATGATCATTGGATGGATACATTTTACCCGGCCGATGTAAAAAAGGAAGATCAGCTTGCTTACTACCGGCGCTTTTTTGATACCGTGGAGATCAATAACTCTTTTTATAATCTGCCCCTTGCAAAAACGTTCACGCATTGGCACGATGTGGTAGGTGAAGGATTTGAATTTGCGGTAAAAGGCAGCAGGTATATAAGCCATATGAAGAAGCTGAATGTGGATAAGGCTACCATAATTAAGTTTCTTGGCCGGGTTAGTAAATTAAAATCTGCGGTTGGTCCTATACTGTTTCAATTGCCTCCAAGGTGGAATGTAAATGTTGAGCGGTTGGGAGAATTTTTGAAAAAGCTACCCAAGACATACCGATATGTTTTTGAATTCAGGAATAATACCTGGTTGATTGATGAGGTGTATGAGTTGATGGCTGCCGGTAATGTTGGTTTTTGTATTTATGACCTGGCAGGGTATCAAACAACTGATGTGGTTACTGCGGATTTTGTATATATCAGGCTACACGGCCCCGGAGATAAATACCAGGGTAGTTACACAACTGCCGCACTAAAAAAGTGGGCTAAGAAGATAGATGATTGGCATGCAGCGGGAAAAGATGTTTATTGTTATTTCGATAACGACCAGGCGGCCTATGCTGTTGCTAATGCACAAACATTAAAGACATTGATAGCTAAATTATTGCAGGAAAAATAGAAAGCATTATGGAGCAAAAAAATATAACTGAGGAGCTGAAAATGAACCGCCGGAAGGCATTGGCAGGTATTGGCGCAACACTGGCATTGGCAGCTGTAAACCCGTTGGCATCGGTAGGGCAAAGCAGGCGTACCGAAGATAGCGGTCCCGCTGACATGACAGATCCGACAACCAAATATCCGAAGCCGCCATTTGAAAGCCAGTCTCAGCCGTGGCCGGGCTTAGCATCGAAAATGCATCCCGTGCCGGATCATGGAGAGAAAAGCTATAAGGGCTCCGGTCGGCTCAAGGGCCGTAAGGCTTTAATAACCGGTGGAGATTCTGGTATGGGTCGCGCTGCGGCTATAGCCTATGCTCGGGAGGGCGCTGATGTGGCTATTAATTATTATCCCACAGAAGAACCGGATGCGCAGGAAGTAGTAGCATTGATACGGGCTGCCGGCCGTAAGGCGGTAGCAATACCGGGGGACCTGCGTGATGAAGCTTTTTGCCAGAAATTGGTAGCCGATGCAGTAGCGGGTTTAGGCGGGCTGGATATTGTGGTAAATAATGCTGCAAGACAACAGGCAAAAGAGTCTATCATGGAGCTGACGACGGAAGAGTTCGACTCGACCATGAAGACAAATATTTATGCACCGTTCTGGATAGTGAAGGCAGCCCTACCACATTTAAAGCCCGGCTCATGCATAATAGGCACATCATCTGAACAGGCATACGACCCTACACCTGATCTGTACCATTATGCCCAAACGAAGGCCGCAACTACCAATTACATAAAATCGCTGGCCAAAATGCTGGCTAAAAAAGGTATTCGTGTAAATGGTGTAGCCCCCGGGCCTATATGGACTCCGCTACAGGTAAGTGGTGGTGCAAGCCAGGAAAAACTAAAGAATTTTGGTGGCCAAACGCCGATGGGCCGGCCTGGTCAGCCAGCTGAATTAGCATCTATATACGTACAATTGGCAGCAAACGATGCCAGCTATGCTACCGGCCAGGTATATGGCTCTTCGGGAGGGGCGGGACAACCATAAATATGGCACAGTTAGAGAGTATTGTAGGTATTGCCGCGGGAGTGTGCACATCAGCTTCGTTATTACCTCAGCTGATCAAGATGATCAAGGAACAGAAGGCGACAGATATCTCCATCATAATGCTGGTGACTTTACTATCGGGGTTATGCCTGTGGATATGGTATGGTATTATGAAAAAGGATTGGCCTATTATTCTTACTAATGGTTTTTCTTTACTGATCAACCTGCTCATCATTATTATGCGTTGGAAATACAAACGGGCAGGTAAGTAGACAAGGTTCTTAAAATGCTATGTACTACTTTTGCTGCTTCAGGTAATGAGCGCTAAGTTGAGTAAGGAAATTAAGGATAAAATAAATTATTTCACGGAAGGTGAGCTGTCTGGTATTTCTTTGCCAGAGCGGTTCACCTTCCCTTTTTATTATGATCCTCATCCGCTTAGTCAAATAGCTGCGAAACATCTGCAACAGTATCTTGAAGCGCAGACAGAGCTGGACCACAACTTCGGTTTGCATGCAGATGCGGAAGGTATGGTTATAGGTAAGATGTTTGGTGTGCTGGTGGTGCAGGATGCAGAAGGTAGGATCGGGTATTTATATGCATGTTCAGGCAAGCTGGCCGACTCTAACGACCACACAATGTTTGTGCCTCCTGTTTTCGATATGCTGACGGAAAATAGTTTCTTCCTGAAAGAACAGGTAGTTATAGACGGCATTAACAGTGAAATAGAACAACTGCAGGCAGATGAAAGGTATAACGTGCAGAAGGTAGAATTGCAGCAGCAATCCATGTTAGCAGACAAAGAACTGTCGGCCTGTAAGCAGCTATTAAAAGACAACAAGGAGCAGCGCAGGCAGTTAAGAGAACAGCAGAGGGTAATGCTGGCTGAACATGAGTACAGCCTGTTTGACGCGGAAATGATAAAGCAGAGCCTGTATGATAAGCACCAGCTAAAGCTACTAACGGAGACGTGGAAAAGGAAGCTCGATAACATTGGCGCTCAATTAAATAAAATTGAAAGCAGGTTACAAACACTGAAAAGCGAACGAAAGGAAAGATCTGCGGCTTTGCAAAAGCAGCTGTTTGAACAATATGTATTTCTGAATAAAGAAGGAAAGGAGAAGAGCCTGCAGGACATCTTTAGCCAGACAGCATTTGGCAAGCCGCCTGCGGGCGCGGGCGAGTGTGCTACGCCAAAGCTGCTGCAATATGCATTTGTACATGGCTGCAAGCCGCTGGCTATGGCAGAGTTCTGGTGGGGGGCTTCACCCAGGTCGGAGATACGGAAACACAAACAATTTTATCCCGCCTGCACCGGCAAATGCAAGCCTATACTGGGGCATATGCTGGAGGGTATAGAACTGGATGAGAATCCGTTTTTACTACCTGCAGATAAAGATCTGAGCCTGGATATCATATACGAAGATGAGTATCTTGTAGTAGTGAACAAACCATCGGGTTTGCGCTCTGTGCCCGGGGTTGATATTGATGATTCTGTATATAGCCGCCTTAAAACAAAGTGGGAAGGGGTAGAGCCATTGATAGTGCACCGGCTGGATATGGGTACATCCGGGTTGCTTGTTGTGGCTAAGACACCGCAGGTGCATAAGCACATACAAAGACAATTTTTACAGCGCACTGTAAATAAAAGATACACCGCATTGCTGCTTAAACCAGTTAATGGAGTAGAAGGAGAGATAACGTTGCCGCTGCAGGCCGATCTGTATAACAGGCCCCGCCAGCTGGTATGCCAGGAGACAGGTAAGAACAGTGTTACCAGGTGGAAAGTAGTTGGCCAATCGGGCACTATGACCAAAGTTCATTTTTGGCCATTAACGGGCCGTACGCACCAGTTGCGTGTACATGCAGCACACGAGCTGGGCCTCAATTCCCCTATTGCCGGAGACGATATTTATGGCACATCGGCCAAACGCCTGTACCTGCATGCGGCACAGCTTTCTTTTGTGCATCCAAACACAAAAGAAAAAATGAGTTTTGAGGCTGAAGAAGATTTTTGATAAAGAATAGATATATCATTTACTTTCTTTTTTCAGATCCAGGATAAGAGACTTAATCTCCTGCAGGTCTGTATCGGGTGCTGGTAGTGTGTCTGTCTGGTGTTTGTAATACTTCCATACTTCCAGCACATCTTCGCTTTTTACTGTATAGGGGGTAAATTTTTTATTCAGAGATTCCAGCAGTATAGTGCCGTCATTAAGAATGGTAACCAGTTTAAAAACAAAATCCTGCCCCTTTAATATAACAATGCATGGTGTGGCCGGCTTCAGGCTTTTCCAGTCTTCAACGTATTGTGCAATTACTTCGCTATTCTCTGGTATAGGTAGCATAGAATCGCCTGTAGTAGGGAACATCCTATACGTGCCGGACCCGGGCAGGTTAGGCAGGCTGAATTTTGGTAACCCTGCTATAAACTCAGGATCGTTATAGCCGGTTGTATAGCCTGCTTTTGCTTTTATGGGTACATATTCTGCATTCTCCTTGTTCTCCTTATCTACGGTAATGGCCAGTACTCTTATTTTACTGCCGGTCATATATACATCGTTCCCCGCCAGTAATTCCTTTAGTTTAAGTTCTCCCAACCTGGCGAGGTCCACCCTTAGCAGGCTGTCGACACTTACTTTAAAAAAATCGGAAAATTTTACGAAGTCAATCACAGACGGATTTACTGTTTTGCCCGACTCCAATGCCTGTAGCTTGTTCCTTGATAGATCAAGCACTGCAGCCAGTTCTTCCTGGCTCATTTTCTTGCGTTCTCGTAAAAAACGGATGTTATTATAGAAAAAAATCTTTGGCGGCATCATTTTCTATTGTTATTATTGGAAACTATGGAATGTTGCTATTGGCAACAAATGTATATACTTTAATTGATAATGCAATCGGCCAAACAAGATATTATTCAACAGCTGCAAAAGGAGGTACTTGCTATGCAAAGACCCCAAAAGGAGGCGTTGCATAATATGGATACTGGTCTTTGGGAAGTAGAGAAGGCCTTTCCTGATCATACCTTTCCCTTGGGAGCGGTGCATGAATTTATCAGTTATGCCAGGGAAAGCGCCGCTGCCACCAATGGTTTTATGGCCGGGTTGCTGGCCCAATTGCTTAAGAAAGGTACAGCAGTATGGGTGAGCAATAAGCGCACCATTTTTCCGCCTGCATTAATACAATATGGTATCGACCCTGAACGGGTGATTTTTATAGATGTATGGAAACAAAAGGAGGTATTGTGGGCAATAGAGGAAGCATTAAAATGTAATGCTGTTACGGCTGTGATAGGGGAGCTGAGCGAACTGTCTTTTACAGAATCAAGGAGGTTGCAGCTTGCTGTAGAGCAGAGCAGGGTAACGGGTTTTATACACCGGTATACGCCGAAGGCTGAAAATGTTACAGCCTGTGTGAGCCGGTGGAAGATAGCGCCTGTGCCAGGCGCTATAGCCGGAGGATTACCCGGTGTAGGTTTTTCGAAGTGGCATGTGCAATTAGTGAAGGTAAGAAATGGTAAACCGGGGTCATGGCAGGTAGAGTGGATTGCAGGAAAGTTCAGGAATATGCCCCGGCCAACATTCACTATTTCCGAAACGTACAAACGCAAAACAGGCTAGTATGCGCAGGTATGCTGTAATATGGTTCCGTCATCTAAAGACCGACTGGATGGTACGCCGCCAGCCGGATCTTAAGGATGTGCCTTTTGTAATGGCGGCCCCCGCGCGAGGCAGGATGGTAATAAAGGCTGCTAATATTATGGCACAGCAAAAAGGAATAGATGCAGATATGGTTGTAGCCGATTGCAGGGCTATATTGCCTTCTTTGCAGGTGTTTGATGATAAGCCCGAATTGACAGAAAAATTACTCAATGCACTTGCCGGATGGTGTTTGCGTTACACGCCTGTTGTGGCAATACACGAACCGGAAGACCTGGTATTGGATATAAGTGGTTGTGCGCATTTGTGGGGTGGAGAGAAGCGATACCTAAGCGATATTGTAACCAGGCTGCGTGGCATTGGCTACGATGTAAGAGTGGCAATAGCAGATACTATTGGTGCAGCCTGGGCTGTTTGCCATTTTGGTACAGCGTCTCCTTTGGTAGCGCCCGATGCCCAGTTGAGTGTACTGCAATATTTACCCCCCGCTGCTTTACGGCTGGATATACTTACACTGGAAAAGCTGCAAAAATTAGGATTATACCAGGTGGCCGATTTTGTGGCTATGCCGCGTAAGGCGCTCCGCAGGCGGTTTGGTGCAATGATACTTACCCGCCTGGACCAGGCAGTGGGCAGCGAGATAGAAGTATTAAGGCCTATACAGCCGGCAGAGCCATACCAGGAAAGATTGCCCAGCCTGGAGCCGATAAGGACGGCTACCGGCATAGAAATAGCCTTAAAGCAGTTGTTAGATACGCTTTGCCGGCGGTTGGCTAAAGAAGAAAAGGGCTTGCGCAAATGTATATTTAAATGTTACCGCATAGACGGGTTGGTGCAGCAGATAGAAATAGGTACTAATCGTCCATCGCGCAATGTGGCGCATCTTTTTAAGTTGTTTGAGCTGAAGATAGTAACCATTGCGCCTGCGTTGGGTATCGAAGTGTTTACCCTGGAGGCTACAATTGTTGAGGATGTGGCCCCGGCACAGGATGCCCTTTGGAATTTTACTATAGATAGAGAGGCTGCCATAGGAGAGTTACTCGACAGAATGGCCGGTAAGCTGGGTGCCGATACAATACGTCGCTACCTGCCTGATGAACATTACTGGCCAGAAAGATCATTCAGAGTAGCCACATCATTATCAGAGCAGTCGCAAACTTCATGGAGAACAGATGCGCCGCGGCCTATACACCTGTTAACGCAGCCTGAACTGATAGAGGTAACTGTGCCTATGCCGGACTATCCACCCATGCTGTTTATCTACAAAGGGGAATTGCATAATATAAGCAGGGCTGATGGGCCTGAACGCATAGAGCAGGAATGGTGGCTGCAGCAAGGATTATATCGCGACTATTACTGCGTAGAGGATAGTGCAGGGGGCAGGTACTGGATATTCAGGGCGGGTAGTTACGAGGACCGCACGCCACAATGGTTTGTTCACGGATTTTTTGCTTAAGCTATGAGTTATACAGAACTACAGATCACAACAAACTTCAGCTTCCTTAGGGGTGGATCGCATCCCGAGGAAATAGTAGAGCACGCATTAGCATTGGGATATAAAGCAATAGCCATAACAGACCGCAATACGCTGGCAGGCATAGTGCGCGCCTACATTGCAGCAAAAGATAAAGATATACGAATTATACCTGCTTGCCGCCTCGACCTGCAGGACGGCACAAGCCTGTTGGCATATCCCACCAGCAAAGAAGCCTATGCCCGGCTATCGGGGTTGCTTACCATAGGCAACCGGCGTACAGAAAAAGGCAAATGTGATCTGAAAAAACAAGATGTGTTCGCACATGCAAAAGGGATAAAGTTTATCGCTATTCCTCCTCTTGTGCTTAATCGGGACTACGAACTGGATGCCGATTTTATACAACAGCTAAAGCAATATAGAGCGGCTTTAGGCACGGATCTTTATCTTGGAGCAACACGTGCATATCAGGCATATGACAGTAAAGTATTGCACCGCTTGCACGAATTGTCTGAAGAATTGAACATCCCTATGGTGGCTACCAACGATGTACATTATCATAATCGTGAGCGAAGAGAATTGCAGGATGTGCTTACCTGCGTGCGGGAAAAGTGTACTATTTATAATGCTGGCTATAAGCTGCACCAGAATGCAGAACGATACCTGAAGCCTGTTACTGAGATGCAACGTTTATTCCGGCAATATCCTGATGCAATAGCCCGGACACAGGAAATAGCCGGGGCGTGCCAATTCTCCCTCAGTGAACTGCAATATGTATATCCCGAAGAAATAACAACAGCGGGTAGGACACCACAGGAAGAGCTGATACACCTTACTTGGAAGGGAGCAGAAGAGAAATTGGGAGATAAACTGACAACTGAACTGAAGAATACCATACAGTATGAGCTTGACTTTATTGAGCGGAAGAACTATGCTGCCTATTTTTTAACTGTGCACGATTTTGTGAGGCATGCCAGGGAAAAGAATATTTTATGCCAGGGGCGGGGATCAGCGGCAAACTCTGTGGTTTGTTTTTGTCTTGGTATCACATCTGTCGACCCGTCTAAATTTAAGGTGCTGTTTGCGCGCTTTATGTCTGATGCCCGTAACGAGCCGCCGGATATTGATGTGGACTTTGAGCATGAACGGAGGGAAGAGGTGATACAATACATTTATGACAAGTATGGTCGCGACCGTGCTGCAATAGTAGCCACAGTTACAGAGGTGCATTACAAGGGTGCAGTAAGAGATGTTGCTAAAGCAATGGGCCTTTCTGTGGATACTATAAACCTGCTTGCCAATGCTAAATGGGAATTTACAGATGAGTGGCATAACGGCAGGCATGTGAGTGGTGATGGCTTTGATGCCAGCGATCCGCACCTGAAGAAAGTACTGGAACTGACTAAGCAATACATAGGTTTTCCGCGCCAGTTGGGGCAGCATACTGGTGGTTTTGTAATGACACAGGGGAAATTATCTGATCTGTGCCCTATACTAAATGCAAGAATGGAAGGCCGTACCTGTATTGAGTGGAACAAAGACGATATAGAGGCGCTGGGGTTTTTGAAAGTAGATGTGCTGGCCCTTGGGATGCTTACCTGTATCCGGAAGGCATTTGACCTTGCAAAGCAACATTATGGCCTTGATCTAACAATGGCTAAGATAAATGAGGAAGACGACCCTAAAGTGTATGATATGATCTGCAGAGCAGAAACCATAGGTGTGTTCCAGATAGAGAGCCGTGCACAGATGTCTATGCTGCCAAGATTGAAGCCTAAGGAATTTTACGATCTGGTAATAGAGGTGGCTATTGTGCGGCCCGGCCCCATACAAGGAGATATGGTGCACCCATATCTAAGAAGACGTAACGGGGATGATCCGGTAGAATATCCAAAAGAAGAGCTTAGAGAAATATTGGGCAGGACATATGGTGTGCCGCTCTTCCAGGAGCAGGCGATGGAGATAGCCATTGTAGCTGCTGGTTTTACCCCGGCAGAAGCTGATGGGCTACGCAGAAGCATGGCTACATTCAAAGCAAAAGGAAAAGTTAGTGACTGGCACAGAAAGTTGGTAGGGGGCATGGTAGAAAGAGGGTATACCGAAGAGTTTGCTAATAGGGTATTTAAACAATTGGAAGGCTTTGGTAGCTATGGTTTTCCGGAGAGCCATGCAGCCAGTTTTGCCCTGCTTGTATATGTATCGTCGTGGCTAAAATGTTATTACCCTGATGTATTTGCTGCCGCATTGCTCAATAGCCAGCCAATGGGCTTTTATCAGCCGGCGCAGATCGTTATAGATGCAAAGAAGAATGGGGTAGTGGTGCTGCCGGTAGATGTAAACTGTTCTTACTGGGATAATATCCTGGAGGAAAGAAGTGGTAAATATTGTCCGCTTCGCCTGGGCTTTAGGCAGGTAAAGGGCCTGAATGAAGCTGATATGAATATGTTATTACGCGCAAGAAAGGATGGCTTTGCAAGTGTAGCGGCATTGCATGATGCAGGCGTGTCGGTTGCTGCACTGGAAAAACTGGCTGATGCCGATGCCTTTAGGTCCATAGGGCTCGACAGGCGGCAGGCTTTGTGGGAAGTAGCCGCTTTGGGCGATCGGCCAACGGGTATGTATACAGGACAACAACCGGAGATCGCCTCGGAACAAGGTATACAGCTGCCTGCTATGACATTGTCGGAACATGTGATACAGGATTACAGCGCTACGTCATTGTCGCTTAAGGCGCATCCGGTAAGTTTCATCCGTGAAAAGTTATTTATGTTGCAGGTAATACCGAATAGCAAGCTGAATCAATTAATTAACGGAGCAATAGTAAAAGTGGCCGGCCTTATATTAGTACGGCAAAGACCCGGAACTGCCAGCGGAATAGTTTTCATTACTCTTGAAGATGAAACAGGAGTAGCAAACCTGGTAGTATTCTCGAAAGTATTTGATAAGTACCGTAAAGAAATACTACAGGCCAAATTGCTTATGGTAGAGGGGCAGGTGCAGATAGAGGGCAGTGTCATTCACATAGTTGTAAAGCGATGCAGCAATATATCCGGACTGTTGCATAAACTTGATAGAATGAATAATGATGCGCCTCAATTGGTGGCACCGTACCGGGCAGATGAGAAAGAAATGGAGAACTATACAGCACAGGATAAACGGGTGCAGAAAAAGCATGCTATACAGGGAGATATATTTCATGGAGGCAGAAACTTCAGGTGAGTAAATTGTTGATGCCTGATTAGACAACTTTCGAACTAAGGATTCAAATAAGAGGATGAATAAAGTTCCGTCTTTTAGACTATTGGAATGATTCTTTTTGATCTAAGGAAAAAATGAAAAATGGAAAAAGAAAAAGCAAAGTTGCCACAAGAATTTCTTCTTAATAAAAGCTATGTTTTCGATCAATTGCTAGAAAGTTCGGAAAATAAAGAATGGTACTGGAATGAGTTGCAGAATGCTGGTCCTGACCACAAGAAGGTCTTAACCTCAATCCTATTATCATCGGTCGATAAGCTTGTACAAAAAGTAGAAGCAAAAAAGCATACTAAATTCGAACCACAGGATGGCGTATCTGTTACCAAAGAATATACAACAGGTAAAGAAATGTTTCCCATTAATGCTATATTAGGAAATGCTGACCCTAATATAAAGGAGATCATAGCATCGGCTCCAGATCATGAATTGCTTGTGTATTTGGCTGCACTACAAGCCATAGACTGGGTTACAAGGTCAATCTAGACGTAAAGGCGGTTTAATAGACCGCCTTTATATTTTAATCTGTACCTGGACTATTACCGGGTTCCACTTAACCACTATATCGTACCTGCATTGATTCAATTGAAAGAACGTCTGAAGTCCTGGGGCGACACACTTGTCTTAAGTTTAAATAGTTTACTAAACGACTGGGGGTGTTCAAATCCTAATTCATAGGCTATCTCGCTGATCGAAGCATTACTTGTTGATAAGCGCTCTTTCGCTTTTTCAATCAGATGATTGTGAATGTGCTGTTGTGCATTTGCCCGGTAAGTGATCGCAGCACATCACCTAAATAACTGGCGCTGACATTTAATTGGGCAGAAAGAGATTTGACAGTTGGAAGTCCTTGTGTATGTACGTTCTCAGATTGGAAGTAGGCGTGCAGAATGGCTTCTGCCTTTTGAAGCAGATCATTGCTTATCGCCTTACGGGTTATGAACTGCCGGCTATAAAAGCGGTTGGCATAATTCAGCAACAACTCGATTTGAGAGATAACAACATCCTGGCTGAAATTATCAATTCTGCTGTTCAGTTCGTCTTCTATACTTTGGAAAACAGAAATAATGGTGGCTTTTTCTTTCTCCGATAAGTGCAACGCTTCATTGGTAGAATAGGAGAAATAACCATACTCTTTTATTTTTCTGGCAAGATCGTAACCCAGTAAAAAATCTGGGTGGAATAGTAACGTATAGCCAGATTGATCGCTAAGTGGCGCATGTGCCCCGGTGATCTGATTCGGTGAAACAAAGAACATTCCCCCCTCTTCAAAATCGTAATAATGTTGCCCGTATCTGAATTTCCCCTGGAAATTCATCTTGTAAGAAATCTTATAAAAATTCAGGATGTGCGGGGCCGGAAGTCTTTCCAGGGGAATGATACCTGTAGCGTTATTTATCAAACTCACCAGGGGGTGCATAGGTGCTGGTATACCCAGCGCCTTATGCACCCCTGATAGAGAATTGAATCGGCGGTCAGACATTTTATTCTTCATGTTACCTGTTCATTATTTGCTTTCAATACTGCCGAGTGCACCATCTACTCCGTTAAGGGCTTTCTTTGCTTCTTCCCAACTTGTATCATTAGGATCGAAGGTACTCCGAATATATGCAAGAATGCTTTCGCATACAAAAGCAACACGCTCCGGATTTTCATCACTTGTTTCTCGGGCATCATAGCCAGATATACCGCCGAAGATATGTTCAGCACCAAATACCGTCAGCAGGTCTTTGGGGCCGGGGCTTTGGTAATAACCGTCCGCACGCCAGTTGTCCACATCGGAGAACATAAGGTTTACATCCTTGTCCCCGTTCACAATGAGCCCGGAAAGCTCCATCGAGCCAAAGTTCCCGGCCGCCAACACAGGGTAATGTTCTCTGTTTGGTCCGTTAAATCCTTCTGGCCCGCCAGGCATGCCGATCATTACCCGGGCTTTTAATCGTGATTCAGGCAGACGTACTTTTTCACTCGTTACGGGATCCGTTACTTCCATGCCGGCTAGCATGGCAACAGTGTGTCCACCCATGGAGTGGTCAATGGCGGCAACATTTGCTTTATCAACTCTTCCTGTTAACCCTGGTACTGTGGCAATTATTTCGTCCAGGTGGTCAAGAATGAATATCATATCCTTCGGCCGCGAACTCCAGAATAAGGGTGCTTCTGGAAGCGATGAAGGAAGTGCCAGAGCTTTGGAATTTTGATGTGTGGGTTGGATTACCACAAATCCTTCCGACGCAAAAAAATCAACCATGGGGCTATAACCTCTGTATGAAGAGAGAAAGTTCGATGGACCGTGGCCATGCGAAAGCAGGATGATGGGCAGATTGTTTCCTTGCGCAGGAGTGGTAACTTTTATTGCAAGGTCTACGTGACGACCGGGAACTGGCAATACAACTGGACTGAATCCGATGATTGGAGTTTGTGACTGTTTCATTTTCATTTGATTTTTGATAGTGCAAAGGTCATTACACTTCAGGTCGTCGGCGTAGTCAAACTCCGGCTTTACTAAGCCAAATTCCAGTAAATGCTTATCTTGGTTGATTCCGTTTATTCGATAGTGTGACGCAGATGGTCGTTTTTGTAGTTTATAGCTGAACAGAGTAGGGTGGCGTTGGCTCAAACACTTGTGTAACTTGCAGCCAACAAAAAAGCCCGACATTGCTGTCGAGCTTTTTGTTAGAGTCGGGACGACTGGACAACTTTCGAACCAATTTATTAAGGATCTCAACGCAATTCAACATGTGCTTACGTCAACCAACTTAAGTCTGCATAAAACTACATAACTCTGCAAAAAACTGTTGAGGTTGGCTGGACATCTTTCGAATACGATTTTGATCAGATAGGTTCGATTCTAACCGACCCTTGTCATTTTTAATAGAACTAATGAAAATGGTGAAGTTGATGCTTGACTCAAGGGTTTATAAGGCCAAATTTGATTTTAAATCATACATATTATTCTGATTTTATTTTATTTATTGCTTATCAGTAAAATATAACTACATGGCCTTAACTTTACTAAATAAAAGGAAAAATTAATGGCCTTAAACATCCAATTTATTGAAGAAGAAATTTTAGACCAATACCTAAATGACGACAATCCCAGGCCATGGATCGTAGGGTTCAGCGGCGGCAAGGATTCAACTATGGTTTTACAAATGGTTTGGCGATCCCTTTTGAAAATCCCTGTAGAATTACGTAAAAGGCCTATTCACATAGTTTGTAATGATACATTGGTGGAAAATCCTAAAATAGTCCAGTTTATCAATATAACACTCGAAAAAATACAACGCGAAGCTGTCAGACAAGGACTACCTATTACGGTAAATCAGACCACACCTCGTCTAGAAGACACATTCTGGGTTAACTTATTAGGGAAAGGTTATCCAGCACCGAATAGCTCATTCAGATGGTGTACTGAAAGACTCAAAATTAATCCAACCACCGAATTTATTAAAAGGACTATAAGTGACGTTGGTGAGGCTATTATTTTATTAGGTACACGAAGCGATGAAAGCATAGCCAGGGCAAAAAGTATGGCTAGAGCCAAGATACATATTGAAGGGGAAAGGTTACGTAAGCACCCGTTACCAAATGCTTATGTTTTCGCACCGATAAGCGATGTTTTAACGGAGGAATTATGGCAATATTTATTGCAAGTAAATCCTCCCTGGGGTGGAAGTCATCGCGAGTTAATTACTTTATACAACAACGCAACCGGTGGCGATTGTCCTTTGGTGTTAGATGATACGACCCCATCTTGTGGCGGCAGTCGTTTTGGCTGTTGGGTTTGTACAGTAGTAAAAAGGGACAAGTCGATGGACGCTTTAATTGACAATGGTGAGGATTGGATGGAACCTTTATCTGATTTTAGGGAAATGTTAATTGAACACAGAAATGACCGCGATTGGAGGCAGACCCACCGGAGGAATAGCGACCTCACCGGTGAAGATATATGGGGACCGTACCTGCCGGAGAAACGTGCTTACATGCTATCTGAGCTTTTGAAAGCACAACGTGCAGTCCAAAAAAGCGATCCACATCTAATTATGATTAATTATCAAGAATTAGTCGCAATACAAGTTACATGGCACCGTGATTCTATTTTCAATTATAGTGTGGCGGAGATTTATAATCAAGTGTACGGTACTAGTATGCTGCACTCTGACTTCTCCAATCAACAAGTTTTCGAAAATGATATTTTAAAGCAAGTATGCAAAAGTAATGAGGACTTTAAACTAATTAACGAGCTCCTAGAAATTCAAAAGTCTAAGTATATACTCGCCAATAACAATGGCCTACAGAATGACATAGATACCTATATCGAACGGCATATTAAGATAAAACTAACCAATGCAGATTGAAACAATTGAAATAAATAATTTTCGCGTTTATTATGGTTTACACACGCTTCATTTTGCAACAGATGCTGTAAAAAATATTACTTTACTTGCGGGTAATAATGGTTATGGAAAAACATCTTTTTTGACATCTCTCGTTTGGTGCCTTTATGGGAAATTAATGGCTGATGTTGATTCGAAATATAGGCAGGATATTCAAGAGTCTGGTGGATATCTGAAATATTGCGATAAATTGATGAACCGCTTAGCGATAGATGAAGGCCTCGAAGAGGAAAGACGTACTTCAGCGCAAACTAATGGAGATTTGAAAAAAGCGTTTAAGCGGCGTTCTTTTGGTGTTACTATAAAGTTGTCTGGAGTGATGCTCCCCGCAACTGCCTGTAAGGCGATAGAAATTACTCGAACGTTTAATTTCGACACTAAAAAAGAAAATATAGATATACTTATTGATGGCAGAATTAACGAGCTAACTCGAGATATTGGCTCTGACATTTTTATTAACGATTTTATATTGCCGAAGGAGATAGCAAAGTTTTTTTTCTTCGATGCAGAAAAGATTGTTGCCCTAGCTGAGATTAAACATGCAGATGAAAAAAAGTTCTTGAGTCAAGCTTATTCGGAAGTGCTTGGAATAAAAAAGTATATCGATTTGCGTTCTCAATTACAAAATGTACGCTTGCGGCTTAGGGAGAAGGCGGCCATAAAAGCAGATAGAGATAAACTTGAGCGCTTTCAAAAACAGCTTATACAAAACAACAAGATGTTGGAGCTGTTTAAACAACAAGAAGATGACCTCGTAGAGAGTATTAATAAAAAAAGATTGGCATCGGATAAATACCAGGAAAAACTAATACGCGAGGGAAGCACATTATCATTAAATGAACTTAAAGAGTTGCGAATAGAAAGGACTGATACTTTTTCAGAACTTCAAAAAGTTAAGCAATTGTTTAATGAGCTCCTTGAACTAGCGCCATTAGCAATAGCCGCCAATAAAATGAATCAAATTAAACAACAACTTGAACATGAAGCCAACAACAGCCCCATAGCTAATGCACTACTCAAGAGAAAATTTGCTGTGATCGAGAATCTTCTGATATCTGAACAATTTGCCCATTTTCTGTCCAAAGAGAAGTTAGAACAACTACGAAAAGCAATAAAGGCTGAATTGCTTCCTAAGTCTGACAATATTAACACATTACTTGATTTTACTCCTATACAACAAAATGATTTCTTGGCCATTTACGATCATATAAAACGGGCTTATAGTAAATCGTTTAAACAAATTGTTGCTGATCAAAAACGGTTGAACTCAAGATATAATAAAATACAACGGAAACTTACTGAAGCCGAATCAAAGGAAAAAGATCCCGTTATTATTGAAGCGAGGACCGCCAAGGCAAAGATCGACCAGGAAATTAATGTGCTTGACAATGAATTGACAAATATAAAATCAAAAGTTTATAGCCTAATGCAGGAAAGCCAAAATATCGGTCGCCAAACTTCAGAGCTTGCTCAAAAGGTTAAAATAGAAGAGGTTGATAAAGATAAAGATTTAGAAACTGAAAGGCTTATAGCCACGCTAGATAAATTTATTCAACTACTAAAGACCAGAAAGAAAGAATCTTTGGAAAGAAACCTTCTACAAGAGTTGAAACTACTGATGCACAAAGACTTTGTTCACGAAGTTAGAGTTATTTTAGATGGTGAATTGATTGATATCGAATTGTACGATCAACAACTGAGAAAAATAGATAAAGAAGGTCTATCTAAAGGGGAGCAGCAACTTTATGCGACAGCGCTGCTAAAGGCCTTGGTCGACGAATCTAATATTCGGTTTCCAATCTTTATTGATAGTCCGCTTCAAAAATTCGACCGCAGCCACTCGGAAAACATTATCAATAAGTTCTATCCAAATATCTCTGGCCAAGTAATCTTATTGCCGTTGTTACAAAAGGAATTAAATGAGGCTGAGTACCGATTACTGCAACCAAAATTAGGACAGACATATCTACTCATACAAAAAGGAAAATACACGTCTTCTTTTGAAAGAGTAAAACCTACTAATTTATTTAATGTGCACGGTAAAATGGAGAGTCATGTTTAGCAATATAAAGACAACAAGAGCTAACAAAGAAATTGTTGCACGTTTGACAAAAAAACTTGGGCTAGGAGCAGAGAATATTATTGCTCGTATAGCTCTCGCGTATTCCTTAGCATCCGAGGTAAAAATGAATATTAATTTGATAGGAGATGGCAGCGGAAAAGAGTATTCGTTTAAAGTACTATTTGGCGAATATTCTGATTATTATATTGCTATGATTGCTTGTCATTACAACATTTATAAAACTGATAAAGACATACCTAAGTATATAAAAATGCACATTGATCATGGGCTTCAGTGCATCAACACCGATATTGAAAACAAATATTCATTACTCGGGACAGAATTTTTGATAGACCAGATTGAACGAGGATTGCGATTAAGTTAGTAGTTGCTGTTTTTTATAATTATAATTATAGTATATTTACATCCAACATAGTCACTATACGTGAAGAAAATCCGGGATGTTATTGCGACCCCTTCTAAAAGAATTTATCAATCAATAATAGCTGACTACCATCCAGATACAGCTGTTTGCGAATTGATTGATAATGCAATAGACAATTGGCTTGCTCTTGGAGAAAAATCTAGGTTAGAAGTAATAGTGAGTATGGATGCACGTCGTCAAACCATAGCCGTTGCTGATAATAGTGGAGGGATCACAGAGGAGGATATACAACTTGTTATCAGCCCTGGTTTAAGTAAAAATACCGGAGAAGACTCTACAATAGGTTTCTTTGGAGTTGGGTCAAAACGAGCTGTTGTTGCGCTTTCGGAAGAAATAAAGATTTTTTCGCGATATAAAGATGGCAAAACAATTCTTGTTGTTATTGACGATAGCTGGATTAAGGATGAGGACAATTGGGAAATTCCAGTATACGAAACTGCTGCCATTGATAAAAATTCGACTGTCGTTGAGCTAGTAAAACTGCGACATCACATCAATCAGGAGGTTATAGACTCTCTACAAAAACATCTTTCAAATACTTATGCATACTTTTTAGATAGGGATGATTTTAAAATTGTTTTAAACAATAAACCCATAAAACCA
Organism: uncultured Flavipsychrobacter sp.; assembly: GCA_964588295.1. GTDB lineage: Bacteria > Bacteroidota > Bacteroidia > Chitinophagales > Chitinophagaceae > Flavipsychrobacter. Next base: position 39,873 of record CAZPOT010000013.1, on the reverse strand, counting down.
ATAACATACGAAAGTTGGTCATACCCCCCAGGCTTCGAACCTAAATTATTTAGGGGGAATTTGTACTTTGAAGGGAGAGGTAATGTTAGTGTTACAATATTAGGGGGATTAGTCAAATCTGGCGATCCATCTGGAGGAGAGTATGGTGGTTATTTCTATTGTAATGATCGTCTAATCGAGAAGTCTTATAAAGGAGAGGAAATCGGTTACAGGCAGATAAGAATAGGGCATCCACATCCTTCGGTATCCTTGGCTAGAGCAATTGTAAAGTTGTCAGGGCCAGCCCAACTAATGCCGTGGAATAGTAGTAAATCAGGAATAAATGAAAAGCATCCAACATTTGTTGAATTAAAAGGCCATATTGAGCAGGTTTTGTATCATTTTTCTCAACTATCTAAAAAATATAGTTCAAATGGTGGCTGGGATATAAACGTTTTCAAGTATAAGGAAGGAGAAATTAAAGAAGATACATTAAAAGATATAAACAAGGATATAAAATTATATTTACCGCCAATCCCTCGTATTGCCGCCAATAAGTATCCAGAAATTATTAAAGCTCAAAACAAGTCTATTGCCAAGGAGAAACCATGGGTTAAAGGCCATTACGAAGCGATTATAGCCGTAAATGAGTTGCCTAAATTAAAACTGGAACAGAATAACAGGTTAAGCCTTTTAATCTTGGACAGTACCTTAGAGATTGCTTTTAAAGATTTCCTTATTAACGAGTCCAGCGCTGGTTTTTCGGAGCAACGACTAGCGTCGATCATGAAGGATAGATCATTAGTACATTCTGAAATCAAAAAATACGTCAAACTGTCCTCAAAAATTTGGCAAAGGGTGGAGTATTTTTACAAAATGCGATGTGAATTAGTTCATAAAAGAGTATCTGTGAATATTTCAGACGATGACTTGGCTATCTTCAAGGCTACTGTTGAGAATATTTTACATAAGATGTTTAAATTATCATTTAAATTAAATTCTTAGTAATACTTTTATTATACTAACATATACATAAGCATAAATGAACTTTATAGGTAGCCTAAGTAACAATTAATATATGTCCAACTTTATTACAGATAGCGTAGTTGTTTATAGAAAACTTCAAAAAATTTACGAAGAAATTGTCTATAAATCTCTTGAAGGCCCATCTGAGGAATTAAGAAATATTTTTAAAAAACTGCTCGATACTAAATGTGAGGAATATGCACTCAACAAAACCAACTCAGTTTATGATACGAAGTATTATTATGTAAAAAACCGGGTTAAAGCCCCGGAGAGTTTCTATGAAAAACTTATAAGAAAAGAACTAGGAGTAAAGTTAACGTCAGAACTTGGATTGCTTAATAGAGACGGAGATGTTGTTAGGGATAAAAAAGCTCAAATCGTAAATGCGCTCCAAAAGCTTGATGATATAATCGGGCTTAGAATAGTAACTGAAGTGAAGGCAGACTGCGATAACGTCTTACAGTTATTGTTAAACAGTGCAGATTTCTTTTTGGAAAATAATATTCGGTTTGAAGATCTAGATGCACAACCTCAAAGGATGAAAAACGGACTAGAAATCATCCGCATAAAAGGCGTTTATCAAGATTTATACGGATTTGAACTACAAATAAAGAGTAAAATTAATGAAACTTGGGGCGATTTAGATCACACGTTATTTTACAAGGACTACAGTATATCTCCCATTCGTGATACTGTGCAGATAACGATGAACAATGTTGGTAGCTTACTAGACAAAATTGAAAAGCTACTATTTGATTTAAGAGAATCTGGAGGAAAGTACTTTGATAGTGCAACTGAAATTCAAATATTAAAATCTCTCGAAGACGAGCTGTCACCGCATTTAATGCAAGCTTACGGAGTAACATATAACATTAAGGAATTGTCCTATTACCTCTTCTACTTTCGGGAAAAATTACAGGTTGGGGATGATACATTGAAAGAGTTGAACTTCGACTATTTAAATTATAATCGAACAGACCAACTTGTTCAGAAATATACTGAGATTAGGGAAGAGAGTCTTGTTTTGAGTACTTTAGAGGGCGTATATGTTAATTGGGCATCGCTAGTTGGTCGAGAGATTGCCCCTGAGCGAATAGACTCGATTATTACTGAGTATATCGATTTATTTATAGAGCTTATAAAAAGGGATTTCGCTCCTGAGACATTTCAATTCGAGAACTATTTCAAAACTTTAATTTTAAATAAAGCTAGTAAAGATATCTTTCTTAGACCTTCTTTGCATGTAGAAGCAATAAGGATATTCAATAGAGTACTGGAAATCTTAAATGATATTTACACCAATTTAGATGATTCAACTCATATTGCTAATCTTTTTGTAATTGAGCATTTTAAGGGTAACTGCAGCTTTTATATAGATAATATAGTTGATATTGACATAAATGACGCGCTAACGACTATTAAAGAGCAAGTCAGGGAGCCAAGTACAAACATTGACAGCATAATAAACAAGATTGTTATTAATATCCTAGAAATTATTACAAGCTAATATGTCTACTCATAGAATTCAAGTTTTTGAATACGTTCAAAATGAAACAACCTTCATCAGTTTGATCTTACCTCTAGATGTTTTGGTCAAAATAAGTGAGGTCTTGGTATATGGACAACATCCTGACGGCTATCAGCGACAGCCGAATACAGCTCATTATAACAAAATTAAGAAATATGTATTGACTCAAAGTCCAAAGGATTTTATGTTGCCAACGGCTATTATCTTAGGTGGTGATTTGGAAAGCATTAAAGGTCAACTGGAGGCTAAGGATGAATGTAGATATTTGACTATAGATGATTCTGTTGTGCAATTCAGAGTAGTAGATGGGCAACATAGAATTTTTGGCTTGAAGGAAGCTGCAAGGGTTAATCCGGCGGTTGGAAATTTTCCTTTGAACGTTATAGTTGTGTTAACTACCCCTCAAAATCGCTCAAAGGAACTTCAAATATTCACCGACATAAATTCTAAAAGTAAAAGAATTAATACCGATCTAGCGTTACTAGCTAAGTTCGACTATCAAATAAAAGAGAATAGAATCGATGCAAAGGACATTAATCAGCATATTGCCGTTAAAGCCGCTTATGCATTAAAAGAAGCAAAGGGTACTAATATATGGCAGAATGCTATAAAATTCGACATACATTCGGAAGTAACTATAGGTATAATTGGCATTTCAATTTTCGCAGAATCAATAAGAAATATCATTGATCAATACATCGTTGAACATCCATATGTCATAGATGGTGATGAGTTGAAGGAACAGGCTTTAATAACCTATTGCGAAGAAGCTTCCAAAAGCGTTTCGGATTTCTTGTTGACTTTATGGAATGATATTATAAGAGTAAAATGGCAGGGTGCCTTTAAAGAGGATTTTGTCAAGAATGAAGAAGGTGATTTGGTTAAAATTTTTTATAATAAAGATTTTTATATTCAGAAAGGGATCGGAATAAAATCTCTAAATCCGATAATTGGAGATGTGGTAAAGGAGATGGGCTTTAATGAATCTGCTATATCTAAGGTGAAGGATACTGTGTTTGCCAGCAAAATAAAAATTGACGATTGGAAAAATGGAGGCCCTTTTTCAGGATTCAATTCAGAGTCCGGATTTTCCAAAATTAAGCAAGCCCTATTAAACAATTTATTACTCCCAGGCGCCTCAAATCCTAACCAAATGGGTTTGTTCAATTAGCGATTTCATACAATGCATGAAACAACTAATTGCTTAAGGGATTATGTTATGTTTTTTGCTATATTCTCTGCCTTCTTAAAAATTCAGCATAATGCCATGAAAGGTTGATTATTGCTGGATGAAACTGTGGATCTTGAGGTAATTTAATTGGTTTGCTTTCGAAGTTTGAAATTGAATAAGGCGTAGAGTTGTCAATTACAGAATTTGATACAACGACTTTATAGTCGGTATTTATGGAGATCAGAAACTGGTCAAATGCTCGGTGTAAATTAGGACACAATGAAATACCATTTGTTACATGATCGGTGCCATTCTGTGATAATGGCTTGATATGGCATGCGTCTACCATTCGGCAATTATTAGAAGATATAATTTTCATGCCCGAAATGCAGCAAGAATATTCATATAATTTTGGAACAGTTTTCTGAAAAACTGCACTGCGAACTAGCTTATCTATCTCTTTTGAAATAATAGTTTTATATTTCCTACCTGGTTCATCTACAACTCGTTCATGAAAGGCATCGAATACGTAATCATGTATTGGCTTGATATATGCTTCCGTAAAATATCTGTTGATAAGAAACTCCCTCACCTTGAATCGTTGTTTAGGATTAAGGATAAACTCGAAAAAAGAAGAAGAAAAATAACCATACTCAACATTTTCTGTTAGAGTTCTTATTCCTGAAATGGAATTTTTAGCTGTTGTTTCTATAGCTCTTCCCGGTATCAATTTCAGGTGCCAGAAGCCACAGCTCTGAAGATGAAAAAATGGTTGATAAAAACGAGAGGAAAAATTACCACCGACATGTCTGGAATAATTCTCGAATCTTGCGACTAGTTCTGGAGTTATCCTTATTTCATTAAATATGAATTCGCCATTGTCAAATCCATCGATTATTGCAAGCAGCAAAATTGGCTTGTGTAAGGCAGGTTTGCCCTTAGAATTGCCCTGATTTAAATTCCCTAGCTGAGCCTCGATAGATGGCCAATCGGGCAGTTTATATATCCTCATTGAATTTTTTGTTTGTTAACCTACAGAAAAATATTCATTTCTCCGCCCTGGTTGAACCTCCCATACTGCACAGCTCTTCCTTTTTCTGGCACTTCTATCACCGCATCTACATCATGCTGGAAAGTATTAGCGCCCCTGAATTTCCCCTCTTTAGTTGTTTGGAACACATAGATGAATGACTTGTCGGGGTACATCGCTTTTAACCTTGTGAGATCATCCGGCGCCATGCCCAGCTTGTTGACGCTATCGAGGAATATAAAGTCATAGAAGGACAGGCTGGCCGGTAATGATGATGCCACGTACAGGTTAGGATGTTTTACGTCCTTATCATTCAACTTGTCCTGTAAAGTTTTGTCTAACCCTTCCTCTTTTGCGATATACAGCACTTTACCATGATTGCGGGCTAAATACCCGGCAAACTCGATACACAGATAAGACTTGCCAAATTTCGGCCTGCCGAACACCATCAGGGTAAAATGACTGGACGGGTCACCGATCAGCTCCAACCATTTGCCTTTGAAGCCCAGCGACTGGAACTTCATGTTCGCAAACTCCATGCTATTCATAATGGTTGGCCGCTCTGTGGTCATTTCATCATCATCAAAACCATTCAGATGTTGACAGCTACAGCCATTCAACAAGCCCTGCAGCCCGCTCAACGTATTCTTCTCGATCTCCAGCACCTTAATGTGCTTTTCAGCTAAAAAGTTCTCCAGGTTCTTTTTAATGTCGTGCATCTCGACGATGTACGGGTCGCTGTCGTTGATCTTGCCGGTGGAATATGCCTTGTTGATCTGAGACAGTAACAGCCGGGCCTTATCCTTCATACCCTCGCGGCCATTGATCCCAATATAACGTTTAATGAAGTTGACGGAGGGCAGCACTTTCTCACCATTGGCAATAGCTAACAGCTTCTCCTTAGTGTCGGGCGTGAGCATGAGTGCTATTTTGGCTTTCATGCCATTGTACACCTCTATCAGCTTGTCCTGGATATAACGGATCTCTTTAGCATAAAAAGAAGTCTTACGTATCTTCTTCTCCAGTATGGACTTTTGTAAACTGTTGATGAACCGGAGTATTTCCTCTTTTGTTTTTGTTTTGCCATCCAGGTTGACATAACGACGAATAAAGCGCAGCTCATCGGGGATACGCTCCACCAACGAAGCGGTAGAGGTCGCTGGCGTTGCAGGTTGTTTCACTGTCGCTGCCTTAGCAGTCTTTTTCTCCTTCGCTACCCACTCCTTTTTACTTTTATCAAACTGCTTTACCGTGTGCTGGCTGGTAGCGGTTGACAAGTAGGTAGCCAGCTTTTCAAAGTAAGTATCGACGGTCTTTTTGATGGTCGCGCTGCTATGGTAATTGTCCCAATGCGCTCCATTGTCGGTAACCTTCTTTACAAATTCATGGCCCTTACGTATCGCTTCGGGCATGGTGCTGAACTCAACGTTCCTAATCTTCTCGTGATAATTCTCAACGGTAATCATAATGATGTGATTTATGCTGCCAGTAATTCTAATTCCAAAGCCAGTGCCTCCGCTTCCAGCTCTAATAGCGATATAACGTTCGGCTTCTCTTCTTGCGGCGGTGGAACATTAATCCGTTTTCTGCTGTTATAGCGTACACTCTGCTTTTCAATATCCCTGAACTGTGCAGCGTTCAAGGTAACAGAACAGCTATGATTGGTTTGCAGGACTTCTATAACCTGGTTAATGTTGTGTTCGCTTATTAAGGCGACCATTTTATCCGATACCTTTTCAAACATGCCCTTTTCTACCAATGGCAATAGCTGCTTGTCCAGGTATATGTCGCCTCCCTTTGCTCTTGAGGCTGGCACCACTATTCTTAACCCATTGCCATACCTGAAAAACGAGATACCGGAGCTTGTAGTAATATTTCGGCCACTCACCAACGACTTAATAATGGGCAATGCCTTAATGATGGGTACGGATACCCGGTCCTGTACTTCACTACCAGGATCCCAATGTTCCGGCATCAGGATGCCCTTCACGGTTTTACCATCAATTGTAGTATAGCTGACCAGCTTGCCCTTAAAATCGCTGAATGCCTGTAACAGGTTGCCGGTGATCGCATGCCTGATCTTGCGGTCTGTATTGTTCTGCTTAGTGTATTGTTCCCAATCACTCAGCAACTGTTCCCTTTGTGGTTGATGCACCTGGGCGCTGGCACCCGTAATGGACATAATATCCTCCGAATAAGAAGCAGGGATAGATATGTACTTGCTGCTATTAGCAATGGCAAATCGCATTTTCACCAGGGAGGGTGCATAAGGGTTCTTCTTTTTCAGGTCTATGCTGTAGCCCAGGAACACACAAGGCACCAGGATATTGCCATCTGAAAAATTCTCTACCGGGTATAACAGCTTCCTGCCTATATAGAAGAAGTTGAAGATCCTTAGCAGGTATTGGCTGCGGTTAACTGTCTTGGTACGTAAAATTCTTAATTGTCCTTCTTTTGCTTCTACCAGTTCCTTTTGCCGTTCTGCTATGGCCTTATCCCTCGCGTCGTGGTCTGCGATCTTCTTGATCTTCTTTTCAGACGGGATAGCCTCAATAAGTTCCTTGTACTTATCTTCGACCTCGGCTACTTCATTGTCGAGCCTGGCCTTATAATCTGCCTGGAATGATGCTATCAACTCATTTTGCCACTCTTTCGCATCCCTGCCTTTCAATGTGTCATTGAGCAGGTTTTCCAGCTCCACACTTGTAAACGGTTTTTTCAGCACGTTAGCCTTTATGGTTTCCAGATTGCTATCCTCACCAAATGCGCTGTCGCTGCCTTTACCCATCTTCACCACACGCGAGTTGATCGTTTCCGCGTCCAGGTTCATCGCCTCCACTTCCAGGTCATATTCACCCACTTGTCGTAAATAGGCTTCATAGTCGTTGTACCGCTCTGCTACTTCATTATAAAAGTCCTGCTGCATTTTGGTGGAGAGTACTGCTACGCGACCGCTCACTTTATGCGCGGCATCCTCTATGGCAGTAGCCTCACTGCTGCCGCTATCAGCTTTGCTGTCGTTCAGCTTCAACGGGTCGTCAAGCAGCAGGTTGATGTCTGTATTCTCTAACAAATACTCTTTGACGATCTTATCGCCATACTTATTTAGAAAATCCGGCACGTCTAAAATCTTAGTGGATTGCTTCTGGTTAGAGGTGGTATTGGCATCCAATGATTTCAGCTTCTTTTGGAGCATCATCATCAACCGCTTTTCGGCTGGAATAGCAGAGGTAACATAATCGTAGATGGGCTTCATGATCTGCCCTGTACGGTTGATACGTCCGCGCTTCTGCACTTCTGTATTGATGTCCAGTTCAGCTTGTAGCACGATCATCACGCGCTGTTTCACCTGGGCTGCCGGGACTTTAGCCGTAGGCAACGCATGAGCGGACGCGCCTGTACTGCCCGACTGGTTGATCATGAGTACGTCCACTTCGTTATTATTGAACTTGCGGAACGCATCATTGGTATTGATCTTTTTGCGCGACATGACCAGGGCTTTACTACCTTTAGCGTTCAGTTGCAGCTCATATTTACGCCCGGTCACCTCAGCCACCGAATAGCCTGCTCCTTGCAGTTTTTTAACGATCACATCTATCGGGGAAATAGTAATACCAGTTGCAACGTTCAGGATGCGCTCATAAATACGGTTGTATTCTGCATGTGCTTCCGGTGCCAGCTCACTCAGCTCGAACTTTTTATAGACCGGCTGGCCATCCACATCTTTTTCCGTGTACCGCAATATCCCATCCAGCCCGCGCTTTAATACTTCGGAAAAATCAGCATTGATGGCATCGCCATCAGAGACAGGCAAACCGTTCTCGTTTTCGAGTGTTTCAATAAAGCTGCCCATTGTGGAGGCAAAGGCTATCACCGGCTTCTTGCCCTCCTGCAGCCGCATGATTGCCCGTTCTGCTACTGCCTCTGCTTTCAGGCTGAACAGCATCTGGTTAATGACCTGGAACACTTTTGAGAAATAGGGCTGGTTATCCACCCCTGCCTGTGAAGTGCCTTCACGGACTCCCACCTCTTTGCCTTCCGCGACGGCCACCTTATCCAGCTCATCGACCGCTTCGTTGATGAACTTACCCTGGAACGCTATTATATCCCGGAGTATTTCGGTGATGTTATCGGCGATTGCCCTGTGTTCTTCGGCTTTGTCGTCAAGCGAGATATAATTAACCTCTATCCCTTCAAAGCTGCGCTCCCTGCGGAGCATCTGTCCTTCGGCTACTAGTTGCGATGATAACACCTCCTGTAAAGCCACGCCGCCGCGTGTGATCGCCTCCACTAACTCATCCTTGCTCATGTTGCAATCGGCAATAGCCGTCTTCATGGCATAGATCGGCATATTATCAGGCCGCTTGGCAAAGGTGGCAGAGAGAAACACCACGCCTCGCGTATGACTGACTACCTGCTGTAGAAACGCCCCAGTATTGGAGGAGCCTGAACTATTGTGCGCCTCGTCCAGGATAAAAATGTTGTCTTCCGCGATGGCTTGCAGAAATAAGGGCTTTTCGGGTTTCTTTTCAGGGCTGTTGAACTGCGAGTACGTGGCAACAACGAAATCATACTTCGCAGGTATCTCCCTGGCCTGGAATACGGCCTGCTGCTCATTTGCCGGTGGGGCGGAATAGATCACATTGCCATCCTCGTCTTTGATATCCGTTTTCGGTTCCCTGCCGTTCACGATAAAGGGCTTAAAGTGAGCGGAGCCTATGGCAGCCAGGTCGCGGTAAATATCGGAGAACAGGTTGGCCTTTTCAGTAAGGAATACCGGCTTTAATCCCTGGCATACTGCGTAGCGGATCATAGAGGCGGCGATACGCCCCTTTCCTATTCCCGTCTGGTCGCCGATGATCATGCCCTGGCCACGGGCTTCGATATTGTAAATGGCCATAGCTACAGCGTCTATCTGTTCAGCCGACAACGCCTTGCATAAAGAAGTGCGGGTAGGAAACTGCAATCTGTGTCGAACAAAATTGTCAATATCACCACCTACTTCTTCTTTGATCTGTGCTATTGCTGATTGCGTTTCAAAGGCCATGCTGTCCGGCACTTGGGTATTCAGCACAACACAGCTATCGGATGCAGGCAGGTAGGGTGCGCCCAGCCCGTCATCCTGCAATAGGCGAAGCATTTCGGCTGCTTCGCGCTCCAGGCTGGAGGGTACGTTACTTGTTTTGATGTCGGGAACGATATCCATTGCATCGATCACCCGGTCATACAACCCTTCAAAGGTCTTGACGACACTATCTCTGTGCTTGTCATATACGGGAGCGACACCTTCCGGTTTGGGCTTGCGGCCACTGATGAGTATCAACCTGACGTTCACACCTGTGCCTTGACGGGAATAGAGGTTACGACCGTCGATCTGTATGACATCAGCTACATGGTAGCGGCTGTAGAGATAGTTAAAGAAAATGCGGTTCTTTCCCGCCTGTACCCGTCCCCGGCTATCGTATTGCGTATGGCCACCGATGATAATGGCCGCCCGGCCATTAGACACCATTGTCTCTAAAGCCCTTAATGCCATTACATGGTCGAGCGTGTCCATTTTGAATGTATCGAACATGACAGGCTTATCCATTTTTCCGAAGGGTGGGTTGGTGATCACCGCCTGGAATGTACCGTTCACATCGAAAAAACCTACGGAGGCATCCCTGTCCCAGACATTGGCATAGCCTTGTGTTTTCAGGTTATTGCGGCGGAGCGTATCGATTTCATTGACGTAGATACGATTGGGGTTACCTGCGATAGTTAAAAGGCCGTTACCGGCGGATGGCTCGAAGCCAAAGCCGCCGGTAACGTGTAATTTATCCAAACCACAGAAAATGCCCGCCATAAAGCCGATAGGTGCAGGAGTAGAGTATTGCTGTAAAAGAATAGACTGGCTGGTACGGTGAGATAGGTTCACCTGGGACTGGTACAGCTCTACGATCCTGCCAAAGCGTTCGTTCAGCGGCAAATTCATGTGGGCTATATACCGTGCCTGTTTGACAATAGCAAGTTCCGTCAACTCTTTTACTTCTGTTTTGCTGGTGATGCCATAAGTGGCTGCCAGCTTTTCAACAGATACCTTGTTGTGCTTTTTCTGATTGGCCAGCTCTGCCTGCATGGCCTGTACAAAGTCTTTCATAGCAATTACGGTTTAACTGGGTTTGCTATTAGCGGATGAGATTTTCGGAACCGCTGCCTGCTGGTATGCCAGATCATAGCGGTCATCCCAGATATTGATAAAGGAGACCATGCCATTAGCCCATAGTACTTCTGATACACCGTTCTTATTCCTGGTGAGTTTAATGGCCCACCCCGTATCTTCGGGCTTAGTCCCTGCTGCTGCATATCCCTCGAATACTACACCTGTTTGCGCATTGTCTGTCAAGAGCGGTGCCGATAATATCTGTGCCGCAGTTTGATAAGAAGGAACGGCGAGTAAGAGCAGTTGCTGTTGCAGTTTGGCTATCATAGACGCATTATCCAGTGTGGAGGCCGCCGATGTCGCGATCATGTCCTTTAATACCTTGAGCAGGGTTAAGGCAGAATTTACCTCGTCGGGTTTGGCCACTTCGGCAGCCGTAATGTACATAAGCTCCAAAACGCCCTTGCCGGTGTCTATACAGACTTTATCATCACCCACTAATGATATACACCTTATCGCCTGCTTGTTAACGGCTATATATTGCCCGTCAAAACCGAAGACGATGCACCCGCCCGAATCAGTGATCTCTACGTTCATCTTACCTGCGTTTTTTGTTGATACGTTCCACCAGCCCTTCACCTATCAGGGAGCCGATAAACCCGCCGAGCATGACGAAGGGTGCGCCGTCCTTTCCTGTCTCCCTGGCATACCAGTAAGCGACAAGCGAGGTGATCAGGGTAGCGGAAGAAATGATTGTCTTCTCTTTCATGCTGTTTCGTTGATTAGTGGTTCAATGCAATTGCGGAGGTGACACCGGCTAAAATGACTACAAGGGCGGACAGTATTTTATTCTTCGTCCTGGAGTGTTTGAGCTGCTTACCCAACAGGGTGTTATTATCCAAAAGCAGATCCTGTTGGACAATACTCTGATCGAAGGAGAATTTCAGTCCGTCGTATTTCAGCTCGCCTGCGAGGATGACCTGGTCTTTATTCATCAGTTCCTGGTGTTGGGTAACCAATATGCTGTCGTATAAACTGTCTTTGACAGCTGCCGTGTATAGCACGTCCTGGACGAGCCAACTGAGGCTGTCGCAATCGGTGAGCTTTTGAGCGGTGTCGCTGGTAGCGGAATAGTTAGCTATTAAGGTATCTACCAGTGCAGCCAGGAATGCGCCGTGTGCCTTGGCCTGCTTCAGTTCTGAACGGGTAGCTTCTACTTTTTGGCTAAGTGATGCATTACTGTTTTGCAGCGAATCGACAATATCCTGGTAATATACCTCCGACATAGCTACAGTCGCTTTCAGTGCGTTAGTTGGAGGCTGTGTTACCGCCACTACGGGCTTAGGTGTTGTTGTCTTGAAAACAAGGCTCATGCTGTAACCGACAAATAAGCCGATCAGCAAAAAAAGAAAGGGTCTCATAATTATTGTTTTTAGGGTTTGAATAATTGATTGGAATAGGGTTACTCTTTGTTCTTATTGGTTCTGTGGCGGCTCCGAAAATGTTTTTTTCTCAAAAGAGTAGCCAAAACAACCAGCTGCGATCAGGCTGCCAAAAGTGTAGAACATAAAGTCGGGAACATCTTTGTTGAAGAACTGCTTAGCTATCCAGCTAACAATCAGCACCAGCAGCAATACAGCGATAACGAACTCCCGCATGCTGTAGCTGCCTGATTTATCAGTAAGGAGTTCCCGGATAAACTGTTTCATCGTTTTCATAAGTACGTTTGATTAATTGATAGGTAACAAAAGCCAGGGCAATGCCCGCTATGACTGCGGAAAAATCGAAGATCGGTGTCCTTCAGGCCGCCAGGCGCATGGCCGGTGATTCGTGCAGTAAGGTATAGGTGAACGCATTGCCGTAACGCTGCTTGTGCTGTTCACATAAGGCCATCAGCAGTTTAAAGTCGTCGGCATTAGCCAGCACCTGGCACCCGGCAGAGAACTTGTCGATATAGCGGGTAGTACCTTGCTGTAAAGCCCTGTGGATGTTGATGCCGAATAGTCCCGTGTCCTCCCTCCCGTTAAAATCCAAAGAACCATCTCGGGTAATATCGCGGATCACGGTAACAGGCTGGCGCTGTGTTAGTGCCAGATACTTAGACCGGTGCAGGCCGATACCATAAGCATTCAGGTATTGCCCTTCTTTAAGAATAGCTGTGCCTTGCGGGTTAAGCGGGTTCTCCAGCCAAAAGGTGCCGGGGTCGGTGGTTGCTGCAAATTTGTGCTGCTGCCATATACCATTGTCGTCTTTGTAGATGACCGTAATAAAGTCATTAAAGACATTAGGTACTGCGCTCCGGCTGCGGATACCGATGATGTTCAGTTCAAAAGGCCGGACAAATACCCTGTAGCCGTGTGCCACCAGGGCAGCGAGAATGATCTCTTTCATAGCAATATGATTTTAAAATGGTGAAATATTTTGATGTTGTATCAGGCCGCATCCAGGAACGCGGGAATGTAGGAGCGTAGCCAGTCCTTGATATTGAATCCAGGATTAGGGAAATCGTAGGTGTTCAGCTCATCCGCGCCGACAATAGTCGCCCCTGGAAAATACTCCGAGAGCAATACCAGGGTGTTGAACAAGGTCTCCTTTTGAGGTTCTGTGCGGTTGTCCAGGTGGTTGCCCTTGCTGTCCAGGCCACCGATCCATGCAACGCTGATCTCGCTTTCGGTTGTACCCACCTGTTTGATATTGACCAGCTTGCCTGCCTGCGTTACGGCGAAGTGAAAGGGTTGTTGGCTGGTATCTACCAGCGTGTCAGGATGTGTTCCTGTACAATGCAGTACGATGCGCGTTACTGCTTGTTTTGATTTGTGATGTCTCATAGCTATAAGTATTTGATGAATTGCGTTTTGATTAGGAAATACTTGTTGTTATTCTCAAATAAGGTGTAGTCGAGGCGTTGGGTCACCTCGTTGCCGAGTACCATCATGGCAGGTACCTGGAGGCTTTGCGTTGCCGTGACCCATATCGTCGCAGGTTCGGTCGTCACTATTGTTCTGCCCTCGAAGCCCGATAAGCTCCATTTGTTGCCATCGTATTGCAGGCCCATGCGCAAAAATTCCATCCTGATCTGCTGTTTTTGCTCATCGCTGTGAAAGCTGCTGAGCAAGCCATTGACCAGTGTCTGCCGTACACCATTCAGTCTGCGCTGCATAAAACTGTTGCTGACCTGTTGGTATTGGTCTTTATTCCTGATGTTTTTTAGCAAGGATAATACGCCGGAAAAATTATGAGTAAAGGCGGCACTCCATAGCTTTTGCGCGAGATCGGTTGAGGCTGTGCTCTCGCCGTCGCCCGTTCCTTGGGTCAGCACATTAAAAGTGCTTTCGTCAACGGTAGTGGAAAATCCCTTTTTCTTGAGTGCGTTAAAAGTCTCCGAACCGAAATCACCGTCTGCGCCATACTTAGGCAAGATGCTGCTGCCATACTTGTTGATGAGCGCCTGTTGCAATTGCCGTACTGTTTCGCCCTTGCTGCCTTTTTTGAGCGGGAACTGGTCGCTGGCTGCTGACTTAATGCCACCTTTCTTTGTGGTTGTATCTGCTGGTATATGTATAGTAGTATCAGTATGGGTAGTATGCGTAGTAGTGTCTGCCGGTACGGAGCTGTGCAGCTTCAATAGTTCCTCGTCCAGGTTAGCATTTTTGCTACCTCTCTTCTTTTTGATGATCTGCCACCCGAAATAGCCCAATACCCCTGCTGCGCCGATGGTGAGCGTTGCTAGGATGAGCTTGCCGCTATTGCTGTTTGTTCTCCTGGAAAATCCGACAGCCTTTGACTGCCGTGCAGCTACCTTTTTCCGGCCCTTGCTCATCTTCTTGCCGCCGTTTTTCCTGGTTGTCTTTGCCTTAGCCATTGTTTTAGTTTTTTGGTTTGTTATAGATGATCTGCAGCATGGTATCGTATTCCCAAAACTCCAGCTCACCTTTCAGGTCATCTATTAGGCTGTTGCCGTATAAAGCCTGGTAGATGGTGCCTACCTGCGCGAATACCTGTTGTGTGGGTATTTCCAGGAATACCGCCTTAATAGCCTCCTCGTCAGTGCCGGGTAAAAAGCTATAGGTCATATCAAAAGCAGCTTTCAATCGTTTAGCCCAGGATTGCAGATGGTCAATGCCGATGGCCTGCTGTCCACCGTTACTCTCCGGCTTTGCCGAGATGATGTACAGCATCTCGTTATACTCAGAGCTTTTAAGTTCTGACTGCATATCGCCCAATAAGCTGGAACTATACAACCGTTGGTAGGAGCCCATTACCTTGCGAAACTCTTCCTTAGAGGGGATGCTGCGCAATGCGCTCCTGAGTGCTACTGTATCCGTTCCCCACCAGCCATCATTCTGAAAGGCCATTTTTATCTGCTTGGCATAGGTTGGGGCGGTGCCGTCCTCCAGTGTTTTAGCCTGTTCATTTTTGACAACTGCCTTTTTGATCACCGACCGTCCCAGCATGACCGCCCCTCCGAGAATGACCAGCCCTAACAGGGAATACTGTATGGTCTCCTTCGTGGACAACGGCTGTGGTTGTATGGGCCGGTATGTGATACGGTTGGTCATGATGCATTGCTTTAAACACCCAGGTACGTTTTGGCCATTGCTGTCTTAATGGGGTCGTGCAGTACGATGTGCGCCAGCTTCTTCAGCTCTTTGGCAGAAAGCTTGCTGGCCAGTGTCTGTAGCGCATCCGCTTTTTCCTTGGCTTCCGGCTGGTCTTTGGCAGCCACCGTCAGCGTATATTTGAACTTATCCATTGCTTTCACTTGTTTTAATGTTCAATAATTCTGCTACAGGCATGAGGTCAGCGGGCTTATTCATCAGGTGGATCAGCAGTTGTGTAACGGTGTGTAGCTGTTGGGCATTAAACACCTGCTCCATTTGCTGTATGCTGTGCAGTATGGCCATCTGCCTGGGTGTGGGCTGCTCCTGCGCTTCTTCCACACTTGCTTCATAGTCCTCTTCTTCGGCCTGCTCCTGTTGGGGTTCCTGCTGCGGGTTGTTCAGTGCGCCGAGAATGCCGGAGAGGTTAGCCGCAAGCGGTGATTTATTGGCATTTTTGGCTATGGTGTACTTGAGGACTTCCGCACCCAGCTCTGCGATATTGAATGAGCCGAGATTGTATTTATTTTCCTTTAAGAATTTGATCTCCGCTTCCAGCCTTTCGCTGTAGTCTTCAGCTTCTGTCAGTGCCTGTTCTGTTTCCTCCAGCTTTTCTTTAAGCCGTTCCAACTGATATTCCTTATTCTGTTCGTCGAGCTTCTGTTGGATGATCTGCCCGACCTCGCCGAGACCGCCTAACCCATTGGTGGGCTGTGCCGGGATATTGTCCTTATTGAGCTGGAATGAATACTTGGTATTGCGGGGTGTGCTGTCGCCGTCGTATATTTTGATGGTCACATTGCGCGTGGTGTCCCGTACATGCATTTCAAACTCGTCAAATTCTTCTATGTCGTCGGTACGCGGTACTACACGAAACCCATCTACCTCTATTTCGTAGTCTTTAGCCCGGCCTTTTTCAGATTCACGGCGCAGGTAGTTTTTGAGGCTATCGACCTTGTCCTGGTCATATTTTGCTTCTACTAATGGCATGTCACTTGGATTTATAGAGTACCTGTATCATTTGAAGGTGCAGGGCTAACGGGGTCAGGTTGGTAAATACTATCGTTCCCTGGTGTTCGTATTGCAGTTCGTTAGTGGTAGTGTCAGAGAGGTCGTAGTAGCCTATATCACTTTCTATGCGTACCCCTTCTTTGGCCGCCGGTAAGAGGAACAACTGTAGTGCGGCATCTATCTTACGGACTTCCTGGGGTGCCAGGACGAAATGACGGAGGCGGGTGTGGAAATTGTCGCCATGTCCCAGTTCCTTCATGCGCCTGGCTATATAGTCGTTAACCAATTCCGGTATCATAGCTGTAGGTTAATGTTGTTGTACGTGTAAACAGAGGGTCACGGTATAGCTGGCATCGGTATTGGACTGTACGCCTAAAATATCTTGGTAGCAGCCGTAGAGCATATAGCTGTCGATCTCCCTTTTGCAGGCTTGTTCGTCGTACAGGTTGAAATAGTAGGGTTCGGGAAACAGGCTGGTTAACTCGGTGCACACATCTGTCAATCCTGGCAGTAATGGTTCAACAGTGTGTTGCCCTGTCCATACCTGTATGATACAAGAAAGACCTGCCCTGTTCTCGGCCTGTAGCTTGATCGTGCCAGCTATATTGCCGTCCAGTATCTTGCGTCCGCCGGGTAAAATGATACCCGATACAAAAGCTTCTATGCCGGTGATCGCAGTGGCATTCTGCTTGATGTTGACCTGGAAATAGTTTCTTTGGCCTCTGCGTGTTACCGGCACCGCTACTGTTATCGTACCTGTCATCTCAATTATCTTTTAATACACAATCCAGCGTTATCCTGATCCAGTATGGTTCAAAGGGAGCCAGCGCGTCTGTTGTATCCTTGTAGTCCACCTTGACGATACCATTACCCGCCGGTATCTTATCACCCCTGCGCAAAAAGCGTTTGTGCGCTTCGATAGTGGGCAGGTGGTATAATCTTTTGCTCAAAAAACCTTCTGGTACGATCTCCTGCCTGTTGATCTCTATTTTTTGCGTACCCCGCTGGTACATCAGCTTTTCACGGTTGGTGTCCAGCCCGATACCGGTGATATAGGCAACGGTCTTGTCCAGCTCATAGGTAACCGAATAGGTCTTGTCCGCTTCTGTCACCTGTATATCGAACCATTTGTATAGCAATCCTGAAATGGGGATGCTGTTCTCATTATTGTCCATTGTTGTCGGGTTTATACGGTGATGATACCGCCTGCTTTTACGTAAACTGTTGCTAACTGATCTATTTTTCTCTCGCCCTGCCCGTAGCCTGCGCCGGGGAATGAGGCCCACTCCTTGCGGCATTTTTCTATGGCTACAGCCAGTCTGCCGGATAGTACATCGTTGAGTGCGTTCCGTCTCCTGATCAGCTCTATGGCCGCCCTGTCCTGGTTAAGTGGGCTGAAATCGTCCAACCCTAATGCTGTCGCTACAGCTTGCCAGGTGCTGAACAGGATCTGGTACGCCCCGGCTGCGGTACTGGTATAACCGGATCTGGTGATGCGTCGGTTGGGATGCTGGTGGTAATCGCTGAATGTGCCGCCTCCGAAAAGGGTTTTGTAGGCATTGGGACCATAAGTGCCTTCCGCATGTTGTATCATAATGAGAAAGGCTTTTAGGTTGCGATAGGGGTTACCGGGGCTGGTTTGGGCTTTCAGTTGACTACTCACCAGCATCACGATCGGCGGGGCGGCAAGCGCGGCAATGACATATTTCCAGTTTTTCTTTAAGAACGTGTTCATAAGACAAGGTTTGCTGAACAGTATGTCAAAGCGGCGCGCCTGTTACCCTTGGGTTTAAGGTGTAGTAATAGTGCCGTGCAAGGCCGCGAACACATGTGTAGTGGCTTGCAGGCCATCGGTAGTGCCTAATTCCAGCGTCAGCTCAATCAGCACATCATCCATGATCAGCCTTGGGTTAGCCAGCTTGTAGTACCCCAGCGGGTTCATGTGGCAGTTGGCTGTCTTGAACAGGTAGCAGCTTGTTTCCGGCAGTATCTGCTTCTTGTTGGACTTCAGGTTAACCTCACCTGTTGCCAGTGCAGGGTAATTTTCAAAGCCGTCAAACCTGGTGGCCATGATCTTGTCCTTGGTCAGGTCTGCGGACACGCCTGCCAATAAGGTGATAGCGCTTACCAGGAATGCCTGGTTCTTAGGCAGCTTGGCACCGGAGATATTGCAGAGGCCGATGGCCTTGGTGTCCTGCGTCTCAAACATCTTGATGGTCTTAGAGGTCACCTGCTTGATCGAATAGATCACACTGTCGGCCAGCCTTAGCTCACCCTTTGCCAGTGACTGCCTGATACCGGATGGGAGTTCACCGAAGTGCTTTTCCATTTCAGCGCGGGAGCCACGGCTGGTCGCGCCTGGGTTGGCCAGCTTGTTGATCATTCTTGCCCTTTTGATAGGGTTCATAGTGCGGAGGGCGGCATTCAGCTCCTCGCCATCCAGTCCGTCAAGGCCGAGCAGTGCGCCCTGGTTGTTGTATTCTTCTGCTCCTTCAAATCCAAACATATTTTTTCAGTTTAAGGGTTGTTATTAATATTCCGTTTACTTAATCATTCATTGTTCACTTAGATAATGCGGCTCTCGTCTGTGATCTGGTCGTCGTCTTCATCTTCTTCACCGCCGAGATCGCCGACACCTTCTGCATCCTCCAGGCCAATACCAGTCATCTGCATGTGGGACACGCCGCTTTGTTCTATTTGCCGTTCGATGCTGTCCAGCGCGGCCAGGTCGTTATAGCCGTTCATATCGTTAGGATAGTTGAAGAATTGCAGTTCGCCAAAACCTGACGTCTCATCTTTACTGCTGTTACCGCCGCCGGATTTGTGCATGATCTTGTCCAGGTAGAGCTTTTCAGCGAAATTGTCCTTGTAGGCGATCATGCGGTTTTTGATGGATTGCATATCCATGCCCTCCAGTCCTTCTACCGACTTCGACTTCTGGAAACCGTTGGCCGCCATCATACCGATACCGAGCAGGGTGGCCACCCTGTTACCCATATAGTGGCCTGCGCCGGTAACACCTGCACCGATGAGCAGGGACGGCCTGCCGATAGCTGCACCGATCAGTCCGCCACCGACTACGCCTACCAGGATATCCTTGCCAGTTTCGATAATGGTATTTTTTGCATTGCCTTTGGTCTCCGACAGGTGGGTGAGGCTGGCCAGCATATCATGCTTTTTATTCTTCTTGGCATACCTGTTGCCATTCTTTTTCTTTGCCATAGTGTTATTATTAGGGAAATGGAATTGTTTATAGCAGGGCTTTAGGGGTTACCCGCTTTTTATGACCGCCCGACTTTTTAGGAGCTGCCTTTTTCTTTTTAGTAGCGGTAGCTTTCTTTTTTGGGCGGGCTTTTTTACGGGGCAGGCCATGCATAGCCCTGGAGGCAGGAGTGGCAGGTGCCATAGAGTGAGCAGCTAAAGCTAATAATCCTATACCTGCTGCACCGATACCGACGGGAACGATCCACTTTTTGTTCTTGTCCCAGAATCCTTCCTTGGCTTCATCTTCACCGCCTCCACTTTTATCACTATCGTCCGGTGCTGCCTTAGTAAGGGCTTTGGACTTAGTACCGTTGGTGCCATCAGGGTCGCCGCTGTCGCCTTCAGATGAGCCGCCACCGCTGCTGTCACTACCGCCGCTTTCTTCGCTTTCGCTGCCGGAGGGTGCCTTTATGGCCTTGGTCGGGGTGTCGCCACCTGAACTGTCGGCATCTGCTGATGGCGTGTCGGTGCTGTTTTCGCCGGATGGTATCTCGCTCTCAGCCTGGTCATTGGTTGCTTCATCAAAGTCCTGTGACCCCTTGCCTTTACCTCCGAATATATCACCGATCTTTTTGATGGTAGAGGCGATAGCTGCAATAACCCCTGAAGCTGCCGTGATCATGGCCATTGAGATAGGTTCGCCTAACTCACCTAATGTACCGACCGGGTTTTCGTCAAAGAACATCGTCTCGCCGAGCAACTGCCGCAACGGCATTTTCTTGTGAATACGGTTGAGCGGATGCAATGGGTGATTGTGGTGGTAGCCGGTATTGATCACGCCAAAGCCATCAAAACCGTTGACCGCGTGGTCTTTATTGCCCTTGCCGTGCAGGATCGCTTTTTTAAGGTTGGCCGTCTTGCCACCGGCACCATAGAATATCTTTTCCAGTTTTTCACGCACCTGCACCAGCTTGTGCCACCTGTCAATATTCATCTTCCTCGCCCTGGCCTGGTCTTCGGTAAGGTAGGCCCACCGGATGCGCTTGGCCACGTTCCCTACATTGAGCTTCATAGAGGCCAGCACACCATTGCGCAAGGCAACTGTGGCGGGGTTGAGCTTGTTGACCACATTCAGGACTTTCTTCAGGTTGACCTTTTTAATGCCCTGCCCGATGCGTTTGAAAATGTTGCCTTTTTTCTTCTTTTTCTTCTGTCCAGATCTTTTCTTGAACAACCTGCCGAGTTCGGCCAGGTCTCCTGTGCCTTCGAGGTCATCCAGGCCATCAACGTCATCTAAGCCGTTTAAATACTGTAAATCCATAGGATAGTCTTTTTTTTCACTGTAGGGTACTTCATAATCGAATTTATCTGTTACGCAGTCCAGTATGACCTGTTTATTGGCGATCAGCGCTACGGGGTAGATGTGCTGGAAATAGTCCCTGCTGTACTTGGTGATGCGCAGCTTGTGCCGGATGCCCAGGTTGGTAAGGACGCTGCTGATAAAGGTGGTGTAACAGTCGCAGTCCACCCCGTATCTACGGTCATGCCATGATCTTGCCGGGCTGCGGATCTGTTCGTATCCGTCCTTATCCTTGCGGTAGGCGATATGGTCATAAACGAACTGCCATATCGCCCGGCAGGTATTGTAGTCGCTGTTGCCTTTCAGTACTGCCGCTATGCCCTTTGTATGGCTGAGCGTTTCGTGGACGACTTTAGGGATAAAGGCCACTGTGTCGCTGACGTTGGCATTTTTCTGAACGGTATGCGTATCTACATTCGCTTTGGGGAACAGATGGTCGTACTGTGTGCCGCTCTTGATATTCCGTTGTCTTCTCGCTTCCATAAAACACGATTTGTTCGTTGCACCTGGGGTTATTTCTTGACGGTTAAGTCCTGCTTATGCTCAAAGGCTACTTCAGTCCAGCCCAGGTTAACCGTGGTGATCACTGCTATGGTAAAGACGATGGATTGATTGCTCAACAAGGACTGCACCATATCATACACCACCGAAAAGAAACTAAGCACCGGTATTTTCACCATCATATCCTTGATCAGGATTTGCCCGTATGCAGGTATTTTAATGTCCTTGTTGACTACCTGCGAGCTGCCGACTAAAACGTTCTTGTGCGTGAGCTGGATGAATGGGAACTTGATCTTAAAGCTGGCACCTGTCGGGTTTTTAAGGAGGGCATCTACTTTTACGGTCAGCCCTTCAAGGCTTAGCTGGTAGATACTGGCATTGGGAATAACCTGTAGTTGTGCCTGCGCCCTGTTGATGTTCTTAAAATAGGCAATGACCGCGACAGCTCCTGCGCCCAATACTGTACCTGCAATGATCTTATTGGTGATGCTCATGGTTACGGGCTTTTCTCCTGCGTTCCAGATATTCGGCGGTGATCTTATAGCCCAGCCATATTGCGCCGCCTAAAAATGCTTTCAATCCGTAGTCCAGCAGGCCGTTCATATCAACATTGGCAAGCAGGATCGTTCCAGTGAGCAGCACATTGCTGAAGTGCGCTGATGTCGATGCCGTTTCTGTCTTTATCATAGTTTGTTGGGTTTTGTGATACAAAGATGATATGGTCTTCAAGGGCTACTTTCCAGGATTGTGCAGAGTTGTGCGGAGTTATGTAGATCGTTGCAAGGCTCTGCGTATCTTGGTAAATTGGTGCATCGGAATATCTACTTTATATACCTTTGGTGGGGTATTTCAATGACCGCTGATAGCTATCGCGAATAGTTTAGTAGCTGGTTAAAACGAGTTAATAAGTTTGCATCAACCAAAAAGAAAATTTTATGAATGACAACTTAATGGACGTATTGAAATGGCTCGTGATCATCGTAGTACTGTATTTCCTTGCAAAGCGTACTCCGGTTAAAAAATTTATCACTAAAAAACAGTTGGCTGATGAGTACAATGTCTCAAAGCCAACAATTACTAATTGGATCAGGCACTTCCAATCAGAGATCTCGGTAGAAGAGTGGAATCAGCTCAGGACATTAACCGACGAACAAGCACTCGCGTTTGCGCTTACGTTTGGAGACGATCCCGAATTCGTGATGAACAAGGAACAGCTATGGAGACGCCTGGAATCAAACTACAAGACACTTGAGGAAAATGTCATCAAAAATTTGGGTAAAATCGGCATTACACTTGAAGCCTGGACTTCGTGCAGCATATTCCCTCCAATTATCTCTTACAAGATAATAGAAGCCCTCGATTAGGTGATATTGCCATCCGAAATTGCGTTAACCGTCTAACTCAATTTCGGATGGCAGACCCAATTTCTCCAGGATAAGGCGTACCTGGCTGATGTTGTAATACCTGCCCAGGCGTGGACCTATCTGTGCTTCAAATGGCTTCAGCCATTTTTTCATTGTGCGATCACACACATTATATACCGTTGCTAATTCTACGAGGGAGTAGGGCAATACCTTTAGCTTGCCGTCTTTGATGATTGACTGAACCATAGTAATCGGGTTTTAGACTTTGAAAAGGAAAGATGATATAGGGTATAGTACTATTGCTCAGGATGTGTTGTCCAGGAATACTTCTGCTTTTGTCTTGCGCTTCATAGTCTTGCTGCTTCAGTACAAATATCTAACGCGCGGCAAAGGCAGCTTTACCGATTAATGTACTGCTGTGTATAACTATGTTGTAGAATTACTTCTTTTGGAAGCAAAGTCTGTGTTTGACATGAACGGTCTTAATAATGCTGGCACGCTATCAAAATGTCCGGTTTGTTCCGTTTTGTTCGAGTTTGTGCTAATTGCGTATGGGATGATTCTATTAAGTCGCTTCATATAATAGTAATTTAACTTTCGTCAAAACTGTGAACGCTATATTTGTATCAGGCTAAAAGGTGTATGGAACATAAGATAGCGGCAGACCGGGTTAATATTATTGTTATTGACGACGATCAGATAAGTGTAAAGATTACGTCTTTGCTGATAAAAAGAGAGTTGCCCGAGTGTAACATCATCGTTTTTTATGAGCCTCGGCAAGGCTTGTCTTTTTTTGCAGACAAAGTCGCCGGACAAATATTTGTTGCTCCTGTTATCTTGCTGCTCGATATACACATGTCAACAATGGATGCCTGGGATTTTATAGGTAATGCTACAACGATAAACCCCAGAATGTTCAATAATGTAACCGTTTATATTTTATCTGCCTCCATTCACCCGCTCGATTTAGAACGGGCTTATACCCACCCTGTTGTGAAAAATTATTTGACTAAACCGTTAAGGGAGGAAGTTATACTGTCTTTTTAATACTGTCCAGTCCATTCGGTTTTAGTTTCTAAAAGGAACTATGACCATTTTGAATTATAAAAGAATAACATACCTTTGCTGCTGATATAATTCTTGAAGCATCAAGCTTTAAGTCTCGTTCTGAAAAACTGGTAATTTATCTGGACGCGAGACGAAAGTTGGGATGTTCACGCCAAAGGCGTGGGCACTCGCTTGTCGTGTCCCGGTATACCAGTACCCTCAGAGCGATAGGTGGAGACCTACGCTTCTTTTTTTGCGCTTGTCTCCGCTGGAACTAAAAAACTGGTTACCATGAACACGCACAAAAACGCTTACCCAGGTTTTGCCTTTGATGCATCCGTGCTATCGGCATACATTCTCACTTTAGACACTTTCATTATCTCGTTGAAGAACGGGGAGGTGATCAACTATGTACCGGACGATGCCGACAAATTCGAGCATTGGCTATTGGAGAACGAAGTCCGTAACATTAAAAACTGATCACTATGAAAAAGATCACCCTGGCGATAATAGATAACTATCCCTTGATACGTGAGGCAGTGTGCTTTTCGTTTAAAAAAATGGGATTTGAAGTAGCCTTTGCAAGTAGCTACGATAAAATGACGATTGCTACTTTAGCAACCCGTACTATACACGTCTGTTGTCTCAATATAACGTCGTTCGAAGTACAGGATACTGCACTTGATATAAAGGCAGTTATACCGGGAATAAAGATAATAGGATATGCAATTGACAATGCTGCAACGAACGGCACTATTCAAGGATTTGATCTGTTCCTGCTCAAATCCGATAGTGAAAAGAGGATAAAGAAAACAGTTGAACGATTATGCCTGGATGCAATTGATTCAGGTTGAAATAAAATAGTATCAGAACTATTTTAAAAGACCAAACAGGACTATCTAAAGATTAGCTACGTATTAAAAACTATTTGCCAACCATTTGAAAACATATTGGCCACCATTTAAAAACATATTGCCAACCATTTGAAATAAGTTGGAAATAAGTTGATTTTTAGCGGTTAAGGCGGTCAATCATCTCTTAACAATGCATTTCAGGGGTTAATTCTCTGTAAATAACCCTGCCTGTAAAATATACTTATAAAACAAGGGTAGTTTTCACGGGTTGATATTAAGATAATTTCAGTACGTTAGCGCGACCATTCATATCGATTTTTATAATTATTGACAACGAAATTCTCAATCACCACTATATGCAAAAGATTTATTCAAGTATTGCCGGGTTGTTTGCATTGATCCTGCTGTCATTTTCATCGGTGGCGCTCACTGTGCATATTACTCCGAGCCAGACATCAGGTTGTGCGCCTTTATTGGTCAACTTCCACAGCACTACGTCGCCTGGCGTATTCTATACCTGGACAATAGCTGGCTCTGCTCCTTCATACGGAGACAGCGCGTCCCACATATTTTCAGCAGCTGGGTCGTATAATGTCATGTTGACGGTGGATAGCGCCGGATATACCGCTTCCGATATGGTAACGATCGTGATCAACCCCGACCCGGCAGTTGTTTTCGCGGTCAATGATACTGATGTTTGTCCAGGCTTCGCTATTACGTTCACCGATATGTCTGCTGCTGGTGCGCCGGGGCCGCTCAGACACTATTGGGATTTTGGAGATGGTACATTTAGCACCGCTGCAACACCAACACATGCTTATGGTGCGACAGGATACTATAACATTACTCTGATTGACACCAACGCCAACGGATGCCGGAGTAGCGGAACGAGGTCGCACTACATACATGTTTTTTCTAAACCAAACGTTGACGCCTATGACGGCTACCCAAGTCAATTCTGTAATGCCCCTGCAACAACTGAATTAGGCCAGTTCACAACTGGTGAAGGGCCGTTGACCTACATCTGGAGATTTGGCGATGGTGGTAGTGGTACAGGCATAACGCTCAATCACACTTATACCCACACTGGCATTTACTATCCGAAAGCAATTGTTACAGATGTTCACGGTTGCGTGGATAGCGATGCTGTCAATAACCCGATTGTTGTTAATAGTACGGGCTTTAAGTTTGATACAAACATCTGTCTCAGAGTCCCGGAGACCTTTGTTGATACAAGCCATGGAGCCAGAAACAGTGTGACGTGGACATTTGGCGACGGTGGTCCCGTGTCCTATTCTGATACGGTAGCCACTCACGCCTATAATGTGCCGGGCGTGTATAACGTTAACTTAGCCATCGTTTATTATTATAACTGGTACACGTCGTTTACTTGTAATGTAGCCCATACGGTGACGATAACGCCTTTTACGGATAGCTTTACCATAACACCGTTACATCCCTGCCCCGAGCAGGATACGCTAAAATATAACGGGATAACACATTATGGCGATACCATTCGCTGGCAGTTTGGGGATCATGGGACAGCAATGGGTGATACGGTGAGCCATATATTTTATCCTGGCGCATTAGATTCGGTTTTCCATTTTGAGGGATGCACACCGTACACAACTTATGTGTTGAACAGGACTGCTATGTACATTACCGACCGGCATGGATGCAGGGACACTGTACGCAGAATAGATACTACATACAACATGCTTTTCGATATCGTACCCACCAAATATGGCGGGTGTGTATCACTAACAGATACATTCAGGGTAAGTACCTTGACATCAGTGCCGTATCGGTTCCCTGCCGTGCCTTATCCATATGCGACAGCCACCTATCTATGGAATTTCGGTGACGGTTCTGCGACCTCCACCTCATCCACTCCGGTACATACTTTCACGGCTGTAGGTAGCTATTCTGTTTCATGTACGATCACCACGGCCAATGGCTGTACATTCAAAGATACCATCACCGTCACCGTAGGCAATCATCCGGTAATAACGTATCATCCGCTGACATCCCCTTCTTTCTGCTATGGCAATACATTTGGCAATATGGTTGCTCTCGAAGCTAACATGGGGTTAAGCTCCGTTCCTATCGATCATCTGGTATGGGATTATGGTGACGGCACGAAAGATTCGATAGGCGTGGAAACTGTAGTGACGCATTCCTTTGTACATGCGGGTAATCTACCAGTCAAATTGACAGCATACAACCTGGGTTGCCCGGCAACCTTTACCGATACCATAAGAGTACATCCACCCCAATCGATAATAGCAGTAGATTATAATTGTCGTCATTCAGACTCATTCCTGTTGCGTAACGTCTCCCTCGGAGCTACCTCATCAGTATGGCTGCTGCCTGGAACCAGCACTTCACTTACCAATGTCAATTTCGTTACAGACACTGCAGTCATCGTCCGGTTAGCAACATATAATGCAACATGGGGGTGCCGTGACACCGCATCATTTACGTTGGTACCTTTAAGTGCGAGTGCTCATTTTACTGTTTCGGACACCACACTGTGCAACCCTGACCGGATTCACTTTGCGTCAGGTGTTGATTTTTCTGACCACATATTCAAATATAGCTGGTACCGCAACAGGCAACTTGTACATGCAGATTCGGCTATCGCTGGTTGTCCTGCAACGGTCTATCCGGATTCGAGCGGCTTCAGTGATTCCATGACGCATATTGGCATTGATACAATGTCGCTGGTCATTACCGACATACATGGCTGTTCCGATACGTTTACAAGGCACCTTTACCTGGCACGATTGGATGCTGCATTCAAGGCAACACCGCCGGTCGGGTGCTGGCCTTTATCCGTAACCTTCACAGACACCAGCGTTCATTCAGCATTCGCACCTGTTGATAGCGTGATCTGGAGATTCGGGGATGGCGGAACGGCAATTTCCGATACTACCATCGCTACACACATATATACTACCAATACCGCCTATGTGCCCTTTGATACGTTTTCGGTAAGAGAGATCGTCATCAACAGCTTTGGGTGTAGAGATACACTCATTAAACCGGCATATATAACGGTAATGCATCCGCATGCAGGTTTTGGAACAACCCAATTTTGTTCGCATTCTTTGGAGAATTTACAAGACCTGGGCAACTTCTACAACACGACTACGATCTGGAACTTCGGCAACGGCGTAAGCGATACAACAATTGGCAATTCAGTTGACTATATGTATCCATTGCCGGGATTATATAATATCACAGCTATTGCAATAGATAGTATGGGTTGTAGAGATACGGCCAGTGATACACTCCTTGCAACCGACCCGCAAGCTCAATTCGCAATGAGTGATACATTTTTAATTTGCCCTCCATTCAACATTGATTTCACCAACCTGAGTACGTTTTTACCTGGCGGTGATACAGGGGAGTATATGTATTATAATTGGAACTTCGGTGATGGCAGTACTTCAACAATAAAAAATCCCTCTCATGCCTATAGCTCGGCTACTACGGGTGATGTAACCGTCACACTAACCGTTCAGACCACATTCCTTTGCTCTGGCACTACTCATCATGTGTTACATTTTATGAGTGACACGGGAGGATTTACATACCCCGGTCTGGGATGCTCACCTCTTGTTGAACATTTCACCCCCATTGTAGGGTATGTAGATAGTATAAAATGGGAATTTGGAGATTTAACGACGCAAGTTGCAACGTCCGCTGATACCATCAATCATATTTATCAGCATCCTGGCGTATATGTTCCGCAAATGGTCATCTATAAGCATGGCTGCCACATATTAAGTCATGGCATGGATACTATTAAAGTAGATTCCGTACATGCCGCGTTTAACTTTTCGCCTAACCCTGTCTGTCCATATACAGCCGTGACTTTCCACGATGCTTCGTCAAGCCTTTATGCTCCTGTAAATACCTGGCATTGGTCGTTCTCTCCGACGGCAACAGGCAGCACTGCCACATATACGGTGGGAGCCAGCGGACCTGTTAACGTAACACTTACGGCGGCAACTGCCTGGAACTGTTCAGATACAGAAACCCATGCTGTAACGGTTTATCCCCACAGCATCTCGGCTGGGCCAGCGGTAGTCGTCTGTTATGGTAGCAGCAGGACGTTAACGGCGAGCGGAGGAACCGGTTACCACTGGTATCCGTCCGCCGGGTTATCGTGTACGACCTGTGCTGCTCCTAATGCACACCCGCTTGTGACTACAACGTATACCGTCACCGGAACTAATGCTTATGGCTGCGCCGATACCGCCACGGTGACCGCTACTGTGGATGTTCCCACATTAAGCATCCTGACCTCTCCTGCTAACTACGTTTGCTACGGGCAGTCTGTTACGTTGACCGCATACTCTACTACATCTACCTATACATCTTATACGTGGTCACCTGCTGGCACGTTATCCGCGACCAGTGGCAGCACAACGGTGGCGACGCCTACTGAGACAACTATTTACGGGGTTTCAGGAGTGGATATATATGGATGCACGGGTTTTACCAATACGTTGATAACCGTATATGCGTTACCGGTGCTTACCGTCACAGCAACGCCATCCGCTCTTTGTCCGGGTGGTTCTTCTACACTTTCGGTTTCCGGGGCTTCAACATACACCTGGCTGCCTACAGCATCGGTATCTCCCGCAACCGGCACACCGGTTATGGCGACGCCATCGGCCACAACGACTTATACCGTGACCGGCACGGATATACACTCCTGTCATTCCACTGCTACCACGACCGTGACAATTTATGACAGGCCGTCTATCACACTGATCGGCAATACAGGGCCATCCTGTAACGGCGAGAACATACAGCTATATGACAGTATAGCAGGCGGCGCTCCTGGTTACACCTATAGCTGGTCGGGGCCAGGTGGTTACAGTTCGGCGGCGCATAATCCACTGCTTACTTCGATAACTACCGCGATGAATGGCTGGTATGTGCTGACCGTTACCGATGCACATGGCTGCAGCCGGAAGGATTCAACATACGTCAGCTCGTTAGTACTTACGCCATTCATAGTAACCGGCGATACGTCATTATGCCCTGGTGAATCAACAACCCTGACGGCCTCGCCTTCAACAGGTCTTACGTTCTCCTGGTCGCCGTCCGCTTCACTCAGTTGTGCAGCGTGTGCGGTTACTAACGCGCACCCAACGGCGACTACTACCTATACCATTACCGAAACAGATGGACATGGTTGTGTATTCACAAGAACAAAGACTGTAATTGTGCATGCGCCACCAACGCTCCCTCCTGTTATGGGCATCCGTAATTTATGTATTGGCTGGTCTGGTGGGCTATATGATTATGTGCCAGGGGGCGTCTGGTCAACAACAGCTACCGACATCTCTCTTTCTCCTTCGGGCGGCATTTACGACATCATTGTCAATAGCATCGAAGTAGGGCCTGCAATTATTAACTATACTATTACTGATAGTTTCGGGTGTACGAACGCTGATACGTTCCTGCTCAATGTCGTACCGCTGCCACATGTGCCAACCGTTTCAGGCCCGACTGTACTCTGTAACGGGCAGACGGTTACGCTTACAGATTCCATATCGGGAGGTTATTGGGAAGCATACAATCCCGAAATAGCCGACATAACAGAAACCGGCCAGGTGATACCTACGGACGAAAGTGGCTACGCCACCTTTGCTTACACACTTATCGACAGCAATCACTGCCAGAATACTATCGAATTTACGATACTGATCACCCCGCCTCCGGCACTGGACCCGCTGCCCAGGGATACGGTATGCCAGTACGATTCGGTACTGATCACCCCTTCATACCCAGGGGGCGTCTGGTCAAGCAGCATACCATCGGTAGCATCGGCTGGGCCGTCGGGGTATATTGTCGGTCACAACCCAGGCACTATCCTGCTTACTTACACCGCGACAAGCAGCTATGGTTGTTCCAGTTGGGTCAGCAATGGTTTTACGGTCATGGCGATGCCTGGAATACCCGTGCTGAATGCACCGGATTCCATGTGCCTGAACACAACTACTACGATAGGCACATCTATTCCGGGAGGTGTATGGACATCCTCGGATGAATCTATTGCGCTGATTGATGCCAGCGGGGTAGTGTCAACTGTCGATACTGGCTTAGTCACTTTTACTTACACTTTGACTAACTGGCATTGCAGCAGCGTTGTTACCCATACCATTCACATCATGACCACGCCTTATGTTGCACCGATAACCGGCGGCAACCAGGTTTGTGTCGGCGGTACGTTAACACTTTCTGAAGTTACGCCTGGCGGTGGCTGGGGCAGCGAAGCAGACTGGATAGCATCCGTCGATGCTTCAGGTGTAGTGACCGGTGTAGCTGAGGGTACAACCAATATCATCTACGTGGTGTATAACTATTGTGGTTACACAGTAGCTACAGATACTGTGACCGTAATACCGCCCGTGCCGCCTATAACCGGTACACCTGCGGTTTGTTCCGGTTCTACCACTACGCTCGTTAATGTTGTGCCTGGAGGCGTTTGGTCAAGCAGCAACACTGACGTGGCTACTGTTGACCCGGCAACGGGAGTGGTAACGGGCGTGGGATATGGTACCACAACTATCAGCTATACTGCTACCAGTGTATGTGGCACCTTCACCTCAACTGTTAATGTGATGGTGGACATGGCCCCGATTATTACGACGAATTTCCTCGTTGCCTGCCAGACTATGACAGACGGCGGAGGTATATCCAGCAAGGGCGTAGCGCTCGGCGAGCCTTCTACTGGCGGCCCTGGCCCTGTAATTGACGAGGGCGACGGCTGCCTGCTGGTCTGCGAGAATAAAACTGTCCGCTATTTCGGACATGGTGTAGCTAACAGTCATTTTACCTGGACATGCCTGGGTGGCACCATTGTCGCTACTTACGGCGATAATGCTGATAGTATAGATGTGCTTTGGCCGACTGCGGGTGTAGTAGGCAGTATTACTGTTACAGATACGTTCAGTCATTGCATAGGTGAGGCTACGTTATGTGTACGGGTAATATCGAAGCCGCATGCAGAGTTTACAGCAAGCTCAACGGGAGCATGTCTCGGTGATGCGATTGCCTTCTTTGATGCGTCCGTAGCAGATACATTATCGCCAATAGCTGGTTGGTATTGGGATTTTGGTGACGGCACTTCATTTGGCGATCAATATCCGCCTGCACATACTTATGGCTCACCGGGCGTTTACTATGTAACACTCGTCGTCTGGAACGCCTGTCATTGCGCAGATACTTTCAAGATCAAGGTGTTCATCGAAGAGAACCCTGGTCCGCAGATACATTGTCCGGCGATTGTGTGTGAAAATGAAATAGCGACATATTCTATTGACGATCCATGTGACCCTGAATGGGTAGTGACTGGGGGTGAGATTATAGGTGGAGACGGAACAGGCACTATTACCGTCCAGTGGGATCATGCGCCAGCCGACGGACACGGCTATGTACAGGTGACCAATACTTGCGGCGATTGCAACCTGCCAAGTATAGTGACTGTTCCGATCATATTAAGCAACGCACAGATCAATGGCCCGGCTTTCGCCTGTGCAGGACAGCAATATACTTACTCGCTGCCTTTGTGGGGAGCAACAGATTATGAATGGGGCGTATTAGGACATCCGGGAATAATCATTGGCTATAATAACGACCACCAAATGACGGTGCAATTCCCAGGGCCTGGCACCTATACAATTCATGCGTGGTATCAGAACCGTTTAAAATTGTGCGGGGGTAATGTTACTAAAACGGTGATCGTTAAAGATGTGGCTACTATAAGCGGGGTGACACATATATGTGTTGACGCAGCAGCCGATTATGGCTATTCGCTGAGTGGTGGCCATACAGGTATATGGACAGTGATCAATCCCCTCGGAGTTACCACAACCGGAACCACCCCATACGGCGGTACTTCCGTGTACCTTAATATTCCCGGTGTTTGGTTGATCAATGCTGCCGGTGATTTCTGTGTCAATCCCGTTAATGTATATGTTGAAGGCACACCTGCTGCCATTGATACCGTTGTAGGCGACGACACCGTTTGTCTCAACAGGGTATATACCTACCGCGCTTATAATGATGTGCCGGGAACAACATACGAATGGCAGGCGATTGGCGGTAACGTTCTGCCTGCATCAGGCAGTGAAACGGTGGACGTAGTATGGACAAGCCCAGGCATCAAACAATTGAAGGTAAGACACGAACCTAATGCAGAACCACATTGTGATGCCCCTGTATTTACCTTCAACGTTATACAGGAAGTGGTCAATCCTGCAATTACAGGAGACACCGCGCCATGTGCAAATGCCCATCGCTGGTACAACAGCCATTACAATAGGGGGGATGCATACGACTGGTCAATCTATCCCGACAGCGTGGGCAGTGTCGTAGACAACTACCATTCGCCGGAAGCGAGGGTATTGTGGAATAATGTAGTAGCACCTACTCCGGCTTACGTTATTGTGAAGGCTCAAAAATGTGACACCTCAATATCTGATACATTCAGGGTGACGGTACAGCCGCCACCGCCCGTTTACGTAACAACGGATACACCGGTGATCTGTCCTGGTAATGGTATTATTCTGACCTCTCATGGCATAGCCGACTCATGTATATGGAACTTTGGTGATGGCACCACGGTGCATACTGTGGGAGGCCCGGTATATCACATGTACCCGAACAATACAACCAGCGACAATATTATCTATAACATAAGTGTCACCCCGTTATTAGGTGCTGACCCTTATTGCCCTACAGCAGGCGTTGGTTTCTATCACGTCACCGTACTTCCTGGCCCGTTGGCTTATATATTGAGCAATGACGATGATGTATGGTGTCCGCCGAACGATTCGTCCGCAATGTTCGGAACTGTGACGGATAATATTGGTGCGCTTACCTTCCAATGGTTCAGAAATGGTTCCGCTATTCCATTGACTGATACTCCGGACTATATGGCACCTGCCAGTGCGGGTACCTCTACGTTCTACATGGTGGTAACGGCATCAAACGGCTGTACAGACACGTCCAACCGCATATCGTTTACCGCTGACTGCGATGTTATGCCGGGAGGATCACATGATACCCTGACGAATCATGATACAGGCGTAAGCGGCGGTGGCTGTACTATGGGAGAAACAACCGCAAGCATATCACATGGCTGTAATACGATTACGCTGACAGGTTCTACCACGGGCTACCCAGAATGGTATGCGTTTAACCTGCCCAATCCTGGTGATGGCTGGACGACATACCCTTATTGGAGCAGGATCAGTGGTGCTTATTCCGCAATTGCCCATTACGATACTCCGGGTGTTTACAGGTTTGCCTATGTGGTTACTTACCTGCCGGGTGGTGTAGGTTCGGGATGCAGAGATACTGTATATGTAAGAGATACTGTAGGCGTGATCGCAAAATTCCGAACGTCTATCAAATGCGGGCCTGATAATACCGATTCTGTATTCTACACGGACTACAGCTCTCACTTGTCATGGTGGCATATTACCGACCACGCATGGAATGATGCATTAACACCAACAGGTACAGGCATTTCGTTCCTGGGGATTTATACAGCAGGATCGACCATCACTATGACGGAAACAGTTAGCGGTACGGAATCAGGGAACCCATTCTCTTGCAGCATCACCAAGCCGGTGCATTTGCCAGCGAGGATACCACACTTTGGGTACACATTCTCGCCGAATAATATTTGTGAGGGGATACCTGTGACCTTTACTCCGGCAAGTACCTCCGGCGTAGCCAGCTTTATGTGGCAATTTGGTAACGATGGTAGCAATAGATTGGTAAGCCCCAAATGCTCATATGATTGGAATTCAGCCTTAGGTAATCCCAATCAGTATTCACCTCGCATGATAGTAACCGACACTATTGGGTGTGTATTCGATACAACAATGGGCATTGAATTTGTTTATCGGAATGATCTTGCGGGTGCAATGGATATGGGTAACGTTGTATGCCCAGGTAGTGTCCCATTCACCATTAGCTATTTTTCAACCGCTGGATCTCCAACGTCTTATGCGTGGTCTAACGGTGATTCAACTTTTGTGCCTTACACAGATGTTTATAATACAGGGGCATTTACTGTGAAAGTCTATGATGCACATCAATGCAGATTTGTGCCATTTAATGTAGAGAATGTAAAGGTGTTGCGTGTGCCAACTGCACAGATAAGGGGCAGATTGAATTACTGTACCACTGATCAGATCAACCTGAACGGTTACGCGGGTCATAGCGTCGGTTACCAGTGGTTTATCAATGGTGACGGCCCAATGGGTGCCGATCACATTTCGTTCTACGAGCCTGTGGCGGGTACTTATACCGTTACGCTTGTATTATCGTTGTATGATACAGCAGACGCAGTAGGGCCTTGTACTGATACAGCGGTGGCAATATTGCATGTATTACCCTCCCCTGATGCCCCTGTAATTAGTGGTCCCGTTCCGGTTGATTGTGACATTTATGATTTACAATTGAGCGCAACGGCCTCCGAACCCGGTTACTTCAATTGGAGCAATGGCGGTTCAGGGCCGGTAACGGATGTGTTTACAGGCGGTGCTGTCGGTGTAAGATTTACCAATATGGCCGGTTGTAGCGCTTACGCACAAACGGTGGTGCCTGCCGCGCCAAGCTATTATTTCCAATACCTGCCTTCTGGTTGCTACGACATCTGTAAAAACAGGTTCCCGATTACCTTGTATGGGCCGCCACATGTACTGTTTGATTCATGGGAGTGGCGTAAGGATGGTGACATTGAAAGTTCAGGTAGCGGAATAATGGATCCTTACAGCGTTAGCGTTACAGGCGAATATCAGTGGGTATTGGGTAACAGCTTATGTGATCAGAAATCGCCAGTTTTGGATATAACCGCTATTGGTTGCGACAATTGCAATAAAACAAGTGTTGATATAAAGAGGGTGGAATGTAATTCCGGCGATCCGGTTACCTATACCGTATATATCAACCTTATTGATCCGTTTGCAGGCGATACTTATACAGTAGGAACTGATGGTGGGCCTTTGATGCCATTTTCGGGATCAGTAACCACTACTTCTACGTTGTTGACACTCTCGTTGGCAGTTATCGATACCGATGCCACAAGTGTTACTGTATATGTGGAATTGACGCATGCTGACGGTACTAAGTGCATGTACAAGAAGGTAGTTCACCTACCCGATTGCAGCTGGATAGCGGAGAAGCCGATAGCCGATACGTCAAAAACGGCTCCGCTTACTATAAGCACGGCAATGCTGGTTTATCCTAATCCGGCAACGCAGATGGTGACCATTTCTTATGACTACGGCGACCAGCCGTTCAAAGAACGCAGTATCGCCGTGTTTGATCAGTTGGGGAGAAGAACCCAATCCCTACAGGTACCGGATAGCCACGGAAACTGGCAATTAAATACCACAGACTGGACACCAGGTGTATATATCATCCGCATGGAGGGCGACGGAAAAGCGTTGCAGACCCAACGGTTGATCGTAAATAATTAACATCAATACCTCGCAGCAATCGCTGCGAGGTATTATCATATTTACATATCTTTAACAAAAATAAATATTGCCATGAGGAGTATTTTAGTAACCCTAATTACAATTCTATCCTGCTACAGTTCATTTGGGCAACAATACCTATGGGCTAAAGGTGGAGGGACTTCGGATGCAACCTCCGGTACGGCTGCTTCAGTGGATGAGAGTGCCTACTTCATGTGTACCGATCAGAATAAAAACGTGTATGCTCTAAGTATTATTGGTAGCCATTCTACCATGACCGCTGATACTTTTACTCATGGCTCTACTTCCTCCATCATTAATAACAATGTACTGATTACAAGCTACAATTGTAACGGCGTTATGCGTTGGGCAAAGCTTTTGACCTGTACGCCGTCCAGTGCATATCCTATTGGAATGACGGTAGATAATGCTGGTCATCTATATGTATGCGGAACTTTCTACCATTATAGCGGCTCATTTAGCATTGGATATGATTCTACCTTCTCATCAAGCTATCAATTGGCGGCGGCAATTCAGTTCGATACTAACGGTCACCTAAATTGGGTGCGATGGATCGGGCCGAATACTCTTGCGAACCGCAATGCAAGCATACCAGGTGCAGGAGCTGTAGCATTGGATAAACAACAAAACTTACATTTTATTAAGCTATACAAGAATGGGTCACAAATTACACCAAGCGTGTTGACTACATACGGTACGTATGATGTGGTGTACGACGCCGTCGGAAATTTACTGAGCGCGACAAGGTTACAATTGGATTCTTTTTTATGTGTCATGGGGGCATGTTTCGATAGTAATTCTAATAAATTGTATATTCAAGGGCATAGTAATGGCTTATTAGTTTCCACCGGTGATTACCCATCATTTGCTGCAAGTTTTGATGCAAATAGAAACGTCATATGGCAGGACACCATTCAAGCTCCGTTATATGCAACTATGGGCGCTCGTGCTGGCTTCAATAGCATTGCTACTGATAATGTTGGGCATCTATACTTTTCTGGCTATGGGTTTGGTTCGGTTGCCTTCAGAGAGGATACTGTTACCAACGCACCGTTTGGTATAGGGTCCACAGCGTTTGTATTAAAAACAGACACTTTAGGTAACCCGAATTGGCTTAAAGGCTATTCGTCTACTCTAAGTATATGTGCCTTAGCCACTATCACCGTTATGCCTAATAACAAAGTTGCAGCGAGTGGATGTTTTGTGGGTACCATTGTTAGCGGCAGTGAAACTGTTACTGATTATTCAGGTGAATCGCAAAATGCATTTTTTACAATATTAGATACTGGTGGAAATATCCAAACATTACAGCAATTACATGGCCCAGGCAATCCTGACGATTCCAAAGCACTCACCTCTGATAAAGTGGGCAATCTGTACATTGGAGGGCAAGTCGCCAGCAGCATATGGGGTGGCTCAATAACACCATATACGTCTGTAGGGGGTAATACAGATTTCTTCGTGATGAAATACGGCGTCGATTGCAATTGCACATCCATGCCAATGGCGTCGTTCACTTATTCAGGATCGCCGACAGTAACGTTTAATTACACCGGGACGACGGCAGGTATAGATAGTGTGAGATGGTATTTTGGAGATGGAGGTACCGCAATTACTTTTAGTCCAACGCACACTTATACCGCCGCCGGTGTTTACCATGTTACCGTACGCATATATTCGGCATGTGGTAATGATGTTCGCTTTGCAACTATTACTATTCCTTGTATAGGCGCACCTGTTTGCTCGTTTACATCAACTGGTCTATCCGCTACAAGAAATTTCACCTACACCGGAACTCCAGCCACACCGGATAGTGTCGCCTGGACTTTCGGTGATGGCGGCCATGCCACAGGGCTTACCGTTTCACATACTTATGCAACAACCGGCACCTTCAATGTGTGTGCTACAGTGTACACGCCTTGCGGCAACAACACGGTTTGCAATACGGTTACTATAACCTGTACCAGCACCCTGGCTGCAGCTTATACTCATTCCGGTTACACTCCTGTTGGTTTTACGTACACTGGTACGACAACCGGCCTGGATAGCGTTGTATGGCACTATGGCGATGGTGGACACGGAACGGGGCTGACCAGTACCCATGCCTATACCTCCGTAGGATTAAAGACCGCCTGTGTGCTTGCTTACAATCACTGCGGGGTGGATTCATCTTGCAACACATTCAATGTGCCATGTATAACCGCACCTGCTGCAGCCTTTACCTCATCGGGTACAACCGCTACCCGTAACTTTACCTATACCGGCACGGCTGTTGGCCTGGATAGTGTAGTATGGAATTTCGGTGACGGCGGCCATGCTGTAGGTAATACTGCAACACATACCTATGCGACGACCGGCACATTCAATGTATGTGTAACGGCTTATTCTCCTTGTGGCTCAAATACCTCGTGCAGTTCTATAACTGTTACTTGCCTTACAGGCCCAACAGCATCGTTCAGTAATACGGGTGTGCCAACTACTACCTTTACCTATACAGGTACCACAACCGGTCTGGACAGCGTAGTGTGGCGATATGGCGACGGTGGTCACGGAACAGGAACTTCATCGGTGCACGTTTACACGATTGGAGGAACCTACACGGCCTGCGTATTGGCCTATAACCATTGCGGATGGGATTCAGCATGCACAACAATAGTTGTGCCCTGCATACCGCCTGTGGCCAATTTCAACAATACAGGAACACTTGTACAGAACTTTACTTATACCGGAACAGCTCCGGGAATTGACAGCATCGTATGGACGTATGGCGATGGCAATACAGACACGGGTTATACGGCCACTCACACTTATGCTGCCGAAGGCACCTACCACGTGTGCGTAATGGCTTATTCCTATTGCGCAGCTGACACACAATGCAGCGATATAGTGATCACCTGTCCTCCCCCGGTAGCGGCCATCACCAACACTAATGACACTTTCCATTATACCGGAACAACGCCGACAATTGACAGTATTGTATGGAACTTCGGCGACGGCTTTACAGACACAGGTATGTCTCCGGTGCATCCTTACGCAGTTACGGATACTTATCATGTTTGTGTACGGGTATATGGCTATTGCGGTGCCGATACACTTTGCACCGATGTTATAGTAACTGGTGTCGGTATCAGCACAATAACGTTGTCTGATATTAGTGTTTACCCTAACCCGGCTACCAACCAGGTAAACATTGAGCGAGTAACTTCATTGATGAACTATAGGGTAATGAGTGTAACTGGTTCAGTTCTACAAAGTGGGCCATTAAACGTTGGAACAAATAGGTTGGATATGAGCAATTATTCGCCGGGAGTATACATGATCGAGCTAATAAGCGGGGATGGGGGGAGGAAAACGTTTAGAATTATTAAACAGTAATTTGGATGGCGGCCTAATGGTCGCCATCTTTTTTTAATAAGTAAGGATTAATCCTGGTACACGGTTGGGTAAATTTTGAATTTTATGTAATTTTTGACAATTGCAGGAGATGAGCCTTTGTAAAAGCCATTGATAACCAATAA